>NZ_WMIB01000060.1 GCF_009711125.1 Metabacillus mangrovi | reverse complement strand
CGGGAAGTAGCTCAGCTTGGTAGAGCACTTGGTTTGGGACCAAGGGGTCGCAGGTTCGAATCCTGTCTTCCCGACCATTATACATAATATGGGGCCTTAGCTCAGCTGGGAGAGCGCCTGCCTTGCACGCAGGAGGTCAGCGGTTCGATCCCGCTAGGCTCCACCATATGATCTTTGAAAACTGAACAAATCGAAGTGCCAACGTTAATTCTAAAGTTTTAAACAAGAGCTAGTCAAACACTTTTTGGAGAGTTTGATCCTGGCTCAGGACGAACGCTGGCGGCGTGCCTAATACATGCAAGTCGAGCGGATCTCT
>NZ_WMIB01000059.1 GCF_009711125.1 Metabacillus mangrovi | reverse complement strand
AATTCAATACTTCTTATTATCGCGGGGTGGAGCAACGAGCATCACTTCTCCGATATGGCTTCCGAGTTGTACTCGCCGAGCTGCTGCTTGGTTAGGCTTCCTGAGGCGAGGACAGTCAGCTGTCTTTAGAGCATCGAACAATTCAATACTTCTTATTATCGCGGGGTGGAGCAGTCTGGTAGCTCGTCGGGCTCATAACCCGAAGGTCGCAGGTTCAAATCCTGTCCCCGCAACCAAAATGGTCCGGTAGTTCAGTTGGTTAGAATGCCTGCCTGTCACGCAGGAGGTCGCGGGTTCGAGTCCCGTCCGGACCGCCATTT
>NZ_WMIB01000058.1 GCF_009711125.1 Metabacillus mangrovi | reverse complement strand
GAAGAAAAATCGTAAGGTCATTTCTTACTCGTGTGAATGAATGACATTCATTTCGTTATCCAGTTTTCAAAGAACAAATCGTTTCGTTGGTGGAGCCTAGCGGGATCGAACCGCTGACCTCCTGCGTGCAAGGCAGGCGCTCTCCCAGCTGAGCTAAGGCCCCGTTATAAAGAATGAAAGATGGTGGGCCTAAATGGACTCGAACCATCGACCTCACGCTTATCAGGCGTGCGCTCTAACCAGCTGAGCTATAGGCCCATCTTTTAAGAGAAAAAAATTCCCTCAAAACTAAACAAAACTCGAAGCGCCGTTAATTCTCTATTGTAAAAATCCTTAGAAAGGAGGTGATCCAGCCGCACCTTCCGATACGGCTACC
>NZ_WMIB01000057.1 GCF_009711125.1 Metabacillus mangrovi | reverse complement strand
TTTATTAAAATAGCGTCCTCTGAGACCGCTTCGATGTGGTTCGGTCTCCAGGGACGCTATTTCGTCCATATCCACTGCATTCCCGCCGTTTCGGTCTCAGATGCAGCTATTCCGCTTTTTCTTGGCATGATTTGATTGTTTCATTGAAAATAGCGGCCGCTGAGACCGTTACCTCTCAAGATGATGCATTTTCATAAAAATAGCGTCCTGTGAGACCGCTTCGATGTGGTTCGGTCTCCAGGGACGCTATTTCGTCCATATCCACTGATTTCCCGCCGTTTCGGTCTCAGATGCAGCTATTCTCCTTTTTCATGGCATGATTTGCTCGTTTCATCGAAAATAGCGGCCGTTGAGACCGTTATCTTTTAAAATGATACATTTTTATTAAAATAGCGTCCTGTGAGACCGCTTCGATGTGGTTCGGTCTCCAGGGACGCTATTTCGTCCATATCCACTGCATTCCCGCCGTTTCGGTCTCAGATGCAGCTATTCCGCTTTTTCTTGGCATGATTTGCTTG
>NZ_WMIB01000056.1 GCF_009711125.1 Metabacillus mangrovi | reverse complement strand
CCGGGATCGAACCGGTACGGTAGTCACCTACCGCAGGATTTTAAGTCCTGTGCGTCTGCCAATTCCGCCACCCCGGCATAATGGAATGGAGCGGAAGACGGGATTCGAACCCGCGACCCCCACCTTGGCAAGGTGGTGTTCTACCACTGAACTACTTCCGCAAAATAAAGATGCGGGTGAAGGGAGTCGAACCCCCACGCCCGAAGGCGCCAGATCCTAAGTCTGGTGCGTCTGCCAATTCCGCCACACCCGCATATTAATTAAAATGGTGAGCCATGAAGGACTCGAACCTTCGACCCTCTGATTAAAAGTCAGATGCTCTACCGACTGAGCTAATGGCTCTCTGTTTTGCCTGTACCCACAGCATGCAGGACGTCCAAATCCCAGAAAGCTTATTCAAGCAGCAGCTCCATTTGGGCGCTGTTGTTTCGCTTAGCGGATAATTCGTCCGTGCTCTGCCGAGCATACGGTTCGGTATAACCAATAGAAATGGTGCCGGCAAGAGGACTTGAACCCCCAACCTACTGATTACAAGTCAGTTGCTCTACCAATTGAGCTACACCGGCAAGTGGTGGAGGATGACGGGATCGAACCGCCGACCCTCTGCTTGTAAGGCAGATGCTCTCCCAGCTGAGCTAATCCTCCATGGTTACGGCTTATGATGAGCGGCGCACTCTGTCACCTCGGTCGGCTGCAGCCTCACTCACTTGTGTGTGATCCGATGCTCTTTCCTTCGGTTTCTGTATTGGCCGTTCTTCTTAAACCTGTATTTTATATTCTTTTGGCAAGTAAAAATATGCCTGGCGGCGTCCTACTCTCGCAGGGGGAAACCCCCAACTACCATCGGCGCTGAAGAGCTTAACTTCCGTGTTCGGTATGGGAACGGGTGTGGCCTCT
>NZ_WMIB01000055.1 GCF_009711125.1 Metabacillus mangrovi | reverse complement strand
TTCCGCAGTAGCTCAGTGGTAGAGCTATCGGCTGTTAACCGATCGGTCGCAGGTTCGAGTCCTGCCTGCGGAGCCATGCTTCCATAGCTCAGTAGGTAGAGTGCTTCCATGGTAAGGAAGAGGTCACCGGTTCGAGCCCGGTTGGAAGCTTACTGATGTTTTTTTTCATTTATCGGCCCGTTGGTCAAGCGGTTAAGACACCGCCCTTTCACGGCGGTAACACGGGTTCGAATCCCGTACGGGTCACCATATACATAGGGACAGGCAGATTCATACATATGCAAGTCCGTAAAGCGACAGCGCAATGCGCTGCGTATCGCAAGCCGAAACACCACCCAATAAAGTAAACGTAAGAGGGTTGGGAGAAGCAAGCAGTGCTAGGAGCCGAGTGAGCGAACACCGGAGTGCACATAAGTGCATGAGGATGTGAGTGAACGAAAGCGACAGCGCAATGCGCCGCTCATCGCAAGCCGAAACCATGGAGGATTAGCTCAGCTGGGAGAGCATCTGCCTTACAAGCAGAGGGTCGGCGGTTCGATCCCGTCATCCTCCACCATTACAATTTTATATGCCGGTGTAGCTCAATTGGCAGAGCACGATCGAAAATGCTTCCTGAAATTACTTCAGCGCACAGATCGAGCTGTTTCTTGACTAAGCATCCTGAGGTCTGGGCGACCTTATCAAGCAGGAACGGTATTTGATCACAAAATTATTTGATCACAAAAATTATATGCCGGTGTAGCTCAATTGGTAGAGCAACTGACTTGTAATCAGTAGGTTGGGGGTTCAAGTCCTCTTGCCGGCACTGTCTTCACTTTTGTGGAGGGGTAGCGAAGTGGCTAAACGCGGCGGACTGTAAATCCGCTCCTTAGGGTTCGGCAGTTCGAATCTGCCCCCCTCCACCATTCATTTTTGAAAATCGGGTTTAAAAACCTGAAGTTGGGATATGTTAATATAGTATGTATTATTGGGCTATAGCCAAGCGGTAAGGCAACGGACTTTGACTCCGTCATGCGTTGGTTCGAATCCAGCTAGCCCAGCCATC
>NZ_WMIB01000054.1 GCF_009711125.1 Metabacillus mangrovi | reverse complement strand
CCGTTATTGATTAGGCGATCCCCGCAGTCCCTGCGGTTAGAAGCCTCAAGGTTTCGGTCAAAATGTTTTGGCTCGCGTTCGCATCACGGTCGTGGTGCGTGCGGCATGACGGGCATTCCCACGCTCGCAAAGCGAGGCTTTTTACCTCTTTGTGGCGGTAGCCGCAAATTGAACAGAGCTGGCTCGATGGGAAACTTTTTCCGACAGCGATGACCTGTTTGCCGTACCATTTCGCTTTGTACTCAAGCATGCAGCGAAACTCGGACCAGCTCGCTTCGCTGATCGCTTTCGCGAGATTACGGTTTTGAGCCATAACCTTCACTTTTAAGTCTTCGATGCCGATGACGTCGTGGTTTTTGACGATCTCGGTCGAAATCTTATGAAGGTAATCGCTTCGTGCGTTTGCGATGCGTTCGTGGATGCGGGCGACTTTCGTCTTTTGCTTCTTCCAGTTGAACGAACCGAAGGTTCGCCGGGATAAGACACGCTGTGCTTTGGCGAGCTTTTCTTCAAGGCTATGAAAAAACCTCGGATTTTGGTAAACCACTCCGTTCGAGAGGACGGCGAACGTTTTGAGGCCGACATCGATGCCGACTGAAGAGCCTGCCTTCGGCAGCTCCGTTATTTCGGTTTCGGCCAAAAGCGAAGCAAAGTATTTGCCGCTCGGACTCCGCCTCACGGTGGCACGAAGGATGCGGCCTTCGACCTCACGGCTTTTGGCAAACGACACAAGCCCAAGCTTCGGCAGTTTGATTTTTTTATCGACAACGGCGATGTTGCCGTTCGTTTGTTTGGTCGTGTACGACTGAACCGGGTTTTTCTTTGACTTATAGACCGGCTTGTCGTTTTGTTTTTTGAAGTGCCGGGTGTAGGCGTCTGCCAGGTTTTTCAGCGACGACTGGAGGGAGACGCTGTCGACCTCTTTCAGCCAGAGGAGCTCTTTTTTTAAGTCGGTAAGCATCGCCGAACAGGTATTGTAGGTGAGACCTTTTTGTGTTGCCATATAAGCGTCCTCCCATTTCCGGAGGAAATGATTGAACACAAACCGCGAGCAGCCGATTGTTTTGTTGATGAGAATTTCCTGTTCTTTGTTTGGGTAGATTC
>NZ_WMIB01000053.1 GCF_009711125.1 Metabacillus mangrovi | reverse complement strand
TTGTTCTTTGAAAACTGGATAACGAAATGAATGTCATTCATTCACACGAGTAAGAAATGACCTTACGATTTTTCTTCTCTGCCTCATGTGCAGAAAGAAAATCTTTTTTGTCTGAAACTAGTTTTCAGCGAATTCTAACGGTTAAGTTAGAAAGGGCGCACGGTGGATGCCTTGGCACTAGGAGCCGATGAAGGACGGTACGAACACCGATATGCTTCGGGGAGCTGTAAGTAAGCGTTGATCCGGAGATTTCCGAATGGGGAAACCCGCTGCTCGTAATGGAGCAGCATCCTGGCCTGAATACATAGGGTCAGAGAAGGCAGACCCGGGGAACTGAAACATCTAAGTACCCGGAGGAAGAGAAAGCAAATGCGATTCCCTGAGTAGCGGCGAGCGAAACGGGATCAGCCCAAACCAGAAGGCTTGCCTTCTGGGGTTGTAGGACACTCAACACGGAGTTACAAAGGAACGGGGTAGAGGAAGCGGCCTGGAAAGGCCCGCCAGAGAAGGTAACAGCCCTGTAGTCGAAACTTCGTTCCCTCCTGAGTGGATCCTGAGTACGGCGGGACACGAGAAATCCCGTCGGAATCCGGGAGGACCATCTCCCAAGGCTAAATACTCCCTAGTGACCGATAGTGAACCAGTACCGTGAGGGAAAGGTGAAAAGCACCCCGGAAGGGGAGTGAAAGAGATCCTGAAACCGTGTGCCTACAAGTAGTCAGAGCCCGTTAACGGGTGATGGCGTGCCTTTTGTAGAATGAACCGGCGAGTTACGATGACGTGCAAGGTTAAGTTGAAGAGACGGAGCCGCAGCGAAAGCGAGTCTGAATAGGGCGCATCAGTTCGTCGTCGTAGACCCGAAACCAGGTGATCTACCCATGTCCAGGGTGAAGTTCAGGTAACACTGAATGGAGGCCCGAACCCACGCACGTTGAAAAGTGCGGGGATGAGGTGTGGGTAGCGGAGAAATTCCAATCGAACCTGGAGATAGCTGGTTCTCTCCGAAATAGCTTTAGGGCTAGCCTCATGGCAAGAGTCTTGGAGGTAGAGCACTGATTGGACTAGGGGCCCCCAACGGGTTACCGAATTCAGTCAAACTCCGAATGCCAAAGACTTATCCATGGGAGTCAGACTGCGAGTGATAAGATCCGTAGTCGAAAGGGAAACAGCCCAGACCACCAGC
>NZ_WMIB01000052.1 GCF_009711125.1 Metabacillus mangrovi | reverse complement strand
TGTCATCTTTCTTTTCCATAACGTTCATCAAACATCTGGGCGATTTCTTCTTTCGCTAACCCAAATCCTCCTAATTTCCTTCTAGCCCAGGCATCATTATAATCCGTCACATTTAGATAAATGATCTTCTCTGCCGCCTCTATATTCGGGAGGCTGTCCATTGTTTTTAATCGCTTGCGAACTTCTCTGTTCAGGCGTTCGATTAGGTTGGTTGTATAGAGATACTGTTGGACATCCTTAGGATACTTTAAGAACGTAAGGAGGACAGGCAGATCAGCCTCCCAAGATTCCAATTCCCGTTTGTATGCTTTCTTCCACTTCTCTTTCAGTTCAACGAGGGCAGCTTCAGCTTCAATAAACGTGTCAGCCTTGTAGATGGTTTTTAAATCCTGGGCTAACTCTGGCTGGTGTTTTTTTCGAGCATGGTTCAACGTATTTCGTACTTTGTGGACCACACAGCGCTGCACATCCGCTTTGGGAAAAGTACGAAGGAACGCATCTTCCAGACCTGGCAGGCCATCAAATACGCCGAGAAGGACTTCCTCAACGCCGCGTTCACGAAGATTATTTAGAATCTCACTCCACCCGTTGGAGGACTCCCTGCCGCCAATATAAAATCCCAAGACTTCCCGATGCCCCTCCGGGGTAATGCCTAATACGATGTAGACTGCTTCTTTCCCAACTGTGTCACGACGGACTTTCACAAATAAAGCATCAAGGTAAAGTGCGCAGTATCGCTTATTTAAAGGACGATTTTGCCATTCGCGGATATCTTGGAGAACGGTATCCGTGACATTCGAAACGGTTCCTTGGGAATACGAATCTCCAAGCAGGCTTTTCATGATTTTACCGACCTGACGAACACCAACACCATGACGATACAATTGAATGACCAGCTCATCTACAGCCACCATTCTGCGTTTATAGGGTTCAAATAGTTCCGTTTGGAACTCGCCTTTGCGGTCCCTTGGGACATCAAGGTCTTCAATCCGGCCGTAGACTGTATCCAGCATACGAGGATAGTATCCATTTCGAGAATTGTTTTCCCCTACGGGTTCATTTTTAAGGACCTCTTTTATTTCTTCCTTGAGAATCAATTCGACTTTCTCTTTAAGTACTTCCTTCATCGTGGACTCTAACAGACTGGAAAGATCCATATTTTTTGTGCTATCCTTAGACATGGACAAAGGACTCCTCTCGATTATTGTGGTGATATTCAGAGAGTACTTTGTCCTTTTTCTATTGTCTAGAAAAGGACCTTACACATACATTTATAAACCATC
>NZ_WMIB01000051.1 GCF_009711125.1 Metabacillus mangrovi | reverse complement strand
TGTTCAAGTGCTACTTGCAATAGATGAAAAATAGCTTGTGTACGAGTGCCAAAGCCCTTTTCCTCTTTGAATCTGTCCACTCTATCCAAAAGTGTTTTTGGGAACCTCAACACAACTGTTTGCTTCTCTATAATTATCAATCCTTTCCATATTGATATACAATATATATCTCATTTGTGATATAATGTGTATATCATAACATGTGAGGAGGTGAAAGTCATGATAGCAAATAAGGCGTACAAGTTCCGTATCTACCCAAATAAGGAGCAAGAGTTGTTAATTACTAAAACCATTGGCTGTTCACGATTTGTATTCAATTACTACTTAGATAAGTGGAATCAAGCATACAAAGGAACGGGTAAGGGTCTGACATACAGTACTTGCTCTGCTGATTTAACTCAATTAAAAAAAGAGCTAAGTTGGTTAAAAGAAGTGGACAGTATTGCCATCCAATCTTCTCTTAAAAACCTTGCTGATTCTTTCACTCGATTTTTTAAGAAACAAAACAAAGCCCCACGTTTTAAATCAAAAAAGAACTGGGTGCAATCTTATACAACCAAGCATACCAACGCAAATATCGCAATCGTTGAAAACAAAATCAAGCTGCCGAAACTTGGCCTTGTCCGCTTTGCGAAAAGCCGTGAAGTGGAAGGACGCATTCTATCTGCTACCATTAGGCGAAACCCTACTGGTAAATATTTTGTGTCTGTTCTGGTTGAAACCGAAGTGAGCGAGTTTTCTAAAACGGGTTCTTCTGTTGGGGTTGATGTTGGAATAAAAGACTTTGCCATCCTTTCGGATGGAACGGTCTATAAAAACCATAAATACTTCCGCACCCTTGAAAAGAAGTTAGCAAATGCACAACGCATTCTTTCAAGACGAAAAAAGGGTTCTTCCAATTGGCACAAGCAACGAGTCAAAGTCGCACGAATCCACGAAAAAATCACCAACACCCGAAATGACTACTTGCACAAAATCTCTACTGGTCTTGTCAAAAACCACGACATGATCGGAATCGAAGATTTGCAAGTAAGCAATATGCTCAAGAACCGAAAGCTCGCAAAAGCGATTAACGAAGTGAGTTGGTCGCAATTTCGTACCATGATTGAATACAAAGCCAAGTGGTACGGAAAACAAGTTGTTGTCGCAGCAAAAAACTTCGCATCAAGCCAAATCTGCTCATCTTGCGGGTATCAACATAAAGACGTTAAGAATCTCGCTTTGCGTGAATGGGATTGTCCCTCATGCCAAACTCATCATGACCGAGATATTAACGCAGGATTGAATCTTAGAAACGAAGCCATTCGCATCTTAACCGCAGGAACTGCGGGGATAGCCTAA
>NZ_WMIB01000050.1 GCF_009711125.1 Metabacillus mangrovi | reverse complement strand
CTCTCAGGCCCCCTAACTCGTTTGGACACCTCCTCTGATTCAAAATATAATGAGGGCAGAGGAGATGAGGCCAAGATGAAAAGAAAGAATGGTCCGATCGAGGACGTAAAGAAGAAATATGTCAGAATGGCGTTGGAGTCCGGCAATACGGCTTTCTTAGCCAGAAAATTAGCAGTATCCCCTTCTACTCTGTCTGGGTGGGTCCGCCAATACCGGGATGAAGTCGAATTAGAGATGAAAATGGAGGGAGTCACTCCCCTTTCTGAAACCTCCGGTACAGATGAGATTCAGAAAAAATACGATCAAGCCATGAAACTGTTAGGAGAAAAAGAGCTGGAAGTTGAAATGCTTCGAGAAATCATAAAAAAAAAATCGAAACCCTAACCGATAAAGTAGAGTTTGCGAAAGAATGGGTGGAAGCCGGGTTTGCGGTCACTCGGGTCATCAGCATTGTGGGAATATCCAGGTCCACATACTACTATCAACAAGCCAATCCCATTCCGGTGAAAAGAACAGCTGGCGGGAGACCGATCCCCGGATTTTCCTTAGACTCAAAAGGAAAGCGTGTATCTGACGAGCAAATTAAAGCGTATCTGATGAAGCTGATTGGCGGTATGGAGGCGGTCTATGGGTATCGCAAACTGACAAGCTGCCTAAAACGGAAGCACCATCTGACCATCAGTAAAAAGAAAGTGTACCGTCTGTGCAAGGAAATGGGGATCTTGTTCCCGTTAAAAATCCGAAACAGTAAATACCCAAGAAAGATTGCCCGAAATCGAATCGTCACAGGTCCAAATCAATTGTGGCAGATTGATATTAAATATGGTTATATCCCAGGAATCGAGCGTTTTTTCTACCTGGCAAGCGCGATAGACGTGTACGATCGGAAGATTGTCGGCTTTTATTTAGGGAGAACATGTGGCGGGAAAGATATCACAAACATGCTTAAGACGGCTCTCAGAGCCCGTAAAATAGAAAATTCCGGTGAAGACAAGCTGGTGCTTAGAACCGATAATGGACCTCAGTTTATCGGGATCCAATTTCAAGAGTTCTGTCTGGAAAACAAAGAGAGGCTGGAGCATGAACGAATTCCACCAAAGTCACCAAATTTGAATGCTTATATTGAGTCCTTTCATAGCGTACTCGAACGAGAGTGTTACCAGCGGCACGAATTCCAGACATTCGAAGAGGCCAATGATGTCGTGAAGGAATACATTCAGTTTTACAATAACAAAAGAGTGCATGGAAGCCTTGAGGACTGGCCTCCAGCAGTCTATTTTCAGAAACATAAAAAGGGTGAAGTAAAACCCAGAAAGATCGCTCTTTGAAAAACGGAGAAAACATTAGAATTCGGAAGAGAGTGTCCAAAGTTAGGGGGCTCAACCGAT
>NZ_WMIB01000049.1 GCF_009711125.1 Metabacillus mangrovi | reverse complement strand
CTGACCCACTAGCGATGCACGGTTTCAAAATACTGTAAAAAGTGGAAGGTGTACCTTTACAGAACACAAAAAAACTCCTAATCTAGAGGGGACCATACTTGTTCCCAACTCTAAGAAAAGGAGCTCAACAGTGAGTAAAAGTATAGGTCAAGTATCGCTTATTTGTCAAACCCTTTCCCTTTTGCCAATGGAGGAATTTGAATGTCCTCTTTTGGATTACGGAAATTATGCACTGACCACAAGTTCGCTTATGAAAATCATGGTTTGTGCTCAACTGGATCAATGGAAGTCCTATCTTCATATGCAGAATAAGCTCGATGCAAATCCGGATTTGCTTGAGTACCTGGGCATGGATGGAATTAGTGGAAGTCAGATCTCCCGTCGAATCAATGACCTGCCAACGGAGCTTGTTCAAAAATTATTTGCAAAGGTAATCGCCAAGCTCAACCGCCTCACCAAGAGATATAAGGGGGGCGACCGAATCGTAGGCCGGCTCTCCATCATTGATTCGACGGAAATTCGGCTGCCGCATCAACTCTGCCAGTGGGCAAAAATCTCAAAAGACCACACAGCGGTTAAGATGCATACGCGCTTGCACGTTGTTTCACCGACGATTGCTTTTCCGGATAAAATCGTTCCGTCCACCGGTAAGGTGGGCGATGTGGAAACCGGTATTTATATGGTCGAAGACCCGAATGTCACCCACTTGATGGACCGGGCTTACCCTTCCACCAAGAATTTGATGAACTGGCAGAAAAGGAACCTCTCCTTCCTTGTCCGCATCCAAAAGAACCTTCGGCTCTATACTCAGGAGAGCTATGAGCCCACGCATCCAAGGATTCTGCGTGACGAAAAAGTTCTGTATGGCGTAACGAAGGATCCCCTACGTTATGTAGAATACCTGGACGAAAAGGGACGGGTGTACAGAATTCTAACTACACGGTTCGATCTGACAGATCAGGAAATTATGGACACTTATAAGCAGCGTTGGATGATTGAGCTTTTCTTCAAATGGATCAAGGGACACCTGAGACTGACCAAAGTTTGGAGTGAAAAGCCGCAAGGCATCTGGAATCAAATGTTCTTGGCGCTCATTGCCTATGCCTTAACGCTGATGATGCGGATCATCGTGGAGTCTTCTAAGACTCAGTGGGAATTTTTCAGGCTTTTACAATGTTACTGGTTTCAGCCGGTTCAGAATCTCATAGATGCCTTAAGGAAACGAAAGAAAAAATCGAAAGGAAGGCAAAAAGTGCCTGAACGACCGAATCCAGAAAACCTGGAAGCTTTGTTCATTGGGAACGTAGCCCACTACAAATACCCTGACAAAAAATAAGCAGATTTTAAATAGTTAAAAAATGGGAACTAGGTCAATTACAGTCCGCGTTCTCCTTTTTTTATTCCACTCAAAAAATCTAATGTAAAATATTTGAATATATTCAATGTTTACCCTTTTGTAAGCTGTCGCTTAGTAAGAGGAGAAACCAAAATTCCTATGATTAGGAGTTAACTGCGGTGTATCCATACATTTTTTGTAAGACGTGCATCGCTAATGGG
>NZ_WMIB01000048.1 GCF_009711125.1 Metabacillus mangrovi | reverse complement strand
TCGAAGCGCCGTTAATTCTCTATTGTAAAAATCCTTAGAAAGGAGGTGATCCAGCCGCACCTTCCGATACGGCTACCTTGTTACGACTTCACCCCAATCATCTGCCCCACCTTAGGCGGCTGGCTCCCTTACGGGTTACCCCACCGACTTCGGGTGTTGCAAACTCTCGTGGTGTGACGGGCGGTGTGTACAAGGCCCGGGAACGTATTCACCGCGGCATGCTGATCCGCGATTACTAGCGATTCCGGCTTCATGCAGGCGAGTTGCAGCCTGCAATCCGAACTGAGAATGGTTTTATGGGATTCGCTGAACCTCGCGGTTTCGCTGCCCTTTGTACCATCCATTGTAGCACGTGTGTAGCCCAGGTCATAAGGGGCATGATGATTTGACGTCATCCCCACCTTCCTCCGGTTTGTCACCGGCAGTCACCTTAGAGTGCCCAACTGAATGCTGGCAACTAAGATCAAGGGTTGCGCTCGTTGCGGGACTTAACCCAACATCTCACGACACGAGCTGACGACAACCATGCACCACCTGTCACTCTGTCCCCCGAAGGGGAACCTTCCATCTCTGGAAGTGGCAGAGGATGTCAAGACCTGGTAAGGTTCTTCGCGTTGCTTCGAATTAAACCACATGCTCCACCGCTTGTGCGGGCCCCCGTCAATTCCTTTGAGTTTCAGTCTTGCGACCGTACTCCCCAGGCGGAGTGCTTAATGCGTTAGCTGCAGCACTAAAGGGCGGAAACCCTCTAACACTTAGCACTCATCGTTTACGGCGTGGACTACCAGGGTATCTAATCCTGTTCGCTCCCCACGCTTTCGCGCCTCAGCGTCAGTTACAGACCAGAGAGTCGCCTTCGCCACTGGTGTTCCTCCACATCTCTACGCATTTCACCGCTACACGTGGAATTCCACTCTCCTCTTCTGCACTCAAGTCCTCCAGTTTCCAATGACCCTCCCCGGTTGAGCCGGGGGCTTTCACATCAGACTTAAAAGACCGCCTGCGCGCGCTTTACGCCCAATAATTCCGGACAACGCTTGCCACCTACGTATTACCGCGGCTGCTGGCACGTAGTTAGCCGTGGCTTTCTGGTCAGGTACCGTCAAGGTGCAGACAGTTACTCCTGCACTTGTTCTTCCCTGACAACAGAGCTTTACGATCCGAAAACCTTCATCACTCACGCGGCGTTGCTCCGTCAGACTTTCGTCCATTGCGGAAGATTCCCTACTGCTGCCTCCCGTAGGAGTCTGGGCCGTGTCTCAGTCCCAGTGTGGCCGATCACCCTCTCAGGTCGGCTACGCATCGTCGCCTTGGTGAGCCATTACCTCACCAACTAGCTAATGCGCCGCGGGCCCATCTGTAAGTGACAGCCGAAACCGTCTTTCAATTCCGGACCATGCGGTCCGAAAGGTTATCCGGTATTAGCTCCGGTTTCCCGGAGTTATCCCAGTCTTACAGGCAGGTTGCCCACGTGTTACTCACCCGTCCGCCGCTGATCTCCGAAGAGATCCGCTCGACTTGCATGTATTAGGCACGCCGCCAGCGTTCGTCCTGAGCCAGGATCAAACTCTCCAAAAAGT
>NZ_WMIB01000047.1 GCF_009711125.1 Metabacillus mangrovi | reverse complement strand
GAACACGGAAGTTAAGCTCTTCAGCGCCGATGGTAGTTGGGGGTTTCCCCCTGTGAGAGTAGGACGCCGCCAGGCAATTCTTTTCTTATGCTGTAAGCTTTCAGAAGAGTCAGGCAAACGCGATTCATTAAAGATGAAAACGTAGTACCTTACTCATCGCAAGCCGAAACATCATCAAACAAAGTAAACGTAAGAGGGTTGGGAGGAGCAAGCAGTGCTAGGAGCCGAGTGAGCGAACACCGGAGTGCACATTAGTGCGTGAGGATGTGAGTGAACGAAAGCGACAACGCAATGCACCGCTCATCACAAGCCGAAATCATCACCCAACAAAGTAAACGTAAGAGGGTTGGGAGGAGCAAGTAGTCCTAGGAGCCGAAGGAGAGAGCACCGGAGCGCACATAAGTGCGTGAGGATGCGAACGACTGAAGGCGACAACGGAATACGCCGCTCATCGCAAGCCGAAACACATGGAGGATTAGCTCAGCTGGGAGAGCATCTGCCTTACAAGCAGAGGGTCGGCGGTTCGATCCCGTCATCCTCCACCACTTGCCGGTGTAGCTCAATTGGTAGAGCAACTGACTTGTAATCAGTAGGTTGGGGGTTCAAGTCCTCTTGCCGGCACCATTTCTATTGGTTATACCGAACCGTATGCTCGGCAGAGCACGGACGAATAATCCCCGAAGCGAAACAACAGCGCCCGAATGGAGCTGCTGCTTGAATAAGCTTTCTGAGATTTGGGCGTCCTGCATGCTGGGAGTGTAGGCAAAACAGAGAGCCATTAGCTCAGTCGGTAGAGCACGGACGAATAATCCCCGAAGCGAAACAACAGCGCCCAAATGGAGCTGCTGCTTGAATAAGCTTTCTGAGATTTGGGCGTCCTGCATGCTGTGGGTGTAGGCAAAATAGAGAGCCATTAGCTCAGTCGGTAGAGCATCTGACTTTTAATCAGAGGGTCGAAGGTTCGAGTCCTTCATGGCTCACCATCGATATTATAGTATTGCGGATGTGGCGGAATTGGCAGACGCGCTAGAATCAGGCTCTAGTGTCCGTTAAGGACGTGGGGGTTCGACTCCCTTCATCCGCACCATGCTATGCGGAAGTAGTTCAGTGGTAGAACACCACCTTGCCAAGGTGGGGGTCGCGGGTTCGAATCCCGTCTTCCGCTCCAAACCAAAACGCCGGGGTGGCGGAATTGGCAGACGCACAGGACTTAAAATCCTGCGGTAGGTGACTACCGTACCGGTTCGATCCCGGTCCTCGGCACTTTAGAGATCTTTTATTAAGCGCCCGTAGCTCAATTGGATAGAGCGTTTGACTACGGATCAAAAGGTTAGGGGTTCGACTCCTCTCGGGCGCGCCATTTTCGGGAAGTAGCTCAGCTTGGTAGAGCACTTGGTTTGGGACCAAGGGGTCGCAGGTTCGAATCCTGTCTTCCCGACCATTATACATATTGTGGGGCCTTAGCTCAGCTGGGAGAGCGCCTGCCTTGCACGCAGGAGGTCAGCGGTTCGATCCCGCTAGGCTCCACCAATTATACTAAATATTCTCATATGGCGGTGTAGCTCAGCTGGCTAGAGCGTACGGTTCATACCCGTGAGGTCGGGGGTTCGATCCCCTCCGCCGCTACCATATTGGGACCTTTAGCTCAGCTGGTTAGAGCAGACGGCTCATAACCGTCCGGTCGTAGGTTCGAGTCCTACAAGGTCCATCGCTTTACTTTATGGAGGAATACCCAAGTCTGGCTGAAGGGATCGGTCTTGAAAACCGACAGGGGTGTCAAAACCCGCGGGGGTTCGAATCCCTCTTCCTCCTCCATTTTTAAAAATTGCATCGAACAATTCAATACTTCTTATTATCGCGGGGTGGAGCAACGAGCATCACTTCTCCGATATGGCTTCCGAGTTGTACTCGCC
>NZ_WMIB01000046.1 GCF_009711125.1 Metabacillus mangrovi | reverse complement strand
GTAAGCGTAAAAGGATCCACACCTTAAAGAGAAGGCGTGGATCCTTTATCATGTAGTTATTCAGTTTTTTCCTTGTTTAAGTAACACGAGCCTGGCAAGGTTTTAGACCAAGGCATAAGACCTTCAATCTTTTGTGAGTCCTTATGATCGATGTTGGGCATCGTTTCAAACAAATAAACGAGGTACTGAAACACGTTTAACTGATTTTCTTTAGCGGTTTCAATCAGGCTGTACACAGTAGCACTTGCTTTTGCACCTTTTGAAGATTGGGAGAAAAGCCAATTCTTTCTGCCAATGACAAAAGGTTTAATGCTTCTTTCCGCCAGGTTGTTATCAATCTCCAGCCGGCCATCCTTAAAAGGCTCTTCGAGCTTTCTTTGCTGGTTGAGAGTGTACTTTATAGCGATACCCAAGCTGCTTTTCGGCAGTACTTGCGGACGAATCTTTTTTAGCCATGTGAAAAACGCCTCTACCAAAGGTTTACTTTGCTTCTGGCGGATACTAAAGCGTTCTTCGGGCGTGGATTCCCCTTTTGCAATTTCCTTTTCCACTTTATAGATTCTCCCGATTTCTTGAAGAGCCTGCTCAGCCAGCGTCAGCTGGCCCCCTTGTTTTGGTGGGGCTGACTTCTGTGCCTCATCAAACTTTCTTCGGGCATGGGCCCAACAACCCGACAGGGTGACTCCTGGCAAGGACTCATAGCTGGAATAGCCATCTACATGCAGCTTCCCCTTGAAATCTTTAAGGAACCGCTGTGGATGCTTCGCTGCCCGGGTCGTCTGATAGTCAAACAGCACACAAGGCGGACTGGTTTTTCCCGTCCGGTACATCCACATGTAGGAGTTTGTTGTCGGTGCCCTTCCTTTTTCCTGGAGGACTTGAACCGTAGTTTCATCCGCATGAAGAACCTCCTGATTCCCCAAATGCTTCCTCATGTGCTGTATCAATGGGTCAAACCATTGGTCCGCACTATAGAGAGTCCAGTTAGACAGGGTTTGGCGGGAAAGAGGGACACCTAGCTGTTCGAACTGCTTCTCCAGACGGTAAAGCGGAATGCCCGCCATGTATTTTTGAGTCAGCACGTATGCAACCGCCGAAGGAGAAGCCATGCTTTTCGGGAACACAGGATTCGGCATGGGGGCTCGAAGAATGGGCGTCGTGATTCCTTCCCGTTCACAAGTACGGCAGGCGTAGACTTCCCGTTCATGCTCAACGACCTTTACTTGAGCCGGAATGATTTCAAGTTCTCTACGGACTTCTTTCTTCATCATATGAAGCTCGTTGCCACAGCTCGAACAAGCCTGCTCCTCTTTAGGCAGGGTATGGGTGACGGTCTCCAGAGGTAAATCCGCAGAGATAGTTTTTCGCGGGGATTTTGTTGGTGTAGCTTCGGCACAAGCTTCTTCTTCCGGCTCTTCTTCTAACGGAGTCGCCGTAATTTCTGCCTCATTGAAAAGAGGAAGCGAAAGTTGATCGTCCGGAGTTTTCTCGCTGGAGGCACCAAATTCCTGGTGTTTTTTTAAGCGGAATTGCTCTTCATACCAAGCGACAAGGGCTTTCAGTTCCTTGTTTTGCTTTTCAAGAGCTTCTATGCGGTCTTTTTTAGTTTGATTGGGTGAAGGTGTCGTTGAATGTCTCATAAGACTAGGATACGACACCTTCAGTGAACTTTAAATGATTTTATTTGCTTTTATGCTCGGAAATACTTTTCCCTCTTCCAAGGTTAGTCCCTCCATCAGCCATCGCAGCTGCCGGGGATGTAGTTTTGCGGGCTGATCTTCGGCCCCATCGGGCCATTGAAATCTTCCATTCTCCAGTCGCCGGTAATAAAGCCAAAATCCATTGTGGTCCCAGTGAAGGATCTTCACTCGGTCACGCGCACGGTTACTGAACAGAAATAGATTGGACGAGCAGGGATTCAATTGAAAGGTCTCCTGTACTTTGGCGGCTAATCCATCCATCGACAGGCGCATATCCGTCACCCCATGGGCAACGTAAATTCCTGTAATTCCATCTAAATTAATCCGCATCTTTCAGCACCTCCACGACTTCGCGAAGAAGCTCCTGGTCAAATCCTGCTTTCACGACAATCCGGCAGCCGTTAATGTGAACATCAAAGGAAGAGGCCGGTATCTCTACCGTAAGGTGAGACCACTGTGTAGGATTCTCTACAAAGTCATTCTTTCGAATATCTTCAGGAAAGAGCCTTCTTCTCGCATGATGAAACTGGCTTAACGAAAAATCTCCCCGATCTCTAACCCATTCAGAGATGGATTGTCCGCTTTCCTGCCATTCTTGGATCCGTTGGATCCAGACCTGTTCACTTTCATCTTTAGATAGAACTACGTCTTGATCTGTAGAATTCAATCGTTTTTCCCCTTTCAGATAGAAGTTAAAAAGAGTATCTCATGGGGGAAACTTAGACTGAAGGTGTGGTTTATTTAACGCTTAC
>NZ_WMIB01000045.1 GCF_009711125.1 Metabacillus mangrovi | reverse complement strand
GAGTTTTTTTGTGTTCTGTAAAGGTACACCTTCCACTTTTTACAGTATTTTGAAACCGTGCATCGCTAGTGGGTCAGTCCCTCACTCTGCTAAAGGACTAAAGCTCCGGTACCGGCTCTGGAAACCGTTGGGCCCCAAGGATCTGTAGGGTGAATCCTCTGTCCCCTGATGCGGTGAAGGATGTGGGGACAGACCCGGTGCCTGTCCCCACTTTCTCTGCCGCACTAAAGCTCCGGCAACGTAAGCTATATCCCTTGCGGTGCATGGGATTACAGCGTACGGTCTCTGTCCCCTGATGCGTTAAAGCAGTGCGGGTCTGACCCCGTTTTCTTTTTAAGCAGTGCAGATTCCTGTTTTCCTTCACCTTGCTTTGTAAGCAATGCGTTCCCTCAATCACCTTATTTCAGCTGCAGCACCCCGGCCAGACTGTACGCAAACCGTTCCATATTCTCTTTGCCGTCAGATAAAGCCTGCTCAAGCGGCAGGACTCCCGGTGTAATTGAGAAAAGAGAAGTGAAGCCATGTTCCAATAAAATTTCCGCTTCAGGGCTTAGTGAGCCGGCGATTCCAATTACAGGAATCTGCTGTTTTCGGGCTCTTTCTGCCGCACCCATTGGTGTTTTTCCGTGGAGTGTTTGGCCATCAAGCCTTCCTTCGCCGGTAACGACCAGGCTTGCGCTGGCGATTTGTTCATCAAATCGGACAGCATCCAGGACAAGGCTGATGCCTTTTTCAAGCCTGGCATCTAAAAATGCGAGGAGGCCGGCGCCGAGTCCGCCTGCTGCTCCGCTGCCGGGAATGCTGTCCACATTTTTCCCTAAGTCGCGTTTTACAATAGAAGAAAGACGGGAGAGATTTTTGTCCAGCTCCTGAACCATTTCAGCAGTTGCGCCTTTTTGAGGCCCAAAAATTGCCGAAGCTCCCTTTTTCCCTGTGAGAGGATTGTCCACATCACAGGCTGCTGTGATCTGTATACCGTTTAACTCCGGGAGCTTTCCTTCCATATGGATGGATGACAGACGGGAAAGTCCGCCTCCGCCGGGCGGGATGGGAGCGCCTTTATCATCAAGCAGCCGGATGCCGAGAGCCTCTGCCATTCCGGAGCCTCCGTCATTCGTCGCGCTCCCCCCGATTCCAAGAATAATCTTCTTAACACCTCTCCGGGCGGCATGCTTGATCAGTTCTCCGGTGCCGCAGGTGGATGTAAGAAGGGGATTTCGTTCAGCACGGGGAACAAGGTGAAGGCCGGATGCTTCTGCCATTTCAATAATTGCGGTTTTTCCGTTATCGATCAATCCGTATACAGCTTCTACTGGAGAAAAAAGCGGCCCATTCACGGTTGTTTTAATGAATTCGCCTTCTGCTGCCTTAACTAAAGCGGTGGTCAGCCCTTCCCCGCCATCTGCCAGCGGAATCTGAACGATGTGAGCTGTGGGTATTTTTCTCAAAAAGCCCTTTGCAAAAGCTGCTGCTGCTTCTGCTGCAGACATGCTCTCTTTAAATGAATCAGGTGCAATGACGATTTTCACTGTACTTCTTCCTTTCTAGAAAAACGTAAAAACTCCAAAAATAAGAGTGGAAATAATGGTGAGAACTAATTCGATGATGGTTTAATGAGCACATTATGGGCTCCCGTTTAAGGCGCGAGAAAGCGCGGTCATACCTTCGGATGTTTTCGGACTGTAACCGGTCAGTTCCTCAATTTTTAGAAGCCTGTACCGGAGAGTGTTCCGGTGTATATAGAGGGAAGCTGCTTTTTTGTAGATCTCGCCATCGCATCTTAAAAAGCAAGGAGGGTATCAATGAGCATGCCGCTTTGGTCCGCTTCAGGTAAAGAGTTTTTTATTCTTCTAAACTGATAAGAGCAGCTGCTGCTCTTCATGCTTTCAGCCAGGACAGGGGGAGAAAGGTTCCGATAATCATATACATTCATTTCGGAGTCCATCCGCAAACCCGCTTTCAGAGTCTGTTCAGCAAGCTGATAGGATATCTTAACATCCCAGTCAGCATCCCCCCCACGCCTGCATATACTTAACGGCTGCAAGATTGAATCAGCAAATCAGTCTGCTCAATCAACTGGCCCCGGTCTGACTCGGAGAAAGAATCGGCTACATGGATAAGGACAACGAGTACAGTTTCAGACAGGGGAATGACAAGACTTCCTTTACTGAACGCTTCCTTCATTATTCTGCCGGCGGTGAGAGGTCAAGGACATCGGGAACCTTTAAATAGAAACATACAGCGAATCTCGGGAGTGTTAAGTCAACTTTGAACTCTTGCTCCTGTTCAATTCACTGTTGTTTCTCTCCGGGAGCTGCACTTAAAAATTGAAGCACGGTTTCATCTCTCATCCGGCTTCTTATATGAAGCTGATCAAATAGATGGGACTGCTCTACAATAAGTTCTGCTGCCATTTTTTCAATTTCGTCAAAAGAGCCGACCTCTGCCGGACGTCTTGTAATGCCGATTACACCGATGAGCTGCTCTATATAGAAGATAGGGAGATTTACTCCGGATTTCGTACTCTTGCAATGAGACTTTGAGTTTCGGTCAAATCAATTCTCCGATTGCCTGAATAACGAGCCGGGCCCCTTCGTGAATGGAATGGAGATGTTCCTTTTCTCCTGAAGCAATAATCATCCCTTCCCGGTTCATTATATTAATGTTGCAGGAATGATCTTCTTCGTCCGGCTGATTATGACTTCTGCAATCTTCTCGGTAAGCAGGCTCATCGTCTATCACTACATCTTTATTCAAAAAAATGTTGACTATCTATTTCATCCATGGTAAAGTTTAATTCTTGCCTCATCAACAGGAAACAAAACAATCAACCTATTAAACTTTTTGAAAAAAGTTGTTGACGAAAATCCTGAGACGTGGTAAATTAATAAAGTCGCTTCTGAGCGAAGCGGTTGAAACAAAATGATCTTTGAAAACTGAACAAATCGAAGTGCCAACGTTAATTCTAAAGTTTTAAATAAGAGCTAGTCAAACACTTTTTGGAGAGTTTGATCCTGGCTCAGGACGAACGCTGGCGGCGTGCCTAATACATGCAAGTCGAGCGGATCTCT
>NZ_WMIB01000044.1 GCF_009711125.1 Metabacillus mangrovi | reverse complement strand
GCGCGCCCGAGAGGAGTCGAACCCCTAACCTTTTGATCCGTAGTCAAACGCTCTATCCAATTGAGCTACGGGCGCATTGGCGACTTTCATATGATATCAAATCGCTTTTGTTTTGTCAACATCTTTTTTAAAATGTTTTTGGAAGGGTTGAACCTTCGAAGCTTCTTTCCCTCAGTCAAATGTTCTATTAACATTTGGTTAGCTGTGGGCGCATCGGCGACTTTTATATATTATCAAATCGTATTTTTCTTGTCAACATTTTTAACGAAAAGTTTTTGATGCCCCTCAGAACAACTAAAAACATGACGACGCTTCAACCTTAACACCATTCTGATTACCATCATTACACCCGTCAAAAACCCCGCTGATATCGTTGGTTACATCCTGGCTTCGCACTCTTAATATCCTCCCCCCCTTCTAACCCGATGATCTTCGCCTTGACTGCTGAACAAACGCTGAATCCTGATTGGGCAAAATAGATCCCGCAGACCACGAATGTTTATATAAAACTAAATGGGATTAAAAGAGGCTGAGTCCCCTGAATGGCCCAGCCTTTATCCATATTCGACTGTCCATCAATAGATCCGTTTAATTTTATATCCTTTCTCTTCAAGCTCGTCCGGCACACTCGGATCAAGCAAAACATGAGCTGAACCAATGATTGCAAAGTAGGTTTGCCCATCATTTTCACGCAAGATATCATCAAGCTTATTCGCCATGTTCCTATTACGGGTATCAATCATCGCCTGTTTATATTCTTGCCCATTTTCCATGAAACCTTCCGACAGCTGATCAGTAAACGCATCCTCTTTGCCTTTAATCCAGTTATACCCTATTTGATTTAACGAAGCTGCCACTTCATCGTGGGACTTTATAGAATTCTCCAGCATCCGCACTTGTGTCTCCATACTGAAATTACTGAGCATCTGATTTTGCGTTTCAATGCTTTCCAATTCAACGATTTCTTTTTTGTCCTCTAAAGAACGTTTAAGGAAATATAAATCAACTCCATGCTCTGGAGCCACTTCACTTTTTTTCACACTAATCTGAGCTAACAAACCCTCTACAAACCATGGCTGAAAGCTGTTATAATCTTCTACTGCCAATTGATTCTCTTTAAATATCTCTGACAGTCTGGCATAGGACTTCTCCGATACAACGTCTTTAAGAGTCGTGGCATCCCCGAACATAGCAATCTTGTTCATTTCTTCTTCATCTGTTTCCGCTTCAAACATATTCACTTCCGGGAGGATAACATCTGAACTCTCATACGCTTCTTCAATTTCAGGAGCAAGAGGATAAAAGTCTTCGTGACCCAAATGAGTGGTTCCTTGCACATACATGGTTGTTTCGCCATGAACAACTTTCCATAGAAAACCTCCGCCTCCCTCATAATTATTATCCTTCTCACTTTCTTTCTGTTTGTCTTCCTGTCCGGGCACTTCTACAGACTCGCTTTTAATGCCTGAGCAGCCAGCAGCCAAAAGCAAAATGAACAATAAACACATTCCCGTAAGTTGTTTCATCATTTTAACCTTCCCCTTTCTTGAAACAGAAAAGCTGTTCGTTCTTCCTGGTCAATGAACTGAGGTGCAGTATAGCAGCTAAAATCACGAATCACTCCAACTTGCTGTCTCGATATCAATTAACCAATGACGGCGTAACATTAAAGCACGCTCCGTTCCAGCAATTGCAGCTGCTACTCCAATGAAAAAATTTGTCCAGATCGATAATTTGATTGGAGATTCAAATACCCCTATGTTATCAGATATCCAGGGAATCTCAGTGATTGTCTCCATTAATTGCGGTACGGATAAGCCTAATGACATGATCAAAGTCGCTATAGCTATGAATTCAATGAACCTGCTGATAATCGGAAACCGTTTATGGACCCATAATCGAAAACCTCTGAGTGAACGTTTATCCGGATATACAGAAAAAGCGTCTCTCCTGTCAGATATATATTGAATCCTGTTAATTCCACTGAAATTATTTGTTATCTCAATTACGCCATAATCTACCGGAAACGCAGCAGGAAGTTTAGAAAAGGCAACATGCCTGCCCTCGCGATAAAGATCAGCACGTGGCTCTTCTGCAAAAAATTTGGACTTTATAGCATAATGTACAGTTTCCCCATCAGTATCACTCTTTACTTCTGCATGAAATAAGGAGTGTGTGAAGAGATTCCATATCCGATACGGCTTCAAAAGATGGCCGTCGCCTACTTTTACTTTTTTCATTTTCCTGCGGCGTTTGCTTTCCCGAATAAAGCCAAACATGTTTCAGAACCACCTTCCTTTAATAGGATAAATTTCATCTAACTAAAGAACACTCAGTATTTGACTATCCATTTTAAATTTTGTTCATTCAATCAGTTTAAGTCTAAAAAAATTTAATGTTGGACGTTTCGCTGCTTTTGGCAGATACGATGATTCCTATTTACGAGTGCACGATTGATCGTGCACTCGTTTAAGCATGAAAAACTCTCCATCAATAAGCTATTTAATCATTTTCAAAATGTTCTCTTTTACCTTTTCACCGTAATCTTTAATTCCAGCATCATCCTGAGGCAAGGACATGGCTGATGATATAGATCCTCTGATCATGATTCCGACTACTTTAGTGTCAAAGTCACCAAATTCATTAGATTCCTGTCCTTTAACCAGGATTTCTTCTAACCTTACTTGTACCTCTTCTTCCGGATTCATTTCCCCCTTAAAATAAGGGACATTGTCTGGTGTGCGTATATTAAAAACAATTTCCAATAATGCAGTGATATTTCCTCGTTTTATATTCCGATACTCTATGCCCGCTTCTACAAACGCCATTAATTTCCCCATATTCGTCTGTTCCATTTCTACTCTTTCCCTAATAAAAGTCTTCTCTTCTTCAACCAAATAAACGATGATATGGTTCATCAAGTCTTCTTTACCTGAGAAATGGTACGAGATAAGTCCTGTACTGGTCTTTGCTTTACTGGCTATTTTAGAGAGGCTTGTGCTTACATAACCTATGTCTGTTAACACTTCAATCGCAGCTTTAATAATTTGCTCTTTGCGCGCATCGGCAATAAGATATTGTTTACTCTTCATCCTTTATCCGCCTTCTCTTAATTGATTGTCCATTCTTTATTTTGATTGATTAATCAGTTTTTATTTTAAACGAGCCCACTATTGCTGTCAAGGCTGTATACGCGCACAAGTTAAAGGGAAGGAATGCGTAAAATACATAAAAAAGAACCGGAGCTTTAAGCTCCGGTCCTTTTGATGTTCTTATGATGCGGCCGAGAAGAGTCGAACTTCCACGGGGTTGCCCCCACTAGGCCCTCAACCTAGCGCGTCTGCCATTCCGCCACGACCGCGAAATACTAATTTGTAAAGATGCGGGTGAAGGGAGTCGAACCCCCACGCCCGAAGGCGCCAGATCCTAAGTCTGGTGCGTCTGCCAATTCCGCCAC
>NZ_WMIB01000043.1 GCF_009711125.1 Metabacillus mangrovi | reverse complement strand
CTCTCAGCTCGGAGTCTCACGCCTTTCGCTCCAATCAACAGGTGTGAAAAATCAACACTATGCTTTAACAAAGCCAAAAAAATAAAAAGCAGAGGAAGATTGCACTCCTCTGCTTTTACGACTGGTTTATTGTACGGTCTGCCCTGCAGTGATCAGTGCAAGCTTGTATACATCATCGGCACTGCAGCCGCGGGATAGATCATTGACCGGCATGTTGAGTCCTTGCAGGATTGGACCTACCGCGTCAAAGTTACCGAGGCGCTGGGCGATTTTGTAGCCGATGTTGCCTGCTTCAAGACTTGGGAAAACGAACACGTTCGCATCTCCCTTAATCACAGAATCTGGAGCTTTTTTCTCTGCAACAGAAGGGACGAAGGCAGCGTCAAATTGGAACTCTCCATCCAATACAAGGTTCGGAGCGAGTTCTTTTGCAACATTGACAGCTTCTGAGACTTTTTCTGTTTCAGGGGATTTTGCAGAACCCTTTGTTGAAAAGCTCAGCATAGCGACGCGCGGATCGATATCGAACATTTTTGCTGTGTTTGCACTTTCCACTGCAATCTCTGCCAGATCCTGAGCATCCGGGGAGATGTTGATCGCGCAGTCTGCAAATACATACTTTTCATCACCGCGCACCATGATGAAGACGCCGGACGTTTTCTTAACGCCTTGCTTCGTTTTGATGATTTGCAGTGCCGGGCGGACTGTATCTGCAGTAGAGTGTGCTGCACCGCTCACAAGTCCGTGGGCTTGTCCGGAATACACGAGCATAGTTCCAAAGTAGTTTTCATCCTTCAGGATTTCGCGCGCCTGTTCTTCGGTCGCTTTTCCTTTACGGCGCTCTACGAATGCCTGGACCATTTCTTCAAATCCTTCGAACTGGTTCGGATCCTTAATTTCCGCTCCGTCCAGCTTCACATTCAATTCTGCTGCTTTCTTCTCGATGTCCTGTTTGTTCCCAATCAGGACAGGAGTGAGGATTCCTTCCTCAGCAAGGCGCGCAGCTGCTTCCAAAATACGCTCATCCGTACCTTCGGGCAAAACGATTTTTATCTCTTTTCCGGTAACTTTTTCTTTTAATACTGAAAATAAATCTGACATAATCATGTCCTCCTTCTGTAGTGGCTCTTTTTTTAGAATACTTGACTGAGGATGAAATTCAAGCCATACCGATCCATGACAGCGCTGCCACCCTTTAATTCTTTATATTCAAAACTAACTGACTACTTTTACGTACCCGAATATCTTCCTTTAGCATCCTTGTTTCCTTCAAGTTTTATTCACAAATCCATGAGTTAAACTATGATATAGTTAGGGTAGAATTTTGTTTAGAATAGGAGTGGACATGTTGAACGATATGCCAAAAAACGAAGCTGCCCAAACCCTTGACGGCTGGTACAGCCTGCATGATTTCAGAACGCTGGACTGGGCCGCATGGAAAATGCTCTCCGGCGATGAGCGGGACATGGTCGTGCGCGAGTTTTCATCGCTGCTTGAAAAATGGGGCGCTGTTGAAAAAGCAGGGAACGGAAGCCATGCTCTATACAGCATTGTTGGCCAAAAAGCAGATTTCATGATGATGGTTCTGCGTCCGACTATGGAAGAATTGAACGAGATCGAGAATGAATTTAATAAAACGCGCCTGGCAGAATTTACGCTGCCCGCTTATTCCTATGTTTCTGTCGTCGAGCTCAGCAACTACCTTGCCGGCGAAGGCGATCCATATGAGAATCCCCACGTCCGGGCAAGGCTCTATCCGGAGCTTCCGAAGGCAAGTCACGTCTGCTTCTATCCGATGGACAAGCGCAGACAGGGCAATGACAACTGGTACATGCTGCCGATGGAAGACCGCAAAGCACTGATGCGGAGCCACGGCATGATCGGCCGCCAGTATGCAGGAAAAGTGAAACAGATCATCTCAGGATCTGTCGGCTTTGATGATTATGAGTGGGGTGTCACGCTGTTTGCAGATGACGTCCTCCAGTTTAAAAAGCTTGTATACGAAATGCGGTTTGACGAAGTCAGTGCCCGCTACGGAGAATTCGGTTCCTTTTATGTAGGAAACATCCTTCGGGAAGAAAAGGTGCAGGCTTTTTTCCATATTTAACAAGTAAAAGCTCTTTCCAGCCGGAAAGAGCTTTTTTTATCTTCCTGTGAATTGATTTTCACTCGTCTGATCCCAATTTTCCCCGCGGTAGCCGCTGTGGCCGTCCTGACTGACAAAACACGGAAGCACTTCATGAATCACTCCCGGTGCCGCCTGCTTGCTGAAGGTGAGGATAAACCGCATCTTCGATTGATCTGCAGGAGCGACCGCCGTGTTCTGCGGCTGTAAGCTGTTGCCGGCTGTCAGTTTGCCATCCTCTCCTACTGTCCCGATCCCGACAGGCTGCTTCCGGTTGACCCGGATCCAGTAGTTCGTCACTTTCAGCGCTGACTCCAGATCACACGGCCGGTCATAAACCATTTCCACCTGGTTTTTCGCAATCTGTTTTGCCATTAACAGCTTTGGTACGGCCACTCTTACCTTAAGCGGCTCAATCCGGTACTCCACCCCGATCTTAAGCGGCTTGTTCCCGGAAATGCGGTACTGGCTGCTGCCTCTGTTTTCGGCGCGGAACCTGCTCCCGTCATCACCTGTGAGTGTGATTGCAGGAACAGCGGCCGCCGGTCCTGTAAATTGAATGATGGTGAGCGTAATAATGTTGGCACGGCTTTGCCTGCTGTAATAAAATCCGGGGTGAACAGGCTGCTGATGCATAACATGCCCCTCCTTTCTGCTTCTCCCTATCTTTATTTAAATCCTCGCCAAAAAATGAATACGCACCGGCAATCTTTCATACTATCTGAGTGGAAGACTACGCAATTTCGATTAGTCAGGGGTGGGGCCATGGCAGTTGTCCCTTACAACGATAAGGAATTGAAGATGCTGGCAAGGCTCATGAGGGAAGAGGGGGAAGGCGACGGGCCGACCGGAATGCTCCTGGTGGGCAATGTCGGGGTGAACCGCGTCCGGGCCACCTGCCTCGACTTTAAAAATATCAATTCCCTCGAAAAAATGATCTTCCAGCGGCCAGGCGGATTTGAAGCGACCCAAAAAGGCTACTTTTACCAAAGAGCCCGCTCAAATGAAATCGATCTTGCCAAAAAAGTCATCGCCGGAAACCGCTACCGGCCCGGAGAATACTCCCTTTGGTTCTTCAGGCCGGGCGGCAGCTGCCCCGGAACCTGGTACGGCCAGGCAAACTCAGGGCGCTACAAATCCCACTGCTTCTTCACACCAAGCCAGCAAGACTGTGCATCTGTTTATTCAACCCGATAACAGAACCGAAAAGGGGGATCATCCATGTTATTCAAAAAGAACAACAGCCAGCAGCAACAGCCTTACCCATACCAAGGCCAGAGCTATGGCTATGAAATGGGATTCGATCAAGGGTACGACCAAGGCTTCGACCAACGCGCCTTCCAGCCATTTGCCATGCAGGGACAGCAAGGCCAGGGACAAATGCAGCAAGGCCAAGGTCAAATGCCGCAAGGCCAGGGACAGCAGGGAATGGGAATGGGCCAGGGACAAGGCGGCATGCAGGGGCAGCAGCAAGGACAGCAGGGACTTCAAGTTCCTCCGATGCCCTCTCAGCAATCCCCTTCCCAAAGCATTCCGGGGATGCTGCCGCTTGAAGAATCCTATATCGAAAACATCCTCCGGCTGAACAGAGGCAAACTCGCAACCGTGTACATGACCTTTGAAAACAACAAAGAATGGAACGCCATGATTTTCAAAGGAAACATCGAAGCCGCAGGCCGCGACCATATTATTCTTAGCGACCCGCAGTCCGGCAGACGCTTCCTGCTGCTCATGGTATACCTTGACTATATTACGTTCGATGAAGAGATCAACTATGAATATCCGTTCGGAATGGCGACTTATTCGCCTAGGTAGGTGGAGGTCGTGGCTGGCTGGCTGGGGGCTTCAGGCTGGGGCTGGGGCTGAGTGCTGTGGGGCGGTTGGCTGATGCTCTGGGCTAGGCTGTACGCTGCGGACCATGGTCCAGCAAACTGGTGCTCTGACCCCTCATGCTTTAAAGGAACGGGGGAACAAGATGCTGTCCGCTAAACCCTTGCCCGGAGTGCGATACAAAGGAGCGGGGACGGAGGTTTAGTGCTTTAGCGAATGTGGGGTCAGAGCTCAGCTCTGACCCTCACTGCTTTAAAGCAGCAGGGGAACAAGCTGCTGCCCGCCAATCCCTTGCCCCGAGCGCTATGCAAAGGAGCGGGGACGGAGGTTTAGTGCTTTAGCGAATGTGGGGTCAGAGCTCAGCTCTGACCCTCACTGCTTTAAAGCAGCAGGGTAACAAGCTGCTGCCCGCCAATCCCTTGCCCCGAGCGCTATGCAAAGGAGCGGGGACGGAGGTTTAGTGCTTTAGCGAATGTGGGGTCAGAGCACAATTTTATAGCAGATTCAGCATTTGAACAGGCAGCTACAAAAGCAGCGCATTTAGCGGGGTCAGTCCCGCACTGCTTCACCGTATCGGGGGACAGAGACCTGCGCTTCTGAGCCCTTGTGCTTCATCGGATTGAAGAGTTGGGGCCGGAGCTTTAGTACGGCAGAGAATGTGGGGCCTGGCACGGTGCCAGTCCCCTGTTGCTTCACCGTATCGGGGGACAGAGGACCATCTGCTCAAACCCTTGCGGTATAAGGGTTTGGCTCACCCAGTGCCGGAGCTTTAGCGCTTTAGCGAAGGGCGGGTCAGACCCATTAGCGATGCACGTCTTACAAAAAATGTATGGATACACCGCAGTTAACTCCTAATCATAGGAATTTTGGTTTC
>NZ_WMIB01000042.1 GCF_009711125.1 Metabacillus mangrovi | reverse complement strand
GAAAGATCGCTCTTTGAAAAACGGAGAAAACATTAGAATTCGGAAGAGAGTGTCCAAAGTTAGGGGGCTCAACCGATATCGACTGAAATTTTGATATATCGACTATTTTGAAATTATATCGATCAAAATACAAAGATATCGACTATTTTTTTGATATATCGACTTTTCTGCAGAATTCGACATGGCGGCCGAAGCGGTTCCTGGCAGAATTCGAGCCCCGATTTCACTCAGCACATATCCAGGTACGAGGCTCTGCCCCATAGCCAGCCGAAGCGCCAGTCCAAGCCCAAGCCGGACCTCGAGCAGAAGCCCCAGCACGCCCCTCTACCTTCTCCCTGCTTCTTCCTCCGCGTTCAGCTCAGAGATCTCTTCCGCTGTAAACGGCCTTGAGCGGCTGAGGAAGCGGACGCCTTCCACTCCTTCGAGAGAAAACATGCCGCCCCGGCCTTCGACGACGTCGATGATCAGCTGGGTGTGTTTCCAGTATTCATATTGCTTCCGGTTAATATAAAAGGGACTGCCTCCAATTTCACCAAGCAGAACATCCTGGCTGCCGATGAGAAGATCCCCTTCTGGATAGCACATCGGCGAGCTGCCGTCACAGCAGCCGCCTGATTGATGGAACATGATTGGTCCGTGTTTGTCTTTCAGCTTGTGGATCAGTTCGATGGCCGGCTCGGTCGCCGTAACTCGATCAGTCATCGGTCTTGCACCCCGCTTTCTTAGAAGAATCCGAGCTTGTTTGTGCTGTAGCTGACGAGCAGATTTTTCACCTGCTGATAATGGCTGAGCATCATTTTGTGGTTTTCGCGGCCGATTCCGGACATTTTGTAGCCTCCGAACGCAGCATGAGCCGGGTAGTTATGGTAGCAGTTCGTCCAAACCCGCCCGGCTTCGATCGAACGGCCGAAGTGGAAGGCTGTGTTCATATCACGTGTCCAGATGCCTGCTCCAAGTCCATACAGACTGTCATTGGCAAGGGACAGTGCTTCCTCTTTATCTTTAAAAGTGGTCACGGAAAGAACAGGACCGAAAATCTCTTCCTGGAAGATTCTCATATTATTTTTGCCTTCAAAAATCGTTGGCTGAATATAGTAGCCTCCCTCGAGGTCTCCTTCAAGCCGGTTGCGTTCACCGCCGACCAGGCATTTTGCTCCTTCCGATTTTCCGATTTCCAGATAGGAAAGGATTTTCTCCATTTGTTCAGAGGAAGCCTGGGCACCCATCATGACATTCGGATCGAGGGGGTTTCCGGTTTTAATGGCCTTTACCCGCTCAACCGCCCGCTCCATGAACTGATCATAGATGGATTCCTGAATGAGGGCACGGGAAGGGCATGTACATACTTCCCCCTGATTCAAAGCAAACATGACAAAGCCTTCAACGGCCTTATCGAGAAATTCATCATCCTCCCGCATGACATCTTCAAAAAAGAGATTAGGAGATTTGCCGCCAAGCTCCAGAGTGACAGGAATAATATTTTGAGAGGCATACTGCATGATCATCCGTCCGGTCGTTGTTTCCCCGGTAAACGCGATCTTGCTGATTCTTGGATTGGATGCGAGCGGTTTTCCGGCTTCTAAGCCATATCCGTTAACTACGTTTAGAACGCCTTCAGGCAATAGATCGCCAATGAGGTCAAGGAGGTACATGAGAGAAACAGGGGTCTGTTCAGCAGGCTTTAGGACGATCGTGTTGCCTGCAGCAAGGGCGGGAGCAATTTTCCAGGCAGCCATAAGGATTGGAAAGTTCCAGGGGATGATTTGGCCGACTACACCAAGCGGCTCATAGAAGTGGTAAGCAACCGTATGTTCATCAATCTGCCCGATGCTGCCTTCCTGGGCACGGATGACAGAAGCAAAATAGCGGAAATGGTCAACGGCAAGAGGGATATCGGCGTTCAGCGTTTCGCGGACAGCTTTTCCGTTCTCCCATGTTTCCGCAATCGCCAGTTTTTCCAGGTTCTCTTCCATCCGGTCTGCGATCCGGTTTAAAATGAGGGACCGCTCGGTGACGGAAGTCCTGCCCCAGGAATCCTTCGCTTTATGAGCCGCATCCAAGGCCATTTCAATATCCTCTTCCGTCGAACGGGCAACCTGGCAGAACACCTTGCCGGTGACCGGAGTGATATTTTCGAAGTATTCCCCTTTAACAGGCGGCTGCCAGCGGCCTCCGATAAAGTTGCCGTAACGGTCTTTGAACTGAATGAGTGAGCCTTCCGTGTTTGGAAACTGATACATGATTCATTTCTCCTCCCGTTTATGTAGGACTATAGATTGCAAACGCTTACAATCTAGTTTTAGAGAAACATGGATAAAGAGAATTGTCAAATAATATGGAAATTGAGTGGATGAGCCCTGCTTCCTGAGTGGGCACGGATGGAGCAGCACTGTGCAGAATAGAACCATGCAGATTATTTCTTTGTCATGTAAAGGTTTACCTGGGAATTCGCCGTTTACATTCCTCCATCAGCCCGTTATAATCTGGATTGTTGAACAATTTTGAACGACAATTTGTTATAAAAGGAGGTCTCCGAATGAGCCCTAAAGTGCTGTCTTTTATCAAAATTAATATGGGTCTTATTCTGGTTGCTGTAAACATTCATTTCTTTATGTCGCCTAACCATATAGCTGCTGGAGGAACGGGGGGACTGGCGATTGTTCTGCATGATTTTCTGCCGCTCCCGGTTGGCCAGATTATGCTTGCCCTCGATGCTGTTCTGTTTTTAATCGGGTTTCTGATTATCGGGTCTGCATTCGGAGCAGTATCCTTGTACTCCAGTGTCATGCTCAGTCTCCTCGTTTGGGGCTTCAGCATTTTCTTTCCGATGGCTGAGCCGATGAGCAGTGATGTACTGATTGAGCTGATTATCGGGATGATGATCGGGTCCTTCGGAAGCGCACTCGTATTCAGCCAGCGTGCATCTACGGGAGGAACGGATATCATTGCGAGAATCATTCATAAATTCACCCATATCGAAATGGGAAGGGCTGTTTTGCTTGCTGATATACTGATCGTTGTTTCTTCTGCTGCTGTGTTTGGCATTCAAACAGGCATGTATGCACTGCTCGGCCTGTTCATAAAAGGATTTTTTATTGATTATGCGATGCAGATGATGAATGAAAATAAAGAAGTGGTCATTATCAGCGGGGAAAGCGATAAAATTAAACAGTTTATTCTCCGGGAATTGAATAAAGGAGCAACGGTCCACGTTGCGAAAGGCGCTTTTTCCAATGATGAAAAAGAAGTGATCACAACGATTTTGACAAGAAAAGACTTTTTCCGGCTGAAGACCTTTATTCAGGCGGTGGACGGAGATGCTTTTGTGACCATCCATAATATGAATGAGATTATGGGGCGGAACTTTAAGTCCTTCGCCTAAGGTCCGGTACAGGAAGCCTCTTTTTAACGGGCTGAACTTCGTATATGATGAATAAAAAGCATTGCAGAAAGAGGGGGAACCTCTTGGAAGAGAAACAGACTACTGAGCAGCGAGTGTACAGCCATCTCAAGGACGCTCTTCTCGCCAGAAAAATTGCCCCAGGAACACAGCTTGTAGAGCAGACCGTTTCCGAAACGCTGAAGGTGAGCCGTACACCAATCAGACAGGCTTTCAAGCGGCTCGAGGCTGAAGGGCTGATCGAAATGGTCCCGAATAAAGGATCGTTCGTTGTTCATCCGTCCAAGTCGGAAATTCAGGCTTTTTTTGAAATGAGAAACGAATTTGAGCATATGGCGGTCAGATACGGACTGAAGAATGTAACCGATAAAGACCTTGCGGGGTTGAGAGAGCTGCTGAAAAAAGAGCAGGAAACGTATAAAAGCAAGGATTTAAAGGAGTATGTCCGGCTGAATAAGGAGTTTCATCTGTTTTTAGCAAAAAAGAGCGGGAACAAGTTCCTGATCCGCTACATGGAACAGCTTCTGAACCAGAACACCGTCTATCTGTTTCTTTTTGATGTCTTTTATCAGGTGGATGCAGGACACAGTGCGAGGGCTGCCGAGCATGGGAAAATGGTTGAAGCGATGGAGAAAAAGGATGAAAGTGAGCTTCATGCACTCATCGATCAGCATATGAAGCGCAGCATGAACGACTTGCGGATTCAGGATAGCGGATTTCAGCCGCTGACCGAAATTTTTCAGGGCGGATGACAGAAAAAAACTCAGAGTCTCACGAGGACTCTGAGTTTTTTCGTCTACACTTTCAGAAAACCGCGGAACCCTCTGGCAGCGTAGTAGGAATCCGCGCCATTATGATACACGAAGACACGATTGTAGCGCTTGTCGCAGAAAAGGGCGCCGCCAAGCTTTCGGATCTCAGGCGGTGTCTGCACCCAGCTCGATGTTTTCATATCGAAATCTCCAAGCTCCTGCAGGGTACGGTATTGTGACTCATTTAACATCTCAATTCCCATGGAGGCAGCCATATCCATGGCATTGTTTTCAGGCGGATGCTTCTTCCTCGACTGAAGTGCCTCAAGATCAAAGCACACACTTCTCCGGCCTTTAGGGCTCTCTGCTGAACAATCACAGAAGAGATATTCGTTTTTTACGCTGTCATAGCCGATCACATCCGGCTCTCCCCCGGTCCGTTCCATTTCAAAGAGGGAGCGCATCTTGTCCTCATCGTTTGTCAGCTTTTCTTCCACGTCTGCCCACTGCAGTCCCTCATGGCGGCTCATATTCTTTTCAAAGCGATCCTTCAAAACTGGAAGCAAATCTTCGTTTCTAAAAGTCTCCATCCATATCCGCCTTCCTTTTATCGGATTTTTTTATCATCTCCGGCGAGAAGACCCCCACTTCTTGCGAAGTGTAAAGTGGGGGATGAATTGCTTTTCACTTGAATAAAAGAACATCAGTTCCCTATAATAGATATAGGAGGTGAAAACGCTTGAAAACACACAAAGCCTACAAATTCAGAATCTACCCAAACAAAGAACAGGAAATTCTCATCAACAAAACAATCGGCTGCTCGCGGTTTGTGTTCAATCATTTC
>NZ_WMIB01000041.1 GCF_009711125.1 Metabacillus mangrovi | reverse complement strand
AAGTGCTTGCTGCATACGGGCTCACAGCTTCAGGTCTCTGTCCCCCAGTGCTTTAAAGCAAGTGGGGTCAGTGCACAGATTGCACAGATTGCACAGATTGCACAAAGTGCACAAATACACACCCTCACTCAACAAATACACATCCCCGTACAAACCACTTTCCACCCCCCCTCTAAAATCACCTAAACAAAAAACCAGCCCCTTAAAAAGAGGCTGGTTTTAGCATTATTCTTCGATATGACGTTTCTTTCTAAACTTACTCAAAACTTCATACACAATCGGTACGATCAGCAGGGTGAGCAGCGTGGAGCTGGTCAATCCGCCGATTACGGTGATTCCGAGTCCTTTGGAGATCAGTCCGCTTCCTTCAAGGCCCAGTGCTAGCGGGGCCAGGGCGCCGATTGTGGCGATGGCGGTCATAAGGATTGGTCTCAGACGTGTCATCCCTGCTTCGAGGATGGCCTCGCGTGTTGGGAGACCTTCATTTTCTTTATGAATGACCCTGTCAATTAGGACAATGGCATTCGTTACAACGATACCGATCAGCATGAGTGCTCCGATCATGGAGGAGATGCTGATGGTTTCTCCTGCGATATACAGCCCTGCGAGTGCTCCAATAATCGTGAACGGCAGGGAGAACAGAATGGCAAACGGTGCAAGCCCTCCGCCAAAGGTGATCACGAGAATCAGGTAGACGATGGCGATCGCGGCAAGCATTGCAAGCCCAAGCTGGGAGAAGGATTCCTGGATGTCTTCACTTACTCCGCCCATTGACAGTTCAACTCCTGCAGGACGGTCTACTTTGTCCAGTTCTTCCTGAACAGCTGCGGACACTTTGCCTACATTGTCGGCTTTGATGTCGCCTGAGACAGAGACACTGATTTTCCCGTTCTGGCGGGTAATCGTATCGGACGTCGTGCCTTCTTTTACTTCCGTTACGTCTTTAATCGAAACTTCCTGTCCAAGGGAGGAAGTGATCGTTTTGTCTGTCAGATCATTGATGTCTTCGAGGGTTTCTTCTTCCGCTTCAAGATAGACTTCAACATCTTTTCCATCCTTCTGAATCGTGGTGACGACCGGACGTTCAGCCTGCTGGCTGAGTTCCATTGCGACTTGTCCGGCTGTGAGGCCGAGCTCACTCAATTTCTTCTGGTCAGCAACCAGCCTGTATTCTTCATACGTTTTGGAAAGTCCGCTATCCACATTTTCCAGTTCTTTATTGTCTTTGAGAATTTTTTCAACATCTGCCACTACCGGCTTAATGTCATCGATATTCTCTCCATTAATGGAAACGTCAAGGGAGTTGCTGCTGCCACCGGAGGCGAAGTTCTGGGCAGCCCATTCTCCTTTTGGTGCTTTTTCCTGGAGATCTTCTACAACTTTTTCTTTTTCCGCTTCAAAGTTCTCATAATCATCATTGTATTTCACGAAGAACAGAGCCTGATTCTGTGCTCCCGGGTTCATCGGATTTTCTCCGCCAAGAGAGTATTGAATCGTTTCAGCGCCTTTGCGGCTGTCAAAATACTTTTCTGCGTCGAGCGCGATCTTTTCCGATTCTTCTCTTGTTTGGCCAGGCTCCGGACTATACGTCACCATAACCATTTTTTCTTCTTCTTCAGGAAGGAAGCTTACTCCGATCAGCGGAACGAGTGCAATGCTTCCGACCAGCAGCAGGACAGCAATACCGGAAGTAATCCACTTGTGGTTAAGTGACCAGTTCAGGACATTCCGGTAAAATCCGGATAGTTTTCCTTGCCCCTCTTCCTTATGATGCTTAACACCTACCCCTTTCTTGAAGAAGGAGTGTGCCATCATCGGTACAATCGTAATTGCCACGAGCAGGGAAGCGAGCAGAGAAAAGACAATCGTCAGGGCAAACGGCAGGAACAGTTCTCCAATCATTCCTTTTACGAGACCGAGCGGAAGGAAAACCGCAATCGTTACAATCGTAGAGGACAGAATCGGCATGAACATTTCCTTCGTTGCTGAAATGATCAGTTCTTTCCCTTTGAGCGGCTCATTTTTCAGAGACATTCTCCGGTAAATGTTTTCTATTACTACAATGGAGTCATCCACTACCCGTCCTATTGCCACGGTCATCGCGCCAAGTGTCATGATATTCAGCGTGATGTCCATCTGGTTCAAGATCAGGATCGCAATCAGCAATGAAAGCGGGATGGAGATAACAGAGATAATGGTTGTCCGGATATTCCTCAGGAACAGGAGAATGATCAGCATCGCGAATCCTGCCCCGAACAGCGCTTTGCTGATCATGGTGTTGACAGATTCTTCAATAGGCTCCCCCTGGTCGAAGGTTGAGGTAAAGGTTACATCCGGATAATCCTTTTCCAGTTCTTTTACTTGTTTTTCAACCGCGTTCACTACGTCGACCGTGTTGGCATCTTCCGATTTCACGATTTGGAAACCAATGGACTCCTGTCCGTTCGTTCTGGAAATCGATTCCGCTTTGCCCGCGATTTTTACATCTGCAAGTTCACCAAGCTTAACAGTAGGCAGCTGCTGAGGTGTGGAAGGTGATTGAGGCTGTGTTCCTCCACTTTGAGCAGGAGCTTGTTCCGAGCCTGGAGTCTGGCCTGCTCCGCCTTGAGCAGGTGCCTGCCCGGAGCCTGGAGTCTGGCCTGCTCCGCCTTGAGCCGGCGCCTGTCCGGAGCCTGGAGTCTGGCCTGCTCCACCTTGAGCAGGTGCTCCGCTGCCGCCTGATTGCGGTGCGGGGCTTTCGGGAACTACAGGGATTTCTACGTTTTTCAAGTCGTCGATGGTCGTGATGTTTCCATCTACCATAACGGACTTTTCGGTATTTCCGAACGCATATAATCCGAGCGGGGCAGATACATCCGAGCCTTTAATCATATTCTGGACCGTTTCTTCATCCAGACCGTACTTTTCCAGCTGGTCCTTTTTGAATACGAGCTGCCCTTCTTCAACCTGCTGTCCGGAAAGCTGGACGGAGCCCACGCCTTCAAGTCCTTCAAAAGAGGAAACCATTTCATCTTCGGCGATCTTTGTCAGATCTTCTAATGATTCTTTTTCACTGGAAGCACTTAGCACAATAACAGGGAACGCGTTCAAGCTGAGACGGGAGACTTCCGGCTCATCTACACCTTCCGGAAGTTCAATGGAACCGAGTGCATCCTGTGCTTCCTGTTTGGCCTCGTCCATGTTTTTTTCATAGCTGTATTCTATTTGAAGGGAGGAGACGTTCTGAAAAGAAGAAGAACGGACTGTACTTACTCCATTCAGATTCTGGAGCTGCTTTTCCATCGGCTCCGACAGTTCATCTGCCACTTGCTGAGGAGTGGCACCCGGATAGACCGTGGTAACCGTCAGCAGCGGGGTGTTGATATTCGGTATGGTTTCAAGCTTCATATTCAAGCCTGAATACAGGCCTGCTGCTGTTACGATAATGGTCAAAAGCCACACAGCAAATTTATTTTTTAATGCAAAACTGATGATATGCTTCATTTTCAGTTGTCCTCCTATGTAAATTGACTGCCTGGTCACAACACTCTATAATATAACTGACCAGCCAGTCACAGTCAATGAATAAGGTGTGAACGTTTGAACAAGCGGTCAGCGCCATTCTTAGGAGCGACAGCCATGAAGGAAAAGGAACGGATGATTATGGAGGAAGCTACAAAACTTTTTGCAGAGAAAGGGTTTCGAGATGCCTCCATCCAGGAAATCGCTGCGGCTAGCGGGATTTCAAAAGGGGCTTTTTATCTGCATTTCAAATCAAAAGAAGTGCTGCTTTTATCCATTTTGGAGCATCACCATCAGGCATTTGAGGAACGCGCAGCCCAAATTGAAAGAAAAGACCTTTCACCAAGGGAAAAATTCGTCCAGTGGATGGATCTCACTTTTGATGAAATTACGAAGCACCGTGAATTTATCATTACTCAAATCAGGGAACAGGCCCTGCCATTTAATAAAGAAATTGAAAACTATTTTCGTGAAAAAGAACGAGTGTCTTATTTCAAGTTTGAGAAAAATCTGATTCGGATGTACGGCGAGGACGTTCAGCCGTTTCTTGGGGATTTAATCGTGCTTGCAAAAGGCATGCTGAAATCCTATCTTGAGCTCATTATCCTGGATGCCATCCGCTTTGACCGCCAGCAGCTTCCGGTCTTTCTGCTTGAAGTGATGGACAGCCTTGTTGAAGGGTTAAAGAAAAGCAGCCTCAGCCCGATTATTACGGAAAACTCGATAAACGATCTGTGGAAAACGTTAAGAAGCACAAGGCTTGGTTCTACTGAATACCTCCTTGAAATGCTGCAGGAATCGCGGAAGAATGCACATGATAATGAAGAGATTACCGTGACCCTCGATGTATTGGAAGATGAACTGAAAAGCGACCCTATACGCAAGCCTGTCATAAAAGGCATGATTGCCAATCTGGAGCCATATGAAACGTACAGCGGATTAATTGATGCCTTCAATCGATATGTTTTACAGGAATAGAAAAAGGAGCCCTGGATTCAGGCTCCTTTTTCTTTAATTAAAAACCGCTTCCGCCCATTCCGGATGATCAATAAATGGATTGCGGTTGTTCTGGTAGTCACTGTAAATTACATCGTTGCGGTTCCGTTCAAATTCGCTTACCGGATCCTGCCGGTGCCATTCAAGGAGAACGGACTGTTTTCCCATATATGGGGCAGAACCGTTGCTGACTCTTTCATTCATTTCCAGATCCGGTTCGCCGCTGTCTCCTTCATAGCGAACAGCCATATAAAAGATCATGCGGGCTACATCGCCTTTTACTTCATCGCGGGGCTCCCATGAATCACTGTCATAGTAGTTGCCGGGCGCCTCAGAGGATTGTGTTCCTCCGTTATCAAAATCAAGGTTTCCTCTTGAGCTGTTCACTGTTACATCGGTAGGGCGCAAATGATGGATGTCTGTTCCCGGTCCCATTGCAGTTCCGAAGTCACCGTGGGATTTAGCCCAAACGTGCTCACGGTTCCAGTCATCTGCATTTCCGCCGTTTGCAAATTTGCTCTGTGATCTGCCTGTATAAAGAAGCAGGACATTGCTTGAATTTGCAGGGTCTTCATCCGTATTTCTGAGGGCATCCCATACTGCGTCATAAGACAGCTCTGTGTGGTCATCTATAATATTGTGGAGCGCCGTTTTCAGGGAAGCTCCTGTTTTTCCGATTGCTCCATTGTAATAAGTTCCGTCGTAAGGGGACGGCTCTGAAGTACCGCCGCCATCTGATCCCCCTCCATCATCTGGAGGCGGTGTGCCGTCTGCAAGTTCCATTTGAGAAGGACTTTTCAGGCCTGCATGAGAAAAATAAGCTGTCAGGCTTCCAGTTGCTTTTATTTGCTTGCCTTTAAGAGAAGGATTGGATTGAAGTCCGAATTCACTTCTGAAAGAATCGCTAAGCTGCACATACAGCATTTTAGCTGGGTTGGTTTCTGTTGGAGAATCTGCGATCGCGACCGCATAGTCATTTGGATAATTGCTTGTCGCAACAGTTGCTGAAGAAGTCGGCTGGCCAGTTACATAGCCTTGAACTGTTTTGGCTGAACCGGTTTGGCTGCCAATGGCCTGAGTTACAGAGTATGGGCTCGTCCATGTTCCGCTGCCCGTCTCCGCCTGTATTTGTGCAGGTGCCGCCAAGGATAGAAGAAAGATAAAAACAAGTGATAACGACAGAAATCTCTTTGCCTTGTTATTCAAGCTGTTTCCTCCTGAAATATATTCTCCCGGCATCCAAGTCCAATTCATTTTCTATTTATGTAAGTCACCTTATTATTTCTTTTTGCGATCGATCCGGACAAGTCCTAATAGTAGCATTCTGACGGGACCAATAGTCCTTGATAAGTTTAAGTAAAAAGTCAGAATTTACATATTATTCTGATTTAACTATAATGAAGGAGATATGCCCTATTAAAAGGAGGAATGATTTTGGATCGCAAAGAGGAAGCTCAAGCGAAGGTACAACGAAAGAAAGGAGCACGGATCGATTACACGGCTGTCGCCGCATCTCCTGCCTTTCAGCAGCTGCTGGCCGAAAAGAAAAAATTTATACTCCCTTTAACCCTGTTTTTCCTTGCCTTTTACTTTACTCTTCCCGTATTGACCGCCTATTCAACGGTTCTGAACAATCCCGCCATCGGTGCGGTAAGCTGGGCCTGGATATTTGCTTTTGCACAGTTTATCATGACCTGGGTCCTTTGCTCTCTTTATTCCCGAAAGGCTGTTTCTTTTGACAAATTAGTAGAAGAAATCCGATCAGAAGCCAAACAATAGGAGGAGTATATGAATCTGTTAGCCTTTTCCCTGTTCTTAGTCATTGTTGCTTTAACATTGGTGATTACTTTTGTTGCCTCTAAACGTACGAAAACAACGAGTGACTTTTATACAGCAGACGGATCTCTTACCGGCTGGCAGAACGGCTTGGCCATTGCAGGTGATTACATGTCAGCCGCTTCATTTTTGGGGATCGCCGGAATGATAGCGCTTTCTGGTTTCGATGGGTTTTTCTACAGCATCGGCTTTCTCGTAGCTTATCTTGTTGTCCTCTATATTGTTGCCGAACCGCTGAGAAACCTTGGAAAGTATACGATGGCTGACATGATCGCAGCCCGGTTTAACGCAAAGAAAGTGCGGGGCGTGGCGGCTCTGAACACCATTTCCATCTCAATCTTTTATATGATCGCCCAGCTGGTTGGGGCAGGGGCCTTGATCAATCTTCTGCTCGGCATTGATTACATATGGTCCGTCCTGATCGTTGGCACTCTTATGACCATTTATGTGGTATTTGGCGGAATGACGGCGACCAGCTGGGTGCAGATTGTAAAAGCACTTCTTTTAATGGTAGGAACGTTTATTATCTCGATCATTGTTTTTTCAAAGTTTGATTTTAACGTTCTAAAGATGTTCTCTGAAATGCAGTCCGCTACACCGCTTGGCGAAAAATTTCTAAATCCGGGAAATAAGTTCACCAATCCGCTGGATAACATCTCTCTCAATTTGGCGCTCGTGCTCGGGACGGCAGGGCTGCCGCACATTCTAATCCGCTTCTTTACGGTTAAGGATGCCATCACTGCCCGGAAATCAGTCGTCTATGCCACATGGATTATCGGGATCTTTTATGTGATGACCATTTTTCTCGGCTTCGGTGCAGCAGCATTCGTCGGCTATGACCGGATTGTAGAAGCAAATGCAGCAGGAAACATGGCAGCCCCGCTGCTCGCCCAGGTGCTCGGAGGAGATTTCCTTTTCGCTTTCGTATCAGCTGTTGCATTTGCCACCATCCTTGCTGTGGTCGCAGGACTTGTTTTATCCGCAGCATCGGCCTTTGCGCATGACTTTTACAGCCATATCCTCCGGAAAGGAAAAGCAACAGAAAAAGAGCAGGTAGTCGCTGCGAGATGGGCATCAGTAGGGGTGGCCGTCATCTCTATTATCCTTGCCCTCTTTGCCCAGAAAATGAATGTGGCATTTCTCGTCGCACTCGCTTTTGCCGTTGCTGCCAGTGCTAACCTTCCTATTATTCTATTCACGATTTTCTGGAAGCGATTTAACACCGCAGGAGCTATTACCGGAATGCTGACGGGATTGCTGAGCTCCCTGATCCTTGTTGCCATCAGCCCGAATATATGGTCTCCTGAAGCAGGGGCAGCCATCTTTACCGGCACTCCCCTCATTTCCTTGACGAACCCGGGGATTATCTCGATCCCGCTCGGCTTCCTGGGTGCTTTTCTTGGCACAGTGGTTTCACGGAAAAAAGAGCCTGAAGCGAAGTTTGACGAGATTGTGGTCAGAGCCAATACCGGGATTAAAGGAGAATATAATTAGAAAATGCATGCAAATAGAAAAAGTCCACCGGATCCAGGATCCGGTGGACTTTTTCTAATGTCCGCCAAGGTATGCCATTTTCACCTGTTCACTTGAGTGCAGCTCATCCGGATGGCCGGAGATGACGACACGGCCTGTTTCAAGGACATATGCCATGTTGGCGACCGATAGTGCCATATGGGCATTCTGCTCAACGAGGAGAATGGTCGTTCCGCCCTTATTGATTTCCTCAATTATGCGGAAGATGGTCTTAACGAGCAGCGGAGCAAGCCCCATGGAAGGCTCGTCAAGCAGCAGCAGCCGCGGCCGTGCCATCAGGGCCCGCCCCATTGCGAGCATTTGCTGTTCTCCTCCTGACAATGTTCCAGCCTGCTGCTTGATCCGTTCCTGAAGACGCGGAAAAAGGTCGAAAACCATATCAAAATCGTCCTTTACCCCTTTTTTGTCTTTGCGAAGATAAGCTCCGAGCTCCAGGTTTTCCTCTACGGACATGTTCGCAAAAATCCTCCGCCCTTCCGGCACATGGGAAATGCCCTGCTTAACGATGGTTTGCGCTGCTTTGCCGTTTATGTTCTTGCCCTCAAAAACGACAGTGCCTTTCTTAGGCTTCAAAAGCCCTGAGATGGTCTTCAGCAGCGTGCTTTTGCCGGCTCCATTGGCCCCGATCAGTGTTACGATCTCTCCCTGCTTTATTTCCAGGGAAACTTCCTTCAGCGCCTGGATATGGCCGTAATATACGTTGATTCCTTCTACCTTCAGCATTATGAAACCTCCTCGCCCAGGTAGGCCTCGATGACCTTTGGATTGCTGCGCACTTCCTCCGGGCTCCCTGATGCGATCAACTGTCCGTGATCCAGCACATAGATCCGTTCGCATACTCCCATAACAAGCGGCATATCATGCTCAATGAGCAGAACGGTCAAGTTGAACTTCTTTCTGATAAAACCGATCAGCTCCATCAGGTCCCGGGTCTCTTGCGGATTCATCCCGGCAGCCGGTTCATCAAGCAGAAGAAGCTTGGGCTGGGCAGCAAGCGCTCTCGCAATCTCCAGCCTGCGCTGCTGTCCGTATGGAAGATTCTTTGCTTTCTCTTCTTTATATCCATCCAGTTTGAAAATTTTAAGAAACTCAAGCGCTTTTTCCTCCATCTCGCTTTCGCCGCTGAAATGGCGCGGGAGCCGGAAGATGGACTCGGCAATTGTATGCCTGGAAAGAGAGTGATAGGCCACTTTTACATTATCGATGACAGATAGCTCTCCAAAAAGGCGGATGTTTTGAAACGTCCTGCTGATCCCTTTTTTCGTTATTTTATAGGGTGCCAGATTTTTAAGCTTTTCTCCGCTTAAGGAAATGCTTCCTTCAGTCGGGACATAGACTCCCGTCAGCAGGTTGAAGAAGGTCGTCTTCCCTGCACCGTTCGGCCCGATCAGCCCGGCCAGCTCTCCTTCAAATAGCTCGATGTTCACACCGGAGACGGCCTTCAAGCCTCCGAATTGAATTCCTACAGAATCTACTTTAAGCAGGGGTGTTGTGTTTTTCATCTGGCTGGCCTCCTTGCGCAGGTTTCTGTCTTTTGAAGAAGGATGTAATCTCTTTTGTTCCAAGCAGTCCCTGAGGACGGTACAGCATCATCACGATCAGCACGAGGCTGTAGATAATCATCCGCGTTTCCGGATAGTCTTGCAGGAATGTGGAAATGATCGTCAGCAGGATGGCTGCGATCACCGCTCCGGACATGCTTCCAAGGCCGCCCAGTACGACATAAATTAGAATATCAAATGACTTCAGGAATCCGAAGTTAGAGGGCTGGATGATGTAGAAGTTGTGAGCGAAAAGTCCGCCTGCAACCCCTGCAAAAAAAGCCCCGATGACAAAGGCGATGACCTTGTAATAGGTCGTATTGATGCCCATTGCATCTGCTGCTGTCTCATCTTCCCTGACCGAAATACAGGCTCTTCCGTGAGTCGAATTGGTAAAATTCCGGATAACGACAATCGTCAGCAGCAGACAGACAAAGATCCATGGCCATGTTGTCAGGTTGGAAACCTGCATCCCGCTTGCCCCGCCTACGTAATCCGTGTTCAGCAGCAGGATCCGGACGATCTCACCAAAGCCGAGCGTGGCAATCGCCAGATAGTCTCCCTTAAGCCTTAACGTCGGTATGCCGATGAGCAGTCCCGCTGCCGCAGCGGCCAGCCCGCCGGCAAGAAGAGCAAGCGCAAAGGGAAGCTGGAGATTCATCGTGAAAATAGCGGCTGCATAGGCTCCTACCGCGAGGAATCCGGCATGTCCGATCGAAAACTGTCCCGTAATGCCGATAATCAGGTGCAGACTGACCGCCAGAATGATATTAATCGCGATTGTAAAAATGGTGTTTGTATAAAAGGGATTTAATATTCCCCCGGAAATAAGAACCTGCAGTACGGCAAATCCAGCCAGCGCTGCTCCGATCGATAGCCAGAAGCCGAGTCTTTTTTGCTGTTTAGCCATTGGCTTCCCCTACACTTTCTCTCTCATATTTTTCCCGAACAAACCCGATGGACGGAAAATGAGAATTAATATGAGTACGATAAAAGCAACCCCGTCGCGCCAGAGTGAAAAACCGAGGGCACTGACAAGTGATTCAATGACGCCGAGGACAAGGCCGCCGACCATGGCACCCGGTATGATGCCGATCCCTCCCAGAACAGCTGCGACAAACGCTTTGAGTCCGGGGATGATCCCCATCAGCGGTTCAATCTTTGTGTAGTACACTCCAAAAATGACACCCGCTGCACCAGCAAGAGCAGAACCGATCGCGAACGTTGCAGAAATGGTGTTATCGACATTGATTCCCATCAGCTTAGCCGCTTCAGCATCATGCGAAACAGCTCTCATCGCCTTGCCGATTTTTGTCCGGTGGACGATGAATTGAAGCAAGATCATAAGAAAAACAGAGATTCCAAGAATCAATAATGATTGCGAACTGATGTTCAACCCGAAAAGATTAATGCTTTCTTCCGGTAAAACTTCTTTTGGATAGGCTTCAGGCTGCGCACCGCGCACGTAGATCATGCCATACTCAATAAACAGCGAGACCCCGATGGCAGTAATCAGGGCAGCGATCCTTGTGGCATTCCTCAGCGGCTTATAAGCAATCCGTTCAATCATCATTCCAAACAGGGCACATACCGTCATAGCGATCAGCAGTGCCGGCAGGAACGGGAGATCTAGGACCGTAATGGAATAAAACCCGACAAACGCACCGACCATAAAGACGTCGCCGTGTGCAAAGTTGATCAGCTTCACGATACCGTAAACCATTGTATAGCCGAGGGCAATGAGTGCGTAAATACTTCCAAGCGATATGCCGTTAATCAGCTGCTGGACAAATTCCATCGCTAACTCTCCTTATTCTGCTGGTTATTTTGGTTGGAAAATGGCAAAAAGGAAGGGGGGAATCCCCCCGTTCCATACTCTTCGCAGCTTATTCCGGCTCTACTTTTGTTTTAAACTCCTGTTTGCCCTCTTTGTATTCAAGAATGGACGCAGACTTTACCGGATCGTGATTTTCATCAAGCGTGAGGTTTCCGGAAATCAGCTGCAGGTCTTTTGTTTCTGCAAGCGCCTTTTGAATTTTTTCAGGGTCCCCGCCGCCTGCACGTTTTACTGCATCGGCAATGTAATAGGCGGTATCATAGCCGAGTGCTGCGAAGGCATCAGGTGATTTATCCTTGTACTTCTTTTTGAAGGCCTCAACAAATTTCTGGATCTTTTCATCAGGATCGCCGGAGGAATAGTGATTCGTGATAAACGTGTTGTTCAGAGCTTCTGCTCCGGCAATCTCTGCTAGCTTAGGAGAATCCCAGCCGTCTCCGCCCATGAACGGAACATCGATGCCCATCTCGCGTCCCTGTTTGATGATCAGGCCGACTTCTTCATAGTAGCCGGGCAGGAACACAAAATCAGGTTTGGCTGATTTGATTCTTGTAAGTGTGGCGCGGAAATCTGTATCCTTTGCGATATAAGCCTCTTCAATGGCAACCTTTCCGCCTGCTTTCGTAAAGGCCTCTTTAAAGGCAGCAGCTAGCCCCTTGGAGTAGTCACTTGCGGAGTCAATATAAACAGCCGCTGTTTTTGCACCGAGCTCTGTGGAGGCGAAATTCGCTGCCACTGTTCCCTGGAACGGGTCGATAAAGCATGTTCTGAATGCATACTCGTTCACTTTGCCGTCTTTTACGGTAATAGCCGGGTTTGTTCCTGTCGGAGTCACGAGCGGAACCTTATTTTTTGCCAGGATTTCAACCTGCGCCAGCGTATTGGTGCTCGTAGCCGCACCTACAACGGCTGCCACTTTGTCCTGGCTGACAAGTTTAAGCGCGCCGGCTGTTGCCTCGGCTGCTTCCGACTTGTTGTCTACCTTTTTCAGCTCCAGCTTTTTGCCGTCGATTCCTTCTTTATTGATTTCTTCAAGTGCGAGCTCCAGCCCTTCAGATACGGATTGTCCATAGGACGCAACCCCGCCTGAAAGCTCAAGATTTGCACCGATTTTAATCACATCTCCACCGCCTGATCCGCCTGTCCCCTGCGCTCCGCATCCTGCAGCGATTCCTGAAAGCAGTGACAATGATAGAAAAATACCCGCCAATTTCCTCTTTTTCATCTTTACTTGCCCCCCAAATTTTTTTATCAAATAAGTGCGATTACTTGCCCCTTCGTTTATTTTGAATAATTTCAATAAAATTAATATTCTGAAAATATTTTACATAATAGATTTCATTTCGTCTAGTAGTTTCAGAGGCCTTTCCTCCACTTTATTCCTACACAAATCGACATATCTGATGATTAAAAAGGCCTGTTTATTCAAGCGTTTACGAATATTATGTAGAATTGTCCGGAATGAACGCCTATAGCGAAGTAAAATTTTTTTACCCTCCAGCAGAGAATCGATTCTTCTTATGGCCGGCATACCCAAATCCGGCAGCTTTGCTAAGGCAAAAAGGCTACTAATAGATTGCCTGCAACAAAAAAACCGGCATAACCGGCTTTTACCCATTGATTCTTCTCTGGGCCTGCGGAGGCTGTTCCAGCCAGCCGCGGTCAATCATCAGTTTGGCGCCCTCTTCTGCAAAGAGGAGAATGTCCTTCATCAGCAGCAAGTATTTGGTGCCGATGTCCCTCCTTGATGAAGTGGACAAAGCCCGGCCGAGCAGCCAGATGGCAGTGGTGCTTGATGAGGTGATCATAAACAGATTCAGCTTATCAGAAAACGGGTTTACTTTTGAATCCGTCAATTCCATGGACACAGGCAGAGTTCCCATATGCCCTTCTTTTTTCAGCAGCTCATTAAATGTGTCTATCTGCTTTTGGGCAAGCTTCTGGCCCCTGATAAAATATTCCTTCACTTCGTGATCCCTGCACGTCTGAATCAGTCCAATTAGATGGATCAGCCCAATGTAGTTCCGTTCGATGATAAAGAAGGCTTCGCCCAGCTCAAAGGCGTTCATCGCTCTTTCCTTCAGCCATCCGTTTAAAAAAGAATCCTTCTGAACAAAATCAGGCTTCGCGGGATAAGGAATTTTTGGAGGGCGGTCATAGATTCCTTTCGAAAGCATAAGATCCACTGCCTTCCGGTAAAGGACCCCAGATGCTTCCTTTGCGTGCATAAAAAAATCCAAAAGGTCTTTGCGCGCCACTGTAACAAAGGAATATGCCTCTCCCATCATAGACAGCTGGCTCACGCGGTAAACGAAGCTGAGTGCATACAGGTCTGTAAAAAGAGCAGGGGCCTCTTCGTTCACATCCTCGTCTCCGAAGCCAATCGGCACAGGAAAGTTTTCTTTTTCAAAGATCGCTGTAATTTGCTGCAGGGAGGAAACAGACAGGTCATGGGCCTCTTTAACAATCGGACCGATTTCTTCGTCCTCCATATGGATCAGAAAATGCTTAAAAAAGCACAACGTTGCTGTTTCCTGCATATATGCGGTCCATAGCGCGGATATTTCAGGAGTAGTCAAATTAATGTTGTGGTGAGTCAAAGAATAAGCCTCTCTTCCAAAGATAATTTGTTGAAAGCAAACGTTCCACATGGAACAATATCACTCATTTAATATTCGTTCGGTTTCCTCCTTAGAGGCAGCGTCATACAGCGAATTCCGCCTCCTCCTTTTTCAAGTTCAGCCACATCTACTTCAATCAGATTCTTGTTTTTCAGCTTAGGATGCTTTCTTAGCATGCGTTTGTTCGCTTTCGTACTGATCAGCATGGTTTCCGGGTTCACGTGGAAAAAGTTAAGGTCCGGGCTCGGATCATATTCATCTATCCAGTAGATTTCGAATCCATGGCGTGCTATAAACTCTTCATACATCTCGAACCTGGAACCAGATTCCGTCCAAATCCTTACAGGGTAATACTTTAAAAACCGTTTTGAAATCATAAGATCCTGATTCGCAACATTGCAGTACATATCTAAATGAAGAGTATCAGCCCGCCTTGGAAGATCAATCAGTCCTATTTCTGAAAAGCCAATTTGAAAAAGGAGATTTCTGATGGATTTAACACTGCTCTCCGTTGTCCGGAGCCCTACATTGATGAGAATAGCATCCTTGTTAAGCAAAAGCAGATCACCAAACTCCAAGACTTCTGCCTCATCGTTTGCGTTCAGAAGGAAAACCTCATCAGAAAACCATGTTTTCATAACCCGGTGAGCATGAAAATATTCAGGCCTCCGCATGGATATTCCCGGAACCCCGGGAATGATCGTGTTACCAAGGACACAAGCCAAATCCCGGACGAAAAAGCGGTTTATAAGCTTCTGGTTCAGCTTTAGTTCTTCTTTGGATAAATACTCGCTACAAAACCTCCGCGCCGGAGTCTTCCAGTGCAGTTTTCAGAGCCAGATATGCTGCCATTGCTTTGTCTTGCGACGTGGTTGCACTCCAATTTACATCAGCTGCTATCCTTGCATTCGGAATGTCAACTATAGAGGGAGGGCATACGATGACTGCCTCTAACTCACCTTGCTCTGACCAGCAGCCCGGACGAATGGATTTCATCAATATTGCCTGCCTTTCTACTTTTTTTTATCATAACCAAACCTGTTGAAAGCATTCTGTTCAGTAGGAAAACACAAAAAAAGAAGCCTCTCATCGAGTGCTTCTTCGTTTATTCATCACTTTTTTTGCGATCGGGTAGATAATAGGAGCCCATTTGATTACTTTTCTGATTAGATTGCCCATTAGGATCCCTCCTTGTTACCTATAAGTTTCCCAATGGCGCACTTTCGTAAACTCCCTCATTTTTTGACAATTGGCACCCATACCTCGCATTTGTAGCCGGGCTGGTACGGATCCCCTTCCTTCGGATACACTTCCATCTCGGGACCTCCCGCATGCTCGAAGCCTGTGGACGGGAACCATTCTGAGAAAATCCTCGTCCATACCTCCTGGATCGCATGCGGCATTGCGCCTGTTGATTCAAATACTGCCCAAGTGTAAGCGGGAATCGTCCGCTTTTCAAAATTAGCAGGCAGCCCTTCATCCGATGCTTCTATGCTGATTAAATACCTCATCGTTTCCTTTTCATGATTGTGGTCCAGACAGATCCCCAGAAAGCCGAGCGGCCCGCAATGCGGTGCCAGCTGGTCACTTAAACCGCCCGCCTCGTTTGCTTCCTCCCAAAACCGGCTGATCGTCTGATCCTGCTCCTGATTCGACGGCGTGACAATGGATTTGCCGATCACCTGAAAGCTTGGTTTCTCCACGATTCGATAATTCATTTCTTTTTCCCCCTTAAGCTGAATGTGGAAGGAGATGCGAGGATAGGCTTTCAGAAAGCTTTTGGATTGGCGGGCTTCCCTCGGGCTTATGCCATGGGCATTCCGGAAGGCTTTTGAAAAGGACTCCGGGGATTCGTATCCGTATTTATAAGCAACGTCAATCACTTTCGCATCTGAAAGGATCAGCTCCTGCGCAGCAAGCGTAAGCCTGCGCTTCCTTACGTACTCGCCGGGTGTCAGACCCGTGACCATCTGAAACATCCGGTGAAAATGAAATTTTGACATACAGGCTGCAGCTGCCGCCTCTTCCATTTGGATTTCGGATCCCAGCCGTTCCTCCATGTACTGAATGCTTTCGTTCAACCGGGTTAACGCTTCCATTCCTGCACCCCCTTCTGTAAAAATCGTATCAGCTTCGGTCTCCGGCATCCTGTCATTTTTTGCTTTTCAAAGACTGGTTATCATTTATTCCAGGGGAGAATCCCCTTTCCCTTAGTGTATATTGTAAAATAGTCTCATAAGACTTGCTTGAACTACCCCCACTTAATTTCCTTGCAGAAATTTGAAGTGGGGGATTCCTAAGAACACGGGCGTAACCGCCCGTTATTGATTAGGCGATCCCCGCAGTCCCTGCGGTTAGAAGCCTCAAGGTTTCGGTCAAAATGTTTTGGCTCGCG
>NZ_WMIB01000040.1 GCF_009711125.1 Metabacillus mangrovi | reverse complement strand
ATTGACCCGCATCCTGCGGGCCTCCACCGGATGAGCGGCTTATGACCTCGAGGGCCTAGCCGCCGGAGCTGGACACCGAAACCTGGTGTCCTATTCTTACATAATAAGACAAAAGCCAGCTTTCTCAGGTCTGAAAGCCGCTTATATTTTAAAAACTTCCGCCATCCAGGTTTCACGTTTCCAAACTCCACTCACCCTCACTGGACAATTTACATTTCCGGGACCATAATGAATTACCTGCATACAGGTTCTTTCTGCCGGCGGGATAAAATACAATATAACCATCTTTTCATCAATATTGAGTTTCTATATAATGTATAAGATACGTGTTGAATCGATGGGAGGAAGTGCATAACATGCTAACAAGCAATGATATCATCAGAGAGGGGCACCCGACGCTCAGAGAAACAGCGCAGGAGGTGGCGATGCCCCCATCCGCTGAAGACCGGGAAATTCTTGAGAAAATGCTCCGGTATTTAAAGGACAGCCAGAATCCCGATCTTGCCGAAGAATATGATCTGCGTCCCGGTGTCGGACTTGCTGCTCCGCAGATTAATGTGAGCAAAAGGATGATTGCTGTTCACTTTGAAGATGAAGGAAAGCAATACAGCTACGGTTTATTCAATCCGAAAATTATCAGTCACTCTGTGCAGCAGAGTTTTCTTGCCAGCGGTGAGGGCTGTCTTTCTGTCGATCGTCCCGTTCCGGGTTATGTGCCCCGCCATTCAAAGATTAGAGTGAAGGCGGTTGATCTGGAAGGAAACCATTTGGATCTGCGACTCAAAGGCATGGCCGCAATTGTTTTTCAGCACGAGATCGATCATCTTAATGGCGTTATGTTTTATGACCGGATGAGTGAAAATGAACCATTCTCCATACCTAAGGATGCCGTTGCGGTCGAAAGATAAGGACCCACTCACGGTCCTATCAAAAATAAATAAAAAAGGAGCCGGTTGGCTCCTTTTTATTTTGCAGTCCGGGCTGTGGTTAAACCGAGTTCGCGGACAGCGAATAAAATTCCATCTTCATTAACCGGCTTTGTTATAAAGTCTGCTATATCTTTAACCTTCTGGTTTGCATTCCCCATCGCAACACCAGTTCCTGCATATTCAATCATTTCAAGATCGTTCAATTCATCGCCGAACGCATAAATGTCCTCTCGTTCGAACGGAAGGCGTTCCACCAGTTTTTTTATTCCTTCTGCCTTTGATCCTCCCATTGGCAGAATGTCTGTTGCACATTCATGCCATCTGATGAAGTTCAGATCCTCGTATTTTCTGTAGGACTCTTCCTCTCCATCCCTGCAGAATAGAAGGGTCTGGTAAATTTCAGATTCAGTGAAAAACGAAGGGTTTACTTCCGGATGGTGAAATTTCAGTGAACCCATGCTTTCCCTAATCATCGGATGGTCCTTTTCGGTAGCCATCATTGTTTCATGATTCATAAACACAAGAGGATGTTTCGTTTGCTCGGAGGCCTGCAGAACTTTTTCTAGGGTCTCTGTTTTAAGCGGGTTTTTGTATATCACTTCCCCTTCAAAAACGACATACTGCCCGTTGAAGGATACAAAGGAATCGATTCCAAGATCTTCGCGCAGATCTTTAAACATAAACGGAGCCCGTCCCGTAGCTATGGCAACATGGTGACCTGCCTTTCTCAGTTCTTCTATCGCCTGTCTTGCAGACGCGGGCACTTTTTTTTCATGATCCAGCAGCGTGCCGTCGATATCAAAAAAAACCACTTTTTCTCTCATCACTCAAATCTCCTTTGCACGGTGCTCATGCTATTTTGTCACACTTACTATAACAAAATTTTTTCATGCAACCAATGAAAACGAGGGAAGATACCGGCAATTTCCATGAATACCCATGAAAAATCAATGCATTTTCTCATATAATATAAGTAATAGAGATCAACATGCACCGGATTTGCAAAAGGACAAGTTTAAAAAGGGGTGAAAACCATGCTTCGCAGGCTGAAAAATAAACTCAGGGGACAGTGGAAACATCTGCTTCGCAAAAAGTCTATTGCTTAGGGGTCAGGCCTGGATGGGGCCGGCCCCCTTTTCTTACTGGCCGTTATCGAATATAATGTTATAAGGCAATCTAACAAACGGTATCTAAGGAGAGATTTGGCAAATGATTTACAAAGTTTATTATCAGGAATCTGCGAACGAGGTGCCTGTACGGGAAAAAACAAAAACCCTTTATGTAAATGCAGAATCCGAACGCTTTGTCCGGCTTAAGCTGAAGGACAAAAATTACAATATCGAGTTTGTACAGGCGGTTGAAAATTCTTATCTTCAATATGAAGAGAAGAGTGAAAATTATAAAGTATTGGAGCTATGATCTAATGAAATTTGTAAAAAACGACCAAGCAGCCGTTTTCGCCCTTGGAGGATTGGGTGAGATCGGGAAGAACACGTACGGTGTTCAATTTCAGGATGAAATCATTTTAATCGATGCAGGAATTAAGTTCCCGGAAGAAGAGCTTCTGGGAATCGATTATGTGATTCCTGATTACACGTATTTAGTAAAAAACGAAGACAAAATCAAAGGTCTTTTTATAACGCACGGGCATGAAGACCATATTGGCGGTATCCCCTACTTGCTTAGACAAGTGAATATCCCGATTTATGGCGGAAAGCTGGCACTGGGCCTCATTAAGAACAAACTGGAAGAGCACGGACTGCTCCGGACTGCCAAGCTTCATGAAATTCAGGAAGACGATGTCATTAAATTCCGCAAGACGTCTGTGACGTTCTTCCGCACGACCCACAGTATCCCTGATTCCTACGGAGTAGTGGTGAAAACCCCTCCAGGAAGCATCGTACATACGGGAGATTTCAAGTTTGACTTTACTCCTGTTGGTGAGCCAGCCAATCTCACCAAGATGGCCGAGATCGGCAAGGATGGCGTTCTTTGCCTGCTCTCAGACAGCACAAACAGTGAGGTGCCTCATTTTACGATGTCTGAGCGCAAAGTCGGCGACAGCATCAATGAGATTTTTCGCAAAATTGACGGCAGACTGATTTTTGCTACTTTTGCATCCAATATCCACAGACTTCAGCAAGTGGTCGAATCCGCAGTGATTCACAACCGCAAAGTCGCGGTATTTGGACGAAGCATGGAAGCTGCCATTCAGATCGGGCAAGAGCTCGGCTATATTCAGTGCCCGAAAGATACATTTATCGAAGCAAATGCGATCAATAGACTGCCTGCGAACCGCGTTGTTATTTTGTGTACAGGAAGCCAGGGTGAACCGATGGCTGCCCTGTCCAGAATCGCCAACGGAACTCACCGCCAGATCCAGATTATGCAGGGCGATACAGTGGTCTTTTCTTCTTCTCCGATCCCTGGAAACACGGTAAGTGTAGGCCGGATCATCAACCGCCTGTTCCGCGCAGGGGCAGAGGTCATTCACGGCCCGCTTAACAACATCCATACTTCCGGCCACGGCGGTCAGGAAGAGCAGAAGCTGATGCTCCGCCTTATGAAACCGAAATATTTTATGCCGATCCACGGTGAGCACCGCATGCAGAAGATGCACATCAGACATGCGATGGATTGCGGAGTTCCGGAAGAAAATTGCTTTATTATGGATAACGGCGAAGTGCTTGCACTCGGCGGCGCTGAAGCAGGCGTTACAGGGAAAATCCCTTCAGGTTCCGTATACATTGACGGAAGCGGGATCGGCGACATCGGGAACATCGTTTTAAGAGACCGCCGTATTCTTTCTGAAGAAGGATTAGTCATTGTCGTTGTCAGCATCAACATGAAAGATTTCAAAATTGCGGCAGGACCTGATCTCATCTCAAGAGGCTTCGTTTACATGAGAGAGTCAGGCGATTTGATCAATGATGCGCAGGACCTGATCACTAAGCATTTATCCAAGATTATGGAACGCCGGACAAGCCAGTGGTCTGAAATCAAAAATGAGATCACCGATACACTTGCACCGTTCCTATATGAAAAAACAAAGCGCCGTCCGATGATTCTTCCGATTATCATGGAAGTGTGACAAGCGCAACTGAAAAAGGCTGTCCTGTCGGACAGCCCTTTTTTTTGCTGAATGAGACCGGCTGAATACAGAAAATGAAAACGGACTGACCGTTCAGCCCGTTCTCTGTTCAGCTATTCAGCACTTTCCTTTCAAACCGGTCAATATCTGAATCTGCTCCAATTACAATCAAGATGTCATTCAGCTCAATCGCTTCTTCCGCCTGAGGCGAAACAATGATTTCTCTTCCTCTCTTGATGGCTACGATATTAATTCCATAATTGGCACGGATATCAAGATTGATCAGGGTATTTCCCGCCAGCTTCTTATCAGCTACAATTTCCACGATGCTGTGCTCATCGGACAATTCCAGGTAGTCCAGCACATTGTTGGAAATGATATTATGAGCGATCCTTCTTCCCATATCCCTCTCAGGATGGACGATTTTGTCTGCCCCTATTTTAGCCAGCACCTTTTCGTGGTAATCATTCTGCGCTTTAACGGTAATGTTTTTGACCCCTAGATCTTTTAATATCAGGGTGGTCAGAATACTTGCCTGGATATTCTCCCCGATTGCTACAATCACATGGTCAAAGTTGCGGATCCCAAGGCTCTTCAGCACCGCTTCATCTGTTGAATCCCCTACAACAGCATGAGAGGCGATATTGGCAAATTCATTGATCCGGTCCTCGTCGTTGTCGATCGCCATCACTTCCATGCCTTCCTCACTCAGCGCCCTGCAAATGCTGCCTCCAAACCTTCCTAAACCGATAACTGCAAACTCCTTTTTCATATGGATAATCCTCCAGCATTTTATGTATTTTTAATCCGGTTCTATGACACGTAGTTCTCTTGTAGCCAGATGCAGCTTCAGTGGTCCTGGTCCGTTTCTAAAGAAATTTTACCACCATGGGGGTATTTTATCCATTTCTTCTTGGGGAAGAACCAGCCGGCGGCATTTATTTCCCCGAAAATAATTTCTGAATAGTTAATTTTTATTCTCCTCGTGTATTTTCTCTTCTAATTTACAATCATGTTCTATAGCAGCTTTCAGCTTCCTTTGCATGTCACCGATTCCTTTTGAGCCAGTAAGCGGAAAAAGAGCTTGAAAACCGAAAGCACGCTGAAGCACGGGAGCGAATTTTTTACCGCCCACCATAATCACCTTTTCGGCATCCCCGATCCCTTTTTCTCTGGTCTGCTGCTTTAATGCGTCTGCGGTGATCTCTTCCGGACTGCCTTGATTAAAGGTGAGATCATAGTTTCCAGGCACCAGATCGTCAGGCTTAAGAAAACCATGCTTAGCTGAGAGTATGAACCACTCCTCATAAAAGGTTCTGGCATACTGCTGACAGAGCCGGTGAAAGACCCCAGTATAGGCAGATGCCGCCGGCACCGCGCCAAGTCCGGGTTCATTGTCCCATATTTTCCGTTTTCCACACGGAATCACGCATATCACCTTCACTCTGCCCGTCTCCTTTTTTCTTCAAGCTTTTTCATGACAGCCGGAATCAGTTCAGGGATATCCGAAGCTGCCATTGACCGTTCCCCGCCGGATTCAACCCAAAGATCAGCTGTACTTCCATGAAGATAGACTGCATTTGCCACCGCTTCTTTTATCGAAGAATGGGTACACAGGAAGGCCAGGATTATTCCTGTCAATGAATCGCCGCTTCCGCCTTTCGCGAGGGCAGCATTGCCTGTCGGATTGACATAAACGTCTCCATCCGGAAAAGCCATAACCGTATGCCGGCCTTTCAATACCACGATAACGTGCTGCTCCTTTGCATACTGTCCTGCCGCTTCAATGCGCCTGCTTTGAATATCTTCTATCGAGAGCCCCGTAATCCTGCTCATTTCACCGGGATGAGGCGTCAGGATGGGCGGGATTTTTCTTTTGCTGTACTTTCTTTTCTGTATCGCACCTGCATCCAATACAACCGGCAAGTCCTCTTCTGCCAGCAAAGTCTTTACACAGCGTTCCATTGCATCTTCTTCTTCAAGTCCGGGCCCTATGGCGGCCGCCTTTATTTTATCGGGCAGTTTTCCTTTAGCTGTTTTGTAAAATCCATCTATTTCATAAGTAGCTTCAGGAACGGCACCAGCGATCGCTCCTGCAGCAAAGCGGCTCGTTCCGATGATCAGCTTTCCGGCTCCGGAACGGATGGCTCCCTTCGCTGCCAGAAGGGCACTGCCCGGCATCGTATCACTTCCTGCCAGTAAATAGCCGGTGCCAAAGGTTCCTTTATGAGCCGTTGAATGGATGGCCGGAAGTGTCATTCCTGCATCTTCACCGGACCACACTCGTTTGTTTCCAGTCTGAGGCAATCCTATATCCACAACCTCCGTCTCCCCATAGTAACGTTCAGAAGGCATCAGAAAGGCAGATGGCTTGAAGCCATGCAGGCATAGGGTAAAATCTGCTTCAAACCCTTCATTGACTGTTCCTGTATCTGCTTGTATTCCGGAGGGAAGATCAATGGAAACTTTCATTGCCTTTTCCTCGTTCAGCGCACGGATCACTCCGGCCGCTTCTTCTTTTAGCGGAGGGTGGAAGCCGGTGCCAAGCAGTGCATCCACCAGTACATCTGCATGTAACCATTCCGTTTCGGCATTGTACCCGCAGGCACGCAGATAAGCCAAGTGCTTCCCTGCAGGAGACGATTCATCGGGAGGCCCAAAAGGAAGATAGATAGAGGCCTGATATCCGTTGATGAGCAAATACCTGGCAAGGACGATGCCATCTCCTCCATTGTTCCCTTTCCCGGCAGCGATGCAGACCGTCTGTCTTTTTGAAATTTTGCCTGCGAGCGCTTTATAAAGCCCTGCACCTGCATTTTCCATTAAAGTAAAAACAGGCAGTCCGTTCTTTTCTGCCTGATGATCGATTTCCCTGATTTCTTTTTCCGAGTAGATATGCATGTCTGGAAATCCTCCCCATGGTAAGATAGATAAAGATTGGAGTGTTGGCATGAGTCAGGCATCAGTTGCAGCTAAAACCTTTTTCGTCTCAGTTCTCGGCAGTGTTTTCTATATGCTTCTCCAGCTTCCGCTTCCTTGGATCTTAGGTCCGCTAACCGCGCTTTTAGCGGCCAAATCCATTTCAGCCGGCCCGTATTATACACCGCCTGTACTGCGGAACCTGGCATTCATCATAACCGGGATCTATTTCGGGACTTCTTTTTCCCGTGAAACACTTACGGCTGCAGTCCCTTTTCTTCTTCCATATACCCTTTTAACAGCCCTTTTATTAACCTTCAGCATCACGAGCGGCCTGTGGCTTGCAAGAAGAACGGGGATAGACCCCGTAACAGGTGTTTTTGCCTCCATCCCCGGAGGACTCTCGGAAATGGTGGCAGCCAGTGATTCGTTAAAAGGAAATGCAGGGATTGTGTCCGTATTACAGACGATCAGAATTTTATCCGTTGTTTTCTTTATTCCCTTTTTTGTCACTTACGCAATCGGCAGCGGGGAATCCGGTCCGGCAGGAAAAACAGCAGCCGCTGTATATCCTGATTCGCATCCGGCGGCTTTCACTCTCTATCTTCTGCCGATTGCTGCAGCGTACTTTCTGAGAAAAACACTTCCCGCGGCCTATGTTGTCGGATCGCTTTTTACATCGGCATTAGTAAACATTTCGGGAATGCCCATCCCGCACTTGCCTTACTGGCTGGCAGTCGGCGCACAGTTAATCATCGGGACGAGCATCGGATCGAAGATGTCGATTCAGGACTTGAAAAAAGCCGGGAGTGCAGGACCGCCATTTTTCATTTATACGCTCCTTCTCATAACCATCTCCCTGGGAATGGGTGTATTGTTTTCGTATGTGACTGGAATTCCGCTTGAGACCGGTCTTCTCTCGATGGCCCCGGGAGGATTGGTGGAGATGGTGCTGACTGCCGAGAGCATCGGAGGTGATCCGGCTACTGTCAGCTCCCTTCAGCTGATCCGCTTCCTCTTCATTGTCATCGCCGTTCCTTCCTTCCTGAAATGGATGTTCAAGGTTACATCTAGGCAGGACTGATTCAAGGCATCCATACAAAAATCAAGCCGGCAGATTGATTTTCTGCCGGCCAATTGAGAGGATATCCAGTTTCTTCCATACTTTGTAAAAATCAGCTGCTGAGTACAGTCCGCTCATATAGAGCGGACGGTGCATCCTGCATTTCCAGCCCTTCGAGTATGTAAAAACGCTCTTTGAGAACCGGACAGATTTGCTGCTTGCCCATCGCTCAGGAAGAGCAGCTCCCGGCATTTTATAGACCATTTATCCGAGCTTACCGGTTTGCGTCTTCTGAAAAGAGAGAAAAGGCTATTCCATTTTCAGTTTTTCCAGACCGAATTCTTCAAAGTACTGATGATATTTTTCTTCGATCTCCATCAGCCGTTCGAACCGCTGTTCCGGGCTGTAGGCAGCAAGGCCCCCCTCTTCCTTCATCAGGTCGCGGCGCGCGAGCAGAGCGCACAGCTTGTCCCAGAATACTTCCTCTTCATAATCTGCAATAATATCTTCAAGCTCTTCATCAAGCTGTCTTGAAGCATAGTATTCGTTCTCAAGAGAATCGTAATCCACAAGATGCTCGACCCCGAACGTTTCAGCGAATGAAAGCACATAATTTTCCAGGTCGAAAAATTCATCAGCCTGCTCCTCGTGCTCTTCTCTCGCCCCTACCCATGTAGACAGATAAAGCATCTTCAAAAGAGTGTGATATTGCTGTTTTGTAAAATTAATTTTCATTCCCGATCCTCCCTGAACTATAATGCTTTATACCCTCATTAAATCATACTTGACTGCTAAAAAGAAGTGAGAGATGGCAGCTGCTTCTTTACCATGGCATGTCGGTGCCAAACATCTCAGCCATTTTTTTAAATTCACTTTTACGGTTCTTCCTGGCAAGCGCCCGGGCTTTTCCAGTCTCGTTCAGCTGCTTTTCAGCTTCCGTTTGCGGAAGGACCTGGGGAACGGGGGTTGGTTTATTATTTGCATCAACAGCCACGAATGTTAAAAAGCTGAGAGCACACACATTTCGCTCTCCCGAGAGCATATCTTCTGCAACAACCTTTACGAAAATTTCCATGGAGGTTCTTCCTGTATAGGTGACAAATGCTTCAAGACAAACAGAATGCCCGACCATAATCGGGTGCAGAAAATCAACGGAATCGGTTGACGCGGTAACAACAAGCGTCCTTGAGTGCCTGGTTGCCGCTATTGCAGCCACATCATCTATGTAAGCCATCAGCCTTCCGCCAAACAACGTACCATGATTGTTCGTATCAGGAGGAAGAACCATTGACGTTTTTACAACAAACGATTCCCTGCATGTTTTCGCGGATAGTGTCATCTTCTGGTCCCCTTCTTAAGTTAATTGAATCCAGCTTTTATTATATCACTCTCAGAGGCCTCCATACTCAATGGAATCTTATCCCATGCCAACCCCCTGAATACAGCTTTGGTGCCTCATCAGAAAGTGCAAGAGCCTAACCATACCAGGTTAGGCTCTTTAATCAATCGGAATTTTTTTCTTGCGCCGTTTCGGGACCCGCACTGTGAGAATGCCGTTTTGATGCATCGCCCTCAAATCTTTCGTAAGTGCGTTGCCCGGGAGCTCGATCGTCCGGAATGCCCCCTCCCATTTTGCTCCTTCAGAATTATCCGGTCCAGGTTTAATGCGGATTGTCAGCACGCTTTTATCCAGAGCGAGCTCGATTTCTTCCTTGGATACGCCAGGAACTTCCGCTTTGACGACATAGTGGCTCTCCGTTTCTGAGAGGTGAACGTGAAAAGACATTCTGCCCGGCTGCCTCGTAAATAAATCATCAATCGTATCAAGCAGGGTTTTGGCAGGCCTGCGGGTGAAAAAAGCATTGATCATCTTCATCGGGTCGCCTGTTTTATTCTTTCCATCTTCCATAGACAGCAGCTCCTTAAAGAGTGTTCTGCTATAGCCTATGCAGGAGAAAGGGAATTTGCCCGTTCCAGATAGCGGGATAAAGCAAGCATCGGAAAGACAAAGTCATAGCTGTGATAATGAATATAAAACTGCCCTGCAAAACCCTGGCCTTTCGGGTAGGCGGCTGTCCAGTCCTTTTTGCCGGCATGCTCAGCCAGGTAACGTATTCCCCGCTCCGCTGAAGAAGAAATGCCTTCCGAACAGCAGAGAAGCGCTTCTGTTGCCCAGGCTGTCTGGGTCAGGGTGCTCGTGCCGAGCGGAATATAGCGCTTTTCCTGGTCGCTCTTGCACGATTCTCCCCAGCCCCCGTCCGGATTTTGGACGCTCTCAAGCCAAGCCTTTGCGCGACTGATCACTTCATGGTTCTCTCCGTATCCTGCAGAAGCGAGACCTGTGACCGCGGCCCATGTCCCGTACACGTAGCAAATTCCCCAGCGGGAGTTCCATGACCCGTCCCTCTCCTGATGTTTAATGAGCCATCCTGCTGCTTTTCTTATCTGATCATGAGAAGCGGGAAGCTTGGCATACGCACATAGAAACTCCATTGTTCTTCCGGTCAAATCAGCAGAAGAAGCGTCTGAAATAATAAATTCTGCGTTTTCCACGGGAATGAAATGAACGAACGGCGGACTTGCATTCCGTTCAAAGGAAGCCCAGCCTCCGTCTCCGTTTTGCATAGAGAGCAGCCACTCCAGCCCGCGGTCCCATGCCCCTCGGCTGATCTTTCCGGACACCGTATCATGATGGATGGCTCTAAGTACAGCTGACGTATCATCGATGTCCGGATTTAAGGAATTAATATCGGAAAACCCCCATCCCCCTGGTGCTGAGTATGGATTGTGAACGGCCCAGTCTCCGTATAAATGGTGCTGCCGAGTCAGCAGGTAGCGGTTCGCTCTGTCCGTCATGCTGCTGCGGAAGCCCGCTTTTTGGAGGGCTCCGGAAAGAAGAGAGGTATTCCAAACGTGCGCTGTCGTGTACTGCATGTGAACTCCGTTTTCAACCGGGACAGCCATTGCGATGAGCCCGGCCACCGCTTTTTTAATAACCGGGTGCTCTTTATCATATCCGAGAGCAAGCAATGCGAAGATCATAAGAAAGGTACAGCTGAAATAACTGTAAAGCGTTCCATCGGATTCAAGCCGTCCCAGCATAAACGCTTCTGCTTTTTTAAGTGCTGCCTCTTTCAGCCTCTCCGGCGTTCCGACAAGGTGTTCTGCACCCTCAGATACCATATCAAAAAGCCCTCTCCATTCCCTGGATCTGTAAAGGCTGCTTGGAGCCGTTCTATCTGAGCTTAAACTGGAGAGATCAGGAGCACCTTCGATCCGGATCTGATATTTTTTGGATGCGGCAACAAGAATAGGAATCAGGTTAGCCCGTCCGTATACGGAGAGATCATACATGCTGACCGGGAAGCTTTTCGGCAGCAGGATGGATTCGATTGGAATTTTTTGAACGGCCGGCCATTCAGCCTGGGATGTGAGCGCCAGGAGGATCCTTGTGAAAAGTCCTGTTTTCCGGATGCCTCCCTTAGAAAGGATGAATCTTTTGATGGCCAGTATATCAGGGTCCTCCTCCTTATACTTGCCGGATAGCAGCAGAGCATAATAGGCTTCTGCTGCTGTAGACACATCCCCCTCTTCCTGATCGTGAAAAAGCCGGTATGATCCATCACTCTCCCTTTTTCCGGCAATCCTTTCAATCAGCCGCCTCATAAGCACGGGTTCGTTTATCTTTAATGCCTTTAACAGCACAACCATGAAGCAATCTGTTTTAATCCCTGTTTCAAATGGATGCGCCCATGCACCGCCCGGGAGCTGCTGCTCCTTTAGCTCACCAGCCATCCAATTAAGAACTTCCCGCACTTTCCTCCTCATTTCGACACACCTTTCCCTTTCATTAAATATTTATAAGCAGGACGGAAAAAAAATGAGCACTTTATTTAAGGTTGAATAGTAATTTTGTCACGAATCAAATAAAATAATAGTAACCAAGCCGGAAGGGGCGGTAACATGAATAATTTCTTAATAGACGAAGAGTTATCTAAGGTATTCCAAGCATATTACCAGCAAACCAATGAAGCAGTCGTTATTACGGAATTACTGTCTGCAGAACCCCTTGAAACACGCTTTATCCATGTAAATGATCAAGCCTGTGAATTACTCGGGTACAGCAGAGAAGAACTGAAGCAGCTCGACCCTGTTTCTGTCTTTTTCAAAGGCCTTGCCCCTGAGCTGTTCCTGTCTGTAAAGAAGCGTTTTGCATCAAATCGAACGATTGCTTTGAATATGAATATGGATCATTCATCCGGCAGCAGGATACAGGTTGAAGCAAACTGCAGATTGCTGGATTGCGGCGGCAGACAGCTCATTTATTCCACAGTAAGGATACCTGCTGAAAAGGATAGCGGCTATTCCACGCTCCTGTACGAAAAAGAATTTGCACACGAGCTAATTGATACGGTTCAGGCATTTGTCGTCCTCTTAAATTCGGACGGTACAGTCAGCGGCTGGAATTCCTTCTGCAGCGAGCGGACCGGCTATCATTTTGAGGAAATCAGAGGAGAACCATTTTGGGAAGCAGCATCCCATAGAGAAGCCAGAGAAGAAATGAAAACTTTTATCTCAAGCGGCGGCAGCGGAGGCTCTCAGGAAGCATCATGGCTATGCAAAAGCGGCGAATCCATACCGATTAGGTGGTTTTGCAGGAAGATTGAGGACGAAATGCGCGTTTTAACCGGGATCGATTTAACGGAGAACCGGAATTTCATGCAGAAGCTTGAGGAAAGCCGTCATCTCCTTGAATCGGTTAAAATCCGCTACTACGACGCAATCGCATGCGGGGTAACGGTTCAGGATCCAAACGGCAGAATCGTCTTTGCCAACGAGTATGCTGCAGAATTACTGGGATTCGAAAGTTCTTCCTTGCTGAGTATGGACTCCTTCAGTCCGGAGTGGGAAGCCATTGATCATACTGGAAAGCCTCTTTCTGGAGAAGAACACCCGTCCATGATTACGCTGCGCACTAAAGAAGAAATTTCACACTATATAATGGGCATTTACCACCCTGTCAAAAAAAGGCGGAGCTGGCTTTCCATTCATACGAAGCTGCTTTACTCAGACCGCAAAAGGGAAGTGGAATACATCATTGCCACCTTTCAGGATGTTACAGAGAAGATCGAGCTTGATAACAGCATTAAAGAACAGGAGAAATTGGCGCTTGCAGGGCGATTTGCCGTATCGGTTGCACATGAAATCCGCAATCCCCTTACCTCCATTTTAGGTTTTATGAAGCTGATGGAGTCTGGAAATGAACTGAATGCTGAGTATATGAGGATTATAAAAAAAGAATTGGAGCATATTCAGCAGGTAACCGGTGATTTCCTGATCCTGGCCAACCAGGAAAATACCGATTTGGAGCTGCTTGATCTCGGGGAAGATTTGCTTCAGCCGGTGCTCGGGAATCTTTTGCCGGATTTAGAAGCGAGAGGGATTTCCATAAAGGTGTCGAGTATCGAAGAGCCATTGTTCGTGCACGGAAAAAAAGAAGCCCTTCACAGGCTTTTCCTTAATTTTCTTACGAATTCTATAGAGGCCATTACTGAGACCGGCATCATTTCCATTGATTTAAAACGGACGGGACAGCAGCATATCATCACGATCACAGATACAGGTTCTGGAATTGCTCCCGACAGGCTTCCCTTTCTTGGAGAACCGTTCTACTCATTAAAAGAAAAGGGGACAGGCTTGGGGCTCCTAATCTGCCGCAAAATCCTTGAAGATCATAATGGGTCTTTTGAAGTGACGAGCTCTTTATTGATTGGAACTTCCATCACCATTCTCCTCCCCGCGGCAGCTGCTTCTGGCATTGAAACTGCTTAAATCGGTCATCACGGGCAAAATAAAAACGGATAGCATCGCTATCCGTTTTATGTATTGCCTGATTGTTATAGTTTTGCCGAATCATCAGACGGGTTTGACTGGCTTGGCACCGCTGATGGAAAGTTCGAAGTTGATGATGTAGAAGCGGATGTGGAAACAGATGAAGTTTTCTTATCATCCTTCAGGTCGTTAAGGGGTTCAGTCAGCTCGGATCCGGCTTCTGCTACTTTCGATCCGACTTCTTTAACGTCCCCTGCAGCATCCTTTACATTCTGCATCGCTTCCTGTGAAGTTGCTGCTACTTCTGTAACCTTCTTAAATACGCCGCTGTTCAGGCTCTCGTAGATGGACTGTGCATCTTTAATAGCAGACTCAAGTGTGTTTCTGGCACTGTTGAATTGGTTTACGAGCTGATCCTTGACTTCACCCGGATTGTTTTTAACATTCTGGACGATGCTGACAGTAGAATCCTTAATTCCGCCTGCCCCTTTTGAAACTTTTTTACGGGTAGTCGAGTCGAGCATCGTGATGGCTCCCCCTACGATCGCTCCAAGAAGCATACCCCTTATCAGCTTGCTGTTTTTACTGTTTTTCCCATTCTGTCTCTGGCTATCCTGGATGGTTACCTGTGTCATAATCAATCTCCTCCATTTGCTGAATTTGTGTATTAAATACCCCGGGTGCTGAGCTGGTAAACTGGCAGGAGATATAAAATTATATTTTTAGTCCGAGCGACACATATTTGAGTTCCAGGTACTCCTCGATTCCGTGTCTTCCGCCCTCTCTGCCAAGCCCGCTCTCTTTCATTCCGCCAAATGGCGCCTGTGCAGCAGATGGGAGTCCATCATTCAGTCCGACGATGCCATAGTGCAGTGCTTCCGTTATTTTTATCCCCTTTGAATTGTTTTCAGTAAAAACATAGGCTGCAAGACCAAATGGAGAGTGATTCGCACGCTCGATGGCTTCCTCCATGCTGTTCACTTTCGTCACGGGTGCGACCGGCCCGAATGTTTCCTCTTGCATGCATAGCATATCATCGCTTGCTCCACTGACTATCACTGGCTCCATATAATAGCCGCGGCCTTCCGGTGCCTTATGAGGGCTGCGGATCAGCTCCCCGCCTTTACTCTGTGCGTCAGTTAAATGTTCCTCCACTTTGTCGAGACCCTCTTTATTGATGAGGGGGCCAACCGCAGTGCTCTCATCCATTCCATCGCCGACTTTGAGACTGAACACAGCTTCTTTAAACCGCTCTAAAAATTCATCATAAACGGATTCATGGACATATGCCCGGTTTGTACAGATGCATGTCTGTCCGGAATTTCTGAATTTGGAAGCAGCCATAGCCTCAGCTGCTGCCTGAAGGTCTGCATCATCCATAACGATGAACGGCGCATGGCCGCCAAGTTCAAGAGACAATTTTTTCATCGTATCGGCGGAGCCCTTCATGAGGGTTTTCCCAACTTCAGTTGAGCCGGTAAACGATAATTTCTTAATTCTGTGATCCGCCAGCCAGGTCTCGGATATTTCTTTGGAAGAGCCGGTGACGACATTGAGTACCCCTTTTGGGATACCGGCTTTGTGAGCAAGTTCTGCCAGCCTGAGCGCTGTAAGCGGAGTAGCAGATGCCGGTTTGACGACTGCGGTGCATCCTGCCGCGAGAGCCGGGGCCACTTTTCTTGTAATCATCGCAGCGGGGAAGTTCCATGGGGTAATGGCCGCGATAACCCCTACCGGCTGTTTGATCACAAAGAGTCTTTTATTTGCAGAAGATGCCGGAATTGTTTCTCCATATATCCGCTTTCCCTCTTCTGCATACCATTTAATAAAACTGTTGGCATATGCCACTTCTCCAGTTGCTTCCTTCAGAGGCTTTCCCTGCTCCTTCGTCATAAGCCTGCCAAGCTCATCCTGATGCTCCGTGATAAGTGCGTGCCATCTCTCCAGATACTCAGAGCGCTCGTATGCGGATAGGGATGACCATGCCTGAAGGGCTTCGTGAGCAGCATCTGCAGCTGCTTCCGCTTCCTTCGCTCCCCCTTTTGGCACGGCAGCAAATACCTCCTGACTCGAAGGATTTTCAACTTCAATCGTGTCTTCCGTATTTACCCATTCACCGTTTATGTAAAGGCTCCAGTTTTCCATATACATCCTCCCTGCAAATTGATGGACTTTTCTTTGTGTTTCCACTACCTTATATATGATTAAACCTGACTTTGTAATGAAACATATTTAATGAGGAGGAAAGAATGTGAAAAAAAACAAGGTATTGGCTGCAGCTGCGGGAGCCGGTCTGGCTGGCTGGGCAGCCTGGAAGCAATTCGGCCAATTTAAAAAAGAGCTGGAAAAATCCCGCTCGTCTGAAATCAGTCGTTTTATAAATGCTTGCCGTTCACTTGAAGCACAAGAGGAAAAGCAGAAACAATAAGGAAAGAATATCAGCCTGTAATCCTCTCAAGTTCTTCTGCTCTATGGTCATCAGTTTCTGCCATTTGTTCCGGTGCGAGCTTGCTGATGGAAGCAAGGTGAGCCATCGTGTCCGTCAGCTTATCCAAGTGCAATTTAATTAATTCTGCGTGATGGGAAATCTCCGTTCCTTCAAGGTCAGGATAATGGGAGGACGCTTTTAAAAACGAACGGCCGAATGTTTGCTGAACTTCCTGCAGCTCCTGCTCCCGCTCTTTGAGCAGGCTGCTCAATTCAAGAAGGCTGCTGAGACGGAGACTGATCTGACTTTCGTTCATCGGATGGATTCTCTCGCTTTCTCTTCTAGTTGTGCAGCCAGTTCAGCAAGCCTCGCTTCTTCCCGCTGCAATCCTGAAATCATCTGATTCATGTGTTCGTAGACTGATGTAAAAGCATCGGTGGCTTCTTCCATGATCCGGTGAAATCCATCGGCACTTTTTCCTTTCCAATCATGGGCAGCCTCCGAGACATGGTTTGTCGTCTGGTGGATGATCCCGGTAAATTGATCCATAAGCTGAATCATTTCTCCTCTGAGCTGCTGAACGGCGTAGCAATCACCCTCTGTATTCATTACGCTTCTCATTAGCTGATTGAAGCGATCCATCTCATTCAATTCTATTCACCTGCCACCTTCATCTTTCTTCAAGTATAGGAGAAATTTTCAAGCTGGCACAACGGAACAAAGGATTATTATAAGCGTGAATAATAGGAACTTTTTTGTCGAAATAGGTCGAATAAGTAGGACCACATCAAGTAATCTGGGATTCTTTCCTTATTTTTAATTAAGTCATTTGACATAAACCCCGTACGGATCCTGTTAATCATCTTTGTATGATGAACATTTTTGAAAACCTGGGAATGGTTAACTGTGTACAAAGGTTTATTTTTATTCCATATTTTACTATATTTATATTCTTCTTTTTAAGAGCTACTCCAGAATAAGCTAATAAGGTTTATAGCAGGCACGGCATGTTTGCCCGAATCGCTGCCGCTTATTGCTTCTTCCGCAAGAGGTACAGTTTTTGAACTACCCACCACTTATCGACCTTACGGTCTGATTGAAGTGGGGGATTCCTAGGTACGGGGTTCTAACGAACCCTAATCCATTAGGCTATCCCCGCAGTTCCTGCGGTTAAGATGCGAATGGCTTCGTTTCTAAGATTCAATCCTGCGTTAATATCTC
>NZ_WMIB01000039.1 GCF_009711125.1 Metabacillus mangrovi | reverse complement strand
CGCGAGCCAAAACATTTTGACCGAAACCTTGAGGCTTCTAACCGCAGGGACTGCGGGGATCGCCTAATCAATAACGGTCGGTTACGCCCGTGTTCTTAGGAATCCCCTACTTCAAATTTCTGCAAGGAAATTATGTGGGGGTAGTTCAAGTGCATCGACAATATTCATGAAATCCGTCATTCTTTTACACCGGCTTTGTCGTTTTTTGTTTCTTGTGGAACAGGAAATGAATTGGAAGGAGTGTTTGGGAAGCTTTCTGAAGGAGGCAAGGTTCTGATGCCACTTGCCCCCGGGCCGTTCAGCTACATGTTCGGCTGGGTAGAGGACCGGTACGGGGTTTCCTCTTCAGGCTTTCGATTGATGAAGAGATCTGGGCCCAACACGGAAAGTACGGCATTGACTTTTCTCCCGAAGAGTATGAGGTGCTGAAGTGCGAAGCAGAGAATAAACTCCGTGAGCTCATGATTGAAAGAATCAAAACTGGCCAATCCGTTGTCATTGATTTCAGCTTTTGGCGGCGGGCCAAAAGGGTGCTCTACAAACGGCTGATCGAGGAAGCAGGCGGGGAGTGGAGGCTCCTTTATTTAAAAGTGCCCCCGGATGAGTTGAGGAGGCGCCTGGCCATCCACAGCAAGCGCTCCGATGCAAATGCCGCTTTTCCAATCACTGAAGCCATTCTTACGGCCTATCTGGAAGGATTTGAAGAGCCGGATGGAGAAGGAGAGACCGTGATTGAGCCTTAAAAACGGATTCATAAATATCTTTATATGTCCGCTCCGATTTTCTAATTTGTAGGATGGACACGAAGAGAGTAGAATAAAGCCTGTAAGACAAATCCAACAATCATCATGAGGAGGAAACTTATCATGGCAAAACATATACTAATGGTTTTAACAACAGCCGACAAAATGGCGGAAGGTCACAGCACAGGCTTGTGGCTGTCTGAGTTCGGAGAAGCTTATATCGAATTCAAGAAGCAGGGTTACGACATCACCGTTGCAAGCCCGCTTGGAAAAAAGGTGCCGGTGGACGAGCGCAGCCTTGAAGGCGGCGAAACTCCTCAGGAAATCCTGGATACTGCCAAGCATCTTGAAGACACTATGAAGCTTGAGGACATTGAGGATCTGTCAGTATTTGACGCGGTCTTCCTTCCAGGCGGACACGGAACCATGTTCGACCTGCCGGACAATGTGAAGCTTCACGAAATCATCCGCAGCCTTTACGAAGCTGACAAAGTTGTCGCGGCTGTCTGCCACGGACCTGCAGGTCTTACCGGCGTAACACTATCTGACGGAACGCCGCTTGTGGCTGGCAAGACCGTTACTGCGTTCACAGATGAAGAAGAAAGGGAAACGACACTGGACCGCTTCATGCCGTTCCTGCTTGAATCCCGTCTTCGTGAACTGGGAGCAAACGTTACGACAGCAGCCAATTGGACAGATCATATCGAAGAAGACGGTAACCTGATTACAGGCCAGAACCCGCAGTCTACGATTAGTGTAGCAAAAGCGGTTGTGCAAAAATTAGGATAAACCTATTGGGCCCCCTGCATAGAATGCAGGGGGCTTTACTAATATCGTTTTCTTCCTGGGACCCTTCATATAAGATGGAAATAGATGGACGAAGGGGGATGGAGTAATGAAAGAAACAATAGGGATGAAATGGGACATTCAGTCCTTGTACAGTACAGAGGAATTCACTGTTAAGATTGAAACGGTTGAAAAGAAGTTAGATCTGCTATTGCAAGAAGGGATTCACAAACCTCTGGACAAGCATCTGCTGGAAGAGATTCAGTTCGTTCTGATGGAATTTGAGGAGGCAGATGATTTTTCCTATTGTCTGTACTCAGAGGATCTGGAGAATCAAAGCGCAGCCGTTCTGCTGGAAGCTGTGGAAAGATTGAAACCAAAAACCGGCCTCCTTAAAGATGCATTAACGAGTAAAATTGGGGAAGTGGCGGATGATGAATGGAGTGCCTTTCGGCAGGAACAGCACACGAAGCAATGGCTGTTTTTGGATGAAATAAGAGCACAATCCAAGCATTTACTGCCGGAAAAAGAAGAGGTCATCAAAAGGCTTTCCCTTGATGGATTTAATGGGTGGAATCACCATCATGCCCTGCTCATGTCCAAACTGAGAATCCATACAGATTCGTTCGAAAAACCTTTATCTATTGGACAGGCACAGGTACAGGCCATGTTTTCGGATGTTCGGTCGGTCCGGCAGCAAACGGGAAGAGCCATTATGGAAGAGTGCGAAAAACAGGCAGACGTGTTTGCCTCTGTGTGGAATCATTTGGCCGGCTTCCGGCTTGAACGATACAACATTCGGGGGGAGAAAAACCTGTTAAGTGAGATGCTAGTACAGAACCGCATGGAGAATGCTTCTCTGCATGCCATGATGAGGGTGCTGGATATGAACAGAGATCACATTAAGCGGTTTTTTAAACGAAAGGCACAGATGAGCGGCCTAGAGCAGCTCGCATGGTACGACCTTCATGCCCCTAGTGTACAAGCCAAGTCACAATTTTCTTTTGAACAGGCTGCAGAATTCATACATAAACAATTCAGTTCCTTTAGTAAAAGTCTGGGAGATTTCGCAGAACATGCTTTCTCAGAAGGGTGGATAGAGGCAGAAAACAGGAGTGGAAAAAGGGGCGGCGGCTTTTGCGCTTCCTTGCCTGTTTCCAAACAAAGCCGAATATTTCTTACGTATGGAGAAACGTATCAGGACACCGTGATTCTGGCACACGAGTTAGGTCATGCCTATCATAATTTTATGCTGCATCGGGAGCCTTTTTTTGCTCAAATAAAAGGGACCAGTTCAGCAGAAACCGCTTCAACCTTTATGGAAAATCTTGTTTTGGATGCTGCGATACGTGAAGCGGACGACCTGGAAGAAAAACTCGCTCTTCTTGAATTTAAAATAATGAATGCTGTCAAATATATAGCTGCAGTTCCGGCTGTTTTTAAAATGGAGCAGGCCTTTTATGAAAAAAGGAAACTTGGCTGGGTTTCAGCAGATGAACTATCAGAGATGACACTTGCTTTTAATCAAGAAGTATATGGAGAAATCGTGAGTGAAAAGAATCCGTACCAATGGATGACCATTCCCCATTCCTTCAATACAGAGATCCCGTTTTATAATATCCCCTACACGATTGGGTATCTTTTCAGCAACGGAATCTATGAAGAATACAAGCAAAAGGGATCACAGTTCATCCCGGTATATGATGAACTTCTCGGCTGTTCAGGCAGTATGACGATGGAGACGATGGCGTCAGAATATCTATCCGCAGATCTTTCCAAAGAACCATTTTGGGAGAATGCCATTCAGCCAGTGGTTCGCGCGATTGATGAATACATGGAATTGACAGAAGGATCTTTCATCTAAATAAGAAAAAGGCTCATCCATTACAAGAATGGCTGAGCCTTTTGTTTTTTATACGGCCTCGCCAGCCTCTACAGGTACGGCAGGCCCAAAGAATTCATGGTGAATCCGGTCTTCAGGGATGCCGAGTATTTCTAAAGCACGAATCATGGCCGCCATAAACGGGACGGGCCCGCATAGATAATAGTCCCCTTTATCCGTTTTAAGAATCTGCTTCAGCATGCTATCGGTAATTCTTCCCTGTGTATTCCCGTAAAACACATCTATGGATCCGTTCGGAAGCTGGTCGATCAGCGAGTCTGTTTCCTCCCTGAATGCATGAACTTCCTCACTCCGCGCACTATGAATCCAATGAATTTGCCGCTGGGAACCTGCCAGCGAATTCAGCATCCCCACCAAAGGCGTCACTCCAACCCCACCGCTAATAAACGTAACCGGTGCATCCGATTTTTCATCGAGAACAAATTCTCCTGCCGGCGCACTGGCTTCTATGCAATCTCCTATATTTAAATCCCGGTGAAGATGAGCGGAAACGACTCCATGCTCTTCCCGTTTTACCGAAATCCGAAGCTGACTGCTGCCGGGTGCATTGGAAAGGCTGTACTGGCGGTGGTGCCAGATCGCTTCTCCTGCCGGTTTCACTTTAATGGTGATGTATTGGCCTGGCTGAAATGCAGGCAGATTCTCATTTGGAAGGGCAGGGGTTAAGTAAAAGGAAGTGATTTCGGAACTCTCTTTCACTTTGTTTGCGATCCGGAGAGGAATGAAGCCTTTCCATCCGCCAACCCCGCCTTCAGCCTGCTCGTATAAAGCCGCTTCTTCCTGGATAAATACATCCGCAATCACGCCGTATGCTTCCTGCCAGGCTGCAAGGACTTCTTCATTTGCGCCGGACCCGAGCACTTCCCGCATTGCCTTCAGCAGGTACTCTCCGACAATCGGATAATGTTCTTTTTGGACGCCGAGGCTGCGGTGCTTATGGGCGATCTGTCTGACGGCAGGGAGGAGGGCATCCAATTGTCTGATATTGGCTGCTGCAGCGATCAGCGTCTGGGCAAGCGCTTTCTGCTGCCGGCCCTCCTTTTGATTGGATTGATTGAATAGATTCAGCAGTTCAGGGTGATCCCGGAACAGGTTTTGATAAAAGACCGTTGTAATGGTTTCGCCGTGCCGTGCAAGTACGGGTACAGTCGATTGAATGAGGGAAACCGTTTTTTCACTTAACATTCGTATACACTCCCGTTTAAATAAGTATTTTTAATACATCTTTATAATAGCAAGGGGAGGTTTAAAAGATTTATTTTAAATACACCTTTAAAAAAACAGACAAAAAGCCGTGGCGATTCCGTGAAAATTCTTCCAGAAACAAGTTGACAAAATAATCCGGATGCCATAATGTATTAAATGTACTAGTTGTAATAATACACTTAGTAAAAACAATGTGCTGGGAGTGTTGGTTGTGACCTTTCGGAAGCTTGCGCTGAACAATGTCCTCCGCAACTGGAGAACGTATGCCGCGTATTTTCTAAGCAGTGCTTTCTCTGTTTTTGTGTTTTTTATGTATGCTGTGTTTGCTTTCCATCCGTACCTGACAGCTGAGAAGCTGAAGAGTGCATCAAGCGGGCTGCATTTTGCCGAGTCCATTATTTACGTGTTCACGTTTTTCTTCATTCTTTACTCAATGGGGACGTTTCTAAAAACGAGGAAAAAGGAATTTGGTCTGCTGATTATGCATGGAATGACACGGCTGCAGCTGCGGAAGCTTGTTTTTCTGGAGAACATGGTCATTGGGTTCTCATCTATTCTGCTTGGAATTGCAGCCGGTTTTTTTGCCTCAAAAGGCTTTCTTGCTTTAGGATCACGGGTCATCGGAATGGAACCGGCACTTCCTTTTTACTTTCCGCAAAAAGCGATTCTCCTTACCCATACTGCATTTGCTCTTCTATTCTTCGTCATATCCCTGTTTACAGCGGCTGTATTGAGAGGGAACAAGCTCATCGATTTGCTGACAGGCACGGAAAAACCGCGGCCCGAGCCGAAAGCATCACCATTCAGGGCACTGCTTGCAGTGGTCCTGCTCGTGTTAGGGTATGCCGGTGCGATTGCTGCTAAAGGAATGATGGTTGTCACAGCGATGATTCCGGTTACGGTCATTGTAGTCATCGGAACGTACTTCCTTTTCACACAGCTCAGTGTCTGGATCCTTTCGCGGCTGAAAAAGAACGAGCGCTTTTTCCTGAACCGGACGAACATCGTGACCTTTTCCGATCTTTCCTACCGGATGAAGGACAATGCGAGGATGTTCTTTATCATCACCATCGTTTCCACTGTGGCGTTTGCAGCGATCGGCAGTCTTGCGGGATTCCGGTCACTGATGCTGAACTCAGCGAATAAGCAGGAGCCTTATACTTACGTCTATCAATCTGCACCCTCCAACAAGAAAAAAGAGGAGCACATTCAAAAGATTGAGAGCGGACTAAGCGGATATGAGAGATTAGAAGTTTCCTATAAAAAACAGGAAACATACACCTTAATGAGTACCACAGATTACAACAAGGCGGCGGAGCTGTGGAAAGAGCCTAAGCTTTCGCTAAAAGACGGGGAGACCGCCATCATGCCTGAGGACCTTTTGTATCCAAGGGAATTCCACCCGGAAGAACATAAAAAGGCGGTTACCGTAAATGGTGAAAAGGCTGTACCTAAAGTATTGGACCGGCTGATTTTTTCAAGTTCTTTGTTCAGCGGGGATCTCATCATTCTCACCGATCAGGAATATCAGAAGGTGAAGGGGGAAAGCCGTTCCTATACGGCCTACCGGACTGCCAAGCCAACTGAAACGCTGAAGGCCGCAAAAGCGCTCGATCAAGAGATCCGTGACCCGGAGGATGCATCCTTCCTGTTTACCTCTTCTGCACTGATGGTTGACTCAATGGCCCAATCCATAAACATCTTTTTATTCGTCGGACTGTTTATTGGCTTTGTTTTCTTCGCGGCGGCAGGAAGCTTCCTGTATTTCCGCATCTACTCAGACTTTGAAGATGATGTGAAAAAATATCAGGCCATCGCGAGGATCGGACTGACCGGAAAAGAGTTAAAGCGGATCATCACTATTCAAATGGGGCTGCTGTTCTTCGTTCCGGCCGGTACGGCTGCCGTTCATGGCTTCGTCGCGCTCATCGCCCTCGGCAATATGTTTGAAGCGAGAATTTGGATGGAGATCGCGGCTGTACTCGGAGGCTTTATCGTGATTCAGCTCATCTATTTTCTTGTCATCCGTGCAGGCTATGTCAAAAAAATCAGGCAAGCGATCTAAAGGAGGAGTAATCATGCTGGAAGTGAAAAATGTTTCGAAGGTTTATGAAGGAAAAGTATCATACCGTGCTTTATCAAAAATTAATCTTTCCATAAAACCGGGAGAGTTTGTCGGTGTGATGGGCCCGTCCGGAAGCGGGAAAACGACGCTGCTCAATATGGTCTCTACGATTGATGTACCTTCTTCAGGTGAGATTTTGATTGACGGCAAAAATCCAAGCGGATTGTCTGCTAAAGAACTCGCCCTGTTCCGCAGAAGGGAGCTCGGCTTTATTTTCCAGCATTTCAACCTGCTGCCGACCCTGACCGTTAAAGAAAACATCGTGCTGAGTATGACACTCGACGGCATCCGGGTTAAAGAGATGAATGAAAAAGCAGAGCAGATTGCTGAAAAGCTCGGAATCTCCTCTATTTTAGACAAACGGACGTACGAGATTTCCGGAGGGCAGGCCCAGCGGACGGCCATTGCACGGGCGATCATCTATCAGCCGAAGCTGATCCTCGCGGATGAGCCGACAGGGAACCTGGATTCCAAATCCGCGAAAGATGTCCTCGGGATTCTTGAAACCATTAACAGGGAGGCCCGGGCCACCATGATGATGGTTACCCATGACGCCTTCGCTGCAAGCCATTGCGACAGAGTGATTTTTATTAAAGACGGCAAGCTCCATAATGAACTCACAAAAGGAGAAGGCAAGGAGCCATTTTATAAAAAAATCATGAAAGTGCTCGCTCAGTTTGAAGAAGCTGCCGCAGCCAGTTTTTAAACCGCCTGGGAGGGCGGTTTGTGTTTTGACCTAGAGACTTAACTAAATTTACTGCTATGGATTATTTCTCTAAGTTTATACGCAAGAGATGGTAGAAAAAAGAAAGAAAGAAGGTCATAGGTAAGGAATGAAAAAAACTAAAAAAATTAAGATTTGGAAAGTTTTAAGAAACGTAATATTTTCAATACTGGCATTATTTGTTGTTTGGATTGTTTTCAGTAATGTTATGACAGCCTATGAGCAAAAAAAATACCAACCAATAGGAGAATTAGTCGAAGTTGATGGTAAAGAAATGCACATTTATATTAAGGGCGATGGTAAAGAGACATTTGTTTTATTAAGTGGGCTTGGAACAGCAGCACCAGCAATGGATTTTGAACCATTAATAAATGAATTGGCAAAAAATAATAAGGTTGTAGTGGTAGAACCGTTTGGATATGGATGGAGCGATATAACCCCAAAAGAACGAACGGTTGAAAACATTGTAGAAGAAATAAGAATAGCTCTAAAAAAGTCAGATATAAAAGGACCATATATTTTGATGCCTCATTCAATATCTGGAATTTATAGTATGTATTTTGCTAACACTTACCGCGAAGAAGTTAAAGGCATCATAGGAATCGACTCGACGTTACCACAAGCATTAGATTATTTTGGTGAAGATGCACCTAAAATGCCCAAGTATTTAAGTTTTCTGGCACCTATTGGAATTACAAGGTTAGCATTATATATTACCCCTGATGATTTTTTACCTATTGCTGATAAAGGGACATATTCAGAAAAAAATTTAAAAACGACCAAGGCACTGTCTACTTGGAAGGGCTACAACAAGAACGTTGTTGCTGAAGCCAATGAGCTAAAAGAGAATATTGATAAAACCGTTGATATGAAGTTTCCATCGAATGTTCCTACCTTATTCTTTACAACAAAAAAAGAAAAAGTAACGGAAGATAGAAAGAACAAAATGTCTTTTTATAAGACACAATTAACGGATAAACCAGGTAGTAAAGTTGTGGGTTTAGAAGGCCATCACTATTTACATTGGACAAGTTATAAAATAATGACTGCAGAAATTAATAAATTTACCAATTTATTCTCTGGTGAGCAATAACGGTTCAATCAGGGGCTTTAATTCAAGTAGGATAAACGCATATTTCACGAATTTATTAAAAGATGCAGCAGGTTCGTGTAAGAAGGTAATTAAAGACCGCAACGGTAAGAACGGTTTGAGAATAAAGGATTTGGCACTTTTTACCGCTAAAGTAGTCCATTAAAAAATCTCAGACTGGCAAGTAGTCTGAGATTTTTAGTAATGGCTTCTTGCAGCATGAAATCCATTATGGATGGCTTCTAATTACCTTGAGGACCGTGAGTCAAGGAAACTGACTTCTTGCTTTTTCGCCTTCTATATATGCTTAGAATCAGTCCTGCGGATATCATCTCCAGCAATAAATGTGAACCTCCATAACTCATGAATGGAACGGGTACACCAGTCAGTGGAGATAAACCGAGATTAGTCAGTAGGCTTAGTATAAACTGAGCTGAAAAGACTCCTGCTAATCCTGTAATTAGCAATTTTCCATAAGGAGAATTCACACTTTTGGCGGTAATCGATATTCTATAAATGAAAAATATAACCAGAGCTAAAGCCGTGATTGCGGCTAGCCACCCAAACGAATAGATGATGTACGTCAAGATAAAATCTGTATGAACCTCAGAAATGAAGCTTGGGGTCACCTGAAGGGCACTTCCTATAAAATAAGCTTCACCTATTTTAAGATCAGTATAGGAGCTTACTATGGAGTATCTATGAGAAAGAAACAACAGATTCCAAGTGGGCCATATAGCAGCAACAACTGCGAATGTTATAGTTTGCTTAAGGCTTGACCTTGACGTATGCATGATTGCAGCACATACAATGATGCTAATAATAGTAGCTGCGAAGGCTCCTGTAGTCCCTATTAATAAAATTGGCATTGACATAATCCCTATTCCAAGCCAAGACTTTCGATTATCTTTCCAATCCCAGGAATGAAATATTCCAGCAAAGGCAATGACCAAAAGGAATGGAGTGATTTCGGTGAAATTAACATGGGCAAATCCTACATTTAAAAATGGCACATCATCAACTCTAACACCAATGAGAACGGTCAATAAAAGTATGAAGATTGTTGCTGCATAGAAGTACTTGGAGTATTTCATCAATATTCTGTAATCAAACATAAATATGCTTAGCATGAGCGCGACACCCAATAAGTAGAAGCCAAGACTTTTATCGAAAACTTTCAGTTCTTGAAGCTCTGTAAAAGACGAATGGAATTGCAAATAATACATGACCAGTAGCCCAAATAAAGAAACTGTCAGCACGGGCAGCAAGGTTTTCACATCCATTGGGGCTTTGTGTGTTTTGTTAAGCTGCTTTCCCAAAACACCTGCATCTCCCATACGTGCTAATGCTTGATCTATAGCCTCTTCTTCTGAAAGTCCTGTACTCATGGCCTCCTCTTTAAGAGTATGAAGGTGATCGTTAATTTCCATTGTTATATGGGCATGTACCTCCTTATTTTTTATCCGTTTACACAAATCTCTAATATACATTTCAAACTTATTATCTAATCCCATATGATTTTCTCCCCACTTAAAACTTCGTCAACAGCATTCTTGAAAACGGACCACTCTTCTTTTTTTTCTTGAATAAATTCTTTGCCCTGGTTATTAATCTTGTAATATTTCCTCTTTCTCTTTCCTGTCCCCTCGCCCCAGTAAGATACAATTAATTTTTTTTCCTCAAGGCTGTGAAGGATAGGATAGATCGTGCCTTCCTTAAAACTAAAAATTCCATTAGACTTTGAATCCAGTTCTTTGATAATTTCATAGCCATACATTGGTTTAGAATGAAGCAAACTCAAAATAAGAGTTGTGGTACTCCCCTTAAGCAATTCTTTGCTTATCTTCATAAACAGTTCACCTTCCAAATGCATAGTAAATCTATGCATATTTATTCTATGTATAATTTATGATATAAATGAATACCTGTCAATATGAGTCCGCCCCTTATTTGAACAGTCGAGGGCATCCCGGTCTTGCAAGTGTGCCAGCGGAGGCCCGAAGCGCCAGGGCACCCTTTATCAAAACTTGAGATTACAAAAACCCCCGGGATAGCATTCCCCGGGGGTTTCCTACTCTTCAGCGAGTTCCGCTGCTTTCTTCTTCAACGCCTTGTTCTGATAGTCTTTCACATTGATCGGCCGGTTATTGGAAGCAGTGATTTTCGTGCTGTTCCGATCCGCAAAGATTCCGTAGCGCCCGTTAGCCAGTGTATTATTGGCAACGGTGATGTTGGAGGAATCCCCTTTACGGTCCGCTGTAATGTATACCACAGAGGAGTCGGCATAGTTGCCCTTCCGGCCGTTTTCGATATAGTTGGATTCAATTAAGATATTGCTGGCATTCGACACATCAATGATCCGGCCGTAATCTCCCGAGCCGCTGATGGAATTCTGCTTGATGGAGACATCATCGGCATAGACGGAAACGGCAGCCCACATATCGTATTTATGCGGATCATAATACGTCGTGTAATGGTTGTTTTTCCGGAAGCTGTTGTAAATGGTGTTCTTCTGGATGACAGCTCCCGGAGACTGAATTTTAATCGCCCGTTTATGGACATTTGTAAACGTGTTCGCTGTAACGGTCAGGCCTACATTCCCTTTAAACCCCTGCACGACAATGCCGTCTCCGTCATCCTTCGGACCGATTCCTGAAAAAGAGGTGTTGGATACTGTAACATTTTTGGCGGTGGTCTGTTCTTTGGAGGCCGGGCTGATCAGAACGCCCCTGGAAACATGGTGCTCCCAGCCCTTTATGGGATTCCGCGCCATCACGTTATTGATTCTGCTTTGATCAAGTGTTGTATGATTTGTGCTGCCTTCCACCCTGAATGCAGCTACAGTCTGACGGGAAAGCTCGGAATTCTCCGGCTGATTGAAATTTTGCAGGATGCTTTTTGAAACATGGGTATGAGAGGATCCTGCTTCTACAGTAATTCCTTTAAGCGTTCTGCTTTTTCCATCCACTGTCAAGTCATGGATATGAACATGATCTCCATTTACCCGGATAACGGAATCAAGGCCTGATCCGGAAAAAATAGAAGCCCCTTCACTGTAGACTTCGGTCTGTTCCTTCACCTTTAATGCCTGGCTGATTTTATAGTTTCCTTTCGGGAGGTAAACCTTTTTATAGGAGCCTTCATCAAGGGCTTTCTGAATCGCTTCTGTGTCATCGGTCTTTCCGTTTCCTTCTGCACCATATTCTTTCACGTTCAGGATATCGGACTTTTTCTCCTCATCTTTTTGAAGCACAGTAAAAATTAGAAACAGAACGGCTGCGGCAAGCAGAATAAGCCCGGCATTCTTCTTCAAAATGAAGCCCTCCCTTCCAAACATGGCACTTCCACTCTACATCATTCCCAAGTGGAAAAAAAGAAAACTTGGACTCAAATCAGCGTATGGGCAAAAAGGCAAATTTTTTTGTGGAAAAGAAGTTTATAATTCTATTAGACCAGGTAAATAAGACTATAAAAACATATTTATGGGAGGAATACAGAATGAACCTGCAAAATTTGTCGCTGTTTCAAGAGTGCTTTGGTGAAGTTGGAGGCGAAGTGCAAAGATTAGAGAATGCTCCGCTCGCAAGATTGAATGCGCCTTCTTTAAAATACGAAACGAGTGTTCCACAGCTTGAATACATGTGTCTGATGATGGAAAATATGGTTCTGACTAAAAAGCTGAAAGGAAATGTTTATGCCGGTTTTCAAAAGTTCTCGCGTGCAGCAAACGTCCTTGACCGCTTTCAGGCAATGACCGAATTCTCAAATGTTACGATTTTTGGAGAAAATGATATGGCGATGAATCCAAATGACGGAATTCAATACATTGCCCTCCCGCCAGAAAGCGAGCTGATGAGAGAATGGTTTCTGATCATTGATACGCCGATGTTTAAATCTATGATGGTGGCATACGATCTCGAGGGTTTTGGTGTACATACAGTAGAAGAGGGGCGGAAATTCAAGGGGATTAAGACCTCCAGTCCGGCTGTCATCAGCAAAGCGGTTTCACTGCTGGAGCCGTATGTACCAAGCCCGCTCGCAGCAAGGTAAGCGGCGATGTCCAGGCTTCAGAAAATGACGACAGTCTCCATTTTGGCTTCCATCAGCATCCTGCTTTACTATTTTAAGATTCCGCTGCCGTTCTTTCCGCCGTTTCTGACACTCGATCTGAGCGATATTCCGTCCCTGATCGCTGCGATTGTAATGGGGCCGCTGGCAGGGATCGTGGTTCAGCTCGTCAAAAATGCCGTCGATTACCTTCTGCATGGAAGCTATGCGGGATTTCCGGTCGGACAGACAGCGAATTTTCTATCCGGCTCGCTTATGGCCGGGCTGATCGGTTCTTTTTATTACCTCCGCGGAAAAATCAGCTGGAGGAGCATCACAGCATCTGTCCTTCTGTTTACGGCAGCCATTTCCGCACTCAATTATTTTCTTATCCTTCCAGCGATCATGAATGCGCTCGGACTGACTGCCGAACAATACACGGCATCCTTTGCTGCTTTTAATTCTGCTGTGAAGGATTTGCCGACGGCCGTCTTATATATCATCGTTCCTTTTAATCTGATAAAAGTTTCCATCGTCTATGCAATCGGACTGCCTTTTACATTCAGGCTTCATACAATCCTGCAGAAGAGGAGGCTCGCACTATGAAAAACCGCCATCTGGCAAAGAGTGGCTCTATTGTGGCAGCCGTCCTGCTTCTGACCATCTACAGCTACTATGTTCCATCCCTTGCCGCTGCACTTGGAGGTGCTGCCATTGTATCTGCAGCTGTTCTGTTTGCGGGGCTTCGCAGCAAGACAGAGGTGCAGGCGGAGGCAGCGAAAGAGGCTCCTCCAGCTTTTCCGGTACAGGAAACGCTGGAAGAACTGCGTCACCTTGAAGCTCACGGCGCCCATCTCATTAGTATGAACGCTGAAGTATCCGGGTCTGCCGGACAGGTCGGATCCCAGCTGATGGATATGACGGCCGAAATCGGAAGCCAAAAGGAGATTATCCAGGCTTTCGGGGACCGGCTTGGCAAAATAAACGGAATGATTCAGAATCTGGATGCGGTCATTGAAGTTACGTCTGTTACGGCTTCGGATGTCACAGGCCTTTCAAAGACAGGGATGCAGAAGGCGTCTTCCTTCACCGAGCTGTTTGGAAGGATCATTGATATTACGGATGAATTCGATGCCTATAACCAGATGCTTATGAAAAAAATGAAGGAAGTAACAAAAGCATTAAGCGCCATTGATTATATTGCCAACCAGACTAATCTGCTTGCATTGAACGCTGCAATCGAAGCAGCAAGAGCCGGACAGCACGGAGCAGGGTTTGGAATAGTGGCTGATGAAATCCGCAAGCTGTCAGCCCAGGTAAAGGACAGCGCCGTTGCCATTGAAGGTATTGTGGATGATGTGCACAGAAGCATCTCCGCACAGGAGGAAGCGTTCGAACAAAACCAGGAAGTGCTGCAGGAAGGCCGGGAAAAGGGTACCGAGATGAACACGATTTTCAAAGACGTCCTTACCGCCGTTCATGGGCTTGCAGGCCAGGCAAACGAAATTAAAAGAGATTCAGCAGAGGTTGAAAAAGAAAATGAACAGCTGATCAGACGGATGAGCCGGATTATGGAGCTTGCTGAACAGCTGGCCATGCGTACAGAAGGATCCGCAGGCATGACAATGGAACAGCAATCCCTCCTCATGGAACTGGAAATGACGGCGTCCTCGATGGGGGACCATATTCAAGCGATCCAGACGAGAATCATGGAGCATGCCGGTACCGAAGAGAAGGTTTCATGGATCCGCCCGGCAGACATGAGAGAGAGAACCGCAGTATAAAAAAAGCCTCCCGGATCAGGGGAGGCTTTTTAGCTGTTATTTTTCACAGGCAATTAAATCTTTGTCACGGTCGCTTTTTTTGTTCGCATCATAAAGTGCTTTTGAAACAAAGGGCTTATATTTGGTTTTGCCGCCCTTGTTCTTTACTGAAGCTGCACGAGCAACCCCGCCTTTATACACTTTGTTCAGTTCTGTGCAGTTCTTAAATGTCTTTACTTTTACTGCAGCCTGAGCCGTTTCGACTCCTCCTGCAGAGATTCCAAAAGCCAGGCTGCATGCGGCTAGAAACGCAATTCCCTTTTTCATTGGTCTACTCTTCCCCTTTATGTTTCGTAATAACGAATCTATCATACTCCGGGGAAAGGGAATTTACTACATTTTTTTAAAGAAAAGTCAGTTTTTCAGTTCCGTTATTGCTTTTTACCCAATTGCCTGCAGTCCAGCCTGGTTCAAGAAGTTCCAAGGCTTATTGTAGTGGGGCTGGAAGAAGAAGTCGACAAAGCCGAGTTCATCAATGGTCATTTCGTTCTGAATGCAGACTGACAGAGTATTAACCGCTTGAGTCACGTCTGCCTCGGACATCACCTGGGCACCGACGATCCGGTTTGTCCCCTCCTCGTATACGACCTTTAGAAGGATCTCACTGTAGTCAGGCATAAATTCAGGTTTATCGTTTTCTTTGATTGTGATGCTTTTCACATTCATATTTAAATGAGAGGCCGCCGTCTCGGTTACGCCGGTTGAAGCGATGTTCAGATCATAAATCTTGATGCCGGAAGTCCCTTGAGTGCCCATATAACGGACCTTCGGCTCCATGATGTTTTTCGCGACAAGCGTACCCATGCGTACAGCATTGGTGGCAAGCGGAATATATGCCGGCTGCTTTGTCGGGTTGTAGCGGATCGCACAGCTGTCTCCGGCTGCGAAAATATCATGGTCACTTGTCCGCATGTATTCATCAACGATGATCGCCCCGTTAGGAAGCATATCCACTTCGCCTTTTAAGAGGCCGGTATTCGGTTTGAAACCGATGCAAAGAATGACCAGATCAGCTTCATACTCATTCTTTGAGGTAACCACTTTAGATACATGCCCATCAGTCCCTTCAAACCGCTGAACGGTCTGGCCGAGTGCAAGGTTGATTCCTTTTGACGTAAGGGTGTCTTCAATCACTTCTGTATATTCAGGATCCAGGTATTTGTTCAGAATCCGGTATTCTCCATCGATCAAGGTCACATTTTTTCCGTAATGCTCAAATGCTTCCACAAGTTCAATTCCGATGTATCCGGCGCCGACTACTGTAATGTTTTTCGCATCCTTGGATTTTTCAATAATCGTTTTCGCGTGTGCATAGTTTTTGCACAGCTGCACGTTGTTTAGATTGATTCCTTCAAGCGGCGGAATTACCGGCCAGGAGCCTGTTGTAACAACGAGTTTGTCATAGTGGTCCGTTTTTATATCACCGGTCCGCATATCCCGGACCGTTACTTTTTTTTCATGGCGGTCGATTTCCGTCACTTCATGCTTCAATTTCATCTGAATGCCTTGGTCTGCCAGCTGTTCAGGAGAAGAGTAGAACAAGCTTTCCGCTTTTTCAACCACTCCGCCAACATAAAGCGCAATTCCGCAGGAGAGAAAGGAGACATTATCATTCTTCTCATAAACGGTAATTTCCGCTTCAGGGAATTGCTTCTTCATATTCGAAACTGCTGCTGTCCCAGCATGAGTACATCCAATGACAATCACTTTCATTTGTAAAACCTCCTGGTATTGTGAATATTTTCACAAGTATATGTGAAGAGTTTCACATATGACTTACTTTTAGTATACTCTGTTTTATTTAGATTGCAACTTATTGTGAAGAGTTTCACAAAATGGTCAAACACTTATCATTCGTTCGTCTAGACGATGATCGGAAAACTTGGGAACTTAGAAGATCTTTGCGTTCGCAAATAAATCATCCTAAATCACAAATATATAAATTTTTTCGCAAATAAGCGTCCCGTTATCGCAGATAACCTGGGATTTTCGCAAATAAATGATCATAACCAATCTGGTGTACCGCCAATTAGCCGCCTTCTAGGGCAATAAACTGCCGTTCGCACGGATTTTATGACTTTAGACGAGTAAATGATACAAAAAGTTGATGGTCAATAGAAAAAAGCCGGTCAATCCGGCTCTTTACTTCAGCTTAATCTGCAGCGGCTTGCTTTCTTTCGCCTGGATGGTCTTCGGAGCGGGGACCGTCGCTCTTTTTACAGAATAGGTTACGTTCTGAAGCGCTTCTCCGACGTTATGGGCGGTCTCGATTAAAGGATCGACTGCTTTTATTTTCCCCCGTACATCATCCGTGATCTTGTTGGCGGTGTGAAGCAGCTCCTCCGCTTCCCCAGTAATCCCGTTCACAGCGCTTCTGGCATCAGAGAGAGTCTTCTTCGTTTCCGCGAGCGTATGCATGACCTTCCGGAGAGTCAAAATCAAGTAAGCAACGAGGATGGTGAACGCAACTGCGGCCACGGCAGCACTCCATTCCAGCATGTGGACCAGCTCCCTTCTTATATTTTCAGTCTATGAGAAGAGCGCCGGGGACATTCCTTAAGGCTGTACGGCTTTTTTCTCAGGAATCAAAATGGTTTTCTTCTGCCGGCTCAGCTTATGAACTTTATATAGAAGAGGGATGCCAAGGGCAGTTAAACAGGCAATGCCGCCGAACAGAAGCATCGGCTGAGTGGCGCCGAAGGAATCCAGCAGCAGTCCGCCCGCAAACGGTCCGGCCACATTTCCAAGCATCGTAAAGCCCATCGCTCCAAAATAAGAACCTTTCATTCCCGGCTGTGCAAGCTGATCAACAAACAGATCCGTCATGCTGAACATCAGGACTTCTCCGATTGTAAACACAATCACTAAGCCCAGAATTCCATAAAGCTCATTTGTCAGACTGAAGCCGAACAAGCTGAGGCATATAAGCACATTTCCTGCCAGGATCGAAAGAACAGGACTGTACTTTTTCCCAAACTGAACGAGCGGATATTGAATAAGGATCACGACTGCCGCATTTAAGGTGAGCATCAAGGCGAAAAACTGGGCCCCATTCTCCACCTGCGGCGACATGGCGAAGTACTGAGGCAGGGTGGAGGTTAACTGGGAGAAGCCGGCTACAGATAAAATAATGCCTGTCAGCCCAAGAAGGAAAACCGTGTCCTTTTTCAAAACACCGAAGGCTTCCTTTACAGTTACAATCTTCTTTGAGGCGGAAGGAGCGCCGATTTTATAAACAGCAAGCATATAAACGAGGCTAAGCCCGTACAGGAAGCTCACCCCGGCCGCATAATAGAATGCCGTCAGCGACGTCGAAGAACCAAGCTGCAGGCCGATGATCGGCCCGAAAACAACCCCGACATTAATCGCCGTATACCGGAGATTGAAGAGAACAAGCCGGTTTTTTTCCGCCGTTACATCCGAGAGAATCGCCCTCGAAGTCGGTTCGAAAACCGCCCGGCACAGGCCGTTCAGCGTATTGATGATAAAAAACATCCAGACGGCAGATGACTGGGCAAACCCTGCAAATACAAGACTCCAGGTGAAAATTGAAACAAGCAGCACCGGCTTCTGTCCGAAACGGTCAGACAAATACCCGCCGTAAAAACTTGCTGCAATCCCCACCAGCGAACTTGAAGCGATAATCGCGCCGGTCACCGATGCCGACACCTTCAGTTCACTCGTTAAATAGATGGCCAGAAACGGAATACTCATCGAGGTAGCCATTCTGCTGAACAGCGTCCCGATAATGATATTCCAGGCAACTGGATGAATCGTCCGTAAAGAATTCATGTAAAAAACTTCCTTTCTTAACCCTGACCTTATTCTATCTCAGCACACAGCTGCCGTCATCCATCGTTGGATGGAAATGGATTCATCGGATGGAAGGAGAGGAGCGGTTGTGAAGGATTAATGCGGAAGATCGGCGATCGGACAGGTTAACGGGCTCTACAGGTAAGGGCAACGGCCAGATTACTGAGCTGAACCGAAAATAAATGGGGCGAACGGCCAAATAAGTGCAGTGAATGGACAAATAAATTGGAACGGACAAATTACTGCGCTTAACGGACAAATAAAGGGGAGTAACGGCCAGAATCAC
>NZ_WMIB01000038.1 GCF_009711125.1 Metabacillus mangrovi | reverse complement strand
AGAGATCCGCTCGACTTGCATGTATTAGGCACGCCGCCAGCGTTCGTCCTGAGCCAGGATCAAACTCTCCAAAAAGTGTTTGACTAGCTCTTGTTTAAAACTTTAGAATTAACGTTGGCACTTCGATTTGTTTAGTTTTCAAGGAACTTTTTCGCGCCTTCGTTTCTCTTAGGCGACTTTATTATCATACCATCGCTGTCTTTCGATGTCAACAAGAATTTTCATCTTTTTTTCTTCGAAACATTTCATTCATCAGCGACGTTTAATAATATAACACTTATTAAATCCTACTGTCAACAGAAAATAAAAAACAAATGGATCACCATTTGTTTTTAAATAAGAATGTACGTTTTTATTACATATAAAGCTGCGATTCCCGGCAGACCAAGAAGACCGGATACAGCGGACGTTCCCGCATTGATCGGGATATGAACCCCGATTCCTGCGCCGGCTGCATTGAGGATAAACAGCATGAAAGCGCCGGCTGTCATTTTAACAGCCAATTTCCCGATCCACCGGACGGGTTTGGCAGCCGCCCCATTCAGCAAAAGCAGAAGGATCGCACCGCCCGCAGCAGCAAATACAAATACCGGATTCATCTAGTCACTCCCCTATAGGCTTTTATAGTACAAGCATATTCAGGGAGCAGCTAAATAGAACTCCGGAAAGCTAGAGGCGGATCTTCCTCTGCTTCGCTTCTCTTAATAGAAAGAAATACTTCGACTCTGCTATTTTCAGCTCGAAAAGAACTTCTTCAGAAGGTTCAACGCTTTTTTCTACCAGCTGCTTTTGCCGATTCCATTCATATTTGCTTTTCATGAGCAAATCGATCAGCTGCTGATTAAAATCCTGTCTTAAACGGCCTTTTCTTTTGAAAAGCAAGCTAAAACCCTCCAGTTATAGTTCTCTTCTGCCCTCAAGCGCCCTGGACAGCGTCACTTCATCTGCATATTCCAGATCTCCGCCCACCGGAAGACCGTGTGCGATTCTTGTCAGTTTGATCCCTGAAGGCTTCAGCAGCCTTGAGATATACATGGCAGTTGCTTCTCCCTCGATGTTGGGGTTTGTTGCAAGAATGACTTCCTGGATCGTATCATCCTGGAGTCTTTTGAGAAGCTCGGGTACTTTGATGTCTTCCGGTCCGATTCCTTCCATAGGAGAGATCGCTCCATGAAGCACATGGTACAAACCTGTGTATTCTTTCATTTTTTCCATCGCAATGACATCTTTCGGGTCCTGGACTACACATACCGAGGTTTTGTCCCGCTTGGCATCTTCGCAGATGTAGCACGGGTCCTGATCGGTAATGTGTCCGCATATGGAGCAATAGGTCAGATTCCGCTTCGCGTTTACGAGTGCTTTGGCGAAATCGAGGACGGTATCCTCCTTCATGCCGAGGACAAAAAAGGCCAGACGTACGGCCGTTTTAGGCCCTATGCCTGGCAGCTTCGTAAAGCTGTCAATCAGCTTGGAGATTGGTTCAGGATAATGCATGAAGCGTTCCTCCTAGAATAATCCCGGCATATTCATTCCTTTTGTAAATTGTCCCATGGTCTGTGAAGTCATTTCTTCTACCTTTTTAAGCGCATCATTTGTTGCAGCAAGGATCAGATCCTGAAGCATTTCGATGTCTTCCGGGTCTACTACTTCTTCCTTGATATTTACTTCCAGGATTTCACGGTTTCCGTTTGCGATAACCGTGACCATACCGCCGCCAGCAGTACCTTCCACTTTTTTCTCTACTAATTCTTCCTGGGCTTTTTCCATATCTTTTTGCATTTTCTGCATTTGCTTCATCATTTTTTGCATATTTCCCATTCCACCGCGCATCGTAACATCTCCTTTAAGTTAGTCTTTTATTTCAATTAAATCGCTGCCTGCTATTTTCTTGGCTTCCGCGATGAAAGGATCTTCTTCCTGTTCACCGGCTTCCGCTTCCTCATCCTTTTGTTCGCGGATGAATTCTTCTCTTATTTTAACCCAATCCTTCTCCGGGACGCCAACCATTTCGACGGATTTGCCAAGTAAATTTGCGAGAATGGCTTCAATGTTCGTCCGAACGTCATTATTGTTTTCGGCGACCATTTTGCAGTGTATTTCGTATTTGAACTTCAGTACGAATGACCGGGAAGAGGCGGCTACCGGTTCACTTTCCCCTACCAGAGCGGCATGGGAAGCTTTGTTCTGGGTACGGAGCTGGTCAAGCATCCCTCTCCAGCTCTTCTTGAGGGCTTCCAGATCCGTTCTTGTCGCTTCTTTAAGGATTTCCTGTATTCTCCCGGCCGGCACTTTGAAATTGCTTTTAACCGATTTAACGGGTTTCGGTTCACCTGAACCCGTGCTTGGCTGATTGGTCTGGACCCCGTTCTTTTTAAGCTCGCGAAGTTCGGTTTCAAGCTGGGCGATCCGGTCGATAAGGCCGGGATCCTGTCCCTGCGGCTGAACCGCATGCCCCGCTTCAGATTCACACAGCTTCACAATCGCCACTTCGAGAAAAATCCGCGGATGGTTTGTCCACTTCATCTCCTGCTGGCTTTTATTCAGTACATCGATGGTCTCATAGATTCTGCTTGACTCCATTACGCGGGCAAGCTCTTTAAAAGGCTCGTCCGCTGCCGTACGCTCCAGCACTTCTTCAAGACTCGGAGCGGTATGATAAAGGAGCAGGTCCCGGTAAAAATAGATGAGATCTTCTATAAATCTCGAAGCGTCCTTCCCCTGGTCCATCAGCTGGTTAAGGATCTGAAGGCTTGATGAGATATCCCTTTTGTGGATGGACTGAACTAGCCCTGTCAGCAGCCCTTGTGAAACAGACCCGGTAATCAGCAGGGCATCATCAAGGGTCACTTTTTCATCACTGAAGGAGATCGCCTGATCCAGGAGGCTGAGTGCATCCCGCATTCCTCCATCCGCTGCCCTTGCAATGACATGAAGTGCTTCCTCTTCTGCGGCTGTATCCTGATCTTCCATAACTGTTTTCATTCGGTCCACAATATCCTGGGAGGTGATCCGCTTAAAATCAAATCGCTGGCAGCGGGAGATAATCGTTAAGGGGATTTTATGAGGCTCTGTCGTTGCTAAGATGAAGATGACATGCTTGGGCGGCTCCTCAAGAGTCTTCAGCAATGCATTGAAAGCGCCCATTGAAAGCATATGGACTTCGTCTACGATATAAACTTTATATTTAACCGCTGAAGGTGCATATTTAACTTTGTCCCTGATGTCACGGATTTCATCGACACCGTTATTGGACGCGGCATCAATCTCGAGAACATCTGATATGGTGCCGTCCGCAATCCCGCGGCAGGAAGAACATTCGCCGCAAGGCTCTGCAACAGGTGCTTTTTCACAGTTTACCGCTTTGGCAAAAATTTTAGCCGCACTGGTTTTTCCTGTTCCTCTGGGGCCTGAAAACAGATAGGCATGGGAGAACTTGCTGTGAAGCAGTGCATTCTGCAGTGTGCGGGTTATATGCTTCTGGCCTGAAACATCCTGGAAAAACTGCGGCCGGAATACCCTGTATAATGCTTGATAGCCCACAAAATCCCCCTCCTTTTTCCGTAATAAATCCACTATGTATTATAACGCACGAATGACACACAGAAAAGCATCCGCATGATATAGAAAAACTCACCCCAAAAGGGTGAGTGTCCTATTCATATTAAACTGCCGTGCACCTTTCTTTGATTAGCGGCCACAAGCGTTACTTAAGCAGTTAGCTCGGCCCAGGCTGTCCCGCGGCACATGAAAGCTTCCACTTAATGCTGCTTCCTTCCGGACCTGACATGGTTCATGGATTTCCATTGCGCAGGACCCAGACGTCAACACCACTTACTTAAGGGCAGACCCTGCAGTCAACTAACCTAGGAAAGGAATTCGGCCCCACTGGAGCGGATTGTGGGTACAGGGCACCGCTACCTCCCCGCTTAGCACGGCAAAATTGATACCTATTAGAAGTGCGTCTTTATTGGACGCATAATTTAGTATACTCTCTATGAACGGAAAAATCAATTCATGGCAGCTGTAAATTTTTTGAAGACTGCTTCTCCCGTTTCTTTCTCTCACGGATTTTCCGAAAGAAACTGGACAAAAGTTCCCCGCATTCATCCCGCAGCACACCTTCATCCACCTGTACCTGATGATTAAAGCGCTCATCCTGTAATAGGTTCATCAATGTACCGGCACAGCCGCCCTTTGGATCCGGCGCACCGTAAACGACTCTTTCCACCCTCGAAAGAACAATAGCACCGGCACACATCGGACACGGCTCGAGCGTTACATATAAAACAGCGCCCTCAAGCCTCCATGTCCCGAGCTCCCGGCATGCACGGTCGATGGCAAGAATTTCGGCATGGGCAATGGAACGCTGCTCTGTCTCCCGGAGATTATGGGCGGATGCCACAACTTCCCCATTAAGGACGAGCACTGCACCGATCGGCACTTCCTCAATGGACTCCGCTTTCTTCGCTTCCTCAATTGCCAATCTCATAAACCATTCATCTGATTTCATGGTCCGCTCCTTACTTATAGAACAATTTAAACTTGCATACCCTAACTTTAAAGGAGAGGACATGATGAGTCAAAACCATAAAGCCGCATTACTCATTATTGACATGATTAATGATTTTCAATTTGAATACGGCACAGAGCTTTCAGAAAAAGCGGCTGCTATCGCAAAGCCCCTTTCAAAATTAAAGGAACGGGCCGTCTCAAAGGATATTCCTGTCATTTACATCAATGATCATTATGAGCTGTGGCAGGCCAATCTGGAAAAAATCATGGTGAAGTGCCGCAATCAGCTGAGTGCACCGGTCATCGATGCCATCGCGCCCAGTGAGGAGGATTATTTTTTAATCAAGCCGAAGCATTCCGCCTTTTATGGGACTGCGCTGAACACTCTTTTATACCAATTGAAAGTCGATACCCTCATTTTAACCGGCCTTGCCGGAAACATTTGCGTACTATTTACAGCAAATGATGCGTATATGCGGGGCTACAGCCTGATTGTCCCTCCCGACACAATGGCATCCGTCAGCGAAGAGGATGAACGGTACGCTCTCAGGATGATGAGAAATGTTTTGAAAGCAAAAATTGAGCCAAGCATCCAGATCGGGCTCTAGCATAGTCAGCAGGCCCTTCTCATATTCTTCTATAAGATCGAAGAGGAGGGCATTGTATGCAGATCTATATTGTCAAACAGGGGGATACCATTACAGACATTGCCTTTCGCTATGGAACAGCCGCCAAGGATATTGAAGAAGCCAATCAGCTTCCTAATCCGGACCGGCTCGTGGTTGGCCAGGCGCTTGTTATTCCGATCATCGGCCGATTTTATACAATTAAACAGGGCGATACACTTTGGACAGTTTCACGGGCATTTTTCATCGACCCCGTCCAGCTCGCGCGCATCAACCGGCTGAACCCCAATAGTCCTTTACAAATCGGGTTCAGGCTCTACATTCCGCAGCCTCCCAAAACCAAAGCAGAATTCAATGCCTACCTTGAACCTGCACAGGATCAGGTAACCGATCAGCAAAAGAAAAGTGCCAGAGAGGCAGCTCCCTACCTGACCTATCTTGGACCATTCAGCTTCCGGATTCAAAAGGACGGCACGTTAAAGGAGCCTCCTTTGAACAGTATCCCGGAGATCGCATCGGCCAACAGCGTTACCTTAATGTTGATTGTGACCAATTTAACAGATGAAGGCTTCAGTGATGAAATTGGAAGAATTGTTTTAAACGATCAGCAAGTTCAAAACAAGCTGCTGGACAACATTACCGCTAAGGCGAAAAAATACGGTTTCCGCGACATCCATTTTGATATGGAATACCTGAGGCCGGAAGATAAAGAGGCGTATAATGCCTTTCTTAGAAAAGCAAAGCAGCGTTTCCAGAAAGAAGGCTGGCTCCTGTCAACCGCTCTGGCCCCAAAAACTAAAGCGGATCAGAAAGGGAAGTGGTATGAGGCGCATGACTACAAAGCCCACGGGCAGATTGCGGACTTCGTTGTCCTCATGACTTATGAATGGGGATACAGCGGCGGCCCTCCTATGGCCGTATCTCCGATCAATCAAGTGAAAGAAGTGCTGGATTATGCCTTAACCGAAATGCCCGCCTCCAAGATTATGATGGGACAGAACCTCTATGGCTACGATTGGACGCTCCCGTTTGTACCCGGCGGAAAATTTGCGAAAGCGATCAGCCCCCAGCAGGGAATCGAGCTCGCCGCAAAGTACAATGCCGCCATTCAGTACAGCCAGAAGGATCAAGCCCCTCATTTCAAGTATGTTGATGAAGACGGAAAAACTCATGAGGTATGGTTTGAAGATGCACGATCCATACAGGCAAAATTTACTCTTTTAAAGCAGCTTAAACTGAGAGGCATGAGCTACTGGAAGCTTGGACTTTCCTTTCCTCAAAATTGGCTTTTGATTCAGGACCAATTTGAAGTAGAAAAAAAGACAGTTCCGTCCCGCTGAGCTGTCTCTCTCTTTTGGTTCCTTCCTCTTATAAAAACAATTCCCCCAAAATGGAAACCGCTGTGATAAAATAAAGTTTGTCTTTTTTTTAAAGGTTTTGTTAAAGCATAGTGTTGATTTTTCACACCTGTTGATTGGAGCAGAAGGCGTGAGACTCCTGCGGGAGCAGCGGGACAGGTGAGACCCCGCAGTCGCGAAGCGAGGAGGAGGCTCACCGCCCGCCCCGCGGAAAGCGAACGCCTGCAGCGGAAATCAACAGCCAAGTTTAACAGAGCTTTTATAAAAAGCTGTCGAATATTGCAACCATCCATCTAATCTGCCTGCATGTTGCAGGCTATTCATACCACTATACACCTGATTGATTTGCATCAAAGGAGGAACCGGCATGAAAGGAGTACCCTTCATCACCGTTGAAGGCCCTATTGGCGTGGGCAAAACTTCTCTCGCCAAAGCGATTTCGGACCATTATCGCTATCAGCTATTAAAAGAAATTGTGGATGAAAATCCATTCCTGGGGAAATTTTACGAGAACATTGATGAGTGGAGTTTCCAGACAGAAATGTTTTTCCTGTGCAACCGGTATAAACAGCTGGAGGAAATCCATTCGGATTATCTGAAGCAGGAGCAGGCGGTAGTAGCTGATTATCATATTTACAAAAACCTGATCTTCGCTAAACGCACACTGAAGGACGAGCAGTACAAGAAATACATTCAAATTTATGATATTTTGACAAGTGACATGCCTAAACCAAATATCATTCTGTATTTGAGTGCAAGCCTTGACACGCTTCTTGAGAGAATTTCTTTGCGCGGACGGGATATTGAAAAGAACATTGACCCCAGCTACCTGAAGCAGCTCTCAGCCGATTATGAAACGGCGATGTCTCAATGGGAACAGATCAATCCAGAAATTCCAATCCTCCGTTTTAATGGGGACGAGCTTGACTTTGTCCACCGGCCTGAGGATTTAACGTATATCCTGAAGCGCCTCGATGATTATTTAGTAAAAGGAGTCAGCTGTACATGAACTTACGCGATCAATACGGAATCCCGAAGGATGCGGTCATTACGATTGCCGGGACAGTCGGTGTCGGAAAATCAACGATGACAAATGCCCTTGCCCAGGCCTTGAACTTCCGCACTTCTTTTGAAAAAGTGGATACGAATCCTTATTTAGATAAATTTTATGCAGATTTTGAACGGTGGAGCTTCCATCTTCAAATTTACTTTCTTGCTGAACGGTTCAAGGAGCAGAAACGGATTTTTGAATACGGCGGCGGATTTGTTCAGGATCGTTCGATCTATGAAGATACAGGTATTTTTGCAAAGATGCATTACGAAAAAGGGACGATGACAGAGGTCGATTATGAAACGTACACGAATCTTTTCGACGCTATGGTGATGACCCCGTATTTCCCGCATCCCGATTTGCTCATCTATCTGGAAGGCAGCCTGGAAGATATTCTTGCGAGGATTGAAACCCGCGGCCGGCCGATGGAGCAGCAGACCCCGATTTCCTATTGGGAGGAAATGCATGGCCGATATGAGAACTGGATCAACAGTTTCAACACCTGCCCGGTGATGCGCCTGAACATCAACGACTATGACATCCTTTCAAATGGAGGGTCTGTTGAACCCATCATTGAAAAGATCGGCTATTTTATGAAGCAATCCCGAAATCTAAGAAAATAATTATTAAAGACCGGAATACTAACCGGTCTTTTTTTTGGAACTTTTTCCAGTTCTTATCCGTATTAACGGTATCCAGATTAAGAGGAGGGTTTCCTGGTTGTCTTACATATTGGAAGTACAGGGATTGAAAAAGAAAATCGGCAAGCGCTACATTGTGAACGATGTGAATTTCAGAGTGGAAGCAGGGGAAATTTTCGGACTGCTTGGACCGAACGGAGCCGGAAAAACAACGATCATCCGGATGATTACCGGACTGATTAATAAAACGGAAGGAAACGTGCTGATCAAAGGAAGCAGCGCGGATACAAATTTTAAAGAATCGATGAACGAGCTTGGAGCGATTGTAGAAAATCCGGAGTTCTATAAGTTCATGACTGGCTATGCCAACCTCAAGCATTATGCCCGCATGTCAGTAAAACCCATTACTGAAGAGCGGATCAAGGAAGTCATCCGCCTTGTAAAGCTTGAAAACGCGATCCATCAAAAGGTGAAAACCTATTCTTTAGGGATGAGGCAGCGCCTCGGAGTGGCCCAGGCCCTTCTGCACGAGCCGTCCCTCCTGATTCTGGATGAGCCGACAAATGGACTCGATCCGCAAGGCATGAAGGAGCTCAGAGATTATTTAAAGGAACTCGCAAAAAGCGGCACCTCCATTCTTGTCTCTTCCCATATGCTCGGTGAGATGCAGCTGATGTGCGACCGCTTCGCGATTATTGAAAAAGGTGAGCTCACCCATGTAGCCAGCATGGAAGATACGGACCGTGAGGCAGCTGAAGAGCTCAGGGAGGTAAAACTGGTCGTCAGTTCCGCTGCTGAGGCATCTGTTCTGCCAGTCATCGCCTCAGCAGAAAACCTGCGGGTGGCGGATGAACAGACCCTGACCTTTATGGCAAAATACGATTCCATGCCAGAAATCATTAAGCAGCTGGCGGGCAGCGGCATTCTTGTTTATGAGCTGACACCGGCGAAAAAATCACTGGAAGACCGGTTCCTCGAATTAACAAGACAGAAAGAGGAGGCGGTATTATGATCAATTTATTTAAAAATGAATGGATTAAAATTTTTGCGAGGAAGTCATCCTGGGTTTATTTTATTTTACTGACCGTCTTTCTCATCATTTCTACGGTCGTAGTAGCCAACTTTGACAAGCGGGACCCTCAGGCGAATTGGCAGAAGGAGCTGCAGGCAGAAAACGCAGGTCTTCAAAAACAGCTGGAGGATCCGAAGCTTGTGGAAGAAGAAAAGGAAGACATCGCTTCCCAAATTGAACAAAACCAATACTTCCTTGAGGAAGATGCGAACCCGGCTCTCCAGAGCAACTGGCAGTTTGCGAACTCTGAGGGAATCGCCCTGTTCTCTTTCGTTGCCCTGTTCAGTGTGATTGTGGCAAGCACAAGTGTAGCCTCTGAGTTTTCAGACGGAACCATCAAACAGCTGTTAATCAGACCGCATAGAAGATGGAAAATTCTATTGTCCAAATATGCAGCAGTCGTAGCTTATTCCTTCCTGCTCCTTCTATTCCTGGCAGCTGCAAGTGTCATTGCCGGTACCGTTCTTTACGGAGCAGGTGATTTCAATGCCCGGATCGCAGAGATGCCGATTGCCGGTGATCCTGTCGTCGCAACTGCCGGAGGGATGTTCGTGAAAAAGCTTCTGCTGTATATTCCGAATCTCCTAATGGTCCTGACCATCGCTTTTATGCTTTCTACCTTATTCAAAAGCCAGTCTATGGCGGTTGGAATCGGCATTTTCGTGCTGTTCATGAACAACGCTCTGAACGTTGGCGTGCAGCTGCTGATCGAACTGAAGCAGGAATGGGCAAAGTTGCTGCTGTTTCCGCATCTTGATCTGATGCAGTTTTCAGCGGTAAAGGAAACACTTCCGGGTGTGACCCTGACCTTTTCTTCAATTGTTCTGCTCGTTTATTTTGCCATCTTTATGGCGATCACCTTCCTGTTTTTCCAGAAGCGGGATGTCAGTATTTGATTGAATCGAAAAAGGATGCCGGATGGCATCCTTTTTTAATGGGAACATAAAAAAATCCGCTGCATGAAACCATGCAGCGGACCAGACAATCTCCAATTTATGTGCGCGAAACATAATAAGTAAATGGAGGAGGAAGGGGGATTCGAACCCCCGCGAGGTTTGACCCTCCTGTCGGTTTTCAAGACCGATCCCTTCAGCCGGACTTGGGTATTCCTCCGTATCGACAAGAATAAATATATCAGATCATAATATTCTTGTCAACACTATATGAGAAAAGTTAAATTTATTTTCCAGCCGGCTGAATGACTTCTTTATTTCCCATGTAAGGACGAAGCACCTCCGGAATGACCACACTGCCGTCTTCCTGCTGATAATTTTCCAGAATCGCGGCAACGGTGCGTCCAAGCGCCAACCCAGATCCATTCAGGGTATGAACCGGCTCCGGTTTTGCTTTCGGCTCGGGGCGGTAACGGATGTTGGCACGGCGCGCCTGGAAGGCTTCAAAGTTACTGCAAGAAGAAATCTCGCGATAAGAACCGTAGCTTGGAATCCATACTTCCAGATCGTATTTCTTCGCTGCTGTAAAGCCAAGGTCTGCTGTACACATGCTCATGACACGGTAAGGCAGATTCAGCAGCTGAAGAACTTTTTCAGCATGTCCTGTCAGCGTTTCAAGCGCCTCATAAGAGTCCTCCGGCTTAACAAACTTCACGAGTTCAACTTTGTTGAATTGATGCTGGCGGATCAGTCCGCGCGTATCTCTTCCGGCAGATCCTGCTTCAGAACGGAAGCAGGCACTGAACGCTGTGTAGCTGATTGGCAGCTGGGCTGCTTCAAGAATCTCATCGCGGTGCATATTAGTGATTGGCACTTCCGCAGTCGGGATCAGGAAGTAATCTTCTTCCCGAATCTTAAACGCATCTTCTTCAAATTTCGGAAGCTGGCCTGTGCCTGTCATGCTTGCACGGTTCACGATGTATGGAGGCAGGACTTCCGTATACCCATGCTCATCATTGTGAAGGTCCATCATAAAGTTCAGCAGAGCGCGCTCGAGGCGGGCACCCAAGCCTTTATAGAATACGAAGCGGCTGCCCGTTACTTTTGCAGCTCTTTCAAAGTCCAGAATATCCAAATGGTCTGCTACATCCCAATGTGCTTTCGCTTCGAATCCGAACTCGCGGATTTCTCCCCATTTCCGGACTTCGATATTATCATCCTCTGAATCGCCTTGCGGTACACTCTCGTGTGGGATATTTGGAATAGAAAGAAGCAGCTTATCGAGTGTTTCCTCGACTCCGCGCAATTCCTCATCGATTTCCTTAATGCGGTCCCCGACCTGACGCATTTCTTTGATCATGTCATCTGCATCTTTTTTCTCTTTTTTAAGAATTGCAATCTGACCGGATACTTCATTCCGTCTGCTCTTCAGTTCCTCCGTAGCGGCGATCAGCTCGCGTCTTTTCGTATCAAGCTCTTCAAATTTTTCAAAATCTGTCAGGTCTTCTCCGCGAATGGAAAGCTTCTGTTTAACCTCTACATAATTTTGGCGCAAGTACTTGATATCCAGCATCGCAATCTCTCCTTTTTCTTCTGTTAAAAAACAAAAAACTCCCGTCCCCAATAAAGGGACGGAAGTTAGTATCCGCGTTGCCACCCTAATTGAAGACCGAAGTCTTCCAGCTTTACATGATAACGGCCATGACCGGAAGCATTTCAATGCTTCACTCGAGGACGGATTCACAAACTTCCAGCACCGGTTCGCACCAACCACCGGCTCTCTTTTAGAAGGAATATTTGCTACTGCTTCCTGTCAATGCTTTAACGATTGATAGGTTAGTTCATAATTTACTACAAGTCTGAACCAGTTTCAACCTTTTTATGCAGATGCTTTTTCTTTTGATTCTTTTACCATGGAGAGAAAGAGCCTGGTCATCCGGTGATCATCGGTCAGCTCCGGGTGGAAGGAACAGCCGAGGAGATGGTTCTGCCTTGCTGCTACGATTCTGCCATTATGCGTCGAGAGAATTTCGACATCTTCCCCGACCTCAACAATATGAGGTGCACGGATAAACACGCCGATGAAATCTTCACCGACTCCGGTGATGGAAAGTTCTGCTTCAAAGCTCTCCTTCTGGCGTCCGAATGAATTGCGCTCCACCTTAATATTCATCACAGACATGTGGCCTTCCTCATACCCGGCAATATCCGTTGCGAGAATGATCAGGCCCGCACATGTACCGAATACCGGCTTTCCTTCCCCTGCAAACTGGCGCAGCGGCTCCATAAAACCATATTTATCGATAAGGCGGCGAATCGCCGTGCTCTCACCGCCGGGTATAATCAGTCCATCGATTTCGTTCAGCTGTTCTGGACGCTTAACCGTTACCGCGGCAGCCCCGCATGCTTCAATGGAGCGGATATGCTCGCGGAAAGCACCCTGCAGCCCGAGTACGCCTATTGTATACATGAGTCCAGCTCCTTTTTACCAGCCGCGCTCCTGCATCCGGTTTTCAGGAAGAAGCGAAGAAATTTCAATTCCCTTCATCGCTGTTCCCAATCCTTTGGAGAGCTCAGCAATCAGCTGATAGTCTTCATAATGAGTTGTTGCTTCTACGATAGCACGTGCAAATTTAGCCGGATTTTCAGATTTGAAGATTCCGGATCCAACGAATACACCGTCAGAACCAAGCTGCATCATCAATGCAGCATCTGCAGGTGTAGCCACGCCGCCGGCAGCAAAGTTTACAACCGGAAGGCGGCCTTCTTTTTTAATCTGAAGCAGCAATTCGTAAGGGGCGCCAAGCAGCTTCGCCTCCGTCATCAGCTCGTCCTCATTCATGCCGGCCACTTTGCGGATCTGGGCATTGACCTTGCGGATGTGACGGACTGCTTCAACGATATTCCCTGTTCCCGGCTCCCCTTTTGTGCGAAGCATGGATGCTCCTTCACCGATCCGGCGGGCAGCTTCACCCAAATCACGGCATCCGCAAACGAAAGGAACGGTGTAGTCACGTTTGTTTAAATGAAATTCTTCGTCGGCAGGAGTCAGAACTTCACTTTCATCGATATAATCCACACCCATTGCTTCGAGCACACGTGCCTCAACAATATGGCCGATACGGGCTTTTGCCATAACCGGGATAGAGACGGCCTTCATAACCTCTTCTACGATGGTCGGGTCTGCCATTCTGGCAACACCGCCGGCTGCACGGATATCAGCTGGAACACGCTCAAGAGCCATAACGGCAACTGCGCCGGCTTCCTCTGCAATTTTTGCCTGCTCGGCATTGACAACATCCATAATCACGCCGCCTTTTTGCATTTCAGCCATGCCGCGCTTTACTCGATCTGTACCTGTATTCATTGTATATCCCCCTCTATACTCAACATTGTAATTTTAAAATCATATCCTCTATTTTATCCTATCTCATTCAATAATCCTATACTGGATACTCAATATTCTAAAAGTTCACAAGAAAAAAAGACACCTTATAAAGGTGCCTTTCGGAAGTTACGAGAACCAGCCTGATACCGTCTGGGCTACACTGTCCCACAGGCCGGCGAAGAATCCGCCGATCCCTCTCATGGCAAGAACGAACCAGTTTGCTTTTTCTACACTTTCTTTTGTGACAACATTGACTTCTCCTGCTGTTCCGCTGAGGAAGCCGTAGTCTTTTTCTTCGCCTGTATAATCAACGGCCAGCTTTCCGACTGCTTCTTTTTCTTTAAAAGGAGCCTCCAGTTCGCCGTTTTCATTAAGCTTTTTCTTATCGATTATATATTTCGCCTTGTAGTTTTCCTTCTCGCCGTTTCTCATCGCGATGGTCATCGGCTTATCTGTCTCGATTTGAACTTCTTTTTCTTTACCGCTGACTACAGGAAGAGAGGATTTCCCTTTAACCTGGTAGCCTGCAGGGTAAAGCTCTTCGACTGAATAGTTGTTATAGGCAAAGTCCAGCAGCTTTTTTGTTTCTTTAAAGCGGGGGGATTTCAGATCGCCCGTACCGTCATCTGCATCCATCACAACCGTGATGACACGCATGCCGTTCTTTTCGGCTGTGGCAGTAAAAGAGGAACCGGCAGAATTGGTGGATCCTGTTTTCAGCCCGTCAACTCCCTCATACTCGTAGACAAGGCCCTTCAGCATCCAGTTGTAGTTCGGCATGTCTGTGCCTTCTTTGAAGGTCTTTCTTGGAATGCTTGATACTTCAAGAATTTCCGGATAATCCTCGATCAGACTGGAAGCAAGCTTCGCCATATCGCGGGCGGACAGCATATTTTCGTCATCCTCAGTCGTTCCATCCGGATGATTTCCGTTAAGATCTTTGTTTTCAAGGCCAGTGGCATTTACGAAATGATAATCCTCAAGGCCCAGTTCTTTCGCCTTGTCATTCATCATTTTCACAAAATTCGATTCTGAACCGGCTACAACCTCTGCGAGTGCAATAGCTGCACCGTTGGCAGAGTAGATCGCCATCGCTTCATACAGCTCTTTGACTGTATAGCTGCCGTCTTTGCGAAGCGGAACATTGGAAAGCTCGCGGATCTGGGAAATGCTGTACGTATACTCATTTGGTGTATACGTCTGATCCCAAGTGATCTTTCCTTCGTTAACGGCTTCAAGAACAAGATACTCCGTCATCACTTTTGCCATACTTGCAATCGGAAGTGACTCATCGATATTGCTGCCGTAAAGGATTTTGCCGGATGATGCTTCTACGAGGATGGATGCTTTAGCATTCACACTGATCGGATCAGCGGCAGCGGATGCCGGTTTCATTGGAGCAAGCACCGTGAAAAACATCGCTGCTGCCATAAAAGCTGCTGTCATACGTTTTAGATTCATGCTGTTTATTGACCTCCAAGCTAATTTTCTTAATCTATGTAATAGATTTGACTGCGGGAAAAAAGATTGAAACAGGGGCTCTATATAATACGCAGAATCCTGCGGTGCTAAGACCGGACTGCGGAAAAAGTTTTTCATAGAAAAGAAACACAAAATTAATTCTATCACACGGCAAATAAAAAAAATAGACAGAGAACGAGACTCTGTCTAAAGTTTGCTAATTGTTCAAGATTATCTGGAGTAGTTTGGAGATTCCTTCGTAATGCTGACATCGTGCGGATGGCTCTCAATCAAACCTGCACCTGTCATGCGGATAAATTTAGAGTTTTCACGGAGCTCGTGCAAATCCTTCGTACCGCAGTACCCCATACCTGAACGGAGACCTCCGGTAAGCTGGTACACGGTATCTGCGAGCGGCCCTTTATAGGCGATTCTGCCTTCGATGCCCTCAGGAACAAACTTTTTATTATCCTCCTGGAAGTAGCGGTCCTTGCTTCCTTTTTCCATAGCTCCGACTGAGCCCATTCCACGGTATACTTTAAACCGTCTTCCCTGGAAAATCTCTGTTTCGCCAGGGCTTTCTGACGTTCCGGCAAGGAGGCTTCCGAGCATAACCGCGTGCCCTCCTGCTGCCAGTGCTTTCACGATATCACCGGAGTATTTAATCCCGCCATCTGCAATAATCGCAGCACCAAGCCTCCGCGCTTCCGTGGCACAATCGTAAATCGCTGTAATTTGAGGGACACCAACACCTGCAACTACCCGGGTCGTACAGATTGAACCAGGTCCGATTCCCACTTTTACAACATTAGCCCCTGCTTCAACAAGATCTCTTGTTGCTTCTGGAGTGGCAACATTTCCAGCGATAATATTCAATTCAGGATACGTTTCCCTGATTTTTTTCACTGAATCCAGCACGCCTTTTGAATGGCCGTGGGCAGTATCGAGCACAATAACGTCAACACCGGCCTCAACGAGCTTCTCTACTCTGAGCATCGTATCTGCCGTTACCCCGACTGCTGCACCGGCAAGCAGCCGTCCGTGTACATCTTTAGCGGAATTAGGAAATTCAATCACTTTCTCAATATCCTTGATTGTAATAAGCCCTTTCAACACACCGTTCTCATCGACAAGCGGAAGCTTTTCAATTTTATACTGCTGCAAAATGCTCTCCGCTTCCTGAAGGGTCGTGCCGACCGGAGCTGTGACGAGCTGATCCTTCGTCATCACATCAGAGATTTTGATGGAATAATCCTGAATGAACCGCAGATCACGGTTTGTAATAATGCCGACAAGCTTCTGTTCCTCAAGCGTGTTCACTACCGGCACACCGGAAATTCGGTATTTTCCCATCAGATGCTCTGCATCAAACACTTGATGCTCCGGGGTCAGGAAGAAAGGATCGGTGATGACACCGCGCTCTGAACGCTTTACCTTGTCTACATGCTCGGCCTGGCGCTCAATGGACATATTTTTGTGAATCACACCCAGTCCGCCCTGCCTTGCCATGGCAATGGCCATCTCTGCTTCGGTCACTGTGTCCATGCCCGCACTGATAATCGGGAGATTCAATTTAAGGGTCGGTGTCAATTCAACCTTAAGATCTACATCCCTTGGAAGCACCTCGGATTTAGCCGGCACCAAAAGTACGTCATCAAACGTCAAACCTTCTTTCGCAAACTTATCATTCCACATTATAAAATCCCCTCGATTCCGCAAAATATTATTAGTAGATTATCAATCGTCCTAGATACTGTCAAGAACACCCGGAAGAGTTTAAATATTATGAAAACTGGAGACGCAACCAATGACGACTGAAAAAACGTGGCAGCCTTACATATACCTGAATTCCTCAGAAAGCGCCCAGGCATATCTGGAAAAAATTTATAAAAGGACTGCCGGCTTAAACAGCACCGAACTTTCCTATCAGAATTCCTGCTCTTTTATGTACTATCTCATGCATGCCGAGAGCTTTTATACCCAAGCCGGCGAAGCTCCACCATCCATAAAACCGATGCTTCTCTTTTACGGACTTACCCAGCTCGTCAAAGCCTGCCTGCTTACAAGAGACCCCGGATACCCGGAAACCACCTCTGTCCTCGCCCACGGAGTTACAACAAGAAAGAAGAAAAAACAGGACTACCTGTTTTTAAAGGATGAAATCCGCATCCAGAAAAACGGTCTGCTTCACCACTCAGCAGGTACCCTGTTCGGAATAATCGAACTTAGCAAGGACCGCTTTAGCATGGAAGACCTCTTAAGACGGATCCCTGAAATGGAACGCTGCTTTCAATTGCTGGGACAAAAAAGGAAAACCTTTTACTTAACAGATAAAAACGGTCTCCTCTGTCTGCCATCTGAAGCAGCTGTCGCCTATCACCTCTCAGAGCAGAGGCTTGCTGAAATGATCGGGCACCATACAGGCTTAAAGCCATCCGAAACAAATGGATGCTGGGGATTCGAAAAAAAAGACCTCTCCCCCTTTATTACATCACTTTTCAGCTACCATCACGAAACCGGCCAATACAGCCTCCCTGCGGACAAAGAGGAACTACTGGTCCTGCCCGAACTGCTTACACACTACCTGCTGCTCTATAACCTCAGCATGATCTCAAGATACGAAACCGAATGGTGGTACGACCTCATTCAAAACCGGTCCTCCAACGATTACATTTACATCCGGAGGTTTATGGAGATTACCGCCTGGAAGATCCCTGTACTCGTCTGGGAGTATTTAGCGGAGGAGGGGGGACTGGCGCGGTGAGAGGCGGGAAGGCTTGTTGTGAGGGATACAGGGGCGAGTGGGTGGTGGTTGGCGGGTTTAGTTGGATGGGGGTGGGGTTGGAGTTCCGGTAGGGATTGGCTGGGTTGGGCTTAGGCTGGCATTGGGGTTGGAGTTCCGGTAGGGATTGGCTGGGTTGGGCTTAGGCTGGCGTTATGTAAACTGGCAGGGGGATTGATTGGATTTTATCTAGTTATCGCCCGAGAAGGCAACTATTTTGGCCGGATGTAGGCAATTTTTTGAGTTTATTGACCTCAGTTGAAGATGATATCGGCTTTTTGGATGGGTCCAGCAGCCAGTATATTGAGTTACAGGGTAAAAAGAGCCTTTAAACGGGATTTGCGATGGTTTTCCGTCAGGTTCGGTGTGCCTACCTGCCTTTTATTAGCGAAAAATCTCATATATTTGCGAAATCTCCTGACTTATTTGCGAAAATCACTCATTTATTTGCGAAACGGGCTTCCACCTCATTTTTGGTGATTGGATTTCTGGAACTAGTCTCAAACTCTGCCTTCGGCTGCCTCAAAAAGTCTGGAACCCCACCATTTATGGTCGAGTTTTTCATTATATTATCGAAATGGCACTCTTTATTATCGAATTTTTTCATATATTATCGAATTTCTTTTTTTATTATCGATATTTCTAATATATTATCGAATTTCCTTTACCAGGAGTCTGTCAAAGGGAACCAGAACCGCAGTGTATCTGCTGCACACCTTAAAAGTGCCTCCAACCCGGTGTACGGTCCGCCTATCCTCCACTTTGCCGGATCCCTGTATACGGGTCCGCGTATCCGCCACCCCTCTCCACTCGAAAAACCCGCGTGTATCCACCGGCTTCAACCCCTGGATATGCATGCCTCCCGCAAACCCGAAAAACACAAAAAAACCCGCCCTCAGCGGGCGGATCTCTTCATATGAACCTGGCGGCGTCCTACTCTCACAGGGGGAAACCCCCAACTACCATCGGCGCTGAAGAGCTTAACTTCCGTGTTCGGTATGGGAACGGGTGTGACCTCTTCGCCATAACTGCCAGATCTTTAGAAAGATTGCTCTTTCAAAACTGGATAACGAATGTTCACGAGTGTCATGTCTTACGTT
>NZ_WMIB01000037.1 GCF_009711125.1 Metabacillus mangrovi | reverse complement strand
GTTCAAATGGTCAAAACAGCTCTTTTTTCTGCAAATAGCGTCCCCTGAGACCGAAACCTGGTTATTAAGCTTAAATTCATGTAAATAGCGGCTCCTGAGACCGGTGATCCGAAAATTGTTCCAAAATCAGGGGTTATGTAAAAAAATGATCCTAACTTTCTGCAATATGATACTATTTTGAATAGTGTTACATTTGAAAGCAGGGGGACCATTATATGAGTTATGTCATTTGTGAAACATGCGGAGTTCAATATGCTCAAATCGAAACTCCATCTGAATGCATCATCTGTTCAGAAGAGCGGCAATACGTCAGTCCTTCAGGGCAGACATGGACGTCACTTGAAGAGATGAAGAAATTAGGGATTTATAAAAATGAGATCCTGGCTGAGGAAGCGGGCCTTTACAGTGTGACGACAAAGCCGGGCTTTGGAATCGGCCAGACTGCTTATCTGATCCAAGAGCAGAGGTTCAATGTACTGTGGGATTGCAATACTTACATAGATGAAGAAACCATACAGGATATTAAGAATTTGGGTGGTGTTCAGGCGATTGCCCTGTCCCATCCTCATTATTATTCAGCTCAGGTGGAGTGGGCAGAAGCCTTTGATGCTCCCATCTATATTCATGAGGATGATAAAGAATGGGTAATGAGAAGCAGTGATAAAATCATCTTTTGGGCTGGAGAGTCATTGGAGCTTCATCAAGGCATCGTTCTTCACCGGCTTGGCGGGCATTTTAAGGGCGGTGCTGTGCTTGAGTGGAAAAATGGAGACCGGGAGAAAGGCATTTTGCTAACGGGGGATGTAATCCAGGTCGTCGCTGACCGAAAATGGGTGAGCTTCATGTACAGCTATCCGAACCTTATTCCGCTGCCGGCGGCCAAGGTTGAACAAATCGCTGAAAAAGTAAAACCGGTAAAATTCAACCGGCTTTACAATGCTTTTCACCGGATCGTACAGGAAAATGCAGACGAAGCTGTTCAGCGTTCAGCGGAAAGATATGTTAAGGCGGTAAATGGTACGTTATTTGATACATAAAACAGCACGTGGCAAAGCCCAAAAAACAGGAACCGTTATCGGTTCCTGTTTTTTAATCCGCTACAGCCTCCTCCACCTTAATCTCCTTAGGCAGAAGTTTAATCGAATAAAAGGCTTCCGCAATTTTCTGCTGCTCTGTCTCAATTTCAGCATCGATTTTTACGACTCCGTACGGCCTTCTTTGTACAGCCGTTCGTAAGATATCTTCATCGATTCCTACAAGAGGGGAAAGGTAGCCCGCGACTTCATCCGGATGGCCCTTTGCCCAGTCGGAGACTTTTTGGACTTCTGCCAGTACATCGTCAACCGTTTGTTTGTTTGTGTTCAGATAGTCTTTTGAAGCCAGATAGAAGTCCCGGTCATTGGCAAGGCCTTCTCCGGAAGTAAGAACCCTTGCTTTCGATTCTTTTTCCGCTACAGCGAGGAATGGGTCCCAGATCACCCAGGTATCTACACTTCCGCGTTCAAAGGCAGCCCTGGCGTCGGATGGGGTTAAGTTGACAGGCTCAATGTCATTGTAGTCCAATCCTGCTTTCTTCAATGTGCTCAGCAATAGGTAATGGGCGCTTGAACCTTTTGTGAAGGCGATTTTCTTGCCTTTTAAATCTTCCAGCTTTTGAATAGCTGAATCCTGTGGAACAAGAACCGCAGACGTTTTTCCTTTTTTGTAGCCGGATGCGACATAGCTGAATTCAATGCCGGCTGCCTGGGCAAAGATTGGAGGGGTATCCCCTGTTCTGCCGAAATCAATGCTTCCAGCGTTCAGTGCCTCAAGCAGCTGCGGACCTGCAGGAAACTCGATCCATTTAACGGAAATTCCTTCTTCTTTTAGCTTCTTCTCAAGAGTTCCCTGGGATTTTAAGATATTGAGCGGGCAATTCTTCTGGTATCCGATGCGAATCACCTTTTTTGCAGCGCTTTGCTTTTCTGTCTGGCCGGATGATGCATTTGATTCGGCTGAGCCGCATGCACTTAGCAATCCAAGAGATAAAATCAATAGCAAAAACAGTGATCGGAATTTTTTCATATTAACGCTCTCCCCCTAATGCTTTTATGGAATGGATAGATTCTTCCCCCATGACTTTTCTCAATATTTCCCCTGAGAGTGCCGCAAATTTGGCGTGATCTCTCTGTCTTGGGCGCGGTATAGGAATGACTTTGTCCATAACGATTTTTCCGTTATCAATCAGGACAACACGGTCGGCCAGAGCTACTGCTTCATCGACATCATGGGTAACGAGCAAAGCAGTAAATCTTCTTTCCTTCCACAGCTTTTCAATCAGCCTCTGCATCTCAATCCGGGTCAATGCATCGAGAGCACCGAGCGGTTCATCAAGCAGAAGGATATCGGGTTCGTTTACGAGTGCTCTTGCAAGTGCCACTCTTTGCCGCTGGCCGCCCGAGAGAACGGATGGCCACTCCTCTGACCGGTCCGCCAGACCAACCTGCTTAAGTGTCTCACTCGCAAGCTCCCGCCAATTTCCTTTCAATCCGATTCCTACATTATCAATGACTTTTTTCCAGGGAAACAGGCGCCCGTCCTGAAACATGATGCGTGCAGATGTATTTAGCCCTTTCAAAGGTTTGCTGCCGACAAGAATTTCTCCGCTTCCCGGTTTTTCCAATCCGCCTGCAAGCTTGAGCAGCGTACTCTTTCCGCATCCGCTTTTCCCGACAATCGCCACGAATTCACCGCTGTTCAGTTCGAGATTAATCCCTTCCAGGACAGGTTTGTCCCCGTAGCTCTTTTCCAGATGGCGGATTGCCAGCTGACCGCTTTTAGTCATCTTTCTCATCTCCTCTATTGGTAGGATGGATGCCATTTCAGGCATTTCTTTTCAAGAACTTTTGCCAGCACATCTGATAATTTTCCAAGCAGAGCATAAAGGATGATACTTAATACGACTACATCCATCTGCAGGAATTCCCTCGCGTTCATCGCCATATAGCCGATTCCGGAATTAGCCGAAATCGTTTCTGCCACAATGAGCGTGATCCACATAACTCCGAGAGAAAATCTAACTCCTACAAGGATGGACGGGAGGGCAGCCGGCAGGATCACATGCCAGAAAAGGGAGAACCCTTTTAAACCATACACACGTGCCGCTTCGATCAGGCCTTTGTCAATGGATTTTAATCCGTGATACGTGTTGAGGTAAATCGGGAAAAGCACTCCTAGCGCCACCAGAAAAATCTTGGCCTCTTCCTCAATTCCGAACCACAAAATGACGAGCGGGATAAGGGCGAGATGCGGGATGTTCCGAAGCATCTGGATGGATGTGTCAAGCAGGGTCTCCGCTCTTGAAGACAGCCCGTTTAAAAGCCCCAGTGCAAATCCGATGCCCCCGCCGATGATGAATCCGATCACCGCCCGCTGTGTACTGATGCCGATATATTTGAACAGGTCACCAGATTGCGTCAGTGATGCCGCCGAAGCAAATACAGCAGATGGAGCCGGAAGGATTCGTTCTGAAAGCAGTCCGGTCTGAGCAAGAACCTGCCATAGAGCAATAAGAAGAATGGGAACACTCCAAGCTGCAAGTCCGCTTTTAACGGATGCAAATCGTTTTTCAGCCACTTGCCTTAGCCTCCTTCCGGTCAGGATAATGATTGTTTGCGACGACTTCCCCGTATGCCTCAATAGACCGGGAATTCTGATTTTCTAGAGGGAGCCTTGGGAACAAGAGCTCAGCAACCCGGTAGGCTTCCTCCAGATGCGGATAGCCTGAGAAGATAAAATGATCGATTCCGATATCCTGATACTCTTTCATCCGCTCCGCCACTGTGTCCGCATCTCCCACCAGAGCAGTTCCTGCACCGCCTCGAACAAGACCTACGCCGGCCCAAAGGTTAGGGCTGATCTCAAGGGACTCTTTTTTTCCATTGTGAAGGGCAGTCATCCTCTTTTGTCCGACGGAATCATAGCGGGCGAATACCTCCTGGGATTTACGAATGGTTTCTTCATCCACGTATTGAATGAGAGAATTTGCAGCTGCCCATGCCTCCTCACTGGTTTCTCTTACAATGACATGGAGACGGATACCGAAACTCACCGTCCGTCCGGTTTCCGCTGCGAGTTTTTGTACTTTGGCAACTTTCTCAGCAACGAGAGCAGGGGGTTCGCCCCATGTAAGGTAAACATCAATGTGCTTAGCTGCAACATGCATAGCCGGGTCAGAAGATCCGCCAAAATAAAGAGGAGGATAAGGCTTCTGGATAGGAGGGAGCAAAGCTTTTCCACCATGGATTTTTACATGCTTTCCTTCAAAATGAACATCCTCCCCAGCCAGTTCCCTGCGCCATACTTCAAGGAATTCATCCGTCAGTTCATAACGCTCTGTATGATTCAAATGGAGACCGTCTCCGGCAAGCTCAACCGGATCTCCGCCAGTGACCACATTGATCAGCATCCGGCCATTGGAGAGCCTGTCAAAAGTAGCGGCCATTCTTGCAGCGGCAGAAGGAGAGATCAGCCCGGGTCTGATTGCGACGAGAAACTTCATTCGCTCCGTGACAGAAAGAAGGGAGGAGGCAGTAACCCAGGAGTCTTCGCACGATTTCCCTGTAGGCAGCAGTGCTCCCTCAAAGCCAAGCTCGTCTACAGCCTGGGCGATTTGTCTAAGGTATGGAAATGTGATGGGCCTGCCGCCTTTAGCTGTTCCTAAAAACCTGCTGTCACCATGTGTCGGGATAAACCAGTAAATTTTCATTTGTTCAGCTCCTTAGGTAAAATATAAAAAAAGAAGGCCCCCGGACGCACCTCAGTGTGTACGCGGAAGCCTTCGGTTGACCGATAAGCCTTTATATTTAATTCGTTAACGGAGGGGTTAACTTGCAATTCATAATAATACAACAATTCCGACAGGTCAACTATGAATTTAGCTATTTCCTAATTTAATCCAATGGACTCATTTTTTAATTCCGAGTTGACCGATGGGATAATATTGTTTAAAATACAAGTAATTCAATAAATATGCCGATCGGTTAACCGAAGGCTCTTTATTTCCCTTCTTTGGCGAGGAATAAAGAGCTTTTTTTCATTACCTAAACAGGGGGGACATGGATGAAGAAGCTTGATCAAACGAAAGTTGAATATTTAATTTCCCTGCTGCAGCGTCTTGAATATGGTTCATTGCTTATAACGGTCCATGCTAATGAAATTACTCAGGTAGAAATTAAGGAAAAAACGAGAATAGCCAATACAGGAACAGTGAAATAGGAGGGAGAAGGATGATTTCAGCGGAAACTGTGAACAGTCCTGATCTTGTTTTTCAGCAATATTGCAAAGAGGTCTATGGGGTGAACAGAGGGGTATATAATACGATTGATGAGTGGTTTTTTCAGGCGGGTGCAGTCTCTGTTCCGGAAAGACGGCAGCTGATCGTTGATTTTTTGAACGATTTATCTAAAGCTGCTGCAGGGGGAGAAGCCGTTCCGTTAAAAGTAGGGAAAGGGGGACTGGTACCAGCCCTTCATACTTTTTGGAGAACATGTGCCTAATGCATATCAGGTATGGAAAAAACCGGCCATTTGGCCGGTTTTATTTTCTTTATTACTCCGTCGAAACCGATGGATCCGCCTGCTCTTTCGCCGGAACGAGCTGCAGGAAGTGCTGTGCCGGATTCCCGAGGAGGGACTTCAGCTCAGAAGCTTCTTCGTGCTGTTCGTGCTCTTCGAGAGCGGCGATATAGGTGCCGAGCAGTTCTTGAATGTCGGATACGCCTTTTTTATTGAGGGCGCCGATTTCCACTTTAGCGCCTTTTGCTACCCTGCGCTCGAGAGCGGCGCGGGTCATGCCCATTTCGGGCTGCTGGCGAACGTAGACGACACCGCCGGTCATTCCTGCGCAGATCCATGGTCCAGGGTCGCCGAGCACGAGGCCGCGGCCGTTGGTCATGTATTCGAAGGCAAAGCCTTTGATGTTTGCATTGACTCCGATGTTTCCATATTCTTCAGCCGGAATAGGTTTCGTGATCCGGCCGCCGATGATCATATCCGCGCCTGACAGCCGGATTCCGGCCCGTGCATCTGCGTCTCCCTGAACGAGCAGGGTACCGCTTTGAGCGCCATATCCGAAGCCTTTTCCGACAGATCCGCTGTAGAAGCTTCCATCTGCGCCTCTGCCTTTCAGGACGCGGATCGCGCCGCCGAATGACGTTTTCCCTGTTCCGTCCTGTGCGCCGCCTTCAACGGAGATGGTAATCCCGCTCGAATTATAAGCACCGAGACCGTTCCCTGGAACAGAGCCGTTTTTATAGGTAAGGCGGATATCTTCAAGTTCTTTGTAAGAACCGTCCAGCCGTTCGCGGACGCGGTGGCCCGAAACCCGGCTGCCGAGGACACGCTGCTCGGAGGTAATGCTTGCAAATTCTCTGGACTGATGGAGATCTTCATCCCGGTAATCCAAGTATTCTGCACCTGCAGCTACTGCCAGGCCGCGCTCATGGCTGCTGGCCGCTACTTCCTTATGTGCACTGGCGAGATTCTGAATCTCGAGCGGCTTTAAAAGAAGGGATAAATCCATTGCATCGTGCTCCTTCGTCTGCTCAAGCAGATCGGAGCGGCCAACGAGACTTTGAAGGTCTGTAAAGCCCATAGAGGCAGTCAGGTTTTTCAGTTCGCTGCCAAATGCCGCAAATAAGTTCTTCAGGCCCTGAACCGCGTTATCATATTGTCTTGGAACAAAGCGGCGCAGTCCGTGTTCTTTTGCTTGTGCCTCGGATTCAATTTGGGTGGCTATCCCGACGTGGCACGTATCGAGATGGCACCCGCGGCAAGTCGTACAGCCGATGGCGATCATAGAAAGCGTACCGAAGCCGATCCGGTTTGCACCAAGCAGCACAAGTTTCACCACATCGAGTGCACTCTTCACTCCGCCATCTGCCCATAGCTCGACTTTCTGGCGAAGACCGGCCTCAAGAAGGGCGTTGTGGGCTGCTTTCACTCCGATCTCAACCGGGAGTCCTACATATTGAAGAGCATGGATTCTTGCGGCCCCTGTACCTCCGTCAAAACCGCTCAGCGTAATTACATCCGCGCCTGCTTTTGCGATCCCTACTGCAATGGTTCCGATATTTGGAACGACCGGCACCTTAACAGCAACCTTTGCCTGATCGTTTGCCGTCTTCAGCTCTGTGATCATCTGTGCAAGGTCTTCAATAGAATAAATATCATGGTTATTAGATGGAGAAATCAAATCCGACCCGATCGTTGCATTACGGGCTTCAGCGATTTTTGCCGTAACCTTAGAGCCTGGAAGATGTCCGCCTTCCCCCGGCTTGGCACCCTGGCCGATTTTAATTTCAAGCAGGTTGGAGGAATTCAGAAGCTCTGCATTCACTCCGAAGCGTCCCGATGCGACCTGCTGTCCGCGTGTACGCGGATACTTGCCGAGCATATCCTTGATTTCTCCGCCTTCCCCGTTCAGGCTGACCATATTAAGCTGATCGGCTGCTTCGGCATAGGCACGGAAGGCAATTTCGTTCTGCGACCCGAAGGACATGGAAGCAATGACGAATGGAAGGTCATGTTCGCCGACTTTCAGGCTGACCTTTTCAGGATTCGCCGGAGAGTCTGACTCCTTCAAACTGGTCAAGTGGCGGATCGCGATCGGGTTTGCTTCTTCCTGCTCGGAAATCTTTTCGCCGTACGCGTCATAATCCCCGTTCGCTGCTACATCCCCGATGGCTTTCCAGATTCGCGGGAACAGGTGGAACGTTTTCGTCGGTCTTGCTTTTTCATTTTCAAAATCCTCTGCCCGCTCCAGAGCATCTGCTTTCATCTGCCCAAAGTTATAACGGAGCTCATCCGATCCAAGGAAATTCGGGATATCAAGCAGATCGCCGATTTCATGGTTCAGTCCAATAGCGGAGAACAGGCGTCCATAACCGCGCAGTTCGTGGATCCCGATTGTAGAAATGACTTTTTCAAGTCCTTTATTTAATGCTTCATATAAGTTAATAGAAGGCTTTGGCTGCCCGTCCTCTGCTACCGTAGCGAACACCATGTACGGATTCAGGATATTGGCACCTAGCCCGTAAGCTGTAATGATATCGTGCAGGGAACGGATGGCTCCTGAACGCAGAAGAATCGAACAGTCTCTCCTCAGCTGCATGGCGGTAAGCTTCTGATCAATAACAGCTGTCACGAGATGCGGATCAATCCACAGGCTTCCATCTTTATGGGACAGATGGTCATCGAGAACGAGCAGAGCCGCACCATCCCGGACCGCCTGAACCGCTTCAGCAGAAAGCCGTTCCAATCCTTCTTTCAGTGATTCGTTTTCGCTGAATACCGTGTTGAGTACATACAGCTGTTTATTTTTCGAAAAATGCTCTGTCAGTTCCTCGTAAGGAAGCTGGTTCGTTGCCTCTGCCGCTTCGTGTGCAAGCAGGCCTTCCATGATGAGCGGTGAAGGAAGCTCAAGAATATGGCCGTCCGATTCCTTGATAAACAGGGAAGGACGCTTGCCTGCAATGGCACGGGTTGAAAAATGCTCGGATTCCCGGTCACGGTCAATAGCGGGGTTCGTTACGACAGCTACACTTTCCTTGAAAAAGTCCGCCAGATTTTTTCTGCCCGGATGGATGGCAGCAAGCGGTCCATCGTGGCCCAGTGACCGGATCGGCTCCGCACCTTTTTCAGCCATCTGCTCAAGCAGCTGAATGTGCTCCCTGTCCCACCCGAACGCAGCGTAATGGCCGTTATGAAGCTTCATGACAGGAGCCGTGGAGCACTTGCCCTTTGAAACCGGGTGCTGCAGGTTCTCACCGAATCCGTCAACCTGGATGCGTCCGGTAAACCGTCCGAATACTTCTTCCTGATAAGCGGGGTAGTCATAGACTTTCATGGAATCCCCGTCCCACTTCAAGCCCACTTTCTCTCCCGGAGCAAGCGGCTTCGGACTGGCCATGTATTCGGTAGCGGGAATGATTCCGGGCTCGGAGGCGAAAATATAGCTCGTTTCCGTTTCCACCTGCCACAGCGGGCGCAGACCGAGTGCATCCACACTGAAGACGGCCTCATCCCCAAAACGGGAGATGATTCCTGCCGGCCCCTGGGCAAAGTGACCCCAAGCTTCCCGGATATACGTATATAAATCCTGTAAATGAGCAGGGTACGCTTTTATTTCATTAATGATTGGAGGGAACATCACGTCAATTGCCTCGAAAAGGGTGTAGCCGTCGCGGCAAACCAGCGTTTCGACTGTCCGGTTCAAGTCCTGCGAATCACTGCCTCCAATCGTCAGCGGGGCACCGATCATCCGTGCTTCATCCCGGAGTTTGGAGATGGTATTGATTTCTCCATTATGCCCGAGCATGCTGAACGGCTGGACACGGAAAAAGTTAGACAGCGTATTGGTTGAATAACGGTTATGTCCAAGTGTCATAGAGGAAGCGACGAGCGGATTTGCCAAGTCATGATAGTAGTTTGGCAGAATGTCTCCAGCTCCCATCACTTTGTAAACCGCTGCATGCTGGCTAAGTGATGAGGCATGGATATGCTCATCTTTTTCCAGCTCAATCGCCAGATCAAATAGCCGTTTAGACAGACTTTCATTTGATTCCCTTACCGGCAGCAGAGCAGCCTGCCAGAATAAAGGCTCCTCCTGGGCAGCGATCGGCCCGAGTGCATCAGAGGAGGCAGCTTGGTCTGTTTCGAAAATCACATCAAACCCGTAAGAAGCGATATGTTGCTCTGCAGCTTTTTTTGTTTCCGCCTGATTCCCATGGCGGGACAAAAAGAAGTGGCCGACAATAAAGTCTTCCCTGTCCGCAATCTTCGGATCCACTCCTGCTTTTTCGAGCTTTTCTTTCCAGAGGGAACGGGGAATATCGATATGAATTCCGACGCCGTCTCCTTCTTCATTAATAAAACCTGCCCGGTGATTCATCGTAACAAGGGCTTTGATGCAGGCATCTATATTTTCTTTTGTAGGAATTCTGTGCTTTTCTACGACGGAAACGATTCCGCAAGCATCATGTTCAGCATTCTCATAGTTTTTAAATAAACTCGGACTCCATTTTTGTTTCATCATCTTCGGCTGCCAATCGGCGCCTTCACCTCCTGCTGAAAAATGTTGAAGATTACTTTAATTTGAAGTTTCATAGGGTGAAAAGGATAAGGCGGAGAGTAGTCGTTAGCAGTGCTTGGACGCACTGAATAGATATAATTTTCAGAATTGTAGATTTTATCATACCACCTGCCTCAAACATTTTCAATTATTTATGCAAAAAAATGAGGGTGCCATACATGTCAACGAGTGCGGAAGATAAGGAGCAATTCCTTAGGGGACAGGAATAGTAAGCGTTTACAATAACGGATCGGATTCTTTTTTGCCAGACGCAAAAGAGTAAGGTTGTATAAGTGTGTATTTTTATACATTTGTAATGAAGGGGCAGCGGATGAAGAACAGCACCTGAATACGATCAAACCCGGCAGATAAGCATGGCTGGTACCGTAAAAGGCCAATTCGACAATGTAAATGCGCTATTCGACAACGAAGAAGCTCAATTCGACATCATAATGAATCAATTCGACAATCTGCGGTTTTGCATACTGGTGCATGAGCCCTTGATGTCCTTTCGGGCCGTAAGCCGGCGCTTATCCAGCGAAGTTGGCCCGTAAACGAGCAGAGTTGGCCCGCAAACATAAAGGCCGCTCCATTTGGAGCGGCCCTGTTCAGATCACTTATTTACTCAGCGCTTTGAATGCGCGGTCTACGGCTGTTAGGGTTGTGCGGATATCTTCTTCTGTATGCTCGGTTGTCAGGAACCAGGCCTCATACTTGGATGGGGCGAGATTGATTCCCTGGTGGAGCATTTCTTTAAAGAAGCGGGCGAACAGTTCGCCGTCTGTGTTTTCGGCCTGCTCGTAGTTTTCTACTTTTTCATCGGTAAAGTAGATCGTGAGGGCGCCTTTCAGACGGTTCACGGTGATGGTTACATTGTGTTCGGCCGCTGCTTTCAGGATGCCTTCTTCAAGAATGGCGCCGAGGCGGTCCATTTCTTCGTACACGCCATCCTGCTCGAGTACTTCGAGGCAGGCGATGCCGGACAGGATGGAGGCGGGGTTTCCTGCCATTGTACCTGCCTGGTAGGCTGGTCCAAGCGGTGCAACGGTTTCCATGATTTCTTTTTTGCCGCCGTACGCGCCGATCGGCAGCCCGCCGCCGATGATTTTGCCGAGGGCAGTAAGGTCCGGCTGTACGCCGAGCAGATCCTGGGCTCCGCCATACATATACCGGAACGCAGTAATGACTTCATCATAGATCACTAGGGAGCCTGCGTTGTGAGTGATCTCGTTCACCTGCTCAAGGAAGCCGGGCTTCGGTTCCACGATTCCGAAGTTGCCGACGATCGGCTCTACAAGTACGGCGGCTATTTCACTGCCCCATTTCTCCATCGCTTCGCGGAACGGTCCGATTTCATTGAATGGAACGGTAATGACCTCCTGGGCGATGCTTTTTGGAACTCCAGCCGAGTCCGGTGTTCCGAGCGTCGCCGGGCCGGATCCTGCTGCAACAAGAACGAGATCCGAATGGCCGTGGTAGCAGCCGGCGAATTTGATGACTTTATCCCGTCCTGTATAGGCGCGCGCTACCCGGATGGTCGTCATAACGGCTTCCGTTCCGGAGTTGACGAAGCGTACCTTTTCCAAGTTCGGCATGGCGTTTTTCAGTTTTTTAGCAAATTCAATTTCAAAAGGGGTCGGGGTTCCGTAAAGCACGCCGTTTTCCGCCGCCTTCGTAATTGCTTTTGTAATATGAGGGTGCGCATGGCCGGTGATGATTGGTCCGTAAGCTGCCAGGTAATCGATGTATTTGTTTCCGTCAACATCCCAAAAGTAAGCACCCTGGCCTTTTTCCATGACGACCGGAGCTCCGCCGCCTACGGCTTTATAGGATCGGGACGGGCTGTTCACTCCGCCGACAATATGTTCAAGTGCTTCTTTTTGAAGTGCTTCTGATCTGGTAAATTGCATAAAAGTATCCTCCTAAAAAAGTCTGCTCTCTCATTCTAGCACTTTTTCAGGAGGATTTCTGTTCAGCTATCTGGCAATGATTTCATCAACGATTCCGTATTCCAAAGCCTCTTTTGCTGTCATATAGTAATCACGGTCTGCATCGCGGGCGACCTTCTCAACGGGCTGGCCGGTTTTCGCTGCGATTTTTTCGTTCAGCATTTGCCGCGTATGCAGAAGCCGTTTTGCAGTAATTTCAATATCAGACGCCTGGCCCCGGGCCCCGCCGAGCGGCTGGTGAATCATGACTTCACTGTTCGGCAGGGCGTACCGTTTTCCTTCTTTACCTGATAAGAGGAGCATGGCTCCCATCGAAGCGGCCATCCCGATGCAGATTGTTTTAACATCCGGCTGGATGTAATCCATCGTGTCGATAATGGCGAATCCCGCTGTAACCGATCCCCCGGGACTGTTTATATAGAGGGAGATATCTTTTTCAGGGTCCTCCGATGCGAGGAAAAGCATCTGTGCCACCGCGCTGTTGGCCGTATGATCATTCATTTCATCACTGATCATAATAATGCGGTCTTTTAGCAGGCGGGAGTATATATCATAGGACCTTTCTCCATGCTTTGTCTGCTCCACTACATAAGGAATCATATTCATCCGCTGGATCCTCCGTTTTAGGCGGCCATCCGTGCCGTCGGTCCGCTCGTTGATTTTGGAACGGCAGTCAGCAGAGTGATGAGGGGGTACGGGTCTTCTTCGTTTAAAGAGCGGCTGATCGCAGAGGCCAGCTCTTGATCGATGATTGCTGTACCTTCCTGCATCGTATGCTGCCGCGCCCTGAACAGGAGGGCTTTTACGGTCGCAACCGTAAATCCTGTTATGTCAGCAATCTCTTCATTTTTAAAAAGCAGCGCTTCCTTCAGCACAAAGACGGCTGCCTGTTTATTCGTCATGACAGAAGCGAGCCATTCGGCAAGCTCTGCAATTTTCGTTTCCTTATGATTCTCAGATCGATCAGGAATGTCCCGTTCCAGAACAATCCTTCTCTGTTTTCTGTAAAAGTCGATATGGAGACGGGATGCTGTTTTATGGTAGAGAGCCTGAGGCAGGTGGCCGGGGAGCTCCCTGTACGTTTCCAGCACTCTGCAAATGGCTGTCTGGGCAAGGTCCTCTGCATCCCATTTATTCCGGGTAAGCAGGAGACAATACTTAAATAGGGAAAGATACGTTTCATTCCAGTCTTTTTGATCAGAACCGGCAGCGCTGCTCATGTTCATCATTTTCACTCCTTAAAGGTGCACCTTTGTATACTAAACGCACGAGGAAGGCAAAAGGATATGGGTATCTGCATTTTATTCTTTCCGATGAAGGTGAATTCCTTCAAAGTTGGGAACAGATAAGCTACACTATCTTTGGCAGACATAACGAAGGGAACGTGCAAAATGAAAAACGTCATTGAAACGGAAGGTCTCCGGAAGGAATTCAAGGCATATTCCAGCAGGGAAGGCCTTGGCGGTGCTTTCCGGGACTTGTTTACCCGTAATTATAAAGTGATCCGCGCTGTAGACGATCTCAGCTTCTCGATTAAACAGGGTGAGATGGTCGGATACATTGGAGAAAACGGAGCGGGAAAATCGACCTCGATTAAAATGCTGACAGGGATCCTGAATCCAACGTCCGGAACGGTCCGCGTCAACGGGATGGATCCCCACCGGCAGCGCGAGAAATTCGTGAGCTCCATCGGGGTCGTCTTCGGACAGCGTTCCCAGCTTTGGTGGGATATCGCCGTGCAGGAGTCTTTCCGCCTGCTGAAAAAAGTGTATAAAGTGTCAGATGAGGATTACAAAAATCATATGGAGCATGTGATTGAATCACTCGATATCGGACCGCTGCTCGATAAACCGGTCCGGAAGCTGTCACTTGGACAGCGGATGAGGTGCGAGCTCGCCGCGGCGCTCATTCATAATCCGCCGCTGCTGTTCCTTGATGAACCGACGATTGGACTGGATGTACTCGTGAAGCTGAAAATCCGCCAGTTCTTAAAGGAAATGAACGAAAAATACAAAACGACCATTCTGCTGACGACGCATGATCTGTCCGATATCGAAGCATTGTGTGAACGGGTCATCATGCTTGATCAGGGGAAAATCATTTATGATGGCGCGCTCGCTCATCTCCGCCAGGACTTCGGAGAAGGAAAGAAAATCGAATTTCAGTTTGGAGAGCCCGTGGATGAAACCTCATTGAAGCATCTATCAGAGGAGCTTGAAGTCTTCTGGCAGCAAAACAATGCCAACAGCTGGACAGCCTTGCTTACAGCACAGGAAGCGGGCATGTCCGAGCTGATCGGCCGGGTGGTCGGTGCGAAAAAGGTACTGGATATGAGCATTCATGAAGTGTCCACCGAGGAAATCATCCGCCAGATTTATGAAAAGGGCTACCAGCCTGAAAAGAGGATTCTGACATGATGCGGGGGCCGTTACATGGATAAATACTTGGAAATGGTCCGCATCCGCTTTTTAATGATGCTCGCCTACCGGACGAATTACTACAGTGGAATCCTGATTTACAGCATCAACATCGGAGCTTATTTCTTTTTATGGTCTGCGATTTACGGAGATAAAGCCGACATCCAGGGGTTAAGCGTCCTGCAGATGTCCACCTATGTAGCGGTTGCCTGGATGGCGCGTGCCTTTTACTTCAATAACATCGACAGGGAAATCGCCCTGGAAATTAAAGAGGGGAAGGTAGCGGTCGAGCTCCTCAGGCCGTATCATTACCTTGGCATGAAAACGATGCAGGCGTTTGGTGAAGGAGTCTTCAGGCTGCTGTTTTTCTCACTGCCCGGTATGATCGTGATCGCCTTTATTTTTCCGCTTGAGTTTCCGGGCGGAGCATCGACTTGGATTTTCTTTGCCCTCTCACTCGTATTCAGTTTCATCATTAACACGCAAATCAATTTACTTACCGGCATTATGACGTTCTTTCTATTTAATAATGATGGGCTGATCCGGGCAAAACGGGTAGCGGTCGATCTATTTTCAGGACTGCTTCTGCCAATCAGCTTCTACCCGGGCTGGGCACAGAACGTTATGCAGTATTTCCCGTTTCAGGCCATCAGCTACGTGCCGAACATGATTTTTACAGAAGCATATAAAGGGAATGAACTGCTGAAGGCGCTTCTCTATCAGGGAATCTGGGCTGTCCTCCTCCTGATTCCAATCCAGCTGCTGTGGATGCTGGCAAAAAAGCAAATGGTCATCCAGGGAGGGTAACACATGTACTACGTATCAATGTTCATCCAATATGCAGGGCAGTATATGAAAACCCGCCTGCAGTACCGGGCAGATGTAGTTGTTGAAATCCTGTCCGATTTCCTGTTCCAGGCGGTGAATCTCGTCTTCATCCTCGTGGTGTTCGGCCACACCCAGTCCTTGAGCGGCTGGAATCAAAACGAAATCATCTTTATTTATGGATTCTTTTTAATCCCGTTTGCGATATTCGGCGCCTTTTTCAATATTTGGGATTTCAACGAACGCTACATTGTAAAAGGGGAAATGGACCGGATTCTGACAAGGCCGATCCACAGTCTCTTTCAGGTGACGCTTGAGCGGATGGAGCTTGAATCCCTCTTTGGGGCGGTAACCGGATTCGCTGTCATGATGTATGCCGGTTCCCAGCTCGGCCTCCCGTTTTACTGGCATGACCCGCTCGTCTTCCTCCTGTTCACAGCTGGCGGAGTGCTCGTTTATGCAGGAATTTTCATCATGATCGCAAGCATCAGTTTTTACTCTGATTCAAGGACATCGATTATGCCGATGATGTATAATATCGGAAACTACGGCCGTTACCCGGTGGATATATACAACAAAGCGATCCGGTTCGTATTAACGTGGATCCTGCCATTCGCTTTCGTAGGCATGTATCCGGCGGCTTATTTCCTTAGAAAAGAAGAATGGTACACCTATGCCTTTTTAACGCCCGTTGTCGGAATTGCCTTTTTCGCTATTGCAGTGTTCGTATGGAACCAGGGTGTGAAGCAGTACCGCGGAGCAGGGAATTGATGCGGATATGTGATGGTGGACAATTCGGTCCAGTCTTGCACTGACCCCACATGCTTTAAAGGGATGGGGGACAGAGTGGCAGCTTCCAGACCCTTTGTGACACAATGGATGGCAGAGGGCGGGGACGGAGCTTTAGTGCTTTAGCAGAAGAGGGGTCAGAGCTTTGCACTGACCCCACATGCTTTAAAGCAGCGAGGGACAGAGCATAAACACGTGCGTTCATTACCTTGTAATGGATGAGCAACCGAGGGGACGGAGCTTTAGTCCTTTACCAGAACAGGGGTCAGAGCACGCACACCTTACCTTTTCACCGAAAGGAGCCACACCCATGGCAAAGAAAAAAGACCCGCAGCCGGCAGAAAAGCCGAAAAAAGCTCCCGAGTGGGAGAAGCTGTACCGGCTGATCAGCAAGAAAATTAACAAGCAGTAGACCGGCCCTGATGAGAGCCGGTCTCTTTTTTTTATTGGCTAAAGCGATATTTCCGTATTCCATAAGAATATATATAGGAAAAGGACAAACCCGGAGGCTTGCTTATGGAAATAATCATCGCGGCTGCCACACTGATCTGTCTTGGGATGTCGGTGAGGATTACAGCGAAAACCTTCAAGGAGCAGCAGTTTTTATCACGCGAGACGATTCTTGTAATCGCGTTCCTCTATTTATCCATACTCATCGGTTTTGCGATGCTGTATCTTTTATTCATCCAATCGGGCTATCCTATTTTGACAGAGGACCGCCAGCCGATAAAAGGGGATTACCTGGAGCATTTAAATACGAGCCTCTATTTCAGTGCGGTCACGCTTTTTTCAGTGGGATACGGGGAAATCATACCCGTTGGGGCAGGAAGGCTGCTTGCAGTGGCAGAGGCACTGATCGGCTACATGCTGCCTGTCATACTTGTCGCAAGAACTGTAATGGAAATTGAGAAAAACCCGAAATAGTTGTACTTGTGATTGCTTTTGGGTACTCTCTAGGTAGAATGAATAAATCTGGAGGGAAGACCATGAGTATAGAAGTTGGAGTACAGGCTCCTGAATTTGAATTGCCCGCATCCGGCGGGGAAACTGTTAAACTTTCGGAATACAAGGGCAAATATGTCGTTCTCTACTTTTATCCAAAGGATATGACACCCGGCTGTACAACGGAAGCGTGTGACTTCCGGGACCGGCATGAGGAATTTTCCGGTCTTGATGCCGTAATTCTCGGGGTGAGCGCAGACCCGGTCGATAAGCATAATAAATTCCGTGACAAATACGATCTCCCCTTCCATCTGCTTTCGGATGAGGAGCACAAAGCGTGCGAGGCTTACGGAGTATGGACTCTGAAAAAGAATTTCGGCAAAGAATACATGGGAATCGAAAGATCCACATTTATCATTGATCCGGATGGAAGGATCATAAAAGAATGGAAAAAGGTAAAAGTGAAGGACCATGTAGAAGAAGCTCTTGAATTTATAAAAAATGAACAAGCAAAAGCCTGAGGATTAGATCTCAGGCTTTTTCATTTACCTGGAATATATATTGAATAAAATGGAAAAAGTGATAAATTTAGGATGACGGTTCTCTGAAAGGATGGAAGGGCTGATGAGTAAATTTCTATTTAGTATGATGATGGCAGTAATATGGGGTATAGTGATGTTTTTGGTATTTAATGACTGGATTTATGCGGTATTTTTTGCTCTGATCGTTCTGTTCCTATCCCGCGGTGTGGAAGATGATGGAGACTTCTGGAAAACTCGAAAAGGAAGACTGTTAACGGGAGTTTTTGCGGCAGTTTTTTTTATTTATATTATTGGCCTGGACATGTACATATGGAGAAAGAGTATTGCATTTGCTTTATTGGTATCGTTGTATGTGCTCGATCGGTTTAAACATTCCATTGTAAAAGATGCAGCAGATGTCAGCTGATTAATTCAGTGTGCAAGAAGGACAAACAAGTCTGCCGGCGAACAGTTAGAGTGAATCCATTCGAGGAGGCGGCAAGATGGAAAACCATCCGGTAATGCTGTATGCCTACAACGTGTGGGCCCATAAACGGATCTTCACCCATTTAAAAACGTTTTCTCCAGAGATTTTTCACCGGGAACTGAACAGTACTTTTTCTTCAATTGCAGCTACGATGACCCATATCTACACGACAGAATATTTATGGCTGCAGGCTCTTGTTGGGAAAGAAATGAGTGAAGCGATGACTGAAGCCCAAAAACGAAAAGGGAAATTGGAAGAAATGCAGGCAGATGAAATGGAAAAAGAGTTTCAGGCGCTCGATGCTCAATTTCAATCTTTTTTTGAAGCCTGTGAAGACCTCGAAGCAACTTTTCTCCTGAATAATCCTTATGCTGGAGCGAGAGAAACAAGCTATTCAGAAGTTATCTTCCATATAGTGAATCACAGCACGTATCACAGGGGAAACATTTCCGCGATGCTTCATGAGCTTGGTGAAGCATCCGTTATGACTGATTATGTGTATTACTGGTACAGTGACGCGCTGACAGAAAAGAACGAATAAACAACCGGGCAGGCTTGCCGGTTCACCTAATTTGTCATTGCAGGTCCAGCCAGCCCTTTCAAGGGAAAATTATCAAAAGAAAGGCGTTCGTCCATTCCAAAAGACAGTTGCCTGTATATAGTAGGAGGGAAGGCATAACCTCCTCAAAGTTAGTGCGACATGGGTGCAGAAAAACTTTTTCTGCACATTTTTTTATGGGGAAAATGCGCTGGTGAATCCGCCAAAGCATTGACAAAAGCGGATTTTGCAGAGTACACTATTTATAAAGATTACAATGTGAGAATGTTTTTCGGAAGAGAGGTGCATGGCGGATGTCTGAACATCAGCTAAAGGAAGCGATTGATACCTTAAAGCAAACCGGAGTCCGGATTACCCCGCAGCGTCATGCCATTTTGGAATACCTTATACAATCCATGAATCATCCTACTGCAGACGATATATATAAATCATTGGAAGGTAAATTTCCAAATATGAGCGTGGCAACCGTCTATAACAATCTTCGGGTATTTAAAGAGGTTGGGCTGGTTAAAGAGCTGACTTACGGTGATTCCTCCAGCCGTTTTGATTTTGTGACAACGGAGCACTACCATGTGATCTGTGAAACATGCGGCAAAATGGTCGACTTCCATTACCCAGGACTGGATGAAGTGGAGCAGCTGGCTGCTCACGTAACCGGGTTTAAAGTAAGTCATCACCGGATGGAGATCTATGGTGAGTGCAGCGGGTGCTCCCAGAAAAAGATGCATTAAAAAAGCTGATGAGCGATTTGGCTCATCAGCTTTTTTTTGCCGTTTTCCGGTTGTAGTCTTCGTTAAATTCTTTTCCTTCAAGCTGCTTGTCGAGAGTCAGAGGCTCCCGGCAGTGCATGCACATATCCACTCTGCCAAGAATCTTGGTCGGTTTTTGGCATGATGGACAAATGACCTGCACAGCTCTTGTAGAAAGCATGCCAATCCAGAAGTAAACGGCTGTACTTGCCAGAATGGCCAGAAGTCCCAGAATCATAAATATGGTCATGGCTATAACAGATTGTCTGAAGAAAATTCCTAAATACATAATAAGAAAGCCTATAAAAACCAAACTGAGCGCGAACGTTCTAATTTTGTTGATCTTGCTCGAGTAAGCCCGTGCCATCCCATCATCCCCTTATACTAAATATATCACATGAACCGGGATGGGAATTGAAAAATTCTCCATAAATCTAATGAGATTTTCCTTTTGAATGGATCAGTTTTAATCCTTTAGTGAGATAAATTGCTGCATTAAAAGGGTATTAAGAAGAAATGTAGAAGTAAATGACGAATCATTTTTTGTTTGGAGGAATTATTGAAATGGAAAACATTCTCCGTCCCATTTATCAGGAACGGGCAAGCCACCCAGATACGCTTGCAGTTATCATGGTAGAAAAAAAGGATCAGACTTCCCCGTCAACCGATATGTTTGATGCGGCGCTTCTGATTATTGTGCGGTCTGCAGAAGTACCGGTACATATTAAGCATTATGAATTCAATCACCAAAAAGCATCCATGCATATTGTTACGGCAGAACAAATCAATGAGTGGATTGTGCTTGGCACGAACAGAAGGATCATTGACTGGATTTTAAACGGCAAAGTTTTGTTTGACCGAAATGAATATTTATCCCTGCTGACAGATACACTGAATACATTCCCGTTCTCTGAGCGAAAGCTTAAAATCGTGATGGAATACGGAAAATTAATCAGGCGCTATTTTGAAGGGAAGTCATTTTTTGAAGCAAAACAATATTTGGACGCATATAATCATATCGTTCACGCCCTTCATCACCTGGCAAGACTTGAAGTAATTGATCAGGGGTTCTATCCCGAGGTTACGGTCTGGAACCAGGTGCGGCAGATTGAGCCTCAGGTTTATAAGCTGTATCAGGAACTTATCGACAGCGGGGAGCCTTTAAACAAAAGACTCGAGCTGCTTTTCCTGGCGAGCGATTTCCTGATTCATTCAAAAGCAGACGTCGGCGCTGCGCACTTGCTGACCATTTTGGAGAAGAAGGATACGTGGCATTTTGCTGAGCTTCTCGCCCACCCGGAAGTAGCATATTATGCAGTGGATCTTAGCATCCTGCTTGAATTTTTAGTGGAGAAGCAGTTTGTGGATATTCATCTTATTGAAACGAAGGGAGTAGGGATTTTTCACAGAACCTATTCTTTTAAAAAAAGTTATTGACCTTCCTATGAGCTGATGGTATATTAATAAGCGTCGCTGCTGAACGAAGCAGACATGCTGAAATCGGCAGCGATAAAAAATGAAAAAAGTTGTTGACTTGAACAACTGAAAATGTTATATTAATAAAGTCGCCTCGGAACGAAGCGGTTGAAACAAAATGATCTTTGAAAACTGAACAAATCGAAGTGCCAACGTTAATTCTAAAGTTTTAAACGAGAGCTAGTCAAACACTTTTTGGAGAGTTTGATCCTGGCTCAGGACGAACGCTGGCGGCGTGCCTAATACATGCAAGTCGAGCGGATCTCT
>NZ_WMIB01000036.1 GCF_009711125.1 Metabacillus mangrovi | reverse complement strand
TATCGGTCCCCAGAGCCGCTATTTTACGTGCGAAACCGTTTACAAACCTCGGATCGGTCTCAAATGCAGCTATTTTCCGTTTTAGCGGTACAACCCCCGCATTTTCTCCGAAATAGCGTCTCCTGAGACCGAACGCCGTTAAAAAGGGCCGAAACGACAAAAATAGCGTCTCCTGAGACCGGAAAAGGAGGTATCGGTCCCCAGAGCCGCTATCTCATTAAAGCTTCCGCTTACACAACCCGGATCGCTCTCCAAACCCACTATTTTCACAAGAAACAACAATAGCTGCGAACCCAAGTTTAGTTCCCAAACTAAAAACCCCCGGAATACTTTCCGGGGGTTTAGCTGCAATTACTTCATCAAGCCCATTTTTCCGACAGGTGAGAACCGGAATTCAGCCACTCCGATGACAGCATCTTTTGAAATGCTGCCGAAAAGCCGGCTGTCCATGCTGTCACGGCGATTGTCGCCCATGACGTAGAGAGAGTTTTCCGGGACGGTTAAGTGTAGATTCTCGGTGAGGTTTTCTCTCGGAATCAGTCCTTTTTTATTTTCCTTTAAATAAGGCTCACTATATGTTTTTCCATTTATGGTCAGTACGTCATTTTTGATGCTAATTACATCTCCCGGGAGCCCGATCACTCTTTTTATGTAGTGATCTTCAGATATCGGAGAATGAAAGACAATCATATCAAAGCGTTCGATCTTACTGATCTTGGAGACGATGACCTGGTTGTGATCCTGGAATGTCGGCATCATGGATTTGCCCTCCACCATGACGGGAGTAAAAAGAAAATGACGGCAGATGATGGCAATCAGAATTGCGGCAATCAGACTTCCGGCCCATGACCAAACCGACCTTCGGCTTTGTGCTTTCATACAGGTGCCCCCCTTGCTAACAATCGCTTTTCTTTATTTTACACCTTTTTCCCTTTATAGGGTACATCCAGCTGAAAAGATTTTCCGGCAGGGAAGGATTCTTTAGGCCTGGCTGATTTATACCAATGCCAGCAAAAGAGGAGAATCATGAGGATGTCTGATGCGTCTCCCCCGTAGTACATCAGCATTGCCCCGGCTTCTCCCTGGCCGGAAGGAACCCCTTCCGGCGGACTGGCATAAATGGCCTTTGAAAGAATGGCATGGGAGGCAAAGGCCAGGATTAGGATTGAAGCCCGAAGCGGATACGAGTACCTGTGGGCAGGTGGATCAAAATAGATAAAAGCAGCTGTAAATAAGTAGCCGGCAAGGAAGATATGCAGGTGGACGAGAACATGCACAGCGTCATACTGATGCATCCATTGATAAAGGCTTGTCTTGTACAGCAGCCACAATCCCCCCATGTTTAAAACAGAAGCAGTGATGGGATGCGAGACAGCCTGAACCAGTCTGCTTCTAAGTAAACGGGTTATTTTTCTGCCTGCTGTGACGGGTACGGATTTTAGAAGAAGTGATACCGGAGAAGCAGCTACAAGGAGCAGTGGAGCAAACATGCCTAGAAACAAATGCCCGGTCATATGTGCCCTGAAGTCCGTATGTGAGGCTTCCGCGATTGGTCCGGAAACAGCAAGAACAGCAAGCAAAATGCCGGCTGTCCACAACAGCATTTTATACATCGGCCACTTTTTCCGGAAACGGAAGGCAGCCAGTAAATAGAGAATCAAGACGAGTAAAAATGGCGCTGATAATAAAATGGGTACCCATTGAACAGCTGCTTCATGATGAGCGTGCATTAGGCTGGATCCTTCCTGGTCCGTGTTTTCGCGAGCAGGATTATTCCGGCAGCAAGCATCAAGGCAGCCGAGATGTTCCACACGAGATCATACGGGAGAATTTCCACATTGTAGCGAATCTGATGAAGGCCCATCAGTTTATGCTGCACGGTCCCGTCATACAGCTGAAAGGCACCTGCACCGGTTAGTATACCGCCGATCCAGCGCTGAGTCAGAAGAGCTTTTTTCCTGCGCAAATCTGCAAAAAGAAACAATCCGCCAATTGTCGCAAACCAGCTGAAAGAATGAAACAGCCCGTCTGAAACAAGACCCGCATCTGTCGTTGATTTATCATAAAAATGATGCCAGTGCAGCAGCTGGTGAAAAACGGCTTCATCAAAAAATGCTACAAACCCGAGACCGAATAAAATTCCGGACCATGCATTCTGTGAAGATTCTTTTGCCCCCAGAGTCATCAAAGGGATCCCTCCTTTAAACGTTCTCATTATTTTCCTTTAGCCTTGCAGAGGACAGGTTAAACCGGGAATATTTAACCGTTTGCCGCTCTAGCATCTATGTTTTCAAAGAATGTCCGCTGTCTGCGACAACAAAAAAATGACAGAAAAATTAGAAAACGGAGTTTGGCAACCGAAACGGTGGGTATTGGATAGGGTGCTGCAAAACTTATGCTAGGGGTGAAATAATGTTTGCAAGGTTTGATAAGCTTTTGATTGATCTGCCCGCTGCTGAACATCCAGACCCGGAAGGCGCCGCTGCTGCCCAGGAATTATTGGGAGGGAAGTTTGGAGAGATGTCGACTCTGAACAACTATATGTTCCAATCCTTTAATTTCCGGGGGAAAAAGAAGCTGCGTCCATTCTTTGACCTTGTTTCCAGCATTACAGCTGAAGAGTTAGGCCACGTAGAATTAGTAAGCCACGCGATAAACATGTCCCTCGAGGGCGTTACGAGTGAAGGGGAGCCGGACAGCGCGCCGCTGAAAGCAGCAAGCGCCATGCCGAACAAATTTCATTTCGTTCCTGCCGCCCAGTCAGCCCTGCCGGTTTCGTCCTCCGGACAAGCCTGGACAGGAGATAACGTCTTTAACAGCGGAAATCTGATCCTTGACCTCCTACACAACTTTTTCCTTGAATGCGGAGCACGCACACATAAAATGAGAGTATATGAAATGACAGACAGCCCGGTGATCCGTGAGATGGTCGGCTACCTGCTCGTACGCGGCGGGGTTCATGTCGTTGCCTATGCAAAAGCGATTGAAGCAGCCACCGGAGTGGAAATGGGCAAGCTGCTGCCGATTCCGAATCTGGATAATAAACGGTTTGATCATGCCAGAAAATATGAGGAAGAAGGCCGGCATACGAAGCTCTATACGTGGAGCGAAGCCGATTATCAGTCGATTGATCAAATCTGGAAAGGAAACCACCCGATCGATGGAGCGCCTCTGTCGGTTCACGCCGGGATGCCGGAAGGGTTTGAAATTCCGGAATACAGCGAGCTTCCCCAGGAATTCGCTCCTGGAATCGGGCCGGAGGAATTTATGCAAATTGCCGAGCGCCTGAAACGTTCAGCCGGCATTTAATCGAGAAGAGCCTGCCACTGTGGCAGGCTCTCTTTCATGCTTTTTCAAGTACGTAGGCTCTTTTTTCACGAAACGCTTTTTCATTCCCGCTTTGTTCAAAATAGCCCTCAAGTTCCATCAATACTTTGTATTCTCTGTTGTAATCCGTAAAAAGCTCGCCGCTGTTGCTGGAGAGGAGAATGACATCATTCTCGGAGACATACCTGTCCAGCTCCTCAGCCGTATAATGCTGATTGGTTTTCAATGCTGCTCCGCTCATCTGTTATCCCTCCTGAAACTTGGTCTATCTTTCTGTTCCCTCGTTTCAGGCAGCTAAACCCATTCACTGCAGTTGAGTTTATCCCTCGGGCGGTACTGCATTTTCATCCATATAAAAAACTTCCCATAAGTGATCATTGATGTCCTGAAAACTCCAGCCATACATGAACCCGTGATCAAACGGCTCGTTGGAAGACCTGCCGCCAGCATCCAGTGCTTTCTGGACGATTTCGTCCACCTGTTCTTTGCTCTCGGCTGCCAGGGCTATAATGACTTCAGTGGATTTTGATGAATCGGCCAGTTCCTTTTTCGTAAACGTCTGGAAGAAATCCTCTACGAGCAGCATCGCATACGTGTTCTCATTAATGATCATGCAAGTGGCATTCTGATCTGTGTACAGCGGATTGAATTCAAAACCGATTTTACCGAAAAACGCCATCGTTTGATCCAGATTTTTAACCGGAAGATTGATAAATACTTTTCCTGCCGTTAAACTCATTGCTCTTTCCTCCTTATGTACATTTTTTTTGTTGGACGAAGAAGTTATTTATACCATTCGCCGGATATTCAAAAAAACCTTCCGTCAAAAGGGAACGGAAGGCAGGGGACAGTATGGTATAATACCTTTGCAATAGAAAAGGGCTCTCAAGGGTGGATTGGTACACTCCCGGCATAAGGGGGTGATGCCTATAACGGTTTTTCAAGCGCTGATGTTCGCAGTATCTTTTGCAAATCTTGTGATCGCGATCCTTGCGTTTAACCATAAAAAATAATCCACCCTTGAGTTGACGGCTCGGCGGGTGGATTATCTTTGTTTTGGCTGATCCCCTTTCAGGGGGCCCTCCTATTGCAGGACCGTCCAGTGTGTGATCACCGGGCGGTCTTCTTAAACTATTCGTTATTGTTTCCAGTATACATCGATTGATTCAGGTTTGCGAGTTTGAAAAATTATATGGAACCGAAAAAACTTAGTGGTTGGGGAGGCATTTTGAGAAAAACCTATTCATTTACACTGCAGACAAAAATAGCCGGACTCGTTATTATCATCTTACTGATTGTCATCGGTCTTTTTATAGGTGTGTTCACAATTCTCGAATCAGCTGACCGAAAGAAGGAAACCGAGAAACTTGCCGTTCAGACTGCCGCGAGTGCCGCTAATTTGCCAGAGATGAGGACCACCCTTGCTGAGGGAAATGAGCGCGAAATTCAGGGGCTTGCCGAACGGATCCGTGATCAGGTGGAAGCTGCCTCTATTATTGTAACGGATCGGGACAGCCGGATCTTTTCCCATCCCGATCCTGATCAAATCGGTAAAACTCTGTATGATCAGGACAGTGATATGGCGCTGATTTATGCAGGAAGGTATTCAGCCGAGGGGAAAGGGACCAGTGGAGAGTCAATAAAGGGGAAAGCTCCGATCCTAATAGACGGAAGGAACTATCAGGAGGTTGCGGGCGTAGTAACGGTTGAATTTTCAAAAAGCGAAATGAATGCCAATATAGCAGGGAAAATCGCCAGTCTTGTCCTCTATACATTGCCGGTACTTGCTGCCGGAATTATTGGAAGCGTTTTACTGGCAAGGAATATCCGAAAAGATACGCTTGGTCTCGAGCCAAATGAAATTGCTGCACTCTACAGGGACCGGGAGGCAATCTTATCTTCACTCAGCGAAGGAATCATCGCTCTTGATCAAAAAGGCCGGGTGACAATGATGAATCCTGCGGCAGAGCAATTTTTCCGCTCAGACCGGGAAGGAGACCAGGATTTCCTGACAATCCTGGATGAAAAAAGGGGCAGAAATTTTGAAATCAGCTATCATAACCGGATATTAATCGTTGATTTTGTTGAGGTGATCGTAAAAGGCCATAGAGAAGGTACGGTCTGGACAATAAAAGATAAAACAGAACTGGTGAAATTGATTGATACCCTGTCTGAGGTTAAGAGGTATTCTGAAGATTTAAGGGCACAGACCCACGAATACACCAATAAGCTCTATGTGCTTTCCGGCTTGCTCGAGCTCGGGAATTACAGCTCCGCTCTCGCACTGATCCGGGAGGAATCAGTGAGGAATGAGAGCCAGAATGCCATTCTTTTTCAGCAAATTAAAGATGAAAATCTGCAGGCAATCCTCCTCGGTAAAATAGGCAGGGCATCTGAAAAGAAAATCCAATTTACGATTGATCTGGAAAGCTCAGCGGGAAAACTGCCGGAGCATCTGAAAATGTCGGCATTGATCACGATTGCAGGAAATCTGATCGACAATGCCTTTGAAGCGGTTAGCGATCAGCTAAATAAGGAAGTGTCCTTCTTTATAACGGACTTAGGGGAGGACGTGATCATCGAAGTAGAAGATAACGGGCCTGGAATTCCGCAAGATCAGGAGATTTTTAAAAAAGGAGCATCTACAAAAGGGGATGATCGCGGCTATGGGCTATACAACGTGAGAGCCGCTGTAGAAGAACTGGGCGGGCTGATTGAAGCCGGCGGCCTGAACGGAGCTGTTTTTACTGTATCCATTCCAAAAAAGGGGAGACTCCATTCATGTACAAAGCAGTAATCGCTGAAGATGATTTCAGAGTAGCGCAAATCCACGAACAATTTCTAGAAAAAGCCGGCGGGTTTACCCTCGCCGGAAAATCGGCAAACGGCCGGGAGACAATGGAACTGCTCGAGAAGGAAAAACCGGATCTCCTTCTTCTGGATGTCTATCTCCCCGACGGAATGGGTACAGAATTGCTGCCGGAAATCCGCCGGGCTTTTCCCGGAACAGATATTATTATGATTACCGCAGCAGCAGACAAGCCGCTCATTCACAAAGCGTTAAGCTATGGAGCGATCCACTTTTTAATCAAGCCGATAACATTGGAAAAATTTAAAGAAGCATTGCAGCGGTTCAAAGACCGGCGCCAGAAAATGGCCAGCCCTGAAATCAGCCAGCCCTTTCTCGACAGTCTGTTCACTCCTGCTGTATCCAAGCCATCAAAGATGCCAAATGAATTACCATCCGGAGTAGACTCCCTCACCTTAGAACGGGTAAAGAACCAGCTGATCGAAGCAGATGCCGGCATTACTGCCGAAGAAATGGGCAGGGAAATGGGAGCCTCAAGGACGACAGCCAGAAGATACCTCGAATACCTCGTTTCCGTCCAGGAAGCCCGGACCAAGATCGAATACGGCACAGTCGGAAGACCGGAGCGCCAGTATTATTCAGTGCAGTCCGTTTAGCCGGCGGGAGGACGATTATGCAGGATACATCATTAGCACCACGGGAACTTTCAGCAAATATCAGGGAAATTCAGCGTTCGTTCGAGATTTTTAGCATAAGTTCAGGAAATTCAGCATAAGTTCAGGAAATTCAGCATAAATATCGATAATTCAGCATAAGTGCACCTGCTTTCTACATAGAGAGAGTGCAGCGGAAACGGTGAAACCGGCCAGTTAGGAAGGAAAGTCAGCGATCTCAAGGGGCTAGTCAGCAATAAAAGGGAAAAAGTCAGCAATTCCGGAAGAAAAGTCAGCAATAAAGTAAAGAAAGTCAGCAATTCCGGAAGAGAAGTCAGCAATAAAGTAAGAAAGTCAGCAATTCCGGAAGAGAAGTCAGCAATAAAGTAAAGAAAGTCAGCAATTCCACAATAAAAGTCAGCAATCCCCCCAAGGATCGTCACCAACAACAGGGGCAATGCCAGGCAATTCTTCAAAAGCGGCCAGCAGGTCACGAATAAGTTAACAAGGAGACATCACTACGCTCTTAGGGAAGCTGCCCTCGTGAACAAAATGAACAAAATCACCGAAAAAAATAAAATGCGAGTAATTAAGAAAACGCTTACATAAAAAAATCCCTCCTCTATAATGATTTCAAACTAGTCGAATGATTTTGAAAGCACTTACATGGATGGGGGAGAAAAAGGATGCTTGCTTTTCTGGGATTCCTGATGATTGCTGTTTTTATGTTTTTCTTAATGACCGGCCGGCTTTCGGCCCTGATTGCCCTGATTGTAATTCCGATTGTATTCGCCGTGATTGGAGGGTTTGGTGCAGAGCTTGGGCCGATGATCATGGAGGGGCTTCAGAGTGTGGCACCTACCGGAGTCATGCTGATGTTTGCGATTCTCTATTTTGGGATTATGATTGATTCGGGTCTGTTTGATCCGCTTATTAAAGCGATTTTGAAAGCAGTAAAAGGAGATCCGCTGAAGGTGGCCCTCGGAACTGCGCTGCTCATTTCCCTCGTAGCACTTGATGGAGATGGGACGACCTCTTATATGATTACCATTTCAGCTATGCTTCCGCTTTACAAGCGATTAAAGATGAATCCGCTCGTGTTGACCTGCATTGCCATGCTTGGCTTTGGTGTAATGAATATCTCTCCATGGGGAGGACCGACTGCCCGGGCCATTGCCGCGCTTCAGCTGGACGCAACGGAAATGTTCACTCCTCTCATTCCTGTAATGGGCGGCGGAATTTTGTGGGTTTTTGTTACCGCCTTTATTTTGGGAAGAAGAGAACGAAAAAGGCTAGGAGTCATTGAATTAGAGGGAGCACCTGTGGGTATGGCGGAGCTTGAAACGGCATCGGCATCCGAGGAGGATATGTGGAAGCGGCCCAAATTGCTGTATTTCAATCTGGCTTTGACAGCAGGCCTCCTGTTCTGTCTGATTAAGGGGGTACTTCCGCTTCCAATCCTGTTCATGATTGCCTTTGCGATTGCCATCATGGTCAATTATCCGAACCAGGATCACCAGAAAAACCGGATTCGGACTCACTCGGCTAATGTTCTCGCTGTTGTAGCCCTTGTGTTCGCATCCGGGATATTCACAGGAATTCTTTCTGGAACCGAGATGGTCGATGCAATGGCAAACAGCATGATCGCGGTGATCCCGGAGTCGTTCGGCCCTTATTTTGCCGTCATTACAGCGGTTGCCAGTATGCCTTTCACGTACTTTATGGCCAATGACCCTTACTACTACGGAGTTTTGCCGATCATTGCGAAAACGGCTGCCGCCTATGGAGTGGAGCCGATCGAAATTGCAAGAGCGTCTGTCCTCGGCATGCCTGTCCATGCGATGAGTCCTCTTATGGCTTCTGCCTATCTGCTGTGCGGGATGAGCGGAGTGGAATTCGGCGCCCATCAGAAATTTATTCTGTTATGGGCGGTCCTGACCTCTGTTGCTATGATCCTGACCGCTCTGCTGACGGGAGCGATCACCATTTAATCACCAGCCGCCGGCTTCAGGCGGCTGTTTTGCTGATGTATACTGGACTCAGGGAAGGGGGCAGGTGCAATGAAAAAAATGCTGGCGGTTTTATTATGTGTCTCCCTGCTCCATGGGTGCCGGGGAGCTGCGGATGAGAAGATGGTTCAGGAAAAGGCGGTCCATCTTGTCATTCCGGCAGACCGGGGAGGCGGCTGGGATTTGATGGGGCGGTCGCTGCAGCCAATGCTGAGAAAAGATGAAGTCCGTATCTCCAACATGCCGGGGGGCAACGGGGAAACAGGATGGAAGTATGTCAAGTCCCATCCTGACCGTACAATCACCTTAAATTCGTCCCTGATCATAACAAACAGGATTTTGGGAAAAAGTGAAATTACCTTTGAAGATTTCACACCTCTTGGCATTCTTGTTTCAGACTGGGAAGCCATTGCTGTCCCGGTGAATTCTCCGTACACCGAAGCGAAAAAGCTGCTCCGCGATTTGAAAAGGAACCCGGAGAGCTTAAAAATTGGAGTCGAGCAAAGCTTCGGGAACGATGATCAAATTGCTTTTGTTCAAGCTGCAAAAGAATTAAAAATGAATCCGGCCTCTATCCGGTTCAGGCTGCATCAATCCAATGAGCAGCTCGTTCAGTCTCTTGAAAAGAAGGATGTGGATGCTGCATCTTTATCTTTTTCAGAAGCAGCGGCCCTTCATCAAAAAGGGAAATTGAAGATCCTTGCTGTTTCCTCCGATAGAAGGCTCGAAGGTTTTGAGAATGTTCCTACATGGAAAGAACAAGGGATCTCCATCGTTTTTCCTCACTGGAGGGGAATCATGGGGCCTGAAGGCATGAGTGAAGAGGAGATTCAGGAATGGGACAAAAAACTTAAAACGCTGTCGGAATCAAAAGAATGGGCTGCGTTTTTAAAAGAAAATCATTTGACCGGATTTTATAAGAACAGCACTGAAGCATCCGCATTCCTTGCCGAGCAGCAGCTGTTTTATGAAACTGTTTTATAGGGATGCAAGCTGTTCTTCAAAAGATGTGCGTATGGGGTGCTTACTGCCTTGATGAGAGCATTGATTTGCCGGCAAATGAAAGACCGGCAAATGAAAGACCGGTTTAGAATTCTTCCTAAATATGTTATAGTAGGTATCAATGTTCGGAACGCTTCGAACAGATAGGAAGGATTTTTTTGATTATACAAACACTGAAATTAGCAGGAGACCGATCTTCACAGGTTTACTTGTATAAAACTGACTCAGGCGAGTACATTGTTGCAGTTCCCGATATCCATTGGTCTGCAAAGTTTGATCAGCTGGATGAACTCAGTGACCAGTTTCATCATCTCCAATCCTCTTTGAATTTTCATATGTTTGAAGGAAATACAGACAAACTTGCAAAAGATATAATGGAAATGGTCCGAAGCATGGAACAGCTCCAAGAAATAAAGTAATAAATCAGGCTGCCGGATAACCGGCAGCCTTTTGAATGGAGGGAGAAAGCAATTAAGGGAATCGAACAGACTCTCAGATTATTAGAGGAACAGCTCCTCACCCCCAGCGTCCGTTCCTCGGCGGAGAAGATTGACGAGCTGCTCGATGATGATTTTATGGAAATCACCAGCAGCGGGACGGTAAAAACCAAGCAGGATTGCCTCGATGGTCTGCAAACCCCGGAGATGATTCTTTCCCAATTTTCCATCCGGGTGATTAGCGAAGGAGTGGTTCAGACATTTTACAAAATCGAGACGGAAGACCGAAAAACGCTGCGTTCATCCATTTGGAAGGAGAGCGGGGAAGGCTGGAAGATGGTGTACCATCAAGGAACCCCGGCTGCTGAATAGCAGAAAAGCTTTCGCTCCCTTTAATCAATCAACTCCCCGCTGTTTGATGATCTCATCCGGTCAGGAGATGAAAAAAAGCACTGCATGTCTGCAGTGCCTTTTTTGTCAGGAAACGGAAGGATCGCCTTCTTTTTCGCCAAACAGTTCTTGAATGGCATCCCTGTTTTTCTTGGAAACCAGAATATAAAGCGTGTCATTTCCTTGAAGGACCGTATCGCCTCTCGGGGTGATTAGCCTTTCGCCTCGAATGACTCCGGTGATGAGCGTGTCAGTTGGCAAATCGATATCACGCAGTTCAATTCCGGCATAAGGTGTCCGGGCTGGAATTTCAAGTTCGATGAGCTCATTATTTGTTTTACCGATTGAAACAAGCTCCAGTGTATGACTCTTCACCTTTGTTTCTCCTTCTGAAAGGTGAAGCATTTTTGCCAGTGGAGAAATGGTCGCACCCTGCAGCAGAGCGGACAAGAGCACTACGAAAAAGACCACGTTAAAGATGAGCGTATCATTTTCAAGATTAGCCATCAGCGGATAGGTAGCAAGAACAATCGGAACGGCTCCCCTAAGTCCTGCCCAGGAAATAAAGATTTTTTCCTTAAACGAGTACTTGCTTAAAGCCATTGAAATGAATACTCCAAGCGGGCGTGCAACGAGCATTAGAAGAAATGCAAGCAGGATGCCTTCCCACGTAATTTCCAGCAGCTGTTCCGGGAACACGAGCAGACCCAGAAGGATAAACATCAGAATTTGCATCATCCAGGCAAAGCCCTCATTGAAACGGATGATGCTGTGGCGGAACGTCAGCGGGGAGTTCCCGATAATGACAGCTGTTACATAAACCGCTAGCAGTCCGCTTGCATGCAGCATCACCGCTGTTCCGTATGACAGGATCCCGAGGCCGAGGGTGAGAACCGGATAAAGGCCCGAAGAATCAAGATCAATTTTATTGATGATCCAGACCGCTGCTTTCCCGATCAAAATCCCGATGACTAGACCAAAGCCCATTTCCCAAAGGAAAGTGAGAATAAGAGTAAGAATATTGGAATCCGGATGCTGTACAAGCTCCACGAAGGTAACCGTCAGAAACATCGCCATCGGATCATTGGAGCCGGATTCCGCTTCAAGAGTAGCGGTCAGCTTTTTGCGGATGTTTTTGCTGCCGAGTACGGAAAAAACAGCGGCAGCATCAGTAGAGCCGACAATGGAGCCGAACAGGAACGATTCAAGCCAGCTTAGATCCAGAATGAATTTTGCGAACAGTCCGGCTACTGCAGCGGTAACCAGAACACCGATCGTTGCGAGAGAACCGGCCGGCTTAATCACACTCCGTAAATCTTTCCATCTCGTCTGAATTCCGCCTTCAAAAATAATGATGATCAAGGCAAGGATTCCAAACAGCTGTGTGATCTTTGCATTATCAAAGTAGACATAGCTGCCAAGCCCCATGCCGACAGCGACGAAAAATACAAGCGCTGGAAGTCCAAGCCGGGTTGAAAACTTTGCAGTTAAAACGCCGATAATGAGCAGGGCAGCAAGTACGAATATAATGGTATCTATAGAAAAGTTCAATTAACCGAACACCCTTCTTTCGTGATTTTCTAAGCTGCCGGAACAAGCGGCAGGACACGGCTGTTTCGAATGTACAATAACTAAGTATAATTATACACAAACCCGGATTAGATCGCTTTTTATATGCCTGTTAAAAAAATTATGCCTGTTGAATCTGTGAAAAATGATCTATCTGTTCATTTTGTGCGTTATCTTTTTAGACCATTCCAATTCCCTAATGGATACAAAATGTGATATTTTTTTCATAGCACCTTAAACTAAAAGGAGATTACTATGGTCGAAAACAATGATGCCCAACTTTATGAGCGGCTCTCTTCAAAAGACAGGCAGGCTTTTGAAACGCTTTACAGCCGCTATGAAAAACTGCTGTTTTCCTTTGCCTATAAGGTGACAAAAGACCGCGGAATGGCCGAAGAAGTCTTGCAGGATGTCTTCGTTAAGCTGTGGAACGGCACCAATACGTTTGATTCTTCTAAGGGTAAATTTTCCTCCTGGTTATTAACCATCACAAGAAACAAAGCGATTGATATGATACGAAAGCATGCAAGACATGAACATTATGAGCTTCAGGATAAGGATGCCCTTGTCAGCGGGGAAAAACCGGTGGATAAGGAAGTAGAATGGAGAGAAGACAGAGAGATGATCCGGCAGGCGGTATCAGAGCTTAACAGCGACCAGCAAAAAGTGATCGACCTCTTTTATTTTAAAGGATTCAGCCAGCAGAAAATTTCAGAAAAATGCGGCGTTCCTTTGGGAACGGTTAAAGGAAGAATAAGACTCGCGCTTAAACACTTAAAACAGACGATGGAGAAAGGAGGGAGGTCGGACTATGAAGCCTGAACAGTGCAGCCATTTAATCGATTATTTTAACGGAACGCTAAACGGTGAAGAAGCTGCCGATTTTGAAGGGCATCTCCATCAATGCAGTGAGTGCCGGGAAGAGCTGGAAGAGCTTCGCATGCTTACGGAAGACCTTCCTTATCTATCCGAGCCTGAAGAACCGGATCCGGAAATGCGGAACAGAATTCTGGATGCTGCTTATGGAACCGATCAAGCGAATAGCACCTCTCCTGTTTCTTTTAAAGCGCCCGAAGTGAAGAAAACGAGACGGAGACAGCCACTTCTTGTCAGCGGCCTTGCGGCAACACTGATTCTGTCTCTTGCAGGAAACTTCCTTCAGCTATCAAACAATCAGGAAGAAATCGTGCAAAGCGGCAGCCTTCAGAAACAGGTAGCCCTCGCATCGCCCGAAGGAAATGAGCCGGTTCGGGCCAGTGCTTCTTTTATGAAAGATCAAAACAGCCGGTTTATGGTGCTGCAGGCGGATGGATTGCCGGAAATCAGTGAGGGAGAGCTTTATCAGGTATGGCTCATTAAAGGGGAAAAACCAGTGCCAGCAGGATACTTTACCCCGGATGGAAGCGGGAGCGGGGCTTTGCTGTATAAACTGGATCAGAAAAACCCGGACTGGGATACTGTTGCTGTTACAGTAGAAAAAGAACCGAATTTAGAAGCTCCTAGGGGGAACATTATACTAGCAGGGAATTTATAAGCATACTTAAGCAGGAGGCACAAAGCCCCCTGCTTTTTTCTTTACCCGCCCACAAACAGGATTAAACAACCAGGCCGATAGTATGGAATATTGTTCAGCGGTATAAATCACCATCCCATTCCATACGTAATACGTAGAGGTGATGAAATGAAGGTTTTGCTGTTTTGCGATCCCGGCATTGACGATTCACTGGCCATTATTTATGCTCTTAATCATCCTGGAATTGATTTAGCGGGGATTGTGACAAGTTATGGAAACGTGACAAAGAAACAGGCGACCATCAATGCAGCTTATTTAACGTCTCTTGGAGGCAGACCGGATATACCGGTTATTGCCGGAGCGGAATTCCCTCTGACAGGAGAAAGCACAGCATTTTATCCGGAAATCCATGGAGATGATGGGATGGGGCCGATCCGTCCCCCTGATAACAGTCCAGGAAATTATCAGGAATTCAGTTATGTGTTTAAAATCATAGCAGAGCATCTGAACGACTTGATTATAGTGGATGTAGGAAGAAGCACATCCCTTGCCCTCGCGTTCAACTTGAATGTAAGCCTAATGAAACGGGTCCAGAGAATTTACTTGATGGGAGGGGCCTTTCTCGTGCCCGGCAATGTAACACCCTGTGCTGAAGCAAATTTCCACGGCGATCCAATTGCCGCGAATGTCGTGCTGAAATATGGAAAGGAGATTTATATTTCCCCGTTGAATATTACAAATCAGGCAATTATCACCCGGGAGATCGCCTCATATATTTATACTGCTTCTCACTCCCCGTTTAAAGAACTCATTCCACCGATTACAGAATACTACTCGGCTTATTACAGAAAGATGAATCCGGGGATGAGGGGGGCTCCGGTCCACGATGTCGTGCCGCTCTACCATCTGATGAACCCTTCATTTATCGTAACAAAGGAACGGAAAACAGAGGTGCTTATATGCAGGGAGGGCAAGGGAACGAGCGTTGCCGATTTCAGAAATTCCAGCAGGAATGACGGAAGCAGAAGGCATATCGCGATTTCCTTTGACTACCGTCACTATATTGCTGATTTCATTAAAACAATGACGGATTGATAGGCTATAATAAGAACAAACTCATGGGAAGAAAATACAGGAGGGCTTATGAAATATGCAGCTATTGGCTTGGCAGGAGCAGCAGGAGCTATTCTGCGTTATGCGACCGGGATCGCAGCAGAAGGTGCAGGGAGTTTCCCGGCAGGGACGTGGCTTGCCAATATGGCAGGCTGCTTTCTGCTTGCCTTTTTAACCGCCGGAGTCTTTCACTTGGACAAGTTCCCTAAGGATCTAGCCGCACCCATCAGCACCGGCCTGATCGGATCCTATACAACCTTCTCGGCCTTCAGTCTGGAAATGGTTCTGTTAATGGAACAGGGGCGGTTTCAAAAAGCGCTGTTTTATTTCCTCGCAAGTGCAGTTCCCGGACTTTTTCTCTCCATCGGAGGCTGGATTGCCGGTACGGGCTTGATAAAAAGGAGGAAACCATCATGATCGTTCATCTCCTTCTCCTTGCTGCCGGCGGATTTATTGGCTCCTTAGCGCGCTTTGCAGCGAGTACGAAATGGAACGGGCCGTTCCCTAAAGGCACACTCGCCGTGAATATACTCGGAGCCTTACTGATTGGAATTCTTGCTGGTGCAGGAATGACCGGAAGACCATACCTCTTCGCTGCCACTGGTTTCCTCGGAGCCTTCACGACCTTTTCCACATTGAACCTTGAATTAGCAGAGAAGGTGCTGGCAAAGCAATATAAATCCCTGATCCTGTATGCTGTCTGCACATACGCTGGCGGATTGGGAGCTGCTTTTGCAGGATATTGGCTGGCAAAAGGGCTGCTGGGAGTACTAAATTAACACTGTTATTTTGGAAAAATATTAAAAAAAAAAGACCCGGTTGTATACTGTTTGTAAGCATCAAGCCAACTCCTAAAAGAACCGCATAAACAAACTCGTTTAGTAAAAGGGGAGAGGTCAATATGGCCGTGAAAAATGTGCTGAATTTATACAATTTGCTGCTGTCTATGGGAGCATTCTACCTTGGCGTGTTAATGCTTACGGAAAAAGGAGCTTTTGATGTATACCCCCCTGAGTGGATCGGGAAGCTGCCCTTTACCAGCTGGACGGGAATGGCTTTGTTTGGAATGGCTTTATTTGGACTCGGCAATGCCTTCGCTTCTCTCAGGGGGTTCATAAAGAAAGATAAAGTATTTTTAATGACCATCATGATGGGGGCTCTGTTTTTTGTCTGTACGGTTGGCGCAACGATGCTCACAGGAGAGTGGTACTTGCCATCAGGAGTGTTTTTAATTGTAAGCATAATGCAGATTCTGCTCGGAATAGCCGGCTTCATTATATTCCATTTACTGGGCAGAGCCGCTGGCCAAGCAAAGCGGTAGCATCCAGCCCGAAAAGGCATCCGTTCAGGATGCCTTTTTTCTGGCTGCTTTCTTTTCGCTTTACTCTTCTAAAAGCTTTCCTTTACTGAAAGGACATCGTTTCGCCGTCTTCAGGCACATGCACTCTGTCTGAGAGCCCTTTTTCCTGTAAAAATGAATTTAGTTCAGTTCTCGACAGAAGGCAGTGGTTCAGTGTCTCCATATGGATAGCGATGATCCGGGCTTGCGGGGCGGCCAGGGCTGTGTTCTCGATATCTTCTTTATCCATTGTAATCACACCGCCTTCAAGAAACTGGGCGGCTCCTGCGTTCACAGCAATCACCTCGGGGTTATGCGTTTGGATAGCTTCCTGTACTTCCGGACACCATACTGAATCACCAGCGATGTAAAGCGTTTTTTCTTCTGGATGGGTAAGAATGAAGCCTGAAACAGGACCGGTCATTTTGGTGATGTCACCGCGCCCGTGGCTGCCGCCTGTCTTTTTGATGGTGATATGGTCAAGCTTCAGCTCAGAGCCTGCAGCTTCTGCGTGAAGGAAGCCGTCATTCCGGATCGCTTCGGCATCCTCTTCGCTTTGTGCATAGATCCTTGTTTCTTTAGGCAATGCGTTCTTTGCCTCTTCATCAAAATGATCAGGATGCAGGTGAGATACGAGAACCGCATCAGCCTTGACAATTTCTTCAGCTTCAAGAGGAAGACTCGTCATCGGGTTGGACAGGTGCTGGTTCGGTGTATTTGGAAAGGCGGGCATTGCTCCTTTTTCAGCAAGAAACGGATCGACAAGAATCGTTTTGCCTCCGTAGTTGATCTTCAGGGTTGCGTTGCGGATTAACTGAATTTCCATATTCATTTCCTCCCTTTTTATGAGTTCTTCTATAGGATAATATAAGAAGGATGCGCTATACATAGATTAAATCAAGTGTTTCTTTGCTTCTGCTTGATTTGTGAAAGGAATGATGACGATGCTCGATCAGACAGATCGGAAAATCCTGGAAGAGCTTTCCGGAAACGGAAGGATGACGATGAAGGAACTGGGAGCACGTGTCCATCTTACCGGCCAGGCAGCCGCTTCCAGAGTAGCGAGGCTTGAAGAAGAAGGGTTTATCAGCAAATATACGATAGAAGTCAATCAGCAAAAACTGGGGTATTCAATCCACGCTTTTCTGTACATTTATACAAAAAGCATCAGCCATCAGCCGTATCTAGCATTTCTGGATGAGAACAAAAAAGATGTGGTGAACCATTATAAAATCAGCGGGGACGGCTGCTACCTGATGGAATGCAGGTTTTCCGGGAATGAAGAGCTGGACCGGTTTTTAACAGGTTTGAACAAACATGTTAACTACAAACTGTCAATTGTTATTAAGTAAATGTAAATTTAAAATGAATCATACCATCCAGGTCCTGCTCCCATGCTACTATGGAAGTATTATGTGATGGAGGATTTCTAATAATGAATACAAAGTTTAAGACATGGCTGGAAATCCTGCTTGTCTCTTCTAAGCTCGGCCTCACCTCATTTGGAGGCCCTGTCGCCCATTTAGGTTATTTCCGTGAGGAGTATGTGAAGAAAAGGAAATGGCTTGATGACCGGGCATATGCGGATCTTGTTGCCCTTTGTCAATTCCTTCCCGGCCCGGCGAGCAGCCAGGTTGGTTTATCCATCGGTCTGATGCGGGGCGGGATTTTCGGAAGTTTCCTTTCCTGGTTCGGATTTACCATGCCGTCCGTAATCTTGCTTGTTTTATTTGCTGTTCTTTTTCAGAATGGCAATGTGCAGGAGGCGGGCTGGCTGATGGGGCTGAAGATCGTGGCAGTGGCCGTTGTTGCCCAGGCTGTGATGGGTATGGGGAAATCACTTGCACCGGACCGTCCGAGAATTGCTGTTGCGGTTTTAACTGCTTCCGGCGCGTTATTCTTTCCATCTGCCTGGGGGCAAATCGGCCTCATCGCAGCGGCAGCTGTTTTTGGATATCTGTTTTACCGGAAAGAAGAAGTACCTGAAGTACCTCCGCTTCTTATTTCCGTCAGAAAAAAAACTGCCGCAGCGTCCCTCGCTGTTTTTGCGGCGCTGCTTCTATTTCTCCCTGTAATGCGCTACGCATTCCCAGGGATTTACATGGCATTGTTTGACGTGTTTTTCCGCGTAGGCTCTATCGTTTTTGGAGGAGGGCATGTCGTGCTGCCTATGCTTGAAAGGGAAGTCGTGCCGCCAGGCTGGGTGACGGACGAAGCATTTCTTGCCGGGTATGGTGCTGCTCAGGCCGTTCCGGGACCGCTTTTTACCCTTTCCAGCTATCTGGGAGCGGTTGTTTCCGGCCTTCCTGGGGCATTGGTGGCAACGGCTGCGATGTTTTTGCCGTCTTTTTTGCTGGTGATCGGAGTGCTTCCTTTCTGGAGTACGATCCGGAGGAAAAGGGGCGTACAGGCCGCATTGATGGGTGTGAACGCATCTGTTGTCGGCATACTGCTGGCTGCGTTGTATGACCCGGTATTCACGAGTGCGATCCATTCAGCGGGGGCCTTTGCCCTTGCACTCAGTTCCTTTGCCCTGCTTGTCTATTGGAAGCTCCCCCCTTGGGCTGTTGTCCTTTTTTCCATTGTTATGGGAAGCATTATGCAGCCTGCAGGACTGCTCTAATGTGGTATAATGCAAAAAAAAGGAGGGTGATGTTCATGAGCAATAAACCATCCATTTTAAAAAAAGCGGTCGATTATGCAAAAAGAAATCCGGAACAAACAAAAAAAGCGATCAATATGGTTACAAAAGCACTGAAAAATAGAAAGAAATAAATCATGGACGGCCTGAAAGCAGGGCCGTTTTTTTTTTTTTGCGATGCGTACATCAGATGATTGGGAGCGGAAGATGAGAACATGGGCTTGGGAGCAGCGGACCCGGTGAGGCAGAAGAGGAGGCTAACCGCCTGCCTGTAATCAGAGCTTTTTTTCATAAATCTCCCTCTTTAAGGAAGAATAAAGACATCTATCTATCCTGAAATGAGGCGTAAATAAATGAAATCCCCTTTATCTTCATCTGAATATGCCAACCTGTGGTCCACTTTTGAAAAGAAAACGATGCTGCTCCGGATTATGGAACATGCTTTGAAAGTGACCAATCAAAAAGATATAACGTCTGTCATTCAATATGCGTATCAGGATGAAACAAAGTTCGTGAAGGATATCGTCAACTTGCTGGAAAAAGAAGGGGCATGCATACCGGAGGGTTTTACACAGAAAGATGTAAATCTCCATGCAGAAAGGCTGTTCGATCAGTATTTTTACCTTCGCTTTCTTCGCATGCTGATGAAACTGGGCATTGCTCTTAATGCAATTCATACTACGATGGTATACAGAAAAGATGTGCATGACTTTTTTTCACGCACTTCCGCACACTCCAATAAAGTATTCGGCATGTGTACAGATGCCCTGCTTCAGGTCGGACACGGAGCAATTCCGCCCGTCATCGATCTGCCTAAAGAGCCTGCCTATGTGAACAGCAAAAAGTATTTGTCCGGATTCCGGCTGCGGAAACGGCCGCTTAATGCCACTGAACTGTCGATTCTTTATCACATTGTTGAAAACAACAACTTTGGATCCCAGCTGATGAAGGGCTTTTCAATGACAGTTCACTCAGAGGATGTCCGGCAGTACATGCTCAAAGGGAAAAAACTGTCCGACGACTTGTATGATTCCTACAGCAAAGTAATAAGGAAAAGCGGCATCGAGCTCCCTTCCCTGCCAGGAGCCTCTTATACTCAAACGAACGCTTCGCCCTTTTCAGACAAGCTCATCATGTATCTCGTGAACCTGCTCTCAAGCTTCGGCCTGACGAGCAATGCGCTTGGCACTTCTTACAGCCTGCGCCCCGATCTCCCTGTGAAAATGGCTCTATCTGCGAGGGACATTTATTCCTTTGCTAAAGAAGGGGGCAAGATCATGGTCAAACATCAGTGGATGGAAGAGGTTCCGTCCGCATTAAAAAAGCGGTAGTTCAAGGATCCTGCCTATGATATGATGGAATTGGAAAATAAAATACCGCATTGCCACTAGGGGAGCCTCTGTAAAGGCTGAGACCGGTTGAACCGGGACCCTTGGAACCTGATCTGGTTTGTACCAGCGGAGGGAAGTGGGTGACTGTCTTTACGTTATGACACCCGCTCTTATCTGTTAAGGGCGGTTTTTTGTTTTTACCATTCAAAAAGGGGGAAGAAAAATGACTTCATTTACAGAAAAGCTGAGGGAGATCACAGATCCGATATGGGAGGCGAATTTTAATCACCCTTTTGTTAAAGGGATTGGAGACGGTACACTGCCGTTGGAAAAGTTCCGCTACTATGTTCTTCAGGATGCCTATTATTTATCTCATTTTGCCAAAGTCCAGGCCCTTGCAGGCGGGAAAGCAGATGATCTGCATGTCACGGCAAGAATGGCATTTCACGCTCAGGGTACATATGAAGCGGAGCTTTCACTACATGAAAAATTCTCCGTTCTCCTTGGGATCACGGAGGAAGAAAAAGCAAAATTCGAGCCTTCTCCAACAGCCTATGCCTATACATCCCATATGTACCGTTCAGCCGTCAGCGGAAGTCTCGGTGAAATCATTTCCTGTATCCTCCCGTGCTACTGGATTTATTATGAAATCGGGGAGCGGCTGAAAAACTGCCAGCCTGAAGAGCCGATTTATCAGGAGTGGATTGCTGCTTACGGAGGCGAGTGGTTCAAAGAACTCGTAGTTGAACAGCTTGACCGCCTTGATCAGCTGGCACTTGAAGCATCGGAAAAAGAAAAAGAGAAAATGCTCCGTCATTTTACGATCAGCTGTAAATATGAACTGGCGTTCTGGGAAATGGCTTTTACAATGGAACAATGGCCGGAGTGCTCACCTGCCTATTGAACAAAAGAGGATGGCCTATGATCTAAGGCCATCCTCTCTTTCGTTATTCCACTTCGTCTACAAAAGGGTTTATCACATAAATATAACCGTGGGCTAAATCAATCCTCAGGATCCACTCCCATGGAACACCCAGTTTTTGATGGATGGCTTTCCAAAACTCAGCGGACTTTGTTTCAAAATCCATGAATTCCTGGAGCAAATCTTTATAAGAAGCTCCCTGAATTTGAATGTTTGAATCAAGCAGACGCATGTGGGCGAGGTGTCTGCACTCCAGATCCTGGGCCGTTTGAAGCTCTTCCTGTGTTGCCGTGCCAATAACGGTTCCATCTTCAGGAAGATCCGAAAAAACGTTTACATTTTCTTTCACTGCTGCTGGCTGTTCGTCGAAGCGCATGACTCAATTCCTCCTTGTTTTGGAATAGGATGTTGCTTTTTCATCATACCGTAAATTTCTGAATAATAACACAATTTTACGCGCAGTTTGAAATAGAAACAACAGGGAAAACAGTCCTTACGATGCAGATGAGGAGGAGCTAACAATGTTTGAACTTCGGGATGTGATCACCCTGCTCTGGTCTCTGTGTATTGTTCTGCCGGTCGCTTCTTTCGTACACCAGCTGGGCCATACCGTAATGGCCTTTATTTTCGGAGGAAGAGGCAGCTTTACAATCGGAAGAGGTAAAGAGCTGTTTACGTTTAAGAATCTGACGGTCAAACGTCTTTATTTTTTGGATTCTTTTTGCCAATATGAGGGATTGAAGTATGACAACCGCATGACCCATGCACTTGTGTACGGGGGAGGTGCCCTGTTTAATCTCCTGTCCGTTCTTATTGTCAATCTGCTGATTGTACTCGGAGTCTTTGAACCTCACTTGTTTTTTTATCAGTTTGCCTACTTCTCCAGTTACTACGTGATTTTTTCACTTCTGCCGGTGCGGTATTCGGATGATCACCCGAGCGACGGGATGGCTATTTATGAAGTGCTTCGCCATGGGAGGAAATGCGATCCCATCGACTGATGGCAGCCCAGGCTGAAATAGAAACCGTAAAAAAACCGCCTGAGGCGGTTTTTTCACTTTTTCAGAAAATATAAAAACCATACTGCATGATTCTGTTCATCTGCTGCTGCTCTCCTGAACGTGCGTTTAATATAAGCGTTAGTGGCTTTGTCGGAAATGTCCAGGTAAAAATCAACGGTTTCCTGTTCATCCTTGAATGCCGCGTTCAGCCCTTTTTCATAAGAGGATGGGCACTGCTCGATCTGCTTTGGTTTATGCTGCCGGCCTGTCAGTGAAAGGTAAATTTGTGAGAACTCCTCAAAATGTCTTTTTTCATCTTTCCTGATTTCAAGGATCTGCTCTCTTTGAGTTTGGTTTGGCGCTTGTTTAGCCAGGACTTCATAACAATTGATGGCACTGTATTCTCCGTCAATGGCGCGGGCGATTTCTTTGGCAAGCAGCGTATTTTGATTCATTTGCCGCTCGTACGGATTATAGTAGGAGTAATACATACGTGACCCCCTTTAAACAGATTTTGTAAACTATATGACGGTTTTTTCAGATTAGTAGTGAAAAGGTTTTGAACATTCACTATAATAGAGGATAAAAAGTTTGCAGGATTTTTACCGGGGGGATGAAGATGATACGCAGATTAACAGAGAACGACCGTGAAATGTGCTTTGAGTATGTGTCAGGAAAGCCGGCCGAAAATCTTTTTATCATCGGGGATATTGAAGCGTACGGGTTTGACACAGCTTTTCAAAAACTTTGGGGGGATTTCGACTCTGGCGGGAGCCTGAATGGGGTGCTTCTGAAATATGAAAGGAACTACATTCCCTTTTCCTATGGCGAATTTGATGCAGCCGGTTTTGCTGAAATCATGAAGGCCGATCCGGAGTGGAAAATCCTCTCCGGCCTCGGGGAAGTAACGGAAAAAATTGAACCGTACCTTTCCGGAGAAGAGAAAAAACGTCTTTTTTATTATGCAAAATGTGACCGCCTCACAGGGAAAGGAACTTTTGAAAAAGTAAAAAAGGCAAGCCCGTCAGAAGCAGAGAAAATCATTGAATTGTACGGCCATATTGAAGAATTCAGCACCAATGAAAATGTGGAAAGCCGCAGGAGGAACATGGAGAAGGGCGTTGCCCGCACGTACTATATAGAAGAAGACGGGAAAATGGTCAGCTCCGCCTCCACCGGTGCAGAAAATACCCTTTCCGCAATGGTAGTCGGCGTATGCACGCTGGATGCTTACAAACGAAGAGGCTATGCCAGCCAGTGCATGCTGAATCTATGCACCGATCTGCTTCAGGAAGGACGGGAGCTCTGTCTTTTCTACGATAATCCGGAAGCAGGAGCCATCTACAAGCGAATCGGGTTCAAGGACATTGGCATGTGGACAATGTATGAGAGAGAAGCCCGGTAGAGAGATACTTACTGCTGTTGGGAGGGATTGTGAGCTGGGATTTGGTGCGGGGACTAGGGGGCTCAGAGACTTCGGTCTCCAGGGCCGCTATTTGGTGCGAAAAGCACGATTTTCCGGTGAAACGGTCTCAGCGGCCGCTATTTTAGGATTTTCGGCCGATTCTGGGGCGGAATTTTGCAAATAGCGTCTCTCAGGACCGAACGGGAGCAAAAAGATCAAAATTAACAGAAATAGCGTCTCCTGAGACCGGAAGCAGAGTCTTCGGTCTCCAGAGCCGCTATTTGGTCCGAAAAGCGCGATTTTCCGGTGAAACGGTCTCAGCGGCCGCTATTTTAGGATTTTCAGGCGATTCGGGTCCTGAATTCCGCAAATAGCGTCTCTCAGGACCGAACGGGAGAAAAAAGGGCAAAATTAGCAGGAATAGCGTCTCCTGAGACCGGAAGCAGAGAATTCGGTCTCCAGAGCCGTTATTTGGTTCGAAAAGCGCGTTTTTCCGGCGAAACGGTCTCAGCGGCCGCTATTTTAAGGTTTTCAGCCGATTTGGGGCCGGAATTCCGCAAATAGCGTCTCTCAGGACCAAACGGGAGAAAAAGGAGCATATTTAGCAGAAATAGCGTCTCCTGAGACCGGAAGCAGAGTCTTCGGTCTCCAGAGCCGCTATTTGGTCCGAAAAGCGCGATTTTCCGGTGAAACGGTCTCAGCGGC
>NZ_WMIB01000035.1 GCF_009711125.1 Metabacillus mangrovi | reverse complement strand
TGCCACTCCCACCTGGTTGCGTGCCATTCTTCTTTTGCGTGCCAAAACTGGGGGTTTTCGTGCCGTTTGAAAGAGGGGTCGTGCCGCAAGCTCAACTTTACGTGCCATTCCTTTGTGCCATTCATCTTTTATGTGCCAAAACTCGGATTCTCGTGGCTTTTAAAAAAGAGATTTCATGCCGCAACCAGACCTTGTCGCAAAATTAAACGTTATCTGCCGGGCAGCAGGATAAGACCTGCCGGTTTTGAAGGTGTACCGACACCAATCCGGGCAGGTCTGCCGCCGCTGTTTGCTGAAAGCTTATCTGTGATTGTTTTTCTTCTTTTCGACCGCTTCTTTAAGCGGGTCTCCTTGAAGAGCTTGTTCTGCTTCGTTCAAAGCTGATTGAAGAGCCTGTCCGTCGTTATGTTGTTCTGATTTTTTATCTTTCCCGAAAATACCCATGAGCTCACCTCCTATGGATGGATGTATCTTTAATATGAGGAGAACATGCACCAATTATTCAGCGTAAGTCTGTCTTTTGACAAAACCTAACGTTAACGTTAAGGTTATAAAAAGGAAAGGGTTGATGCGGATGAAAAAATTTAAAATTGAAGATGCTGCGAAAGAAACGGGTTTGACGAAGAGGACGATTCGCTATTATGAGGAGCTCGGGCTGATTCAGGAGCCGGAACGGACAGAGGGCGGAACACGCCTTTACAGTGAAGAGGACCTGGACCGGCTGAAGAAGGTTGTCCTGGCAAAGGATGTACTTGGTTTTTCCCTTCAGGAGCTTCAGGATTTTGTCAGACTGAGGGAGAAAATTCAGCATCATCGTGACGATTACCTTCACTCAGTTGACTTGAGTAAGCAAAAAGAAGAGCTTGATCATATTTACGATGGTTTAACTGAGCAGATCAGCATGATTGATTTGAAAATGGAGCGGATGCAGGAGTTTAAAGAGGAGCTCATTCAACTTCAGGAGAAGGCGGAGAATGTAAAAAAACAGCTTTAATTTATTCATCAAGAAGATGTTAGGAGTTTTTATATGAAGAAACAGATTTTTGCCCGGAATATTACGGTTCTTGCAACTTTTCTTGCTTTTATGGGCATTGGGGTAGTGGATCCGATCCTGCCTGTCATAGCAGAACAAATCGGGGCGACTCACTGGCAGGTGGAAATGCTTTTCACTGCCTACCTCCTGACCATGGCCATTATGATGATTCCGGCCGGATTGCTCGCAAGCCGGTTCGGTGATAAGCGCATGATGGTGATCGGTCTGGGTGTGGTAACCGTATTCGCCTTGCTTTGCTCTGTATCAGGAGATATTGCCGGTCTGTCTATTTTCAGAGCCGGATGGGGACTTGGGAATTCCTTCTTTTTTGCAACCGCTATGACACTTTTGATTGCTCTGTCATCGGACTCCCATAAAGCAGTTGGTCTTTATGAAGCTGCAATTGGACTTGGAATGGCCGCAGGACCGCTTTTAGGGGGACTGCTTGGCGGCTTCTCCTGGAGATTCCCTTTCATGGGAACTGGAATGCTGATTTTCATCGCCTTTTTACTTGTTTTACTTTTCGTCTATGAGCCGGGAAATAAACAAAAGCGCAAGCCTGCAGGGTTGAAAGAATTAAAACAGTTATTCCTTCACAAGCCTTTTGTTGCAACATCTGTTGCCGGTATGCTTTACTACTATGCATTTTTCGTCGTTCTTGCCTATTCTCCCCTAGTCATCCACTTAAATCCTGTTCAGATTGGCCTGGTGTTCTTCGGATGGGGGCTGCTGCTTGCCTACGGCTCTGCCGGACTGAGCCATATTTTGGAGAAAAAGTGGACAGCGAAACAAATTTTACCGGTTACACTTGGAGTGTTTCTTGTCCTGCTGCTTCTCCTGTTCACGGTCAGTTCGACCCCGGTGATGATTGCCATCATTGTTGCTTCAGGACTTGTTTCAGGCTTAAACAACGCTTTGTTTACAAGCCACGTAATGGAAGCTCCTTTTGAGCGGAACGTGATATCAGGGGGATATAACTTCCTGCGCTGGCTCGGAGCAGCTTTTGCACCTGTCTTTTCCGGAATCCTCGGGCAGTCTGCCGGAGCAAAAACACCGTTTCTTGTTGCCGGCATTACCGTTGCAGCAGCTCTGTTTATCACAGCATGGCGGAATAAAAAATAATGGTTCAGGGAGCTTACTGCTGTAAGCTCCCTGCTTTTATCCATTTTTCAAGCTCATCAACCACCACATCCTGCTGCTCCTTTGCAGGCAGAGAGGGACCGTTATCTCCTTTTTGCTTTCCGTACAGGCCAAACTGCGCATGGTTGCCGCCCTGTATTTCAGCAAACCGTGCATCATCCGGAAGGTAAGCCTTTGAATCTTCAATGTCCTTTAAGGATGTCAAGCCGTCCTTCGTTCCATAAATGGATAGTACATCGAGATCCGTATTCGCTAAATTATCTGACTCAGCCGGATAGGAAGCGAGAAAAAAGATTCCGCTGATCTGATCCTGATTTTTTCCGGCAAATCCCGCAGCTGCCACTCCTCCTAAAGAATGTCCGCCAATGTACCACTTTTTGATTTCAGGGTGTGCCGCGATGACAGCTTCCGCCTTATTTGCCCCGAAAATCGCAAAATGAAAAGGCATTTTTGGAATCGCTGCAGCAATTCCCCTCTCCGCAAGCTCCTGCCCAAGATAGGAATAAGCTTCAGGCTCTACTTTTGCCCCTGGATAGATGATCACCCCGATGGCTGCTTCTGACCGTTCCGCCGGTTGAAAAAACAGGCTGTCATTCTCTTCGCTTGCCTGTACGGTGACGAGCTCTTTCTGGAGGGAGGAAGGCTTATAGGTGAACCGGCTCCAGACGAACCCGGCTGCTGCCAATACAACGAGAGCGGCCGCAAAAAGTACTGCAATAATTCTGATCCATTTTTTCATACATACGTGCTCCTTTTTTACAGTCTTCTGCCCTTACTATACCCATCCTTCTTCCCAAGATGGAAAAGGACGATTACATTTGTGCGATTAAGGTTAAATATATGATGAAGCAGCCTCAAGGAGGGGATTAGAATGAAAAAAATACTAATGGTTGTCACAAACTCCAGTCAAATCGATGAAGAACATGAAACCGGATTATGGTTAGGCGAATTTGCTGAGCCATATATCGAATTTATGAACAGCGGTTTTCAGGTAAGTGCAGCGAGCCCGAATGGCGGGCGCATTCCAATTGATCCGAACAGTGTGGATGGCATGCCGCCGGATGAGTGGGATGATGCTATCGCCATGCTTCAGAATACCGAGGTGCTGTCAGCTGTTAATGTTAATGACTATAATGGGATTTTCCTTCCGGGAGGACACGGCACGATGTTCGACTTGCCGGATAACCCGGATCTCCAAAAAGCGCTCGTCTACTTCGCAGAAAACAATAAAGTAATTGGTGCAGTTTGCCATGGACCGGCAGGTTTTGTCAACACGAAGCTGTCGAATGGCAAATGGCTTGTAGATGGGGTCCGGCTCACCGGCTTTACCAATGAAGAAGAGCAGCAAACTGGGCTTGATTCCCTCATGCCATTTCTTCTCGAATCTAAATTGCGGGAACAGGGTGCCAAATTTGAAGGAGCAGCGGCCTATTCGGATCACACAGTAAGCGACACGCGCTTTGTGACCGGCCAGAATCCACAAAGCAGCCAATCAGCTGCCGCCGCCTTTGCAGAAGCCGTTAAAGGATAAGCCAATCCGTATACAAAAAAGTACTTCCGGAATCCGGAAGTACTTTTTTTGACGCTATTCCTTCTCCACCATATTTAAAAGCATGTGGGCTAAAGCATGCTGCTGGTCTTTGTTTCCGGATTTCCAAAGCTCTTTTAACAGGTATTCTTCTCTGTTTTTCGGTTCAACGTGTTCGGCCAGGTAATTCGCAATCCGTTCCGTTGTGTTGGCAAGCTGTTCTTCGCTTAATCCGATTCGCTTGCCGACATCCACTTTTTCCTGAAGATAGGTTTTAAAGCCATCGAAATTATGAAGAATTTCTTCCTGCTTATCCTCGCCGATCCGGCTGACAACATCCTCGACTTCTCCTGTATTCAGATCTCCTGTCCGATCAATCATATGATTTTTTTCTGACATGCTCATCATCCCTTCTTTTTATGCTGCTATATATCCTTTCCCTTCCTGCCTCTCTTAAAACCCTGTCAGTTTGCTCGATTTGCGTCTAAATACTGCAAAAAAAACCGGAAATGCTCCAAGGCAGTTCCGGTTTCACTATCGATCATTTACTTCTTAATAAGCTTCAGATGTTTCCGCACTGCGGTCATTGTAGACGTCTGAATCGTGCTCCTTCACAGCCTTGCTTGTTACAAGGCCGGCCGTCATGCTTCCGCTGACGTTCAGAGCTGTTCTGCCCATGTCGATAAGCGGTTCAACGGAAATCAGCAGTCCTGCAAGTGCCACTGGCAGATTCATGGTCGACAAGACCAGAATGGCTGCAAATGTCGCACCGCCGCCAACCCCTGCTACTCCGAATGAGCTAATAACGACAACGACAATCAATGTGAAAATAAAGGACGGGTCTAACGGATTAATATTCTGAGTCGGGGCAATCATGACCGCGAGCATGGCAGGATAAATCCCCGCACACCCATTTTGGCCGATGGTTAATCCGAACGAACCGGCAAAGTTTGCGATTCCCTCAGGAACACCGAGTTTCTTCGTCTGTGTCTTCACGTTAAGAGGCAAAGTTCCGGCACTGGATCTTGACGTAAAGGCAAACGTCAGAACAGGGATGATTTTTCTGACATACGTAATCGGATTCAGGCCGAAAACGGCGAGAATGATTAAATGGATGATAAACATCACAGCAAGTGCTGCATAAGAAGCAAGAACAAATTTGCCGAGCTTCAGGATCGAGTCAAAATCACTGAGTGCTACTGTCGAAGTCATGATGGCCAGAACCCCGTATGGAGTCAGGCGCAGAATCAGGGTCACAATTCTCATAACAATGGCATATAGCGCATCCACGATTTTAGAGAACATTTCTGCCTGCTCAGGCTGCTTTCTTTTTACTCCAAGGAAAGCCATCCCGATGAATGCTGCGAAGATGACAACTGCAATGGTGGATGAAGGACGTTCTCCGGTCAGATCAAGAAACGGATTGGCCGGCAGCAGTTCTACAACCTTTTGAGGGAAGGTCTGCCCTTCTACTTCCGCAAATTTCTCTTCCAGCTGGGCCGCTCTTTCTGTCTCCGCGTCCCCTTGTTCAATTTGAATGGCTTCCAGGCCGAATCCTGCGGCGGCAGCAATTCCCACAGCGGCAGATATCGCTGCTGTACCAAGCAGCACAGCTAGAATTAAACCACTGATCTTCCCGATATTCGCTGAAAGCTTAAGACGGGTAAATGCCGCGACAATCGAAATGAATACAAGCGGCATAACAATCATCTGCAGCAGTTTTACATACCCATCTCCTACAATACCGAACCAGTCAATGGTTGAAGCGAGTGCTTCCGACTCTGCTCCGTAAGCTAACTGCAGAGCAAATCCGAACACAATCCCAATTCCAAGAGCAGCAAACACTCTTTTAGAAAAAGAGAGATGCTTTTTCTGCATGAAATAAAGACCTGCAATAATCAAGAGCAATACAAGAATATTAAGGATTACAAAGCCCATACATTTTCCTCCCACACATTTTATTATTCCAATCGAATAAGTAGGAATAATTAAAGACTTTCTTATTTTACACAGATTATATGCAATTGTCACTTTATTAATCTCATCGTACATGATGCCCTGAATGGACGGCGGCATATAATAAACCACATGCCTTCAGAAAGGAGAATGACTTTGATACTCATCCAGAACAAAGAAATGACTGAACAATCACTGAAAAAGGAAGCAAAGTCAGCAGTACAAAAAGAAATGCTCCGGAACATGGCGAGGTATGATGAAAAATATGTTTTTGTGAACAGGGAACAATTTTCATTTGAGCTGAACATGAGAAGCAGACTGATTGAAGCGTCCAGGGCTCTTGCATACAGCGGGGCAGAGTTTGCTACTTTTGAAACGTCAAGATGCAACCCTGCCCTCTGGATACTGACTGAGAGGGGCGCATTTATTTTACGGTACGGCGTTCCCGCTTCAGCCGGCATCAGGGACATTTTTTCGAACGGGAAATTCTATGCCTTTGAATGCGCAACGGCGATTGTCATCCTTTTTTATAAAGCAGCTCTCGATAGTCTTGGTCCTAAAGCATTTGACCGTTTATTCAGGGAAATTATTTTAAGAGACTGGAGGCATGATGAGGATCTGAATATCCGGACCCAAAGGGGGAACGACTTTATACCTGGAGACTGTCTCTATTTTAATAATCCCGATTTCGATGAAATCTATCCGCAGTGGAGGGGCGAAAATACGATAATGCTTGGAAACAAGGAGTTTTTCGGTCATGGGATGGGCATTAAAGATGCAGAGGGCGTTATAAAAAGCCTGAATCAATACCGCTATCCAGGCTCTGCAAGGTCCGCCTATCTTATGTCTCAGACTACGAGGCCGGACTTCAAATATTTGTACTTTTTCAGTCCGGCGAACAGCAGCGGGCTGCCTGTCTACTACCAGGAACGGAAAATTATATCGCGCATTGGGAGTACAGTACAGGCACATTAATCCGGGTCAGCCGGCAGCTTGAACACCTTTCTGCGCCGGTACCAGGCCTCAAGCCCAAAATGTTTATTCACCAGCCATTCCATATGCTCCAGATCCGCTCTTTCGACAATGGGATCCCGATCATCCCATTTTACATACCGGACGAAAAAGTAGTTTTTAATCGGGGAGAGCAGGACCCTGGAATGCGGAAAAGGAGAAAAAACAAACTCAACATTTCCTCTTTTTTTATAGGAGTAATCAACAATCTCCATAATTATCACCCTCTTCAGTGTATGACACTGGACTCAGGATGCAAGCTGTAATGTGCTGGTAAAAACTAATCCGGAATGACCTTGAGCATTACTTCACGAGTCCGCGGGCCGTCAAATTCGCAAAAATAAATCCCCTGCCATCTGCCAAGGATTACCTTTCCCTTCTCAAATCGAATGTGTTCAGATGCTCCCACCGTACTCGCCTTCATATGTGCAGCTGTATTTCCCTCCGCATGCCGGTCTGTATCCACTTCCCAAGGATAAACCTGTCTGAACCGCTCCAGCATATCACGCTTCACATCAGGATCCGCATTCTCATTAATGGTGATGCCGGCTGTTGTATGCGGACAGTATACAAATACAAAACCCGACTCTGCATCTGACATCTGAATCTCTTTTTGGGCGAGATCCGTAATTTCAATCATCTCATCCTGTTCTTTTGTGCGGATGGTGTGTTTGTTCATGGCGCTCCCTCCTCTATTTCTTACTTAATAACACAATGGAGGCAGGATTAAACCCATTCAGAAAGACCGTGCCGAATGATGCGGGGGCCAAGCTATCTGCCTGCAGCACAAAAAACGCTGCCGGCACTGCCGGCAGCTTATCTCTTACTTGTTTCCTTCCGGTATTAAAATCTGCCCGTTCAAATCTCTTTGAAGAAGGGTTTGCAGGATCAGTCTGGACAGCAGGCCCGGCTGATACGGCTTGATCAGGTAGTCGTCCGCACCAAGCCCCAGTCCCTTTTCCTTTTCTTCAAGTGCAGAGGAGATAAAGATCGGGATATGTTTCAGCTGGTCGCAATTTTTGACTTCTTTCAGCAGATCCCAGCCCGTATAAGCGGGGTCGTCCAGCATAATATCGAGAACCACTGCGTCCGGGCGCTGCTCCCTGATTTGGATGAGCGCCTCTTTTCCGCTGCTGAATATTTCTACCCTGAACCGGCTTTCCTCCAATTCTGTTTTAAGGAGGTTTGCAAGATTCAAGTCGTCCTCAATAATGATGACATTCGTGTAAGCCTTATGGGTTTCGCTCTCCTCCTGGACCTCATGGATTGCCTGAATGATGAGCGGCAGCCGGACTGTAAAGGTACTTCCTTTTCCGAGCTCAGATTGAACCTCAATCGATCCTTCATGGGCTTTCACGATTTCTCTGACGATCGCAAGACCCAGACCAGTTCCGCCGATTCTTCTCCGGTCGGAGTTGTCTACACGGTAGAATTTATTGAAGAGCTTGTCCATGGACTCCCCGGGAATGCCGAGCCCATCGTCTTTTACCGCTATATTCAAATGCTTTTCTTCTTCGTATAATCGGATGCTGATGCTGCCCCCTTGCGGAGAGTACTTGACCGCATTGCTGACAAGATTGCGGAACACCTGGGACAATTTCTCCCTGTCTCCGAGCACCACCGTCTGTTCGGTGCTTCTTTCAATCCGGATCTGATGGTCAGGGGCCTGAATTTGCTGAAGCTCTGCGATTTGCTGCAGAAGCGGGTACAGATCATCATATTTTTTTTCATACGTCTGCTTCCCTGATTCCATGCGCTGCACATCAAGGAAGTCATTGATCAGCGACGTTAGCCGCTTTGCTTCCTGGAGAATGGTGGCTAAATACTTTTTCTGGCGTTCAGGCTTGAGTTCTTTATGAAGCATCAGCTCTGTAAAGCCAAGAACACTCGCGAGCGGAGTCCTCAGTTCATGGCTTACTGTGCTGACAAATTCAGATTTCATCTTGTCCACTTCATATTCTTTCGTTATATCACGGTGGACAATGACTGTACCAATGCGGTGTTCCATCCTGTACAACGGTTCCAGATACACTTTTACCACCTGCATGCCTTCCACTCCTCGCAGCTGATACGTGAAGGAATCACTGCTGCCTCCCGGGGCTGCTTCTCCGAAGATTGCCTTTTGGAAAAATGACCTGAACGCTGCCTGCTCTTCAATATGAGGCTCAAAGGAGGAAATCCATCCTGCAAAGGAATCTCCTTCCGATGGGAGCTGTTCCCATCCGGTCATCATTTCCAGCATTTTTTCATTAAAAGAAAGAATCGTTCCTCTTGTATCAACAAGCTGAATTCCCTCATGTACGGTATTCATCATATCCTGGGTCAGCTGTCTTTCCTCTTCGGTTTGTTCATAGAGCCTGATTTTTTCCAAAGATATGGTAATATTCTTTGCAAGAGTCATGTAGTTTTCCATTTCTTCCTGCTGGAAAGCCTGACTGTACTTCGTAAAGAGAAGGATGGCCTCAAGCTCTCCGTGAGAAGTAAAAATGGGAACATATAAGTCAAAACCATACAGGGCTTCAAGATGAAAGCCTTTTTCTGAAGAAGTGAGCAGCCGCTTTACAGAAAACGGACAGCGGGTTTCTTTCAGCTTTTGAACGAATCCGGATTCCAGATGGGTGAGCAGGTGATCGGCCTCCTGTTCTGAAACGCCCGAAGAAGCATACTCCCTTTCTCCGTTCAATAAGACAATTATGGCTTTATCTGCTCCCGCCATCGGAGCTAAGGTGCTGATGATGCTTTGAAGCAGCTCCTGTTTATCCAGCGTATTGGAGATGCCGTTGATCAGGTCATTCCGGAGGCGGAGCTGCTGTTCCCGGTCCCTCATCTGATCCAGAAGCTCCTCAAGTTCAGCCTGCTGTGCCTGCAGCTCATCCTGCTGCGCGATCAGCTCTTCATTTTGAGCATTTAAATCCTGTTCTTTTTCATAAATACTGTAGCTCATCTTTTCAAAAGCCTTGTTCAGCACCCCAAGCTCATCATCTCTTGAATGCCGGCTCTCAAACAGCACTTCCTGGCCAGCGGCGATTTTCCCTGCCGCCTCTGTCAGTTCGGAAAGCGGCCTGCTGATTTTCTTCGTAAGAAACCGGATCACCGCTGACATTATCCCGAGAAGCACCGCTAAAATGAGTACGAAAGCAACTTGTCTGTTCTGCACACCCTGCAGGTACCGGTTCTCATTCTCTTCAAGACCGCGGTCAAGATTGAGTCTGTATTCTTTCATGCTATTCTGGAAGTTCCGCACATTATCAGAACCGCCGTCCTGCGCAAGTGCTGCTACTCCGCCCAGATTGCCGGATTCATAGAGACTGATAGCCTTCGGAACGGTTTGTACAAAATAGTAATCGTAAAAATCTTGTGCTGCTTTAATAAAAGCTTGATCCTCTTGCTCTGTCCCGATTTTTTCAAACTCTTTAAGAGCTGTGCTGACATTTTTCTGCTGACTGGTCATGTTTTCTTTATAAGTCGTTTCCCGGCCCCCGTTTCCAAAAGAGAAATAGGCCCTCAGTTCGGAAATGGCAAGGTTATACCCATAATCTATCTCGATCGAAAGGTTTTCTTTTGCATTCAATCTCTTATTGGATTCCTTGAAGGCAGATGCCGCCTGATTTTGAATCAGGATAAAGACGGCGAAAAGTAAGATGCAGATCAGCAGTACCGAAATGGAAAGATAGCTGAACTGCCTGGTCAGGCTTTTTTTTACACGTTTCATTTTCTGAGAATCTCCCCCACTTTTTCAGACAGCTGGATGGGACTGAACGGCTTTGCCATAAAGTAATCCGCGCCTGCTTGAAGGGCTGCCTGCTGATCGGCCATTTGACTTTTGGCACTGAGCATGAGAATCTTCACATCTCTCCGCTCCGGTACGGACCTAACTCTTTCAATTACTTCAAGCCCCGTATAAACAGGCATCATATAATCAAGCAAAATCAAATCATATTCTTCTGCAATCATTTTCTTCAGTGCTTCTTCTCCATCTTGAGCCTCATCCAGCTCATAGCCATCATCTTCAAGAGTATCAGAAATGAGCATTCTAAGTATTTCTTCATCCTCTGCAAGCAATATGCGTGACATAAGCAGCTCCCCCTTTGCTGAGCAATGTTTCCCTGTTTAATATCGGCACAGTCCCCACAAACCTTAACGGGTTCAGCTGCTGACTTTTTTTATAAGCCTGAGCAGCCTCGATTCCATTTCCTTCAGCTTAAATGGCTTGGTCAAATAATCATCTGCCCCCAGCCTCAAGGCTTCAGCCATGTCCTCTTCACTTGTCCTCCCTGTCAGCATGACGATGGTGAAGCGTTCCTGGTCATCCAGGCTCCGGATGCTTTTCAGGACCTCCACACCATCCAATTCCGGCATCACTCCATCCAAGATAATAAAGGAGGGCAGTTCCGGCATCTTCAAATGCCACCCAGAACTCAGAAAGGCTGCTCCATTTTTATACGTTTCCACTGTCAGCGAAACTTCGCTGTTCAAGCTGGAATTCCGCAGATAATCCTGCAGCACACTTCGAATAATGGGATCGTCATCCACTATGGCAAAACGCACTGCTTTTTTCACAGGCTCAACATCTTCGTTTCCTTTTGCCAGGATCACTCTCGCTCTGCCCATCCTTTTGGCTTCGTACAGTGCATGATCCGCAGCTTTTACTGTATGCTCGAATCCCCTGCAGGCTGAAGCATCCGAAATGCCTGCAGAAAAGGAAACAGTAAGAGTCTCCCCGGCAGATGAAAAGACCTCCTGCTCAAACTGCTCCAGCAGACGGTCGAGAACATGTTTGGCTGTATGATGATCCGTTCTGGGGAATAACACAAAAAACTCCTCACCGCCATACCTGAAAGGAAGGTCTCCTGTACGCAGGTTATTCTTCAAGACTTCGGCAAACTGAGACAGGACATGATCGCCCGTTAAATGTCCGTATCTGTCATTAATTGATTTAAAATGATCCAGATCAATCATCGCAGCACTGAACGGCAGCTGTTCCCGTTCCATCTGGCTTGAAACCCGTTCAAAGGCCGGTTTTAAATGCTTACGAGTGTATACCTTTGTCAATTCATCAAGCATGATCAGTTCCCTCAATTGCTTTTTTCTTTTGACAAGTCTTCTCACCCGAAGGATGAATTCATCGATTTCAAAGGGCTTCTGAATAAAATCATCCGCATCCAGCTCGTAGCTTCTCATTCTCGTTTCCTTTGAATTGTCTACGCTGATCATGATGGATGGAATAAACCGGAAATGAATATACTGCTTAAACTCTTCCAGAATTTCGAGTCCGCTTTTTCCTTTCATATGCACATCCATAATCACACAGCATGGATCCAGATCAAATAATGCCTTCAGCGCTTTCTGAGGGCTTGTAAAAGCCATTACAGCAAACTGATTCTTCTCCAGCTCCTCTTTTAAAAACATGATCAGAGCAGGATCGTCATCGATCAGCATAATTAAATCCTTTTCCCCGTCAGCAGGTTCTTTTTCAGCGGTAAGGTCTAAGCGTCCGGATGAATCAGCCTCATATGCAGCTGCCAGAAGCGGGGATAAAAAGACCTGAATGCTTTCTCTGCTCCAGACCCCTGTCTTTGATTGTTCAAGCTCCATTAATAAGCGCCCTGCAATCTCTCCGATTTCCAGGTACCCAATAGTGGGGGCCGTTCCCGCAAGCGAATGAAGAAACTTATACAGGTCCTCCTTCTCGATCGCTTCTGCTTCCTCAAACCAGGTCTTCAGCTTCGTTCTTATGTTCCCTAGCAGCTTTACTTTATATTTTTCCATCTATTAATCTCCTTACAATGTGCTCAACCTTATTTTACCGGTTAAATCATTTCACTTCCTGTGTCTGAGGTAGAACAAAAAAAGGCCCAGAAAGCTGAGCCTTTAAGGTCTGCTTAATGAGCCGCTGTTCCCTCTTCTGAAAAGAAAAGCTTCAGCCCAGGCAGAATATACCATGTTATTACGCAAAAAGATAGACACGGGTTTCGTACGGTTTCAGCGTTTCCGCTGTCACATGTTTATGTGAAGCACATTCATAGTTCGAAAGGAGCAGCGCCTCACTTGAAAGCGGCAGCTTGCTATATTGGTAAAATGCCGGCTTTGCGCTGATGTTGCTTAGAATAAGTGCTTTCTGAGCTCCCAGAGTTCTCGTATATCCATAAATTTGTTTGTCTTCAGGCAGGATCAGATCATAATCTCCATAAACGAAAACTTCGTGCTCTTTTCTGATTTTGATCAGGTCTTTGAAGAAATGATAGACTGAATCCGAATCTGTCAATTGCTTTTCAACATTGATGGTTTCATAGTTATCATTGATGCCGAACCATGGAGTACCAGTAGTAAAGCCGGCATTCTTTTCATTATTCCATTGCATCGGGGTACGTGAGTTATCACGGCCTTTCAGCCAGATAATTTCCATGATTTCCTGATGCGGCCGCCCTTTTTCTGTTTCAAATTTATACAGGTTCTTCATCGCCACATCGTCATAATCCTGGATGGACGGGAAGCGTACATTTGTCATTCCAAGCTCCTGCCCCTGATAAATGAACGGTGTTCCCTGCATCAAAAAGTACATTGCTGCAAGTGCCTTTGCACTCTCCGTCAAATACTCCTGGTCATTGCCCCATGTAGATACAGAACGGGGCTGATCATGGTTTTCAAGGAAAAGTGCGTTCCAGCCGCTTCCCTGCAGACCTTTCTGCCATTTCGTCAATGTCTGCTTTAATTCAACGAGGTCCACATGGCCTTCCGTGCCATTATCCCATAAATTGAGGTGCTCAAATTGGAAGATCATATTGAAGATTCCCTCTTCGTCTCCAACCCATGCTTCGGCCTGATCCAGACCGACCCCATTCGCTTCGCCGACTGTCATGATGTCATAACGCGCAAACGTTTGCGCTTTCAGCTCCGTTAAATACTCCATAATTCCATCGACATTCATGTGATAGTCGAAAGAGGATACATAATCCAAGCCATGCGGATTCGGAAGATCCGGGAAGTTTTCCTTCTTGTTGATATGTGAAATAGCATCCACACGGAAACCATCGATGCCTTTATCAAGCCACCAGTTGATCATATCGTAGACTGCTGTCCGCATCTCTTTGTTTTTCCAGTTCAGATCCGGCTGCTTTGCTGCAAACACGTGCAGGTAATACTGCTCTGTTTTTTCATCATATTCCCAAGAAGAACCGCTGAAAATGCTTTCCCAGTTATTCGGCTCTTTTCCATCCTTGCCGTCTCTCCAAATGTACCAGTCTCTTTTAGGATTATCTTTGGAAGAGCGGGATTCGATAAACCATGGATGTTCGTCGCTCGAGTGATTGACTACGAGATCCAGGATCAGCTTCATGCCGCGGGCGTGAACTTCTTTCAGCAGCAGGTCAAAATCCTCCATCGTACCGAAATCTTCCATAATATCCTGGTAATCACTGATATCATAGCCATTGTCCGCGTTAGGCGATGTGAAAATCGGGCAGATCCATATGACATCGATTCCAAGATCCTTCAAATAATCAAGCTTGCTGATAATTCCTTTAATGTCGCCGATTCCATCTCCGTTCGAATCCATAAAGCTTCTCGGATAGATTTGATAAGCGACTGCTTCTTTCCACCAAATGCGTTTCATCTTGCCACTCCTTTTATTTAAGCTCTGTTAAATCCGGCTGTTCGTTGCATCCTGCTGGCGGCCGCTTGCTTGTCCCTGGGCGGGCGTTGAGCCTGCTTCCGGGTGTCTCACCTGTTCAGAATCCCGCGCCCTCCGCTGCAATCAGCAAGTGTTTGCCTTAACATTGCCTTATTTTAAGAACAAGCTGTCCTTCTAAGTATTCGCTTACATTTAACGGTTCCATAAAAGAGCTTTCTGCCTGAACAAAGCCTTTTACATATGAATCCGGCCTTGCTCCTCCCATATTATACTCTAAAAATGTTAAAGATTGAACATATTTTCTGAAAGGAAATTTTACTAGTTTGATTGGAACTTCCCGGACTGCTTCCTGAAAAGGATATCGTCAAAAAAACCCTGAAAGGCAGGCAGCCTCTTCAGGGGTTTCTTTCATCATATGGTTGAATCAGTCAGGCCGTTTTGGTAAGGATTTTTTCAGCCTGCTTTTTCATCCAATCTTTGCCTTCCACCGCTCTTGAAACCATCATGCTTGCAGCGTTGTCGCCGGTAACATTCAGCATCGTAGCTGGCGGATCAATAATCGTGGAAATCGCTGCAATAATTGGAAGAGCTTCCGGAGGAAAACCGTACAGGGACAAAATCAGCATTTCGCCAATCATACCGCCGCTTGGAATGGCCCCCATTACGGTTCCTACCAGGATGGCTACAAGAATTACACTGGTGATGGTGCCAAAACCGGAGAAATCCTTCCCGAAGATCCCGAATAAAAAGACAATCTTCAGTACACCGCCAAGAACAGATCCATCCTTATGAAGGGCTGCGCCTAACGGAATAGTAGTTTCTCTAATATCCGGTGCGATGCCCATCTTTTTCGTCGCTTCAAGGTTAACGGGTATAGAAGCAGCACTTGAGCAGGTTGCCAGAGAAGTGACCGTCGGAGAAAGCATATTCTTCCAGAACACTCTGACTCCCCTCATCTTGCCTGCTAAAAATGCAAAAAAGGTAAAGGCTGCGGCAAAGTAAATAAAGGAGGAGACATAATAAATGATTCCTGATTTAAAGTAAGTTCCGAGCAGCATGGGACCGTACTGGCCGACAAGCGTGGCGAAATAAGCTCCTAAACCAATTGGAGCATAATACATAATGTAGGAAACAATTTTCATCATGACCTCTGATCCTGAAGTCAGAAAAGCGGAGAACGGCTTTCCTTTTTCTCCAATCGCCGATACAGCGATTCCGAGAAGGACCGAGAACACAATTAATGAAAGCATGTTGCTTCTGGAAAATAAATCAGCAAAATCAGGGACGGTAAACGTACTGACAATCTGATCAGCAAGACTTACTTCTTCAACGGCCTCAGGTGTTTCAAATTCCATCTTCACTCCTTCAGCCGGAGGGAAAACTGATACTACTGCCAGCATATAAAGTGCTGCGATCAGGCCTGTAAAGAGGAAGACCCCGAGCATGCTGCCCATGATTTTCCCAAGACGCTTCGTCCCGCCCATTTTAGCTATGGAAGCAGAAATTGTAAAGAAAACCAATGGAACGACAACGGTAAACATGGCATTAAGGAAAACATCGCCAAACGGCTTTAACACCATGGCTTTTTCTCCGAATAGTACTCCGATTATCCCGCCTATAATAATGGAAGATAATAAAATAATCGGAAAGCGGTAAGCTTTCATAAAAGAACCTCCATCTGCTATCTCTATAAATGCAAAAGAACAGAATAATGCTATCAGATAACAGAGGGGATTTCAATCCTTTTAGTCAGCAATCCTCCCGTTCTTCCTCCTGCACAGGTTCTTTAACCTGCTTCATCTCGATCAGTTTAATATGGTGGCCCTCCATTTCCATCACAAGCAAATGCAGGCCATCAGCAGAAATGGATTCCCCCTGCCTGATCTCCGTTTTATGCGTCAGCATCCAGCCTCCAAGCGTATCGACTTCATCCTCTTCGAGTTCAGTTCCAAGCAGATCATTCACTTCTTCCAGCAGAATTTTCCCGTCCGCTATATAATGGCCTTCCCCCAGCTTCCGTAAATACGGCTGTTCGTCAGCATCAAACTCATCCCGGATATCTCCAACAATTTCCTCTACAATATCCTCTACCGTAACAAGCCCCGCTGTTCCTCCGTATTCATCTACAAGTATAGCCAGATGGATCCGGTCTTTCTGCATGCGGATCAGCAAATCCTGTATAGGAATGGTTTCAATTACTTTAATAACAGGACGGATTAAATCTTTCATCTTTGTTTCCCTGTCCAGATACAGCGAATGAAAGGCCTCTTTTATATTGATGATGCCTACGATGTTATCTTTATCCTCTCCTTGAACCGGGTACCGGGTGTACCGCTCATTGCGCATGATCTCCATATTCTCCAAAAGCTCTGATTCCATCTCTACAGTGACCATTTCCGTCCTCGGAACCATAATTTCCTTCGCCAGCCGGTTATCAAATTCGAAAATCTTATTCACATACTTATATTCAGATTGGTTGATCTCACCCTTTTCAAAGCTCTCAGACAGGATGATCCTCAATTCTTCTTCACTATGAGCCACCTCATGCTCAGATGCCTGGTGAAATCCAAACATCTTCACAAGAATCCGCGCAGAACCATTCAGCGTTTTAATGAACGGATACATGATTTTATAAAACAGCAGCAGCGCCCGCGCAAAGGTAAGAGTAACAGCCTCAGCCTTTTGGATCGCGATGGTTTTAGGAGCTAGTTCGCCAATGACAACATGCAGAAAGGTAACGGTTGCAAAGGCGATAACGAATGACAAAACCGAAGCGATTGGTTCCCCGATCGCTGCTTTTTCAAAGAGCGGGTGCAGCAGCTTTTCCACCGTCGGTTCTCCAAGCCACCCCAGACCAAGGGCAGTGATGGTGATGCCAAGCTGGCAAGCGGAAAGCGTTTCATCTAAATTTGCAATGGCTTTTTCAGCATAAACAGCCTTTGGATTGCCTTCTGCAATCAGCTGATCAATCCTTGATTTGCGTACCTTGACGACAGCAAATTCCGTTGCGACGAAAAAGGCAGTCGCTGCAATCAGCAACGCAACTAATAATAAATTAACAGCAATCATCAGGGCATGCCCTCCTATTATGTTCTTTCCAGAGAGGCCCTGTTCTTCCCCGAAAGGTTCCACGCCTCTTATCCACTCAGGCTAGTTTCTGCAATCTTTTTAGCATCTATCCGGAGAGAAGACTGCAAAAACTGCACATACTACGGTTTATAGGGCAAAGCAGGAAGGTGAAGGCTGTGAAAATATCCGGCAAAGAGAAAGACCAGTTGAGCAGCGCGATTGACGAAATGAATGAAGCACTGGATGTTTTCATCCAGCTCTACAACCAATCGGAAGAAGATAAGCCGCTCATTACATTTTCAAAAGAGACAGAAGCAGCCATCAGCAGAGCAGTGGAGTTATACGGAGAGGATCAGGTCACAGAGAAAATCAACCTGCTCCTTAAGGAATTCCTCTCCTTTCCTGAGAGCACGATGAAAAAGGGAACAGAATGATCCGTTCTTTCCTGGCTGTCTGGCAGCGGATTCCGGTTTACGGCAGAATCGCCTTATTTGTTCTGTTACTGATCTTTTTCTTCGGATATGCGATGACCCTCATCGAACCGCAAACCTTCCATACCATCCTTGACGGATTATGGTGGACCGTCGTGACCATATCAACGGTCGGCTTTGGTGATCTCGTTCCTGTAACACTGCCGGGAAAGGCTGCCGGAATGCTGATCATTCTTCTCGGGGCTGCTTTTGCGACTGCCTTCTTTGCCACATTTTCCGCTGCAGCCGTTGAACTGCAGCATAGCTATAAGCGGGGGAGATTGATGTATAAAAATAACGGGCATACCGTCATCGTAGGCTGGAACGCTAGAGCAGCCGAAATCATTCGTTCGATGCAAAAAGCACAGCCTTCTTCACAGATAGTCCTGATCGATCAGTCTCTGGAGGAAAGCCCGTTTGGCAATATCCATTTTGTCAACGGCTCCCCTATTTTAGATTCCACTCTCGAAAAAGCAAACACAGCAGAAGCGGCATGTGTCGTCATAACCTCTGATCACTATAAAAACGAAACAGAAGCAGACATGCAAACCATTCTAGTCATCCTCGGAGTGAAAGGACTCAACCCTGAAACCTACACGATTGCTGAAATTCAAACCGCCCACCAGGCAGCCAACGCCGGACGGGCCGGTGCCGATGAAGTTGTCAAAACATACGAGCTCTCGAGCCACATCCTCGTTAACGGCATCCTTCACCATCACTCCATCAAAGAAAGCATGGAAATGATCAATCCGGGGGAAGGCAAGCACATTGAAGTACAAGAAATCCCGAAAAACGTGACCGCATCGGATTTTAAAAATCTAAGCATTGAGTATATGGAAACGAGCAGTGTTCTAATCGGCATAAAACGCGGAGAACAATTGATTTTCAGCCCTGCTCCGGAATTCCAGATACACTCAGGCGACCAGGCTATCTTATTTAAAGGGGACTAACATTGCTCTCCACTAAAAAAAGCCGGAAAATCTCCGGCTTTTACAGCAGCAGCTCCTCCAGCTCTTTAACCAGTGCTTTCCCCACATCAATATATTCCTCGGGAAATGAAGCATCCTTATCCTGCGGTTCGGAAAACTGATTGAATGAAGCCTGAAAATTCCCGACCCGCGCATGATCATCAAGACCAATCTGGTATTTATGAGACAGCAGAAACGGACGGCCGATCGCAACAGATGTATTCCGCGAATCCAGCGCCCCACTCGATGCAGTAAACGGCACCCTTAAATACTGATAGCCAACCTCATCGTCAATCTTATAATCAAAAAAACCCTTCTCATAATCCCAGCCCCCGCCAATCGAATACCCAAGCGGCTTCAGCTCGCTTTCCAGATCAAACAAACTGTATTGCTCCCCCTCAAGCTTTGAAGGAATCTCAATCATGGGATCACCCCTTTTTATCCTTATGGTCTCCATAAGAGATGCTTTCATGCGGACGCGGTCAGGATTGGGGTGGTTTGCTTAGGGGGGAGGGGGTTGTGCTGGGTTGGTGCTGGAGTGTATTGGGTCGGAACTTGTGCTGGGTTTGTACTGAGTTCGAACTTGTATCTTGTTAGTTCAAATTTTTGCTCTGACCCCAGTTCTGCTAAAGCACTAAAGCTCCGTCCCCCCATCCTTCAATGTGCTGGCAGGAAAGGGATTTGGCAGCTGGTGCTTGTTCCCCTGCTGCTTTAAAGCATGTGGGGTCAGTGCAATGCTCTGACCCCAGTTCTGCTAAAGTACTAAAGCTCCGTCCCCGCTTCCTTCAATATGCTGGCTGGAAAGGGACTGGGCGGCTGGCGCTTGTTCCCCTGCTGCTTTAAAGCAAGTGGGGTCAGTGCACCATCAAGCATCCTAAAAACAAAAAACAGCGGTCCCCTCAGGGAATCCGCTGTTTCTCTTTTATTTTAGACGTTTTTCCAGTTCCGCTTTCTTCTCTTCAAAACCAGGTTTTCCGAGGAGGGCGAACATGTTCACTTTGTATGCTTCTACTCCAGGCTGGTCGAATGGGTTCACTCCCAGGAGGTAACCGCTAATTGCACAGGCTTTTTCGAAGAAGTAAACAAGGTATCCAAATGTGTAGGCGTTCATTTCCGGCACATTTACGATCAGGTTAGGAACGTCTCCGTCTGTGTGGGCTAGCATTGTTCCTTCGAAAGCACGCTTGTTGACGAAGTCTACATTTTTGCCTGCCAGGTAATTCAATCCGTCCAGATCGTTTTCTTCTTCTTCGATCAGCAGCTCATGACGGGATGTTTCGACGTTCAGGACCGTTTCGAACAGGTCTCTGCGGCCTTCCTGAACATATTGTCCAAGAGAATGCAGGTCTGTCGAGAAGTTGGCAGAGGAAGGGAAAATTCCTTTTTGGTCTTTTCCTTCACTTTCGCCGAACAGCTGCTTCCACCATTCAGAGAAGTATTGCAGACCCGGCTCATAGTTGATCAGCATTTCAATCGTTTTGCCTTTGCTGTAAAGAACGTTTCGGACCGCAGCATATTGATATGCAGGGTTCTCTTCAAGCTCAGCGCTTGAGAAATCGTTCATCGCGTCTGCTGCGCCTTTCATCATCGCTTCGATGTCGTTGCCGGCTGCTGCGATCGGAAGCAGGCCGACTGCTGTAAGAACAGAATAGCGTCCGCCCACATCATCCGGGATAACGAAGCTTTCATAGCCTTCCTCGTCCGCGAGCGTTTTAAGTGCTCCGCGCGCTTTGTCAGTAGTGGCGTAAATCCGTGTCCGTGCTTCTTCTTTTCCGTACTTTTCTTCCAGCAGCTTGCGGAAGATCCGGAAAGCAAGAGCAGGCTCAGTAGTTGTTCCGGATTTAGAAATAACGTTGATGGAGAAATCTTTATCTTTCAGCACATCCATCAGGTCCTTCATATAGGAAGAACTGATGTTATTCCCTGCAAAGACGACCTGAGGTGTCTTACGGTCTTCTTTTGAAAGAACATTGTAGAAAGAATGGTTTAGCATTTCGATCGCAGCACGTGCCCCGAGGTAAGAACCGCCAATTCCGATTACAACAAGGACATCGGAATCTTCTTTAATTTTAGCTGCACTCTTTTGGATGCGGCTGAATTCTTCCTTATCATAATTGGCCGGCAGATCCACCCATCCTAAAAAGTCGCTTCCGGCTCCTGTTTTTTCGTGTATGGAATGATGCGCAGATTTAACAAACTCACGCAAGTATGTAACTTCATGCTCGTTGAAAAATGACAGTGCTTTTGAGTAATCAAAACGTACATGTGTCATTGTTTTCAGCCTCCGATTCTAAAATATTTCCCTCTTACACTTTAACCAAAGTGTATTCTTAAATCAAGCCAAGCCATGAGTGTAAGCGATAACATCTGGAAATTTTCTTTTTATTGCCTGTGAAAAGCTGGTACATTTATAGAGAGCTGGAAAAATCCAGATGATATGCAGATGCGGAGGGAGCCATGAGAACGATTATCCGGTTTGCTGCAGAAGCAGATGCTTATAAATTGAGCAGTCATATTAAAAAAACGTTGAATGAGACCCCTTTTATGATCAGCGAGGGACATGAGTACAGGCCTTCTTTAGAAAATGAAGAGTATTGGATCAGGCAAACGTATAAAGACGGAGGCATGATCCTTCTTGCCTTCTCCGGAAAAAGCCTTGTTGGAATGCTCAGTGTCAGCCGCCATGTAAGGATCAGGCGGAGTCATGTCTGTTCATTCGGCATATCGGTCATAAAATCCCAGCACGGAAAAGGAATCGGCGGGCAGCTGATGCGCACAATGATGGAATGGTGCACATCTCAGCAAGGACTTGAAAAAATTACGCTAGAGGTATTTTCGAATAATAAAAAAGCAATCCAGCTATATGAACAGATGGGGTTTAAGGAAGAGGGAAGAATGCGTAATGAAATCCGCTACCGGGATGGCACCTATGCTGATATGATCACAATGGCTTTTTTTATAAAGAGGAAATAAAAAAATCACCCGTCTGAACGGGTGATTTTTAGATAGCACTTTTAAAGTGACGCTTGCAGAATATCAACAACATCCTGTTTTTTCAGAGGATTGAAACGTCCGAATTCCCCATTGATCATAGCTTTATCTGCCATTAAATCAATGTTCTCTTCATTGATATTATAATCAGCAAGACGGGTAGGTGCACCGAGGCTGCTCCAGAAATCACGGAGACGGCTGATGCCTTCCAATGCCGTTTCTTCATCCGTTTTGCCTTCTGGATCTACGTCAAATACACGGACCGCCAGCTGTTTAAAGCGGCTGACATCTGTATTCAGGTTGTGCTTCATCCAGTTAGGGAAAAGGATTGCAAGTCCGCCCGCATGCGGAATATCGTATACTGCGGAAACAGCGTGCTCAATATTATGGGATGCCCAGTCTCCAGGTGCTCCCATTTGCAGCATTCCATTCAACGCAATCGTTCCATTGTAAAGAATCGTTTCTCTAAGCTCATAATTTTCCAGGTCTTCAATTAGCTTTGGAGCTGCTTCCATAACGGTTTTCAAGACCGATTCACACATGCGGTCCTGAAGCGGTGTGTTTTTTGCACGGTGGAAATACTGCTCGAATACATGGGACATCATATCGACAATTCCGTACACAGTATGATCCTTAGGAACAGTGAACGTGTTTACCGGATCAAGAATTGAGAATTTAGGGAAAGTGAGCGGGCTGCCCCAGCCGTACTTTTCCTGTGTCTCCCAATTGGTGATAACAGAACCGTCATTCATCTCAGAACCGGTTGCCGCCAAGGTTAAAACCGTTCCAAACGGAAGAGCTGCTTCAGGCATATGCTTTTTGGTTACAATATCCCAAGCATCCCCGTCATATTTCGCTCCGGCCGCAATGGCTTTTGTGCAGTCAATTACACTTCCGCCCCCTACTGCCAGAATCACTTCAATACCTTCTGTTTTACAGATATCCACGCCTTTTCTAACAGTTGTAAGGCGGGGATTCGGTTCCACTCCGGCAAGCTCTGATACTTCAGAACCCATCTCCTTCAATACTGAAAGGACCTTATCATATAAGCCGCTGCGCTTGATGCTGCCCCCTCCGTACACAAGAAGCACTTTGTTTCCGTATCTCGGAAGTTCATTCTTTAACTGCTCCAGCTGGTCTCTGCCGAAAATCAGTTTTGTTGGATTGTAATATGTAAAATTCTCCATGATTTATTGCCTCCTTTACTTTTTCAACTGTATTATCCGCCTTCTCCTATCTTTTTGTAAAGAAATGCGCTTCACGGATAGATTCTGCAATTTTTGTTATTTTATCAGAACCTCGTGAATATTTTTTTTCGGATTCCGCAAGTTAATAATGCATGGAAGTAAATGAAAAACAGGAGGTTTAACACATGAGTGGAATTCAGCGCGCAGCACTTGTACTTACTATCATAGGAGCTGTCAACTGGGGATTGATCGGATTCTTCCAATTTGATTTGGTTGCCGCCATCTTCGGAGGACAAAATGCAGCTCTTTCCAGAATCATTTACGGCTTAGTAGGAATCGCAGGACTCATCAACATTGGACTGCTGTTCAAGCCGGCCGCCGAGCTTGGCCGCACCGGTCCTAAACCGGAAGTAAGATAAGTATATTGGGTCTGATCAAGCCCCGGTGAAGCCCTCCGAATGCTCCGGCATTTGGGGGGCTTTGTTGTTTTATGCAGGTTGGGTAACTGTGTGCTGCTTGATTTAATAGCGCTTGAGGGGATTGGTCGCTTGGCTTGCGGTCTCAGGGGACGTTATTTTGCTGGTTATCGGTGCGTTTCGCGGTGTTCGGTCTCAGGAGACGCTATTTGCTCCCGAATGGCTTCTTTTGAGCGGTTTCTCCGAAAATAGCTGCGTCTGAGACCGAACTTTTCGGTGTAAGCGGTTTCACAACGGAAATAACGTACCTGGAGACCGGTCGCTTGGCTTTCGGTCTCAAGGGACACTATTTTGCTGGTTATCGGCCCTTTTTACAGTTTTCGGTCTCAGGAGACGCTATTTGCTGTCGAACGGCTTTTTTTCAGCGGTTTCACCGAAAATAGCTGCGTCTGAGACCGAACCGGCTCATGTAAGCGGTTTCCATAAAGAAATAACGTCCCTGGAGACCGGTCGCTTGGCTTTCGGTCTCAGGAGACGTTATTTTGCTAATTACCGGTCCTTTTCACAGTTTTCGGTCTTAGGAGACGCTATTTGCTCCCGAATGGCTTCTTTGGAGTGGTTTCTCCGAAAATAGCTGCGTCTGAGACCGAACCGGCTCATGTAAGCGGTTTCCATAAAGAAATAACGTCCCTGGAGACCAGTCGCTTGGCTTTCGGTCTCAGGAGACGTTATTTTGCTAATTACCGGTCCTTTTCACAGTTTTCGGTCTTAGGAGACGCTATTTGCTCCCGAATGGCTTCTTTGGAGTGGTTTCTCCGAAAATAGCTGCGTCTGAGACCGAACC
>NZ_WMIB01000034.1 GCF_009711125.1 Metabacillus mangrovi | reverse complement strand
GTGGGAAAACAGCTTGATGCTTTAACTTAGTCTTTTTAAAAGCTCTTTTAACTTTGAGCTGTTGATTTCCCCTGCAGACGTTCATCCAGATATGGGCGATGCGCATCCTCTCCGGATTCCTGAGTAGAAACAAAAAACCCCCAAAATGCCGAAGGAGCATTCTGGGGGTGCATAGGATCATTTTCCTGCCTTTGATAAGGAATCCTTCGTAATGTTCCAATGGGATGCATTCCATAAAACAGTTCCGTTTTTAATCAGGAAAGCTTGGGGAGATTCGTGCTGCGTTTCAAGCTTTTCTGCAATGTAAGCGGAAAGTTCCCTTGATTCCTGAACGTGGAGAAAATAAGCGTTCACATTTTCATCTTCGGTGAATCGGGAAAACTGCTGAAATGCTTCTTTACTGATGGGACAGGTGAGACTGTGCTTTAAAAAGTAAAACGATCCTTCATTTTTCAACAGGTCTTCAAACTCTTGAATCTCTTTAATTTGCTGTTTCAACTTGCTTCCTCCTCTTTCACCGGCGGGCCGGCTTATAAAAAAATCGGCAGAAGGTTTTTCTGCCGATTTTAGTATGCTTAAAGTTTGCCTGGTGCTTCAGCCGCTGATTTGGATGCTTCTTTTTCTGCAAGTTCCTTTGTTCCCTGAAGCACCTGCTCCTGGGATTCAAAGGCTGCTGTGCGGGAAGAAACTGCCGCCTCTTCAGCCAGTTCATCGATTGCTGAAATTTCATCAGAAACCGGATCCTGTTCCGGTGCTTTGCTTCCTCCACGGATATCTTTTACTTTATCCAGAAGCTGAGTGGAATGGCTTGTAACGGACTGGGAAAGAGAAGCCGTTTTGTCCTTCGCTTTGTTGGCCCAGTCTGAGCTTTTGCTCAGGGCATCGCTTGTCAGTTTGTTCGTCTTTTCTGCAACCATGTTAGCCTGACTCCCAAGGTCCACACGTAAATCCTTGCCGGATTTCGGAGCGAGGAGAAGTGCCGCAGAAGCCCCGATGATTCCTCCGATTAGAGTTCCAATCATAAAATCTTTGCTATTGATTCCATCCTTGCTCATAGTGATTCCTCCCCGGGTTTTTGGTTTAGTTCATCGTCGATGTTTTTGTACGGTTCTTTCTGACTTTCCACTTCTGCCAGATATCCATGGCAGCATTGCTCCACTGCACAACTTGGGAAATCTGTTCCTTGTTCTTATCCAGACCGTTTGATACGGATGTGGATACGTTGCTCACTGAGCGGTTCAGCTGACTGATAGACTGGCCAACTCCCTGAACAGCGTTCACTACTGTGTTCAGTTTTTCGGATTTCTGCTGAATGTCATCGGCGAGCAAGTTTGTTTTATGTAGGAGTTCAGTTGTTTCTGTTGTGATTCCCTGAACTTGTTTCTCCAGCCCTGACATAGTACCTGCAACGTTATCTAATGTGGTCTGTACGGATTTCAAAGTTCTGGCTACAAAGATTACCAGCACTGTGAAGGCAATCGCGATCAATGCAATGCTTAAATACAAGATGATTTCCAAAGTAGGGCACCTCCTATGAATTTAATAAATATTTACCCGCCGCTTAACATTGTAAACATGTAAATCCCTTACTAATTAGCCAATTCTACATCGCTAACCTCAAATCCTCTGCCGGAAAAAAATTTTTCGTTTTTCTGATTTTTATGTAAAATGAAAAGGAATACATAAAGGGGGAAAAACAAATGAAAGATCCGCGCATACAAAAGCTGGCAGAAAATCTGATCCAGTATTCAGTGAAACTTGAAAAGGGCGAGAAAGTTCTAATTGAAAACTTCGGACTGCAAAGAGAGCTGGTTACGGCCCTCGTGAGTGAAGCATATAAGGCCGGCGGCTTTCCATTCGTCCTGCTGAAGGATCATCAGGTTGACCGGTCTCTTCTTATGAATGCTTCTGAGGACCATTATACTAAAATGGCGGAATACGAAGCAAATGTGATGAAGGATATGGATGCCTACATCGGAATCCGGTCCGGCAGCAACATCAGCGAACTGGCAGATGTGCCGGATAACCGAATGAAAGTGATGAGCGGGACCATCGGGAAAAAAGTACATACCCAGATCCGCGTACCGAAAACAAAGTGGGTCGTGCTCCGTTATCCGACTTCCTCGATGGCACAGCTGGCTAAAATGAGCACGGAAGCATTTGAGGATTTCTACTTTAACGTCTGCAACCTGGATTACAGCAAAATGGATCAGGCGATGGATGCTCTCGCCGGGCTGATGAACCGGACGGATAAAGTACGGATCACAGGGCCTGGCACCGATCTTTCTTTTTCGATTAAAGACATTCCGGCTGTAAAGTGTGCAGGACATCTGAATATTCCTGATGGAGAAGTTTATACGGCACCGGTCAGAGATTCTGTGAACGGTAAAATTTCATATAACACTCCTTCTCCCTATAATGGCTTTACTTTTGAAAATGTGGAGCTGACGTTTAAAAATGGCCGGATTGTTGAAGCATCGGCTAACGACAGTGACCGCATCAATCAGATTTTTGATACAGATGAAGGAGCCCGGTTTATCGGGGAATTCGCTATCGGAGTCAATCCGCACATCCAGCACCCGATGCAGGACATTCTGTTTGACGAGAAAATTGATGGAAGCTTCCACTTCACACCGGGTCAGGCCTATGATGATGCCTACAACGGCAATCACTCTGATATCCACTGGGATATGGTCATGATCCAGCGTCCTGAGTATGGCGGAGGGGAAATTTATTTTGATGATGTGCTGATCCGCAAAGATGGAAGGTTTGTCACAGCCGAACTGGAAGGACTGAACCCTGAGAATCTGAAATAACCGGAAAAAGGACTGGCTCTCTGAAGAATGACGTGTGCCGTCCCGCTAGCACAGAGAAAAACCGCATTCCTCCCGGAATGCGGTTTTGTTTTTACAGCAGTACTTCTTCATAAGCACGCTGATATTTTTGAATGTCGCCTGCTCCCATGAATACGAGTACCCCGTTTTCATGCTTTTTGAGCACATCCATCTCGGATTCCTCGATCAGCGAAGAGCGATCAATTTTGGCAATCAAGTCATTAATGCTCAGTTTTCCGGCATTTTCCCTGGCTGAGCCGAAAATGTCACATAAATAAACGCAATCTGCTTTGTTCAGACTATCCGCAAATTCATCCATAAAGGATTGTGTACGCGTGAAAGTATGCGGCTGGAAGACAGCGACCACTTCCCTGTCCGGATACTTTTGGCGTGCTGCCTCGATCGTCACACGGATTTCAGTTGGGTGGTGGGCATAATCATCGATCAGCACCTGGCTGCCGATCCGCTTTTCGTTAAAACGGCGCTTGACTCCTTCAAACGTAAGGAGCCTCTGCTGGATGATTTCTGCATCCACTTCTTCATAGTGGCATAAAGCAATAACAGAAAGAGCGTTTAGCACACTATGATCTCCGAAACCTGTAATCTTGAAGGAACTGTAGAATGTATTCCGGACAAATACATCAAAGCTTGTTCCATCCGTACTTTTCACGACATTTCTTGCCTGAAAGTCATTATGCTCTCCGAAGCCGTAGTAAACGACTGGAACTTTAGCCTGGATTTTTTGCAGGTTCTCGTCATCCCCGCATGCAATAATCCCTTTTTTCACTTGCAGCGCCATCTTCTGAAACGCATCAAACACATCTTCCAGACTTGAAAAATAATCCGGATGATCAAAGTCGATGTTGGTCATGATCGCATAATCCGGATAATAGGAAAGGAAATGTCTGCGGTACTCGCATGCTTCAAAAATAAAATACTTGCTGTCCGGCAAACCTTTCCCCGTTCCGTCACCGATGAGGAAAGAGGTTGGCTCCGCTCCCTGAATAACATGCGAAAGAAGACCGGTCGTGGAAGTTTTCCCGTGTACGCCGGTAATTCCGACACTCGTATAGCTATTCATGAAGTCGCCAAGGAAGCGGTGGTAGCGGATGACAGGCAAATCCAGTCTGAGTGCTTCCTCAATCTCCGGGTGAGTATCGGGAAAAGCATTTCCCGCTATAACCGTCAAACCGGGTTTAATGTTTTCTTTATCAAAAGAGAGCAGTTCAATCCCTCTGTCTTCAAGTGCTTTTTGTGTAAAAATGTCTTTGTCGATGTCAGAACCCTGAACCTTATATCCCATATCATGAAGAATCTGTGCAAGAGCACTCATTCCTGTTCCTTTAATTCCAACAAAATGATAAACAGTCATAATTGAACCTCCAGCAACGTCTATCTATATACTGCCCGGGCCGGGGGAGCGAATCAGACTCCGCCCGCTTTAAAGCAGTATATGATATTCATCTAAATTTGCAACCAGTCCTGCTTCCTGTAATCGTGCAGGACGGTATGGTGTAATCGTTCGATCCACACAGCTTGAGCAGACCTACCTACTATAAGCCTCTTTTCTGCCGGTGTCAATTTGATAATTCACACCGTTCAGCTTTCCTGCATGGTCATTAATTCTTCTTCAGAAATGAGGATATCCCTTGGGCGGCTTCCCTTCCCCTCGGATATGATGCCTTGTTCCTCCATCATATCGATAAGGCGGGCCGCACGGTTGTATCCGATTCTAAAACGGCGCTGGAGACTTGAGGTGGAGGCTCCGCTCTGGGAAACCACAAATTCACAGGCCTCCAGGAACAAGTCATCTTCTTCGGTTTGAAGGGAGGATTTCTGCAGAAACTCTTCCTGATTAAAAAGGTACACAGGATCCATTTGTTTTTTAACATGAGCCACAACCTGCTCAATCTCTTCATCGGAAACGAAATTCCCCTGAACCCTCAAATGCTTGGACGTACCGTTTTCGAGAAAAAGCATATCTCCTCTTCCTAGAAGCTTTTCCGCTCCGCCCGTATCCAGAATGGTTCTGGAATCCACCTGGGAGGACACAGAAAAAGCAATCCTTGTAGGGATATTCGCTTTGATCAGTCCCGTAATGACATCAACAGATGGTCTTTGCGTTGCTACAATCAGATGGATCCCGCATGCACGTGCTTTCTGGGCAATGCGGCAAATCGCTTCTTCCACTTCTCCGGGAGCTACCATCATCAGATCCGCAAGCTCATCGATGACAATGACCAGATAAGGCATGTGCTCTCCTGATTGATGTGTTTTCACCAGTTCGTTGTACCGGCTGATGTCGCGCACTCCTGAATGGGCGAAAAGCTCATAGCGCCTTTCCATTTCCTCAACCGCCCATTTCAGTGCTCCTGTAGCTGCCTTGGCATCTGTAATGACCGGGCTGACCAGATGGGGAATCCGGTTGTAAGGAGCAAGTTCCACCATTTTAGGGTCAATCAGCAGCATCTTTACTTCATGAGGCGCTGCTTTATACAGAAGACTGATTAAGATGGAATTGATGCATACGCTTTTTCCTGAACCTGTCGCTCCGGCTATCAAACCATGCGGCATCTTTTTCAGATCCGTCACAATCGGCTGTCCGGAGATATCCAGACCAAGCGCCGCAGTCAGCGGGGATGCCGTGTTCTTAAATTCGCCGGTGCGGATGATTTCTCTCAGGGATACAGTTTTGCTCTGCAGGTTCGGCACTTCAATTCCAATCGCATTTTTCCCCGGAATCGGAGCCTCAATCCGGATATCTTTAGCGGACAGACTCAGTTTAATATCATCAGACAGATTCGTGATTTTATTGACCTTCACACCCGGTTCAGGCTGTACTTCAAACCTTGTAACAGAAGGCCCTTGGGTGACATGTACAACCTTCGCACGCACATTGAAGTTATGAAGGGTACTGTCCAGCAGCTCACGCTGATGGGCAAGCCACTCCCGGTCATCAGAAACCTCTTTCTGAGGTATGCTCAGCAAGTGAAGCGGCGGGAAATGATACGCGCCCTCCTGGACTCGCTCCTTCACCCGGTTCCGGTCACGGTTCAGCATGAGTACGTTGTATGGCACGGCCCCGTTCTTTCTTTCCCCCCGGTCCCGCTGAACGGGCTGTGCAGGAACAGATTCTTCCTGAACAGGCTCGATCCTTTCAGGCAGTTCAGGTGAAGTCCCGGCAATCTGATCTTCCATTTGAGGAGCAGGCGTTTCCTGCGCTTCGTAAAAGCTGATTTCAACGGGCTTTTCTTCCGCAACAGGCTCAGCAAGAGATTCCCCAGTCAGTTCCCCGTAGGAGGATACCTCCTGCTCTTCGCGATACAGTTCCTGCGGAGATCGCGTTTCCTGACGCTCTTTATCCTGGACTTGTCCGCCTGCTTCAATTGCATGAAACTCAATAACAGATTCACGGGCCTGTGCAGACATGGTTTCTTCCTCGACCGTTACAGCAGAGAGGGGGCTGCGGTTAATACTGGATTCTTCTTCTGACGGATGAACTCCGGTTATACTGGATTCTTCTTCTGACAGATGATCTCCGTTTAGGCTGAATTTCTCTCCTGACGGATGACCCCCGCTCATGTCCAGCTGCAAACGGCTTCTTTCCACTCTGGTTTCATCTGGATCATCTGCGATCATGATTGGCTCTAATGGCGGCAGATCTTTTGCCGTGAGTTCCGGAACAATCACTTCCGGCTTTTCTTCATCATCTTGAGACTCCGGCGGATAATCCGGTATCGGGTTGGTTCCTTTTGAAAAAAACTCTTCTTTTTCCGCTGCGGCCTGTTTCTGTGCTGCATCAGCAGCTCTTCTCTTATAGAAGGATGAGCTGTGCATAGAGAGCTTCCGCAGGGTTTCCTCTTCATGTTTACGGGTTTCAGCTATTGTCTTCTCTCTGATTTTGTAAGGAAGAGATTCCATCTCCGACCGCTGGCGGAATCCATAAATCGGCGATGGGATGACAGTAGGCTGAAAAGGTTTTTTAGGCACGTGCTTTTGAGCCTCTGCCTGCTTAGGCTGTGAACCCGGCTTTCTTTCAGCCACAGGCTTTTTGCGGCTGCTTCGCTCTTCTTTTCTGCTTTCTGCCTGCTGTGGTGCGGCCGGTCTTTGCCTCTGGGGTCTTAATGCCCTCTGGCGTTCATCCGGTATAGCAGGAAAACGGAATTTCCCTTCCGGATACTGATACGCGATCTTCGCTTCCAGCTGGTGGGATGACTTTTTTATCCCTTCATTCGGCAGTTTGTTTGCCGGCTGTTTCTTTTTTTCCACCGGCATTTCATCTTCATCGTCTATTCGGACATATTCGACAACTTCAACAATTTCTTCCGTTTCACCGAACATAAATTGTTTAAATTTTGACATCCAGCTCAATTTTTATCACTCTTTCAAATTCATGTTGTAAGGCTTTCTCTTCCGGCTGCACCAGCGAATTCCGCTATGTATGAAAAAAGCCACTAGAGAAGGTTTCTAGTGACTTTTATCATATCATATTTTACGGGGAAATTATTGGTTTTGGGTGGGTTCACCCAAGGAGTTTATTGAAAAAAAGATTCTCCCGGCTTCCGGTTCTCCTCCAGTACGAGGATTCCCTTTTCCTGGGGAGCGTCCGGAAGATCCAGTTCTTTCGCAGAACAAATCATGCCGCTTGAGGCCACTCCTCTGAGCTCTGCATGCTTGATCATCATACCCCTTGGCATAACGGCGCCAACCTTTGCCACCACAACGTTCTGGCCGGCATCCACATTCGGGGCGCCGCAGACGATCTGAAGCACTTCCGTCCCTGTGTCCACTTTGCAGATGTTCAGCTTGTCGGCGTTCGGATGTTTTTCCTTGCTGAGGATATGGCCAACTACAAATTTCGGTGTAAAATCGACCTCCAGCACTTCATCAAATCCGTTTTTGCCGAGAGCTCCGTTGATGTCACGAACCGTATCTTCAGTTAGCTCAACAGGTCCGGCTGCATCGACCGGTATGTATTTGGAAGCATGAAACAGATTAAAGCCTGCGAGCTCTTCTGTCTGTGCGTCGTAAATTTTGACAGCATCCTGTCTGCGGTCGAAGGTCCGGTTTTCAAGTGGAATTTCTTTTATGAAAATCATAAGTGTATCTCCAACGCCCTCACGGTTATAAAAAACGTTCATTCTATTCTTCCTTTCCATCCTTCGGTAAATTCGGTCTGTTTTTGCCGAGAATAAAGACCGGCTCAAGCTCTCCCTCTTCATAAAGAAAAGATAAAGCAGTAATCGGCACTCTGCCGCTTGCAAAGAAGCTCATGGTCATTTGTGCCAGAATATCATACCCGGTTTCATTTTGAATGTCTGCAATAATCAGCACGTCCTGATGAGGCAGCGCCAAAGCCATTGTACCAGAAATTCTGGTTTTGAACGATTGCAGCAAACTTTCATTCAGTACCCTGCTCGCATCGTATCCATCATTGGCCCTTAAAAAGTAAAAGGTATTTCCGGCCACCTCATCTTCTTTAATAGACGGTGCAAGGCCACGGAGGTTAAAAAGGGCACTCTCTTTAATCCGCTGATGTGACCAGCCTTCTCTCTCCATCATGTTCCGGTCGATCAGCCGGTAGGTTTTCCCCATGTCCACCGCATAATAGATTCTGGTCTCTGCCGTGTGGCTGTCAAAAAGCAGCGGAATTTCCTCACTCGATTTTTCAGGGAAGGAGGTTGAACGGATGACGGGAAAGATGGATTTTTCCTTTCCTTCCAATCCGCCGCCTTTTTTCATAGCAAGAAGCGCCTCTTCTATATGGTAGACTACCTCATCAATCGCCTGATCTTTTTCTGTTTCATACCGGGCAGCAATCTCATTCAGCCCGATTGTCATGCCCTTGCCAATCGCCGGGTCTTCGACTCTCAGCGTTTCTTTTTCCCGGTCATATTGAAAAGTCCAGCCATGCTTTTTCAGCCTTTCCTCAATCAGCCGGGACAGTTTCATCGGCTTCATCCGAAGCGTCCCTCCCGTCAGATGCTATCGTTTTATCCCATTCAGAAATTCCTGAATTTCTTCTTTCGTTTTCCGGTCTTTGCTCACAAAGCGGCCGGTTTCTTCCCCCTTATGAAAAGCAACGAAGCTTGGGATGCCAAACACACTAAGGTCCGCACATAAATCGATAAACTCGTCCCGATCCACATAGTACAGATTCATCCAGTCATTTTCCTGTTCAAGTTCAGGTAGAAACGGATCGATGAACCGGCAGTCCGGGCACCAGTCTGCTGAAAACATTAATACAGTCAGCTCATTTTGAATCACTTCATTATATTGGTCCATTGATTTTAATTTTTCCATGATTACTCCTCCGAAATGTAAGATTCACATAGTTGCATCATACCAGAAAAAAGACGCTTAAATCCATCCGCAGTGATTACCGGATCGATTTAAGCACCTGAATCATCTCATCTGCCGCAGCCGGCACGTCTTTTTTCTGTGCATTGGCTGTCATTTTATTGCCGCCGTTTCCCGCCGTTACTTCATACAGCTCATCCTTCAGCTTAAAGACAAGCACATAGCCGAAGCCTCCATCATGTTCAAACGTCCGGTCCACAAGCCATTTACGGTATTCCCCATGCAGTGCCTCATAGGACGCTTTGCTGTCCTCCGGCTCATTACGGTTAATGAACAGCAGATGCTTCCGGTCATCCTTTGTTAAGATCACGTTATTCGGCTGCTTAGAGGAAACCTTATACCCCTCCGGAACAAAAAAGGAGCCGCTCTTTATTTCATCAGTCGGCTTCTTTGCTTTTGCCTCGAAGGCCTTCGCCGCCTTTGCCTCTGTCTGCTTAACCATTTCTTCTTCTGAAATCCCTCCGCAGCCGGCAGAAACCAGAATGAACAGGATCCCAATCAGTACACTCCATCTATACATAAACTTCCTCCTTGTCCTTCGCTTTTTACTACCATTCCCAATTACAGGATAAACTTTCTTAAATTCCGTTTTTGCCTGATTTCAGAAGGGTACTTTTTAAGATAAACGCAGAGGAGGAATAAAAATGAACCTGAACGTCTATTTGGCTGGAGAAATCCACAGCGACTGGAGAAAAGAACTGAAGGAAAAAGCAGAAAACCTGCCGGTGGTTTTTACAGGGCCGATGGAAAATCATGACCGCTCCGACGGAATTGGAGAAGAGGTGCACGGCGCCCAGCCTGATTCCATCTCGAAAGATGAAGCAGCTTCCCGCATCAACAACCTGCGCACTTCCCTTTTGCTGAAAAAATCAGATCTCGCCGTCGCTTTCTTCGGTGAATCATTCAAGCAATGGAACACAGCCATGGATGCAAGCGCGGCCATCGAAATGGGGAAACCCCTCATCCTCATCCGGCCGAAATCCCTGCACCACCCCCTGAAGGAGCTGTCCAGCAGAGCCAGCGTGACAGTTGAAAACATCAGTCAGGCTGTCCAGGTACTCAGTTATGTGTTTGAGGAGGAGTAAAAGAGGCGGGGAGGAGAAAGAGTGTTGGGTGAAAGGGAAGTTTGATTGGGGAGTGGTACGGTTCGGGGTTCGGGGTTTACAGCCCGGTGCTCTGACCCCACATTCGCTAAAGTACTAAACCTCCGTCCCCTCCTTCATCAAAACCTAGTGCGGTGGGCGTTGGAAGAGCGGATGCTTGTTCCCCTGCCGCTTTAAAGCGGAGAGGGTCAGAGCTCAGCTCTGACCCCACCTTCGCTAAAGCACTAAACCTCCGTCCCTCCCCTTCTGAACTCTTTGTGCGGCGGGCGATTGGAGAGCAGCAGCTTGTTCCCCCGTCACGTTAAAGCAAGAGGGGTCAGAGCAAGAGCAAAAGCAAAAACAAAACCAAAACAAAATCCACTACAGCCAACTACATACCCATCCCATCAATCTAAATCACAACATTCCCAATCCAAGCTCCAAACAAAAGCCGGCCCGCAGGCCGGCTTGCTTTATCAGCTGTTCTGTTCCAGTTCATAATGATACCGTCCGGCCAGAAGTTTGACGACGTGGGTGAACATTTCGGTCCGGTCGACGGTTCCGTTCGTGAAGATGCCCATGGCTCCGCGGCTGCGACCGGTTTGGCGGCTTCCGGAGTATTCATCCATGATCGGGCTCAGTTCTCTTCCTTTGACCAGTTCGGCACAGATTTCCAAAGGAAGCTGGATCCTTGCGCCGCCTGCGATAATTGGCGGAAGATCCGCACATACCAGTGCTCCCCAATTGCAGAGGAAAAAGCCGGCCTGTGTTTCCATGACTCCTCCTTCGAGCCCGATGCCGATATCGGCTCCAGCTGCAAGGCGTGCAGCTTTTGCCCGGTTTTCCGCGCCCTTCATCGTTTCCTCATCTGTGAGCGGCTGGCTTGAGACACCGGATGGAACGCTGACTTCCTTAAAATCGGTTATGAGACGTATACTTGAAAATCCCTGTTTGACTGCTTGCACTTTAGCGGGGTTTTCTGTTCCGATGGCAATGATCATAATGGTCCTCCGACGTTACGAATTGGCTTTAATGGAATCGACTGTTGTCTGGTCGCACGCTTTTACGAGTTTAATCAATAGCTCCTTTGCAGCTGCGTAATCATCAACATGCATGATGGATGCATGGGTGTGAATGTAGCGTGAGCAGATCCCGATGACTGCGGAAGGCACCCCTTCGTTCGATGTGTGCACTCTGCCGGCGTCGGTTCCGCCCTGTGAGACGAAATATTGGTATGGGATCTTATGCGTTTCCGCCATATCCAGAACAAACTCCCGCATTCCGCGGTGGGTCACCATGGTACGGTCGAGGATGCGGAGAAGTGCACCTTTGCCGAGATGACCGAACTCTTTCTTATCTCCCGTCATATCGTTTGCCGGGCTTGCGTCCATCGCAAAAAATAGATCTGGCTTGATCATATTGGCTGCCGCCTGTGCTCCGCGGAGACCGACTTCTTCCTGGACAGTTGCACCGGAATATAAGATGTTTTCGGTCTTTTCGTCCTTCAGTTCCTTTAAAAGTTCAATTGCCAGTCCGCATCCATACCGGTTATCCCATGATTTCGCCATAATCTTTTTCGGGTTCGCCATCGGGGTAAATGAGCTGTCCGGAATAATCTGCTGTCCTGGCCTGATGCCGATTTCCTTTGCATCGTCCAGGCTGTCCGCTCCGATATCGATCAGCATATTTTTGATCTCCATCGGCTTTTTCCGCTGCTCTTCTGTCAGAAGGTGGGGAGGAATTGAGCCGATCACACCGGGCACGGGCCCATTTTCCGTGTAGATCAGTACACGCTGCGCTAAAAGCACCTGGTTCCACCAGCCTCCAAGCGGCTGAAAACGGATCATCCCGTTTTTCGTGATGGAGGTGACCATGAACCCGGTTTCGTCCATGTGGCCGGCCGCCATGATAACGGGACCGTTCTCATTTCCTCTTTTCACTCCAAAGATTCCTCCGAGCCGGTCCTGAACGACTTCATCCGAATAGAGTTCAAGCTGGCTTCTCATAAATTTACGCACCTGATGCTCATTTCCAGGCGCTCCAGGCAGCTCGGTTAGCGTTTTAAATAAATCCATTGTTTCATTATTCAATAGAAAAACCCCTTTTCTGATTTTATCAGTCGCCCTGCTTAACAAGGCCGGCTAACTTCGGTATACTAAGATAGAAAAAGCTGAAGGAGGCAGATAATCATGAAATTAACTGGTTTAATCGCTGGAATCGGAATAGGGTTCGGAGCGGCATACCTATTGCGCGACCAGCTCAAATCCCCATTCATTTCGTCAGATAAAGCACTCCAGCTCGTAAAACAGGAATTCAGGAAGAAAGGGCCGATCGAAGGCTCCTGGATCTTTACGGTTCCTGAGGACTATTCCATTAACGATTTTAACCACAAAGTGTACAAGACCGGTATTACCAGAACCATCGAAGGCGCATTGGAACAGTTTGAAGCGATCGTCCATGCGCAAACCGGCCTTCTGCTCGAGGTAAACAAGGTATCTTAATGTCAAGGACGGAAACAGGAGCAGCTCTTCTGTTTCTTTTTTATTTAGCTCTGTTAAACTGGTTGTTGATTTACGCTGCAGGTGTTCGCTCATCCAGGGGCGGGCGGTGAGCCTCCTCGCCGCTGTGCCACTGTGGGGTCTCACCTGTCCCGCTGCTCTCAAGCTCCCAGTCTCACGCCTTCCGCTCCAATCAACAGGTGTTAGTCAACACCATGCATTAACAAAGCCTTTTATTTAAGCCTTTCTACAAACCCCGTCATCTCACGTTCCCGGTTCCATTTTACTGCGCGGTACTTTGCGTCGTGGTAAAAGGTCATCCACGCTTCTTTTTCCGCAGCAAATTGGAGCCACTTGCTTTTCTGCTCTATGGAGGTCATCGGGTAGTCATCAAAGGCAAGCACCCACAGTACATTGTCATGAGCATGGGTCGGCATTAGATCCGCCATATGAACGGCCGTTTCCCCTTCGTCCTCCAGTACGAGAATACAGTGGCCGTCACTGTGCCCTCCTGTATGAACCATCGTTACCCCGGGTACAATCTCTTTTCTGCCGCTAAACGTCTCAACCTGTTTTTCAATGGCCTGCCAGTTTTCTTTCCAATATGTATTTTTAGAGCGGATATTAGGCTCTCGCATTTCATTCCATTCCACATCACTCGTGATAACGGACGCATTCGGAAATACAGAACGCAGTTCTCCGTCTTCATCTGCAGTAAGCCCGGAAATGTGATCGAAGTGCATATGGGTCAGCAGCACAATATGTATATCTTCAGGACTCAGACCGAGCTTTTCGAGCGAGGCAACAAGATCGGATTCCTCTGTCACCCCGTAGTTCCGCCGCTGCTTTTCATTCAGGCGGCCGTTTCCAATCCCGCCTTCCACAAGAATATTCTTCCCGTCTCTGCGGATTAAAATCGGGTCGGTGCGCAGTTCAATCTGGTTTTTTTCATTGGAAGGATACTTCCGTGACCAAAGCGGTTTCGGCACGACTCCGAACATGGCACCTCCGTCCATGTGGGTGACTCCACCGTTCAGCCAGATCAGTTCAATGCTGCCAATTGTCAGTTTCTCCATTGTTCCATCCCCCTTTTCTTTATTTTAGCAAAAGGGATAGGCACATGCATACAAAATAACCCTTCTGCGAGACAGAAGGGTTAGCATATTACGTATTTTGAAAGCGTGCTTCGGATCTGTAAATCCGTTGGCCTTTGTTTGAAAATTTTTCTTCGTACTCTGTCATTACGTTGCCTTCAAACCCGCTCTGATGCAGATCGAGGCTTACAAAGGTCAGGAGCATCCCATATTCGGAGAAGCTTCTCAGTGAATATTCGAACAGCCCCTGGTTATCCGTCTTGAAGTGGATTTCTCCGCCTTTTTCCAGCAGACGCTCATACAGGCTCAGATAGGTTTTAAAAGTGAGGCGGCGCTTTTCATGGCGTTTTTTTGGCCACGGATCGGAAAAGTTCAGATAGACACGGTTCACTTCGCCGTCTTCAAAGATTTCGGTAAGATCGGCCGCATCCACGTTGAGCAGTTTCAGGTTTTCCGCTCCGGACTCCAGCACTTTTTGTACGGCAACGACCATCACACTTTCAAACAGTTCAATGCCGATGTAATTGATGCCGGGATTTGCTTTTGCCATTCCGGATAAGAACTGGCCTTTTCCGGTCCCGACTTCTATATGAATTGGATGGTTATTTCCGAAAAGCTCCCGCCATTTCCCTTTATATTCCGAAGGCTGGGCAACCGCAATATGACGATTTTCCGCAATGAATTCGCTTGCCCACGGCTTGTTTCTGACTCTCATGCAAACACCTCTTTAATTTCATTTTACCCTGAAAAAATTTTCGGACAACAGATAAAAGCCGGCAGCTTCTGCATGCCGGAGCCCTTACATAAAAAGACATTCATTTGAACATCTTAAAGCGTATGACGAAACAGGAAAGGAAGGCTCCTGATGCCTCTTGACTACCAGAACCAGGTTACTCTGCTAAAGGACTTACTATCTGAACACCAGACAGAATGCTGCGGTACGGCAGCTGAATGCGAACAGATTGAAAGGCTGATCAAGTCCTTGATGGTCAATGCCAATGTGAATGATCATGTTAAAAATGTTCTCATGAACATTTATGATTACAGCCAGAGCAGCAAAAATGCGTCTGAACTGAATTCACATATCTCTTCCCAGCAGGAAAATTTAACTCATTGGATCCAGGAAATCGATTCCTTTTCATGAGTTAGATTTTCCTGACGAGCAAGTGGGTCAGGTTTTCAATAGCCTGCTGCAGTTCTTTTACATGATTTCTGGAACGGTTCCACAAAAGCGATACAATCGTTTGCGCGAGCACATACCAGTACATCCGGAGCCGGAGATGGTCCGTCAGCTCTGAACCATATTGCAAAAGCCAGTCTCCCCAGCGTGCTTCCTCAATATAAGAGTAAAGCAGATTGCCGAGATCAATGGCAGGATCGGCGATCACAGCTCCGTCCCAATCGATCAGGTAGAGCTGGCTGTTTTCAGAGAGCAGCCAGTTATTGTGATTAAGATCACAGTGGCAGACTACTTTCTCGCCAACCTCGACCGCTTCTGCATGATCGCGGAGATAGACGAGAGCTTCTTCTATCTCCGGAAGATAGAATTGGTCGAATTCAAGTGTTTCCTGAATTCCTTTCAGGATGGAAGAAGGAGTGAGCGGTTCCTTTTCCATCCTTTTCAGCATGTCCAGCAGTTCCTTGGAGTGGTGGATTTTGTGCAGAAGCTCTGCCACATGATCCCCGTCCATATCAGAAGGCTTCAGTTCCCTGCCTTCCATCCAGTGCTGAGCTGTGATCACATCACCGTTTTCCATTCTTCTTGTCCAAACCAGCTTTGGAACAATTCCTTCTGCTGAAAGTACGGCAAGAAATGGCGAACTATTTCGTTTTAAGAAAAGCTTCTGATCCCCATTGCGGGCAAAATAAGCTTCTCCCGTTGCCCCTCCTGCCGGAGAAAGCTCCCACTCTTGTCCGAGCAGATGTTCCAGCCAAATTTGATTCAATGTCAACCCATCATTTCGTGTTAAGATTTTATTTCTGTATAACCTTTATACAGGAAAGGCAAACGAAGATGAACCATTTTTTTAAAACAGTGCATCTCCTCTGCCGGTCATTTTATTAAAAACATCACGCACACTGCATGAACCAACCCAGCTTGCCATGAGATGTTATTTTATCATACCAAATATAAAAAGACCGCTAATGCACGCATTCCGCTTAATCATCTCATAGCCGTCCTTTTAAATTTTAGCGTTTACTGGTATTTCCCGTCAAGAAAAACTAAGGCCTAAGCCTTAAACAATATATACGTTCCAATTTTATTCACTGTTATTCTGCCATCGCTGACAGAGAAAAATTTCCCGCCCGGCCCTGGCGCATAAGCGATTTCCCAGCTTCCTCCGTCCGGAAGCATAAGCTCTTCGGGATGTTCCCACGCCTGATGGATCACCGCAATATCCGTCCAGCGTCCGTATGCTCCGACATCTTTAAGCGTGTAATAAATGACGGATGCAGGTGCCTGCACAAACGCGAGATGCCTCTCGACCTTCTCTTTGTCAGAGAGCCGGAATGCCCCATGCTGCTTTCTGATAGAGATCAACCGCCTCACTTCCTGGATATCTGCTTCGTGCTGCTCACGCAAATCCCAGTCAAGCCGGTTAATCAGGTCATCCTGATTGTAGCTGTTTTCACAGCCTTGTTTTGTCCTGTAGAATTCCTGGCCGGCATGCAGGAAAGGAATGCCCTGCGAGAGAATCACCATAGAAGAGGCAAGCTTTTGGTATTCTCTCAGCCTCTGCTCCGGCTGATGCGGAACAGCCGCCTTCAGCTTATCCCAATACGTATGATTGTCATGTGACTCCACGTAGTTGACGGACTGCGAGGGATCTTCAAGCAGACGGTCTGAATCCGTACTGTATTGGACTGTCCCTCTGATCGCAGCGAGCGTTTCTTCTTTTTTCCCCTCATCTCCCATGGAAAACCCGCGGTCTCCATGCAGAAAGGTGCTGCCTTTCACCAAATCCCGGAACCGGTCGTTAAAGAACGCGACACCCGGAATTTTTTTCGCATTGATGATGGTTGTCTTTCGGTCTGCTCCAAGCGGTGTCGCCAGGTCCCATCCTTCACCAAGGATCAGGACATCTTTTTTGATGGAGGCGGCCAGCTCTCTCGCCTTTCTCATCGTATCCAGATCGAGAATCCCCATCAGATCAAACCGGATGCCGTCTATATCATATTCCTCCAGCCAGTACCTGATGGAGTCCAGGATAAATTTACGTGCCATCTTTCTCTCTGATGCAAAATCATTTCCGACTCCCGTTCCGTTTGACGGATAGCCGTATTCATCCATCCTGAAGAAATAACCGGGCACAAGTTTTTCGAAAGATGATAAGTTCATATCATACACATGATTATAAACGGCATCCATGATCATTTTTAATCCATTGGCATGAAGCGCCTGGATGCACTGCTTCAGCTCTCTGATTCTTGCGAGAGGATGGGCGGGGTCAGACGAGTAGCTTCCCTCCGGTGCGTTAAAATGGACCGGGTTGTAGCCCCAGTTGTAGCCTCCATCCTCTTCGCCTTCCGCCACGCCTTCATAATCATAGACCGGGAGCAGCTCAACATGTGTAATCCCGAGCCCTTTCAGATAGGACATTCCCGTTGAAAAGCCTTTATCTGTAGAAGTATCATTTTCCGTGAATGCTTTATACGCGCCTTTGGCTGTCATACCGCTGTTTGGATGGATGGAAAAATCACGGACGTGAACCTCATAAATGATGGCATCTGTCGGCTGTGCTAAGGAAGGGACAGAGATCTTTTCCTCCTTCGCATCGGAAGGATCGAGAAGCACACCCCATTCCCCGTTTTTGGAAACAGCCTGCACATAAGGATCCACAGCCTCTCTCCAAACACCGTTGATCAAAGCTCTGTACCGGTAGAACTTGCCGTATTGCTCTCTCCCGGTGCAAATCTCCCAGACACCCCTTTCCCTTTTCACCATTGGCAAGACCTGCTCATTCCCGGCAGGATCTTTTAACACCACGGATACGTTGAGAGCGGTCGGAACCCATACTTCCAAAGTGATTTCCTGCTCCCTGTAGGAGGGGCCGAGATTTCCATCATAGCTGTAAAGTTCGTCAAACCCTGGTGTCCGGATGACAGCTCCCATTAACAGCTCGGCGGAAAGTCCGCCTGCGTCGGTGATGATCTGTCTGCATCCGGCCTGCAGCTGCACGGAAGAATGGCAGATGCATTTTACAAAGTTCTCAATTGAAAAGCAATCGGACATGGATAACGTAGATGAAACTCCCTTATCGTCTGTAACGGTAAAAGATTTATGAAATAAATGCTCCCTGTCTGACGGAAGCAATATGGTAATGGTGTGAAGGTCATCTAAGTAAGCTTCGAATGGACTGTTTACACTTGTCATCGCTCTTCCTCCCCGGAGAAACTTTTACAGCCAGTCTCTCCATAAATTACCTGATGTATAAATTCATTTTATGTATGAACGTCCATCATGTGTTAGAGGACTTCCCTTAATCAGCAAGATCATCCCAGCCGCTTCGGATTTTAGAACGTGTAGCCGTATGGTCCAGCAGCACTTTTGCTGCTTTCAGCTGATCGTGCTTAACAGGAGAAGACAGGGCCCTCATCCTTTCAAACCATTCCTGAAAGTTCCTTTTGTCCGTAACCTCCACTTTATAGGGCATCACTTGGAAATCCGCATAGCCGTTCTCAAAGACCAGCCGTTTGACTACAGGGAAATCGACTCCCCTGCCGGCAAGAATCTGGTTCACAATCGCATAGGTGCGGTTTAGTCCAAGCAGCGGATTTAGAATCTTACTGGTGCTTTTTCTGTTTTTCATGACCCAGAACCGTTCATTGGACCCCTCCAGAATGGCTTCCTTTTTACCCGCAACCCAAGCGATGCACTGGATGCCTGAAGGTGTAACGAGGATGGAGCCTGTCTCAACCGCCGCATTCTTCAGTTCAAAAACCGGAAGATGCATGTACAGGTTATGGTCAGGAAGGCGTTTCAAAAAGAATTGGAGCACTTCATCATAGTAGTGCTTTCTATCAAAATCAGATTCCTCCCGGATAGTTGAACTGGCCCATTTCAGCTGAAAGCGGTAAATGTTGTCCAAGAAAGCATGGCGGAGCTCTTCATTTGAGGAGGGCACATAGGCAAATGTCATATCAGGACCTTCTTCCCTCTCCTCTGCCGGTTCATCATCTGCAGCTGCTTCTGCTGGTTTCCGGAACCATTTCCCTCCCCAGAATGAAGGCTTTTCTTCTTCTTTTTCTGCTGCAGGCGGAGAAACAATGAAAGAGTCAAAGTTTCGCTCTTCCCACGCTTTGTTAAGCAGCTGCCACTGGTGCTTTTTCAGCCTTACGTACTGGCCTGAGTAATGGTACGGGTCAATCTCGTATCTTGAAATATAGTCTCTGAGTTTAATTAACTGGCCCATCATCAGGCTCCTTTATAAAAGTAATGCCGCGATTTGCGGGCATAGCAGTGAGGCAAATACAGCACTGAAGGTCATGGCCGCAGAACTGACAGCCCCCTCTTCCTCCCCGTATTCCAAAGCTTTCGCTGTACCGACACCGTGCGAAGCAGCTCCAAATCCGATGCCGACAGCAATGGGATGGGTGATCTTGAGCCTTCTGAACAGAAAGGGACCGAACATGGCACCGGACACTCCGGCAGCCATTACATAGACGGCGGCTAGCGGCGGCACTCCATCAATTAAAGCGGCAATATCCATAGCAACCGGCGCTGTAACAGATTTCGGAACGAGCGAGCGAATGACTTCCGGCTCCATTCCGAACAGGATCGCCATGTACATGCCGCTGAACAGCCCGATCACTGTGCCGGAGAGGGAGGCGCCAACAAGAAGCAGCACGTGCTTTCTCAGCCGGTCCCATTGCATGTGAAGAGGGTAAGCAAGGGCAACAACTGCCGGCCCGAGCAACCCGCTGATCAGGCTTCCGCCTTGCATATAGGCACTGTAGGCGGTACCAGTCAGCAGCAGGATAAGGATAAGGATGGCTGTACTGGTTAAAATCGGAATCAAAAAAGGGCTGGGAAGGCGCTGATGTACTTTTTTCATACCTTGATAGAGTAGAATGGTCCCTGTAAATGAAAGAAAACCCGTCATCCGGAATTCATCTCCCCTTCTTCCCTTTTGCTGCTCAGGGATTTCTCTGCCAGAAGGGATGAAGCGGCCATGACGAAAAACGTACTGATCAGGGCTGCAGCCAGACTGAGTGCGCCTCTTCCTTCAAAAAGGTGCAAATACTGAACAAGCCCTACTGTTCCCGGTACAAAAAGAAGCGTCAAATAGTTCAGCAGAAACGAACTCCCTTCTTTGATCCATACCGGCTTAATCCAGCCTGCCCTGAGAAACAGAAAAAGCAGAAGCATCCCGATGATACTTCCCGGAATCTGCAGGTTGGCAGCTTTTTGGATGACGGCACCTAAAGCGGAAAAACCGAAAAGAATGGCCGTCTGAAAAACAATCTGCATCACTCTCATAACGTCTCTTCACTGCGCAGCGGATACGTCTGAATCGTTTCGTATTTCGGCGTCTGATCGGGATTCGTTTTCAGCAATTCTGCCGCCGCTGCCCGGAACGGCTGAAACGGCAGCGTTTGATCAGGAAGATCGAATTCCGTTTTACTGTCCCATTTCCGCGCTACGGTAATATGCGGATGAAAAGGCTTCGGATCGAGCGCAAACCCGGATTTCCCGGCCAAGGTGTACACCTTTTTCCTTACTTCATCCAGATAGCGGCTCGGTTTCGTCCCGACCCATAGGATTCTTGGGCTGTTAGCAGGGCCGAATGTTTGAAGGCCGCCGATTTCCAATTGAAAAACCGGGTCTTCTTTTAATGCTTCGGCTACATCCCCGGATAATTGAGCAAGCTGTCTATCGGATACCGGCTCCCCCAGGAATGCGAGAGTAATATGATAATCCAGCGGATGCACCCATCTTTTAAAATGCAGGCCGCTGTGCTGCTGGATTTGCTGATGAATGTCATTTGCCTGATGCTCCGGAATCCGGATTGCGAGAAAATAATGTATACCCATAATCAACCCTCTTTGCATATGTTCGTAAACCTATTTTATCAAAAGAAGAGGGCTTCTACACATCTCACTCATTTAGCAGAACCGGTTTATTTTTGATATGATACATGCATATACAGCCAGGAGGAATGAAAATGGATATCGCAAACAACATGGCCGAACTGATCGGGAACACACCATTGGTTAAACTGAACCGTTTAGCTCCTGAGGGCGGCGCAGCTATTTATTTAAAACTTGAATTTTTTAATCCGAGTAAAAGTGTAAAGGATCGGGCCGCCTTTCAGATGATTGAAGAAGCGGAAAAAAGAGGGCTTCTGAACGAGAACTCGGTGATCATCGAACCGACAAGCGGCAATACAGGCATCGGCCTTGCGATGAATGCCGCAGCAAAAGGATATAAAGCCATCCTTGTCATGCCGGATACAATGTCGCAGGAGAGAATCAATCTGCTGAAGGCTTACGGAGCAGAGGTCGTTTTAACTCCTGGAGACGAAAAAATGCCCGGTGCCATCCAGAAGGCAAAAGAGCTGACAGCTGAAATACCGGACAGCTTCATGCCGATGCAGTTTGATAATGCGGCGAACCCGGATGCTCACCGGAAAACCACCGCGGTGGAAATTATAAAAGCGATGGAATCCATCGGCCGGAACTTATCAGCCTTCGTGGCAACATCCGGTACAGGCGGGACCATCACAGGCACCGGAGAAGAACTGAAAAAACACATTGAAGGGCTGACTGTCCACGTCGTCGAACCAGCCGGTTCACCTGTCCTTTCTGGAGGCAAGCCCGGAAAGCATAAGCTTGTCGGAACAAGCCCGGGCTTCATCCCTTCTGTATTAAATGAAGAGGTTTATGACGAAATCTTTAAAATCAAGGATGAAGAAGCGTATACGACGGCCCGCCGCCTCGCAAAGGAAGAAGGCATCCTCGTCGGCCCTTCTTCTGGCGCCGCCTGCTATGCAGCGATCGAAGTGGCCAAGCGCCTCACTCCAGATGACACGGTCGTCTGCATCGCCTGCGATACAGGAGAGCGCTACCTGTCCACTGATTTATTTGAATTTGAATAACGGAAAAAGAACCGGTCTGAATGCCCTCTTTCTCAAGGGACACCATACCCGGTTCTTTTTTATTGGCTGTTCAGTGGAGACAAAATCTCTGCTGTTTCGTTTTTCGCAGAATTTACCTTTTGCGATACCTCATACATCCTCATTTCCCTGGCAGGAAACGGGCGGCACAGACTTTTGAGCTCGTCCATCCTGCTCTCCTTATCCAGCCAGGCCTCCATACCCTCTTCATTCAAAATGACAGGCATCCGGTCATGGATCGCCCCCTGCAGGGAATTAGGCGAGGTCGTAAGAATCGTGCATGTGTACACTGCTTCTTCCTCCTGCTCCCACTTTTCATAAAGCCCCGCAAGAACGAACGGTTCCTCATCCTTCATGATAAAGCGGAACGGACGCTTCTCTTTTCCCTCCCGCTTCCACTCGAAGTACCCGGAAGCCGGAATCAGGCACCGCTTTGATTGAAACGGTCTTTTAAAGCTCGGTTTCTCAGCAGCCGTTTCAGACCTCGCATTAATCATTTTATAGCCGATCTTCAAATCCTTGCTCCAAGGCGGAACGAGACCCCACCTGAACAAATTCCCGGTTCTCCTCCCGCCATCAGCTGTGATCGCCAGAACATTCTGGGACGGCGCAATATTATAACGGGGCTGCAGCTCTCCCGAAAACTCAAATTGAAATGCCTCCTGCAGCGTTCCCAGCTCAACATCCAGAGAAAATCTTCCGCACATGGACAGGCCTCCTTTTTGTTTTATTATACCCATTGTTTTTGGTCTATGGATGATCCTGCAGCGAGCTTTTAAGAAGCTGCGTCCACTCTTTTTATTTTTCCTTGTTCCTTTTTTTCCGCCCGTTTAAGAATGGCCAGCCGTGAACTCCAAATTCCTGTAAAGGTAAACAGCAGAATAAGCACAGCCATCCCCAGCCCCCCTACGGCCTCCCAGGCCATAATTCCGAGGACGCCAAAGATTTTTCCGGCCTGAAAAACCATTCCGTTCATCGCCATGTAAGATCCCCTCTGCGTCTCATCTATCATGTCTGCTAAAATCGCCTGTCTGGATGGGACATAAAGCAGTTCCCCGACTGTCATAATCAGAACCGCCGTGATCAGGATAGGAATGCTGTTGGAAAAAGCCAGCACCGAGTATCCGGCACCAAAAATCGTAAAGCCCAAGTACATCATTTTTTGCTCCGGCTTATTTTTCAGCCATTTCGTAACAGCTGCAGTCAAAAGGACGATAAGCAGTGTATTTTCGATCGTCAGAAGGCTCAGCAGCCTGACCCCCGTCATCTCAACCGGAAACAGTCCCCATACAGAAAAGAGCTGCTTAGGTATTTCCTCTTCCAGCCTAACAGCCATAAAATGATTGCGCTGAAATTCAATCGATAATATGGCAATGCCTCCTACTGTAAACAGAATAAAAGGAAGGTCTTTCAGGACGGCCGCATAGCTTTTGATGATCGGTTTAAAGGAAAAAGAATTGGCGGCTTTTTTTTCCGGGACGTACGTTTCCTCAATTTTTGCCTTCGTCATCCACAAAATGAATACCGATATTGCAAGCAAGGAGATCAGCAGCTCGAAAAAATTCGTTTCAAAAAACCAGCCCCCGGCAATAAAGGCAAGCATGATCGATAAGTTAATGCTCCAATAGTTGATCGAATAAATCATGGTTCTTGTTTCTTTTGTACTGACATCAACAAGCATCGCTTCTGCTGCAGGATTAACAATCCCCATTGAGATCCCGAGCAGCACGAGCATGAAGAACGTCAACCACGGTGACGTAAAGGACGGCGAGTTCGCGAGGATCATGCCGGCTATGGAAAATACTTTCATCCACTCCCCAGCCACCATCACTTTTTTCCGGCCCAGCACATCAGCTAAATAACCTCCGTAAAAACCGGCAAGGAACTGAACAACCACCTGAATCAGCAGCAGGATACCCGCTGTCACCGCGTTTATTTCCCTTGTAAAATAAATCGCCATAAAGGGGAAAACCATCGACCCGGCTAACCTGCTTAAAAAGGACGTGTAAATACGGATTTTTATATTTGGGTGCAGCTCTCTGAACATCGTAATCTCCTCCTGTCCCTATTATGCTTTGGTCAAAAGGGGGAAAAAAGGGTACAATCATTTCAGAAATGTCCCCTTTTAGAAACCGGAGGAGCCCTGCAATGAAAGACGTAACCTACTTTGAAATGAGAGCGCTCTTTTATAAAAGAGAAGAAGAAAGAACGGTTCAGTTTACATTCAAGGAACTGGAAGAACTATGGTACTGTTCATCAAAAAATTGCAAAAGAAAACTCAGGCAATTCGAGGAGACTGGTAGATTAACCTATGTACCTGGCAGAGGACGGGGAAATCCTTCCCGCCTTTTTTTCCGGAACGAATTTCAGGATGAAGTTGAAGCAGCCGTTCTTAAGCTCGTGGAAAAGGAAAAAATGGAATCTATGATTCATTTGCTTCAGCTTCCCATTCCGAAAACCTGGATCGCAAACGTTTCAAAGGAAGTTCAGGCTTTATTTGGTCTGCGTGTTTCCGGACAGTCAAAAGATGTACTGCGGACCATGATCACGAGAAATGTGACTACGCTTGATCCCCTGTTTTCCTCTATCACGTTTGAAACCTACTTAATCCACCAGCTCGGAGACAGTTTACTGAACTATGACCAAGAGCAGGATCTGCTGCAGCCCCACCTTGCACACAGCTGGGAACAGGAAGACGGAGGACGCATATGGAGCTTTCATTTAAGAAAAGGGGTCCGGTTCCATAACGGCCGCAGCATGACGGCCGAAGATGTTAAAGCTACCTTTCAGCGCTTTCAGAACCATCATTCTGCACATTCATGGCTGACAGAAGACATTGATCAAATTGAATGCCCTGCGCCTTATACGGTTGTCATTTCTTTAAAAAGACCCAATCTTCTCTTCCCGCGTTATGTGAGCTCTCACAATTTAGCGATTTTGCCTGCAGATGAGCCATTTGATGAGAACATCTGGATTGCAACAGGCCCTTTCCGTCTAGCTAAAAGAACGGATCAACTGCTCATATTAAAGCATTTGACGATTATTTTCTTGCCAGACCTCACTTAGATGAAATTCAGTTTTACAGAGTACCATCTGAAATGGCTCAAACCGCTGTTTATGAAATCGCAAACGAAGCAGAGTCCGCTGAACCTTCTCTGCAAAAATCGGATATAGAGGTCGGTTTCCGCTTTTTAGCCTTTAATTTTAAGAAAGCTACTATTGTACACCACCCTTCCTTCCGTGAAGCAATTTATCATCTGCTGGATATGGATAAGCTCAAAACAGCACTTGAACCCGAAGGTTTTCTCGAAGCCTCCAGCTATTTCCCTTGGAAATCCAAGGCCCAGGAAAAGGAGCCATGGAAAATCGTTTCACTCCTTGAAGAGGCAGGATACGCGGGAGAAACACTTACGGTTTATGCACTGGATCGAAAGAGTGCAATCAAACAAGGGGAAATCTTCCAGGAGGAAGCTCAGAAATACGGGATTTCCCTTGAACTCAAGACCTATAACCTTGATCAATATTATGATCCCCATCTGGAGGAAGCAGACTTGCTTTTTATGGGAGAAGTGGCATCAACCGATTACCATCTGTCTTTTTTGGGGGCATTTTTAAATAAAGCACTGATTTTCAACCGCTTCCTTTCGGGTTCCCAGATGGCCAAGCTGAATCTTTTCTTTGAAAAAATCAAACAGGCACCAGACCGTGAGCAGCGAGAAAAACTGATTGAAGAAACCGAGACATATATTAAAAGAGAGAACCTCTTTATTTACTTGTTCCATCCGATAAAAAACCGCGTCTTTCATCCAATGATCCGGGACATCGAATTCGAGTCTTTTGGCTATGCTGACTTTAAAAGAATGTGGATTAAGCATGGGAGGGGTTAAAGGAAGGATATTTTTTACATTTAGAAACCGAACTGCCCCTGCCCCGTAATAATAAATGAAAGGGAGGTGGCTCAATGGTTACCTTACTCGTTACCATCGGTATGATCTTCATCCTCATTTCCGGTATTTTTATAGGAGCCTGGACTGAGGGACAGCAGCAGAGAGCGAACTTTCATTCTGAAACAGAGAATCACCGGAATTTCTGTTCAAGGATTGCACTCATCTCCGGGTTGGCTTTAGCTGGGCAGCTTATGTGCTGCAGGATTGGTTTACTTTTTATAGGGGTGAAAAATCGCCGCAGGAACAGGCCCGGAGTGGATTCCGGGTCTTTTCTTTTCCGGCTGCAAACAGCTATAAAACAGATTGGATGTTTGAACCCTGCACCTTTCCGGCTATGTATAACCTATGCAGATTTGCAAAGCTAAAGGAAAAAGGAGCAGATTTCAATGACTGAGCAGCGCCAGCTGGCGATGATTACGGGAGCATCCTCAGGCCTAGGGCTTGAGTTAGCAAAACAATTTGCACAGAACGGGTACGATCTTGCTGTATCTGGTTCCAGCGAACGAATTTTCGAAGCAGCGGAGACGATCCGCAGCTTCGGGGTGGAGGCGTATCCTCATCAGGCGGATGCTTCAGAATATGATGGGGTAGAGAGTTTCTGGACATTTGTAAAGGATTTAAACAGGCCGGTAGAGGCAGCTGTTTTAAATGTTGGAATCGGTCTTGGCGGTGCGTTTGCCGAAACGGAGCTTGAGGAAGAGCTTCGTCTGATCTCCATCAATATCAGCGGGACCGTGCATACTGCGAAACGGGTCGTCCAGCATATGGTTCCGAACGGCCGAGGGAAAATTATGGTGGTCTCATCCATCGCCGCAACCCTGCCGACTCCATACGAAACCGTTTATGGTCCATCGAAAGCTTTCGGCTTCCTCTTCGCAGAGTCATTGCGCGAGGAATTGCGCGGTACAGGCGTCACCGTTACCGCCCTTCTGCCAGGACCGACAGATACGAACTTCCATGATAATGCCGGAATGGGGTCAAGCGAGATCGGCTCTTCCAGCAAAAATGATAAGCAGCTCGTGGCCAAACAAGGATTTGAAGCATTGATGAACGACATCGATCACGTCATTGGCGGCGACGAAGCAACAAAACAGGAGGCCGAGGAAAATAAACGGACACCTGAAACTGAAAAAGCAGCCCGCCACGCCAAACGGGCACGGCCGGAGAATTGACCGGCTAATGCAGCACAAAGAACCACCCGGGAGACCGGGTGGTTCTTATTTTTGGATGGACCTTTCTCCGGAAGATCAGCCCCGGCGGTATAGGGGGTCTCATTTTCGAATGGAAAATTCGGTTTTCGTTGAGATGATTTTTTTCGTTGATATATTGTTGTTTTCGTCGATATATTGTTGTTATCGTCGATATATTGTTGTTATCGTCGATATATTGTTATTTTCGTCGATATACCTTCTTTTTCGACGATATCTTCTATTTCCGCAGCTAACCGCCCGTTAAAAACAGCCGAATTCCCCGATTTTTATACCATACACTATGAATGCAGTCTTCTTCCTGCCTTTCCCGTGCTTTTAAGCCACCAATAAAGGCCGGATCGTCTGCATTCAATTCCTTCTGCACCGAGTCCAGCCGTTTTTTTTGCCTGAGGGGAAGATTATTCCCCTTCTTTCTCCAGTTTCTCGATGTAATGGTCGAGCTTCTCCTGGTTTTCCTGGGAAATTTCCGGAAACTTCGGATCCAGATTTTCGAGGCATTCAATCATGACTTCTGTAATGATGTATCTTGAATACCATTCGCTGTCTGCCGGCAGGATGTACCATGGGGCGTACTCTGTCGAGGTGTTCTCAAGCATGTCCTCGAAGATGTCCTGATAGCTTTCCCAATACTTTCGTTCCTCTACATCCTGAAAGGAAAACTCCCAGTTCTTCTTCGGGTTTTTCATCCGTTCGAGCAGGCGTTTCCGCTGTTCTTCTTTCGACATATTGAAGAAAAATTTGATGACGGCAAAGCCGTTCTCGGTCATGTACCGTTCGAAATCATTGATCTGCCTGTACCTCATCGACCAGACCAGATCCTTATCGGTCTCATCGGGCAGTGTCTCGCCATCCAGCAGATCGTGCACTCTTGGTGCGATGACATCTTCATAATAGGAGCGGTTCAGGATACCGATCTGGCCCCGTTCCGGAAGCCCCTCACGGATCCGCCACAGGTAATCGTGGTTCAGCTCTTCGTCTGTCGGCTTCTGAAATGAAGTTGTTTTCAGTCCTTGTGCATTCAGATTGGAAAAGATATAGCTGATGGCTTCATCCTTGCCTGCTGCATCCATTGCCTGCAGGACTACGACAATGCCTTTTTTTCCTTCCGCAAACAGCTTCCAGTGCAGCTCCTTAAGCTTACTGACACGTTCCGGAATGGTTTTCTCCTTCAGTTCTTTCTCGCTCTTCCCATCGTTTTGGTTTGTATCATATTCAGGCAGATGAATATCCTGCTTCTTAGCATGTCTGTATTTTTCAATGTTCATATGTTCTTCCTGCCCCCTTCGCATAAGAAAACCCTCTGGAATTCTCCTGAATACATACCCGGGTTCTTTAGAATACAAACTAAAAAAAGACCGGAATGTCTTCATTCCGGCCGCTGCAGCTGTTCCTCCACATAATTCCCCATCCATAAACAGACATCCCACAAATCAGCGATCGGCTCCCCTGTAAAGGGCATGGTGTGCATATAGCCGGGCGGTCCATACTCAGGTGTAAACGTAAGATTCCCGTCTTTTGCCTGCTGAAGCATCGCCTTCCACCAGCTTATATGCAGATCGAGCTCGGTTTTGTATTCAGGTGCACGCGGATCCGGGACTTGGGGACCTTGAATATAGCCGACTCTTGTATGGATGTGGACGGTTCGGGAGATAGCCAGGTCAAGATGTGCGGATTGTGATTGAAGCAGGGATTCACAGACACAGACCCAGTGGCTGAAATCAGCGGTGATTTTCAGCTCCTCCAGTTCTCTCAGAAGATGCGCCGTATTCCACGGGGTAAACATCGCCCGGCCGCGGTGCGTCTCATGGCCGACCGGAATGCCCGCTTCTTTTTCAAGCTTCAGGGCTGCATCGAAAAAAACAAGCTGTTCTGAAAACGGCATATGATCTTTAGCACTTTGCGAGTTAACCAGAACCGGTTTAAATTCAGCAGCCTGGATCATCCCGTTTTCAAATGCGTGTATGTCATCTGCAAAAATCTGGGCGATGTACTCCAGTCTGTGCTTCTCCAGGAGCTCTTTGAAAAGAGCAGCGTCAACAGACGCAGGAAGAGGGGCTTCCACCCCTCTGTAGCCTGCGTCTGCAATTTTAGAAAATTGTTCCTGAAGCGTTCCATCCATTCCCCAGAGCGCTTTAAACTTTTTCAGCTGCATAGCGGCGTCCCCTCCTTTTTATTTAGTTGCGGAATAAACGAGAGGATTCAGCGGGCTGTCGACAAGGTCTCCTGTTTTCAGTCCCGGCATCCATTGCTTGAGGTCATTGGCACGTGCTTCATGATCAATTTCCGACACCTTTGTTCCGTCTGCCATATAAATGATGGTCATGACTTCTCTTGTCCGGTCTGTCGGATTTCCGGGAGCACTGTGGAGTGTCCAGCCGTAATGGAAGGTCGCATCTCCTGCCTTCATCGCTCCATGTGTCACTTTTTCCAGGCCTTCCGCATCAATGTACTCTCCAAGCGTCTGGTGCGATTCATCTGAAATGCCGAGCTTGCTGATGTAGCCTCTTTTGTGTGACTCGGAAGCGAATGACATGGAGCCCATTTCTTCAGATACATCGACTAACGGCATCCACATCGTGATCGTTTTGTCTGTATCGATCGGCCAGTAGGTCTGGTCCTGGTGCCATGGAGTGTGGCCGCCGCCCGGCTCTTTAAACAGCGCCTGATCATGATAGATCCTTACCCCGTCCACACCGAGAAGCTCGGCTGCAATTTTGGCATACCTTTGAGCCATGACGAACTTTTTTACATCTTCAGAATGCTCCCACAGGTTCATGACTTGAACAAATGCTTTTCCGTACGTGTCGCGCTCTGACAATGGAGCAAGCTGGCCCGTTTTTTCCTGTGTCTTCTGATAGATCACATCACGGTAGGCTTTCATTTCTTCCTCTGATGCAACACCGCGCAGGCAAATGTGGCCAAGGTTCTGGTACTCCTTGATTTGTTCTTCAGTTAAATCATACGAGCTTGTTAATTCCGGAAGCACTTTTGTTTGATCCATTTTTATCTCCCTCTCCTAAACCGTTTTCAGACGAAGATGTCTGTTAAGGTGATTATAGAAGAGTCCGGTGAATGGAAGTTCGTATTTTTTGCGGTCTGATGTGCGTTTTTTTGATCTTTTCTATTGAGATTATGTAGATGAATCTATACGATAAAAAAAGAGAGAGGTGTTTTACCATGGAAGCTGTTCGGGAATCCCATCCGTTTGACCCGATGTTCCCGCTCGTTTATTTTCATCATATGAAAGGGAACCCTGACGAAGATGTAAGCTTTTATCACTTTCATGACTGGTACGAAGCGGTTTTTGTTCATGAAGGGGGAGGCACTTTTTTTATCGATAAAGATTTCTATCCAATGAAAAAGAATGATTTGTATTTAATTCCGGGTGACATCATCCACCAGGCGAATCCCGATTCCCGTGACCCCTTTATTTGCTCGGTGATTCTATTTCATCCGGGGCTGATCCAGTCCCTTGAGCTTGGAGAATTTTATTCGCATCTCTCCCCCTTTTCACTCCAGGCTCCGTTCTATTCATTGACAGAAAGCCAGATGGGGGAATTCTCTTCCCTGCTTGAAAAAATCCAGCAGGAAATGACCGGAAAGCCGGCTGGCTACCGGCACGGGGTGCTTTCCATCCTTCACTGGCTGCTTCTCCTCGTCTCCAGACTGCAGCCCGTCTTGCCGGAAAACTCAGGAAAACGGTCGAAAAGCGAAGCCTGGATGAAAGAAGTGCTGCTTTATATTGATCTTCACTATACAGACAGCCGGCTGTCACTTCCGGTCCTGGCTGAACAAGCCCTCGTTTCAACTGAACATTTCAGCCGTGTTTTCAAACGCGTGACCGGCTTCACCCTCCCCTCCTATCTCGGAGTCAAGCGCCTTTTCAAAGCGAAGGAACTGCTCTCGCAAACCGATCACCCGGTTTCGTACATCTCAGATGTATGCGGATACAAGAGCACCTCTTATTTTCACAGCAAATTTAAAGAACAGCTCGGGTGCACACCCGGGGATTTCCGGAGAAGAAACCGCGGATAGATAAAGAGCCTGATTGAAATGCTGCCGGTAAAGCGCGTAGGAATGAGAGTTCAGCTGACATCTTGAGAGCTTGGCCGGCGTATCGGTTGTTTGGCAGACCTGCATAGGATTTGACCAATGTATTGGAGGAACGACCGATATATTAAGATTTTGACTGAGATATTGAAGATTTACCAATGTATCAGAGGTATGACCGATATAATGACCATTGACCGATATATCGAGAATATGACCGATATATCGTAAGCGTTAAATAAACCACACCTTCAGTCTAAGTTTCCCCCATGAGATACTCTTTTTAACTTCTATCTGAAAGGGG
>NZ_WMIB01000033.1 GCF_009711125.1 Metabacillus mangrovi | reverse complement strand
GAGTTTTTTTGTGTTCTGTAAAGGTACACCTTCCACTTTTTACAGTATTTTGAAACCGTGCATCGCTAGTGGGTCAGACCCGCCACAGCACCGGCAACTCAGCTAAGTTTCCCCAGCCATCCCCACCCACCCAAACCAACTCCCACCCACCATAAAAAAACAGAGCCGCAGCCGGCTCTGTTTTTCCTTCACAAATATTTAACAGCTGCCACGATAATCATGACCCATGATGCCAGGAAGCAAAGTCCTCCTAGCGGAGTAATGGCGCCAAGCACGCTGATTTGGGTGACGGCGAGGATGTACAGGCTTCCGGAAAACAGGAGGATCCCGGCGAGCATAATCCAGCCGGCCCAGGTAACGAGTCCAGCCTGCGAGATCTTGTCTGAGAGGAAGGCAACAACGAATAAACCGCCGGCGTGGAACATTTGATAAGTTACGGCTTTTTCCCAGATGGCGATGTACTTTTCAGGAATTTTCCCTTCGAGTCCGTGGGCGCCGAATGCTCCCAGGGCTACTGAAAGAAAGGCGTTGACTGCTGCGATGATAATGAATACCTTCATGATTACCAGCTCCTCTGTATAGGTGTCTTTTTCCATCTTACCTTAAGCAAGGATGGAACTGGGGAAGCTTTTGTGACGGAGTTATGAGTGTTTGTGTTTGCCGAATTTCAGTGTCAGCTGATCGGCGGCGATAGCGGTGATGGTTCCGAGAATCAGCCCGTTATTAAATATGGAGATCAGGACCGGTGGGAATCCTTTAAAGGCTTCCGGCGGAACATACATCGCTCCTGTCCCAGCGAGGAGGGCAATCCCCATCGCATAAAGCATCCGCTCTTTGTCCGCTGTTTCATTCAGCTGCCGCAGAGCCATGCCAATCATGCCGGAGAACACGACAAACTGGACGGCAAAGCCAACTGGTGCAGGAAGTGCGGCAAAAAGATTCAGAACGGCCGGCAGCATGCTCATCGCCATGATCATCAGGTTGGCGATGATAAAGGGCAGTCTCGCCCCATTGCCGGTCGTCGTTATAAAACCGGCCGCTCCAGAGATCGGGACAGGGCCGACTGCGCCGGCTGCTCCACTTATGATGTGGCTGATTCCGGCAAAAAAGCCCGCCCGTTTCCCGCGGTGCCGATCTTCTTTTTCCTTGCCGTACAGCGCCTGGACGGCCTGTTCTGCCACTTTTATGCTTGCGAGCATGTTTGCTGTAAGCAGGAGAGTGATAAAGAAGGCGGTCACCAGCATTCCAGCATTCAAAACCGGAAGTCCGAACGGGAACAGCTCTGGCAGGGAAAAAATCCGGGTTGCCTGTGCGACAGGTTTGGCGAGCCCGAGTGCAGCAAACAAAATCCATCCAGCCAGAAGTCCGATCAGGATGGAGTATTGCTTAAGAAACTTATGCTTCATTTGGCTCAGCCCAAAGGTGAGGAGCAGAATTACGGCCGCTGCAGCAAATACAGCGGCATCCACTTTTGCCCCTCTGTAGCCGATCCCCATTATTCCTTTTACAATCGGACCGCTTAGCTGAAAAACAAGCAGAAGCAAATAGATTCCGGTGACCAGCGGGGTGAAAAGCTTTGCGAGACGTTCGACCAATCCGAAGGCAGCAAAAAGCAGGAAAAAGACACCGCTCATCATCAGGGCACCCTGGAGGTTTTGAAGCGTATCGATGAAGCCTGCGAACAGGGTGCTGCTCAGGCCTGCATAAATCGAGTAGACCCCCCACCAAAGACCGGCCGGACCCTCATTGATCGGCATCTTGTGTCCTAGTGTAACCTGCAGTAGACCCGCCAGTCCTAATACAAAGAGGGTGCTTTGAATTAAAACGGCAGTCTGGTTCCCGTCCAAGCTGAAAAGCTGGCCGATGGCAATCGGAACTACGATCGTTGATGCAATGATGAAGAACACCCATTGCAGTGCAGAAAGCACTAATTTCATATTTCATCCTCCAATTGACACTTAAAAATCGAAGAGAGAGTCACCGTTTGCTCCATCCTCTTTCAACCGGTCTTCTGCCGGTTTGGACGGAACGGGTTTAGACGCGCCCATCATTTTCTGAAGTTCATATTGATCAATTCCGTTTTGTGCTGCTTTCTTTAACGGAGCGGGTTCACGGTTTGGCTCCTGGTCGAGAACGAGGTCGCAAAGAGTTTTGATGACGAGCAGCTTTTCACGTATCACATGGTCCGATTCCGTTCTGCGCGCCTGCTCAAGCTCTGCTTCCATTTTGCTCAGCAGCTGACGAATGGATATATCCATAGCAAGTCTCCTTTATTACTTCTCAATTCGTTTATTTTATCATGAAACTGGAATTTTTGACGAATACCATCCGCGTTCCGGCGCCCGGTGGAATATGCAGAAGCCGCCATTACCCGAAAACCGGCAGATTGGCGTGCTTTTTCCTATCTTGACCAAAGTTTTGATATACAGCCCGTAATTTCGACAGGTACATTCTTAATAGATCCTGTAATTTCCAATTTTAGCCGGAATTGTGATAGATCGATCGTAAACGGCATAAATTTTAATCAATCAGTGGTAAATTTCATCTATCAGTTAAAATTTTGATTTATTGAGCGCTCATTCCAACGGCCAAGATGTTGATAGATCAGCCCTAAATTCCATATATCGGTCATTTTTTGTTATATCGGCGTCAATTTCATATATCGGTCAATCTTTTCATATATCGGTCGAATTTTCCATATATATCGGATCAGTCAAAAACTCAATACATCCGCGATTTTCTGACCGGAGTGAATACTGGCTTATTTCCCGCCAGTCATACGATTGGCAGCCAAATTACATGATACCGGTCCAGCCCATCCAAGCAGATGTGGATCAGTCTTAAAAAGCCCGCTGTCCATTAAAAAAACCAGCTCCCAGGAGGAGCCGGTTCTGATTGAAAAATATACAGCCGCTGTTGCCGTAACTCATTATAAGAAAGTTTTAAACCACCACTTCTCCAAGTGGGTGTTCGCAGAGACGGTAGATGATGTCCTCCTTGTCTTGTAGACGAAGGCTTATCATCCTCGCTCGATGTAAAACTCCCTATTACAGCTTAAAGGTTAAAACTTTATTATCATTACGAACAAAGCAGCCAGTTCCCATATAGTACAGCATCTTCTGATGGATTACAAGGGGTTCGCTTTTCCAGCAAACAAACAGGACGAAAGAACTAAAAAAGGATTGAGAGGTTTTGAATTGCCGTAATCGTGCTAAATGAATAGTGGACAATGAAACCAGGAGGCGAAGAAGAATGAAACCAATCGTTAAGGAATATACAAATGACGAAACGTTGAAAAATGATGTAATGGAGCTTAAAGGACAAGGTGTGAATCCAAAAGACCTTTATGTGCTTTCTCATGATGATGACCGTACGAACCGTGTAGCGAACAATGCGGATGCGAACACGATCGGTTTGGCTGAAATGGGTCTTGGAGAAGCTGTGGGCAACATGTTCAGCAAAAAAGGGGACGAACTTCGCGCGAAGCTTCAGGAGGTTGGATTCTCTGAAGCAGAAGCAGATGCTTATGAAGAAAAATTGGATCAGGGGAAAATTCTTCTGATTGTAACAGATCATGAGCGTGCGAAATCACTCGTATAAAATAAGATTCAAAAAAGCCGGCTGATCAGCCGGCTTTTTTCTATTTTATGCACCAGTCAATCTCTTTCAGGCCTTTTTCTCTCAAGTACTGATTCGTTTTGGAGAAAGGCCGGCTTCCGAAAAAACCGCGGTTTGCGGAAAATGGACTGGGGTGAGGCGATTCGATGATGATGTGCTTGTCCACATCAATGAGTTCTTTTTTTGCCTGAGCATGCTTGCCCCACAAAATAAATACGACCGGTTCTTCTTTATCATTCAGACTCCGGATCACCTGGTCTGTGAACCGTTCCCAGCCCAATCCTTTATGGGAATTGGCTTCCCCTTTGCGGACAGACAGGACGGTGTTCAGTAGCAGTACTCCCTCTTCTGCCCACTTTACCAGGGAGCCGTGGTCAGGCTCTGGGCATTCAATATCCTCTGCTAACTCTTTGAAAATGTTTTTCAAAGAAGGAGGCTTCCGGACTCCCTCTTTTACAGAAAAACTCAAACCATTAGCCTGGCCCGGACCATGATATGGATCCTGCCCAAGGATAACGGCCCTCACTTTACTGAAGGGGGTAAGCTGCATTGCATTGAAGAGCTCATAGGGACCGGGGTAAACGGTCCCATTTTCGTACTCTTCTTTCAGCTTCTCCCGAAGTTTTGTGTAGTAGTCTTCATTAAATTCGTGCTCCAGTTCGTCCCACCAGTCGTTGTTGATCAGCTGCTTCAAAGCTCTCACTCCTGTATTTACTTAGTCAGTGAGTTTTCCTGTGCGAGCCTGGAAACAATCGGCATTCCATCCCAGATGATTTTGCTGGAGGATTCGAGGCTTTTGATTTCCGGTTCTTCCAGAAGCGTATAAAAATTCTTCGTCTCAAGCTCCCCCAGCTGGTGTTTGTCAGCCAGAATGTTCAGGAATCCCTGTCTGACACTGTTCAGCTCTGCCGACTGGTTATCCTGGCCGAAGGAGTAGATGACACCCGCTACAGGAACTCTTTTCACTGTATGATTTTTCATTACCCGGAGGATAAAATCCCAATCCCAGTAATTATGGACTTCTGCATCAAAATCACCGATTTTATCATGCAGGTCTCTTTTGTAAAGGCTGCCGGACGGAACGTAAGTGGAAAATCTCTTCATATTCTGAGGATCAAACTGGTAGGCAAACAGTCTTCTCTCCTGAGGAAAGCGGATAAACCGCTGCCATTTAAAATGGACGATTTCTGCATCTGAATAAACGAGATCGGCACGGTCCAGCGCTCTTGCCATCCTCTCAAGATGGGATGGCATCAGCAGGTCATCATCGTCGCAAAGCATGATCGCTTCGCCTGTTGCCTTGCTAACTCCTAGATTGCGCGCCGCCACATGGCCACTGTTTTCAGTCAGGTGGTGGATTTGGATCGGCAGGTCCGCATACATTTCCTGCAGTCTGTCCACCCGTTCTCCTGCATCATTCACAATGATGACCTCATGCGGCTTTAACGTCTGCCTTACGAGGCACTCGATCAGCTCTGCAAGCGCCCATAGCCGGTTGTACGTTGTAATGACGACAGAGATTTTCATTCTGTGATCCCTCACTTACGGTTTCTTAGTTTTATTAAATCACAAATCCTGTTCAACCGCACCTTTGAGCAGGCTGGTTTTTAAAGCGGCGGCTAACGGGTAAAGGTATCTATTAAATTGATTTTGGGAGTGAGTAAAATGAAAGCATTTGTTGTAGAGAACGGCGTTCAGGCCCAGGAGAAAATAGAAGAGCTTGAAAACCAGGGAATCAGCAAGAACTCAATTTTTCTGTTCGCCCAGGATAAAGAAAGATCGGAGCATTTAACAGAAAAAACGGATGCCGCTAAAATGGATACCATTGATACCGGCCTGTTCAACACTCTCGCCAACGCCTTCCGTTCACGGACTGAGGAGCTGACCTCCAAGATGGCCGGACTCGGTATGAGCCAGAATGAAGCGCTCAAATATGAAGAAGAGCTGGCAAATGGGCGGATTGTGATTCTGGCAAGGCAGAACACCTAACACATCTGCTAAAGATGGACGTAGATCAATCGTTAACACTGATCCTTTAATAATGTCCTGAACACAAAAAAGACTAACCCTTTCCGGGTTAGTCTCTCATTTCTTTATGCAGGCTATTCAGCTGCCCCTTAGCGGTGTGCAGCTCTGTTCTTTGAACCGCCCATTTTTTTCATAACAAGCTGTACGATGAATACTACGATTGCAGCTCCGATAATTGCCGGGATAATTGCAAATTCTTGAATTTTAGGTCCCCATGTTCCGAACAGTCCGTGTCCGAGCCATGCACCTGCAAAACCTGCAATGATGGATCCTATAATTCCTCCTGGCATTGACCCTTTAACAAGCATATCGCCAACCCAGCCAATTACTAATGCTACTAAAATTGAAATTAAAAAGTTCATTTTTTCGACACTCCTTTAGGTTTTAATACTCTTTACATTCCTTATAAATACTTCTTTTAAACTCCTATTCTCTGGTTTCTGAAACAAAAGTACGAAAGTCCTGCCCCTTAATCCTTATCCTCCCAATTTTCTATTCTTTGTGCTTAGTTTACTGGTTTTTATTGGGTGAACTGCATTTACCTTAACCGGCTAACAGAAAAAAACCCCTGGAATGCGATGCATCCAGGGGTTCCTGATACCAAATTATTTACTTTTTTTCAGCAATACTGCTCCAAGTGCATCGAGCTGCAGGGTTTTCTGTACGGTTTGACCGGAAGCACAATCCATCCACTCGCCCTCAGGAAGGGTCACTGATGCACTGCGGCCGACCGTGTGATTCATGATGCTCAGGAACAGACCGCGCCGAACCGCTTCGACGCCTTCTTCCGTTTCAACGGTTTCGATGCCTGCTTCTGCGAAAATTTCTTTATAAAGGGCGGTCAGCAACTCTTCTTCCAGTGCAGTTCCGATATAGTAGACGGTTCCTTTTCCGTACTGGTTCTTCGTGACCGCTGCTGTCCCTTCATAGAAGCAGTTTCGGTACTCAGCGAGCACTTCTGCAGTTACCGGCTCAATCAGGTCGCACCAGACTTCGGCTGACGATTCAAGACCCTTCAGGCTTCCGGCTGTACCTGCTGTTGAGTTGCTTTGGCCGGTCTGCAGGGATTCGTATTCGTTGATGCGGATCCCGGTCATCTCGGTTAGCTCTCCCGGCAGGGTGGCACCTGTTACAAAGTTGTTCGGTTTCTTTACGCCGGAGCGGTAGCTGAAGACGACGGTGCCGCCATTTTGTGCATAGGCTTTAAGTTTTTCAGTGAATTCAGGGCTTTCCAGAAAATAAATCGGGACAATCACTGCTTTATACGCACTGAGATCACTGCGGCTGTTTACTGCATCCGTTGCCACATTCAGCTTATGGGCTGGTGCGTAATGCCTCAGAAGCTCTGCACGGTGGGAGAAAGCACTGCTCTGCGGCTGGATGTTCCATGCCCATGCGTTTTCAGGGTCATAGTAGACACCGGCCTGCGCTTCAAACTTGGAAGCGATCCAGTCGTCACCATGTACTTTTAGAGAGCTGATGACTTCCTTCACTTCATTGTATTTGCGCTTCGGAATTCCGTCGTGATCGAGAATCCCATGGCAAAACTCTTCTGTTCCGAATTGAGCGGCGCGCCATCTGAAGTAGACGATCGCTTCCGCTCCCCTTGAAATGGCCTGGTACGTCCACAGTTTAATATGGCCGGGACGCGGGAGGTAGCCGATCTTGCTCCAGCCTTGAGCACCGGATAGCTCTTCCATGACCCAGTATCCTTTCCCATTTTTCGTGCCCCGGCACAAATCATGCTGATGCGCGATGGCCGAAGGAGAAACCGGCTCTGCAAGCCCGCCCCAGACCGGATAATTGTCATACGCTACGTAATCGAGATCCTCGGACATATCCCATTGGTTTATCGCTTGATCGGTGTAGACGAAATTATGCGTCAGGAACTGGCCGCTGCGGATATTTGCCCTCAGACAGTCCGTCTGCAGTCTGTTGTAGCTTGTGTAGGCATCTGCACAAAAGCGGTCAAAATCAAGCAGCATGCTTGGGTTATGCTCCTGGTAGACTTTCCGAGGTACCGGAATTTGAGCCCAGTCCGTGTACGTCTGGCTCCAAAATACCGTGCCCCACTCTTTATTCAGCTGCTCAAGAGAGCCGTATTTCTTTTGAAGCCATACCTGGAAAGCTTCCCGGTCTTCTTCCCCATAGCTTCTGTCTGATTTTTCATGGCCGTACTCATTGTCCGTCTGCCAGCCGATGATATCCGGATGCTGCCCGTAATGGCTCGCCATCTCTGTGACGATTTTCTTAGTGTACTCCCTGAAAACCTTGCTGTTTACCGTATAGTGGCGTCTTGCACCAAAGGAGATCTGAACGCCGTTTTCATCTGTCGGCAGAATCTCCGGATGTTTTTGAATCAGCCAGGCCGGCGGGGTTGCAGTCGGTGTTCCGAGTACAATCTTGATCCCGTTCTCTGTCAGCAGCTTGATCGCCCGGTCGTACAGGGAAAAGTCATATTTCCCTTCCTGAGGCTCCATCAGCTGCCAGCCGAATTCAGCTAGACGCACGACATTGACTCCAAGCTCTTTCATCAGTCTGACATCTTCAGGCCATCTCGATTCAGGCCATTGCTCAGGGTAATAATCAACTCCGATATACATGCTTCAGCACTCCAATCCACACTTTATATTGCAGGGTTTCCGCCTGCTGTTTTCAAAAACGCTGCGAAGGATGACATTCCGTCCTCCGTTCGTTTAAATACACCGGCATGTTCCAATATGACAGCAAAGATTTTTCCCAGTTCTTCCTGAAGAACTGAATAGGCATTCTCTTCAGTAACCGTTCTTCGTTCCTTTATGTTCAAAGCCCACTCTGCATGCTGCACAAGAACAGGAACCTTATTGATCTCTTCTTCTGCCTGCTCGGACGGAAGAATCGCAGCAAGCTGCTCCATTTCTTCGATCAGGCGGCCCGGCAGCACAGCAAGGCCCATTACTTCAATTAAACCAATATTCTCTTTTTTAATATGATGAACCTCTGAATGAGGATGGAAGATGCCCATCGGATGCGTTTCGCTCGTACGGTTATTGCGCAGTACAAGGTCTAGTTCAAACATGCCGCCTCTTCTTCTCGCGATCGGCGTGATCGTATTATGAGGCTCCTCCCCGCTTGCTGCGGAAATTTCCGCTGCCGGGTCGGAATAGGCCCTCCATTCTCCAAGCAGGTGGTCTGCCAGTCTCGCAAGCTCGCTTTTATCCGTTCCCTGCAGGCGGATGACGGACATCGGCCATTTCACAATCCCTGCTTTTATGCCGGAATACCCGGAGAAGGTGAAGGAATGCTCGATTCCGGCTTTCGCCATCGGAAAATCGTGCCTTCCGCCTTGAAAATGATCATGGCTCAGGATTGATCCGCCCACGATCGGCAGGTCAGCGTTGGACCCAAGGAAATAATGAGGGTACTCATCTGTGAAATCAAGCAGGCGCACAAAGGTTTCCTTGGAGATTTTCATTGGTTTATGGTCACCGGCCAGAATGATGGAATGTTCATTGTAATATACATAAGGCGAATATTGGAGGTACCATTCTTCATCATTCAATGCGACAGGGATAATCCGGTGGTTTTGCCTTGCAGGATGATTCAGTCTTCCTGCATATCCTGCATTCTCCTTGCACAAAAGGCATTCCGGGTAGCTGCTTGCAGAAAGAAGCCTCGCTGCCGCGATCGCCTTCGGATCCTTCTCGGGCTTAGAGAGATTGATGGTAATCTCCATTTTTCCGTACGGGGTTTCCGAATACCAATGCTTGTTTTTGGCAATCCGGTCCGTCCGGATGTAATGAATATCTTGTGAGAACTGGTAGTAGGACCCGGTCGCAGCCTCGATCCCGTCTCTTGCTGCAGTTTCACGGAATCTGCGGATCACTTCAGACTGGGACGGAGTCAGGCAGCCCATCAGTTTCGTATCAAGCAAGTCCCTGTACGTAACGGTATTTTCTTCGAGTCTTCCGTTCCGCGCTGCCCAGTCCAGGATTTTTTCCAGAATAGGAACAGGAGTTTCCGGAATGGCACCGGCGGCCGGCTCTGTTTGCTCACCAGGCAGATCCAGCGCTTCGTAAAGCTTATTTCTTACCACTATGGCATCCCATTTTGAGACCAGCTTTTTTTCAAGCCCGTATTGGATTAATTCCTCAATGTAAGAATAAATGGCTTCTCGCATTTCTTTCCCTCCCGTTACTCTATTTTTAATAGCCGTTCGGATGTTTCTGGTACCAGTTCCAGGCACTTTCAATCATGACTTTTAAATCGGCATACTTTGGCTTCCAGCCGAGTTCTCTCATTGCTTTTTCTGAAGAAGCGACAAGTCTCGCCGGATCTCCTGCGCGTCTTGGAGCCACCTCTGCAGGAATCTCATGTCCGGTGACCGACCTTGCAGCATCGATTACTTCTTTAACGGAAAAACCGTTGCCGTTCCCCAGGTTGTACGTCCCGCTGACAGGCTGTTTCCTCAATGCTTCAAGCGCAAGCACATGAGCATCCGCGAGGTCAGTTACATGGATATAGTCACGGATGCAGGTGCCATCCGGTGTTGCATAATCATCACCGAAAATCATAATTTTCTCACGCTGGCCGAGTGCTACCTGCAAAATGATCGGAATGAGGTGGGTCTCCGGCTGATGGTCTTCGCCAAGTTTCCCGTCCATATGTGCGCCCGCTACGTTAAAATAGCGCAGCACCATATACTTCAATCCGTGCGCCTGATCAGACCACTTCAGCATCTTTTCAATGGCAAGCTTTGTTTCCCCATAAGGATTTGTCGGTTCAGTCGGATCTGTCTCCTGAATCGGCATGCTTTCTGCTTCCCCGTAAGTGGCTGCAGTGGAAGAGAACACGATCTTATCAACATTGAACTTCTTCATCACTTTTAATAGAGAAAGAGCGCCGCCTACGTTGTTATCATAATACTTCAACGGTTCTTCCACGCTCTCGCCTACAAGGGAGTCGGCAGCAAAATGCATGACCGCTTCAATCTCATTTTCTTCAAAGACTTTTGTGAGGAACGCTTCATCTCTCAAATCGCCGGAATACAGTGTTGCACCTTCAAGCACTGCCCCTTCATGGCCTTTTTGCAGATTGTCAGCAATAATAACCTTCTCACCCCGGTCAAGCAGCTCTGAAACCGCATGGCTTCCAATGTAGCCTGCTCCTCCGCACACTAAAATGGTCATTTGTTTTCTCCTCCTGTATGGGTTATTTCTCTTGCTCCTTCGCCGACTTCCACTACATAAAAGGCTGGCGTCAGCCCTGTTTCTCTCTCATATTCTGCGCCCGCTTCTGAAATAAAGGCCTCCACTGCACTCTTTTTCACAATGCTGACCGTACAGCCGCCAAAGCCCGCACCTGTCATACGTGAGCCGATGACTCCAGGCTGCTTCCATGCAATTTCAGCGAGGGCATCCAGTTCTTTCCCTGTCACTTCGTAATCATCTCTTAATGAAGCATGTGACTCATTCATCAGCTGTCCAAAGCCTTCTATATCTCCACGCTGCAGTTTTTTCACTGCCGCAAGCGTGCGAAGATTCTCCATGACCGCATGCCGCGCTCTTTTCCTGTCTGTTTCATTTTCAATCACATGCTGATACTCTTCGAATTGCTCTTCAGAGAGATCTCCCAAAGACTGAATATCCAATTTTGTTTTCAACTGTTCAAGTGCCCGTTCGCACTCTGCACGGCGCTCATTGTACTTTGAATCAGCGAGCGTCCGCCGCTTTCCTGTATTCGTGATGACAAGCACGGCATCCTGCAGCTCAAGGGGGCTGTACTGGTACTCAAGCGTCTGGCAATCGAGCAGTACAGCTGAATTTTTTCTCCCCATTCCGATTGCAAATTGGTCCATAATGCCGCAGCTGACTCCGATGTAATCATTCTCGGCATGCTGGCTCATCTTCACAAGATCAAGCATAGGGAAGGAAGATTCCGTCAGTTCATTCATCATAACGGCGGATGCCAGTTCAATGGAAGCAGAAGAAGACAGCCCGGCCCCATTAGGTATGTTACCGAAGTAAAGAACGTCCACGCCGGCAGCAAGCTTCACTCCCCGGTCACTGAACTCCTTCCAGACGCCTTTCGGATAATTTGCCCAATCATGGTCTTTCACATATTGAAGGTCCTCAAGCGCAAACTCGATCATCCCTTTCTCCTGAAAGTTCAGCGAGTACATCCTTACGGTTTGATCCTGCCTCTCCCTTACCACACAATAGGTCCCGACATCTAACGCACATGGAAAAACATGGCCGCCGTTATAATCGGTATGTTCACCTATTAAGTTGACTCTTCCGGGAGCAAAAAAGATTCTCGCCTCCGCTCCCGGGCCGAAAACTTCATTAAATTGATTAATTAACTGTGTATACATAAATTCCCACCTGCCAATGAAAAATTAGTTGAAAACGGATACATGATCTATTTCCATTGTAGAGGTGTGAACAGGGGATGACAATGGTAAAATAGTTGAGAACGAACGGTATTTTTTTGCTTTTCATTTAACGGGGACTGAGTGCCTGTATGATATAGGGGATTCCAGTCAAGCACAAAGAAAGTATTCTTTTTTGCTTTATAGATGATAGGAAGGAAGGAAGCTAGTATGCCTGATATTCAGCACGGGGCTGTAGCGTTCCGTTTTAAAGAAGAACCATTGAATCAGCTGGCACAGCTTTGGTCGGTGGGCTGGGAAGAGCAGACCTCCAGCATTTATTCCTGGAGCGGGACGGAACGCAAAGATCTGGGGAAAGTGATTTTTCAAGTCACATTGTCCGGGTTCGGCGAAATCGACATCGATGGAAAAGTGCACCGGATTCAGCCGGGCCATGCTTTTATCGTTAAAAGTCCGAGTCAATACCGCTACTATCTGCCAGAAGCAAGCGAAAAATGGGAGTTTATGTATGTAACCATTTACGGAAAAGAAGCAGACCGCTGCTTTGAACATATTCAAAGCAACACGAACCAAGTCATCCGTTTCCATCCCGAATCGGTTCCGGTTAAGCTCGTCAAGCAGATTTATGATGAAGCCAACAGCAAAAACATTACATCTGCCTATAAGGGCTCAAGCCTTGCCTATCAATTTATTATGGAACTGTACGAATATGTTTCCGCACTGGACAAAGAAATGGATGAATGGCCGGAGAGCATTGTAAGTGCCGTCCTCTTTGCCCGCCAATCCTATCAAAACCCGATCGGTCCCGATGAAATGGCGGATGCCTCAGGCTTATCCAGATACCATTTTACGAGGATTTTCAAAAAAAACACCGGAATGACACCTATCCAATATTTAACGCGGATCCGGATCTCCAAAGCCATCGAACTGCTTGAGCACACGAAATACACGACCGAGGAAATCGCAAGCCTCGTCGGCTATACAAATGCCAACTACTTAAACAAGGTTTGCCGGAAAGTAACAGGGAAATCCCCGGGAGAGCTTCGGAGGAAAAAATCCGGCTGGCAATGGGACAGACCCGAGCTATTGGACCGGTAAAGCAGCGAGCAGGTCTTGTTTTGCTGCTATCAGACGCCGGTGATGATCTCATCGTAAGGATATCCATGTCAAACGGCAGAACATCGGCGGATTTTTCTGTATATTAGCTGTTTTTGCGTACGAATTTTTGGGGTTATCGACGATTTTCTCTAGTTATCGACGATTTTTTTCGTTTATCTTCTTTTTTTCAGAGGATATCGACGATTTTTCCCGGTTATCTACTTTTTTCACAGGATATCTTCGATTTTTCCCGGTTATCTACTTTTTTCACAGGATATCGACGATTTTTCCCGGTTATCTACTTTTTTCACAGGATATCGACGATTTTTTTGATATATCGACTTTTCGGGTGATTTCGACAAGGAAACAGCAAGCCTTCCGCTGGCTGATCACTCCTTAATTTCGATTGTCAGCGATGCTTTGGCATGTACGATTTTCATCGTCGTCCCGGGGGACATCAGATTTTCAAAGATATCTTTTGCCGTTTGCAGAGCAAGCTCCATCCGCTCTGCCTTTTCTTTTTCTTCCGCATTCAATGGGCTGATCTGCAGTACGTCCAATACGGATTGATGGTCCTTTTCCAACCTTTCATAGATGTCATCATATAGGGTTTGTATACTCACGTTGAATCACCTGCTTTTGGCATTTGAAGATTATTATACCATTGCTGCGGCATAACCATGTAAAAAGCCGCCGGGAACATCCGGCGGCTTTGATCTGACGTTTAGCCGTTTGCGAAACCGGCATTAGAGAACAGAACATATACGGTAATCATGGCAACGATGGCGACAAAGCCCATCGGGTAAAGCAGCTTCCATGGAGTCATGTCCACTACCTTTTTATCCTCCAGGTTATATTCGGTATCCTTCGGCCATAATTTTCCGATCAGAAGCATGAGTCCGGAACATACGACGAACAGGACAGCAAGAATGTGAAGGAAATGAACGCCTGTGTCCCACACTAGCTGGGTTACCGCGTAAACGGAGATGAACAGGACAAGTGAGATCTTTGCAGCAATAGCCGGCACTTTTTTAGTCGCGTATCCGATAATGATGATCGTTAAGATTGGAACATTGTAAAACCCGTTTACGATCTGCAAGTACTGGAAGAATCCTTGAGGCACAAACATGATGAGCGGTGCTACACACATAGCGAAGATTGCCAGGAATGTTCCAGTAATTTTACTGTTCTTTACAAGCTGGGCATCCGTTGCATCCGGACGGAAATAAGGCTTATAAATGTTAAGCGTAAAAAGGGTTACGGATGAGTTCAGCGCCGAGTTGAAGGAAGACAGGATCGCTCCGAACAGAACCGCTGCAAAGAACCCTACAAGCGGCGTCGGCAGTACGTGATTGACAAGCTTCGGATAGGCCTCCATCGGCTCAAGTCCCGGACCGAAAATGTTGAAGGCGATGATCCCCGGCAGAATTAAAAACGCTGGGCCCAAAAGCTTGGCAATAGCTGTGATGATCAGACCCTTTTGGCCTTCTTTCAGGTTTTTGGCAGCTAATGCACGCTGGATGATATGCTGCGCCGTGCCCCAGTAAAACAAGTTGACGAGCAGCATTCCGGTAAACATTGTGCTGAATGGAACCGGATCCGAATTTGTTCCGACTGAGTTCAATTTTTCAGGAGTTTTTTCGACAATGGACTGGAAACCGGCAATCGGAGAGCCATCTCCAAGGACCGACAGACCGAGAAACGGAATCAAAAGACCTCCGAACAGAAGGCCGATGCCATTGATGGAGTCAGAGACAGCAACCGCTTTCAGTCCACCGAAAATGGCATAGATGGAGCCAATGATCCCGATCGCCCAAACCATCATCCAAATGGACGTTTCATAACTGACCCCGAACACTTCCTGCACATTAAAGATCGAGCTTAACGCAGTCGCTCCTGAATAAAGAATCGGAGGAAGCAAGTTTAATACATAACCGAAAAGGAACAGAAGCGTTACAATTTGCTTCGTGCCGCTGTCGAACCGTTCTTCCAGGAAATCAGGAATGGTCGTCAGGCCGCCTTTTAAATACCTCGGAAGCAAAAAGAAGGCAACGAGTACAAGGGCTATGGCCGAACCTACTTCCCAGCCCATCACGGACATATTAAACTGGTATCCGTCTGCATTGAGCCCTACCAGCTGTTCAGTCGATAGATTTGTTAATAGAAGGGAGCCGGCAATCACCCATGCCCCAAGGCTTCGTCCTCCTAAAAAGTAGCCTTCCTGCGTATCCAGTTTCTCTTTCCTCGTAAGAAAATAAGAAATAACTGCTACGAGTACGGTAAAGAAAATAAATGATGCAACTGTTATAAAATTCATAGGCTCAACTCCCTGGTGTGAAAGGTTAACGCTTTCATAAGCGCTTTCATTTTTACTTTATTAATTTAATTAACTTGTCTATTAAACTTTTTCTGTCTGCCTTCCATTCTATAAACGCTTTCATTTTCCGTCAACAGGGGGATAATTGCGCATTTGGAGCATTAATTTGCTATTTTGGAGGAAATCCGCTTCCGGGAAGCAGCATTCGTGGAACTTACCATCCCCCTTTATGGTCGAAAAGGGACGGATCCCCTATCTTAACTCGGCAGGAACCGGACATTCCGGTCCCCGGCACAAACCTGATTTTTCCATCCGCAAATAAATCAAAGAAAATCGCAAATATATAAATTTTTTCGCAAATAAGTGTTCGGATTTCGCAAATATCCTGAGATTTTCGCAAATAAATAACAGCGGCTAATCCTGCACAGCGCCGTTACTCCGCCAGTTAAGGGGATAAACTCCGATTCTGCTGTCTTCTTTTCAAAAGTTCTCCTTTTCGGACAAAAAAAGCGATCTCTACGATCGCTGCTGCTGTTTTAATCCGTTTAATGTATGAACAATTCCCTCTTTATAAGAGACGGCCGGGAGATTTCCTGCGAATTCTTCAACCTTCTCTCCAGATAAAATGACCGGGTTCTCATACAGGTACATCATTTCTCTCATTTCTTTCATATTGGCATCCCACAGTCCCATCAGCCAAATCATCCTTTTTCCAATTTTCATTGCCGGTTTCGCACAGCCTGCTTCCTTAAGGAGAACCATGATGTCGTTTCCGCTGATTGTACCGTTCCCGGGAATGTTCCAGTTCTGCCCATATGCATCTTCTTTTAAAGCTAGTGTGACTGCAGCCTTGGCTCCATCCGGTGTGTAAATAAATTCCCGCTGCATGTCCATATCCCCTATGAAAATGGGCCTTTTCCCTTCTGCTGCCGGCTTAAGCGTTTGATGCAGCAGCGTATTTTCGGCATTCGGACCGTAGTAGTCGGGAAAATGCAAGAATAGATAAGGCGTGCCCGAGTTTTTAACCGTTTCTTCCAGAGCGAGACGAATTTTTCCTTTCTTTGTATGGGGATTTTTTTGCTTCGTTTCCTTTACTTTTTTGCCTTCTGACTTTCCATACGCATAAATGTTGTCGATGATAATCAGACGTGCACTCTCTGCTTTTGCTGCTTTTAGAGCATTTCTCATTATTGCAGGATGCCCCTCTTCCCAGTCCGGATATGGGACACTGACTGTATGGAAAATGTAATCTGCACCGCTGCACGCTTTCAGCACTTCTTTTTCATGGAGTGCATCCCCGGAAACGGCTGTTATTCCAGGCAGATCTCCGAACATCCGCTTCAGCTTTTCGCTGTTCCTCGCAAAGGCGGTCACTTCTATTCCGTTCGCTGCCAGCTCCATTACTAAGTGATACCCCATTCCTCCGGAGGCTCCCAATACTGCTGCTTTTTTCATTTTCCATTCCCCTTTCGTTATTTAACCAGTGGTCAATAGTGGGTAACAATAGACTGCAGGATCATCTACCTGCAGCTGTTAAGCGCTTTGATCAAGAAATTTGCATGCCGCTCCGCCATCTCTTCTGCTTCTTTAAATGTCATTTCTGTTTTGCAATAATGGGTAACAAACCCGTGCAAAGACAGAAAGACAGACCAAATTTGCGGGACAGACGGTTTTTCAGCCGAAAGCTGATAAATGGCCTGTGCGAATTTCTCATAGCTTATGTTCGGTTCCTCAGCGAAATAGCTTTTTACCTCTTCATCTTTTATGAGAAACATCACTTCATAATGACTTTGATGGGTGAGTCCGAATTCAATGTACCCCATAAAGATCTTATGAAGTTTTTCTTCCCCCGAGGTATGGCTGTCTTCAAGAATCTGATCGAGCACCTGATCCAGCAGCTGAAAATCAGCTTTAACGATTGCGTAAAAGAGCTCGGCCTTGTTCTTGAAATGATAGTAAATAGATCCATGACTGTAGCCGAGTTCTCTTGCAATTTTTCGCATGGAGACGTTTTGATACCCTTCTGCAGTAAATTGGGAGCGGGCTGCTTCCATGATGATCTCTCTCGATAGTTCCTGTGTCACTGCTTTTCTGGCTGCCACCTGCTGCACCTCACTTATTAACCACTGTTCAAATAATACTTTACTTCATTACTGATGCACGCTGCAAGATTTTTTTTCCAATAAGCAACTCTCTTTTTATCATCTTATGGAATTGGTATAATAAACAAGATAAAGTATTGGGTAAGAGGATGGAGGTACAGCATATGAATATGCCTAAAGCATTAACCATTGCCGGCTCTGACAGCAGCGGCGGTGCAGGAATACAAGCAGATTTGAAAACCTTTCAAGAGCATGGCGTATACGGGATGTCAGCATTAACGGTCATTGTGGCCATGGATCCTCAAAACGACTGGCACCATCAAGTGTTTCCGATCGAGCTTGATGTGATCAAACCTCAGCTTGCCACAATCGTTGAAGGAATCGGTCCGGACGCGATGAAGACAGGTATGCTTCCGACTGTGGACATTATCCGGCTAGCAGCAGATACCATTCATCAGCACGGTTTAAAAAATGTAGTAGTTGATCCAGTGATGGTATGCAAGGGCGAGGACGAAGTTTTGTTCCCGGAACTTGCAGAAGCCCTGCGTGATATCCTTGCACCTCAAGCAACGGTTATCACTCCCAACCTGTTTGAAGCGGGCCAGCTCAGCGGAATCGGCACCATTACGACAGTTGAACAAATGAAGGAAGCAGCTGAAAAGATCCATTCCCTTGGCGTTCCGTACGTCCTTGTAAAAGGCGGCGGAAAGCTGGAACACGAAAAAGCAGTGGATGTGCTGTATGACGGAACCGATTTTGAAGTACTCGAGAGCGAGAGAATTGAAACGTCCTATACACATGGCGCAGGCTGCACATATTCATCTGCCATCACGGCTAACCTTGCAAAAGGGATGGAAGTGAAGGATGCCATTTATGAAGCGAAAAAATTTATTACAGCGGCTATCAAGCACTCATTCCCGCTGAATGAATATGTTGGACCAACCAACCATGCAGGCTTAAGGCTGTATGGCGAGTGATAAGTGAGACGGGCCCGGTCAATTGACCGGGTTTTTTTTCATTGCCGCAGCAGATTCAGGGGGAACGGTTAGAAAATGTGAATTGGCTCTCAATTCTGAGCACTCCAGCAGGGAATTAATCTTAATTAGCGTCCAACTGTTTCCGTTATCCATCTGTTTATTTGCGAAAATTTTCATATATTTGCGAAACCAAACCTTATATTTGCGAACTGTTCAAACCTTCCACAAGACCCCTTTAATTATCCACACAGATGTTAATATCCTATGGATGTTTTGTAAATTGTTAGATATACACAAGTAAATCCGGCTTTACAAACAGGTTGTCCACAGAACTTATCAACATATCCACAATAGTTACCCACATTTTGTGTGGGTACACACGTTCCCTACTATATCTGCATGCAGTTACCGGTTCATCAACAGGTTATACACAGCATGGTACAGAATAGAGGAGATTGGGCTGTGAATGGAGAAGTTTAAGAGCAGCGGAGCCGCTAGTGGTACAAGTAGAAAAGCCGGAGGAAACTGCTTCAATGCCAGAACTTTACCTTATTCTTCTCATTGCCTATGCAGTCTGCTTTGCTTTGTTCTCACTTCTGTTTTTCTTTTTGCATGCCTCAGCAGGAAAAGAAAAACCTTTCGTCCACGCTTCAGAGGACGTTGTGGATTTATTCCTGTTAAAGCCGGCCGGATGGCTGTTTTCCATTTTGTATTTCTTATACCTTGCAGCTGCCTATCCTGTCTGGTGGCTGACCAGAGGAAAATAAAACGGGCCTCCTGCACCGGAGGCCCGTTTTATTATTGCCGGTCAAATCCTTTACCCTGTACAAATTCCTTCATATACATCCGCTGCGGACGGGACAGCATCTCTGCCATCTGACCTGTCCAGGTATCCGCCCTTTTCCCGCCTGTGCGCTCTTTATAGTAAGAAGAAACGGTTTCATTGTATTCGTGAAGCCCTGCTTCAAATGAAGTCCGTTCCGGGTTATACGCTTCTTCAAAATACATGTGCCCGTATGGAAGCCTCGGCTTTACTTCGGGATCCTGATCTGGGTGGCCAACCGTCAATCCAAACAGGGGAATGACCCGATCCGGTGTGTTCAGCACCTTTGACACTTCCGGCAGGTTGTTCCGAAGCCCTCCAATATAGCAGATTCCAAGGCCCATGGATTCGGCTGCAACAGCTGTATTCTGGGCAGCCAGCGCTGCATCAATCACCGCTACCATAAACTTCTCTGTACTCTCCAGTGATTCCGTTACATCCTTGCCTTCCATTTCCCCGACCACCTGATGCCGGTATAAATCGGCGCAGAACACAAAGAAATGGCCGTTATGGGCAACATAAGACTGGCCGCCCGCAAGCTCTGCAAGCTTTTGTTTCGTCTCAGGGTTCTTTATTCCGATTATGGAATAGGCCTGGATGTTGCTTGAGGTGGAGGCGGACTGTGCCGCTTTTACAAGTGTGCCGATCTCTTCCTCTGAGAGTGGAGTATCCTTATATTTACGGATGGAGCGGTGCTTTAGCATGGTTTCAATAGCTGAATTCATTTGTGATCCCTTCCTTTTAAATGTATCGGTTTAATATCCGGTCAACAGAACTGCCGTACGATTCTCCAAACATGTTTAAGTGAGCGAGCAGATAATACAGCTGATAAAGCGGTTTTCTGTCCTCATAATTGCCCTCAAGAGAGAAAGCTTCTCTGTACTGTTCATAAAAAGCATGACCGAAGCCGCCGAACAGCTCTGTAAACGCAATTTCCAGCTCGCGGTCTCCGTAGAATACAGAAGGATCGACAAGATAGGGCTCTCCGCCTGCTCCCGCTATCCAGTTCCCTCCCCATAGATCCCCGTGAAGTAAAGACGGCTCGGGATTGTGCGGAAGAAACAGATCCAGCTTTGACAGCAGCTTGTCCATCTTGAGTCTCCTTTTCCCCGTCATGCGGCCGCTGCTGACTGCCAGTTCCATCTGCGGAAAAAGACGTTTGCTGCAGTAATAATCTGTCCAGCTGTCATACCAGCCATTCGGCTGCCGGAGCCGTCCGATGCACGTGTTTCCGCCGTATCCGAACTGTTCATTTGTTACACGATGCATCGCAGCAAGACGCTGTCCAAGCAAAGCTTCTGTCTGTCCGGTCTTGTCCCCCTCTATCCACTCCATCAGCAGATAAGGAGTCCCTTCCGATTCACCGCTTTGGTAAACGGCAGGTACAGAGATGGTATTTGAAGAAACAATCTCTTTAAGTCCCGTCTCCTCTATTTTAAAAAATGCTTCGTCCATTTCATGGTTCGTTTTTAGGAAGTACCGTTCATTTTCTGTTTCAATCAGCCAGGCGTCGTTGATGTCTCCCCCTCTTACAGGAGATTTCTTTAAAATAGAGGTACGGTCCCCTGCATTTGAAAGAACTGATTCAAGATTCATCTTGTCTCACCTCATCTCTTTTCTTTATCAAGATTATCCAAGCAGAACAGGTTCAGTCAAACAATTGGATTGAAGAGGTTTAGACGATGGTTCGACAGGAAAATAAAGAAAATAGTGCTTATCCCATTGCTTTTTTTTCAGAATGAATTAAAATGTATAACGTTGCATAAATATCGCACTTAAGGAGATTATCCATTGACCACTCATACAAAAGAACGCATACAGCCTTCTAATTTAATAAAATTCCTTATTCCATCCATAATTGGAATCCTCCTTTTTATTGTTCCAATTCAATATGAGAATGAAGTGACCATTTCAATTGCTATTTTATCCGGAGCCCTACAGGATCTGCTGGGCCGCTCGCTTCCTGCCATTATGACCGTGATTATTGTCCTGACACTGGCTGGCTCGGTCATTGCGAAAACAGCAAAACCTGATTTTGTTACAAAAAGTGCATTTTTTACCGCATTGTTTGATGTTCCACTAGTGTGGTTTATCGCGCGTTTCTTAGGGGCCGTTTTTGCAGTGCTTACCCTTTTTAAAATCGGGCCGGAATGGATCTGGTCAAAAAATACAGGCGGATTGCTGCTGTCAGACTTGCTTCCTGTGCTCTTTTGCGTCTTTCTTTTTGCAGGGCTCTTCCTGCCGCTTTTGCTGAACTTCGGACTGCTTGAGCTATTCGGAGCGCTTTTGGCAAAATTCATGCGTCCGCTTTTCAAGCTGCCGGGCCGCTCATCGATTGACTGCCTCGCTTCCTGGCTTGGAGATGGTACAATCGGGGTTTTACTGACAAGCAAACAGTACGAAGAAGGTTTTTACACAAAACGAGAAGCAGCAGTCATCGGTACCACGTTTTCGGTGGTATCCATTACGTTCAGCTTAGTCATCATTGAGAAGGTAGAGTTGACAGCGTACTTTATTCCATTCTATCTGACGATTGCAGCAGCGGGGCTTGTAGCTGCTATTATCAGCCCGCGCATTCCTCCTCTTTCACGAAAAGCGGATACGTATTCTAACGGGGAAGAAAACGGACTTTCAGAGGATATACCAGCTGGCTATTCCCGTTTTGGCTGGGGCTTGAAAATGGCTGCTGAAAGAGCGGAAAAAAGCACCGGAATAAAAGGATTTTTGAAGGATGGCGGAAAAAACGTTCTTGATATGTGGATGGGTGTAGCACCAATCGTAATGGCACTTGGCACCATCGCATTGATTATTGCGGAGTTTACACCTGTTTTTAAATGGCTTGGCCTGCCGTTTATTCCACTTCTTCAGCTGCTGCAGATTCCTGAAGCTGCTGCGGCATCCCAGACGATTATGGTCGGATTTGCTGATATGTTTTTACCAACCATTATCGGATCGGATATCGAAAGCGATTTGACCCGGTTTGTCATTGCTGCGCTCTCTGTCACTCAGCTGATTTACATGTCAGAGGTGGGCGGCCTTCTCCTTGGCTCGAAGATTCCCGTTTCCTTCTGGGAACTGTTTATCATCTTCCTCCAGAGAACCCTGATCACACTGCCTGTGATTGTACTGGCAGCACACCTTTTGTTTTGATGATGTATATTTAAAAAAACCAAGGGAACGCATCCCTTGGTTTTTATGTTTTCGGAAATGTAAAACCTTCCCCAAAAACATCGCGTACATCGTGAATGACGACGAAGGCTTTATCATCAATGCTGTGTACAATTTTTTTTAACTGAAACAGCTCTTGCTTGTTGATCACAATATATAAAATATCGCGGGACTCCTGAGTGTAGCTTCCTCTGGCTGATATGACGGTCGCTCCCCGGTCCATATCAGCATTCACCTTCGCTGCCACCTCGTCTGCATGATCGGATATGATCGTCGCGGCTTTTCTCGTATCGAAGCCTTCCAGTATATAATCCAGCACCTTTGTGCTGATGTAAATCGAGATAACCGTATACATCGTATTGGCGGCTCCAATAACGAAGTAAGAGCTGAGGACAACAATCATATCAAACAGCATCATGGAACTGCTGACACTCCAGCCGAAATATTTCTGAGTCATTCTTGCAAGGATTGCAGAGCCTCCTGTCGTTCCTCCCGCACGTAGCACAAGCCCCAAGCCAATCCCGATAAATACACCGGCAAAGACTGTCCCAAGGATGACCTCATCTACCGGGGCTGCCATTCCTTCTGTTACATGCAAAAACACAGAAGTAAAAACGATGGATATGATGGAGTAATAGGTCACCCTTTTGCTGAGCAGCCGGTATCCGAAAATCAGCAGGATCCCGTTCATAACGAAGTTGGTGATGCCGGGAGACCAGGCCAGTACATAGTAGAGGAGCATGGAAATCCCTGTGACTCCGCCTTCTCCAAGCTCGTTTGGAATCGCAAACAAATTGACACCGATCGCAAAGAAGAATGAACCAATGATCAGCATGCTGTACTCTTTAATGGTTGAAATCATGAAAAAATCCTCCTTTCCAAAACCGGATGAGTCCAAAAAAAGCACTGCCGGCACGAATTTGCCGGCAGCATCCTGTTCATCAATATATCACCGGATCTGTCATTTTTCAACATGGCAGACCACCTGTTTTACTCTTCCATTTCTAGCTGCTTCGTTTCTCTTCCCATAAAAGCAACAGCCAGTACACCAATGATGATGGAAATGCAGAAAATCGTAAAGATCGTTCCGATTTCCGCTTCCTGAGCGATCATATATCCGACAAGCAGCGGTCCAAGGATCCCGCCAATCCTGCCAAAGGACGCAGCCATTCCGGAGCCCGTACCGCGGACTGAAGTCGGGTATTGCTCCGGGGTATAGGCGTACAATGCCCCCCACGCACCGAGATTAAAAAAGGACAGCAGCATTCCAAACACAAGCAAAGCAGCAGCGGATTCTGCCCCGCCAAAAAAGTAGGCACTGATGGCAGTCCCAGTCAGATATACAATCAGCACAAATTTCCTCCCCATTTTCTCGATCAGCCAGGCTGCACTGAAATAGCCGGGAAGCTGGGCGAGCGTCATAATCAGAACGTACTCAAAACTTTTAATTAAGGTAAACCCTTTAATCGTCATCACACTTGGAAGCCACAGGAACATTCCATAGTAGGAAAAGACAACAGTGAACCATAAAATCCAGAGCATGGCCGTTCTTTTTGCATATTTCCCGCTCCAGACCTTCGCCATTTTTTGCAGGGCGCTCTCATGGTCTTCCTTCCTGGCTGCCTGGAATGCTTTTGAATCGGGGAGGTTCCACCTTAAATACAGCGCATACAACGCAGGAATGGCACTGATGACAAGTGCTGTCTGCCAGCCGAACCGCGGAATGATAAAATAGGCAATCAGCGCTGCCAGCAGCCATCCTCCTGCCCAGAAGCTTTCAAGCAGGACAACCGTTCTCCCCCGTTCTTTCGGTTCAACACTTTCGCTTACAAGTGTAGAAGCAACCGGAAGCTCTCCTCCCAGTCCCATTCCGATTAAAAATCGGAGAATGAGGAAAACCGGCAGCGCCCAGGCTAATGCTGACAGCCCGCTTCCGATCGAAAACAGAAGCAGTGTGATGATAAACACATTTTTCCTTCCAATACGGTCTGCCATTAATCCGAATACGAGGGCTCCTACAGCCATGCCAATTGAATTGACAGAACCGATCCACGCCATCTCATCCGGCCTCAGCTGCCATTCAATAGCCAGAGCGGCAATAATAAAGGATAAGAGTCCGACATCCATCGCATCAAACATCCAGCCCATACCGGCTATACCTAAAAGCTTTCTTTTTGAAAGCTGCTTTTCATTGTTCATCCTTTTACACCCTTCTGCTGTGAAATTCTTCTTTATTATGTCATAAAGCTGAAATGAAGGAAATATGGACTGCATGAAAAAAGGATGCAGCATCTACCCGCTCCATCCTTTCGTACTTATTGTATAACCGTACCCTGCGCCGGTATCGGATTCTCTTTCAGCAGCTTTGCGAAATACAGCAGATTGTAGGCAAGCATCTGCACATGGCTTTGAGTGAATTCATTGCTGTATCCATTCGCTTCAATGAAGGAAGGCCCGGGGCCCGCCTCTCCTGTCCAATATGTATCTGTGTTAGGAGGAATGGTAAAGCCGCTGTGCGCAAGACCGTACAGAATAGATGCGGCTGCATTCTTTGCTCCGTCTTCATTTCCTGTAATGACCGCCCCTGCCGCCTTATTATAGTAAATGGACTGGCCTTTCACATTTGTTAAGCTGCTGCCTCCGTAAATTCTCTCCATTACCATTGTGGCAATGCTGCTTTTCTCCCCAATCCATAGCGGTGTGCCGATGATCAGAATATCCGCTTCCTTTAGCTTCTCAAAAATCTGCGGCCATTCATCCCCGCCACCCATGTCATCCGATATCCCAAACGATACTTTATAATCAGCTACTCTGATGATCTCTGTATAGGCTCCTTCACGCTGCATAATCCCTGTGACTTTTTTTAGGAGCGCCTCCGTGTTCGATTCTTCGTCTCCTTTTTTCAGAGAGCAATTCAAGATTAATGCTTTTACTGTCATGATTCCGCCTCCTGTTCTGTCCTTAGTTTAAAAATTCCACAATTGAGAAATGCTAAACGTAAAAATAGGCAAATTTTCTCAAGTAAATTCCTTTAATATTCTGAATTTTGTGGTATACTAATTGTAACAGAACGTTCACAAATTGTTCTCTTCTCTGTCACAATTGGTCAAGTTATGTAAGCGCAAACAAAAATAATGAAGGAGGCTCCTATAATGGATGTGTTTGTGGTTTACTTGTTTATCGCTACAGCGACGCCGCTGTTTCTATGGCCGGAAAGAAAGAGATTAGCTTTACTTCATATTCCTTTTATTTTAGGAATGTGGGCGTACTTTCTCCTCTATATCAGCGGAAGCCTGAACTTCATCGACCACTTTGTCCTCAATATGATCTTCGTTGGAAACGTCATTTTCGCCCATATTGCAGCTGTACTGATTTACGCTTTCCCGCTCATCAAGAAAGAGCACGATAAGAAGCATTCGCCAAAATCACCGATTATCGAATAAACCTGTATCGTAATCCGATACAGGTTTTTTTCTTAGAAACCGGGCTCGGGAAGCAGTGACCGGCTGCGGCTGAATAAAAAAACCGGCGGACTGAATGGCAGCCGCCGGTTTTTTTATTAATGTCCGCTGTGTTCCCCGTGCTCTTCTCCATGAGAAGGCGGGTTTTTCTGGTGCTCGGAGTGGCCTCCGTGAGAACCCATAACCCATACGGTTCCCCCTGCGATCACAATCGCAAGGAAAGCTGCGAAAATCGTATTGAGCGTTTGAATCATTCCGCTCTTCGTTTCTGTCATATGCATGAACATGAGAAGCTGCAGGGCAGCCTGGAAGAAAGCGAAGACGAATATAATAATTAGAATGGTCGTGGTTGGCAGATCGGTTCCGAGTGCGACCCACAAAGCAATCAAGGTCAAAATAATCGATAATGCAAATCCAACGACGTGGCTCCAAGGAAACTTATCATGAGATGTTTGTGTATTACTAGCCATGCAGCACCATCCCCATCAAATAGACTCCCGTGAAAATAAAGATCCAGACAACGTCAAGGAAATGCCAGTACAAACTGGAGATAAAAAGCTTCGTTGCGGTCTGAGGAGTCAGACCGCGCTTTTTAACCTGGATAAGAATGAACGTAATCCAGGCAATCCCGATGGATACGTGAAGTCCGTGAGTACCTGCAAGAACGAAGAACGCAGACCAGAACGCGCTGGTGGAGATCGCAGCTCCTTCATGAACGTACTCGATGAACTCATACACCTCGTATCCGACAAATCCCAATCCGAGAAGAAGGGTGATGATCGTCCAGATAAATACACCCTTCGTATTTTGGCGGCGCAGCTCATGAATCGCTAAACCGCATGTGAAACTGCTTGTTAAAAGCAGGAATGTCATAATCAATACGCCTTCGACTTTAAACAAATCCCCTGGAAGCGGCCCGTCTGCCGTTTGATTAAACAGGGCGAAGTACGTTGCAAAAAGGGTGGAGAACAACGCAATTTCTGCTCCAAGGAAAATCCAGAAGCCCAGAATATTTAATCTGCCTATTTCAGATTGATATTCCAGCGGCGTGTTAGAACCATCATGTGTGTGAGAATGTCCCAAAATGCACGCCTCCTTTATACGGTTACCCGTTTTTCTGTTTCTTGTATTTCTTCAACGCTGACATAGAAGCCGTCATCGTATTCAAATGAACGCTGAATCATCGTAATGAATACACCGATCAGACCGATGATACCCATCCACCATAGAGAGAAGACAAGTCCAAACCCTGCAATACCAAAGCATACAGCCATGATCAGCGGTCTGCCTGAATAGCTAGGCATGTGAATCGGCTTATACTCGACAGCAGCCCGTTTGCCGGTTGCCTTGTTTTTCTGCTTAGTCAGCCACCATGCATCCATTCCTGTTACTTCAGGAACGACAGCAAAGTTATAGTGAGGAGGCACAGCAGTCGTCGTAGCCCATTCAAGCGTACGCCCATCCCATGCATCTCCAGTTGTTTCTCTTTCTGCATAGCGGTAGCTGTAATAGATGTTGTAGACAAGAACAACGAATCCAACAGCCATTCCCAGTGCTCCCACGGAAGCAATGATGTTCAGGTCCTGCCAGCCGTCACTTGCATCATACGTGTTGACACGGCGCGGCATTCCATCCAGTCCAAGGAAGAACATCGGGAAGAAACATACGTTAAATCCGATCGTGAACAGCCAGAAGCTCCAGCGTCCGATTCTTTCATTCAGCTTGTGGCCAAACATTTTCGGATACCAGTAGTACAGCCCTGCAAAACATGCAAATACCGTACCGGCAATAAGAACATAGTGGAAGTGGGCTACAAGGAAGTACGTGTTATGGTACTGGTAGTCCGCAGCAGCCATCGCAAGCATAACCCCGGTTACCCCGCCAATTGTAAAGGTCGGAATAAAGGCCAGAGACCAGAGCATGGCTACCGTAAACTTGATTCTTCCTTTATAAAGCGTAAACAGCCAGTTAAAGATCTTAACCCCTGTCGGAATCGCAATCGCCATCGTTGTGATGGAGAATACAGAGTTGACACCGGCACTTGAACCCATCGTAAAGAAGTGATGCACCCAGACAAGGAAGCTCAAGCCGGAAATAACGACAATGGCCACGACCATTGCTTTATAGCCAAACAATGTTTTTCGCGCAAATGTTGAAATGATTTCTGAGAAAATACCGAATGCCGGAAGGACAACGATATAAACCTCAGGATGTCCCCAAATCCAGAAAAGGTTCGCCCAGAGCATTGGCATACCGCCATCTGAAAGGGTGAAGAAGTGGGAACCGAACAAACGGTCAAATGTCATCAATGCCAGTGCCACTGTAAGCACAGGGAATGCGAAAACGATAATCAGACATGTGATCAGAGTCGTCCATGTGAACATCGGCATGCGCATAAGAGTCATGCCCTTAGCACGCATTTTCAGAATCGTTACCATGAAGTTGATACCTGTCATCAGTGTACCGATCCCTGCTACCTGAAGACCGAGCAAGTAGTAGTTCTGTCCGGGTCCAGGAGACATTTCATTACCCGCAAGCGGCATATAGGCTGTCCACCCTGCTGATGGAGAACCTCCGAATACGAATGAGATATTAAAGAGCATAGCTCCTACGAAAAATGTCCAAAAACTCAATGAGTTCAAATAAGGATAAGCTACATCGCGTGCTCCGATCTGAAGCGGAACAACAACGTTCATTAACCCGATCAGGAACGGCATCGCCATAAAGATAATCATGATGGTTCCATGAGTGGTGAAGATCTCGTTATAATGCTGTGAATTCAAGAATTCTGCACTGTTTACCGTTAGCTGTACCCGCATGAGCATCGCATCGACGCCTCCGCGGAAAAGCATCAGGATCGCAGCAATAATATACATAATTCCGAGTTTCTTGTGATCAACTGTAGTAAGCCAGTTTGTCCAAAGCCACTTCCATTTTTTGAAGTAGGTAAGAACAAAAATTATGCCAATGGTCGTTAGACCAATGGATACTTGAGCTCCGAGTATAAGCGGATCATCAAGTATCAGATTGTTCTTAATAAACTCAAACATTCATTTTCCTCCTCCCTGAAACTGGAATCAATTGCCGATTTCATCTCCAGTGTCGTTTTTCTCTTTTTCTTCTGATTTAGAAGAATGAGAATTGTATTCTATTCCATATTTCTCGCGTACACGAAGAGCATATTCCGGGTCTTTCGCGTGATCCACAAAGCCAAGATGCGTCGATGAGAATTTCATAGGTTCCGTATGTCCAGGGAACATCAGCTTCTCATACTGTTCTTCAGTAAGCTTAGGAGCAGCCTTGCTCTCTTTCACCCAGTCAGCAAATTCGCCTTCTTTTTGTGCATATACTTTAAAGCGCTGTTTCGTAAATCCTTCGCCGGTAAAGTTGGCGTTTCTTCCCTCGTATACTCCAGGCTCATCTGCCTGAAGATACAGCTTCATTTCCATTTCGGACATCGCGTACTTCTGGCCGCCCAGCTGCGGGATCCAGAATGAAGCCATCGTGTCCGCAGAAGTCAGACGGAATTCAATCGGCCGGTCTTCAGGAATGAAAAGCTGATTGACCGTTTCAATGTTTTCTTCCGGATAACTGAAGATCCACTTCCAGTCTACTGATGTAGCATGAATAACAAGCGGCTTCTTATCAGCGTGCTCACTCTCCGGAATCTCTTCAAGGGCGTAAATCGCCTGAACTGTCGGAATTGACAAAGCGATTACAATAATAACCGGGATAACCGTCCAGACAATCTCAAGAAATTTGCTTCCGTCCATTTGAGGCGGCTCATATTTCATGTTTTCCGGACGCTCGCGGTATTTAACAATGATAAGAATGAACAGAACAAATACAACGGCAATAATGAACAGCATAAATACAATAGAGAGCATGATCAGATCTCTTTGCTGTGCAGCAACCGGTCCTTTCGGATCCAGTACAGCCAACTGGCTGCATCCGCCAAGCATGAATACTGACATTAATGCCCCAAATAGAATCATAGGTTTCAAAAATTTACCCAAAAGGTTCACCATCCTTCCCAATCCTTCTATACAAAAAATGACAAAAAAAGTCCAAAAGCACAACTATCCACTTAAACTTTTACCCTTATAGTAACAGACCGCAAACAAAAAAGGTTTTCCAAATTTTAATGTCATCCAGTTTTCATATAAAAGTCACATGTTGTTCAATATTTTTTCGCAATATGTTCACACAATTGGATAATTATTGGCTCATGTGAAACTTTCTCCTTTTTTGGCTGCTGCGGACTCCTATCAGAAAAGTAAAAATTGTATAAACGCTTTCAAAACAGAGCGCTAAAGAGTTTAGCTTCCGAAAAAAGTGGAATAGATTGATTATATCAGGGAGGTGGGAGTTATGTCGAAAGAAAGTACGAAGCACCAGAAAGATCATCCCGAACAAGTACCGACAGATAAGGAAAGCTTGCATGATAAATTCGAAAGTGAACAAAACGTCGATTCCATTCCGCTTGATGATCTAAAGAAGGACATGCAGGATGAAAAGAAGAAAGATAAGACGAAAGATAATTCCAGCTCAGAGGATCGATTCAAAAAACAGGATTAATTATAAGCCGGCGAAAGCCGGTTTTTTTGTTTTCAAGGAGATAGCTGACGCCCCATACTGGATAACCGGCGCACTAGTCCATGTGTCCCCTGAAAGATTCAGAATAAGTCTTTTGACTTGTGTGCAGATTTGGCTGCACACTCCCGCATTTCCTATACGATATCCCAATTAAATGTCCGTTTCACAGGTTTTCACTTTTAGTAAAACCTCGTCTTCTATCCATACTACAAGTGTAATACAGAGGACTTTTACCTCAAAAAATATTTTTTTAGAAACTATTGCATTGTTCCCAAAGATTGAATATAATCATAATGCAAACGGTTGCACTTATAGTTGCACAAGCAATAATCATTTTATCAGTAAAATGTATTCGGTTTCACTTAACCTTTTATTTTTTCAATTCAATGTAAGCCCATACAATGAGGAGGAGCACGACATGAAGAATTTATTCACATTTGATTTCTGGCAAAAGTTCGGAAAAGCACTCATGGTTGTTGTAGCTGTTATGCCTGCTGCCGGAATCATGATTTCCCTCGGCAAACTGGTTGCCATGATGGGCGGAGACATCGGCCTGGTCATGACAATCGCGCGGGTGATGGAGGATATTGGATGGGCGATCATCACGAACCTTCATATTCTGTTCGCTGTCGCAATCGGCGGTTCATGGGCAAAGGAGCGCGCTGGCGGAGCCTTTGCAGCACTAATCGCTTTCGTTTTAATCAACCGCATTACCGGAGCAATCTTCGGAGTAAGCGGTGCCATGTTTGACGACCCGGCCGCAACAGTGTCCTCTCTGTTCGGACAGGAACTGCTTGTTAAGGATTATTTCACATCCATCCTGGGTGCCCCTGCACTAAACATGGGAGTATTCGTCGGAATCATTTCCGGTTTCCTCGGTGCGAACCTGTTCAACAAATACTATAACTACAGCAAATTGCCTGATGCACTTGCTTTCTTTAACGGAAAACGGTTTGTTCCTTTTGCTGTTATCGGCGGATCTGTTGTTACAGCGATTGTCCTTTCTCTTGTATGGCCGTTCATCCAAGGTATGCTGAACGATTTCGGAAAATGGATTGCTTCTTCTAAAGATACAGCACCAATCATTGCTCCATTTATCTTCGGTACCCTGGAGCGTCTCCTTCTGCCTTTCGGATTGCACCACATGCTGACTGTGCCGATGAACTATACAGCACTTGGCGGCACATACACGGTCCTGACAGGCTCAAGCGCCGGCACTGTTGTATCCGGACAGGACCCGCTCTGGCTTGCATGGATCGCCGATTTGAATAACTATCTTTCTGCCGGCAACCAAGCAGGCTATGAAGCTCTGCTTAACGATGTCCATCCGGCACGTTTCAAAGTAGGACAAATGATTCTCTCCACCGCTTCTCTAATCGGTATCGCTTATGCGATGTACCGCAATGTTGATAAAGATAAACGTACAAAATATAAATCCATGTTCCTTTCTGCAGGACTTGCCGTATTCCTGACTGGCGTAACAGAGCCGATTGAGTTCATGTTCATGTTTGCCGCACCGCTTCTGTATGTAGTGTACGCGATCACGACCGGACTTGCATTCGCCCTTGCGGATATCATCAATCTGCGCGTCCACTCCTTTGGCTTTATCGAACTGATCACCCGTACGCCGATGATATTCAAAGCAGGATTGTGGATGGATTTTGTAAACTTCCTGATCGCCTGTGCCGTATTCTTCGGATTGAATTTCGGAGTAGCAAACTTCCTAATCAAACGCTTTAACTTCCCGACACCGGGACGCAACGGAAACTATATCGAAGAAACGGAATCAGATAAAACCGGCGGATCTGTTAAGGAAGGCTCTCTTGCACCTGTCATTATCGAACTGCTTGGCGGAAGAGAAAACATCGCAGACGTTGATGCCTGCATGACACGCCTACGTGTAACAGTAAAAGACTCTTCACTCGTAGCCGCCGAACCGAAATGGAAAGAACAGGGCGCACTTGGCCTGATCGTTAAAGACAAAGGTGTACAAGCGATCTACGGACCAAAGGCAGATGTCATCAAATCTGATATTCAAGACCTTCTTGGAGCGTAATATGAAACTGCTGACCTTAAACTGCCACGCCTGGATTGAAGAAAACCAAATGGATAAAATCAGGGTCCTTGCCCAAACGATTGCGGAAAAAGACTACGATGTTATTGCCCTGCAAGAGGTTAATCAGTCTATAAAGGAAGAAACGGAATACGGTCTGATCAAGAAGGACAACTATGCAGTTGTTCTTCTTGAAGAAATAAAAAAGCTCGGCAAAGAAGGCTATGTCCTTCACTGGGGTCAATCTCACATCGGATACGAAGTGTATGAGGAAGGATCTGCTATCCTCTCAAAATATCCAATTAAAGAAACCCATTCATTTCTTATTACCAATTCCACGGATCCCGCTTACTGGAAAACAAGAAGGATCGTTGGAGCAACAGTGGAAATCGGCAGCGAACCCGTATCCTTCTACTCCTGCCACCTGGGCTGGTGGGAGGATGCAGAAGAGCCGTTCAAAGAACAGGCCGTCTCCCTGCTCCGCCAAATTCACAAAGAAAACCGCTTCTTCCTAATGGGCGACTTCAACAACAACGCCCATATCCGCGGCGAAGGCTATGATTACCTGACCAGCCAGGGCCTGCTCGACACGTACGAGATCGCTGAAGAAAAAGACAGCGGCATCACCGTTCCTGGCAAAATAGCCGGCTGGGAAGAAAATAATGACCCATTGAGGATCGATTTAATTTTGACTAATCAGCCTCTGCAAGTAAAAACCTCCAAAGTGATCTTTAACGGGAACAATAAACCTGTTGTGTCGGATCATTTTGGAGTGGAGATCGAAATTAGCAATTTATAATGAAGGAATTGGACCCCGCCTGGATGGCGGGGTTTTTTTGTGGTGTGTGCGGTGGAGATGGATTTTAATAATTTTATGCTGAGGGCTGGGCTGGCCGCCCGGTCTCTGACCCCTCCTCTGCTAAAGCACTAAAGCTCTGGCACCTCTCTCTCTAAACTCTTGCAGCGCAAGGGTTTGTGCAGGCGGTCCTCTGTCCCCCGCTGCATTAAAGGATGTGGGGACAGGCACCGCCTCCGTCCCCACATTCTCTGCCACACTAAAGCTCCGGCACCTCTTCTCGAAGTGCTTGCTGCATACGGGCTCACAGCTTCAGGTCTCTGTCCCCCAGTGCTTTAAAGCAAGTGGGGTCAGTGCACACCTACGGTAAAAATGAATTTTAATTTTCAGCTGAGCGGAGACGCCCGGTCTCTGACCCCTCCTCTGCTAAAGCACTAAAGCTCTGGCACCGCTCTCTCTAAACCCTTGCGGCGCAAGGGTTTGTGCAGGCGGTCCTCTGTCCCCCGCTGCTTTAAAGGATGTGGGGACAGGCACCGCCTCCGTCCCCACATTCTCTACCACACTAAAGCTCCGGCACCTCTTCTCGAAGTGCTTGCTGCATACGGGCTCACAGCTTCAGGTCTCTGTCCCCCAGTGCTTTAAAGCAAGTGGGGTCAGTGCACA
>NZ_WMIB01000032.1 GCF_009711125.1 Metabacillus mangrovi | reverse complement strand
CCGGTAGTTCAGTTGGTTAGAATGCCTGCCTGTCACGCAGGAGGTCGCGGGTTCGAGTCCCGTCCGGACCGCCATTTATATGGATCAGACAACGAAACGAGATGTTTCGTTTTTTTTGTATGTTCAAATAGTCTTGCCGTACAGTTTTTCCTTCTATTCGGTTTCTCTGCTTGGATTCACGAATGGAGTGCGCTAAACTGTTTATAATGATACAAGTACGAATTACAGAGATTACGGGTGATGTCACATGAAAGCATATGAAGTCATTTCTTCCTCGGCAGAGGATACGAAACAGCTGTCCGGGAGGCTTGCCCGGCTTTTGCACGAAGGGGCCGTGCTGACGCTCGAAGGAGATCTTGGAGCGGGCAAAACCACCTTCACAAAAGGCCTGGCAAAAGGACTGGGGATTGAAAGAATCGTTAACAGTCCCACTTTTACCATTATGAAAGAGTATCATGGCGGCCGCCTGCCGCTTTATCATATGGATGTGTACCGTCTGGATGAAGAAGGGGAAGCGCTTGGCTTTGAAGAATATTTTGAAGGGGATGGGGTAGCCGTTGTTGAATGGGCTCATCTTATTCAGGAGCAGCTTCCCGCTGAGCGGCTTGAAATTGCCCTCTATCGTAAAGGGGACGAAGAGCGAACGCTCCAATTCCAGCCGCATGGAGAAAAATACGAGGCACTATGCAAGGAGCTTTTTTCCGATGAATAATGTGTTAGCCATTGATACATCCAACGATACGCTGGGCATCGCATTGCTGACGAATGGTACAGTGACCGGCGAGATCATCACGAATTTAAAAAAGAACCATTCCATCCGGGCGATGCCTGCAATCGAACAGCTTCTGAAGGAATGCTCGGTTACACCGGGTGAGTTAGATGGAATTGTAGCTGCGGCGGGACCGGGCTCTTATACGGGCGTTCGGATCGGCATGACGATTGCCAAGACCCTTGCCTGGTCCTTATCGATTCCAATCATCACTGTATCGAGTCTTGAAGCCCTTGCGGCAAATGGACGGCTATTTGAAGGGGCTATCTGCCCGCTTTTTGATGCGCGCCGGGGAAGAGTATACACAGGACTCTTTTTAGCCGAAAACGGGTTGATGGAACGGCTGGAAGAGGATCAGAACATTGCTCTTGCCGATTGGCTGGAAAAGGTAAAAGCACGGAATCAAAAGGTGCTGTTCCTTGGTCAAGATGTTCATCTGCATTGGGAAGAAATCGAACGGACGTTAGGCAGTCTGGCTGTAAGAGCTTCATCTGTTCAAAACAGTCCAAGGCCTTCAGAGCTTGCAGGGATCGGCCTTCATAAAGCCGCAGCGCCTGTGCACACTGCCGTGCCAAACTATACGAGGCTGGCTGAGGCAGAGTCAAAATGGCTTGAAGAGCAAAAATAAGTTGGTGGGGAACGTGGGGAGAAGTGAACTGAAGATCCGGGCGATGAGAGTCGAAGACATTGATACAGTCTATCTTATTGAAACGCACTCCTTTGCATCGCCTTGGAATAAAGAGTCTTTTTATAATGAAGTGGCTCATAATCTTTTTGCCACTTATTTAGTTGCTGAACTCAACGGTGAGGTGATCGGCTATTGCGGCATCTGGCTTATTGTCGATGAAGCACAGGTCACAAACATTGCGATCCTTCCGGAGTACAGGGGAAACGGATTCGGGGAAATTCTGCTGAGGCAGGCGATGAAAGAGGCGAAAAGACGCGGAGCGAGGCAGCTGTCGCTCGAGGTGAGAGTGTCCAATCATCCTGCACAGTCTCTCTACAGGAAGCTCGGTTTTCAGCCGGGCGGGATCAGGAAACAATATTACACAGATAATCTGGAAGATGCTTTAGTAATGTGGGTGATGTTAAATGGCATATAAAGACGAGTATATACTGGCGATTGAGACCAGCTGTGATGAAACCGCAGCTGCTGTGATAAAAAACGGCAAAGAGATTGTTTCCAATATCGTGGCTTCGCAAATCGACTCCCATAAGCGTTTCGGCGGAGTAGTGCCAGAGATTGCTTCCCGTCACCATGTGGAGCAAATCACGGCCGTTTTGGAAGAAGCGATGATGGAAGCAAAGCTGACCTTTAAGGATCTGAGTGCCATCGCTGTGACGGAAGGACCTGGGCTTGTCGGTGCGCTCCTCATTGGGGTGAATGCAGCAAAAGCACTCGCCTTCGCACATGGAATTCCGCTTGTCGGGGTTCATCATATTGCGGGACATATCTATGCAAACCAGCTCTTCGCTGAAATGAAATTTCCGCTGCTGTCCTTGGTCGTTTCCGGCGGACACACAGAATTGGTCTACATGAAGGAGCATGGCTCGTTCGAAGTGATAGGAGAAACCCTCGATGATGCAGCAGGTGAGGCTTATGATAAAGTAGCCCGCACCCTTAGCCTGCCTTATCCGGGAGGACCGCATATCGACCGGCTTGCCCATGAAGGAGAAGCCAATCTGGATCTGCCGCGTGCATGGCTTGAAGAAGGCTCGTATCATTTCAGCTTCAGCGGTCTGAAATCTGCTGTTATCAACACGCTGCACAACGCCAAACAGAAAGGACAGGTCATCGAAGCAAGAGATCTGGCCGCAAGCTTTCAGGCAAGTGTTGTAGAGGTTTTGACAGAGAAAACGTTCCGGGCCGCTAAGGAATACAAGGTAGAGCAGGTACTTCTCGCAGGCGGGGTCGCAGCAAATAAAGGGCTGCGCAGTGCTTTGACAGAACGCTTCAAAGAAATCCCTGAAGTAGAGCTGATTATTCCTCCGCTTTCCCTTTGCACGGATAATGCAGCCATGATTGGGGCTGCCGGACATGTATTGTTTAATAAAGGCGTACGGGGCCGGATGGACATGAACGGCAACCCCGGCCTTGAACTGGAATCGAATTAAGGAATCCCGGACCTGGATAAACAGAGTCCGGGATTTTTTTATGCACAACGTTATCCACAGTGTTATCAACATTATCCCGCATGCGGAAAAAACGTGATGAACAAAAGGTTTATCGGGTGTTGATAATGTGGATAAACAGATCGATATCTGTGGATATTGTGGATAAAATGTTTTAATGCTTGATAATCCACAATAATCCCTGTGGATAAAATAAAAACACTCAAATAAAAAAAGCAGCTGAAAACAGCTGCCTTCTAAACCTGCAATTCTTCCCATTCATCCATCAGCTCAGCAACGGAGGCACGGTATCCCTCGTTCTCCAAACTGATGGACTGAAGCTTTTCGTGATCTTGGTAAATGTCCGGGTCTGCCAGAAGTCCTTCATTTTCTTCGATTTTCTCTTCAATCTGAAAAATCTCGTTCTCGATCTCTTCGATCCGCCGCTGGCGCTGGCGCTCAAGCTTTTTCAGTTCTTTTTCCTGCTGATAGGATAACTTTGTTTCCTTTTCGGTCTGCACAGGGGAGGCAGCCGTTTTCTCCTGTTTTTCAAGTTCTGCGAGTTCTTCCTGCTCCTGTTTTTTCTGCAGGTGGTAATCATAATCACCTAAATACAGGTCGACGCCTTCCTTAGACAGCTCGCACACCTTCGTGGCGATGCGGTTGATAAAGTACCGGTCATGGGAGACGAACAGGATGGTGCCGGGATAGTCCACGAGAGCATTTTCCAGGACTTCTTTGCTGTCGAGGTCCAGGTGGTTCGTCGGCTCGTCCAGAATCAGGAGATTCCCTTTCTCAAGCATCAGCTTAGCGAGTGCAAGCCGTGCTTTTTCGCCGCCGCTTAAAGCGGATACCGGTTTGAGCACGTCATCTCCGGAGAAAAGGAAGTTTCCGAGCACCGTCCGGATCTCTTTTTCCGGCTTCAGCGGGTATTCATCCCACAGCTCATTCAAGACCCGTTTATTGGAAGTCAGCTCAGCCTGCTCCTGGTCGTAATAGCTGATTTTCACAGAAGAGCCGTAGCGGATGTCTCCCTCGATGGCTTTCAGTTTGCCGACGATCGTCTTAAGGAGTGTGGATTTTCCAATCCCGTTTGGACCGACAAGCGCGATGCTGTCGCCGCGCTCTGCTGAGAAGCTTACATTAGAGATCGTAGGCTTCTTCCCGTCATAGGAAACGGAGAGGCTGTCCACCTTCAGTACATCGTTGCCGCTTTGCTTTTCGATGTCAAAACGGAACACAGCGGATTTTTCATCTCCGAGCGGCCTGTCCAGCATGTCCATCTTCTCGAGCTGCTTCCGGCGGCTCTGGGCGCGCTTTGTCGTCGAAGCACGGGCAAGGTTGCGCTGGACGAAATCGCGCAGTTTTGCTGCTTCATCCTGCTGCTTTTCGTACGCTTTCATATCGCGTTCGTAGTTCTCGGCCTTTTGCTGCAGGTAGCTGCTGTAATTTCCGATAAATTTAGAAGAATGCAGCCGTGAAATCTCATAAACCTGATTCACAACCTTATCAAGGAAGTAACGGTCATGCGAGACGATCAGGACAGCACCTTTATAGCCCTGCAGATACTGCTCGAGCCAGGAGAGCGTCGCGATGTCCAGATGGTTTGTCGGCTCATCGAGAATCAGCAGCTGGGGCGTCGTCAGGAGAAGCTTGCCCAATGCGAGCCTCGTCTTCTGGCCCCCGCTTAATGAAGCGATGGACGTAGCTTGATCAAAATCTCCGAACCCGAGTCCGTGAAGGATCGAACGGATATCGGCTTCATATTGGTAGCCGCCCTGCTCCTTGAATGCGGTCTGAAGCAGGTCATACTCTTTCATAATCTGTGAGAATTGAGGGCTGCTGGGATCGACTTCCGCCATATCCGTTTCCATCCCGCGCATTTTTTTCTCCATCCGCTGGAATTCCTCAAAGACCGTCAGCATTTCATCCCAAATGGACCGCTCTGATTCGAGGCCGGTATTTTGAGCGAGATACCCGATTGTAAGGTCTTTTGGCTTGATGATTTCCCCGGAATCATGCGACATTTGGCCGGAAATGATTTTAAGGAGTGTGGATTTGCCGGCTCCGTTACGGCCAACTAGTGCAATGCGGTCCCTCGATTGAACCTCAAGCTTTATATTGGATAATATCGGTTCAGCTCCAAAAGATTTCGTGAGCTGCTGAACTTGTAGTAGAATCATTGTTTTCACCTCATGTATACTAGTTTCAGTGTAGCTTAAGTAGGACACGCCGGCAACCGGGAGGCGTGCTCCGGCAAAGTATATGCGGACAGACAATCCAGCCGAAATAGTGTATAGTTTGGTTATATAGCGTAATCCCCATTTTTCTCCACATGCAGGAGAGAAAAATGGAAGCGCTAACTAGATAAAAACAGACCGATTTGCATCAAGGAATGTGAGGGAACCAAAATGAATATTGATCAATCCAAAATACCGCAAGCAACCGCAAAACGGCTGCCTTTATATTATCGATTCTTAAAAAACCTTCATTCTTCAGGAAAGCAGCGGGTGTCTTCTGCTGAACTGAGTGATGCTGTGAAAGTGGATTCAGCTACGATCCGCAGGGATTTTTCCTACTTCGGGGCCCTTGGAAAAAAAGGCTACGGCTACAATGTGAACTACCTGCTGTCCTTTTTCCGGAAAACGCTCGATCAGGATGAATTGACCAAGGTTGTACTAATCGGTGTAGGAAATCTTGGCACCGCATTTTTGCACTATAATTTCTCGAAAAATAATAACACGGAGATCTTTGCAGCATTTGATGTAGCTGAGGAAAAGGTTGGAACGAAAATCGGGGAAGTGCCGATCTATCATCTGGATGAGCTCGAGGAGCAGCTTCCGGATGGAGCGCCTGTCGCTATCCTGACTGTGCCGGCACCGGCCGCCCAGGCCATCACCGACCGTCTGATCGAAATCGGAGTGAAGGGGATCCTGAATTTTACCCCTGCGAGGCTGAACGTACCGGACTCCATCCGGATCCATCATATTGATCTGGCTGTCGAACTTCAGTCACTTGTTTACTTCTTAAAGCATTATCCGAGCGAGACATCTGTGTAAAAGGATGGATGGTCCCATGAATGAGCAGGAAATGTCGGTGTATGAACATATTGAGGAGCTGAGGAAGCGGATCCTTGTGACGGCAGTCTTTTTCGTATTCGCCCTTGCAGCCGGCTTTTTTCTGGCGAAACCGCTGATCCTCTTTCTCCAGCAAACTGAAGAGGCGAAGGACTTGACCCTGAACGCATTCAGAATTTCAGACCCTTTGTTTCTGTACATGAAATTTGCGTTCATTATTGCGTTTGTCCTCATCTCCCCGCTGATCCTCTTCCAGCTCTGGTCGTTTATCAGCCCGGGGCTGTATGAAAAGGAGCGCAATGCAACCTTAAGCTACATTCCAATCAGTGTGCTGCTGTTTCTCGCAGGCGTCGCTTTTTCATATTTTGTCCTGTTCCCGTACGTCATTCGGTTTATGACCGATCTATCGTCGGACCTGAACATCAGCCAGGTGATCGGCATCAATGAATATTTTCAGTTTCTGATTGAGATCACCCTTCCGTTCGGGCTGCTGTTTCAGCTTCCGGTCGTGATCATGTTCCTGACAAGGCTCGGAATCGTGACCCCTTCATTTTTAGGGAAGGTCAGGAAGTACGCCTATTTTGCCTTGCTTGTCACAGCCGGTCTGATCACACCGCCTGATATCATTTCGCAGGTCATTGTTCTTCTGCCCCTTATCATCCTTTACGAAATCAGCATTCTTGTCTCCCGGAGAGCGTACCGGAAATCACAGCAGATTCAAATGGAGGAAGAGGCGAAGGACGTGGTGGCCAAATAAAAATAACCTGCCGATGACAGGTTATTTTTTCTGAGCGCTTCTTTGCTTGAGGCTGAACCGGAACATCCGGATCGCCACAGCGAAATCAAACGTCGCGATCACCATCATGACGACGGTGAGGAAGTTCCACATCCCGTCTGAGCTGCTGTTGATGGCAAGGGATGTAAAGAGCGCTCCCATAGCTAGATAAAAGACGGCAAGGGTGCCGGGACGAGCTTTCATAAAGAGATTCCTCCAATGATGCTTTGCAATTTTTCCGCTTCCTCCAGCATTTTCTGTATATCATCTGCAAACACGTACTGGATGATGACCACGAACGTGTTCATTGAAAGATGGGCGATGATCGTGACAATGATTCGCTTTGTTTTGACATACAGGAAGGCGAACGTGAAGCCCATTGCACTGTAAAGCAGGATGTGTGCCGGATCTCCGTGTACGACAGCAAAGATGACAGAGCTGATGACAGCGGCCAGAATAAAGTTGGTTTTCTTATAGATCGTACCGAAAAGAATCTTCCGGAAAACAATTTCCTCTAAAATCGGACCGGCGATGGAAACGACAAAAATCATCAGCGGAGTGGATTTGACGATCTCCATGATCTGCTGTGTATTTTCAGAACCGGCCGGTATGCCGAGCAGCTGGGTTTCGATGTTTGCCGCTATAATCTGCGCAAAAAAGGCGAGAAAAATTCCGCCGAACGCCCAGCCGGCTGATGAAGCAGGGGAAGCGGGTTCTCCTCTTAGATCGTTCTCTCCGCGGTCTTTCCGCAGAAGGAAGAGGATGATGATAAGCCCAATCGAAAAGGCGATAATATTCCAGATGCCGAAGATCTGCCCCGGGTCCACCCCGAGCCATTTAAGCAGCGGAATTCCAGCAGGCGCCGAGAACAGCACCAGCACATATGTAAGCAGGATAAACCAATAATGTTTCTTCACACGCAATGCTCCTTTATGCCGCTGCACTCCCCTTATCGTATTCAGGGGGACAGGAAATGATACATTCGGGTACCTCCCGTCATTGTATCATATCTGCAGGAAAACCACGCATTGCAAGTGTTTACAAATGTTGAATTTCGTCGAAGAAAAATTCTGTAGTTATCACTTGAAATTCGGAAAAAGTTTATATAATATAGACTTGTGTGTTAGCACTCATGATTAACGAGTGCTAATAAATCCATTTACATATCAATATGAGGAGGGTGTTTCACTTGTTAAAGCCACTAGGTGATCGTGTAATTATTGAATTGGTTGAGTCTGAGGAAAAAACAGCAAGCGGCATCGTGCTGCCTGATTCTGCGAAAGAAAAGCCGCAGGAAGGCAAAGTTGTAGCGGCTGGTACAGGACGCGTTCTTGATAATGGCGAAAAAGTAGCGCTTGAAGTTGCAGAAGGCGACCGCATCATCTTCTCTAAATACGCCGGAACTGAAGTTAAATACGAAGGCAATGAATACCTGATCCTTCGCGAGAGCGATATCTTAGCAATCGTAGGCTAATCCCTTTCGGAAAATAAATCATCTACCATATCAAGGAGGTATTTTTCATGGCTAAAGAAATTAAATTCAGCGAAGAAGCACGCCGTTCCATGCTTCGCGGTGTGGACGCGCTTGCGAATGCCGTTAAAGTAACATTGGGACCAAAAGGACGCAACGTTGTTCTTGAAAAGAAATTCGGTTCTCCGCTTATCACGAATGATGGTGTGACAATCGCGAAAGAAATCGAGCTTGAAGATGCTTTCGAAAACATGGGTGCGAAGCTTGTTGCTGAAGTAGCAAGCAAAACAAACGACGTTGCCGGTGACGGTACAACAACTGCAACGGTTCTTGCTCAGGCGATGATCCGTGAAGGTTTGAAAAACGTAACAGCTGGTGCGAATCCTATGGGCGTACGCAAAGGAATCGAAAAAGCTGTAACAGCTGCAATCCAGGAGCTTCAAGCAATCTCCAAGCCAATCGAAGGCAAAGATTCCATCGCTCAAGTAGCGGCGATCTCTTCTGCTGACGACGAAGTTGGACAATTGATCGCAGAAGCAATGGAGCGCGTTGGAAACGACGGTGTTATCACAATCGAAGAATCCAAAGGGTTCACGACTGAGCTTGAAGTCGTAGAAGGTATGCAATTCGACCGCGGCTACGCTTCACCTTACATGGTAACGGACTCAGACAAGATGGAAGCGGTTCTTGAGAATCCTTACATCCTGATCACAGATAAAAAGATTACAAACATTCAGGAAATCCTTCCTGTACTTGAGCAGGTTGTACAGCAAGGCAAGTCTCTATTGCTTGTAGCAGAGGATGTTGAAGGGGAAGCTCTTGCAACGCTTGTTGTGAACAAGCTTCGCGGAACATTCAATGCAGTAGCTGTTAAAGCTCCTGGCTTCGGTGACCGCCGTAAAGCGATGCTTGAAGATCTTGCCATCCTGACTGGCGGAGAAGTGATCACAGAAGATCTAGGTCTTGACCTTAAATCTGCGAACATCACTCAGCTTGGACGCGCATCCAAAGTTGTCGTTACGAAAGAAAACACAACTGTGGTTGAAGGAGCAGGCGAAACAGACAAAATCGCAGGCCGCGTAAACCAAATCCGTGCTCAATTAGAAGAAACCACTTCTGAGTTCGATAAAGAAAAACTTCAAGAGCGTCTTGCTAAACTTGCTGGCGGCGTAGCCGTTATCAAAGTTGGTGCCGCTACTGAAACTGAACTGAAAGAGCGCAAACTCCGCATCGAAGACGCCCTGAACTCTACGCGCGCAGCAGTAGAAGAAGGAATCGTATCCGGCGGTGGTACTGCCCTCGTGAACGTATACAACAAAGTAGCTGCTCTGGAAGCAGAAGGCGATGCAGCAACAGGAATCAACATCGTGCTTCGCGCTCTTGAAGAGCCAGTACGCCAAATTGCTCACAACGCAGGCCTTGAAGGATCTGTTATCGTTGAGCGCCTGAAAAACGAAGAAATCGGAGTTGGATTCAACGCTGCAACAGGCCAATGGGTAAACATGGTCGAAGCAGGAATCGTTGACCCAACAAAAGTAACACGTTCCGCACTTCAAAACGCTGCATCTGTCGCAGCGATGTTCCTGACTACTGAAGCAGTAGTAGCCGACAAGCCAGAAGAAGGCGGCGGCGCCGGCATGCCTGACATGGGCGGCATGGGCGGAATGGGTGGAATGGGCGGCATGATGTAATCACATCATCTGCTTGGAAAAACGCGAAACCTTTTGAGGTTTCGCGTTTTTTTTTACGAATAGGAATAATGCATATTTTTTTGTAAGATAAGTAAATTTCAACAGATGGACATAGGAAATAAGCCCTTGGTCAAACTTATTATGAAAAGAGATTATACTAAAATATTGGTAATGTAAGTGGAAAGGGATGATGGTATGTCTATTCCTGATGAAAGTAAGAAATATTCGTATGCCGATTACTTAACATGGGATGAAGGAGAAAGGTTCCAGCTAATTGATGGGGAAATTTTCAATATGTCTCCTGCTCCTTCACGCAGGCATCAGCAGGTTCTCCGTGAGCTCTCAACCGCTTTTTCTATTTTCCTGCGGGATAAAGAATGTGAAGTGTTTTTCGCGCCATTCGATGTGCGCTTTTACGGTAGAAAACAAACAGGACGATGAGATAATGAACGTTGGCCAGCCTGATTTATCCATTGTTTGTGATCGGAAAAAGCTCGATGACAAGGGGTGCAATGAAGCACCTGATATAATTATTGGAATTCTCTTACCAGCTTCTGTAAAGCTGGATCGATGGAAGAAATTTCAGCTTTATGAAAAAGCGGGATTAAAAGAGTAAAGGCTCGTTGATCCGGTTAACGAATCTGTAGAACTATACGCTTTAATTAGCGGGTAGTACAAATTTCAAGGAGTCTAAACTAAGGGTGATTCGATAAAGGTTAATCGTTTTACTGAACTGGAAATAGATAGGTGCAGCTTCTGAAACAGAACTGTAAGAGTGCAAACTCCGCATCGAAGACGCCCTGAACTCCCGCGTACAACAGTAGAAGAAGATATGTTATCGGCGGTGATATTACCCTTGTGAAGGTATACACAATAAAGTAGCTTTTTTTAAAGCAGAAGGGAATGCTAAAACTGGAAACACTATTCTTCTTCACGCTCTGGAAAAGCCAATATGTTAAGTCGCTCACAACGCAGGCATTGAAGCATCTGCTATCATTGAGCTTCTTAAAACGAAGAAATCGGAGTTGGATTCAACATTGCAACAGGCCAATAAAAAAATATGCCAATGACTCGAGAGGGTCTATTGTTATTGGATATAACATCTGTGTTAAAAAAAGGTATTCGATTTAAGAATAATAAGATATTATAATATTTGGATTTGTAAATATTTCATAAAAGGGGGTTAATTCTTATGAATATTACACCGCGTGGTATGAGTGTAATGAATTTATATCAACTTTACAGGAACAAGTGTTTATTAGTAAATAGGAAATATCAAAGGAAACTTGTCTGGACAAGGGCCGAAAAGGAAGCATTAATTGATAGCGTCCTACAACAATATCCAATTCCGTTAATTTTACTTGCGGAGAAGGGGGTCAATGCCTCCGAACAAACTACATTTGAAATAATAGATGGTATGCAAAGATTAAACGCATTATTTAGCTTTATTGAAAATGAATTTCCTGTTAATGGAGCATATTTCGATGTTACTCAACACCCGACAGCTAATACACATGCAAAAGACGGAATATTTTCAATAGAAAGAGGGGAAGGAATTAAATTACTTGACCAAAAGAAATGTGCTGCATTTTTAGAATATCAACTACCTCTATCGACATTTCAAGGTTCAGAAAAAGAAGTTATAGAAGTATTCGGCCGTATTAATTCCAATGGGAAGCATTTATCTCCTCAAGAAGTTCGACAGGCAGGTACGACTACTGTTTTTTCTGATTTAGTTAGAGAACTTAGCTCTGAAATTCGAGGTGATGTGTCAAAAGAAGTATTATCTTTAACTGAAATGCCTGAAATAAGCATTGATTCTAAAAATATTGCACTAGGTTATGGTGTAACAGCTGATGAAACTTTTTGGTGTAATCAAGGGATACTAAGGGTCTCTCATGTAAGGGATAGCGAGGATGAGCAACTAATTGCTGACATAATATTATCTATTGCATTGAAAGAGCCTTTTTCTGCAAGTAAGGATAACTTTGATGATTATTATCAAAACGATAAAAAGAAATTAGAAATTGAATCAGCCATAGCTACTTATGGTAGGGGAAATTTAGCGAAAGATATTAAGCTAGTGTTAGATAAAATACAAAGTTTAATATCTTATGAATTTTTAGAGAGAAACTATTTAAAAAACATATTGAATCCTAAAGCTAGTGGGAATGCTGTTAAGGAACCTTTTTACACACTATTTATGGCAATGTACCATTTAGTGATTGTTGAAAATAAGGAACCATTTAATATTGATAAAATTTTAGGAAGTTTAAATGGACTTGCCGCTAGGTTAAAGTCAGCAAAGAGTATTTCTATCTCTAATAGAATCTCCAATATTAATTTAACCATAGGGCTTATTCAAACTTACTTCAAACAATCATCCACAGCTCTTAGAAGCCAAGGATTGTTAGCAATTGATTTCGAAAACTTTTTAAGGTTATCAAAAGTAGAGCCACCTTACTATGATTTCAAACAAGGTTTTTACACGCTTGATGGGAGAGTAAGGTCCTTTGATGAAAATAGTTTTGAAAAAATTCTTCACAATATTTCTGCAATGGCGAACTTAGGAAAAGGGAAAAAAGGATGGCTATTTATTGGAGTAACAGACCGGGAAGCCCATACAATAAGAGTAGAAGATTTAGATGAAATTACTGCTATAAGAGTTGGTGAATATGGGGTTGTGGGTCTTGAAAGAGAAGCAGTATTGAAAGGTGTAAGCTTAGATCAGTATTTAGCATACATTACTGAAAAAATTAATAACTCCCTACTGCCCGATAGGGTAAAATCTAATATTTCATCAATGATGACCCCAATCAATTATAAAGAGAAAACGATTTTGATGTTGGAAATCGAATGTGGAGATGAGCCTTGTTGGTATGGCGATGAAATGTATGTTAGAGAAGGAGGACAATGTAAAAAAATTAATGGTGCTGATGTAGCTCTAGTTTTCTCTAGGTTTAAGTAAGATAGTTTTATTAGGTTAGGTTTGGTGCATACTTTATAGTTTTAAAGAAAAAAACTATCGGAGATTACTATATATGGGAAATAATTTTTTTAGCTCTTATTATACAGGTAACTCCGTAAGTCATTTTTAAAAATCACTTATTATTTCCACTGCCCGCTCAGCAGATACGCTTGGTCAATTGCGTATAAATTGCGCGGCTCGAACAATTTTTCCGCTTTTGGTCAGCAATCCACCATTCTAAGTCTGATTTCTCTACCCGCTTGGAAGTGCCAATTTGAAATTGTACGGGCGGGGGAAGGAAGTAAATTCAATGAATGAGTATTTGAACATCATGGATCGTAAGTTGTGAAACCTTGAAAGCATGCCATTTGCAGGTATGCTTTCAAGGTTTCACACTTCTTATTTTTTTATGAGGGAATGGGATCCAGGAGGAAAAAGCCTCATAAAAATTTAAGAATAAGTACTGTTTAAAATAACCGCTATTAAAATTGATAAGTATCCGCTCATATACAAAAATAGTTTCGTATCTTTATCTGAGATTTTAGTTCTAAAATCTTTATCTATGGAGTTAGCTTTTTTAAAAAAACTAGTAAGTTCCTGGAATACAAAATGTCAAATGGGGGAAATTTACAAATGGATGAAAAAACTTTTTGGAAGAATTTTAGTTTAGGAAAAGAATTAAATCTTGCTGGGTCTTTCATCTTTAACGGGCTGAAAGCTTTTGATTCCCTGAAACATTTCTCGCAGGAGGATGAAATTTTCGAATTTTTTTATAGTACATCTATTGGTTTAGAAAGGTTATTAAAAATAATTGTAATATTGATTGAACATAATGATACAACTGATCAAAGGGAGTTTGAAGATAGTCTAAAAACACATAATCATTTGAATCTTATTAAAAGAATTCGGAGAAAACACAGTTGTGATACCCTTGGTAATCTGCAAAATGAATTTCTTGAATTGCTCAGCAATTTTTACAAAACGATGAGGTATGATAGATACACTTTAGGTAGTGTTCAAGATCTTGACAAAGAGAGAGTAGGTCTACTCACTTTTCTTAGAAAACATCTACAAATTGAGAGTCAAGATATTCATATGACCAATACATCAAATATAAAAAAATTTATAGGTAAAGTTGTAGGAAAGATTAGTGAAGTGTTATACGATCTGGTAGAGAGGGAAGCCAGTGCACAAAACATATATACTTATGAGCTACCATATGAATCAAAAGCGAGCATAATATTCCTTGGTAAGAAGTATACCTTTTTTGATAATGATATTGTTTGGAAAGAATTAATGATATATTTAATGAATACGAATGATAGTTCCGGTATGTTAAATCTAATCAGGGAGATAAAACCTCTAGAATTTGAACCAGCGTTAGTGAACGAATATTTAAATGTTTTCAAATCTGATTTAAGTAAGTACAGCCACATGTACCAGATAGAGGAAAATTATCGGAAATTTGATAAAAACCAATTGAAAGAACGGCTTGAAATTCTAGAATTGTTAAGCAATCCCAATGTTTACTTTAATTACGATGATGATTCCGAAGAGAAACGTTGAAGGTTAATTATTGAGATGACGACAAATATAACTGGTTCAGTCAAACCTCAAAAGGACGTTTTCTTTAATTTAGAAGTTGTCCTTTTTAATATACCAGTTAGAGTTTAGTTGGATTTGTAGTTAATTATAATATTGGTAACATCAATATACTTCCCGTTCAGTTGAAACAATCGCTTATTATTAATTTGCGCCCATTTGAAAAGCTCCCTTATTATAGCTAAGTTATTGTGAATAATTATGAAGTCCTAAATTTATTGCTTCCTCTTTAACCTCATCACTTCAAAGGAAATCAAAGGCTCACCATGGAACCTTTCAGCAGAAGCCACAAACATTCCTCAAATTAAATAAAAACATTGATTTATTAGGCTTTTTACTACTTATTTATTAGTGTATTAAATGTGCTGCATGATGTAATCACATCATCTTCCTTGGAAAAACGCGAAACCTTTTGAGGTTTCGCGTTTTTTCTTTTATAAACAGGATGAGGATCGCATCTGCTGTAAAAAAACGTACACCGCAGCACCTATTAAAAAAACGGTGTTCTGCTGGTTGTGATAAAGATAAAAAACGCTTGGTTTCTTCGTGATAGACCATGTGCAGCACACCGGACCAAATTGGTACACGACCTGATTCATTGCTTTTATATGTAGTTTTATGTACGATTGAAAAAAATTAGCTACACCATGGAGGAAAAAAACATGCTAGTAATGCCGTCAACAAATAGTGAAGCTGGTGGCTTAGACCTGTGCAGCAACAGTTCATCTGCCCGACTTCCAGATCAATGTCTCCAGCCACTTTCATTAAATAAAGGTATAGATCGCTTATGTTAGCAGCTGCGCTGACTTTACTGCTCGGCATTATTGTCATTCTCGCTATCATAGCTGCAAATGGTTATTTTGTAGCCCAAGAATTTGCTTATATGTCTGTCGACCGTGCCAGGTTAAGCGCACTGGCCGATCAAGGTGATCGTGCAGCTAAACGGGCACTGGCGGTCACGAAGCGGACATCATTTATGCTTTCTGGATCTCAGCTGGGTATCACGGTTACAGGTCTTCTTGTTGGGTATGTTGCCGAGCCTCTTGTTGGAAAGAGTTTAGGCGTGCTGCTTGATGGAGCTGGAGTGCCTGCTGCGGTTAGTATCTCGGTTGGCACTGTGCTCGCTTTGGCGGTGTCGACAGTTGTGCAGATGATCTTTGGTGAGTTATATCCTAAAAACCTCGCGATTGCCAATCCAGAACCATTGGCTCGCAAGCTCGCCCATTCAACGAATATGTACCTTATGGTTTTCGGGTGGTTAATTAAGGTTTTCGATCAGGCTGCCAATCAATTCCTAAGGCTTTTACGAATCGAGCCAGTTCATGACATCGATAGCAGTGCCAATGCTCGTGATCTTGAGCACATCGTGGCCGATTCCCGTGAAAGTGGTGATTTGCCAAAGGACCTGTCCATTATACTGGATCGAATCCTGGACTTTCCGCAGCGCAGCGTCGAGCACGCAATGACACCCCGTTCCCGCACAGAGTCTGTCGGTCCGGACATAACCATTGGGAAAATGAGGTCCTTGATGGCTCAGGAGCATACCCGTTATCCGGTGATTAATTCCGATGAGGAACCAGTTGGCGTGGTACATCTTGGCGATGTGTTGGGCTCATCTTTGGCTGAAGACGAACCTGTCACTGCGATTATGAGACAGCCGCTTGTCGTCCCTACTTTAATGGCACTTCCTGAGGCACTTAAAGAGATGAAGCAATTAAATAACGATCTTGCTTGTGTCATAGATGAGTATGGGGGTTTCACAGGAGTCTTGACATTGGAAGACTTGGCTGAAGAAGTGGTCGGTGAAATTTTAGATGAGCACGACAGTGACCAGCCAGCGGTCGTCGAACCAAAAGGGGAGGCTTCATGGCAGATGAGCGGAGATGTTCACGTCGATGAGGCCGAACGCGAGATCGGTTATCATCTGCCGCGGGGTGATTATGAAACAATCGCTGGAATGCTCATTGCACAGAGCGGGCATCTTCCGGCTGTCGATGAAACAATCAAGGTGGAGCTGCCGGCTGACCCGGCTGATCTTGTTCAAGAGGAATCCGTTCGCCGTTACTTATCAGCACGGATCATCGAAGTTGACCGGTGGGTGCCGACCTTGGTCAACCTGACAATAGATGATTCAGAAACGGATAGTGATTCTGAATTGAAACAGGTAAGGAGGGGGGATAATGACTAACCCCTTAATTGTAATAGCAGTGACAATAACCATCATTCTCATAAGTGCGTTCTTCGTCATCATGGAATTTGCGTTCCTTGGTGCCCGGCGCCATCGACTCGAGGAGGCAGCGGTTAACAGCCGCGGCGCCCGCGCTGCTTTGAAATCAGTGAATGAACTTACAATCATGCTGGCAGGTGCGCAGTTAGGAATTACAGTATGTACGTTTGCCCTCGGAGCAGTGACGAAACCAGCGGTGGATGCATGGTTTTCAGCGGGTTTCGCTGAGACGGGGCTGCCATCCTGGCTAACCGATGGAACGTCTTTCTTCCTATCCTTGCTGATTGTAACGTTTCTGCATCTGGTAATTGGTGAAATGGCGCCAAAATCCTGGGCGATCGCCCACCCTGAGGCCTCTGCCATTCTGGTTGGCTCGCCTGCCCGCATGTTTATCTGGCTGTTCCGCCCGCTGCTATTATGGGTGAATACGATAGCGAACCGTCTAGTGAAGGCATCGGGTGTGGAACCTGTCGATTCCGCTGCGGTTGGCGGGCAGGATTCTGAAACCATCCGCCATCTCGTGGAACACTCAGCTAATGTAGGCGCACTGGACGCGTCCATCCGTAAGCCTATTTCAGGCGCGCTCGATTTGGAAACCTTACGTGTCGCTGACTTGCTTCCGAAAAAAACATCTCCAACATCAGTGGATTCAGATGCCACAGCACGTGATGTCCAAAAAGCCACAGAACGAACAGGTCATAAACGCATCCTTGTTATGGCAAAAGATGAAGGCCCCCCAAAAGTCCTGCATGTTCGCGATACACTGCTTGAGCCACAGGAACGGCCGGCAATGGAACTGGCTCGCCCTTCGTTCGTTCTGCAGCCGGATACGCTTTTATATGAAGCTCTTACAAACATGCGGCGGTCCAGTGAACAGTTGGCAGTGGTTATGGACGGTCCTAAGTTCATCGGTGTCATCACGATGAATGACGTTTTTCACATTGTGCTCCCGCGCATTAATGATTAGACAAAAGTCTTGAACGCAAGTAAAAGAACGGGGACTGTCCTCGCGCTTCTAAAGCAGCAGAAGAACCCTGCTCATGCTTCTAAGGCTGTCGTAATAAAATAAAACACAACAATGATTCATACCCCTTTCATGATAGGGTTTGAGAACATCATTTACTAAATCGAAAAGCCTCTCAAGAGTGTATAAACTCTTAAGAGGCTTTTCTTTTGTGGTTATCTGCGGAATCCAGGAAAGGAACTAAGCGATATCGTTAGATTAGTCCTTTTCCTATATATAAGCGGACTGGTCTTTTAAAATAGTTATTCATATCAATGAAGTCAAAATCGAAAAAAGTATAAGAGTTACATGAGTAGCCATATGCGCAATCATTCCAGCCTCCAGCCCCTTTTTCCAATAAAGCCACCCGTAGATGATCCCGACCAACCCATTTAAAAAGAGCATTCGGACAAATATAAGAGCTGTCATGTCTACAGCTGCGGCCGTTGCTCCATAATGAGCTAATCCAAAAAGCAGAGCAGATAAGATCATTCCCGTCCATACAATAAAGGATGAGGGTTGATTTTTCTTCCGTTGAAAGATTTTCCAAAGGATAAAAACGAGTAAAGTCATGACCCCCCAGCGAAGCATGAGTTCTTCAGCAATCCCTCCGTACAACAGTCGTGTAGCGAGGTCAAATACTCCTAAAGAAGCTTCCGCATTTGATAAGTGCAGGGCTTCTGGAAGAAAAGGCTGTAGTATGGTGTCTGCCGTTATAATGAGGACGCCGCCCATCACCCCTAAAAGAGCAGAAATCTTAAAGATAGCTCTTACTTTAGGGAACAACGGCTTGCCATATCGATCTTTTTCATAGATAAAAGAATGGAATCCCGTTCTTTCAGCTAAAAAATGACCAATGAGAAGGCCGGCGATAATAAGCAGCAGAGGGTTAAGGAGAGTCAGGAGTGCCATTGTTTCAACTGGAAGTTCTAATGGAACTCCGAGCTCCTCCAGCTGCTGGGGAAGAAGTTCGATCTGCATGGGCAGCAGGGAAAGGACTGCCAGTACACCAACTAATAGAAAGAATATGAAAGAGCGCCATGGTTTTCGAGATTTCTGCATGTGTTCACCTCATCTTGTAGAGTACAATCCTAACTGGCAAGCTGTTCTTTACAACATAAGAAGTATAGGGATACCCGCTGCTGTTGCAATGATTCCGATTACGAACAGCCATGCTGCCGGCCTCGCAAAATTAACCGTCCAGCCGATCCCAAAGCGTTTTTCCAAAAATAATGCTTGATCATTTGGATTATAGTAAATTTGACCAAGTTTCCAATGAATATCATCATCTCGATTAATGGAATCTGCTGATGGTCTGCTTCCACCCGTTTGAATGCGGCTTCCCCCTTGTCCTGTCGAAAATGACAGGGCAATCGCGGCTGACATAATGATCCCGCTGAATACTAAACTCACTATAGTAACCAAATGTTGATTTGCCGGCTGGAAATAGCTCCATTGGATAAATGAAAACATCATCGTTAAGAGGGTTGACGTAAAGAGGAGAAAGAGTGACCATCTTCTTCGGAACAAGGTAACCTGTTTATAAGATTTTTCTGGATCCTCTGCATTCAACTGCTGCTTTGCTTTTGCAATAATCGTGTTGATAAAGATGAACAGCAGGATGAGATACGACTGCATGATTGGAAGGATAAAGACAGTGCGATAGCTTTTCTCAACCGACTGGGTCACTTCTCCCGCAAAATTTACTTTCATCGGCAGGACATCCGGCAGCCGGTCATAAAACAGCGCAGTAAGCAAAGCAGTCAGCAGCGTGATCACGAATGGAATGGCATACCAGGCATTTGACCAGGTAAGCTGCTGTTCACGAAAATCTGTGCGCACGAGGACCTTCTGTGTCCTGTCATGCGTCCAATTGGCTTCTTTTTTTATTCGCTTCATTTTGATATGAAATTTTAAGTAGACCCCAAATGAAATAATGATTGTAAGCAAAGTAAAGGCGGCAAATCCCATACTTAAGGTTTCTTCATTTGGGGTCAGCATCGTTCCAGCCCATAAGAATCCCCCTACTGAAAAAACAGTGACAAGAAGCATAGAACGTACATAACGTTTCCTGATCATTTGTATGGACTCCATATCATAAACCATCTCAGGAATCGACACTCCGAAACTTTCCGTCTTCCGTGTTAAATAGGGAATACACGTCAAGATAAGCGCGATAGGCAGCATTACAATGGAAAAAACAACACTGAGGGCATCGAGGGTCATTTTTTTTCCTCCTCTCTTTGAAATTCATCCAGTACTTCTTGATACAAGGCTGCAATCGACTCATGTGATAGGTCTTTACAAAGGCTTTCCGCTATTAAAGGGCGCAGCGTCTGTTTTAGCGTTTCTTTATATTCACTGTCTGCTTTCGGTACTCCCTCAGGATGAATCACAACACCCTTTTGCCGGTGAATCTGAATATACCCTTCCTGTTTCAACTGCTGATACGCTTTATTCACTGTGTGCAAGTTGACCCCAATGTCTGAGGCCAAAGAGCGGACAGACGGCAGCGGATCGTTAGGACGCAGTTCGTCTTTAGCGATGCCGATAATGACTTGCTTTACAATTTGCGAATAAATGGCATCCTTTGATTCAAAATTAAGTGAGAAGAGCAAATGAAACTCCTTCTTTCTGTAATGGCTGTTATATATAAAGTATAACAGATAGAACGTATTGTCAACGCTTTCAACTGTGCTCGAACATTTTAAACCAAGGACATATGCTATAATGAGCCAAAAAAGAGGAAGGGATATTATGGGAGGTCCTGCAGAATTACGGGAGCAAATCCTAGAACAACTCAAGTCAATCTTGAATGAACAGCTAGGTCAGGAAAAAGCGCTTGTTTATTTATTTGGTTCCTGGGCCAGACAGGAAGAAAAGCATAGTTCCGATATCGACATCGCGATTGGATCTGACTTTCCAATCTCTCCTTTTAAGTGGAATAAACTGATCGAGCAAATTGAGGAATCTACCATTCCTTACAAGGTAGATGTGGTGGATTTACATGATGCCAAAGAATCATTAATCCAACAAGTGAAAAGGGAGGGGATACTTTGGAAAGATTACGCCAACGATTAGAAGCAGGAGAAAAAGCGTTGACTGCCTTTGAAAAGCTAGCTGGACTTGAGAATCCAAGGAAGCAAGGGGACAGCTCTGCTGCTGCCGAAGCACAAGAACCGTCCCCTTACTTGAAGTTAATTGATATATATCCCCTGCCTTAGAACCTTTACAGAGGGCTACTTATAATTTTGCAAATATCACTCAGTATACAAAGCGAGATTCTCTAACGTAGACCTTAATCCTATGTCATGGTCTTCCTTCCGAATTCCTTTTGGGACATTTTCACACACGATTGTAACGGTTGTGCCTCCTGAACTTGGTTCGGGCTCCAGTAGCCATTTTTGTATCATCTCCCCTGAGAACGCAGGGTCATCGGAATTGAAGGTAACGGATTGTACAATTCGCTTATCCGGAACGAACTCCAAGAATTTCGCTTGGACTACATCAGTGTTTGCCGTAGTTTTACCAGAGTTTGAATGCTCTATTTCATAAATAAGGGTCATTCTATAACCCCCGCCTTCACGAGGATCAAACGTTTCAATATGACCTGACATTCCTTTTGGTGGAAGCCAGGAAACGAGATTCTCCGATTTTAAGAAAGACTGGTAGATGGTTTGCGGTAATGCCATAATTATTCTTGAAGCAGTGTCTATCCTCCTGTTAATTGACGCATCCTCCATGAAATGATCCTCCCTCCTCAGCCATTTAGGTCCCTTCGTCAATTTTTTAGCATTGCCAAAATAAATCCTCTAAACTTTTATCCGGATTATCCAAATTTACCTATTCCTTTTCAAAGTTCAACAGAGAAGCGAATATCCCTTCTCTTTTTAACAATCCTGCTGTTCCTCGAAGTTTACCTTTTTCTCGTTCACAGATGGAAGTGATGAAGGGATAAATAGGTTTTTAACGTACCATTGAGGCTGGAAATCGTTTATTTCAGCCTCATTTATACAGGGTTGAACACTTTTTGGTACAGCTCAGCGAATTTTTACGACTTTTCCTTATTTTTCTTTTACAATAGATACCAGGAAGCAAACTTCAAGAATCACGTTCAACAAACAGGAGGTTTCCGTGTAAGATTATTCTGAAGAAATAAGAAGGGAAATGGTGAAATGAGTTCGATTTCAATGAAGGATCGCATCCACACACTGGATATGATCAGAGGATTTGCGCTGTTTGGAATTTTAATAGCAAACATGATTACGTTTAAGACCCCTGCTTTTAATAATATGACCAGTTTAGTAGAAGGGGAAAGTCTGCCGGAGGGCGGTTTGAACAGTGTCCTGACCATTCTTACTTCGGTGTTTGTTGACGGCAAATTTTATCCGATGTTTTCGATGTTATTCGGACTCGGTTTTTATATTTTCTACACCCGCTTGATGCAGCGAGATCTGCCAGCAACCAAGCTGTTTATGCGGCGTCTCGTATTTTTACTGTTTCTTGGACTCGTTCACCTTGTGTTGATCTGGTCGGGAGATATTCTTCACACCTATGCGATTACAGGTTTTTTGCTGCCCCTCTTTATTCGCCGCTCGCCTAAGGTCATAAAAATCTGGGGAGTTGCCTTATTTATTGTTGGCACTCTGTTTTTTACCCTTATACTGATCGGCAGCGGCTGGGGTACGGAATATATGATTGCAGAAGGGTTTGAAACCGTTGAATCCCTTAAGGCAGAAGAACTCGCAGGAGCATCTGTGATGGCAGCAGGCAGTTTCGGAGAAATACTTGAGTATCGATTTTTTAACGAGGTTCTGTTTGTTTTCTTCCAGATTTTTTTACTGATCCCTACGATTTTGCCGCTGTTTTTAATAGGGCTTTATTTCGGTAAAACCGGGATGTTTGAGAACATTGAGGGCAATATCAAGAGATGGAAAAAGATTCTTTGGCTCGGACTAGGCATCGGGGCACCGCTTGTCGGCCTTTCTGAAGCAGTGAAATATAATTTTTTTGACTGGCCGCTGTACTTAACTTACCCTGTTGCGGAAGGTTTAAATATGCTTGGCGGACCCCTTCTTATGCTTTTCTATGTGGCCTTGGTTGTTCTTGCGACACGTAAAACTTCTGTAGAAAAGATGCTCATGCCTTTTGCATCGGTCGGCCGTATGGCGCTGACCAATTATTTGATGCAATCCATTATTGCGGTAAGCCTTTTTAATGGCTACGGCTTCGGTCTTTTTGGCCAGGTATCAAAAACGCAGGGAGTCGGAATCGCCATTGTGGTCTACTCCGTGCAGGTTGTACTCAGCTACTACATTCTTAAAAAGTTCAATCAAGGTCCGCTTGAATTTGTCTGGAGAAAGTGGACTTATGGCGGGATCAAAAAGAAATCAAAAGCGGCTTGAACGGGAAAACCCAGCAGGATTTGCTGGGTTTTCTTGGTTAGAAAATGTTTTCTGAAAAGGAGAAAAGTCACATTATAGTAATTATTCACCATTGCATTAATTGCGACTTGTCACATACGTTACCTAAAACTTGCTGAACCACCATTGGAAGTAGTAGTGGTGACCAATTCATTAAGTTGTTGTTTTCGTCTTGCGCCAACTAGCACCTTATCCGCTCTGCCAGCAAAGTTGCAGTTGCATTTCCCATTCCACTGCTTGCTCCATTATGGTAATGAACCTGCCTTTAACTAACTTTCCTTATTTTAACAAAAATTATCCCGTTGTCTTTTATTAGCGCAGGAAAATATAACTATAAAATGCATTGTACAAGTAGTATAATATACTCAGTTGTAAAATAATACAATAACTTACCGAATGATTTATAAAGGCTATAAAAGTGTCAAAGATGGTTTAATGTTCAACAATAAATAGCTTTTCTGTGAAAAGATATAGAGAATTTTTTAAGAAAATAGAATTATATGAATGAGAGGTATCTATGGTCATATTTCGTAAAACCGGGAAAATAATTGGAACAGTTGGGGGAGGGTTAATTGGTGGTACTTTTAAAGTAGCTGGAAAAGCCGTAGGTAGTAAGTGGAAAGGGACTGGTGAATGGTTAGAGGACGTTGGAGATAATGTTCAATCTGCTTCTAAAATTGCTTTAGACAATATAGGACAGTTTGTAGATGGAGCGGTTCAAGGTACATATGGTGCTATTAAAAAAGATGAATATTACAAACAAAACGGATTAAATGACTTACAGGATTCCGCAAGTAAAACGATAAAGGGAATTAGTTCTTCTCTAAAATACACAGTTAGTAATGCCGGTAACACTTATAAAGGATTCACAAGTGGAGATAGAGAGCAAGCAATAAATGGATTAAAGAATCTTGGCAAAGTAGTAGCTGTATCAGGCCTTGCTATAGGTATAATAGATTTGGTAGATGGAGCAGAAATCGTGGAAGCAGAAGAAATTGAAACTAGAAATGATTATCTAAGCGGGTATGTACATCCAGAAACAGGAGTACATTTCGTTGAAAAAACAGTTGTTGATTTACCTAATGGACAAGTTATTGAAGGCACTTTCCCTATATTTGATGAAACTTTCAATGTCATGATTGCGGAAGAATTGTATTTAGAAACTGATAATGTTCATTTTGAAGTAGCTAATGAGACATTATATCAAGCCATTACAGATAATCCAAATATCGCTAATGAGTTAGGTTTCTCACAAGCTGATGTTCAAGGTCTTGCAAACGGACAAACACCGGAAAGATATACTTGGCACCATAACGAGGAACCTGGTCTTTTACAGTTAGTAGATATAGAAACTCATGCTCAAACTGCACATACAGGGGGCCGAACTATTTGGGGCGGTGGAAGTGATTACCGCTAAAAAAACAAAAGGAAGTTAAGGAAAAGACTACTGATTCTTTAATATGTATTTAAAGAAATTGTTTGGCATATTAGTGAACAAGAAATCCCTCAATTATTTTGATAACAAAATAATAGAGGGATTTATAGTTTTGTGAAAGGATATTTTCTACTCTTGATATAAACTTGTTTGAATAGTGTTTTATTGGTATAAGTGTTATCCCCCTACTACTTAAGCAGAGTTCACTTTTTCCGCATCTAAATTTTTTTGAATGCGTTTTTCTAATTGTTCCTTCACTTCAAATGAAATCGTAGGTCCGCTTTCGCTTTTTAAAAATTCAAGATTACTTTTTAGCTTTTCAAAGGCTTCTTTGAAATATTTAAAGCTGATGACTTCTTCGTTATTAAATGCAGCGTAAGTTAATGTTTCTAGAATGGCATTTTTAATTTGACGACCTGCTAAGCCTTCCGATATCGCTACAAGTTCATCTAATTGTGCATCCGTTAAACTATCATTTTCAATAGGAGCTTTTACCGGAATCATTTTACGAATAATTGATTTGCGAAGTCTACTATCAGGTAAATCGAATTTTAAATGTTTTAAAATTCTAGATTCAAATGCATTGTCATAATTTCCCACTAAGTTTGTTGCGAAAATCACGATGCCTTCGAAGTTCTCAAGTAAAATTAATAATTGACTTCTTAAAGAGTTTATTGCTTGATCTGAACTTGACGATACGTCTGCAATTCGCTTACCTAAAAATGAATCGGCTTCATCGAAAAATAATACTGCCTTTTCTTTCGAAGCTGCTTCAAATGCTTGTACTAATTTTTTTGGTGCGTCTCCTACATATTTTGATTCAATCTCAGAGTAATTTAAAGCGAGAATTGAAGAATTATTATAGGAAGCAATAGCGTGAGCTGCCATTGTTTTACCTGTTCCAGGCGGTCCGAAGAAGTTTAAAATTGCTTTTGGAATGTTATCAATTTCTTCAAAGCCCCACTCTTCATAAATTTTCTTTTGGTTTGAAATAGTCATTAAAGCTGCTTTAATTTCTTTTTCTAAGGATTCATTTAACACCATTTGTTCCAAAGAATATTTAGGTGGTGTAACGAAAAAATCAAATTTTTCGTCATTATTTTTCGATTGTAATGAAGGATTTTGGTCAACCAAACCTTCATCACTATTTTCTTTAATAGTAATAGCTTCAATTGCTGTATCATATAATATAAAGCATTCGATTTTATTAACTAAAGTAGATTTTTGTACGTAGGTTTGAAGGTCAATGCTTAACTGAATGCGAACATTTAAAAGGTTTTTCGAATTAACTTCGTTTGGGTAAACACTGATTGCAAGAAGATCGGTTGGAATTTGTGGCGCATCTTTGAATGTTCGAATAAGAATGTTTACTTTCTCACAATCACTTGGACCAGCTTCAATAAGTGCTTGTTCTAGTTTTTGGAGTTTATTTAGTAAGGTATCTTTTAATAAAATTTCGTCTAATGTTAATTTTGCAGATAGCCCCTGTAGTTCAATATTCAAGGTAGTCTCGACCCTTTCTACTTTAAAACAATCATATCTGTATCATTAAACGCGCTTGTAATAGTATCAGATAAGGTTTTATAGTCAATAATTTGTGATTCAACAATATTATTAGTTTTAGTGTTATAAATGCATTGTACTAATAGGTTATTAGAGCCTAAATCAAAATCATTTAATAGTTCGCTTGTTTTTTTTAGTACTAACAATTTTACATCTTCTGTGTTTTCTAGCATTTCTAATTGTTCCTGAAACCATGGCGTTACACTATCAATTTCTACAGTATTAATTTGAACACGTTTGTTTTCGAATGGATCTGCTTTATCCCGTTTAATTATACGGTGAAATAAGTTAGATTTTTTCTCGATTTTAGGATCGGTATTCTTATTACCGAAGTTTAGAAATCCCATATTAATTACTCCTTAACGTTATTATCTAAGCACTAACATATCTTGTGATCCAAATGCTTTATTTGTCTCTTTGTCAAATTGTTTAGCTGTTGTAATTTGTACAGTACCATCCTTAATTTTTTGGGTGTTTTTGTCATAAACTAAAGTAACAATCGGTGGTGTTAATCCTAAATCAATCTGCGAGTAGTTGTTAGAATCTAAATTATTTTGAATAGTATTTCCTACATCTTTTAGTGCAATTGCAACTTCATTGTTCTCTGGATTGTATTTGCTTTCCTTATATAAACGCTTAAAAGTATTAACAAGATGTTTAGTAAATTCAAATAGCGTAATGGCTAATTTCTTAATGAATCGCCAAGCTCGTGCTAGGTATTTCTTTATTTGCTCCCACATATCGTTAAGCCTCGCAGTTCTGTTAAGTTAATATAATTAATTTTTGATTGTTGAAAGATTGTTTTAGTGATTCAGCCATTTCATTTGTATATAACACCTTTAAAGGTGCCATACCTAGCTTAATTGTTTTATCAATTAAAAAAGTTTGAATGATTGTTATTGGTGCGCCATGTTCGTCTGACTGAAGGTATAGAGCAGGTTGACCATTTTGTTTATTCGCAATTTGGAACTTAAACCAAGGTAAGCAATCGTATAAATCTAATGTTTCGAATTTTTCCTCTTCTATAGCTAGAGCTTCCTTGATATTCTTCCATTCTGAAGAGGATATGCCTAATATAGGGTTAATACCGTTCGGGTTAAAAAGATCTTCAAAGGAAATATTTTTTTCGGTGATGATTTCTAATACTTCACGAGTACGTTCTTCTGTAATAAACTGCTTCAAAACTTGTGTAGCAACTACTTGTAAAATTAAACTCATAAATTAGTACCTCGAACTATATTAAATTTTTATTTTTTGATATAAATTTTGTGTATCAACATTAACTGCTTCAATACGCACTTTTTTACTACCTAAATTACCTGTAAGGTCTAGGTCAAATACGTTATACTCTTTTTGTTGTAGTTTTGCTGTAACGTTACTTCCTAACTCATTCTGGTATTGATTCGCTAGTCTGCTAGCTTCTTGCTCTAATACACGTCTGTTTAAATAATCTAATGTTATAACGATAGCTGTACCAATAAAAGCAGCTGCTAATAAGCCTAAGAATAGTGACAATTGTACCACCTCTTTTTAGTTTATATATGTATTATATACTATTTAAATGGTTATTTGAGGTAAATAGTAACATAATTTTCGTATTATATTAATTAATTAAATATTGTAAATTTTCTCATTGATTATTGCGGATATAAAAATAACTTTAAAAGATTTTAAGTAAGTAGCTAGCGGATAAAGAAGGGTTAGTAGACTGGTATTGATAAGCCATTATTATTCCGTAAAAAAATATGGAATTCTTTACGGAAATTGTGTGTCATTAAATACTCAAAAATTAAATGACTATACAGTTTTTTTGAAAATGAAATTCATTAAGAATGAGAAAATAAAAATACAAGAAGACCGGTTAACTATATTGGAGATCTTTAAGGCTTAGATAAAGATGCACATAAAGCAACGGTAATTGAAGAGACAGTAAAATGAAATCTTACATTTTAAAGACGTAACGTATAAAACCAAAATATTGAATACCAAGCGGATCATACCTCTACTCCCACTTGCTACTGCAGTGCAACATAAACTTCTTCGTGCACAATTTTACTTTTCCCATATTCATCAGGTCCTTCAAAAGACGTTATGCTAATATTGACTTAAGCGATCAGTCAAAAAATGAAAGAGAGTGGTTATATGAAAGCCATCATCACTGGGATGAATGGAGCGGTTGCACCATTTGTGAATCGGGAACTGGAGAAGAGGGGAATTGAAACAGTCATCTGGGACCGGGCAAAGGTGCCTACGGACAATGAGAAAGATGTTTTCCATTTTATTCATGAACATAAACCGGATTACTTTTTACAAATTGCAACGGGACCCGTCGAATGGCTTGAATACATCGCCAAGGCAACAAAGGAACTGGGAGTGAAGCTCGTCTTCACAAGTACGGTTTCCGTTTTTTCCGAGCAGGGGACAGGGCCTTACACCATTGAGAGTGTGCCCGATTCCGAAGAGGATTACGGTCTATACAAAATAGAGTGCGAAAAGACGGTCAGAGCGTTTCATCCGGGCGCAGTCATTTTGCGGATTGGCTGGCAGATTGGAACCAGCGCCGGCTCGAACAACATGATCGATTTCCTTGAAAGGACCTTTCAGGAAAAAGGAGTGATCGAGGTCAGTACAGAATGGTACCCTTCAACCAGCTTCCTGACAGAAACCGCCAAAGTGATTGTGGATGGAGCTGCGATTCTTGAACCGGACACCTATCTTGTGAACTCAAATAAAAAATATTCGTTCTATGAAATTGCCCAGCATTTGAAAGAGAAACACAAAGCGGAGTGGATTGTGCAAAAATCCACGGACTTAAAAAGAGACGACAGGATGTTTGATGACCGGATCAATATACCGGAACTTTTTTGAGTTGAAGAGAGGGGGCAGATCTACGGCACGAAAAAAGCCAGGGGTTTGGCCCCTTCATTAGATGTAAATCGAAAGGAATGATGGTGTGTCTATTCCTGATGAAAGCAAGAACTATTCTTATACCGATTACCTAACAGGGGATGAAGGAGAAAGGTTTGAGTTAATTGATGGGGAAAAATTCCCTATGTCTCCTGCTCCTTCACGCAGGCATCAGCAGGTTCTTCGGGAGTTATCTACCGCTTTTACTATTTTCTTGCGGGAAAAAGAATGTGAAGTGTTTTTCGCGCCTTTCGATGTGCGATTATTAGGGGAAAACAAACAGGACGAAGAGATAATGAATGTTGTACAGCCGGATCTGTCGATTGTTTGCGATCGGGAAAAGCTTGATGACAAGGGGTGCAATGGAGCACCTGATATGATTAGTGAAATCCTCTTGCCAACATCTATCAAAATGGATCGATGGAAGAAATTTCAGCTTTATGAGAAAGCGGGAGTAGAAGAGTACTGGCTCGTTGATCCTGTTTACGAATCGGTAGAATTATATGCTTTAATTTGCGGGAAGTACAAATTTCAAGGAGTTTATACTAAGGGTGATTCGTTATCGGTTTATCATTTTGCTGAACTGGAAATAGATCTAAGTCGAATATTTGAATAAGGTTTCGATGGTAACTTATAAGGAATACTTTAATGTAATCTGATTAAGATTAGCTATGAAAGAGTTGAACCCATGTTCGAAAGAATTGATCAGGTAAAAGCTATCCTAAATATCAGTCGGCCACTGCCCAAGTATACAGCCAGAAGCTTACGCGAAAAACTATTTCTCGAATGGACCTATCATACGAATGCAATAGAAGGAAACTCATTAACAATCAAAGAAACTAAGGTCGTTCTCGAAGGAATTACGATTGGCGGAAAAACCCTTTGTGAACATTTGGAGGTTATCAATCATCGTGATGCGATCACGTATGCAGAAGAGATCGTACATAAGGAAGAACCTTTGTCAGAGTGGCAGATTAAAAACTTGCATCGTCTTGTCCTGAAAGGCATTGATGATGAATATGCAGGTGTGTATAGAGATCAGCAGGTTTTTATTTCTGGTGCTCAACATATCCCCCCAGCACCTTTTCTCATAAAAGGGGAGATGGAGCAGCTGATGAGCTGGTACGAACAAGCACAAAAAGAAAGCTTGCATCCGATTGTCCGAGGAGCCATGCTGCTTGCCCTCTTTGTTGGAATTCACCCGTTTATTGATGGAAATGGCAGGACATCAAGACTGCTGTTAAATCTGGAACTGATGAAGGATGGCTTTCCTCCAATTGTAATCAAGATGGAAAATCGCTTGGCTTATTATGAAGCATTGGATAAAGCGCATACGAAGAAAGAATATGGTGATTTTGTTGAGTTGGTAGCTATTGAAGCGGAAGACTCGCTGAATCTTTATTTGAGGGCAATTAATATAAATCCTTAATTGTCAGTTGAAAAGTTTAGTTAACTGGAGAAGGTTTATAGTCAGAAATTCACAGTTAAATTAAATCATTATCTGAAAAAACCGCAAACCTATGAGGTTTAGCGGTTTTTAAAAAACTATTAGTACCCTTTAACTTTATATTTTTATTGGGCAATTATTTTTTACCTGGTCCTGGTACGGTTAATACGATCTCTTAGAATATAGAGAATGATTAATAAACCCATCAGGTAAAAAGAATAAGGGAGCATCCAAGATACGGTGCTTTGTTCAAATAGAAAATAGAAAATGGTAGCTCCGACAATTCCAAGTAAGAAATATACTAACCAGAATGTAGTTTTATTCATTTTTTATCCTCCATTCTTTGTAGTAGAAGTTATATTTATCATAACAAATATCCCTATCAATTTACAAATTATTCTCAAAATGGGTTCACATACTGTTAATTTATAGTTAATATGGAATTAGGAGGTGGAAAAATGAAGAATTTTCTTAGTCAGTCGACCATTCCTATCCTAATTTCGGTGTTGCTTGCTAGCTCATTAGTCCCTGGAACTGTTTCTGCAAAAGAAGGCCCTCATCGTGATCACGATTATGAAGGTGGAGGGACCTCCATTTGCAAGAATGGAGACACAGACGTCTACGACCGCCAAGATCTGCAGAATTTAGCTAACCGTTATGATGTAACCATTGGAACTGGACAACCTCTTCTTGATACTTTAATGAGCCTTGCGGGACCATTAGGTATCACTTATGGGGTGAGCATAAGTGCTACTCAAACTGCAGCCAATGAGATTAAAAACATTGCCGAGTATTCCCTGGAGAATGGAACGCATTTAGCGGTAAAGAGCTATGCGAATACCTCTGGAAGCTATCCAAAAGTGCTTATTGATTATACACTTTATGACTACGATCCTTGCCCTTAAACGAAGATAAAACACATATTTATAGTGAAATAAGTGGACAGATAGAGATATAGGTAGAAACAAGAAGCGTTCCATTACATCATATTGATGCAAAGGAACGCTTCTTGTGCTTTCAAGGCAGAAGAAGCGTTTTCTTGCTTCCCTGGAAAAACGCGAAACCGTAGAGTTTAGCGTACAATTGAAATGCCGGCACCTACGAGCCCTACTTCGAAAAAAACATCAAAAAAGAGCACTTTTCCCCTTAATAATCTTAAACCATCACTATTGGTTAGGCATTAAACTAAAGTTCTATTAAACTTTTTGAAGAAAATCATAAAAAATCATGAATTTTCTTCATTACATAATATAGAATATTGAATTCCAGCTTTAGTCACCAGATGGAGTTACCCCTTTTATATTGGCTTTGTTAAAGCATAGTGTTGATTTTTCACACCTGTTGATTGGAGCGGAAGGCGTGAGACTCCTGCGGGAGCAGCGGGACAGGTGAGACCCCGCAGGCGCGCAGCGGCGAGGAGGCTCACCGCCCGCCCCGCGGAAAGCGAACGCCTGCAGCGGAAATCAACAGCCAAAGTTTAACAGAGCTTTTATATTCAAACAATGAAGTATGCAGGTGTAAAGATTCCCCCGCATGATTCTTAAGTCTATTAAATGGATGGTGCCAATATGGAAAAGTATATTAAATATGTAAAAGAAAACTTCTTAACTCCGGAGCAGTATATCCTAAGCAAGTTTGAAGAGCATGAGGTGATTTTATTAGGGGAAGACCATGCTGTAAAAGACACCCTTGATCTGGCCATTAGCCTTATTCCTCAATTATATCAGTCGGGCGTGTATAATTTCGGGATGGAGTTTGGGGCGAGCGAAGATCAGGCTGACTTAGACAGGCTGATTACCAGCGAAGAATATGACGAGACAGAAGCAAGACGGTTGCTGTTCAACTACAACGTTAGATGGGCTTATAAAGAATACGCCGACATCTATAAAGCTGCTTGGAAATTGAACAAGTCCCTGCGAAAGGGCGAGAGAAAATTTAGAATTTTAAACTTGAGCTATATGTATAACTGGGAAGGGTATTCTGGTATGAGAACCCCCACAAGCTTAAAGAAGGTCTTTCATAAAGGAAATATCCTGGCCTTCAGAGCAAACCTTGTAGAAAGAGAAATTTTGGCCAAAGGGGAAAAGCTCTTAGTATTAACTGGGACACCACACGCCTACACAAAATTCAAATTTCCTGTCGTTGACAGTAATGCAGACGAGTTCTACTCTCTTCAGGGAGGCGGGTTCGGGAACCGATTACATGAAAAATTCGGTTCAAGGATCTTTAATATCCTCATCCATCAACCTGCTATACATATCAACACTCTGCTTCCTCATGCCACGAAGGGAATAAAAACGATTGAAACGGTTATGGAGAGATTAGACTATCAACCCGTTGGCTTTGACTTAATGAACACGGTTATGGGCGACATTCCCGATGATGGTTACAACTCTATTCCCTATGAAAATTTCACCCTCAAGGAAGTTTCCGATGGCTACATCTTTACAAAACCATTAAGAAGAATGCAGGGCTGCACGGTAGACTATGAATACTTAAAGGGTAAAAACTTTGAGGAAGTTCAAAGCAATTGGCCGGATAAAGATTGGACTCCTATTCCTGAAAATGAGAAGGCGTACTGGAAGGAAATCGAGGATTATGTGGATTTAAGGGAGAGGTACTATACCGAGTAAGTACCTTAAAACCGTTAAGGAAATCGTGAAAAAGATAGCCGGGAAAGATTCAGTGGATGACGGCAAGGCGGAAATACGAACTAGCTGCTGCGTCTAGTAAAGTCACCTAATAGAACCTGAAAACGCGAAACCTTTGAGATTTCGCGTTTTTTACTATTGCATTTAAGGCTCTCTACAATAACTCATTCACCTTTTTCAGCCACAAATTCAACGCCCGAGGAATAATAGCTGGATTCTTTTCTTTGATTTTAAGGATCTGTCCTTCATAAATCTTGTCAGAAAGAAAACTGTTCATTTTCATCATTTCTAATAGGGGAATGTTATGCTTAATCGAAATTCCCATTAAGGTTTCACCAGGCATTACCCGATGAATACTGGAGGTTTCATAGTGAATCCATCTTCCGCCTTCTGGTGATTTTGGTGCGGCCTTTAGAATCCCCCTGCTTGTTGCATGCAGCAGCATTTCTTCCGCCCGCTGCTGGTACGAATTTAGTTTGACGGCGTTCCGCCCGTTTGCCCGGATCAGTTCCCTTCCTATCGGATTCGCTAAATAGGATTCAACCTTTTGAATGGTTTCCATAGGGGAGGCTGAAACGATCAAGTCATGATCAGGTATAAACTTTCCTCTAACTGCAGGTGTATCATTGGTTAGCAGAACTCCTCCTGAACCGAGAATTTCATAGGTGCGCTGGGTAAGCTGATCTTCGCAGTTCTGCAGACCGATGACGATTTTTGCCGAGCTGTAGATTTTATGGGCATCCCGGTAATCTACATATCCGTGAATCCATTCATCTGGAATCTTCTTTCCTGCATAATTCTCCATCTGCTCCCAGTCTTTTCCCCAGAAGTCAATGCGGATCCCTCTTTGCAGTAAAGGTGCGATCAGCGTTTTTAGAGAAGAAGCACGGTATCCGTTCGGCTCATTTTTAATGAACTTCGGATAGGCGTTTGCCACCACTGCAATGTCACTGCTGTAGTCTGATAGAGGCGGAATCTGGTGATGGATGCTGTCATGGTAGCCAAAGTCGAGGGGAGCCGCCTTTATTCCTTGCGCTTCATAACTGCTTAGTAAAGAAGGAGTAACCGTGAAAACAAGATCAGGCTTCATTCTGCTGATGAGCGGCAGAGTGAAATTCTTCGTATGAAGAGGATCCTCCGTTGCCCAATACACGAGCGGGATCTTCGCCTTCTCCACAGCGTTTCGAATCCATAGCTGCTTCGCCTCCCAGTGCTCCTCCGTCCAGCCCATCGATACAATAAGGTCAGGCTTCACCTTTTCTATCATCGGTGAAATGCTTTCAATACTAATAGGCCCGGAAATGATAGCCGTATGACCGGCGTCCTTGAATCCGTTTGGCAGGCCATAAATCCACATCGGGTGACTTTCAAGAAAAAGAATCTTTATGTCTTGTCCCTCCCATTCTAACGGTACCTACTATTCTTATGTGCATGCAGGAAGGACTGGCACGGCTTAAAAGCCTGTTAAACGTGTCAAGCTGCACCGATAAGGGAAAGAAAAGGGTAAATAGATGATTATTAGAAGGAGGAAACGATCATGTCTAAGGAAATAACAGAAAACGAGAAAACCTTAAAAAAGATCAAAGAGTTGATCAAGGATGAAAAGGTAGCGATGCTGACTACCATTTCCCCTGAAGGCAGGCTGATGTCACGGCCGATGCAAACACAAGAAGTGAGGATGGAGCAGGAAGAGATTTGGTTCATCACCAAAAAAGATACAGAGAAATACAGGGAGATTCAAAACAATCCCGCTGTTAACCTCGCTTACGCAGGCAGTTCCTACGTCTCGATCAGTGGAACGGCTGAATGTGTCCAGGACGAAGAGAAGAAGAAGGAATACCTTAATTTTGTTGTAGAAAAAGTACTGAATACATCTGCTGAAGACGAGGATGTCGTTCTGATTAAAGTAACACCTGAAATCGCTGAATACTGGGAGTCCGGCTTCAACTTTAAAACCGTTAAGGAATTCGTGAAAAAGATGGCCAGTAAGAACTCGATGGAAGACGGGAATAAATTGAAAGATACGGTTACGTTTGGCGGGAATGTGAAATAGTCGCTTCAAAATTATAGTAAAAAGCGCGATTCCTTCGAGATTTCGCGTTTTTACTATGTATTCATTTTTGCTTCTGTTTCGAACGGAATTACTTTTAAATAATAGGCTTTGTTAAAGCATAGTGTTGATTTTTCACACCTGTTGATTGGAGCGAAAGGCGTGAGACTCCGAGCTGAGAGCA
>NZ_WMIB01000031.1 GCF_009711125.1 Metabacillus mangrovi | reverse complement strand
CTTAGGAGACGCTATTTGCTCCCGAATGGCTTCTTTGGAGTGGTTTCTCCGAAAATAGCTGCGTCTGAGACCGAACCTCTCCATGTAAGCGTTTTCCACACTGAAATAACGTCCCTGGAGACCGGTCGCTTAATCCACATTCCCAATATGTAAGGATGGAATACTAAGTGAAGTCCAGCTCTAAGCGCCGTGTCCCCAACTGTACTTTTTCCGTTTAGAAAACCCTGTACAGGCTAAATAGTACTATATCTTTATACAAAGAGGGCTGACAAATGGAAAAGACAGAGGCACGTCCATCTATTGATTTTAAAGTAATTCCTATTGTTGCTGTGCTGATGTCGGGGGCATTCATTGCCATTTTGAATCAGACACTCCTTGCTACAGCCCTTCCGCATATTATGGAGGATTTGGATCTGACGTCCAGCACGGTTCAGTGGCTGCAGACTATTTTCCTTCTTGTTAACGGGATTATGATCCCTGTTACAGCATTATTGACAGCGAAGTTTTCGACTCGTTCGCTGTATTTGTTTGCGATGGGGTTGTTTGGGGCCGGTACACTCATTTGCGCTGTTGCGCCCGGATTTACTGTTTTGATGGCCGGGAGAATCCTGCAGGGAGCAGGGGCCGGAATTATTTTGCCGCTCATTCAGACTGTTCTTTTTGTGATTTTCCCTGTTGAGAAACGGGGTCAGGCTATGGGGTTTTTCGGTTTGGTGATCTCTTTTGCTCCGGCGATTGGTCCTACCCTTTCCGGCTGGCTCGTGGATGAGTATTCCTGGAGAACCCTTTTTGAAGTCGTGCTCCCCATCGCTGTCGTTGATCTTGTTATCGCCTTCCTTGTTATTAAAAACGTAACGGAGCAGACTTCTCCTAAAATCGACTATCTTTCCATTGTGCTGTCGACCTTTGGCTTTGGCGGGCTTTTATTTGGATTCAGCAGCGCGGGCAATTCCGGGTGGAGCAGTCCAGCCGTACTGATCTCCCTTCTTGTAGGAGCAATCTCTCTGTTTCTGTTTATCTCCAGGCAGTTTAAACTTAAGGAACCGATTCTGGAGTTCAGCGTTTTTAAAAACCGGGTTTTCTCGGTCACGACTTCAATCGCCGCCATTGTTTTTCTGATTATGATTTCCAGTGCCACCATCCTGCCGATTTACATGCAGAATGCCCTTGGTTTTTCAGCTTTAAAGTCAGGCTTGATGCTCTTGCCGGGAGCCATCGTTATGGGAATTCTTTCTCCGGTTTCCGGAAGGCTTTATGATAAAATCGGAGCAAAAAAGCTGGCCATACCGGGGCTGATTATTGCTTCGGCAACTACCTTTATGCTCAGCAGCCTGTCAGCGTCTACTACCTTTGCATACCTTGCGTCTGTAAATGCTGTCCGGCTTCTTGGAATCGGGATGGTGATGATGCCTGTTACTACTGCCGGGCTGAATCAGCTTCCTCAGCATTTGATTTCCCATGGGTCAGCCATGAACAATACGCTCAGACAAATTGCCGGTTCCATCGGAACTGCCGTCCTGTTTACGATCATTGCTGCCTCCCAGTTCAGCGCTTCTGGAGAAGGGAAAGAAAACATGATCAGCGGAATCAATGCTTCGTTTATGGTAACCGGGTTCCTTTGTCTGTTAGGGACCATTCTCGCCTTCTTTATTAAAGAAAACCGGAAAAATTAAATAAGCACCCGGGCAAATGACCGGGTGCTCTAAATGTAAGGCTTATTTTTTGGATTGCTCGATCCATTCTTCAAGCTTTTCTTTCAAGGTGTTGAAGCCTTGAGCTGAGTCACCTGAAGAGTAGGAAGCAGCTGCTGCAGCCGGCTGTTTCTTTCTCGGCTGTTTTTTAACTTCAGTGCGCTCTGGAGCATCTTGTGTTGCACGGATGGAAAGGCTCATTTTACCGGCTTTTTCATCAATAGAAAGAACCTTTACCTGAACTTCTTCTCCAACTTTCAAATGCTCGTTAATATCTTTAACAAAGCTGTGAGTTACTTCGGAAATATGAACAAGTCCCTGAGTATCGCCATCAAGAGCAACAAAAGCTCCGTAAGGCTGGATGCCTGTTACTTTTCCTGTATATACGTTTCCAACTTCATAAGTGGCTGTCATCGTTAACACTCCTAAAAATTATTATTTCGGTCTACATAGATACGCAAGTAAAAATTATATCACAGGATAAAGCTTTTTGAAAGCCTTCTTATCATTAACTGTTTCCTGGAATTGATGGACCAAGAAATCACTTGGCTTTTTCCCGGTGGAGCTGGCTTCTGCAAACAGCCGCCGGGCCTTTCACATTTATTAGCCTGACCCGAAATGTAAAGACTAAACCCCCGGCAGTTTGAACGCTTACCGGGGGTTTTCATTGAATGGCTTTCTCACTAAGAGTCAGCCTTTATTTAACTGCTATTTTTGTACTTAACGGTGTCCCATCCTGCTTTGCGTGGAAGGTTTGCTTAGTGCCATCCCTTAAAAAAAGTTCGATCGCTACAGTGCGGTCTTCGTTAAAATTCTCCCTGATCAGATAAACTTCTCGCGAGAGCTTTTCCGCATCTGTTTGTTTCGATTTTCCCTTAAACTCCTCTAACGAAAGCCTCTTGTCGGTGAGCAGATAGGCTGTCTCCCAATCCTTTTTCTGCAATGCGTATAGATACACGCGCAGGAATGCGGTGGATTCTGTTACATTTAACCCTTTATAAGCAGCTTCAGGTTCCAACGCGGAAAGGCTTCCGGATTTTTTTATTTCCCCATACATTCCCTTCAGCTCACTGGTCAGAGGAAACAGTCTCACAGGGAAGGCTCCGTTTGGCTCAGCTGTTTTCAGCACCTGAGGAATGTCCGGGACAATTCCTGATTCCGGATCCTGCCCTTTTTCCAGCTCGCCTTGATTATATAAGTCTTCGTATGGTTTGACCGCCTGGAATGTTGCGGAGGATGCATGCTCACTTTTTATCCAGTCATAGCTCTTTAAGAATTCAGGGCTTCCCGGTTCATCATACAGCGGATAAAATCCTCCTGCAATGTATGCTGTCAGCAGTTCCTTATACTCCGATTTAACCTGATCGATTCTTCCAAAGTTCGGATGGTTCAGCACGTACTGTTCCATCTTGAGAAGCTGATTGGCTAGCTTGCTGTAGTCGTGCACTCCCCCTTCAGAAGAGAATGGTTCATAGAGCATCAGATCAAGCCATTCAGCTGCCTCCTTTTCCAGACTGCCCTCAAGCTTTGCAGAGGTCCAGCTGTAATCAGGCTGAATATTGATCATTCCTTCCCCTTCATGGAAAAACCGATAGCCGGCATTTCGAATTTCGCTGATAACCGGACGGATTTCTTCATCTCCGTAGGAACCGCTGTTCATTGATACCAGGGCTGCTTCGAAGCCACCCGATCCTGGTGCAGCATCACTTGCGATATTCTGCCACTTCTCTGTATACCATTCGAACATCTGATCCTGTTTAGCAAGCAGGAGAAGCAGTTCATCATTTGTAATGTTTTCTCCGGTTCTTTTCGTTTCCGCCAAACGATCCGCTGTATCAGCGATAGATGAAACGCGCGTATCGATCAAGGCTGTCAGCTTAGCATACTGGCGGTCGAGTTCCTTTTTATTTGCAAAAGGCTGTGATGAAAAAGCCTGGATTGAATCTTGTGCTTCCTGAACAAAAGGATAAAGCTCAGCATCTTCATTCCCGGTATCCGTTTTGAGCTCATTCAGCCGGTCTTTAAATAGCTGCTGAGCCTGTGACGTTTTTTCCTGGATTTCATTCTGTGAAGGAGGATTATTTTGCTGAACGAATGTCCCATTGTTCATTTCGCCCTGACCTCCAAGGATCTGAAATGCAAGCAGTCCTCCTGCAAGGAATACACCTGCAAACCCTGCAGCAGCAGGCAATTTGAGAAAACGCTGTTTTTTCTTTCCTTCTTTCTTGAACACTTTTTCTGCGATTTCTTTTGAGCCCGTGATAGCAGGAAGGCTGTTATATGCTGTTCCGAGCTGTGCGAGCCGTTCATCAAATTCTTTATCATCCATGTGTCTCACCTTCTTTCTTTTCGTACTCCTCCAGAGCCTTCTTCAAAAGCCCTTTGCCCCTCAGAATTCTTGTTTTCACAGCTGATAAAGTAAGAGAGGTAATTTCGGCTATCTCGTCATACTTTTTTTCATGAAAATAAAACAGGATGATCGGAATTTTATATTTGCTGTCAAGCTTCTGCAGGCAAATATGCAGCACCCGGTCTTTTTCATTTTTCAGAGCGATTGCTTCTGCTGCGGGGTACGGGTCATTCTGTTCACTCTGAAGTTTCAATACTTTTTTGATGGAGGAAGTCCGTTTCCTGCCGGCGTCTCTTGTTACGTTCAGTGTTATTTTATAAAGCCACGTTGAAAACTTTGATTTAGAAAATTGATCAAGAAACCGGTATACTCTGATAAAAACTTCCTGTGTAATATCATCTATATCGGAAGCGCGGTTTCCAAGCTGAAAAGCAAACCGTTCTACAACCGGTCTGTATATTTCCACCAGCTGCTGAAATGCTGTGGCACTCCCTTGCCGCGCTCTCTTAATCAGTTCATCCTCTTCCATCGCTAAGCCCCCCCTTTCACATATTTAACGGAATGCTGTTCACAAATGTTTCAAGAATTTAACATGGATGATACAAAAATAACGGCAAACAAAGCGGCATTTGCAGGATAAAATAATAGCAAAGGAGGGAGTTGTGATGAAACAACCCGGGGATCAGATTCGGTTCCACCGTGAACGTAAAGGCCTGTCTCAAAGGGAGCTTGCCCTTAAGGCGAGGGTTGGGCTTGAGAGCATCGAAAAATATGAGGACGGCAGTAAAATTCCGGATACAGCTGCTCTGATGAGGTTATCTACCGTCCTGGATTTACCGGCGTCCGTGCTTTCAGCTGCTCCTCATTCCCTGCTCGACCCGGAGCTTCGCTCACTCATTTTAGAAATCGGACCTGAAAAAGCTAAAGCCATTTTAAAAAAAGAAAAAAAAAATAAAAAGTGAATAAAAAAAAGGTTTAACGAAAAATAAGCGGGGGAATACTATAACCATCAAAGGCTTTCTAGTATTCCCCCCTTTTATTTTTTGACAAAGCGGTTTCCGCTTTGTCCTTTTTTTTGTTCTGCTATTTGCAGAAGCAGCCAGGCAAAGCCGTGCGCTGTCGGGCGCACAGCCGGCTGTTCAAGATACAGAATTAGAAGCTGTTCAGCGTCTTCCACTTCGATTGAAGTCCCTGACGGCGCTTCATGAAAGCACTCATGCGTTTCAGCGCCTCCTCGAGCTGGCTGAGAGACGAAGCATAGGAACAGCGAACATGGCCTTCGCCTGACGGTCCAAACACATTCCCCGGTACGACTGCCACTTTTTCTTCAAGCAAGAGCTGCTCGGCAAATTCCTCCGAGGAGAGACCTGAATACTCGATGGAAGGAAAGGCATAGAATGCGCCGCCCGGCATCTGACACGGATACCCTGCTTCATTGAGCGTTTTAACGAAATAGTTCCGTCTTCTGCGATAATCCGTTTTCATCCTCTGTACATCGTCTTCTCCATTTCTTAATGCTTCCAATGCCGCATGCTGGGACATGGTTGGAGCGCACATCATGGAATACTGATGAATTTTAAGCATCGCTTGCAGGATACGATCAGGAGCTGCAGCATACCCGAGCCTCCATCCTGTCATGGCAAATCCTTTCGAAAAGCCCGAAATCACAATCGTACGTTCCTTCATCCCATGAAGCTCTGCCATGCTGATGAATTCTTCATCATATGTAAGCTCTGCATAAATTTCGTCCGACACGGCGAGCAGGTCATGTTTTTGGATTGTTTCGGCAATCCGTTCCAGCTCTTTTTTCGTGTAGGAAGAGCCGGTAGGATTGCTCGGTGAACAAAACAGCACGGCCTTTGTTTTTTCCGTCACCGCTTTTTCAATCTGCGAAGGCAGTGTTTTAAACCCGCTGTTCAAATCTGATGGCAAATAAACCGGTATGCCCCCTGCAAGCTTTACTAAAGGTCCATATGCGACAAAGCAAGGCTCCGGGATAATGACTTCATCTCCCGGATTCAGGACCGCTCTAAACGCCAGATCAAGAGCCTGGCTCGCTCCGACAGTGACCAGAATCTCGTTTGCGGGGCTGTATACAGTGCGGAATTTCCGCTTCAGATAAGCACTGATCTCTTCTCTCAGCTCATACAGGCCTGCGTTGGCTGAATAAGACGTATAGCCGTTTTCCAGAGAAAGGATGCAGGCTTCTCTTATGTTCCATGAAGTAACAAAATCCGGCTCTCCGACACCAAGGGAGATGACTCCATCCATGTTTGCAGCCAGGTCAAAAAATTTTCTGATTCCGGAAGGCTTTAACTCAGCTGCATGGGAAGACAAAAATCTTGAGCTGTCCATTACGGGCTGACCACCATCCGTTTATCTTCTTCACCGGAATCAAAAATCCGGCCGTCATGCTTATATTTTTTTAAAATAAAATGGGTAGTCGTCGAGAGGACCGAATCAAGTGTTGAAAGCTTCTCCGAAACAAAGCGGGCTACTTCCGACATAGACCTTCCTTCAATGACGACACTCAAATCGTAAGCTCCCGACATGAGATAAACGGAACGGACTTCTTTAAAGCGGTAAATCCGCTCGGCAATTTCATCGAATCCGACTCCGCGCTTTGGAGCAACTTTTACATCGATCATCGCGGTCACTCCGCCTTCATGGCCATCCACCCTGCTCCAGTCTATAACTGCCGGATAAGCTAAAATAATTTTATCCGCTTCAAGCCTGCTGATGATCCGCACCGCTTCTTCTTCTGTAATATCTGCCATTTTTGCTAAAGAAGGCATAGAAAGCCGGCTGTTGCTCTCCAAAATTTCAAGGATTTCCGTTTCTTTTGCGCTCAGCTTCATACGAACCCTCCCAATATAAAATCTTCTGAACATTATAACATGATTCCGCCATTTAATGACTGAAGATTCTGTTTTCATTTTATGGAAGCGGGGTATTTTTTACATGAGTGAGTCCATTAATCAGGGACACAATAATAAAAAATCGGCCATAGCTGCTCCTGATACGGACAGGTAATGTGCCGGTTATTTCGAATACCTTTCACTAACAATCATTTGTGGAGTGTTGATTATGAGCCAAACGTTTTGTCATTCTACAATGAATCTGCAGGGTATCAATATTCATTACGAATTGTATGAGAAGCACCCGGGCAAACCGACCATGGTCTTGCTGCACGGCTTCTTGTCTTCTACCTTCAGCTTCAGAAAGCTGATTCCGCTTTTACAGGAGGAATTCCGGATTATCGCAGTGGACCTTCCTCCTTTTGGAAGAACTGAAAAATCCATCCGTTTTGTTCATTCTTACCGTAATATGGCTAAAGTCGTTATTGAACTTCTGGATGCATTGCAGGTAAAGGATGCCTTACTGGTCGGACATTCTATGGGAGGGCAGGTTTCCCTGTACGCTGTGAAAGAGCGGCCTGAAATGTTCAAAAAGGTCGTCCTTCTCTGCAGCTCCGGCTATATGAAGCGGATGAAGCACTATATGATCTGCGGATCATATGTCCCATATTTCTACCTATGCATCAAACACTGGATGCGCAGCCAGGGAGTTTTTAAAAATCTGTGCAATGTGGTGTATGATCATTCCATGATTGACCAGGAAATGATGGATGGATATATGCAGCCCTTTTTCGACGACCGGATTTTCATGGCTTTAACCAGGATGATCCGCGACCGGGAAGGGGATCTGTCTCAAGAGGATTTAAAAAGCATTGAAGTGCCGAGCCTTCTCATATGGGGACAGGAGGATAAAATTGTTCCCGTGGAAGTGGGAAGAAGGATGAGCAGGGACTTGCCGAACGCGTCCCTTTTCGAGCTCGCTCAAACCGGCCATCTCGTTCCGGAAGAAAGGCCGCTGCATGTGATGGACCGCATTATGAATTTTTCCCACGCATGAGTCAGAAGCCAGGCGCCTGTTAAATATGACGTCAAGAATCCGTTTATAAACAGACCCATTTTTGAGGGCCTCCGGCTCGGGGGCTGGGAACGATAGCTTGACGACGGGATAAAGAAAGCCGGCAGCAGCCGGCTTTTTTCCTGTCAGCAGCTTGCCTGGTTCTTGATTGAAAGCAGCTGGGCAGCTATTTTTAAACATTCATCTGCAGGGATCCATTTTTCAAATGAAAACTCGTAAATGGCCCTGATTTTTTCCGAAAGGACTTTAGCGTCGTCCTGTTCATGTACAGCCTGGACCACGTCCACTGCCTCTGTTTCATAGAACCCTTCTCCATAGTGCAAAGGATCCCATTTATTGAGCAGTTCCATCATTCGTTCATTCGCTGCCTGTGTCTCCATTTTGCATCATCACCCGTGCCTTATTTTTGCAAATTTATTTTAACACAATTACCATAAAAAGAAGAACTCTGTTATGAGGTGAAGAAAATGAGCCAATTTGATGCCCTAGTCGAACGCAGAAAATCGAATTCAGTAAAGTGGGATTTAACGAAAGAACTATTCGGAACTGATGATGTGCTGCCAATGTGGGTGGCGGATATGGATTTCAAAGCTCCGGAGCCGGTTCTTGAAGCTCTTGAGCGCCGGATCAGCCATGGGGTTTTTGGCTACTCTTCCATTAGTGATCAAACAAAAACCGCAATCCGAAACTGGGCGCGGGACCGGAACGGCTGGGACTTTAAAACAGAAGCCCTGCTTTTCAGCCCGGGCATCGTGACGGCTCTGAGCCTTGCCGTTCAGACGTATACAGAACCAGGTGATAAGGTCCTGCTGCAGTCTCCTGTTTACACCCCTTTTTTTGATATGGTAACGCGCAACAGCCGGAAGGTCGCCAACAGCCAGCTTTCCCTGAAGAACGGGCGATATGAGATTGACTTTGATGATCTGGCACGGCAAATGGCGGATCCTGATGTGAAGCTCATGCTTTTATGCAACCCCCACAATCCCGGAGGAAGGGCATGGACGAGAGAAGAACTTGAAAAAATCGGCTCTCTCTGCGAAGAACATGATGTCTTGATGGTGTCGGATGAAATTCATTCGGATTTAATGCTTTTTGGAAACCGGCATGTTTCGTTCGCTTCGATCAGCGAACGCTTTGCGGCACGGACTATCACTTGCTTTGCACCGAGCAAAACCTTTAATCTGGCAGGCCTTCAGGCATCAGTCATGGTCATCGAAAATGACTCGTTAAGAAGAAAAATGGACGAAACGCTTCACAGACAGGGCTTTTTCACATTAAATGCCCTTGGAGCTGCAGCACTTGAAGCCTCCTATACAGCCGGGGCAGAATGGCTGGAAGAGCTGAAAGCCTATCTCGCCCGCAATATGGACTATGCAATTGAATTCCTCGAGAAGGAAGTTCCAGGAGTAAAAGCCGTAAAACCGGATGCCACGTACCTTCTATGGATCGACTGCAGAGAACTCGGACTTGAAGACAAAGAAATCAAACACCTCCTGCTTCATAAAGGAAAAATCGCTCTGGAGGAAGGAGCGAAATATGGACCTGGAGGTGAGGGCTTCGTCCGGCTTAATGCAGGCTGCCCTCTCGAAACGTTGAAGGATGGACTGGAAAGAATAAAAACAGCCTTCAGCTGACTGCGAAAAGACGGCCGCCTGTGCGGCCGTCTTTTTATGCAAATTAGCAGGAATTTTATAGAATCCGGATTTTTTTCCATGCCGGCTGACAGCTCTGGCGACTGTTCCGGCCCAGTCCACCTGCAAGCCCTCCTGATCCTCTTTGTCCGCAGTGGACCTCTGACTTCAATACATGTACCCCCACCCCTCTAAAACAGTAAAAAACTAAGCAATTTTTCCCTTTTTAGTGGTATAATGGGTCTACTAAATGCATAGGAGAACTCTATGGAGAGTGTGAAGGATTTAATTTTACAAGTAACGTTTATCCTGTTCCCCATTTATCTCTATCAGGCCATCTGGCTGAACCGGCCTGCTGCTTCCATCCCAAAGCCGAATTTTTTCCTCATTTATTCGCTTTGCTCGCTTTCGGCTGTTTTGTGCATGACCTTCCCCATCTACGTTATAGACGGCCTTTCTTACGGCCTTCACTACATTCCAATCTTATGTGCTGTCCTTTATGGCGGACCCGTACTAGGTGCAGCCGTGGCAGCGACCAGTCTGATCTACGGTTTTTATGCTGGAGGAGATGTCATCTGGCTTTCCTTTGTCATTTCTCCGCTCATGGTCATTCTTCCGACTCTTGCCGCATCCAGATGGAACGATTACAGACTGTCGGCCAAGCTGATTCTTGGCGTTCTTCTAAGTGCTTCTGAAACGTTACTTACTGCTGCAGCTTGTGCCATTTTTTATCCCCTCGGTTTGATTCGTTTTTCTGTTCAGCAATCAGGGTTCGAGCTTATCTATAATTTTATCCTTTTCTCCATCGTTTTGATGACAGCCATCTACTGCATCAACTCCACAAAAGAAAATGCTTATCTCAGAGCAAGGCTCATAAAAACCGAGAAACTGTCCATTGTCAGTGAACTCGCTGCCAGTGTGGCGCACGAAGTCCGGAACCCGCTCACCGTGGTCCGGGGCTTTATTCAGCTGATCGGCATGGATCGCAAAAACGATGATCCGAAAAATTCAGAGTACATCACTTTGGTCCTTTCCGAGCTGGATCGCGCCCAGGAAATTATCACCGATTATTTAAATCTGGCCAAACAGCAGTACTTTGAGAAAAATGAACTTTGCCTTTCTGACCTCTTGGAGGAAGTCATTAAAATTATGACATCTTATGCGAACTTCAAGAATGTCCACTTTAAAAACAATATCGCCCCCGGCCTTTATGTCTCCGGAGATGCTTCTAGGCTGAAGCAAGTGTTTTTGAACTTGCTGAAAAACGCTGTGGAGGCGGTTTCAGAAACGGATGGAGAAGTGAAAATTACCGCTTATGCGTCACATGAATTTACCCGGATTAAAATCAAAGACAATGGAGTCGGGATGACTGCCGAACAGCTCGCAAGGATCGGGGAGCCCTATTTTACACTGAAGGAGCGCGGGACAGGCCTCGGTTTGACCGTCACTTTTTCGATCGTTGAGCAGCACGGGGGAACCCTCAGGTACCAGAGCCAACCGGGTACAGGTACTTCTGCGACTGTGTCCCTTCCCTCCATTTCAAAAAATCTGTCTGCCGGTGCAGAATAAGAAAAAGCCCTGATTCGTAATCAGGGCTTAGCCTCAATCTCCACTTTTTTCTTATCCTTGCGCAAAGCCTCTTTTTCCGTTATCTTCCCGCAGGCAATCCGCGCACCTGATTCACCTGCCGGCTGAGACATTCCATCATCCGCCTTTTCGGTGATGATGATCGATGTTCCCCCTTTAAAGAACAAAGAGTTTTTTGCACCTTTCTTCAAGGTTAATTTGGGTCCCATCAGCTCTGCCTGTGCCTTGCCATCACTTTCGGCCACAATGTTCTGCAGGTCACCAAGGTGTGCTCCTTCAGGGTTCAGGAGCCCATGCTGCTTATTATCAGGGTTATAGTGCTCACCTGCCGTAATAAATTCAGGCCCTTCACACTCTGGATTCTGATGGATATGAACACCGTGCTCCCCGGCCTCAAGGCCTTCAAGCGCCACTTCAAACTTTATTCCTTCCGGCTGCTCCGACAGCTTGATCGTCCCGAGTGAATCACCGTCTGAATTAAACATTTCAGTTCCCATGCTGGAAATCTCTTCGTTTTCGCAGCCTGCAAGCAGAACGAGAGCTGCTGCAGCCATACATACTCGTTTCTTCAATACCGCCCCTCCATTCAAAATGGATTGATGGTTTAGTTTCTTCCGCAGTGCTGGTATTTATTCGGAGATGCAATTCAGACAAAAAAAAAGGAACCAGTTTCCTGCCTCCGCTTCAGTACTCTTTATCTTCCAAGTGCTTATATCTTTCCCTCGTTTCCCGCTCTTCTTTTCGTGACAGTTTGACAATAAATCGGAAGGCAAGAACAGCCAGTATGAGAAAAATGGCCATATGAAAAGCGGCGGGAATGTATTCCGTTTTATCCTCCGGAAAGTAAAGAAACAGTGACAAAATGAAATCCATAAAAGCGTTCACCCTTTCCTGTAAGATTCTGTCTTAACTATACCCTTTCCCGGCTTCTGTTCCAACTTCTTTTCTATGATAAGATAGACTAAAAAAGATGGGAGCCGGATCATATGGAGTTTCAGCAAGGTGATCAAGTAACAGGAATTTACAAAACCGGAAAATACGCCGGCGTCATCACAGCAATACGCCCGATGCATTATCTTGTCCAGGTCAAAGCTGTGCTGAAGCACCCTGTTCAAGGGGATTTGCATTCCCCAAAAAATGCGGAGGTTCCCCTGTTTCATGAGCGGAGAGCACTCAGCTTTAATGAACAAACGAATGTACCTAAAAATATGGTAAAAGAATTTACCGGAGACTTTCCCGAGTACTCCTCTTCTCTTCGGGATGCCCTTTTACAGCAGCGGGAAGAATTAAACGGAGATTCCTCCGATTGGGCTCAAAAATCCCTTGCCTGTCTTCAGGTGCTGGAAAAAGATTATCATTTGCGCTAAAAACCAAGAGCCAAATCACAATGGTGTGTGATTTGGCTCTAGGTTGCAAATTTGCTCAGCAGCTGTGAAAAATCCACTCTGTCCCCGATCGTCGTAGGATTTGGTTTTTCCAGGTACTTCTTGTCTTTTTCCACAAGCTTATAAATCTTCATGGTCGTCATTGCGTCATCGAGTGCTCGATGGTGCTGACCTGTTCCTTTTTTTCCATATTCCTCGACAGCCTTCCAAAGACCCGTCTGATTCCGGTCACCGAAGAATTTTTTATATTCCATCGAAAGATCGATCAACTCATCTTTTTCAAATGGGAATGGACACCCGTTTTTCTCGCAGTTCATCCTCAGCACCCTCATATCCATGTTGCCCCATGTAACCACTTTTTTCGGCCGGTCCAGCTGTGCCAGCAGTCCGGTGAGCTCTGCAAAGGAGATGCCCTGATCGACCTGTTCCTGGGTAATTCCAAGGAATGACTTGCATCGTTCGGTCAGCCTTTTCCCTTTTACAGGCGTCACGAACGAAGAAAACTCCTTCTCGATCTTTCCGTTTTTGCAGAAAACCAGGCCTGCTTCAATGATTTCAGCGTAAAAACCTTTGTAGCCCGTCTCCGGCATACTGAATTCAAAATCAATAAACAGCAGCGGTTTCGCCCCATCCATGATCCTGCCTCCTTTCATATGCATTTTATTACCATTATATCACCGCCCTTTCCAATTTAACTGTATTTTTAGAAAAATTTTCATTGGAAAAGCACACATTTTTCCATCACCTTTTTTTACAAGCTGTGTGCATAATCTTCTTCTCGGAACTGGAAATCAATGCTAGGATAAAAGAAGAATTGCGATTTTAATGGAAAGAGTGTGAATGGACGTTGAAAAAATGGTTCGGATGGCTTCTTATCCTCTCTCTGCTCCCTGCTACCCTGCTTTTGCTGCTTAGTTCAGGACAAGCCGTCGAAAGCTTGAAGCCCATTACAGAAATTATGGATGAAAAGATACAGCTTGATGACACACCGGCTTTTGTAAATAGTTATATAAAGGATGCTGAGGGAACGGTCATATCAGAGTTGGCCTCAGATGGACAGAAAAGGATCTGGCTGAACGGAGATGAGATTCCTCCAATGATGGAAGAACTGTTTCTCCAGTCGGAAGATCAGCGGTTTTATGAGCATGCCGGCCTTGATTTTGAGGGAACTGCTCGTGCCTTTATCGTAAATTTTAAAGCTAAGTCGCTGGATCAGGGCGGGAGCACGATTACTCAGCAGCTGGCCAGAAACCTTTATTTAAATCATGATCGAACGTATAACCGGAAACTGAGTGAGCTGCTGATTTCAATCCAGCTGGAGAGAAAATGGCCGAAGGAAAAAATACTGGAAAGCTATCTGAACACGATCTACTTCCGCAACAATGTATACGGGGTAGGAGCAGCGGCTGAATATTATTTCAGCAAACCCCTCAAGGCACTTACTCCTTCTGAAATGGCATACTTGGCTGCCATTCCGAACAATCCGGCTTTGTATGATCCGCTAAAGCACCCTGAGAATACAAAAAAGCGTCAGGAGCTGCTGCTGGAGCTTGTGGCCAATATTCAGATGCTTGACAGCAAGCAGCTGAACGAGGAAAAAAGCAGGCCGGTAACGCTGAATGTGAAAAAGAAGAAAGAGCTGTACCCGGATTATTCCGATTATGTTATGGAAGAACTGAAACAGGCGGTCGCTTTTAAAGAGAAGCTCAAGGATCCTGATGAAATCAGCAAAGCAGCCGGTGAATTAATAAGGACCGGCATCATCATTGAGACGCATTTGGACCCTTTTCTCCAGGAACGCATGTACAGGGCTAATGATTCCTTCACTTCAAAAAACCATCAATCGGCTGCCGTTATGATTGATCATCAAAACCGCCAGATTGTAGCAATGAGCGGAGGGAATCAATATAAAAAGCATGATTTCAACAGGGCCTTCCAGGCTCGCAGGCAGCCTGGCTCTTCCTTTAAACCGCTGCTGGATTACGCTCCATATGTTGATTCAAAAGGAGCGGGTACCAAGAGCCTCATAAATGCAAACGAGCTATGCATGGCTGGCTACTGTCCAAAGAACTATACGAAAAAAGAATATGGAATGGTGACGCTTGAAAAAGCTTTCAGCCAATCTTACAATACACCTGCTGTCAGAATGCTGAAAGAAGTGGGGATCAAGAAGGCCAATGCCTATATTAAGCCATTTGGCTTCAAGGATACGATTGAGCAGGGAAACTATGCTGCTGCACTTGGAGGGCTAAATAAAGGGGTATCTCCGCTTGAGCTTGCAAATGCCTATACTGCCTTCGGAATGAATGGGGAATACCAGCCCAGCAGGGCAATCAAAAGGATTACCGGACTGGATGGCACTGTTCAATTTGAATGGGACGATAAGCAAGTCCGGGTGTGGAGTCCCCGAACCAACGACATTATGCGGGAGCTGCTCGCATCTGTTGTCACAAAAGGAACAGGAAAAGCCGCCCGTTTTGAAGCGGATTACCTCGGAGGCAAAACCGGAACATCAAATGATTACAACGATCTGTGGTTTTCCGGCTTATCAGACCGATACACTGCTTCGGTCTGGTTCGGAAAAGATCAGAATGGATCGATGCAGCCTGTTTATGAACAGGGGACTATTTTGAACTATTGGAAGATGATGATGGGTGGTGACCGGGTTGCAGAAGGATACTAATTCTCCTGTTATCTTTTATGACGGTGTATGCAATTTATGCAGCGGAGCCGTCCAGTTCATGATCAAGCATGACAGATACAAAAAATTTAAATTTGCTTCACTTCAGTCAAAAGCAGGAGAGCTCATGCTTTTATCACAGTCCCTCGATCCTGTCCGCTTTGACTCATTTGTTCTTACATCCGGAGAAAAGGTCTACCTGAAATCGGATGCGGCCTTAAAGGTCGCCGGTATGCTCCCGTTTCCCTGGAAGCTGCTGGGCATATTCAGGCTGATTCCAAGGCCTCTCCGCGACAGCCTGTATGGATTCATCGCCCGCAACCGGTATAAATGGTTCGGCAAAAAGGAACAGTGCATGCTGCCGGATCCTTCGGTTAAAGAACGATTTCTAGACTGAGCAGGAAAAAACCCCGAAACGTTAAAAAGTTTCGGGGTTTTTTTTATAGGGGACGTTCCGCCTTTAAAAAGCTAGATCGGCAGACTGCTGATAAACCCGTTATAGAGCCGGAGGAATAAATAAAACAATCCAAGGGTAAAAACAAACCAGAAGAGAATGTTAAACAGGATCATGCCAAGCAGCGACCATGAGGTTACCATCGCGCTGGCCTGATAAATGATAAAGATGAAATAACAGAGTGTGCAAAGAAGAAAAACAGCCCCGATCAGCCAGATGAATTGGACGAGAAAAAGCGATATTCCGCCCCCAGCCAGATAAAAGGCAGATCCCGCCCTGATTTTATTCAGCGTAATCCCTTCTGAATCCTGGGAGAAAAAAAGAAAGGACAGCTCTGTAATCGTATTGGCAATAAGCTTAAGCGCCGAAAAAACCATAAAATAAACAAGTGCAAATAGGGCGAAAAGCGCGATCTTCATTTCACTTTCCGGAAAATAATTCAGCATGCTGCTGTATACGCCGAGATCCTTTAAAATTCCTGAAACATACATTACTGTCGAAATCGATAAAGAGGTACTGAACAGAAGGATGGAGATCAAAGGAAAATAACTGGTGAAATAAGTGTTTTTCATATGCTGGTCCCTTCCATAAGCATTCCTTACTATTATGCTTCGGAAGGGAAAAATTTGTAAAGGCTTATTTTTATCAGCGGATTTTCACATATTCTCTGCTATCAAATGCCTCCATATAAAAAAGCTCGCGTTCATGCCACCTCTCAGCGGGTCCCTGCAGTTCGATTTCTGTAATAAATTTGCTGCGGTCCGGAAAAATACCCGCTGGTTTTCTGGAGTTTTCTGCTGTTAGAGCCAGGATAAACAAGACGAAAAACAGCGTCACGCAAACAAAGGCTTTCTTTTTCATTCCCATCAGCTCCTTGCTAACATCTTGGCTTTATACACTTCTTGTTATACAAGCAGGAATGATTTTGTTATGATTATTATGAGTTCATATGAACTCGAAAAAATGAAATGATAAATTTTCCCATAAGGGCTCATACTAATTAAACTGCCTTAAATGAAGGAAAACACAAAAAACATCCGTATCAGACTGGAGGCTACATATGTCTTTTTTGCATCTTGCCATTTTACTGCCATTTATGGCGGCAATCTTGATCCCGCTTTTTTATAAGCAGCTGAAGCACATACATACCGGCTGGTTCGTTCTTGTCGTTCCGGTCATTCTCTTCGTTTATTTTTTTCAGAAAATCGGCCCTGTTTCAAAAGGGCTGAATGACTATTCCACTGCAAACTGGATCCCTTCTTTAGGCATTCAGTTTACTGTATATGCGGATGGACTGAGCCTGCTGTTTGCATTGCTCATCTCCGGTATCGGTGCATTAGTCGTCCTGTACTCCATTTATTATTTATCTAAGGAAAAAGAGGAACTTCACAAGTTTTATGTGTACTTGCTTCTTTTCATGGGAGCCATGCTCGGTGTCGTTCTCTCTGACAACCTGGTTGTGCTTTATACGTTCTGGGAGCTTACAAGCTTATCTTCCTTTCTCCTGATCGGATACTGGCATACGCGTGAAAAGTCCAGATACGGTGCTGTTAAGTCGATGCTCATTACCGTTTTCGGCGGTTTAAGCATGCTCGGCGGAATCATCCTGCTTTACTTGATTACCGGAACATTCAGTGTCCGGGAAATGGTGATTCAGGCAGCGGTCATTATGGAGCACCCACTCTTCTTAGCCGCGCTTATTCTATTTTTACTTGGTGCGTTTACAAAGTCCGCTCAGTTCCCGTTCTACATCTGGCTTCCGGATGCGATGGAAGCTCCTACTCCAGTTAGTGCTTATCTTCACTCTGCCACGATGGTAAAAGCCGGGATCTATTTAACAGCACGATTCACTCCGGTGTTCGGTCTGGCTCCTGAATGGTTCTGGCTTGTTGGGGGGATCGGTATTCTTACCTTGGCATGGGGATCTTTTAATGCCATTAAGCAAACAGATTTGAAAGCCATTCTTGCTTTTTCAACTGTCAGCCAGCTCGGACTCATTATGTCTCTGCTGGGGGCTGGTGCAGCTGCTCTTCACTTTGAATCACTGGATGATAATCTGTTTACGGTGGCTGCTGTTGCTGCCATCTTTCATCTGATTAACCATGCTACCTTCAAGGGGAGCCTTTTCATGGCAGCAGGCATCATCGATCATGAAACCGGGACAAGAGATATCCGCCGGCTTGGCGGTTTGATGAACTTCATGCCGATTACGTTTACGATCGCTTTGATCGGCGCGTTTTCGATGGCCGGCATTCCTCCATTCAACGGCTTCCTGAGTAAAGAAATGTTTTTTACAGGAATGGTAAACCTTCTGGAATTTGATCTCTTTAATGCGGATACGTGGGGGATTTTATTTCCAGTGCTTGCGTGGGTCGGCAGTGTATTTACGTTCATTTACAGCATGATCATCGTCTTTAAACCTTTTACCGGCAAACTGCAGGCAGAGAAGCTTGAAAAGAAGCCTCATGAAGCACCGCTTGGCATGCTGATCTCTCCTGTCATTCTCGCTTCCCTTGTCATTTTGTTCGGGATTTTCCCTAACATCCTGGCCGCGAGCATCATTGAGCCCGCAGCAGCTTCCATCTATCCGTTCCTTTTAGAAGACGGAGAAAAGTTCCATGTTCATATCTCTCACTGGCACGGTTTTTCTCCTGAACTTTACATGACAATCGGTGTGATTGTACTCGGTGCCATTCTTTATGCCACCCAGAGCAAATGGAAACGGTTGTTCAAGCTCTTTCCGGAAAAGCTTACGCTTAACCGCCTGTATGACCAGTCCTTACACGGACTTGAGAGCGGTTCGGAGAAAATACAGAAATTTTATATGACCGGATTTTTGAGGAATTACCTCGGGATCATCTTTATTTTTACAGCTGCATTAACCGGCTGGGCCCTTTTTGCACAATCTGCTTTTTCGTTTAAGGCGGAAAGCAATGCACCGATTGGTACGTATGAGGTTGTACTGGCTGTTCTGATGACAGCGGGCGTTGTCACCATCCTGTTCGCTAAGTCGCGGCTTACATCGATCATTGCTCTCGGTTCCGTAGGGTATGGAGTAGCATTGTTCTTCGTCCTTTTCAGGGCCCCTGATCTCGCATTGACTCAGCTTGTTATCGAAACCATTACAACCGCTCTGTTCCTTTTATGCTTTTATTATCTTCCGGAGCTTCAAAAGCGCGAAAAACTGGCATTCAAAGTGAATAACCTTCTCATTTCCCTTGGGGTTGGGACAGTCGTCACCCTTATTGCTCTCTCAGCGAACAGCCAGCGTGTCTCGAAGACCATTTCCGAGTATTTTATCGAAAACAGCTATAAAGAAGCAGGCGGCAAGAATATGGTCAATGTCATCCTCGTTGATTTCAGAGGATTTGATACATTGTTCGAGATCACGGTTCTTGGAATCGCCGCTCTTGGAATCTTCGCAATGGTTAAATTGAGGATGTCCAGAAAGGAGCAGTCATGAAAAGGACTAATTTGAAAACAAATGATTTAATTTTGCAGACAACGGTAAATATCGTATTTTTTATCATCTTCATCTTTTCGATCTATATTTTCTTTGCAGGCCACTATACACCGGGCGGAGGATTTGTCGGCGGGCTGCTGACGTCTTCTGCCATCGTTCTGCTGCTGCTCGCCTATGATGTGAAAACAGTGGCAGCGATCGTCCCTTTTAATTTTCTAAAGGTTGCGGCGGCAGGCCTGCTGATTGCACTCGCAACCGGAGCGGGAGGCATTTTTTACGGAGAGCCGTTTTTAAAGCATGCGCACGGCCCCGTTCATTTCCCATTATTCGGGGAAATCGAACTTGCCTCTGCTACTGCATTTGACCTCGGCGTCTATTTGACCGTTGTCGGTGTCACGATGACCATCATTCAAACGATTGGAGAGACAGAGTAATGGAAGTAATTATGGCAATCGTATGCGGCATTCTCTTTACAGCAGCGACTTACCTGATGCTCTCTAAGAGTCTTCTCCGGATTATCATCGGAACAGGTCTTTTAAGCCACGGCGCCCATCTCCTGATTTTAACGATGGGAGGCCTGAAAGATGGAGCTGCCCCCCTGCTTGGAGAGAAAGCAAAACTATATGTTGATCCGCTTCCGCAGGCACTGATCTTAACAGCAATTGTAATCAGTTTTGGTGTGACGGCCTTCATGCTTGTATTAGCTTACCGTACGTATCAGGAGCTCGGCACGGATGACATGGATAAAATGAGAGGAACTGATTCACATGAGTAACAACTTAGTAATGATGCCGCTGCTCATCCCTCTTTTTGCAGGGATCCTGCTGATCTTTTTCAATAGAAAGCCTGTTGTGCAGCGGATCATCAGTGTTCTTTCTTCAGTAGCCGCTCTTCTTGTATCCATCTTTTTGACCGGAACTGTTTTTCAGAACGGAATCCAGATTGTTGAAATAGGAGGCTGGGCTCCTCCGTACGGAATTGTTTTTGTAGCCGATATGTATGCAAGTCTTCTGGTTCTTAGCACGGCTGTCATTGGATTGACGGGGATTCTTTACTCCTTCAGGTCCATCGGCAGGGAACGGGAATACTTTTTCTATTATCCCGCTGTCCAATTTCTGCTGGCAGGTGTAACCGGAGCCTTTCTTACAGGGGACCTCTTCAACCTCTTCGTTTTCTTTGAAGTGCTCCTCATGGCATCCTACGTGCTGATGGTACTTGGCGGTACCAAGAGGCAGCTGCGGGAATCCATCAAGTACATATCGGTAAACGTGTTCTCTTCCGCCCTGTTTGTCATTGCTGTTGCGTTTCTTTACGCGGTTACCGGTACGCTGAACATGGCCGACCTCAGTGTTAAAATCAGTGAGAACGGGCAGACCGGCCTGATAACGGTCATCGCGGTTCTGTTTCTGGTCGTCTTCGGGATGAAGGGAGCCATCTTTCCGCTTTATGTCTGGCTACCCGGTTCTTACAACGCTCCGCCTGCTGCAGTAACGGCATTATTCGGAGCACTCCTGACAAAGGTTGGCGTTTATGCCATCACCCGTGTGTACACCCTCATTTTTATTCATGACAAGGCGTTTACACACGAGATTCTCACATGGCTTGCAGCCCTGACAATTCTATTTGGAGTCATCGGCTCCATCGCTTATTGGGATGTCAAAAAAATTGTGATCTATAACATTATCACTGCCATCGGGGTTATTCTTTTCGGCGTCGCCGTATCCACCCCGGCAGGCATCGAAGGCTCCATCTATTACCTGCTTCATGACATGATCATTAAAGGGGCTTTGTTCTTCCTGGCAGGAATTATGATCCGGATTACCGGCACGGCCGATCTGAGAAAAATGGGCGGACTGATCAGCCGTTATCCCCTCCCTGGCTGGATGCTGTTCATAGCTGGTGTCGCTCTTGCGGGTATTCCGCCATTAAGCGGCTTTATCGGGAAGTTAAAAGTGATTCAGGGGGGCATGGAGGCTGGTGAATATGCAATCGCATTTCTGGTGCTGTTTTCCAGCCTGCTCGTCTTGTATTCTGCAATGAAAATATTCATAAACGGCTTTTGGGGTGAGGAAAAACCAATTGCGGGGAATCCTGATGTAAAAGGCATGGTCTATCCCGCTGTCATACTGGTGGCCCTCTCGGCAGCATTTGGTCTTGGAACAGAGTTTGTAGCTCCTTTTGTTACACAAGCTGCAGAAACCCTGCTGGATCCCTCCATTTACATTGATGCCGTTTTGAAGGAGCAGTGATAGCGATGGCTTTTCAAGTATTATTAAACGTTTTTATAGCCTTTATGTGGATGTTTCTTCAAAACTCCTATACACTATCCGTTTTTGCGGCCGGCTTTTTGTTTGGACTGCTGATCATCTTTATCATGAGACGCTCTTTCTCCAGCCGGTTTTACTTTTTAAATGTACTCGCCGTCTTTACTTTGTTTACTATCTTTATTAAAGAGCTGATATTAGCGAACCTTTCCGTCTTAAAGGTCATCCTCTCACCGGTATTCAGCCATACACCTGGGATTTTCGCCTATGAGACAGAGCTTAAGAAAGACTGGGAGATCACCATGCTGTCCAATCTGATCACACTGACTCCGGGTACTCTCGTAGTCGACATTTCCGATGATAAAAAAACGCTCTACATTCATGCAATGGATATAAACGATGCGGAAGAAGCCCGTAAAGAAATCCGGGATTCGTTTGAGAAGGCCATTAAGGAGGTGAGCCGCTAAGATGTTTGATATCGTGATGAGGATTTCACTGCTCATTCTGGCTGTTTCAACACTGATGTATTTTTACCGGCTTGTTAAAGGTCCCACTGTTCCGGACCGGGTCGTTGCCCTCGATGCGATCGGCATTAATTTGATCGGCATGACAGCGGTCATCTCTGTCGTTTTAAAGACGAATTCATTTCTTGAAGTCATCCTGCTTCTTGGAATCCTGGCCTTTATCGGAACCGTCGCCTTCTCTAAATTTCTGGAGAAAGGAGAGATTATCGAAAATGATCGAAATCAGTAAAGCCATCAGCGGCTATCTTATTCTGCAGGGAGCTGTGCTTTGTTTCATTGCATCGATCGGTGTGCTACGTCTGCCTGATGTGTATACGAGAAACCATGCCGCCTCTAAAGGCGCTACGCTTGGGGTCATGAGCCTCTTGCTTGGGGTGTTTCTGTATTTCCTGATGGTCGAGGGCCATTTCAACTCAAGAGTGCTCCTTGGGATTGCTTTCGTCTTCTTAACCTCTCCCGTCGCCGGCCATTTAATTATGAGGGCTGCTTACAATACAAAAGTGCCCCTTTGGGAAAACAGTGTCCAAAATGATCTGAAGAAGAAAAATGCGGGAGATCCCGAGCGGACTTCCCATCCCCGGATCAGAGATAAATAGAGGAGAAATGAAAAAAGCGCCGCTGCGGCGCTTTTTTACTTCTTTTTGACAACAGCCATCGTGCATCTGGATATGCAGATCAGCTGTTCCTCTTCATCTGTAATTCTGATATCCCAGACCATCGTCGTTCTTCCTCTGTGAAACGGTACAGCCCGGGCTGTGACCATTCCATCCTTTTTTGCTTTTAGATGGTTCGCATTAATTTCCAGTCCGACACAAATCTCGTTGTCTTGATCTATAAAATGATAGGCTCCGATACTTGCTGCGGTTTCCGCTAATGCGACTGACGCACCGCCGTGAAGGATACCAAACGGCTGTCTGGTACGGCCATCAACGGGCATCGTTGCGGTAACACCCTCATCAGATACCTCTTTAATTTGTATCCCCAGCGCCTCCATCAATGTTCCGGACAAGTCCATTTCCATTACCCCTTCTAAAGAACAGTCTCGTTTCATAGCCGATTAAGAGACCGCTATTTTCTTAGAACGTTCGCCACAAAACAAAAATAGACAGCGAATAAAATAAGTGCGGGTATAACCGCCAAGATATTCATCTCATCCCCCTGTACAAGTCATTTCTATACATGACCATAATCATACGGGATGAATATATCGGTTATATTGAGAGATTGTGTAGTTTTTGTAAAAGTGACGCTTATCCAAAGCGGTAAAAAACCCGCACTTCTGCTGTTACCATCAAGGTTCCCGGAAAAACAGGAACCGGTGAGGCGGCAGGCGCAGCCATCAATGCAGCCCCCTCTCTCTCCAGCGGCACAAACCCATGGGAAACTTCTACGGCTTTTACCGGCGTCGTCTGCAGCTGGACACGGTAGCTCTCTGCCAGGACAGAAGCTTTTTCATACCCCTGTCTGACCGCAGCCTTAAGTGCAGCCGCTGCATACGGCTGCGGGTGGTCCAGCTTAAATTGCACGCGGTCGACACGGTTTACACCATTTTGAACGGCTGTATCCACAATCTCTCCGATGCGGGAAAGCTGATTGGTTTTAACCGAAAGAAGATTTACTACTTCATAGCCTTCCAATGTTTGTTTGCCGTCCTGAAACGAATATTTGGGCGAAATCGTATACGAAGCCGTCTGGATGTCCTCCCGGCTGATCCCTGTTTTGTAGAGAGCATTTACCGCTTTTTCCAGTCTGCGTTTATTTTCATCCTGTGCACTCTGGACATCCCGGGCCTCCGTCACGATCCCCAGCTGAATAATCGCCGTGTCAGGCGCCGCTTCAACGCTTCCCTGGCCGGTTACCTCAAATAGATTTTCTTTTCCGCCGCGAATCTGACTGCCTGGATGCGGCAAATAATGCTGCATGCGCACACTTCCCATCTTAAGGATTTCCCTTAAGTATATGAGTGCCGCCGAACGTTCTTTCCACTAATCAATAATCGATTCGGACTTGGCAATTAAAACAGCTTCGGTCCTTGAACCTACATTCAATTTATTAAAAATAGAGGTCAGGCTGTATTCGATAGACCGTTTGCTCAAATGGAGATTATCAGCAATTTCCTGATTGGTATGCCCTTTTTCAACTTCCTGAAGGATCGATTTCTCCCTGTCATTCAAGCTGTCCGTCTCAAAGCCCTGACCTTCCTGCTTCAGCCTTGGCTGAGTCAGGATCGTCTGCAGGTAATGATACGGCAGAACAATGTCTCCGTTGATTGCATGCCGGATGTAAGAAAGAATCTTTTCTTTTGATTCAGCCTTATTGATGGCACCGTAAATCCCCATCCGGATAGCATCTTCAAAATAATCCTCCACATCATAGCCGGTGTAAAGAATAATCCTGCAGTCTGAATGCTGCTCCAGTATCCCTCTCGACAGCTCCATACCGTTTATATCACCCAGATTTAAATCCATCAGAACCACATCATAAGGAGTAAAATCCATCTGCTCGACTGCCTCTAGCATAAATGGAGGATTCATAAAATCAACCGTGACTTCCGGATCCTTTTCCAAAATCGCTTTCGTGCCCTCACGCACAGCCGGATGATCATCCACAACTAGTATATGTATCATAAAACCCTCCTACCTCTCCTCGAAGCTAGTCTTATTGTATAAAAAAGACTTGGCTCCCGCCAAGTCTTTCTGCTGAAAAAGTTATATTTCAATTACTGCTTTAAATCCCTGACCCTTTGAAGTCTCAATGCTGAGAGTGCCTTTGAGGGCTTTCACTCTCTCCGTAATGCCTGAAAGACCCATGCTTTCCGGGCTGTATGAGATCTCATCCTGATTGAAGCCAACCCCGTCATCTTCATAATGAAGGACAATCTTATCCTTGATGCAGACCAGCATAATCAGCACATGGCTTGCGTGCGAATGCTTGTTGGCGTTGGTGAGAAGCTCCTGCACAATCCGGTACAGGTTCAGCTGGACATCCAGATCCGTATTCGGCTGGAACTTGCCTGCATTCATCCGGATTTCAAAATCCGCACTCTCCTGATACTGGCTGACAAGACGGTTCAGCGCTTTAACAAGCCCAAGATCATACAGCAGCTGCGGCCGCAGCTCCTGGCACGTCTCCCTTGTCGTCTTAATGATTTTCGTCATGTTCTCATTCATATCTTCAAGCTGATTCTTCAAATCAGCGGGAGCCGCCTCGAGCTCCACAAGCGCTACCTCACACTGACGCTTTAGGGAAATCAAATCCTGCAGCACCGAATCATGCAAATCCTTGGCAAGATTCGACCGCTGCTTCTCCTCGATGGAGAAGAACAGCTTCGTCAGCCACGACGGATTCGTCCCCTCCTTCTGCACAGTCTCCAAATGATTCATCAATTCCTCAATCTTAAGGAAATTCTCCAGCGAAACATTTGTATAGAAAGAAAGAGCCTTCAGCCAGGAAATTTCATCCCTCGTCAGTTTAGGCGTGTTGATGGATGAGAGGCAGAGAAGGATGTAGCTGCTGCCCTTTGAATGCCCAATATTTATAAAGAACCCTTTATCAACTTCTTTTATTTTCCCTACTTCATCCAGAACATCAGTAACTTTATCAAAGTAAGATTTAATATCGTTTTGATCTTCCTTTAAATTAGTGATTAAATTTCCATTGCGATCCACTTCAAAAAAATGAACTTTTGTTATTATCAAAACATCAATTATGATTTTTTTAAATTCATTTACTACCTGTTTTAAATTGTTAGCATTTCCAATCTCATTAATGAATTTAAATATGCTATCCTGGTAGTTGTATTTTTCAGAAAATCTTCTTAGCTTAAAGCGATAATCCACTATCTCTTTAAGATAAAAGACTAAAAGCATTAGCAAATATATGAATATAAATAATCTTATAGAATAAAATGCTGTGCTGCTGTCTTTTACAGTAATTGCTACCACCAGCAAAATAAAGGCAGGTACTATAGCCAATAAAGCATAATACCGAATTCTTCCTAAGATAAATTCTATGTCATAAATTTTTGTTGCAACAAACTGATACACTAAAGACAGTGGGATGAGCAAAAGAAATGATGCAAGAATAGCCGGCGAAAAAATATATTTTTTAAATATTACAAATGGAATTACATATAAGAATATGAAAGGAGCAAAAGCTAAAATGTTAGTAATAATGAGAACTTTAACCATATATTTTTGTTCTGAATACTTAACTTTTATAAATCCTCTGAATTTCAAAAAGAAAGATAGTATTATTAGAATAAAAAAAGAAATCAAGTTCGCGCTTTTTAAAAAGGTTGGAGGAAGGAAGATAAAGCTTTTTGTAATTTCAATAGATAAATTTAAAAAGACTAGTGTATAACCTGCTATTAAATAATTAAAGCTATATAATTTTTTTCCAAGTTCGTTAAAATACTGATAAATAAAATGGATATAGAGAACTGGGACTAAAAGAAAAGATAAGAGATTTACATATCTTAATAAAATGTCTCCTCTTCCAGATCCCATAGCACTTATATAGGAGACAGCAACCGATATAATAAATAAATTAAGTACAAACGCCGAGGCTAGCTTTAAGCGTTTGTTGGTTTTATATATATAGAACATACAAACCAAGCTTAGTATATAAAAAGCAGCCGGCAGAAGGACCATAAAAATACTTTGCTGGTTCAAAAGAGATTTTTTTTCTACTACTAAATGATTCCTTGGCCCATCTTCGTGTATTATATCCAAATGATGGACTTGTTCCAATGTTCCAAATCCGATGGATATATGGTTAGCAGCGGGACGGCCATTTATGCTTGATACTATATCACCTTCTACTAAACCAGCCTGATCAGCCCAAGCATTAGGATCTATCTCTTTGATAATTACTTCTTTGTTGGAGGTTACAGTAATGTTTGCTCCAATATACGGATAATTAATCGATAAATAAATGGAATATATAGCCACGATAAAGCTTAACAATACCATGGCTATATATATTTGCTTTTCTAAGCGGTGCATTGCAACACATCCAATAGATTGTTTACCAGAAGATCTTTAAAAGTAACTTAGCACCAAACAATGTTTAGCGTTTTACCGGAATTAATAATTCCTTCTAGCAGCCCTGTTATTTCTTCTAATTTTTCCAGGCCCACTACACTTGCTTCTCCATTAGCGATTTTTCCAATGACCTCTGGGTTTTCTAATAAATAGTTTACGACTTCTTGCATCATTTTTCATCTCCTAAATGAATTATTTTATCAAATGAGATTTAATTATCTCAATCTGATCAGTAGTTAATGACAATTTATTCAAGGATAATATAGCTTTTTGAATAGATATCTGCTTCATAACATTTAAATATGGAATTACTCCCGCTTTTAGAAGCATTGATTTGTAACTATCTACACTTCCATACATTTCTGAGTAAGACAATCCACTTTCAAAAAAACCCAGCAAATCCTCAGACTGACTATTAAACTTTCTGCCAATATATAATTTTGCCAAAGTGTTTTTTTTTGTTACTAGATCACTTTTATGAGAATGGAATAGGTCCCTGAAGTCATTGTCAATCTGAGCTGCAATACCAAAATGTATAGAATATTCTTCAACTGGGGTGAGGAAAGTATGAGTAGAATACAGCACTCCCGCCATTGAAGCCATCGCAATCAGAGACCCTGATTTCAGCTTCATCATTTCAAGACAGGCTTCTTCGGTTTGTGCGGAACCGGTTAAATCTTCATGCTGTCCCTGCATAGCCCGGATGGAGTAGTCGTGAACCATCGGAACGAGTAGTCCGCTGCGGTCCATTTCGGTAAACAACTGCATGCTGACCGTATACATGAGGGTTGCCAGGTTTAAAGCTTCCGGATGAGGAATCTGCATCCATGGTTCTTCTAAATTGTCCTGGTCCTCCAAGTCATCAAAAATATCAAACGAGCGTGCATAAAGTTCCACTGCGGCCGCAAGTTTATGCAGATCCTGTATAAGAGCCGCATTGCGGTTGTCCTCCCCGGCAAACAGTATGCCGTGCACATAGGCCAGCTGTCCAAAGAAGTAATGCTCTTTGTGGCGGATAAACGACAAAATTCGCTTTCTTGCGTTTTCATTCAAGATCCTTGAGGTTACCGATTGCGTGGATGCCTTTATTACTGCGTCTAAATTCAAGTGTAATTGGTCACTAATTGCAATCACCCCTTTAAAAGTAATATTACTATATATGCATTTTTTTTAATAGATAATTATAAAATTTTTACAATACTATAAAAATTAATCCCTTTTTTCCCAAATTAAAAGCAGCCCTCGCTTGGAGAGGGCTGCTCTGTTTCACCATTCTGTTTAATCTGTTCAAAGAAAAAAAGCTTCGTGAACGGAAGCTTTAAGACACTTTTACATATGCATATTTATCATATTTATCAATGCTTTTATTAATAGAACGCAGGGACTGTTTCGTTTCCTGAATTTCTTTTTCGAGCTGGTGGAGAATCTGTGTCAGTTCTTCAATCTTGTGTTGTGTCATTGCTTCCACACTCCTTTTGTCCTTGGGCTCGTGTTATTGCCTGGCCGCTTGCCCTTCGATATCTTTATTTTATAGGAGTGCAGGTCGTTTGTAACCGAAAATAAGGCGAAATTCTCAGTGCGTGATACCGCAAATTCTTCAATAGTTCATTAGTTCTAAATTTCATCCTGCAAACATAAGGTAATTACCCTATATTTCCGGATCAAATGACGTGACTCTTTCACTTTCAGCTGTTTTTATAGATAAAAAGTCCTTCATTGTTTCTTCGGCATATTTTACTGCCAGCAAACGCACTGTGCTTATCTCTCCGGGTCCATCGTACCGAATGATGACATCTTCAATCCATTCTTCGTTACAGACACATTCCGCTTCAGCCGCATATCCTTCATGATGGAAGACAAAGTTGATCACCAGCTTATTTCCCCACTCAAAGATTTTCGGTGCAAGCAAAGAGATCCCTCCTACATGCTATTTGCCTATGGAATTCGCTCTTTTTAATGAAAATCCTGCCGAAAGGTAAAAAATGGACAAATGGATCGCACTCCTTCATATACATAAAAGAGCTTAAGGGGGGATCGCAGGATGCCTGTACCGCTGAATGTACAGATCTATACGAGTGGAGTAAGAGCAAGTTCATATGAAGTACAGTCTTTGTTTGGGGAGATGCAAAAAATGCTGGCTGCAATCTCTGCTTCACCGCCATATGCATTTCAAATCAGAAAGCATGCGGAGCTTTCCAACATGAAAGAAGTCCGGAGGCTAATTCGCCAGTCCGGATTAGCATCTCCATTTGAAGTGTCTTATACACCGGACGGAATTACCATCCTTATCCTTAGACCGCGCGGAAGCCTGAGTGTCTTTCTTAAGTGGTAGTTAGCAAAAACAAGTTCGTATACATTGTGGAGGATGTCGAACACTAAACATGAGGTGATTGCATGGAGATCTTTTCTGCTGAGTTTTTAGCCTCACTGCTGTCCATTGTAGTCATTGACCTCGTGCTTGCCGGAGATAATGCGATTCTCATCGGATTGGCAGCACGGAACCTTGCACCGGAGCAGCGGAAAAAAGTGATCCTTTGGGGTACCGCAGGGGCAATCATCATCCGGGCCATTGCTACCTTCGCTTTTGTCTATTTGCTTAAGATTCCCGGCTTGCTGCTTGCAGGAGGGGTCATATTACTTTGGATTGCATATCGGCTGCTGACTGATAATAAAGAACATGATGTAAAAAGCGGGACCAGTGTGGGCGCAGCGATACGGACCATTATCATTGCGGACGCTGTTATGGGTCTCGATAATGTACTTGCGGTCGCAGGTGCAGCGCACGGAAGTTTTTTGCTCGTTTCCCTGGGGTTGCTTATTTCGATTCCAATTGTGGTATGGGGGAGCACACTGATTTTGAAATTTATCGACCGCTTTCCGGCTATCATTATCATTGGAGCAGCGATATTAGCTTGGACTGCTGCTAAAATGATTGTAAAAGAACCTTTTCTAAAGCCTTATTTTCGAGAAGAATGGATTACTTATACATTTGAACTTGCTGTTATTATTGCCGTAACAGGCTTTGGCTATTTGCGGAAAAAGCAGTTACACAAAAGAAGTACAGCCGGACAAAATTAAATCAAGGGCAGCCTGGCGGCAGCCCTTGTTTCGTATTTATTCAGCATTTACGGCACTTCATGCCCCATGGAAGCATGGAGAATGTCAAACCACTGCTGTCTGTCCATTTTTAAATCCAATGACCTTACTGCGGCCTGAATCCGTTCCGCTTTACCTGATCCCACAATCGGCATAATTTTTGCCGGGTGTGCTAACAGCCAAGCATAAAGAACTTCATCAATGCCTTCCGCGCCCATCTGCTCTCCGGTCTGCTCCAGCACAGGAATCAGACGTTTTGCCTTCTCATCTTCCTGTTTAAAGATCTGTCCTCCTGCAAGCGGTGACCATGCCATCGGCGGAATTCTCTTCTCCTGGCACAAATCCAGCGTACCATCCTCAAAGTTTTCAAGCTGATAGGCAGAAAGCTCAATCTGGTTTGTTACTAAAGGGAAATCCAAGTACGACTGCAGCATATTGAACTGCGAACGCTTAAAGTTTGAAACGCCGAAATGCCGGACTTTTCCTTCTTGCTTCAGCTGATTAAATGCTTCTGCTGTTTCTGCAGGATCCATGAATGGGTCCGGGCGGTGGATCAGCAGTACATCTATGTAATCGGTTTGAAGGTTTTTCAATGACTGCTCGGCTGACTGAATGATATGGGATTTTCCCGTATTATAATGCTTGATCCGGTTTTCCGGACGATTTTCCGAAATCAGGGCGATTCCGGCTTTTGTTATAATCTCCATTTTGCTTCGCAGTGAAGGCTTAAGTGCAAGCCCTTCCCCGAATAACTGATCGCTCGTGTATCCTCCGTATATATCTGCATGGTCAAAAGTGGTGATGCCCATGTCCAGACACTGTTCGATGAGCTTCAGGCGTTCTTCCCTGCTCATATTCCAGTCGGCCAAGCGCCATAATCCGTGAATAATCCGTGTAAATGACAAATCTTCTGCAATTTGTATGCGTTCCATGTATCATGCTCCTTTCAGATTAATTGTACATGATAAAAAATGAGAATCACAGTATTGCGCTTTCCTATTCCATGTTCATCAATTGTTCTGCCCAATTTAGAGCGGACACGTAGCAGCTGTAGATTTCCTCTGCTGTCAAGCCCGTTTCCGGAAGCTGAAAATCAGCGAGTTCAATCCGGCGTGCCCATCCATAAACGCGTGCCTGATCATTGTCTGCTCCTGATAAAGCATCCTTGATGCAGTCTGCAAGGGGAAGGCCGTTGAGAACAGCCTGCATGTCCCTCCTTAAAAGAGTATCGATTAGCGAAAACATCCCCGTCATCAGGTAGGATGACGTATAATCCCGGTTTGTTTTCAATGCCAGCTGTTCACAAATCCGCCCTCTGATCAGCGATAATCGGATGACTTCATGAGTGATTGGATCGTTTCCATTAGAAAAGCTTCTGACCGACATAATGTAGATCCATCTTTTGATTTCTTTAAGTCCCAGAAGGACGATGGCCTGCTTAATGGAGTGAATCGGCCTGGCTGGACGCAAAGCTGGAGAATTCATCAATTTGAGAAGCTTATAGGAAAGGGAAAGATCCTGTTCAATATAATGCGCCACTTCATCTATATCCGGCTCATCCTCGTTCAGCTCTTTGATGATTTTGAAATAGGACAGTACATTCAGAGGCATATCCTGTCCGGAAAGAATAACAGGCTGACTGAAAAAGTACCCTTGGAACAGCACACAGCCGAGCCTTTCTGTCAGCTGAAACTGTTCATGGGTCTCCACTTTTTCCGCTATGTACGTGACATTGTATTTTTTTGTGTAGCTCATCATTGCAGCAAGATCTGCTGATTCGGTTTTTGTTAGATCCACTTTAATATAGTCTACGAGGCTGAGAATTTCCTGAGCCTCCGGGCTGATCGCCTCTTTCCTGATAAAAAAATCATCCAGTGCGATTTTAAACCGTTTGGCTTTCAGTGCCCTGCAGATTCCCGCCAGTTTTGATGATAGAGGGATGTCCTCGAGAATTTCTATGACTGCCGATTCCGGATCAAGGTAATGGAAGATCCCCAATTCAAGCAATTCCTCTGTAAAGTTGATAAAGCACGGCTTTCCGTCTGAAAGCTCTTTTATCCCCATATTTAAAAAGCTGTCCACAATTAAATTCATCGTTGCTTCGCTTCCGCTGATTCCGGGAAATTTGTTATCTTCACTGTTCCTGTAAAGCAATTCATATGCTGCTACATGACCCTGCGCCGTAAAAATCGGCTGTCTTCCGATAAAAACTTTCATGGTGCTCCACCTCTATACCTAAGCCTTTTTACTCATTATTTTACGGCAACGGCTCGAAGATAGGTGTCGAAATTTGTAAAAACCCTTAGATTTTTACAAGATTTTATCCATTGGAAGCAGACCTTATTTATTTAAAAAATACAAAATCAACTTAACTAACCAAAACAAAGCAATCCAAAGCGGTATGCTGATTGCCAGAGCCCACAGCAAACCTTTAAAAAAATGGCCATCCTGTTTCATCATGATGCCTCCTCATATTAAGCGTTATGGCCTGTCTTTCCTGTTTTTATAACTAATTTATGCGATTATGTTCCCTTATTATACTAGGCGTATGCTCTGTTTCAAGCCTCACATTCCTTTCCGCCCTGCATATAGTAAAAAAGGAATTTTCCCAGCAGCGAACAAACCTGTGTCAGGAGTGAAATACATTGCCGGTCATTTCCGGAAAACAATTTATCGATCGGTTAAACGAAATGAACTCAGCCATTTGGTATAAAGGGGTACGCATTAAAGAGCCTATTTCTGAACACATGGCCTACAAAGGGGCGATCGGGACGAAAGCGGCGCTTTATGATCTGCAGCTGCTCCCTGAAAAACTGGACCGCATGACATACCGGTGTCCGGATACGAAGGAACTCACCGGACTTTCCTTCCTTCGTCCCAGAACGAAAGAAGATTTGTCCAGACGCCGGATCATGATGACGGAATGGGCAAGAAAGACCCATGGCATGATGGGCAGAACGCCGGATTACATGAATTCAGCATTGATGGCACTTGCTTCCTCTGCAGACATCCTTAAGGAACAGGATGATGAGTTTGCAGGAAATCTGGTCCGCCACTATGAAAGGGCGAAAAAACAGGACTTATCCTTTACACACAGCTTTATTAATCCCCAGACAAACCGGTCTTCTGCTTTTTACGATTCCGACCATCACCCTGTAGCCGCAAAAGTCGTAAAAAAAACCTCTGAAGGCATCATTGTTAAAGGTGCCAGGCTGCTTGCAACCGGAGGCGGGATGACAGATGAGGTACTTGTCTTCCCATCAGGAGGAGGAATCCAGTCAAAGGAATTCGCATTTTCCTTTTCCATACCGAGCAATACGGAAGGCTTGAAATTTGTGTGCCGGGAATCGTTTGTACTGGGAGAATCATCTTTTAATTATCCTTTATCGTCACGGTTTGAGGAGATGGATACGCTTGTCATCTTCGACCATGTTCTCGTTCCATGGGAACGGGTATTTTTCTATCACCGGCCGGATCTTGCTGCGCGGCTGTTTAATGAGAGTTCTTTTGCCCATCAGGCGCTTCATCAGGTGGTCAATCGCCAGATTGTAAAGCTTGAGTTTCTGCTTGGTCTTTCCCAGCTGCTGGTTGCCACATTAAATGTGAGTGAATACCAGCATATTCAGGAAAAAATAGCTGAATTAATCATCAGCAAGGAAGCGATCGAGGCTCTTCATCAAAAATCAGAGAATACCGCGGCTGCTGACCGCTGGGGCACGATGAGGCCGAATCTCCAGCCCCTGTATGCTGCCATCTGTCTTCATTCAAAGATTTATCCCCGCGCCATCGAGATCCTTCAGCAAATTGGCGCCGGAGGTCTGCTCGGAATCGTATCAGAGGAAGATTTCGCCTCTGAATTATCCGAGGAAGCCTTACACTATCTCCAAGGAACAGCAGTGGACGGAAAAATGAAAACCGCGTTATTCCGGCTCGCCTGGGATGTTTCCATGAGCGGATTCGGTGCCCGCCAAACACAGTACGAACGCTATTTCTTTGGCGATCCTGTCCGGCTTGCTTCAAACCTTTATAAGTTTTATCCCCGTCAGCATATGATGGACGAAGTTCTGCAATTCCTGGAACTAAGTCCTTGAATGGCTGGCAAAACAAAACCCGGAAGCCTGAAGAAGGGTTCCGGGTTTTGCATTTCCATTTCAGCAAAAGGCTGATAAGACTCAGCTTTACCATTCTGTTATCCACTGGCTGATTTTCGCAGCAAGCCGCCCGGCTTCCTCTTCCGGCACAGCTTCCTTCAGCAGCGGAGCAAGCCCTATGCTGCTGTCCTCATAGGAGACAATGACGGATCAATGATGACAGGGCACGGCAATCAGGTAATGTTTTCATAATTAGATACTACATCGTTTTTTTGGCAAATGAGCCCTTCTGATTTTCATAGGCTTTTCCTTTTAATCGGCGGACGCCTTACTCTTCTTTTGCAGCTTGTATGGCCGAAATCGGTCTAAGCGTTTCTGCCGCCTGCAGGATTTTAAGCGTCAGCTGATTTCTTTCAGGAGATTTTCTTTTTGAATGAAGCACTTCCTCCACCTTGCTTTCTTCTGTACCAGCAAGCATAGCAATGCATCCTTTTTCATTCATTGTAATCACCTCTTGTATAAATCCTACAAAAACTCAAAATAGGAATCAATGCTTTCTGCGAATCTTAACAAATCTGCAAACAGGGTTCTATGCATTAATGGATGTACTTTGATCATTTACATCATTATCGTAGCTGTTTGTCAAACTGCGGGAATTATATAATCTGTTTCCATCGCCATTTGAAAGAGCGCCTGAGCCTACCGCTGATTTAAACACACTTTTCGGAGAAATCGTAAACGTATCACCAACCTTAAATACCCCGGAGACATTTTCAATCTCCATCGGACCTGTAAATGCAGGCATTTGGTCACCTCCCCTTCATTTCAGCCTATGCCCAGGAAGGAAAATCGGTTCATACGAACAATTGGGCGCTCTTTGCATACACTGTAAAAGCAATGGAGGAAGGTGATGGAGTGGCTACAACGATCAACCTGTTTCATCTTAAAGTGAACAGCGTCTCCTACAATGGATCTGTAAATATTGGAGAAACCATCCATTACAGCCATATGGCCAATTCTAAATCAACCGGGATGAACTCTTCCTGCGGCGACTATTCTCCTGCTGATTCTCTAATGGAAAACATCTATATCGATCCGGACCAAAGCGATCAGGCAGAAGTTGGAAACATCGATGGATTTACTGCGAATCAAATGTAGGGAGAGACAAAAATGCCTTATCAAATTAATATATTTAATATTATGGTTAACGGAGTCACTCAAAATGGCAACGTGGATTTCGGAAATGTCACACAGAACAGTCATACAGCCAACTCCAAATTTGTAGGGGCCAACATCTCGTTAGGAGATTTGTCTCCGGCATTGTCTCAAATGGCAAACGGCAATATCGATCCGGATATCAGTGACCAGGACCAGATAGCCAATCCGTCATTCCCGGTTACAACGCAAATTTGAACTACCCCCACTTAATTTCCTTGCAGAAATTTGAAGTGGGGGATTCCTAAGAACACGGGCGTAACCGCCCGTTATTGATTAGGCGATCCCCGCAGTCCCTGCGGTTAGAAGCCTCAAGGTTTCGGTCAAAATGTTTTGGCTCGCG
>NZ_WMIB01000030.1 GCF_009711125.1 Metabacillus mangrovi | reverse complement strand
AAATTAGGAGGATTTGGGTTAGCGAAAGAAGAAATCGCCCAGATGTTTGATGAACGTTATGGAAAAGAAAGATGACAGGAAGAACGGAATGAGATTTTTCCCCTCCGGAGGCCTCGGCCTCCGGAGGGGAAAGTCCCCATAACCAAGTATATATATCCCGGGAGTACTGCCTTACACATAATTATTGACACTACCATTTATCTTCGAAAAACTGGGAGTTATCTTCGAAATTAGGACTATATCTCCGAAAATAAAATTTTATCTTCGAAACCGGAATTACATCTGCCATTGGCTTGAAACAGTAAAAAAACAGGCACCCGCGTGCCTGTTTTTTATTTGCCCATTACCCAGCGGTCCTGTTTGAACAGAAAGACGGTGAGGGCGAGGATGATGATCAAGCAGGCCGCTGTCGTACCGACTGTCAGCAGGACGCTTTCCAAACGGTAGATTCCGTTCAGCATTTCTTTGATCAATACATTCAAATTCAGAACAGGGATGAAGTAATGCTGTGCAGTGATTTCATTTACCCCAAGTGACGTTAAGGCGAATACTGGCAGGATCGGAAGCATCATGATGGGAGTCTGATAGCTTTGCGCTTCTTTCACCGATTTGGAAATCAGACTTGCGAGCATCTGCAGAGCGGACATAAGCATCGCGAAAACGAGCGAGGACAGCAGGATGATTCCAATCACCATTCCGGTCTGATCCCCAAACTGGAGTGCGTTTTTCAATTCTGTTGTCATGAATGTAATTTCAAGGATGACGACGGTGACCGCCACAAGGCCTGATAAGAGTGCGATGCTCGAAACGGTGAGCCATTTTGCGAGCAGCACCTTTGTCCGGCTGACCGGAGTCATAAGCAGGGCCTCCATCGTTTTGCGGTCTTTCTCGCCGGCAAACAGATCAGAGGCGGCCGGATAAGCCCCGGATACAATGGACATCGTGATAATCATCGGCAGAAGTGTGGATAATATGCCGATCCCGACGGCGGCTTGATCTTGCTGCTGAATCATTTCCTTCGTGGTGATTTCAAAGGGTGTAATGATAACCGGGTTGATGTTCTCGTTTTGGAGACGGCTTGAAACAACACTGTCTTTATAGGCCGTCAATTTTTCCTGGACAATCATCATAAGCTGGGAAGAGTTTTTACTGAAAGAATCTCCAAAGAGAGCTGCTTCTGCTTGTTCACCTTTACTGATTTTCTCTGAAAACCGGGCATCCAGAAGGACGGCTGCCTGGGCCTTGCCATCGGATACTGCCTTCTCTGGGTCCGCAAAACCTTTGACTGTTACATTTTTTGTCCCATCTAGCAGCGCTTTCTCTTCTTGCGGCAATTCTTCGGAGACGGCTAACGTCAGGTTTACGTTGGAATCATTCATCATTTTCTCATAAAACAGTGTTAATCCTGTCAGGACCAGAATCGGAACAAGCACCCCGAGCAGCAGCGTCCTCTGGTCTCTCAGCATATCCTTCATTTCTTTCAAGTAGATTTTAAGAAACATGGCTTTTCCCCCTGACTAATTTGGACATGAAAATATAGTTCAGGTCTCTGCTTGCTTCTTCATGATAGAGTCCTTCAAGGTCCCCTTTGTAAACGACTTCTCCTTTATGCACCATGACGACTGAATCACAAAGCATTTGAACCTCTTCCATGATATGGCTTGAGAAGATAATGGTCTTGCCTTTCGCTTTCAGCTCGTGGATCAGCTGCCTGAAGATGTTTGAGGAGGTGATATCCAGGCCGGTTGTTGGTTCATCAAACAGAATAATACCAGGGTTGTGGATGAGTGCACGTGAGATGGCGACCTTCTGGCGCATCCCTTTGGAGAACGCGCCGACCTTCCGGTTGAGATAGTCCTTCATGCCGAACATCACAGCAAGTTCCTCGATCCGCACCTTCTTTTCATGCCGGCTCATTCCGTAAAGGACAGCAAAATATTCAAGGTTTTCTTTCGCTGTCAGCCTGTCGTACAGTCCGGTTTCGCCCCCGAAAAGCACGCCGATTCTCTTTTTCACCTCAGAAGCCTGCTTAATCGAATCATATCCATCCACGCTGATCGATCCGCTTGAAGGGGTGATCAAGGTAGCGATCGAGCGGAGCAGAGTCGTTTTTCCCGCTCCGTTCTCGCCGAGCAGCCCGACGACCTCGCCTTTTTTCACGTCAAAAGAGATATGTTTAAGAGCGGTCACATACGTTTTCCGGTCTTTAAACTGCTTGGAAACTTCCTGAATGATTATCATGTTTACTCTTCCTTTCTCCTGATTTCTGACTTCATCATAACGGGAAAAGAGAGTGGTTTCTCCCATCTTGTCGCGAATATGGAATTTCCTGTCGTGAATCGGTTAAATTCAGCCCTGTGATGATACAATAGAGGAGGATAACAGATATAGGAGCAGATCGGATGATTAAAGTAGGATTAGTAGATGACCGGAAAATTGACCTCGATAAACTGCAGGGAATTGCCGGGAACATCGAAGAAATAAAAATTGTTTTTGCTACGCAGTCAGCAGAGGAAGCCTATGAATATGTGAAAAAAGAAGCGATTGACCTGTTGATTGCCGATATTGAAATGCCGGAGCTCTCCGGATATGAGCTGGCGGATATTATACATACACATGCCTTGAATATAGCGGTCATTTTTGTAACGGCAGCGAGCGGCTATGCCGTTCATGCTTTTGAACTGAACGTTCATGATTACATCATGAAGCCCTACCCGAAAGACCGGCTGGAAAAATCGATTCAGCGGTATATCGAGAAGAATCAATCCTCTGAAATTGCGGGCAGGCTTTTTTTGAGGCAGAAATCTGAGATTCATATTGTACAAAAGAAAGAGATTATTTTTATTGAACGGACCGGCCGCTCTACGACCATTTATACGAAGTCAGGGCCGGTCAAAACCTACCAGACCTTGAACGAGCTTGAAGGTGAACTGCGGGAGCGGGATTTTATCCGCTCGCACCGGTCCTTTATCATCAATATTCATTATGTGAAAAATTTCTCGGTGTACACGAAGACGACGTACATGGTTTCGTTTGAAGGATTGGAAGAGAAGGCGATGATTACAAAGGAACAGATTGATTTTCTTCAGTCTCATTATTTTTAAGGCGTGATGATTTTGGAAAAAGTGTTATATGCAGGAGCAGGAGTGCTTCTGCTAATCTATTATTTTTGGCTGTTATGGAGCGAAATGCCTGTGCTGGTTTTAGCGGCTGCTGCTGGATTGATCCTTTACGGCGGAACGATCTGGATCAAAGCGATTCCCAATGTGAAACCAGCGATTCAGATACTTCTTGCCACTGTACAGGCTGCTGCGGCGGCGGGTGCATGGCTGGCCCCGTTGGCGGTCCAATCGGTTTTTGTCCTCATTGCTATTGCAATTGAAGGAACCCGGTATATGGCCGGATTGGAAATGAAGAAAACAGAGCAGGAAAGAACCAGACTTCTTGAGGTACAGGATGCCGTAAACGAGACATTCCGGGTCGTCCGGAGCCAGCGTCATGATTACCTGAAGCATGTGACAGCTGTCCACTTCCTTGTGGAAAGCGGCAAGGAGGAGGAGGCTCGGGAATACATGAAAGGCCTGCTCCGGAGCTATGAAGAAACGAACTTTTCTATTAAAGGAGAGGACGGGGCCGCGGCGGGCATCCTGCATGATGCCTATGAACGGGCGTCCCGGCTTGGAGTGAAGATCACCTATGCGTTTGATCTTCCGGTTTCCTCGCTCCCCATCAGCCCGTTTGATCTCGTCGGCCTGCTCGGCAACATCCTGTCCAACGCGGTGGAGGCATGTGAAGAGTTTCTTGAGTCCGGGAACAGCAGTGCATCACTAACGATGAAATTTGAAAAAAAGAGCGGGGTTTATATCCTTGTTTGTGAAAACACGTGTGTCAAACCGCCGAATGACGTGCTGGACGTTTTATTTGAAAAAGCAGGCCGGTCCACAAAAGGCCAGGAAGGACTCGGAACAAAAGTCATCGCAGATATCGTTCGAAAAAACGCCGGCTTCCTTGATTTTGCCTGTAAAGAGAACCGTTTTTCCTTGAAAGTGAAGTTTCCGGCAGTGAAAAAGAGAGCCTGATGACGGGCTCTCTTTTCTTATGCGGAAACCTCTTTCCGGTACAGCTCCGCCTGCTCCAGCAGGTTCCGTTCCAGCTTTCCGTCTCCGTAGATCAAAAACATTCTCGAAGAATGATAGATGGCTCTTTCATAGGCATGAGCTGCGTCCTGCTCCTGCCCCGAGATGGCAGCCGCTGCATAGCGTGCTTTTTCGTATGCCAACGCATCACGCTTGTGTACCCGTGCTGCGATGCTGCTGAAATCTCCGGTTCGTCCAGACAGGTAACAGGCCATCAAGTAGTTGGCGTCCACCTGCTCCCATACAAAGCTTCTTTTTCCCTCTGGAGAATGTTCCCCGATAGCAGCGAGCAGATCCGCTGCTTCAGCTGGAGCTCCGCGGTTCATATCGTACTGGGCAAGGGATGATGCGATTCCTGCAGAAAGCAGGTGATCCGGCAGTTGATGAACAGCCCTTCTTGCCCTATCCGCGACTTCCGCCGGCAGTTCAGACCAATCATCCTTGATGCTTCCAAATATCAGGTAAGCAGCTGTAAGCAGTTCCTTTTTCACAGGGTCCTTTAGGTGGGCGAGTGCTGCACCGTCAGGTATGGCATCGCGGTTCTCTCTGGCAGCGAGGTTTATGACGCCAGCCAGAAGACTGATGGCTGAGAAGACAAAGAGCCAGATAACGTTTAGCGTGATGGAAGCATAAAGAGCTGCCGCACCAATTATCAGACTGGCCAGCGGCCCGCAAAGCAAATGCCAATAAAGCTGATTTGGAAGGGAAGCTTTTCTTTCAGAAAGGTCGGGGTACATCGTCGCTTTGCCCCCGATGCTTAGTCCGTGTTTTTCCCAGCGTAAAGAGACCCGGCCTTTGTTTTTGACCAGCAGGATAGGTCCGACGAGCATGCTGCTGAATTTCATTCCCTTTAAGGCCCCTCCTGCCAGATGGCCGGCTTCGTGAATGATGACCGCTGCGTAATGGCTTGCGAAAAAATAAAGAGCCATCCAAAATAATGTACTCCAGCCCATGTCTAAAGCAAAATAATCAAGGAGAAAGAACGTTCCGAACCCTCCTGCTGCCGCGCTGATTAAGGTGAGAAGGAACGTGTTCCATTTTTTCATAAATAACCTCCGGCTATATCTTGTTTTTTATATATTTTACCATATACCCATAGTATTCTAGTAAAGAAGAATCGGAGGGGTTTAATGAAATACGTTTTAATCAAACCATTATTCGTTTTATTAACCTTTGTTTTATTAACCGGCTGCACAGGAGGCGGGGGGAGTTTTTCCGGGCCTGCAGAGGAGCAACGTGTTTTTTTGCAGAATACGAAGCATGTGCTTCCAGCATTTGAATCGGTTGCGATGCCGGAACTCTCGCTGCTCGATCTTAACGGACAAAAGCTTTCTGGAACAATTGACCATATGTACGAAGAAGTTTGCTGGATGGACTGCGGCGAAGGGACATACAATGTTCACGAAATGAGTTCACAAAAAGCGGATCCGGAGGTGTCGGCCATCTTGCTAAATTGGGGGAATATGAAGCCTGCTCCTTCAAAGGTATCACTATATGATTTGAGAAAAGAAGACGAGATGCTGCCTGCAAAAATAATAAATTCCAAAGTTTTTCCTTCAAATCAAACTGAATTCAGCATCCCTTCCAGTGAGAAAAAGATGTATGCACTGGAATTCAAATGGGGAAGCAGCGGGAAGTCTGTTTTGAGTTTTGCTCTAAAATAAAAAATCTTAAGATGGAAGCGTTATATATATATATAGAGGAGAGCTTTTAAGGATTCAGGAGAAATTGGCGGCCTGTACCGCTTTAATAATGAGGAGGGATGGGAGTTGAGAAAGTGGACAAAGGCTGTAACATCGCCTGCTGAGCTTGAAGAAATATGGAGCCAGCCGGGAGAGACCGCTCTGAAGAAAGTCATCAGCCATTTGGATTCGCATTGCAAAAGCTTTCTGGCCAATTGCCCGTTTGCTGTACTTGGAACATCTAATTCAAAAGGGGTGTCGGATGTCTCTCCAAGAGGCGATCAGCCTGGATTTATCCTGGTGTTGAATGACAAGCAGCTGATTATACCCGAAAGACCGGGAAACCGGCGGCTTGATTCAATTCGGAACCTGCTGGAAAATCCCAGGGCGAGCCTGCTATGTGTTATTCCGGGCCTTGATGAAACCTTGAGAATTAAAGGGAAAGCAGCCGTCATCCGCGATCCGGATCTGCTCGAGCGCATGCAGGCCCAAGGAAGACTGCCGCTTGCCGGAATCGCCATCGATGTAGAAGAATGCTTCATTCACTGCGGCAAAGCTATGAAAAGGTCGAGTCTTTGGAAGAAAGAAGGGTGGCCGGACCTTCCCGGCATGCCGCTGCCAAGCACCATGCTCGCAGCCCACGCAGGGATGGCAGCTGATGAAGTAAAGGAATCTTTGGAAGAGAGCTATCGGAAGAGACTGTACTGAATGAATAAGTGATGCCAGGCCGGATGCGGGTCTGGTTTTTTCTTTGGATCCGAGATCTGTTAATAGGGTTTTAGCGGAACGAGTATCTGCTAAAGCCCTAAATCTGCATAATCCAAAAGAACGTTAGTCGGCAGAATTTATGAGTAGAGACCTCAGATCCGAGGTTAGCTGTGAAGCAGCGGCCTAATTTTTGCGGTCCCCAGAGCCGTTATTTAAGCCAATACCCACCAAATCCGTCCTTATCGGTCTCAGAAGACACTATTTTACGAGTTGAGAGGCGTTTTTGGACTTTTTTTAATGAAATAGCGGCTCTCAGGACCGTTAGGAGGTAAAATAGGCTATTATCGGAGGAATAGCTGCATCTGAGACCGGTCCTTTCCGGATCGCTCTCCAGAGCCGTTATTTAAGCCGAAAATCACCCAATCCGTCCTTATCGGTCTCAGAAGACACTATTTTACGAGTTGAGAGGCGTTTTTGGACTTTTTTAATGAAATAGCGGCTCTCAGGACCGTTAGGAGGTAAAACAGGCTGTTTTCGGAGAAATAGCTGCATCTGAGACCGGTTGTTACCGAATCGGTCCCCAGAGCCGTTATTTAAGCCAATACCCACCAAATCCGTCCTTATCGGTCTCAGAAGACACTATTTTACGAGTTGAGAGGCGTTTTTGGACTTTTTTAATGAAATAGCGGCTCTCAGGACCGTTAAGAGGAGAAATACGCTATTTTTAGGGGAATAGCTGCATCTGAGACCGGTCCTTTCCGGATCGGTCCCCAGAGCCGTTATTTAAGCCAATACCCACCCAATCCGTCCTTATCGGTCTCAGAAGACACTATTTTACGAGTTGAGAGGGTTTTTGGACTTTTTTAATGAAATAGCGGCTCTCAGGACCGTTAGGAGGTAAAACAGGCTGTTTTCGGAGAAATAGCTGCATCTGAGACCGGTTAGCCTCCACCTGTTCCCCTCACCCTCTTCCAGACACAAAAACAGACAGCCCCCAGGCTGTCCATTTTCCATTCCTATTTTAAAGCGCTCAGCATATAGCTGCGGGTACTTGGACCGTAAACTCCGTCATCGGCCAGAGCCGAGTAGCGGCTTTGGAACTTTCTGACGGCAGCTGCGGTCTGCGGCCCGTATTCCCCATCGATGCTGCCGGGCTTTAGCCCGAGCTTTTGAAGGGCGCGCTGAATTTGTTTGACAGGTTCTCCGGATGCTCCGAGGCGGTAGACTCCGGAAGGCAGGGGGTAGCTTTGTTTAGGCTTGTTGAGAGCAGAGTAGGTTTGCGGGCCGACAATGCCGTCAGCGGTCAAGCCGTTTTTCTGCTGAAATGCTCTTACCGCTTGTTCCGTTGCAGGGCCGAATACCCCGTCGGCTGATATTGTAAAGCCAGCGGTGATAAGGTTTTGCTGAATGCTTTTAACGAGGCTGCCGCTGTCTCCTTCGCGGACTGGAAGGGTGTCTGCGGCGGGAGCGCCGAATTCCTCGGCCAGTACCTGTTTAACGCTCCGGATAAATTGTGCCCAGGAGATTCCGTATTGGCTGAAAGAATTTATCGGATCGGTCCTCCTCGCCGGGTCAAGTGTGTAATGCCCGATGATCTGTTTGTCCGGGTTCAGACCAAACCGGCTGCAAAGATAGGCATGGTACCAGACGTACCTGCTGTATGCCTGCTGAAAGTTAATGCTTCCGCCGTAGCAAAGTTCAACACCGATCGAGGCATCATTGGCATTTGCCCCATAGCGGCGGTTGTCCTCAGTAATTCCGTACTGAACATGAAAGGCGACTTCATCCAGCGGGATGATTTCCAGAATGGTTTTGTCATCAATAAACGTGTGGGCCGAAGCGGATGGCTGCTGATTGTTAAAATAGTTCCTGTTTTGCGAGGCGCTTGTCCCGGGGTTTCCAGTGTCATGGCTGACGATGAACAGAACGGTCCCTAATTTTCTTCCGGAGCGGGAATTGCCTGTCCGGATGTAGGAACGGCTTATAGGATATTTCACTCTCTCACTCTCCATCTCTGTATAGGACTAGTTTATGATTTTAAAAAAATAACGTTACGCTCATTCGACAAATTGGGTTATCCACACAATTTTCGCGCAATATAGAAAAATTAAGGAGTTATGCACGCCATCCACAGCTCAGGATGCTTATAAACAGGGAATCTGTGGATAGAAGGCCTTGCAGCAGCAGGACATCCACACATTTTTCCCCAATATCAACAGGGCTGTGAATAACTTATGCACAGGTTTGCGGAATTTGTAGAACTGTGCGCATGACAATTGCTGTATGAGAAAAACGTTCTCTGAGGATATACAGTCAGAGGATCGCGCAGTATCGACATATACAGACGATTTACTGGTCTAGACATCTAGTTTTAATGATGGTATTATTTTCTTAAAATTAAGAAAAAAAGGAGTTTTAATGTGCTGGCACTAACTCATGCAGCGGTATATTCGGAAAGCGGAACCTTTAAACAAGGCTATGTACTGATTAAAGAAGGAAAGATTGCAGAAACAGGTCCGATGGAAAAAGCAGATCTTCCAGAGGGCTGCATCGAGATCAGATTGGATGAAACAGCGGAAGTACTTCCCGGAATGATCGATCTGCATATTCACGGTGCTGGCGGGGCAGATGTGATGGATGGAGACCCTGCTGCGATTCAGACGATGGCGGAGCAGCTTGTCCGTGAAGGAACAACCTGTTTTCTGCCAACAACGATGACGTCTGCCAAAAGCGAGATAGAGAGAGCGTTGATGAATCTGGCTGACTGCACATCCATACCAGTAAATGGCGCAGAAATAGCGGGTATTCATCTCGAGGGTCCTTTTTTATCACCAAAGCGTGCAGGAGCCCAGCTGCCGAGCCACTTCGTGAAGCCGGATGCGGCTCTGTTTCAAAGCTGGCAGGAACTGTCCGGAGGGAAAATAAAGCAGGTCACGCTGGCCCCGGAACTGGATGGAGAACTTGAACTGACGAGACACTTGTCCGAAGCAGGGATCATTCCCTCCATCGGACACTCAGATGCCCTTTTTCAAGAAGTGCAGCTTGCAGCAGATGCAGGTGCAAATCAGGCGACACATCTGTTCAATGGTATGAGAGGGCTCCATCACCGTGAAGCGGGGACAGCAGGTGCGGTTTTACTGGATAAACGGATCCGCTGTGAGATTATTGCGGATGGGATTCATGTAGCCCCTGAAATGGTTCAGCTTGCCTACAGGCTTAAGGGAGCGGAAGGAATCATCCTGATCACAGATTCTATGAGAGCAAAGGGCCTTGAGGATGGGACCTATGATCTTGGCGGACAGAGTGTCTATGTAAAGGGGAACAGAGCGGAGCTTGAGAGCGGGGCGCTTGCCGGAAGCGTATTGAAGATGAATGAAGCGGTGAAAAACATGCGCGCTTTTACCGGATGCTCCACGGAAGAAATTGTTCGTATGGCCTCAGTCAATCCTGCGAAGCAGCTCGGCATTTTTGACCGGAAAGGGAGTATAGCTGCCGGAAAGGATGCCGATCTGACGGTCCTTTCTCGTGAAGGAGAGGTTTTGCTTACGATTTGCCGCGGGGAAATGGTCTATGACAAAGGGGGAAGAAGGACATGAGATTACTTGCTGCAGCTGATTATCAGGAGATGAGCAGGATGGCGGGAGAATTTTTAAAGGATCAATTAAAAACCAACAGCCGGTCTGTTCTCGGGCTTGCTACAGGCGGAACGGTTAAAGGAGTTTACTCAGAGCTTGTTAAGCTGTATTCAGAGGGGCAGCTATCATTCTCTCATGCTGCATCTTTTAACCTCGATGAATATTACGGTATGGAGAAGAACGATGTGAATAGCTACTTCCGGTATATGAAAGAGCACTTATTTCACCACGTGGACTTTTTACCTGGAAGCAACCATTTGCCTGATGGAATGGCAGCGGATCCGATTCATGAATGCAGCAGGTACGAAGAGATGATCGAGAAAGCCGGAGGAGTTGATTTGCAGCTTCTTGGAATCGGGGAAAACGGACATATCGGCTTTAACGAACCTGGAACCTCTTTTCAGGAGAGGACGCATCTTGTGACACTGACCGACTCGACGAAAAAGGCGAATGCCCGTTATTTTAAAAGTCTGGAGGATGTCCCGGGACAGGCGATAACGATGGGGATCGGGACAATCATGAAAAGCAGAAGTATTCTGCTTCTTGCCTCGGGAGCAAAGAAAGCAGAGGCGATCGAAAGGCTTTGGAACGGAGAAGTGACCGAGGATTTTCCTGCATCCGTCCTGAAGAGGCATCCAAATGTTACGGTGATTGCGGATGAAGAAGCACTGATGCTCATTGACCGGAAAGGAAAGGAGGAGCTTACCAGATGATTCAAAAGAATTCCCCGGTTCCAATCTACTTTCAAGTAGAAGAAAGCATAAGAGAAAAAATTGAATCAGGTGAATGGGAGAGCGGGGAGGCAATCCCCTCTGAGCGCCAGTTTTGCGAACAGTTTTCCATCAGCAGAATGACGGTCCGGCAGGCGATTACCAATCTGGTAAATGAGGGGATCCTTGAGAGAAGAAGAGGGCGCGGGACGTATGTCTCCGTCCCGAAGCTGAATCTCGAGCTTACCGGAATTACGAGTTTTACTGAACAAATGGCACAGCAGGGAAAGCGGCCTGAAACAAAAGTGATCAGCTTTGAACGGAACTCTGCTTCCAAACAGGCGGCAAAAGAACTTGGACTGGATTCAGAAGAACCGATATACAAAGTAAAACGGATCCGCTATGCAGATGGAGAGGCAATTGCCTATGAAATTCTGTATATGCCCGTAAAAATCTTTCCGGATATGGTACTGAAGCACGCCGAAGGCTCCATCTATGACTACATTGAAGCGCAATGCGGCCTGCCCATCCAGTACGGCAAGCAGGAGCTTGAAGCTGCCGAAGCGGGGAAAAAAGCGGCGGAAGCTTTACAGCTCGAAGAAGGCGCCGCGGTGCTGAAAATTCAGCGGACAAGCTTCACATCAGAGCATCAGGCAGTCGAATATACGAAAACGATCTACCGCGCCGACCGGTACAAGTATGTGATGGAATTAGAGCGGAAGCACGGAGGGGCGTAAAGTGAAACTGGCTGAACAGGCAAGAAAAGCAGCAGACATCTATCAGCGGAATCCAAAAGTGGAAGCGATTTGGATCGGAGGTTCAGTCTCGAGGGGCTGGGACGATGAATATTCGGATATTGAACTGTTTCTAGCCTGGAGAAACGGGCCTGAGACGGAAGACCGCCTGGAGCCTGTTAAAGCACTCCAGGGAGAAATAATCAGCTTCCACTGCTACGAGGATGAAGAGTGGTCTGAAGCTTTTGTCACATCGGAAATCAAATTTGAACTCAGCCACTTTTTAACCTCCACTGTCAAAAAGAACATTAACAGAACAGTTGGACTTTATTCGCCGGACCTTGAGTCCCAATGTCTGACTTCAGCGGTTGCGGAAGGCGTCTGTCTCTATGGAGCGGAGATCTTTGAGAGCCTTAAACAGCAGACAGCTATTTATCCTGAGGGATTGAAAAGGGCAATGATCCTGCAAAGCCTTGATCTTGGCAGCCGCTGGAACAACCGGTATTCACTTGTTGCACGGCAGGATTGGCTGATGCTGCATGAGGTGTTTGTCACGGTAGAGAAGAAGATGATGGCCGTTCTTTTTGCCTTGAATGAACAGTTCGTCCACCACCCGGGGTTCAAGTGGCAAAGGCAATCAATTCAGCGGATGGAAATCAAACCTTCCGGCACGGAAACGAGATTGGAGAGCGTCTTCCTTGAACATCCTGCTAAAGGTTTAATGATTTTAGAAGAGCTTCTGCAGGACGTCTTTGGGCTCGTAAGCAGGCACCATCCCGATATTGAACTTGATAAATGGAAAGCAGCCGGCAGTTCGGCAAGGCCGGTGCGAAAAACAGGTGAGTGAATCACCTGTTTTTTTCATGTCTTACGGAATATCCCGGAGAGCGGGCTTTATGTAAAGGTGAACGGTGTTCCTATTAAATTAGAGAATAAAGCCTGTCTAAAGTGAAGCCAAGTCAGGCTTTATTGAATCTATAGCATTAAGATGTTCCAGCAGAGGCAATTCCACTGAAATTGGATGCTCCCAGGATGGCAAACGGAATCGTTGTTTCGATGGTGGCTGTATACTGGACCTGTCCTGAAGCCGGGGCTGCAGGCAAAAAGTCTGCGGCGTCAAAGCCAAAAGTCTCAACGCCTTCTCCATTTGATACAAAAGAAGTGACCAGAATTGGAGTAGCCAAGTCTCTGAATACACGGATGGTAACAACTTCCTCGCTGATAAGATTGGAAACTCTCGCATACCCGCTCAATAAAACGCGAATATCTCCAGCATTTTCTGGAAGAACCCCAAGTGTTTGAATTCCAATATCACCAAACAAAATGCCGGGAGCAGCAGGGATCAGAAAAGAATTTGCATCATCCGCACTGTTGCTTGAAATCCGCATATCTAAAAATTGTATCGGCATTCTCTCTCACCTCCTCTTAGCTTGATAGAATATACTATTTTTCATTCTATTAAATGCAACAGGGATAAGAGTACAATATGCGAAGATACAAGCAAGATTCCTCCTGCAGACATACAGTAAAGAACAATCTGCTGAGCTGAGGAGGAAGCAATTTTGATTAAGATGGAAGAAACCCGTCTGCTGATTACGTGCTGCAACCAAAACGGAGGGCTGTTTGAAGCAGTATTTAAAGAGGGCTCCTGTACGGTCAGAAAAGTACTGGAGCAGGAATGCCGGGGGATTGTAAAGTATGGAGACGGGTATATTGTGGCCAGTGCCGACCGCATTCTTTTGCTTGATCATAGCTTGGACATTCGGTCATCCAAGACATTGGATATTGCACTGGATTTGCACGGTACGGCGGTATACAAGGATCAGCTGTACGTGGTGGAAACCGGGCGGGACTCAATCGGAATTTATGATTTGAAACAAGATCTTCAGCACATCGGGGAGATCAGATTTTCACCGGAAGTGGCGGATACATGCCATGTGAATGACTTGTTTATTGAAAAGGACCGTTTGTTCGTTTCGATGTTTTCCTATAAAGGGAAGAAAAAAGGAGTCATTGCCGAATACTCACTGAAGAGCCGAAAATTGATCAAGGTCCGGCATAAACACCTGCATCAGCCCCATAGCATCAAAAAGGATGGAAAAGACCTTTATTACTGCGTGTCTGCTGAATTTACAGTGAGGAAAAACAAAAGTGATCTGTTCAAGGGGCTTGGCTACCTGCGGGGCATGGATGTGAAGGGTGATATGGTTTACATCGGCCAGAGTGAAAGCCGTCACATCGATAAGCTCCTTGAAAATCATCACAATATTTTGTTCGACTGCGGAGTATATGTATACAACATGCAAACAAAGCTGTGTTCGTTTTTTCACATTCCGGCTGGTGAGATTTATCAAATTCTTGCAGACTAAAAAACAAACCCGGAATGCCATTTGCACTCCAGGTTTGCTTTCGTCTTAAAAAATTTCCTTTGATTCTTCGTAGCTGTCTGCAGATGCAGCTCCCGGGCTGTTTCTGGTTACATATGTACCCGCGATCAAATCATGAATAGCCCGTTTGTCTTCTCTTACCCCAATCATAATGGCGCTGGCTGCAATGAGGATGAAGCTTAAAAGCCCCCCGCCAAACAGAATGACAAGAGCAGACAAGGCGGTGTTGCTGATTTCCATATCCATTGCTGCCGGATCTGCCGGGACTGGAGTAGTGAAGAGTTCGACCATTTCCGACCAGCCCATGACCAAAGCGATGATCAAACCAAGGAAAAATGGAAGACCGTATACGATACCGCTCAATAAAGAGCGTTTCACCATTGTCCAAAACGTTACATTTGTTCCATCCTTCCGGACAATCCGAATGGAAACTGCTTTTTTCCCAACGGTATAGCCATACCAGAATACCGGCAGCAAAAGTCCGTAAAGGAATTGAATGCCGCTGCTAGCGTTCTGGCCGATTTGATCGCCTAAGATGAGAGCGAGCAAAAAGCCAAGAACAGCAAAAACGACTGCGTCAATCAGATTAGCACCAAGCCGTATCCAAAAACCTGCTGGATTTTTACCCATCATGAATCCCTCCTAAAAAGTAGTCCGTTTCTATCATACACTTTTAAAAAACAACAGGTAAACCAATTTGTGGAGAATTCTTGTATGCTAAAATAAAATCAGGCAGTGCTGATCAGAAAAACGGAAGGCTCATCCTTAATCAGGGGCGGCCTTTTTATTTTCAGGGGGATGGAAAAGATGACTTACAGTTACATGACACACCTTGTATGTCCGAAATGCGGGAAGACCTATAATCCTGAGGAGATTCATCAATTATGTGTGTGCGGCTCGCCTCTTCTTGTGGATTACGATTACGAAAAACTGAAACACGAATGGAAGAAAGAGGATCTGATTTCGCGCCAGGATAATCTATGGAGATACCATGAACTTCTGCCGGTAAAAAATGAAGAAAATGCGGTCACGATGGGGGAAGGCGGGACCCCGGTTCTGCCTGTTGCGAAAATGGGAGAACAGTATGGCATTCCCGCACTGTTTATGAAGGATGAGGGGCTGATTCCGACAGGTTCATTCAAAGCGAGAGGAGCGGCAGTCGGCCTGTCAAAGGCAAAAGAGCTCGGGGTAAAGAAATTCGCTATGCCGACAAACGGCAATGCCGGAGCAGCCTGGTCGCTCTACGCAGCCAGGGCCGGGATCGAAGCGAACATCGTGATGCCGGTGGATGCCCCGGTTACAACGAGAAAAGAATGCGCGGCATCGGGAGCAAGGCTGTGGCTCGTAAACGGATTAATCAGCGATGCAGGGAAAATGGTCGGCGAGCTCGTCGCAAAGGAAGGATACTACGATGCATCTACACTCAAAGAACCTTACCGGATTGAAGGAAAGAAGACGATGGGTCTTGAAATCGCTGAACAATTCGGATGGCAGGTTCCGGATGTGATTCTTTATCCGACTGGGGGCGGAGTTGGGCTGATCGGGATTTATAAAGCACTGGTAGAGCTGCAGAAGCTTGGCTGGATTGCCGCAGATAAACTCCCAAGGCTCGTTGCTGTTCAGGCTGAAGGCTGTGCACCGATTGTGAAAGCGTGGGAAGAAGGAAAAAGGGAATCCGAATTCTGGCAGGATTCTAAAACCGGTGCCTTTGGAATCAATGTGCCTAAAGCAATCGGCGATTTTCTCGTTCTGGATGCTTTATATGAGACGAATGGCTGTGCCGTTGCCGTACAGGAAAGTGAGATTCATACGGAGCAGCTTGAGGTCGCGTCAAAAGAAGGCCTGTTCATCTGTCCGGAGGGTGCTGCTGTTTTTGCAGCCGCCAAAAAGCTCCGTGCAGACAACTGGATCAAGGAAGAGGATCAGGTCGTCCTGCTGAACACCGGCCTCGGGATCAAGTATGCAGATGACCTGGAAGTGGAGTTTCCTGTACTCGAACCAGGTGAATCCCTGAAGATAAAGGGCTGGGAATTTGGCGCTATTGGCAGATGCGGACAGCACTGACATACTGATGGAGACCAACCTGTAAAGGAGACTCCAACTATGAAATTTACAACGCTTGCTGCGGCAGTTCTCGGGACAAGCCTTACAGCAGGAGTACATGCATCCGCTGACGAAGGGCCAATTATCCAAACAGCCAACCAGTTTATAGGAGAAGAATATGCTGCCGGCGGGAACGCTCCCTCAGAAGGGTTCAATTCAGCAGGATTCGTGCAATATGTTTTTCAGCAGTCAAAAGGAATCAGTCTGCCCCCTCTTTCCAGTGAGCAATGGGCGTTCGGGGCTGAGACAGAACGTGAAAATCTTGAAATTGGGGACGTTCTGTTCTTTAAGGACACATCTACAGGAAAAATAACGACAACCGGAATTTATGAGGGAAACGGCCGCATGATCTACAGCTCTGTTTCAGAAGGGGTAACATCGGTGAAATTTAAGGGCTCAGATTACTGGTACAGCCGCTATTACGGGGCAAAACGGATCACTTCCGACTTGCCGCTGCAAACCTCGAATGCCGCCGTCGCAGAAGCAGCCAGCCTGCTAGGCACGCCTTATGTGCAAGGCGGAAAAACTCTCTCTGGATTTGATTGCTCCGGATATACAAAATATGTGTATGAACAGTCTGCCGAAATTTATCTGCCGGATACACCGGAACAGCAATGGGCAGTGGGGACTCCCGTTGACATGAAGGATCTACTGCCGGGAGACCTCGTCTTTTTCCGGGACACACATAGACCGGGAATTTCCCATGTTGGCATCTATAGCGGCGACCAGCAGATTCTGAATGCAACGCAGATCGGCGGAGCCAATTCAGTCAGCGTAAGCTACCTGACCAACAGCTTTTTGAAGGGAAAATTGGCTGGAGTCCGGCGGGTCAGCCATCTGGATGTGGACCGCAGCAATCCGGCAGTTAAAGAAGCGGAATCCCTGGCCGGGTCACACTATGCAGCTGGAGGAACGACTCCGGAAACCGGATTTGATACCGGCGGATTCGTTCAATATGTTTTTAAAAAATCTTCAGGCATCAGCCTGCCCCGTTATGGACGGGAGCAAATCCAACTTGGACAGGAAGTAAAAGAAGAGGAGCTGCTGCCGGGAGACCTCGTTTTTTTTCAGTCGGGTTCTGTCATCCCTACTATATATGCTGGAAACGGCCAAGTCATCCTGGCTTCAAATGAGGGCGTGAAAGTGATTCACTACAAAGTGAGCAAGTACTGGTCGAATAAATTTTTAGAAGCAAAAAGACTGTAAAGAAAAGCCCCTGCTGACTCCTTAGCAGGGGCTCGGCTCTTTACTTTTTGCGTTTTTGACGCTGATTGGCCGCATTGGCTCTCGCCTGGGCTTCCATATCAGCCTGATCGGCTAATTCACGAGAGAACTCCTCATACGTTCCATCCGTCTCTTTTTTCAGCTGCTTCGGAACTTGAGCAAGACCATTCTTGTTTTTATCACGAGTATGCTGCTTGTGTCCTCTTCCCATCGTGAACGCCTCCCGTTAGTGAACTTGTAGTTCCTTCATAGGATGGCTTTATGTATGGCCTGTCATGCTGGTAACTAATTCTTCTTCTTCGTAAAACCGCCGGCCCGATCCGCTGCTTTAAACTCTCTTCCATATAAAACTTCCTGCATTGATGATAGTGTCTTTTTTGAATTTTCATGACGTCTTTTTTCCATTTTGGCATCAGCTCCATTTTTTAGGCTAGCCTTATCATCGACAAAGCGGGAAGAAAAAATACGACGGAAATCAGGAAAAATTTCAGCAGTTACTATGGATAATTGGGGGGAGTTTGGTGTGAAGTTGGTTTTGTTTATGGCGCGTGATTTAGCAGATCCGGCACGAAAAGGAGCGAGTGCGGCACGTAACTCCTGAGGATTGGCACGTAAAATCAGTATGGCACGAGCACGGATGTTTTCGGCACGTGGTTTAGCAGTTCCGGCACGAAAAGGATCGAGTCCGGCACGTAACTCCTGAGGATTGGCACGTAAAAACAGATCGGCACGAGCGCGAATGTTTTCGGCACGTGATTTAGCAGTTCCGGCACGAATAGGAGCGAGTGCGGCACGTAACTCCTGAGGATTGGCACGTAAAAACAGTTTGGCACGAGCACGGATGTTTATGGCACGTGATTTAGCAGTTCCGGCACGAAAAGTACCAAGTGCGGCACGTAACTCTTGAGGATTGGCACGTAAAATCAGTATGGCACGAGCACGGAGTTTTCGGCACGTGGTTTAGCAGTTCCGGCACGAATAGGAGCGAGTGCGGCACGTAACTCCTGAGGGTTGGCACGTAAAATCAGTATGGCACGAGCATGGTTGTTTATGGCACGTGGTTTAGCAGTTCCGGCACGAAAAGGATCGAGTGCGGCACGTAACTCTTAAGGATTGGCACGTAAAATCAGTTTGGCACGAGCATGGTTGATTTCGGCACGTAAATTATCGAGTGTGGCACGTATCCAAACCAAAAAACCCGCCATCGGCGGGTTTCCAAGCTTTTATGCTTCTTTCAAATGCTGTTCCTCCGCGATGGAAGGGGTTCTCATGGTGTAAAGTGTATAGAGATCTTTTGTGATCTCGTAAAGGCTGAAGATGTCTTCACCGTTGTTAATTTGCTCGAGCAGTGCAGTCCGCGTTTCGTTTGCGTTTATGGCGTACGGCAGTTTTTCTGCTGCTTTGATGGATCGGACGTTTCGCTTCCGAATCCGGAGGAAAATAGTCTCGATGCCGAGTTCGTAGAACAGTTCGTTAAAGAAGGCGTCCTTGGCGGTCTGGTTGTAGCCTTGACCATGGTAAGGCTTGCCGAGCCAGGTTCCGAGGAACCCGGCATTTTCCTGGAGGTCAAAAAGGCTGATGGTCCCGATTGGAGAGCCCCATTCGTCGAGAATGGTACGTGAAATCAATTCACTGCGCTCTTCGGCTTCGATTATTTGCTTCGTTAAAAACAGGTATTCTTCGATGGATTCAGCTTTATGACGTACATAAGGGAAGACTTCAGGGTGTACCATGAGTTCGTACAGCGCATGACTATCGTGAATGTCACGTTTTTTAAGCATCTTTCTCGCTCCCTCCAACATGAGGGCAGACGTGTAGCTTTAGCCCCACCCTCGAAATTTTTTAAATTAGCCAAAAAATTTCGGGGTGGGAATCGAACCCACTAGAACCGTTTTGACGGTGGCGCACCATTTGCCTTCCCATTGATCCCAGGTCATTAAATTGTCATGTACAGCAAGGCTTCAGAAGCGAGCCATGCACTGATATCATACTCGAATTTTTATGAAAAAGATACACTTTTTTTACGGAAAATCACTGGTTTTTTTGGCCAATTTTTGTGCCGTTTTCAGAGGCCCAGCCGGGTTCTTCAAAAACAAAATTTCCGTTGATCATCGTGCATTTCGGTTTAGCCAAATAGTGGAACGGATGATGGCTCCAGAGCACGATATCTGCATCTTTTCCCGCTTCAAGACTTCCGACGCGGTCGGCGACCTGAAGATTCCGTGCGGCAGTGATGGTGATTCCCTCCAGTGCCTTTTGCTCGTCAAAGCCTTCCCGGACAGCGAGGGAGGCGACTACATTAAGATATTGGATCGGCGTATAAGGGTGATCAGTGGTGATGGAGACTTCCACTCCCTGATCAGCGAGTGCCTGATAGGTACTCCAGCTTTTGTTTTTAAGCTCGACTTTGGAGCGGCGGGTAAAGGTAGGCCCGACGCTTACCTTCGCTTTTGATCCGGCAAATTCCTCTGCGATCAGGTGCCCTTCGGTGCAATGCTCAATCCGGTAGTCGAGGTTGAATTCCTCTGCGAACCGCTTTGCGGAAAGGATGTCATCCGCTCGATGGGCATGGATACGGACGGGGATTTCCCGTCTTAAAGCGCGCTTTATAGAGATGGATCGGAAGTCTTCCTTTTCATCGCAAAATTTTGCGAGGTAGAAGGCTTCGCGCAGCATGCCCATGATGCCCATTCGTGTAATTGAATCTTTGTTGCCGTGGCTGTGTATGCGTTTCGGGTTCTCACCGAGTGCAATCTTCAGGCCGGCTGTTTCCTTCACGAGCATATTCCGGATGTTCACGCCGAACGTTTTGATAACAGAAGTGGTGCCTCCGATTACATTGGCGCTCCCCGGCATGATATGAACCGTTGTAATTCCATGGGAGATGGCATCACGGAAGCCGGAGTCAAGCGGATGTACACCATCCAGGGCCCGGATGTGAGGAGTAAGCGGCTCTACTGTCTCATTGGCATCATTTCCTGCCCATCCGGTTCCTTCATCATACAGCCCCAAGTGGGTGTGTACGTCAATAAAACCCGGGAACAAATACTGGTCCCGGCAATCGATAACCTTGCATAAATCCGGAGCTTGCAGGTCCTTTCCGATGGCTGCGATTTTTCCGTCCTTTACGAGCAGATCGGACGCATATAGCACATCAGATGTAACCGGAAAAATGGTGGCATTTTTAAAGAGTGTGCAGGTCATTTTTTTGCTCCTGACAAAAATGTATTTTCTTTTATTTTATTATGTTTGCAAGCGCGCGTTCAAGAGTCGGGTAGATAAATGTGTACCCGTTTTCAATGGCCTTCTTCGGAAGAACCCTCTGCCCTTCAAGCAAGAGAATGCTCATTTCCCCAAGAGCTGCTTTAATGGCGCCTTTTGGAGCAGGCAGCCAGTGCGGACGATTCAGCTGCTCACCGAGTACTTTTCCAAAAGTATTCATCTGAACAGGGTTTGGGGCAGTCGCGTTTACAGGGCCGCTGATCGCTTCGGTTTTAATAATATGGTCCATCAGACCGGCAATATCCATAACATGAATCCAGGACATCCACTGATTGCCCGAGCCAAGCGGACCCCCGCCGTACAGTTTGTATGGAGTGATCATTTTAGGAAGCATGCCTCCTTCGCCGAGGACGATGCCGAAGCGGGCGTATACCGTGCGGATCCCGAGATCGCGGATCATGGATGCTTCCTGTTCCCATTTCTGGACGGTGCTGGATAGAAAATCACTGCCGGTTGTTTCCGATTCTTCAGTAAAGGTTTTTTCTTCTGACGTTCCATAAATCCCGACGGCACTTGCATTAATAAAAACAGACGGTTTCTGTTTCAATGATTCAAGAATTTTATAGACCTCACGGACAGATTCCACCCGGCTTTCGACAATTTCCTGCTTCGTTTCTTCCGTCCAGCGGGTGCTGATGGATTTGCCGGCCAGATTAATCATTGCGTCCAGCCCTTCAAGGTGTTCGGAGGGATTGGCTCCGGCTGTCATCCATTGCACGTAACGGATGTTTCCGTAGCCTTCTTTCTCACTTCGGGACAGGATGATCACCTGATGGCCTTCTCTCGCAAAGTACTGGGCAATATTGCTTCCTGTGAAACCGGATCCTCCGGCAATCGCTATTTTCAACTTCAATCACCTCGCGCTGAATTTTTAAATGCTTTTTCTAAGCTCTACCCTGCCTCCCTGATGGTAAACGTGTGATAAAATAAGAGGGAGGTGTTGAGGATGGCTTTTATTACAAAAATTACGTCCCAGCAAAAAAATGCAGAACGGTATAACATTTTTTTGGACTACGGCAAAGGGGAAGAATTCGGCTTCGGCGTCGATGAGCATACTTTGATCAAGTATGGCCTCGGCAAAGGAAAAGAACTCTCAGACCTGGATATTGCCGAAATTCGGACAGGCGATGAAATCAGGAAAGCGTATAACTCGGCTCTGGATTATTTAAGCTACCGGATGCGGTCTTCAAAAGAGATCCAGCAGCAGCTCGCTAAAAAGGAATTTCAGCCTGAGACCATTCAGGAAGTGCTTTATCAGCTGGATGAAGCGGGATTAGTCAATGATTCCAGATTTGCAGAAGCCTATCTGAAAACCCAGATGAATTCATCCGGTAAAGGCCCGGATGTCATCAGGCAGGAGCTGATTCAAAAAGGGATCTCTCCATTAGATATTGAACAGGCTTTATCTTTATATTCCCACGAAGAGCAGCTGGATGAAGCGATGAAGCATGCTGAGAAATTTTTGAAAAAGAACCAGTCACTATCAACGTTCCAGGTTAAAAAGAAGCTGGAACAGCTGCTGGTCAGGAAAGGCTTTAATTTCAGCCTTGTTTCGTTAGTGCTTCAATCCATCGATTACAGCAATAACCAGGATCAGGAACGTGAGGCTCTTGCCCGTCACGCAGAGAAAGCCAGGTCTAAATACAAGCCGGAGAACGGTTTTGAAAACCGGCAAAAGATGAAGCAGTATCTTTACCGGAAGGGCTTCTCGATTGAAATGATTGACGAGTACCTGAATAATCCGGATGAATTTATACAAAGTTAGTATTCGCGTTAAAGAGAGAAAGTCCTGTCTGGACAGCATATTAGGGGGGAAGTCATTTGGAAACCAGACGTTACAGTGAAATGACAGCGTTTGAGCTGAATTCGGAAATTGGCTCCTTAAAAGAAAAAGCAAGAAAAGCCGAGCAGATGGGAATGGTAAACGAATTTGCTGTACTGGACCGGAAAATATCCATGGCAAAATCGTACCTTCTCGATCCGGCGAGTTTCCAAGCGGGGGAAGAATATGAAATTGATGGGGCTCCCGGTGAAGTATTCAAAATTGTCTATATGAATGGGATTTTCGCCTGGGGCTACCGGCTGGAAACACCGGATACGGAAGAGGCTCTGCCCATCTCCGTGCTGGTTAAATAAAAAGGACTGGCTCCACATAAGCCAGTCCTTCACACATTAATTGTGTTCTCTGCGCTCGCCGGAAGCTCTCATGCGTTCCTGCGGATGATCATTGATTGTTCCATCTGCCCGTTTGGAAGCATAAGCGCCTTTCGCCCGTGCTTCACCCTCAGCTCTTGCTGCAATTGGAAAATCTTTCGCTTTGTTCCGCAATCGAACCGCCTCCAGTGTAAAGTTCGCTTCAATAAGAAGTAGAAGCGTACCGTTATTATGTGCGGAGCCATTTGTTTTATAATAGAAGGTACAGGCAGAATTGCCTTTTAAAAAAGGAGGTGCCCATTATGGAGAGCCATTTGGAGCGTCTGACCGATTTGCTTCTTTTGAAAAATGATTCGCTTGCTCATGCCCAGGCGAGAACATGGGTCGAACTGCTTTGGAGCGATTTTGAAGCAACCTATGCGAGAGCGGGGGAAAAGTATCAGGGAGCCGAAATGACCGAAGCGATCGTCCGAAAATGGATTGAACAATATGGTCCCCGCCTGCATGAATTTGTGGCGACAAATCCGAAATATCAGCATCTTCTCAACCAGGATGATTATTTAAAGCATTAAAAAGAGGCGGAAAACCGCCTCTTTTTATCATCAAAACCTTGAAGCTTCTAACCGCAGGGACTGCGGGGATCGCCTAATCAATAACGGGCGGTTACGCCCGTGTTCGCCCGTGTTCTTAGGAATCCCCCACTTCAAATTTCTGCCAGGAAATTAAGTGGGGGTAGTTCAATCTGGAATCAAGTGAAGTTTTTTCCTCAGCTTTTCCTCGCTGAAAATCCAGCCGGTGTAAGAGCTGACGATCGCCAGGCTGGTGTCCAGTTGAACGATCGCCACAAAAGGATAATACCCTTTGCTCCGGTAGCGCAAATCAATAAAACGGACCTCGTAATGATCCGAATATTCCTCTACTTCCCAGCGGTAAACCGGTGAGAAGGATAAAAATGCTGAGATGTTGTGGTCCAGCTCCGCTGCTTTGATCAGTTCGGTTTGCGGAACAGGAACCCGGTCGAACTCATCCAGGACGGTCAGCTTTCCATTTACATGACGGGCTACATAGAAATGGGTTTCTGTTGTGATCGCCAGATGCCAGTTGCGGAACCGCAGTGTAGGCGAAATCGTAATATCCGTAACACGATTGAATTTCTCCTTGATTTCATGCGCGATTTTTTTATTCATTGCGTAGCGGAGAACATAGTACACGGCCAGAAAAGCAAACATGACGGCAAACACAGGTCCTTGCGGGGCGCCGAAAACCCAGACCAGTATGGCGATAATATGAATCAGAAAAATGATCGGATCAAAGGTGTTGATCAATCCGAGGGCGATCCACTTATCCGAGAACGGCCTCAGTGCCTGCGTGCCGTAGGCATTAAAAATATCAACGAACACGTGCAAAGCTACCGCGATAAATGTCCATAAAGCTAGATGCAGAAGGTCAATTCCCGGATACAGGAAATAAATCAGTCCAGTAATCAGGATAGACCAGAGCAGAACTGCCGGTATGGAATGGGTGATGCCGCGGTGATTCCGAATATAGACAGCATTATTGCGAAGTTTTAAAATAGTATCCAGGTCCGGAGCCTGTGAGCCGAGAATGGCAGCTGCCATCACAGCACTCGAAGCTGCTGGATCGCTTCCGATGACAGGATCGAGTGTCGCTGCTCCTCCAAGGGCGATCCCCATCACGACATGGGTGGCTGTATCCATCGTATTCCTCCCATCAACTTATCCAGTATAAAGCTATGTTTCCCATTATAGAGTGAATTTTAACATCCGGAGGCTTTTACATGAAATCATATACTTCTGATTTACAGATTCAGCAGTTTCAGCATGACTTGATTAGCTGGTTCCAGAAAGAACAGAGAATTCTTCCGTGGAGGGAAAATGCAGATCCCTACAGAGTATGGGTATCTGAAATTATGCTCCAGCAAACGAGAGTAGACACCGTGATCCCCTATTTTTTAAATTTCATGGAAAAGTTCCCGACGGTCGCTCACCTTGCCGGTGCAGACGAGGAACAAATCCTGAAAGCCTGGGAAGGGCTGGGCTATTATTCAAGGGTTCGGAATCTGCAGACTGCGGTCAAAGAGGTGCATGCAGAATACGACGGAGTGGTTCCGGCAGATCCTGAAAAATTCGGGGAATTGAAAGGAGTGGGCCCATATACAAAAGGCGCGGTTATGAGCATCGCCTATAACATTCCGGAGCCTGCGGTTGACGGAAACGTCATGCGTGTCATGTCCCGGATCCTTCTGATCGAAGAGGATATTGCCAAACCGAAGACACGGAAAGTGTTCGAAGAGGCAATCCGCGACGTCATCTCTAAAGAGAATCCATCCGACTTCAATCAGGCCCTTATGGAACTCGGTGCCTTAATCTGCACTCCCGGGAAACCATCCTGCCTGCTGTGCCCGGTCCGTGAACACTGCAAAGCATTTGGAGAAGGAAGGCAGCAGGAACTGCCTTTTAAAAGCAAAAAGAAAAAACAGAAATCCCTGTTGCTCGCAGCTGCCGTCCTCACTGACAGCAGCGGAAGCTACTGGATCCATAAACGCCCTTCATCCGGTCTTCTAGCAAATCTATGGGAATTCCCGAACTGTGAAACGGTCTCGGACATTTTGCCGCAAAAAGAGGAACTGCAGCTGTTTCTGCATGAGGAATATAGGGCAGCAGTGGAGCTGCAAGCTCTGGAAGGTACCATCCAGCACGTATTCAGCCATCTCATCTGGAACCTTGTCCTATTTAAAGGTGTTACAGACCATATCCCGGAAGGCAGCGGACTCATTAGAGTAACAGAGGAAGAAATGAAGCAATACGCTTTTCCTGTTTCCCATCAAAAGATTTATCAGCTTTATCAGGATCAAATGTAAAAAAACAGGCCGGAAGAAGATTCTTCCGGCCCTGCTGTCTCCTTAATCGTAACTGACTTCTGTCCCATGCGTATAATCCGCTTCATTTCTTTTCATGCCCCCGCGGTCTTCAATCTCCTTCATGATTTCTTTATGGATCGTCAATCCCTCAGAATTCATATAAGGAAGAATCTGCTGAAAGGCGTGGTGGAAATAAGCAAGTTCATCATTTCTCCATTCTCTTTTTGAAACCATCGTGAGTTCAGACATGTCCCGTCCTACATACATTAGTGGTGCCCCCTTGCGAATATGGCGTATGTTCATTATTGTTTGATACAATAAAGACATCTATGCGAAAGAAAAGAGGAATGGACCATGACACAAAATCGAGTTGCGCTTGTAACAGGAAGCAGCCGCGGAATCGGCAAAGCAATTGCGCTCAGGCTTGCAGAACAGGGCTACAACATTGTCATCAATTATGCCCGGAGCAAGCAGGCTGCCCTGGATACAGCAGAAGAAATTGAAAAGCTCGGTGTAAAAACCCTCGTTGTAAAAGCTAACGTAGGAAAAATGGACAAAATCAGGGAGCTATTCGAACAAATTGACTTAACCTTCGGACGCTTGGATGTATTCGTGAACAACGCCGCATCCGGCGTACAGCGCCCGATAATGGAGCTGCAGGAAAACCATTGGGACTGGACAATGGATATCAACAGCAAAGCCCTGCTCTTCTGCGCTCAGGAAGCAGCCAAGCGGATGGATGAAAACGGAGGAAAAATCGTCAGCATAAGCTCCCTCGGCTCGATACGGGTCTTGGATAACTATACGGTCGTCGGCGTTTCAAAGGCTGCTCTGGAAGCATTAACGCGCTATCTGGCAGTAGAACTTGCTTCAAAAGGAATCGTAGTGAATGCCGTATCCGGCGGCGCTGTTGATACAGAAGCACTGAAGCATTTCCCGAACCGCGAAGAGCTCCTGCAGGACGCCATCGCTAAAACGCCTGCTGGAAGAATGGTGGAAATTGAAGACATCGTAAACGCTGTAGACTTCCTCATTTCCGATCAATCATGGATGATCCGCGGCCAAACCATTATCGTCGACGGCGGCCGCTCCTTACTCGTTTAAGGTTATAAAAAAAAATAAAACGCAGCGAATATTACCTGCCTCCACAGGACATTCTATTTTTTGTGGAGGTGATTACAATGGCAAACAACAACCAAAACCAACAACAAGCTGGTAAAACAACTTCTGGAACTAACGTTCAACACGTTAAGCAACAAAACCAGCAAGCTGCTCAAGGCCAATACGGCACTGAGTTCGCTTCTGAAACTGATGCACAACACGTGAAGAAGTACAACCAGCAAGCTGAAGCAAACAAATCTAAAAACAGCTAATTCACACCACTAAATGCAGCAAATGCATGAGAGGCCGCCCGCAAGAATTTTCCTTATTTCCATACTCTGCACAACGACCGCTTACCGCAAGTGGGTCCGGCAGGGGGAGAGAAAGGACGGCTTGCACACGGGCGGCCTCTTTCCTGTGGTTTTTTTGTTTGACAGGAATTTAATTGGGCGAAGGTGCAGCGTGCCTGTTCCCGCGTTTACTTTAATGTAAAATGTGTACTGTGCCTGACCTTACATTTACTTTAATGGGGAAAAGGGGGGCGGGTGCCTGTGACTCCACATTCACTTTAATGGGGACAAAGTTGCCCCGGTGCCTGTCCCCACATTCACTGCCGTACTAAAGCTCCGGCACCTGCTCTGTGAGAGCCTGTGCCGCAAGGGCCGGCGGAGCAGTGCCTCTGCCCCCACATGCGGTGAAGCAGCAGGGGACAGGCAGCGTGCCTGACCCCACAATCACTGCCGCACTAAAGCTCCGGCACCTGTTCTGTGAGAGCCTGTGCCGCAAGGGCCGGCGAAGCAGTGCCTCTGCCCCCACTTGCGGTGAAGCAGCAGGGGACTGGCACCAGGTGTGGGTTTCTTAGTTGAAGCAGCAGAGCACTCCGGTGTTGGTTTCTTCGGTTAAAGCAGCAGAGCACCCGGTGTTGGTATCTTCACTAAAGCAGCAAGGCACCCCGGTGCTTGTTTCCTCATTCTCCTTTACTCCCTTTCCCCATTCGACAAACCCTCCCATACATCCGCAAATTTTTTCAAAGGAAGGCTCCATCCTGGGACCGAATACATAAGAGAAGAATATTTGGAGGCGAAAGGGGCTCATGCATGAGCAAATTTGATCTGCTTGTAGGAGAGCAGCTGAAGACGATGGACCGGCTGCTGGAGCTGCAGGGTGAGGTGGAGCGGTGCCAGAGAATTGAGAGGGAGCTTGAGCGTCTTCAGTCTGAGGATCGTCTGAAGGTGGTTCAGGGTGAGATTCAGGAGATGAAGCGGGAGCTGTATCTGATTCAAACGATGTTTGAGGAGCAGACGGAGGAAGTGATCCGCTCCTATAAAAGCAATACAGTGAAGGGAGGATGAAATGCGTGCGCGGCCTTTTATTTTCTTTTTGGAAACAGTAGCGGTATAATGAGAGGAAATAGAACTTTGGCTGCTGGAAATGCGCGGAAATTCTTTCAGGAGCTGCTTTAAAGGATGGCGAAAAAGATGGGCTTACCGGCGGAAGGGGAAACAATACAAATACACAGCTATAAGCACAACGGCAAGCTGCATCGGATCTGGGAAGAAACCATGATATTGAAGGGTACTGATCAATTGATTATTGGCGGGAACGACCGCACGACCGTTGTGGAGTCGGATGGCAGGACCTGGATTACGAGGGAGCCTGCAATCTGTTATTTCCATGCGAAGCACTGGTTTAATATTATCGGGATGCTTCGTGAGGATGGGGTTTATTATTACTGCAACATCAGTTCACCGTTTGTATGGGATGATGAGGCGCTGAAGTACATTGATTATGATCTGGACGTAAAAGTATATCCGGACAAATCCTATGTCCTTCTTGATGAAGATGAGTATGAAGCGCATAAAAAAGAAATGAAATATCCTGGTGTTATCGATTTGATTTTGAAAAGAAATGTAGAGCGGCTCATTAGATGGATCAAGGAAGGGGAAGGTCCCTTTTCAGATGAGTTTATTGATACATGGTACGAGCAGTATTTGAGGTTTTCCAAATAGAAAGGCCTGTTGGAGCCATCAGCAGGTTTTTTGTTTTGGGCGGCAGACATCATGGGGGTTAAAGCATGGGCTCAATAAAAAGATATATGGTTTTTGTAAAACCTTATAAGTGGCAGATTGCGGGGACGATTGCAATTGGGGTTGTGAAATTTGCCATCCCGCTTCTGATTCCGCTTCTCATCAAATATGTTGTGGATGACATTGTGGGCGGGGCCGGTTCAGCCCAGGAAAAAACAGAGCACCTTTTCACGATCCTTGGGATCATGTTCGGAGTGTTTGTAGTGATGAGGCCTCCGGTTGAATACTACAGGCAATATTTTGCACAGCTCGCATCAAACCGGATCCTTTACGATATAAGGGATCAGCTGTTTACCCATCTCCAAAAGCTCAGCCTCCGTTATTATGCGAATACCCGTGGCGGCGAAATTATTTCCAGGGTAATCAATGATGTGGAGCAGACGAAAAATTTTGTCATGACCGGTCTGATGAACATTTGGCTCGACGTAGTGACCATTTTAATCGCCATTGCGATTATGCTGACGATGGATATCCCTCTGACCCTGGTCTCTATTGTCCTCTTCCCGCTGTATGGCTTTTCGGTGAAATTCTTTTATGGGAAACTACGCCATTTGACGAAGGTCCGTTCCCAGGCTCTGGCCGAAGTGCAAGGGCATCTGCATGAACGGGTGCAGGGAATGCCGGTGATCCGCAGTTTTGCCATTGAAGATCATGAGCAGAGGCAATTTGCTGCCGAGAATAAAAACTTTCTCGATAAAGCCATCGATCATACGAGCTGGAACGCAAAAACGTTTGCCGTCGTGAACACGATCACTGATGCCGCTCCATTGATTGTTATTGCATATGCAGGCTATCAGGTGATTCATGGGGATTTGACGATTGGAACGATGGTCGCTTTTATTGCTTATATTGAACGGCTTTACGGTCCGCTCAGAAGACTGATCAATTCCTCAACCTTAATCACCCAGGCCTTTGCTTCCATGGACCGTGTCTTCGAATTCATGGATGAACCGTATGATATTGTAGACAAGCCCGATGCCATCAAAGCCGACCGTGTGAAGGGAACCGTTCAATTTGAGGATGTGACGTTTCAATACGGAGAAAAGGAAGAGAAGGTGCTTGACCGGGTCAGCCTCCAGGCGAACAGGGGGGAAACCATCGCTCTTGTAGGCATGAGCGGTGGCGGAAAATCAACCCTCGTCAGCCTGATTCCGAGATTTTATGATGTGTCAGGCGGAAGAATTACGCTTGATGGCATTGATATTCGGGACTATGAAGCAACCAGCCTGAGAAATCAAATCGGGATGGTGCTGCAGGACACCTTCCTCTTTTCCCATTCGGTAAAAGAAAACATTCTGGTTGGAAAGCCGGATGCAACGGATGAAGAGGTCATTGAAGCGGCCAAAGCTGCGAACGCCCATGATTTTATCATGAAACTGCCGGAAGGCTACGATACAAAGGTGGGGGAACGGGGAGTCAAGCTTTCCGGAGGGCAAAAACAGCGCGTCTCGATCGCAAGGGTGTTCTTGAAAAATCCGCCCATCCTCGTCATGGATGAAGCAACAAGTGCGCTCGATCTGGAAAGTGAGCACCTCATACAGGAAGCACTGGAAAAACTATCGAAAGACCGGACAACCTTCATCGTTGCCCACCGTCTTTCCACCATCACGCATGCAGGCCAAATTGTGCTGATGGAGCATGGGAAAATAGCAGAGAAGGGCACCCATCAGGAATTAATGGCCAAAAAAGGACTGTATTACAACCTTTTTCAAATTCAGCAATTAAATATGTAAGAAGCTCTCCGGTGACCGGAGAGCTTTTTTGCATAGGTGGGACAAAAAGTACATAAAGATGTAGTACATTCGTATGTACTTCTGTGAAAAAAATAGTATAGGAGAAAATTTTATTTCAGAATATTTACACTAATTTAAATATTTGATATATTATTGAACTATAAAACTTCTATGTTTCCCTCATCATGCTTCATCAACGACCTTCAGAGAGTTTCTACATACTTGAATTAAAATGATCGCCGATTTTGTAAGCAGTTTAGTAAAACAGGCAGGTGGACCCGCGGTTTCTGGGCGTGGAGTGTGGCATTCCGTTCTGATTTATTGCAGAAAAAGGCACCTAACCAGTTCATTCCGTCAGGGGTTTCGGCATGAATTCCAGCACGTAAAACAGGAATGGCAAATCGTGTTCTTATAGCAGCTGGTCATTCATACACACAAAAATGAAAAAGAAATGTTCCGCCAAAGGGGGCAGGCCGTTTGAATCGTGAGAAAGTTTTGGAAGTCCGCAATCTGTCGGTTGGCTTTACAAGGGAGAAGACGGTCATTGATGTAGTAAAGTCGGTGGATCTTACATTGAATAAAGGAGAAATCCTTGGTGTCGTAGGTGAATCGGGCTGCGGGAAAAGTGTTACATCAATGGCGCTGATGGGTCTGCTTCCGAATACATCTTCAGTCAGAGGTGAAATTCTTTATAAACAGAAAGACCTGCTGAAGGAGAGGGAGTCTTCGCTAAGAAAAATCCGCGGGAATGAGCTTGCGATGATTTTTCAAGAGCCGATGACGTCTCTTAATCCGCTGCTGAAGATTGGAGAGCAGCTGATGGAAGCGTGCAGGATTCATACAAAATGTTCAAAAAAAGAGGCGAGGGAACAGGCGGTGAAGATGCTCGGTCTTGTCGGGATGCCGCGGCCCGAGTCACTGCTTGGGGAGTACCCGCATCAGCTGTCAGGCGGGATGCGGCAGCGGGTGATGATTGCGATGGCGATGATTTGCAATCCGGAGGTTTTGATTGCAGACGAACCGACGACTGCGCTGGATGTAACAATTCAATCACAGATTTTAGCGCTCATGAAGGATTTGAATAAAAAACTGAATACTTCAATCCTGCTCATTACCCATGATCTTGGGGTTGTGGCGCAAATCTGTGACCGGATTGCGGTGATGTACGCGGGCCAGGTTGTGGAGACCGGTTCAGTGGAGGCGATTTTTGCAAATGCAAAGCATCCCTATACGAGAGGGCTTTTGCAATCTGTTCCGGATATCCGGGTGAAAAAGGAGCGGCTGTTCTCCATAAAGGGGCAGGTTCCGAAGCCCGGGAGCATCCGCCAGGGCTGTTCCTATGCGAACCGGTGTGAGTTTGTTCAGCCGCTTTGCATAGAGTCCGGCCCGGGATTAAAAGTATATGGTGAGCAGCAGGTCCGCTGCTGGCTTTATGAAGAGGAGGGGGCCTTGGTTGAGTCAGCCATTGCTAGAGATTGAGGATTTGAGAAAAGTATATACAAGCCATAAGGGGCTTCTTGGCCAAAATAAAGTGGAGGTCACTGCAGTTGACGGTATCCGCCTTGAGCTGAAGGCAGGGGAAACGCTCGGGATTGTAGGAGAGTCGGGCTGCGGGAAGTCGACTCTCGGCCGGCTGATTGCGAGATTGACAGAGCCGAGCGGCGGCAAGGTGACGTTTGATGGAAAGGCGCTTTTTCAGCTGAACCAAAATGAAATGAAATCTGTAAGGCGGGATATGCAGATGGTATTTCAGGACCCGTATGCGTCCCTGAATCCGAGGCAAAGGGTCCAGTCAATCTTGGAGGAACCGCTTCTTGTCCACGGGATGGGCTCCAAGAGTGAGAGAAAGGAAAGGGTTGCGGAAGTCATGAAGGTTGCCGGCTTTGATCCGGACCTTGGCAAAAGGTATCCGCATCAGTTCAGCGGCGGCCAGCGGCAGCGGATCGGTATTGCGAGAGCATTGATGACAAACCCGAAGCTCATTATCGCAGATGAGCCGGTTTCCGCTCTGGACGTCTCGATTCAGGCACAGATCCTGAACCTGCTGAAAGAGCTGCAAAGCAAGTTTTCGCTGACCTATCTGTTTATCTCCCATGACCTGGGAGTAGTCCGGCATATCAGCGACCGGGTTGCCGTAATGTATCTTGGCCGGCTTGCCGAGCTGTCAGACTGTGAATCTCTTTACAAGGATCCGCTTCATCCGTATACAGAGGCACTGCTTTCAAGTGTTCCGGTGGCAGAACCTGCCGGACGGAAAGAACCGATTGTGATAAAAGGGGACATGCCGAATCCGGCCGATCCGCCAAAGGGCTGTGCTTTCCACACACGATGCCCGAAGGTAATGAGCATGTGCAAAGAAGTGAGACCGGAGCTTTACCCGGTTAAGGATGGTCGTTTCGCTGCCTGTCATTTGTATGCTTGAGCAGCGTGAATGATAAATGATGGGGAAAACAGGGGGGAAACTTGATGATGAGCAAAAAATGGTCTGCACTGGGCTTAATGATGGTTCTCGTTCTTTCACTTGTATTGTCAGCCTGCAGCGGCAAATCAGCCGGCGGGGATGGCGATGGTGAGGGCGGAAACAAGGCAAGCGGGAAAGACACATTGATTTACGGAAGGGGCGGGGATTCGACATCCCTTGATCCAATCACTACGACAGAAGGGGAAGCTTTTAAGGTTACAGAGAACATTTATGAAAGTCTTCTCACATACGGTGACAAAGATACGACTGTCCAGCCTGCATTGGCCGAGAAATGGGAGGCGTCTGATGACGGACTGACATACACGTTTTATCTCCGCAAAGGCGTTAAGTTCCACGATGGCACAGATTTTAATGCAGAAGCCGTCATTGTGAACTTTGAACGCTGGATGAACGGGGATGCAGAAAAATTCCCTTATTACACGATGTTCGGCGGCTTTAAAAGTGAGGAGGGTCATGTGATTAAAGAAATTACAGCTAAAGATGATCACACGGTTGTGTTCACCTTGAAGCGCCCGCAGGCACCGTTCCTTAAGAACATTGCCATGTCTCCTTTCGGCATCTCAAGCCCTGCTGCCATTGAAAAATACGGCGACGACTTAAGATCCAACCCGGTTGGAACCGGCCCGTTTAAATTTGTAGAGTGGAAGGCGAACGACCGCATTGTTCTTGAGAAATACGATGGCTACTGGCTGAAAGACTATCCGAAGCTGAAGCAGGTTATATTCAAAACCATTCCTGAAAACTCTGCAAGGCTGAATGCCCTGCAAACAGGAGAAATTGATCTGATGGACGGTCTGAATCCGTCTGATCTTGATAAAGTGAAAAGCGATAGCAAGCTGCAGCTGTTTGAGCGTCCTTCCATGAACGTCGGGTATGTCGGCTTAACGGTTACGAGAAAGCCGCTTGACAATAAATTGGTCAGACAGGCGCTGAACCATGCAGTAGATAAAAAGGCCATCATCGACTCCTTCTACGGAGGGTTTGCAGAGCCGGCGAAAAACCCGATGCCTCCTTCACTTGAAGGGTATGATGATTCCACTGAAGAGTATCCTTATGATGTGGAAAAAGCAAAGGCACTTCTGAAGGAAGCAGGATTCCCGGATGGGTTTGAGATGGAGCTGTGGGCCATGCCTGTAGCACGTCCTTATATGCCTGAAGGAATGAAGGTTGCAGAGGTCTTGCAGGCAAGCTTTGAAAAAATCGGAGTCAAAGCAAAAATCGTAACATACGACTGGGCAACGTACCTGGATAAAGCAAGCAAAGGAGAAGCCGATTCCTTCCTATTGGGCTGGACTGGAGACAATGGAGACCCGGACAACTTCATCTACACACTGCTTGATAAGGACAGCATCGGCGGAAACAATTACACGTACTTTGCCAATGAAGAGCTCCACAAGATCCTGATCGAAGCTCAAACGGTGACAGATCAGGCGAAGCGTAATGAACTGTACAAACAGGCACAGGCAATCGTGCATGATGAAGCTCCATGGATTCCGCTCGTGCATTCCACGCCGATGATGGCGGGAACTGCGGATATTGCGAACTTTATCCCGCATCCGACTGGAACAGATTTGTTCACGAAAGTTGAATTTAAGTAAGAGAGAAAAGGGAGGAGTGCATGCTCCTTCCTTTTTTCATTTTGGAAAGGAGCATACGTGATGCTATCATACTCTCTCAAACGAATCGGCATGCTGATCCCGGTACTGCTAGGGATGACGATTGTTGTTTTTGGCATTATCCGTGCCATTCCGGGCGATCCTGCACAGGTCATTCTCGGACAGCGGGCAACGGAGGAAGCGGTCCGCCAGCTGACGGCCAAGCTTGGCCTCGATCAGCCGATCCATATTCAATATGGCTCCTACCTGATGGATTTGCTGCGGGGGGACCTTGGCGAATCGATCCGGACAGGTGAACAGATCAGCAAGGAAATCATGCCTTATCTTGCAGCAACTGCAGAGCTGACCATTTTTGCCATGATCATTGCAGTTGTAGTTGGAGTGAATGCCGGTATCATCAGTGCCTGGTTCCAGCGCTCCTGGTTTGACTATTTAGCGATGGTTATCGCGCTGATTGGAATTTCCATGCCGATTTTCTGGCTTGGTTTAATGGAGCAGTGGTTTTTCTCGATTCAGCTCGATTGGCTTCCGACGACAGGCAGGGAAAACATCCGGAATCCAGTAGATTCGATCACGAATCTATACCTGATTGACACTCTGATCCAAGGAAGGTTTGATCAGTTTGGAGAAGTGCTGAGCCATCTGATTCTTCCGGGAACGGCCCTTGCCACCATCCCGATGGCGATTATCGCGAGAATCACCAGATCCAGCATGATTGAAGTGCTGAATGCGGATTACATACGTACAGCCAGAGCAAAAGGACTGAGGATGAGCTGGGTGGTATACCGCCATGCTTTAAAAAATGCTGTGATCCCGATCCTGACTGTGATTGGGCTTCAAACAGGGCTTTTGCTCGGCGGCGCGATCCTGACTGAAACCATCTTCGGCTGGCCTGGCCTCGGCCGTTATGTCGTCGATGCGATCGGATTCCGTGACTACCCGGTAATCCAATCCGGGATCCTGCTGATTGCCTTGCTGTTTGTGCTCGTAAATTTGATTGTAGATCTGCTCTACGCGGCCATTGACCCGCGGATCAAATACTAAGGAGGGAAGCGCTATGGGAGAACCGCAGCTCACACCCGCACATCTGCAACATTCAGAAGAGAAAATACGAACCCCTTTTCAAGAGGGTCTGCATGCCTTTATGAAAAACAAAATCGCTGTGGCAGGAACAGTGATTGTGCTGTTCTTTGTTGCTGTAGCGATTTTTTCACCGCTGATTGCTCCCTATACGATCAATGATCAGGATCTTGGACGGCGCCTGCTTCCTCCATCTGCTGACCATTTTTTCGGTACCGATGACTTTGGGCGGGATATCTTTTCAAGAGTGGTGCACGGGGCCAAAATCTCGCTGTTCGTCGGATTCTTTGCCGTACTTGGCTCCATGGTGATCGGCTCTCTGCTCGGAATCATTGCCGGCTATTATGGCAGATGGGCTGACACGATCATTTCCAGGCTGTTTGACATTATGCTTGCATTCCCGAGCATCCTGCTTGCGATCGCCATCATCTCCATTCTCGGACCATCCCTTCAAAATGCCCTGATTGCCATCGCGATCATTAATATCCCAAACTTTGGGAGGCTGATCCGCGCGAAGGTACTCAGTGTAAAGCAAGAGGATTACATCATGGCTGCAAAATCCGTCGGAATGAAGGACTCCCGGATCCTGCTGAGACACGTCCTCCCAAACAGCTTTTCTCCAATTATTGTTCAGGCGAGCCTTGCTGTCGCAACGGCCATTATCGAAGCGGCTGCCCTCGGGTTCCTCGGACTCGGAGCACAGGCGCCAAGCCCAGAGTGGGGCAAGATGCTTTCCGATTCAAAAGCCTATTTGATCCAGGCTCCGTGGACCATGATTTTCCCTGGACTGGCAATCATGCTTACGGTTCTTGGATTCAACCTGATGGGGGATGGACTGAGAGACGCGCTTGATCCAAAATCAAAACAATAAAAAAGGATGGCCCGCTGACGGCCATCCTTATTCTTTGACTTCACTAACCTTAATCTCGTTTTCATCTTTATGGTAGCTCTGAAAGCTGTTGATCAGCGTATCCAGATGCTCCAATTGCTCACTGTAATCCAATATGCTCGCAACAAGCGGAAGCATATGATAAAAGCAGCCGGGATCATGGCATTGGTTCTGGTACTTCATAAACTCATCCACCAGTTCCCGTTTATTAAAATACCCTTCCTGAATGAGTTCCTGCGGTGTATCCGTTTTGATTTTCCCGATAAACTTCAGCAAGATCCGCTCATGGTAGCTCAGCAGGTAATCAAGTTCGGTCGTAATCATTTTCTGGAGCTCCGGTGTCGTCAGATGAAGCTCATGTTCAAGCCGGTGCAATTTTTTCAGGGTCTCTAGAGCCTTGTTGGTGGTCAGCAGCATCTGGCGGAATAACACCAGCTTCCTTGCTTTAGACAGAGTACTCCGTCTGAAATAGCTTCTCTCTTCTTTATAAAGAAGATAAAGCTGATCCAGCTGCATCATATTCTCTTTAAGGCGTTCAATGTCTTCCTTCAGCACACTGTGCTCGGACGCCTGGCGAATATTGATGCGGATCCATTTCAAAATTTCCTCTGTGCTGTCCGAAATCCGGTAATACAGCTTTGTCTCATATTTAGGAGGAAGGAACACAAGATTCACAACAAAAGCTGAAAATACTCCGAGCATAACCGTCCCGAAACGAAGCAAAGAAAACTCGATGAAATTGTCGCTCTGTGTCTCCATGATCGCGATGACTGTAACAAGCGCTACCGGAATTGTATTCTGGATCTTCAATTTAAGATTGATCGAAATCACAAGAACGGCTGTAAGGCCGACAACAAACGGATGGGGTCCGAAAACAAGTCCGAATATAATGGCAAAAGCGGCTCCAATAAAATTAGCCTGGACCTGTTCGATAACGGATAAATAAGACCGGTAAATCGTAGGCTGGATGGCAAAAATCGCGGCAATCCCTGCAAATACAGGAGACTGCAGCCCAAGAAGCGACGCAATCCACAAAGCAATCGTAATCGCAATCCCGGTCTTTAAAATACGGGCACCGAGTTTCATATAAGTTAAGGTTACATTCCTTTCAAAAGGTATAAGTAAACAACTACGTAATATACAACGTTTAAAGAGATTATTCAAGTTACTATTTCCCATTATCGGATAAATCATAACGCACTCTTTCTGGAGAGGAAAAAAGGGGTCTTTATTTATAAGGATGAAAGCAGTTACATTGGGTTTTCAAACATTTAGACATTTTTTTACTTGTGAGGATCGAATAACTTCCCGACCGGGAGCTTTTTTTCCTGCAACTAGCGGTTCGTGGGACTGGAAGTTTTTAAAATAGCGGCTTCTGAGATTGAAACCTGGTTATTAAGCTTAAATTTATAAAAATAGCGGCTTCTGGGACCGGTGGGCTGCCGGACCGGTCTCCAGAGCCGTTATTTAGTTCATGTAAACGCTAACAGTCGCATTATCGGTCTCAGATGCACTTATTCTCTGTTCAAATGGTCAAAACAGCTCCATTTTCTGCAAATAGCGTCTTCTGAGACCGAAACCTGGTTATTAAGCTTAAATTCATGAAAATAGCGTCTTATGAGACCGGTGGGCTGCCGGACCGGTCTCCAGAGCCGTTATTTAGTTTGAGTAAGCGCTTACATTATCATTATCGGTCTCAGATGCACTTATTCTCTGTTCAAATGGTCAAAACAGCTCTTTTTTCTGCAAATAGCGTCCCCTGAGACCGAAACCTGGTTATTAAGCTTAAATTTATTAAAATAGCGTCTTCTGGGACCGGTGGGCTGCCGGACCGGTCTCCAGAGCCGTTATTTAGTTCATGTAAACGCTAACAGTCGCATTATCGGTCTCAGATGCACTTATTCTCTGTTCAAATGGTCAAAACAGCTCCATTTTCTGCAAATAGCGTCTTCTGAGACCGAAACCTGGTTATTAAGCTTAAATTCATGAAAATAGCGTCTTATGAGACCGGTGGGCTGCCGGACCGGTCTCCAGAGCCGTTATTTAGTTTGAGTAAGCGCTTACATTATCATTATCGGTCTCAGATGCACTTATTCTCTGTTCAAATGGTCAACACAGCTCTTTTTTCTGCAAATAGCGTCCCCTGAGACCGAAACCTGGTTATTAAGCTTAAATT
>NZ_WMIB01000029.1 GCF_009711125.1 Metabacillus mangrovi | reverse complement strand
AACAAGGAAAAAACTGAATAACTACATGATAAAGGATCCACGCCTTCTCTTTAAGGTGTGGATCCTTTTACGCTTACAGATAATAGTCGATATCTCATTTTTTAGATCGATATATAGAAAACGTACAGAAGGAGATAGAAAAAATTCGAAGAATATACCCAGTAGAAATAGAAAGGAGACCCCTATGATTGCTAAGAAAAGAACTCTACCTTTACACCTCTTGAAAATCCAGGCACTTCTTCGACGTTTGCCACCGTCTCACAAGCAAATTTCTCTCATTACGGAAGATATGAATAAAAGTACAGCCGGATATAAAGGTGAGCTGGCTGCTGATTATTATCTCTCACTCTTTGACCAGCCATCTCGGTACATCTTTCATGATCTCCGCCTTCCCCACGCCCATACTTATTTTCAGATGGACACTCTTTACCTTTCTCCCAGTTTTGCTCTAATTATTGAGGTCAAAAATATCTCTGGGACTCTCATATTTGAACCCGGTCTGAATCAGATGATTCGATCAAAAGATGGAATTAAAACAGGATTTGCTGATCCCATTCTTCAAACAGATTGATTGAAGTTTGAACTAAAAGAATGGTTTGAAAAGATGCAGGTAACCCGCCTCCCTATCTTATCGCTCGTCGTAATCAGCAACCCAAAATCGATTATACAAACTGTCAGCCCTCATATGTTAAAGGATCGTGTTATCCGGGCTGAAAAACTTCCGCTTAGCATTCAGCAGCTTGAAAAGTCATATAAAGAGATTTTAACTGAAAAAGAAGTAAAAAAAGTAGTGAGAACCTTAAATAAAAACCACGCAGAAGCTCATTATTCTATTTTAGACCGGTATGGTATCCAAAAAGAAGAACTTATAAAAGGTGTCCTTTGCATCCATTGTTCGAAGGTGATGGAAAGATACAAAGGAGGATGGCACTGCAGAGGCTGTAACATAAAGTCCAGGAATGCCCATACAACTGCGTTAAACGATTATTTGTTACTGATCAATTCAAGTATTACAAATCAAGAGCTTAGAAGCTTTTTGAAATTAGAGAGCCCAGCCTCTGCAACAAAACTCCTCAAATCCCTCAACTACCCCTCCTCCGGCCAAAACAAAGGCCGCACCTACCAGCTTCATCTCATCGAGATAAATGTATAAAAAAAGCACCCCATCAAGAGGTGCCCGCCCAACCTTTTATTCCGTATCCTTTTTCCACTCATCCTGCTCGATCAGCATCTTGCCGGGCCAGGTGTAGGCCATGATGCCGCCGTCAGCTTTGATGTCTTCGCCGGTGACGTAGGAGCTGTCGTCGGATGCGAGGAAGAGGGCGACTTTGGCCATTTCGTCCGGGCGGCCGAGTCTGCCAAGCGGAGTGATCCATTTGTTGGCTTCCCTGAATTTTTCACCCATGTCTTCCTGCCGGTCCCCGACTAGATTGTCAACGAGCGGCGTTTCAATCGTTCCGGGGGAGAGGGAGTTCACCCGGATTCCGCTGCGTGCATAGTCGATGGCCATGGCCCGTGTGAAGTTAATGATTCCGCCTTTCGCCGCGTTGTAGCCGGAACGGTCCAGATCCGCTGCGCTTCCGGACATCGATGCATTGTTAATGATGGAGCCGCCGTTTTCAAGCATGAGCGGAATCAAATATTTGCTGACTAAAAAGGTTCCCCGGAGATCCACCGCGATGATGCGGTCAAACAGCTCGACCGGGTATTCGTGCACTTTCCCGCCCTGTTCATCGACACCTGCATTGTTAAACAGGATATCAATTTTTCCGTATTTTTCTTTTAGATGATCTGCAAATTCCATGACGCGATCCTGGCTCGAAACATCCAGCTCAACCGCCTCTGCCTCGCCGCCGTTCTGCTTGATCTGTTCAACCGTTTTCTTCATCTCATCTTCCTTCAGATCAGCGCAAATGACACGTGCACCTTCCCGTGCAAACACTTCAGCAGTCGCTTTACCGATCCCGGTCGCTGCCCCTGTAATCACTGCAATTTTATTATCCAATCTGCCCATTTTCTATGACCTCCAATAATAATCATTTAGGGTACTCTTCCCGGTATGTGAAATAGTAAACATAAGGATGGGCTGTATTATTTGAACAATCGGAACCTTTCAACTTTGTATTATCGTATTGCCTATTTCTCAAGCCTGTTTTAAAATGACTTTACTCAAACAACCTAATTTACAACCTGCATTTACGGAGGATTCCGTAAATGTCTAAACGTGCTACATGTTATCCTTGTATAAGATCAGTTAAGCTTCGGTCTGATCGTTTCTACCTGGCAGCCGCTAAATGCCGGACTACAAGGAAGTGTGAAACCTTGAGGTGTCCGGTCTTTTTTTAGTCCCGGCATTCAGACTCTATTTTTCATGCTTTCTGTCCATTTTTGGCTGAGGGTGAAAATTAGGGTCTTTTTTGTTGGGAAAATGACATCCGGGAGTTGACATCATGTATTTTCTAATGAATGTGCTGGGGATTTTTGTAGTGATTGGTTTGGTTTTTGCTCTTTCACCAAAGAAAAGAGAGGTTAAATGGAAGCCGATCGGCATCCTGATTGCAGCGGAGCTTCTGATCACGTGGTTTATGCTGGGGACAAAAATTGGCGGACAGGCGATCGGCGGATTTGCATCGTTTTTTAATTGGCTGATTGCCTGTGCGAATGAAGGGATTTCATTTGTGTTTCCATCGGTGATGGCGAATGAACAGGTCGACTTTTTCTTTAGCGCGCTTCTGCCAATTATCGTAATTGTCACCTTTTTTGATATTTTATCTTATTTTGGCATTTTAACGTGGATTATTGATAAAGTCGGCTGGGTGATTTCAAGACTGTCCCGCCTGCCGAAGCTTGAAAGCTTCTTTTCGATTCAAATGATGTTTCTCGGCAATACGGAGGCGCTCGCGGTTATCCGCCAGCAGCTTGTCGTGCTGAAGGATAACCGGCTTCTTACATTTGGAATCATGAGCATGAGCAGCATCAGCGGCTCCATTATTGGAGCGTATCTGACAATGGTCCCCGCCGAATATGTATTCAGCGCCATTCCATTGAACTGTCTGAATGCCCTGCTTTTAGCAAGCATTTTGAATCCTGTTCAGGTTGCTAAAGAAGAAGACATTGTGTACGTTCCTCCGAAGAGTGAGAAGAAGGATTTCTTCTCGACGATTTCCAACAGCATGATGGTCGGAATGAATATGGTTATCGTCATTCTGGCGATGGTCATCGGGTATGTAGCCCTGACGGCGATATTGAACGGCATCCTTGGTTTTTTTATAGATGGACTGACCATCCAGAAAATCTTCTCGATCCTGTTCAGCCCGTTTGCATTCCTGCTTGGACTTTCCTGGAAGGATACAATGTATGTAGCCCAGCTGATGGGAATTAAGATGGCCACAAACGAGTTTGTGGCAATGCTTGATCTAAAAGAGAACCTGAATACGCTTAGTCCGCATACGGTGGCTGTTGCCACTACGTTCCTTACGTCATTTGCAAATTTCAGCACGGTAGGAATGATTTACGGAACCTTCAGCTCCGTTCTCGGGGATGAAAAATCTTCAATGATCGGGAAAAATGTGTGGAAGCTTCTTGTGAGCGGCATGGCCGTTTCCCTGTTAAGCGCCATGATTGTCGGTCTGTACGTTTGGTAACAGAAAAGCCGGTCGCCCTGTTAACGGGCCGCCGGCTTTTCCTGCTTCTTAAACGCAAAATGATAATAAGTGAAAAGACCGGCCCCGAGCAGGAGTACACCGGCAAATACCCAGGCAGGAATACCATAAAAGACAGTCCCTTTAAATGCAAGAACGATAAGCAGGATAAAATCAAACACCATATCAAATTTACCCATGAATCTGCACCCCCCTACTATAATTTACCATCTTTTTTTTCGGACAATATGATTGGTGCAATCTCTATATGTTCAAGGAATTTTCACAACATTCTCCCTTGTTTCCATCAGCTTTACCTAGTTTTATGACCTCAAACGTAGTAAGCTTAAGGAGTTGCACACTCGAGTTACCGGGGAGGAAAAAATGTCCAAACAAAAACAGCTTATGCTGAAAAAGAACATGGCACCCTTTGAAAAATCCAATGTGAAATCTAGTGCAAGACAATTGTTGAATACATTGCCGCCGTTTTTCCTGCTGTGGTTCGCTGCTTATCTGAGTTTATCCGTGTCATTCTGGCTCTCACTTGTCTTTTCCATAGCCGCAGCCGGCTTTGTGATCCGGATTTTCATCATCTTCCATGACTGCTGTCACCAATCGTTCTTAAAAACACGCAGGGGAAATGATGTACTGGGGGTCATAACCGGGGTACTGACTCTGTTTCCTTACGAAAAGTGGAAGAGGGCCCATTCCATCCACCATGCAACGAGCAGCAATTTGAATAAGCGCGGAACCGGCGATATCTGGGTTCTAACTGTAGACGAATACGTTTCATCTTCCTTTTGGAGGAAGGTTGGATATCAGCTTTATCGAAATCCCCTTGTGATGTTCGGGCTTGGTCCGATCTATCTTTTCCTGATCTCCAACCGGTTCAACCGGAAAGGAGCCAGGAAAAAAGAGCGTCTTAACACGTACCTGATCAACTTTCTGATCGCAGCGTCGTATTCACTGATGTGTCTGTGGATCGGCTGGCAGGCTTTTCTGATGATTCAGCTTCCGATCATTTTTGTATCCGGTGCACTTGGCATCTGGCTGTTTTACGTGCAGCATCAGTTTGAAGATTCCTATTATGAAAACGAAGAAGAGTGGGATTATGTAAAAGCGGCCGTTGACGGCAGTTCCTATTACAAACTCCCTAAGATCCTTCAATGGGTGACAGGCAATATCGGGTTCCATCACGTTCACCATTTAAGCCCGAAAGTGCCGAATTATAATTTGGAGAAGGCTCACCAATCGACACCGCCGCTCCATAAGGCAACAACGATCACTTTGCTATCAAGCCTGCAGTCTCTGCGTTTCCACTTGTGGGATCAGAAGAACAAAACATTTGTAAGGTTTAAAGATATCAAGCACCTGCTTCAAAAACCGAAAACGGAATTGTAATGATTAAGGCCTGCCGGCTTTCCGGCAGGCCTTTTCTGTCTGTATAGGAACGGCCAATCCGGAGAACCTATGAACATTCGAGGTGATGCGGGTGCTGAGCACATATACAGGCAATGCGGATGATGCCATCTGCTATATAAAAGAAGCTTTTTTCCATTCAAGTGATGTAAAGGTAAGACCGGTGCCCTTTAACGGTAAGCCATCATGCATCGTATTTCTTGCCTCTGCAGCTAACCGGGAGCTAATCCAGCTTAACGTCATCAAGCCCCTCCTTGTAAGTCCGGCAGGAAAAGTTGAAGATGTGGCTGCCGTTACAGGCATCCTGAAAACAGAGGACCTGGACGAGGCAGTCCGTTACATGGCGGAAGGACATTGCGTCTTTTTAACAGCTGGTGAAAAGAAAATGACTCTTCTGAATGTGTATAAGCCATTACCTGATTCAGCCAGAGCCCCGAACAACGAGCAGGTTGTCCGGGGCTCCCACCAGAGCTTTTCGGAAAATTTGATGAAAAATATCCAGATGCTCAGGGAACGTGTCAGACATCCTTCATTAACGGTAAAGGTCCGGAAAATCGGAAGGACGAGTCAGTCAAACATTGCAGTTGTTTATGCCGGGAAAATTGCAAACCCTGCGATTGTAAAAGAAGTAGAGAGAAGGCTGGACTGCATTCAGGCGGATTCGCTTCATTTTCCGGGAAATCTAGAGGAATATCTGGAGGATTACCCGTTTTCTCCTTTCCCGCAGATCCTTAATACGGAGAGGCCTGACCGGGCTGCGGCTAACCTCATGGATGGCAGAGTAGCAATCGTAATGGAAGGCAGCCCGACGGTTCTGGTACTGCCTGTTCCGTTCTTTTCTTTTTTTCAGTCATCAGAAGATTACAATCAGCGGACCCTACTCGGTTCGTTTTTCCGCCTGCTGAGATTTCTATCCTTTTTAATTGCTCTTGGCCTGCCTGCCCTTTACATCGCTCTCGTTTCCTTTAATTACGAAGCCATTCCGGTGGACTTGATTTTCTCAATCAAAAATTCACTGGAATTTGTTCCGTTTCAGCCGCTTCTGGAGGCGATTATCATGCAGGTCACGCTTGAGCTCCTGAGGGAAGCATCGATCAGGCTCCCCAGCCCGATCGCCCAAACGATCGGGGTGGTAGGGGGACTTGTTATTGGTACGGCGGTTGTTGAGGCGCACCTTGTATCGAATACGATGATCATCGTTGTGGCCATAACAGCGATCTCATCGTTCGTCATCCCATCAAATGAAATGAGCAGTACGATCCGGATCCTTGGATTTCCCATCATGCTGATGTCGGCGATGTTCGGCTTTTTCGGAATTGTCATCTCTATGATGCTGATCTTGATCCATCTTGTTAAGCTAACGCCGCTCGGAAGCCCTTATTTGTACCCGCTGGCGCCATTCTCGGCCAGATTTTTTAAGGATACGCTGCTCAGGGCACCGGTCTGGATGATGAACAGCAGGCCAGACGATACAAGGCCTGTCTATAGCTGGAGAGAATCCCGGTCAAGAGGGTGGAAGAAAAATGAATAAAGAAGTGACTCCTTTCCAGCTATGCTTTTTTATGATTCAGACACAAATCGGTGTAGGGGTATTAGGACTTCCTTACAATGTTCATTTGGATGCAAAAGGGAACTCCTGGATCTGTATTGTGATAACAGGGCTAATGATACAGATGGTTCTATGCCTCTATTGGGGTCTTGGAAAAAAATTCTCCCATTACAATCTGTACGGGTATACGCCTGTCCTGTTCGGAAAGTTTATCGGAGGAGCTGTAAATATGCTGTATGTCCTGTACGGCATTACAGTGATGGCCGTGATCCTGATTTTTGCAGTGGGCATAATTAAAGACTGGGTGCTGGATGAAACACCGCGATGGATTTTGCTTGCCTTGCTTTGCCTGACCGGCATTTATCTCGGCAAGGAGAAAGCGGGAGTGATTGCGAAATTTAATGTCATCGTTTCATCCTTAATCGTGCTTCTCTTAGTGATAACCCTGATTGCCTTGTATACGTACCCTCTGGAATTCCGTTACCTGCTGCCGATCACGCAGACCGGTGTTATGGAAATTGCAAAAGGGGTAACAAAGGTGTATTTTTCAATGATTGGATTTGAGATTCTGCTCATCTTGTATCCTTATATAAAGGCAAAAAAGACGGGTTCCATATTAAAGGCAGCAACAGCTGCAAATATTGCAGTGACGGGAATCTATGCTTACCTAACCATTGTTTGCGACATCGTTTTCAGCCCGAAGGAAATTGAACTGATCCCCCAGCCGATTCTCTACCTTGTTAAAGCGCTCTACATTCAGGTGATCGAGCGGTTTGATCTGCTGTTTGTTTCCATTTGGATTGTAAATGTATTGACTTCCTATGTTGGCTATATGTTTCTTTCAGCAGAGGGTACAGCTGCTGTTGCTCCCCGTCTTAAACGGTCTGTCACCGTACCTGTAATCAGTGCGGTTACATTTTGCATTGCTCTTTTCATTTCGACAGACCAGGAGGCACAGGTGCTGAATGATTACTTGCTGATCGCTACGGTGTTTTTTGTGCTCGTGATTCCGGTACTGCTGTATTTTACTTCATTCTTTAGGAAAAAGGAGTCTGTGAGATGAAAAAGGCATGGATAATCGTGGTTGCAGCATCGCAGCTCATCTTATCAGGGTGCTGGGACCAAAGGATATTAAAAGAAAGCCGGCTCGTTTTCGGTACAGGAATGGACCTTATAGAAGATGACCGGCTGCTCGTTACATCCGTGATCAGGGATTATAGTAATAACGTCCCGATCAATGCCATTGTTACCGGGGAAGGAAGGACGTTCAGAGAAACTAGAATGGATATGGACAGAAAAATCGCCGGCCGGTTTGATCCTTCAAAGAACCGTGTTTTTCTTTTTGGGGAAAAATTGGTCCAGAAAGATTTGTATTCCTTTCTGGATGTCGTATACCGCGATCCTGATGCCTCCGTGTCTTCTAAATTAGCTGTGGTTAAAGGAAATGCGGGAGATGTTTTAAATGCCGGGAGAGTTCAAAATGTCCTGATTGCCGAGTATCTGATTAAGCTGATTGAAAGTGAAGAAAAAGAAACGACCATTCCTGAACAAAGCCTTCAAACCATCTGTTCCGTCCTGTTCGACGATGGAAAAGATTTCGGCCTTCCGGCTATTAAAAGAGAAGGAGACGAGATCATTCTTGACGGCATGGCCATGTTCAACAGGCATACTTTAGCAGGCTATCTTTCTCCGGATGAAACCGTTCTTCTTCAGATGCTCTTGAATAAAAAAGCAAAAATCGCCAGGTACGTGAGCAAAATCAATGAGAACCAAGAACCTGCAAACAAAAATTATATCTCTTATACGTTCCTTAAATCCAAGGCGAAAATGAAAATCCTATCTGCTCAACCCGGCAGGATGAGGGCGGAGATTACAATGAAAGCAGAAATCAACGTGGCCGAATACCCTCAGGACACGTTAACGAAAGAAAAGACAAAGAAGCAGCTGAACCGCAAAATTTCAAAAGAATTGACGGAAGACGCAGAACGCGTCATTTCCAAAATTCAGGAAGCGAACAGCGATCTTTTCGGGATCGCAAGGGAATTGATGGCGTACTACCCAGATAGATGGGATAAAGTGGAGTGGAAAAAAGAATATCCATCAATGGAAATTGTTCCAAAGGTTGAAGTGGAGATTACGGAATACGGAGTGATTAACTGACTTTTTTTTTCTCAAATAAAAAACGGAGAGGCTCTATACCTCTCCGTTTTACAGCTTCTATTCCAGGTTCGCATGCTTTCCGTACATGGTTTTTGTATCGAGTTCTTTTTTCTCCATGACCTTTAAAATCACGGCATCGAAATACAGGAGCAAAGTCTGTTCGAAAAGAGAACCCATCGGCTGGATCGTTTCTTTCCGTTCCCCGGCTTGATCTTTCGGAGCCCCGGGAAGCTTGACGGTGAAGTCTGCCATTTTCCCGAGTGTGGAGTCTATAGAAATGGTAACGCATGCGATGCTGCCTCCGATGGATCGGGCTTTCTCAGCCATTGCAACGAGACTTTTTGTTTCCCCGGATCCTGATGCGAAAATAATGAGGTCACCCTCCTCAAATTGTGGAGTCGTGGTTTCACCAACTGCATATGCATCAAGCCCCATGTGCATCATCCGCATCACGAACGACTTTGCCATTAAACCGGAACGGCCTGCGCCGGCAGCAAAAATTTTATTGGAAGCCATGACTTTATTGACAAGGTCATCGGCTTCTTTTTCATTTAAGACGTCTGATGCTGCCTCAAGTTCATTCAGTATCGTACGGAAAAATTCAGCTGTTTGCATGGAGTTACCCTTGCTTGATCAGTTCTTGCATTTTGGCAGCTGTACCTTTTTTATCATCCTGCCCTGTAATGCCTCCTCCGACAATGACGAGGTCAGGATTCGCTTTAATGACTTCAGGGAGTGTATCCATTTTAATACCGCCTGCTACTGCGGTCTTCGCGTTTTTTACGACACGCTTGATGGCTTTCAGGTCTTCAAATGAATTTTGGCCTGCTGCCTGCAAGTCATAGCCTGTATGAACGCAGATGTAGTCTACACCGAGGTTATCCAATTCCTGCGCACGGGTTTCAATGTCTTTTACGGCAATCATATCGACCAGGATTTTTTTGTTTTGTTTTTTTGCTTCTTCGACAGCGCCTTTAATCGAAGCGTCTTCTGCAGCACCGAGAATGGTGATAATGTCGGCCCCGGCTTCGGAGGCTTTCATGACTTCGTAGCCTGCTGCATCCATTATTTTAAGGTCAGCTAAAACCTTTAAATCCGGAAATGCTTTTTTCATTTCCTTAACGGCTTTAAGGCCTTCGTTAATCACAACGGGGGTTCCGATTTCGACGATGTCGACGTGGTCTTCCACTTCTTTTACTAATTCAATCGCTTCTGGAATGTTTACTAAGTCTAATGCAAGCTGCAGTTCCATCTATAATCACTCCTGAGTAGTAGTTTGGGCAATCTTTATTAGTATTCCTGAATGATTGCCTTCTACAAGCATACTCCTTCAATTATTTTAATGTAAGTACTGACTTTAATCTTACATAGTGATAAAAAGTATACTATGGGTTATACTAAGGGATGAGGTGATGTTCAATGACACGATCCGGAGATAAAGTGTACAACTGTGAAAAAGAGCTAACACTTTCTGTCATTGGCGGGAAGTGGAAGATGCTGATTTTATGGCACCTTGGCAAAGAAGGAACGAAGCGGTTTGGAGAACTGAAGGCCCTCATGCCGGGGATCACCCAGCGGATGCTCGTGAATCAGCTGCGGGAGCTAGAAGAAGACCGAATTGTGCACCGTGAGGTTTATCCGGTGGTGCCTCCCAAAGTGGAATATTCTCTTACTGAACAGGGAGAAACCTTGATGCCAATTCTTGAAGCGATGTATGACTGGGGAAAAAACTATATGAGTGAACTCGACCAGCCGCCTCTTGATCCCGCGGCTGAAAAATAAAAAAGGGAAACGCCTTCTTAGTGCGTTTCCCTTTTTGCATGCCGTTAGAGCTTTAAATCTTCGGGTCCTTCTATGACACGTCCGGCACTCGATTCAAGATCTCCGATCGGATCGCTTTTCTTCAAATCTTTGAATTGAAGCCCGGTCAACGATTCAATCTTAGAGAGCGGGACCTGATAGGTTTTGTAGTCTCCATAGGCAAACTCCAAGTCCTCAATCAGGTTTTTCTGGGACTGAAGGTAGGCAGTTGCTGACAAGGTGCCGTCCTCTTTTACCATAACGGCTACCTTCCAGAATTCTGCCGGAATCTTCACATCCCTGTACACGATATCATCTTCGCGGAAGACAGGCCCTGTAAAGACGGTAGCTTTAAATTGATGATTCTCGGCATTCTCCAGAATATAATCCTCGAGATCAAGCCACGTCTTCTGATTCAGATTCTTGTGCTGCGGAGAACTGTTCGTAAAGTGGAACGTGTCTTCATTCGCTTTTTTAGCATCTTTCCCCCACACAGGATCTCTCCTCCTGACGAGGTGCCCCCGGTCCAGGTCGTTCCGGCTGTACAATTCTTCGCCAGCCTGGTATTTTTCATCAATTCGGGGATCGTAATACCAGGAGTCTTTTCCCCGTTCAACGTTCTTCATTTCTTTGCCATCGATGTTGACCACGGTATAGTACGCAAGTTTTCTTGATTTGCTCATGACAATGGAAAAGTGAATGTAGTTCAGAACATTTTCTCCGCCTTTTACCTCGGCAGCATCTTCCTCCAGCGCTTTTGAAAGCTTGGGCAGGGAAACGGAATGCTTCTCACCAAGAAATTTGCTGTCATACCCTTTTGCTTTCTCATATCTGGAAGGCTTCAGTCTTTCGGTTTTTACCGGGTCTGCTTCTTTTTTTACATCCATCAGCATTTCCGCGAGCATTTCTTTCTGATGTTCCTTGAACGAAGATTGCTTTTCCGCTAAAAATTTCACAATGCTGCTGATCCGGATTCCTTCGTTAGCAGTGTATTTTTCGGGATCATCAGGGTCCGGCACACCTGCATGATGAAGGGCGACCGGAAGCCATTCGTCATTTAGCACTGGGGAGCCGGATGAGCCCTCTAATGTATCCGTCGTATAATGGATAAATTCATCAAAAACATCACAAATTTCGTTCTCTCTCATAGCGACTGCCTTTGGCGCCCCGGAAGGATGCTGGATAATGGAGACATATTCCCCGATCAGTGCTTTTCCGGATTGTGCATGGAGCGGCAAATGGCCGAAGTCGGTCAGCTTTGTGCCGTCGCTTGAAACTTCCTCGACAGCAACCAGGGTCATATCCAGCTTCTCATCTGTGATGAAAAACACTTCAGGAGTTAGGCGGAAGCTTTGAATCGGCTTTTCCCGCAGATTCAGATCCATTTCATAGTTGAATTGCGCAAGGCTGTGCAGCGCGCAGTCTTCATCTGTCAGCACGTGATGATTCGTAAGAAGAAGAGAGGGAGTCACTAAAAATCCCGTTCCGTGGCCAAGGATGCGTCCGATTCGATCGCGGATCTCAATCCGGCAAACGGCTTTCGCTGCCCGAATGCCTGCTTCAAGGTAAGAAATCGGGATCAAATTGTTTTTGCCAATCATTCTTTCCATGGCCAAGCCATCCCGCGGATTCACAAGAGCCTGGCGGAAAGCCGTTCTTTCTGGGCTGTCCACTTCAAGAGGAGTGCTGGTTTTCAGCTGTTCTGAAAGCTTTCTGCGCTGTTCTGACCGTTCTTCATATCTTTTTAGGGCGTCCTTTTCCTGATTGGCTGCAAGATCCCGGTTCCATTGCCTGGTAGGCTCTTTCACACGTGCTGTCGTCATGATACCCTCCTGAAATGAATGTTCACCTCTGGCAATCCTGGGTGACACTTCCATTATAAAAGGGAATGCAAGGAAGCTCAAAAGTTTTGGCTCCTTGCGGAGGGGGAACAATAAGAACATCTATTCAGAAGGAGGCAAGATCATGATCCAGCTTACTGAAAGTGCAAAAAAGCGTCTGGAGGAGGCTCCGGAAGGCACCGTTTATACCATTCCTTTCGATCCCGGCAGCTGCGACATCGTAAACAATGTGTATGAAATAAAAGGAATTCCGGACAGAGAGCTTGAAGAAAGAGAAAAGAAGCTGCTCGCCGAAGGAATAGAGTTTATTGTAGACCGCAACTTTGATGAGAACTTTGACGGGGAGCTTGTGATTGATTATTCAAGCAACCACCTTGTTCTGCGGAATAAAAACCAAATATTCAACAGCCGGGTAAGGCTGTCGATTGAAAAGTAAAAGCGGGCCTGTGACGGCCCGCTTTTTACTTTCTGTTTTTCGTTACATATTGAACAATTTTTCGAAGCTCTGTTACAGAAGGGCGTCCGAATGGACTTGTCTGCCTCTGCTGGTAAAGAATCTTCCCGTTTTCATCTATAAGGAAATAAGCGGGCTCTCCATGAACTCCATGATCCTCGTATGGAGCTTCTTCTCCATGATAGAAAACATCGTACGCTTTCAGTGCTTCCTGTTCTTCATCCGCGAGTACGGGAAAGGTAAAATCATTTTCCTCTGCCATCTTCTTTAAATCTTCTTTTTTATCGGTAGAGATCGTTAACAAGTGCACATTCTTCTCATCGAAATACGATTTGCTTTCCTGAAGACTTTTCAAGTCACTGACGCAAACCGGACACCAGGATCCCCTGAAAAAAATGATAAGGTGCATGCTTTGGTGCTGGTCTTGGTGTTCTTTAAACGAAAAACGGTCTCCGGATACAGCAGGCAGTGAAAAATCTGGTGCCTGTTCATTTAATTGAAAAGCCGGCATGGTTAGCCCTCCTCCAGTTTTGTGATCTCCCTCACCTTATCCCGGATTGACTCGGGAATTCTACACATATGCTTTAAAAAAGCACATTGACAAAAATTGAATAGTGAAATACTTTGGTCTTACGTATCATTCTGAGGGGGGATGAGGGGATGGAGAGGAAAGGCTTGTACCGCGATTTTTTTCTTCATGGGGATATTTTGATTATGGGTGTTCTTTTTTTTCTGCTGGGCACCGCAGTCTCTGTATTTGGATTTGTATGGATGAATGTATTTTACATTCTGGCGGGGATGGTGGTCTTTATGTTCAGCGAGTATTTTACCCACCGCTTTCTATTTCATTTAAAGCCGCCAAAGCAGCGCTGGCTTCTAAATTTTTTAAAGCGTTTACACTACGATCATCATAGAGAACCGGATAATTTGAAGCTGCTGTTTCTACCTGTATGGTACAGCATCCCGAATTTTCTCGTGCTGGCAGCTTTCTTTTATTGGTTGACCGTCGATGCAGCCGGCACAGCCGCGTTCGGCATGGGACTCATCTTCATGCTCCTTGTATATGAATGGAAGCATTACGTAGCCCACCGGCCGATTAAACCGCTTTTCAAATTCGGAAGATGGCTTAAGAAAACCCATCAGCTGCATCACTATAAAAATGAAAATTACTGGTACGGGGTATCCAACCCGATCGGTGACCTTCTTTTTGGCACGCTCAAAAATGAAAAAGAGGTAGAAAAAAGCCAGACAGCAAAAGACTTAGAGAAAAGAGGGTTATCATGAACAAAATTGCTTTAGTTACAGGAGCCTCCCGCTTGCAGGGGATCGGTGCAGCGGTCTGCAGAGAACTCGGTTCCTCCGGTTATTCGGTGTTTTTTACCTCCTGGACACCTTTCGATCAGGCAGTCTATCAGAAGAATACCACCCGGGATCCGGACATTTTACTGGAAGAGCTCCGCACTGCAGGTGTCCAGGCGGAACAGATGGAAGCCGACCTGTCGGATCCTGAAGTACCGGAGCAGATTTTTCTGGAGGTGAAAAACAGGCTGGGTGCGCCACCTGATATTCTTGTCAACAATGCAGCATTCAGTGTCAATAAAGACATCCTGGAGATGACGGCACTGGACCTCGACCGCCACTACCACGTAAATGTCAGGGGCACGGCCCTCATGTGCGGTGCGTTCGCCCGTCATTTTTCCAAAGAAAGCGGGGGCCGGATCATCAACATGACATCCGGACAGTCGCAGGGCCCGATGCCCGGAGAAATTCCGTACGCCGTCAGCAAAGGAGCCATCGATGCGCTCACCCTCTCCATCTCCGCCGAACTGGCACCGATGGGCATCACCGTCAACGCCGTCAACCCCGGCCCGACCGACACCGGCTGGATGACCCGTGAAATCAAAGAACAGCTCACCCCGCTCTTCCCACTCGGCCGCCCCGGCCAGCCCGCCGACGCCGCCCGCCTCATCCGCTTCCTCGCAAGCGAAGACTCAGCCTGGATCACCGGCCAGGTGCTGCACTCGGAGGGCGGGTTTCGGCGGTAGGGGTGATGTGTGGGGGGGGTGAGGTAATGAATTAAAGATGAATATTAGTAGCAAGTGATCGAATCCTGATTCCAGAGCGGACAACAATGCAGTAGAAAACGAGTTTGATTGAATAAATGGATATGGTGAAGGAATACCGCGGTTAGGTGATGGAATAAATGGAAAACGTGAAGGAATACCGCGGTTAGGTGATGGAATAACCTGTTCAAGTGATCAAATCCTGGTTCCAGAGCGGACAAAAGTGAAGTATGAACCGAGTTTGTTGAATAAATGAGTAAGGTGAAGAAAAACCGCGGTTAGGTGATGGAATAACCTGTTCAAGTGATCGAATCCTGGTTCCAGAGCGGACAAAAGTGAAGTATGAACCGAGTTTGTTGAATAAATGAGTAAGGTGAAGAAAAACCGCGATAAGGTGATGGAATAACCTGTTCAAGTGATCGAATCCTGGTTCCAGAGCGGACAACAATGCAGTAAAAACCGAGTTTGATTGAATAAATTAGTATGGTGAAGGAATACCGCGGTTAGGTGATGGAATAAATAAGGCAGGTGATTGAATAAATGAATAAGGTGATTGAATAAATGAATAAGGTGATTGAATAAATGAATAAGGTGATTGAATCCTGGTTATATGGGAGAAAAAAAGTAAGTAGAAAAGTCGTTAATTGAATAAAATGTGATTCATATACATAATCGGTTAAAGTTTTATCTTAGAATGAAGTACCTGAATAGGAAAATAAAGTTTATAATATATTTTGCACGCGATAGAAAAGGAGTGTGAAAATATATTGATAAAGAAAGTGAGGGACTTCCCGGTTAAGCTTAAAAAACTGGAAGCTTTGTTAAGACGGATTCCTAAGTCCCACCCGAAGTATAATGATATCGAGAAAGATTTTGCTATTACTCTGGCTGGCATTAAAGGTGAGCAGTCGATGGAATATTATTTGAGTTTACTGCCTGAAAAAGAGTACAGCATTTTTTACGATTTGAGATTGGTTAACGACGATCATTTTTTTCAAATCGATGCGCTTGTGCTTCATAAATCTATTTGCATCATACTCGAATCAAAGAATATAGGAGGCACTGTTCAATTCGATCCTTCTTTCCAGCAGATGATCAGGTCATTTAATGGCAAGGATGAAGTATTTCCTGATCCTCTGATTCAGGCAGGAAGACAAGCAATGCATCTTCGTAAATGGTTTATCTCTAAAGGCTTTACTCCACCTGTTATAGATTTTCTGGTTGTAATGACCAATCCCCATGCTATTCTCCAAAGCGGTTCTATCCCCTTACCCAAAAGCCTTCAAAAAATAATAAGAAGCTCCTACCTTATGGAAAAGATACATTTCCTTACTGAATCTAAAAAACCTTTTATCTCTGATGAAGAGATGGAGAAATTATCTGCCTCTCTGCTTAAGTATCACGAGCCGAGAAAAATTTCGATATTAAGCTCCTATAATTTTAATTGCGAGGATGTTGTTCAAGGAATACAATGCATTAAATGTTTAAAGTTTACTATGAGCAGAAAAAATAAAGGGTGGATTTGTTTAGCCTGTAAAAATACTGACAGATCAGCTCATGTAGCTGCTTTATTAGATTATTGCTGGATTATTTCGTCTAACGCTTCAAACAGAGAGATTAAACAGTTCTTGAATATTGACTCTCCCCAAGCAACATACAGGATTATTCGCTCTCTCAATTTGAAATCTTACGGCAGTACAAAAGCGACCACCTATAATTTAGAGTCATTAATTAAGGAGACGTAAAAATGAACATCCCCACCCACCTAACCCATCTCGAATCTGCCCACAATATCAAAATATGCTATGCGGCTGAAGCTGGAAGCCGGGCTTTCGGGTATGCTTCAGAGGCGAGCGATTATGATGTTCGCTTCATTTATATTCATCCTCCAGAGTGGTACCTTTCGATTGACAGGGGGAGAGATGTGATCGAGGCGCCTATCAGCGAAAAGCTGGATATGAGCGGCTGGGAGATTACGAAGGGGCTAAGGCTTTATCGGAAGTCGAATCCTTCCTTATTAGAATGGCTGCAGGCGGATACGGTGTATGCAGACCGGTTTTCTTTTTCCGAAGCATTGCGAGGGATACAGCATTTTAGGCCAAAACAGGCGCTTTTTCATTTTTTGCACATTGCCGGCAACAATGAGAAAAAAGTAAAAGAGGGGACCATCCCTGTAAAAGCGCTCCTCCACATGATCCGTTCCATTGCAGGGGCAAGGTGGATTCAGGAATACGGAGCTTTCCCTCCGAACGACATTCGAAAACTTGAGTTTCCATTCAGTGACGAATTCACCAGAGCACTGGAGTTAAAACAATCCGGCTTTGCGGGAGATGTTCCAGTGAGTGCTTCGCTGCTTGCCTATGTAAAGGAGGAGCTGGAGGAACTGACGCGTTATGCAAACTTATTCATTCAGGCGGATTCAGATCCGACTGAAGAATTGAATCGACTGTTTCAAATCACTCTCAAAAAAGCCTGGCCGGAAAGCAGATTTTAAAATAAATCTGCTTTTTTGCATATTTATAAAACTTTTTAGTGATCCATTGGGCTGCCGGTCCCGTTTACTAGGTGTCAAACAAAAAACAAAGGAGTGAAAGACTTTATGAACATGAAAAGAATTCTGGTTATGATGATGGCTTTGCTGCTTTTTATCCCGACGATGGCAATGGCCGCGGGTGAGAAAGCACAGCCGACTGTTAAAACACCGGCAGCCGATTTGAGATCAACACTGGATCAGCTACTGTCTGAACACTTCGTTTTAGCCGTCATGTCCATGACAAAGAAATATGATGGTGCAGAAGATGCGGAACAAGTACAAGCCGCTCTTAATCAAAACGCGAAAGATATGACTCCCGCCATTGAATCCATTTATGGAAAAGAAGGTGCGGCACAATTTGAAGAAATTTTCCTTGGCCATAACGGCTATACAGATTCACTGGTAGAAGCAGCAAAAAGCGGCGATGCTGAAGCCCGTAAAGCAGCGGAAGCTGAAGTTCAGGAATTCGTAGACAGCTTCTCAGCATTTCTTGCAACAGCAACAGAAGGAAAACTTCCTGAAGCCGCAGCAAAAGAAGTGCTTCGTGCACACGAAGATGATGTAATGAAAGCATTCGATTTACATGTAAAAGGTGAATATGAAGCATCTTACACGGCTTTCCGTGAAGGATATGCAAGAATGTTTGCCATCTCGAAAGCGCTATCAACTGCAATTGTAACTCAGATGCCTGAGAAATTTGAAAACACGAAAGCTGATACACCAGCAGCTGATTTAAGGTCTAACCTTAACATGCTCGCTTCTGAGCATTTTGCACTCGCAGCAATGGGCATGCAAAAAGGATTTGATGGTGCGGAGGATTATGACTTCGCTACATGGGCTGAAGATATGCATACAGCTGATTTCAAAGCAGCCATCGCTTCCATCTATGGTGAAGAAGGTGCCGCTCAGTTTGAAAAAGTATGGCAGTCCGAGCACATCACAGCACAAGCTGATCTTGCAGCCGCTGCAGCAGAAGGTGATGAAGAAAAAGTAAAAGCAGCAAAAGAATCTCTAAGCATGTTCTCTCAGGAATTCGGTGCATTCCTTGGAGCAGCTACGGAAGAGAACCTTCCAACTGCTGATGCACAAGCAGCAGTTAAAGGACATGAGGACACAGTAATCAAAACTTTTGAGAGCTATACAGCTAAAGACTATGATGCCACTTACGCATCTTTCCGTGAAGGGTATGCCTACATGTATGGAGTAGGTGAAGCACTTGGAGGAGCGATTGTAAAACAAATGCCGGATAAATTTATGGCAGAAAACATGCCTTCCGATATGCCGAAAACGGGTATGGGCGGAGCTTCTGACAGCAGCGCATTGAATATGATGTATGCGGCACTTGCCGGAATGGCAGTTCTGACTGGAGCTCTTATTATCCGCAAAAAAGCAAGCAGCAAGTAATTAATGCAGGAAAAAGAAGAGAGGCTCTCTCTTCTTTTTCCCGTAACAGAGGGGCGGAGGTGTTACCGTGAAATGGATCCTTTCCATTGTTTATGTTGGATTGTTCACCTTGTTCATTTATAATGCAGCTGATTATTTTTTGTTCAGCAAAGAGAAGCCGGCCACTTCTGCCGCGCAAGCAGATAAAAAGCCTGAAGAAGAGGTCCCGGGTGTCATCAGAACGAAACTTCCGTTAAATGAAGAGTTTCCTAGAATTAAAGAGCAAATCCAATCCATGAACGGGTTAACCTCCGCTTTTCAAGGGATGGACCCGGTGAAAGTCGAAATTCCGAAAATTGATGTTTCAGCCAGTATTGAAAACGTAGGGACCCTTTTAAACGGGCAGATGGATGTACCAAAGGATGATCAAAACATTGGCTGGTTTCAGCCTGGCGTCAAGGTTGGAAATCCCGGGAACGCAGTCCTTGCAGGACATGTAGATAACAAGACCGGCCCGGCCGTTTTCTACAATCTGAAAAAGCTTGAAGCCGGAGACGAAATCAAAGTGAAAGACGGCGAGGGCAAAGAGCTTGTGTTTATTGTGAAACGCAAGGAGAGCTATCCGCGGGACAAAGCGCCACTAAATGAGATTTTTGGCAGTGCAGGCGGCCGGAATTTAAACTTGATCACATGCACAGGTACATTTGACCGCGATAACCGGACCCACGAAGAACGTCTTGTCGTCTATACAGAGTTAAGAGAAGATTTAGTTGAGCAAATTGAAACGAATGCACAAAAACCGGACGCACCTACTAAAGTAGAGGTGAACGGAAATCTCGTTACATGGCACGCAGTCCGGAATGAAAAAATAATCGGCTACCGCGTCTACCGTCAGAACAGCAACGGAACGAAAGAACAAGTAGGAAGCGTTTCTTCATTGGACCGTAAAAACTATATGGATCCTGATTCTGAAAGCTCCACCTATTCGGTTACGTCTGTTGATATGTATGGACAGGAATCCCATTTTGCAAAATGGTCCGGAAAAAGCACCCGCTGAAAAGTTTCAGCAGGGTGCTTTTTTTACAGAAAATCTCTAGTACAGATTGCATTTTACTTCAAGAGCGGCTGAATGTTGTTTGAATCCAGTCCGTTTTATTTAGAGTGTAGTGTAAATATCTTTCCTTCTCCAATTCTAAGTTGCCTGACAGGGAGAACCCTGCCTTCGGGCCTGCAGGAAGCAGGTCAGTTCTGCGTTGCGACAGGACGTCGCGCACTTAGCAGAACCTCCTTACTATGGCGCCCTCCGCTTTTCATTGTCCAGCTCCAGCGGCTAGCTCTTCGGCCGCTTCGCTCTCTCGGTCGAAGGCCCGCAGGACGCCGCGCACTTAGCAGAACTTCCTTTAAAGCGCCTCTCGGTCGAGAGCTCCACCGTCCTTCGGGCCTGCAGGATGCAGGTCAGTTCTGCGTTGCGACAGGACGTCGCGCCTTTAGCAGAACCTCCTTACTGCAAGCCGCCTCCGCTTTTCTCATAATTTCACATGATTTTCTCATTCTCTTGCCAAATTCTTCTTATATGATAGAGGCAGATGATAAGTGAGTATTCGATAGGAGGAGAGATAGATGGGATATTACGATGATCAGCAACAGTCCGGTTATGGTCCGCAGGAGTCTCCGTCCCGCTATGGTGAGGGGAGGAAGCCGGGTAGGCCGAGCCGGTTGAGGCCTGTGCTGTCTTCGATTACGAGCGGGGTTGTCGGCGGGATGATTGTGCTTGGGGTGTATCCGATGATTGATCCGAAACAGGATCAGGAGCCCTCTGTGAAGACGCAGGCTCCGGATAGTCAGACAGGTTCTCAGAGTGCGGGCCAATCTGATAATGTCCGCCAGGTAGGGACCAGCACGGCAACAGCGGATATTGCGGAAGAGCTTTCTCCGGCGATTGTGGGGATTGCAAATCTTCAGCAAAGCCAGCAGAGTATTGGTGCTCAGGAAAAGGGCTCCGGCTCCGGGGTGATTTTTAAGAAAGAAGGCAAGGATGCCTTTGTATTGACGAATAATCATGTGGTGGAAGACGCACAGTCACTGGAGGTTTCCCTGTCAACGGGTGAAAAGGCAAAGGGTGAGCTTGTCGGTGCGGATCCGCTTACTGATTTGGCTGTCGTTAAAATCAATGCAGATAAGGCCCCGGGGACCGCGCCCATTGGAGATTCGTCTAAGCTGCGCGCAGGTGAACGTGTGATTGCAATTGGGAACCCGCTTGGGATAGAGTTTTCCCGGACCGTTACAGAAGGGATCATCAGCGGAACCGACCGCAGCATCGAGATTGACACGTCTCAGGGACCTTGGCAGCTTGGCGTCCTTCAGACAGATGCAGCCATCAACCCGGGCAACAGCGGAGGTCCGCTCATTAACATGAGTGGTGAAGTAATCGGGATCAACAGCCTGAAAATCAGCCAGAACGGAGTGGAAGGCCTCGGTTTTGCGATCCCAAGCAATGATGTTATGCCGATTGCAGAGCAGCTGATGAGCGGCGGGAAAGTTGAGCGCCCTTTCCTTGGTGTTTCCCTTGGAGACATTGACCAGATTCCTCCGCAGATTGCAAGCCAGGAGCTGGGTCTTCCGGATGGAATGACGACAGGCGTGTATCTGGATTCCATCCAGCAGGGTTCACCGGCTGATAAAGGCGGCCTTCAAAGAGGTGACGTCATCACAGCCCTTGATGGCAAGGACATAAAAAATTCCAGTGAGCTGAGAAAGTTCCTTTATGAAAACAAATCCATCGGTGAAAAGGTGGAAGTGACCATCTACCGCGACGGCAAAAAGCAAGAAGCTGTTCTCACACTCACTGCTCAGGAATAGATGTTTTACCCTCCCCCTTAAAATAGATCAGCCTGTATCCCATGTGGATACAGGCCCTTTATTTTTTACTCTCCGCCGCCCCCGTCAGAAGCTGAATCAGATGTACTGGCAATCACAGCAATCATCGCTGCCTGCTGGGCCTGCATCAGTGTTTCCATTGCTGTGTAAAGACCGGTGCTCAGGAGCTCATTGTGCTGAAGCTCGCCGCTCACGACCAGGTGGACAGCAATGGTGAAGTTCATCTCTTTATACCATTTGAATTCCTGATTTAAAGCAGCTGTGATCTTTTTCAGGCTGTTCCAATCCGGATTCTTAAGGAAAGAAAGAAGGCCGATTTCAGGATAAAATCTTTTTTTGACAGGAAGTCCATGCCTTTCAAGTTCATATGCAGTTTGAACACAGCGGCTGATCACATTGTGCTGAGGATCACCCATCGTAAGAATATGGCTTAGGAATTGAAGGTCGTTTCCTTTTTTGAATCCCTTGTCAACAAGCTCGTCATAGCATGCTTCCATTCGGGCAATCAGTTCTTCAGCAGGTTCCGCCCTTTCTGCGAGGAGAGCAGCCAGAGGGTAGTCGCTTGCGGAGGTAAGGAAAAAATGATTCTTCTTCATCATCGTAAACAGGATATAGGCTTTTTCCATTTTTTCTTTTGTGAAGGGTCCGTCCAAGCTGTTTCCCATCATGGCAAGGCCGGCTACATAGGTGAAAATTCCTTTTTTAAAGCCGTGATCCGTAAGCCCGCTGTATACATTATGAAGCTCATCGAATGCGGCATAGGAGTCATCGTAGCGGCTGTCCAGGATCGCCCCCGTCAAAAACCGGTGGTAGGATTTAAAAGGTGAAAACATACTGCTGTACTGCTTCATGTAGTCACACATATTCCGGTAGCTTTCCAGTTGAAACGGCCGTCCGGATACGGTATACACAGAGGCTGCCATCATCAGGATCCTCTGGTCTGAAACCTTCCACTTAAACTCGCTCTTCAGCTCTGAAAAAATGCGGAGATAGTCAGATAGCTTTTCTTCTGTATTCTGCATTGCGGAATCCTCCATTTCTGGTATCTATCTGGAATACGGGTGAAGAAGGAGAAAGGTTTCAAATTAGCTGGCATATAGTTCCATCCGCTGCTCGATTTCAGCAAATTCTTTTTCTTTTCCTGCAATCGTTGAGAGCTGCTTGAGAGGGGTGAGGAGATATTCAACATCCCTTTCAAAGAGATAGCGCTCTTCGAATCCTTTCACAATAAAGGTAGCAAAATGCCATATGCTCGTTTCGTGGCAATCTTCAATGGAAGAAGCGAGATTCCGTAAAGCTTTGACAATTTCGATCGTCATCGTGATGTTGTCTCTTGAATAATGGCGGATAGCGGAATAAGAATCATATAAATAATCTTCGAAATTTCTCTGCTTCATGATCACTCTCAAATTTTCCCCATCGTCTGAAAGGTAGGGGGAGAATTGAGTGACACGGCAGATCGTCCTCAGTAAGTCGGAAATCTGATGAATCGCGATTGTAGCGGTTTTAATATCGTCATTTCCGAGAGAACGGATGGCCATTTCCACAAACTTCATGATGTTAAAGTGAATGTCCTGCACGTCGGTTTCTGCTTCGCCGATCAGAACACAATGATGAAAGTCCTCCTCATTAATGCTTTTATCTTTTATCCGGTATAAGCAGAATAAAGGGTTTCCTTTTAAGATAAATTCCCCGACATCGTAAACCATCCTGACAATCAATTCTTTTTCTGACGCAAGCTTCAGGATTTTCTCATAGTTGACGATTTGAATATACCCTGACTTTTCGGCGTGCAGACAGAAGCCATCTTCTTCCGGTATTTGCTGCTCAAGCTTTATGGCTTCAATCGTTCGGTATGGTTCCAAGTCTGTTTCCAGAGAATTTAAGATGGTAGCCGTGGAATCTTTTTTCATGGATTCAGCCATATGATTGACCTGAAGCCATCTCACGGCGTGATTGATAAAGTATACAAATGTTCCTGCGCTTAAGCATACAAGGAAGGCTACTGTGTATGGAATGGCGAAGTAGGATATCGAATCCTTGCTTGAGGAAGCAAGAAAAACAATCATTGTATAAAGAAAGCTGCCGATGAAAATTCCAAGGATCCGCTGGGAAGCCTTTGACGCGATAAAGTTTTTTAAAATGCGCGGTGAGTATTGCCCGGCCATCGAAGTGAAGGAAACGAGAATAAGGTTGAATGTGAATGTTGTTAATGTCAGGACGGCTGGTGCGATCGTGCTGATCAATGTATTGGTCAGCTCAAAGCTGACACTCAGAAAAGCGGGCACTCTTGCCCCGGCGTGCTGGGAAAAGTCCAGATAGAGTGTTGCTCCGGCAAGTACCGCTGCATACACACAATAAATAAGCGGGGCAAACCAGATCTGTGAACGGAGCTCATTAATAAACTGGCGTTTTGTCAGGCTCTTCAGCTGAAGAGACCATTTTGAAAAGATGGACATTTCAAACGTCTCCTTACGATTTATTTCCCTAATCGTTTCCCGGCAGCATGGCTCCTAAAACTGGCAATTTGAAGGAGGGCATGAAGTTCGCTCTGGCTGACTGCAATATGGTATCGTTACTAAGGTAATGATGAACGGCAAGGAGAATGAACATGATTCAATTAAAAAGCAAACGGGAAATTGAACTAATGCTTGAAGCCGGAAGGCTGCTTGCACAGTGCCATAAGGAAATTGCCGGGATGATCAGACCGGGGATCACGACCGTGGAGATTGATGCATTCGCTGAAGCATTTTTGAAAGAACACGGGGCAGTGCCTGAGCAAAAAGGATACAGAGGTTATCCTTATGCAACCTGCGCTTCCGTTAATGATGAAATCTGCCATGGATTTCCCTCAACGAAAGAACTGAAAGACGGAGATCTTGTAACCATTGACATGGTGGTCAATCTGAACGGAGGGCTGGCAGATTCCGCCTGGACTTATGCTGCAGGCAAGCTTGATGAAGATTCGGAAAAGCTGATGCAGGTGACAAAAGAGTCTTTGTATAAAGGAATTGAATTATACAAATAAAAACCCAAGCAGCGGCTCCGTAAAGGAGGCGTTTTTTGTTACAATTAAACAGAGGAAGAGATTGATTATGCTCATTCATTAAAAGACAGAAAGTGAACCGCAATATTAATTTCGTCCAGTCCATTTAGAAGAGATAAAAGAATATTGCTATGACAAACGTAATGGCTGGTCTTTCAATTGGGGAGAAATCATAAAAGATAAGCAAGAGCAAGCGCTTGAAATATACGGCATGGTTACTGATCTGGATTCTGATGCACCTGTACAGGGATTAATCGCTTTAAAATGCATGGTCAATTCCGGAGGGGATGGAAATGTCCGGGTCTACAATATTAAATCCGCACCTAATAATAAGTCCAGAAAAAAGGAAATACTTATAGAAGGCAGAAAATATATAGGAAAGGCAAGGTCCTGACGGCTTTTGCTTGCCAGTACAGTATCGAAAAAAGGTTTAGAAGGTTATGTAGACCTAATATCAAAAACAGAAAACTGAAATTTCTATAAAGAGATGGGTGCAGTTAATCCTTTCTGTAACATACTTCAAAGGGATAAAATGGATGTAAATCCAAATACTACGTTTGTTCCGATTCCAACAAAAAAAAGGTTGAGAATGGTGGACAAGTCCAGACTTAGAAAAGAGACGGAAGACTTTGAGGCGGGGTTTCCAGACGGAGATTACGCTATTCCCCCTAACCCAAGCGACCCAATCATCAATGTTCCTAAAATGTTTAAATGGTGCAAAAAGCACGGAAGAGACCCTGAAAGTCTTAGCAAGAAAGAAATGAAGCAGTTTTTCGAATATCAATAAGCAATGAAAGCAGCGGGAACAGCTTCCGTTGCTTATTTTATTTCCAGAGGAATATTTTTCTTGACGAATAAAACCAAAGGGTTAAGTCAGTCCAAGCATTTTAAACAAGAAGGTGAAACAATGTATACGGCCAAAAATTTTATTGGAAATAAAGCCATGAACACAGCATGTCCTTGTTATTATTGAAAAGTTGGAATGATTGAAGAAGACCTACTTGAGCAAAATCATGAAATAGATATTCCATATCTTTTCAAATGTGTCATCAACTATGGAAGAGTTAAGATTGTGTCCTTAGAAAAAGACACCGTTGTGCTCTTACCTCAAAACTAGACGGAGGGAGAAGTCATGAGCAATCAAAAAGAAAGACTAATTAAATTGATGGAAGATGTAAACCAGGCTGTGCTTACAGAAAGGCATCGTCAAGTTGAAGAGAGAGGGTATCGTTAATCTTCATCCCCAAGATTTTCTGGGAGAGTTTATGGGAACTTTTCAGAGCAACGACCTATTTAAACAGTCTAATGAAGAGCTATATGACATGACGATTCGGCTGGCTGCGTCTTTTTGCGAATTGGCAGAACAGATTAAGGCTGGTTAATCAGATGTACAGCTGCTGCGCATGTGGCAATTAAAATCAGAAATATACAGAATAAAAATCTTTACTTTTTATAATTTTATAAATATTATGAAGTTATAACTGTTAATATTTTCTAAAATGTTGAAAAGGTGGAGGGAAAATGAAGAATACCAGTAAGTTGTTTTATGCGTTGGGTTTTGTATTATTAATTTTTTCCTTATTCATGATTAGTCCTACAAAATCCTCTGCAATTGAATCAGATTTTGTTCTCAATACTGAATTTGAAGACGATGAATCTGATCCAGATGTACATGCGGGACTAACAAAAGATGAAGAAGTTGTTGAAAGTTTTATGAATCACTTTCCCAATAACGAAATTATAGATAGAGAGATTCCTGTGGATCTGGATAGAATATATCCAGAACCATTTGTAATAGGTAACCCATACACTCAAGATGAAAGATATAAAAGGTGGTATGCCGTCTCTAAAACATATAAAGGTCTTTCCTATGGCAAGTGGAAATTTGCCGGAGCTTCTACTGTGAGCGGAGGAAGATTGAATGCAACTCATACTAAAACAGTTGCTAATAAATATTCCGGCACCCTTAAAGTACCACTAGGAAAACTGGAAAGTGTTATTGGATTTGATGTTACAGATTCTTGGTCAGTAGCTGTAGGCTTTATATCTAGGGAATATCCTGAAGGCAGATATCGTTTAGAATATAGACAAGTATACAAAAAGTATAAGGTGAAACAAGTTCGAAAATATGACCATCGTGTAAAAGAAACTTATGGTACACAATATGTTTACCCTTATAAATGGGTCGAACGCCAATATAGAGTCGTTAAATTCTAATGGAAAAGAGATAATTTTTATGGCTAAAAGCACTTACGGTTCCGCTTTTTTATTAATATCTGCAATCTTTTTTTCGACTAGATATATATGTGCTTCCATTGGACTTTCAAATAGTAGAGTTTGGTCATTGGAAGAGTTTAGTGTTTCGCTTAAGAATGTTCCTAATTCCTTACTGGTATTAAGTATTATTTCATTATTTATAGGATTGGTATTTATCATCTGGGGATTTTTAGAGAGAAGCAAACGATAAAAATTATAAGTAAAGAAAGCTTAGTCCGGACAACGACAAATGCAAAAAGCAGTAGAGGTTTGTCGAAAAAAGGGCAAAATGGCTGGACGGCGAGAACAGTGGATGGGAAGCGAAGTGCCCAGTTTGAGCACACCATTGCCATTACAGCAGACGGCCCGCTGATTATGACACAGCAGTAAACAGGAAAGACAGAACCCTCGTGGCTCTGTCTTTTTTAATGGTAAAGGAGGTACATTCTTTTTGCATGCTCTTTCATTTTTTCCTTTAATTCTTCAGGATGCAGCACTTCGGCCTCAGGGCCGAGTGCAAGAAGGAGTGAGGAGGTATAGCTGATTTCTCCATGTGGGATCTTCCCTCTGATCCACCCCGTACCGTCGCTTTCTTTCTCCAAACCCTTCTGGAAAACAGAATGGCTTTTAGCCAGCCTTACTCCTGCTTTCGTCAACCGGACTTCAAAATGGCAGCCATCTGAGTTGTCGTTATCTTTTTCCAGCCACTCAAGCAGCGAAGGGAGGACGACATCCGCAGGTACCTTCCTATCCGAATGAGTAAGACGGAGGATCCGGTCTGCACGGAATAACGCAATTTGATCCTTTTCAGGAAGATAAGCGGGAGCATACCATAGGCCTGACTGTGAATAAACGCCAAGGGGCACTGCAAGATGGGTGCGCGGTCCGTGGGCGGACTCATACAGGAGCTCGGTTTCCGTTTTGGCGATGGCTGCTTCAATAATATCTTCAAGCAGAGGCGCATTCACCTGTTCATAATCAGGAGACCAAAAGGCAATGGTGTTGACTAGCCTGTTCAGCTTGTCCCGGCTGTGAGACGGGAGGTTGGCATAAAACTTCTCCAGCGCGGAGTCTATATTGACTTGAAAGGGGAGGGAGCGGTAGTAAGAAAGGGATTTATAGGCAAAATAAATCGAAACAGCCTCATCTGCTGTAAACAGCAGGGGAGGAAGAAGATTTTTGTTCAGCATTCGATAACCGCCTGAACGGCCCTGTTCAGAATAAAACGGCACTCCCCACGAGCTTAATTCGTCCAGATCGCGCTGAATGGTCCGGATCGATACTCCGAATTCCTCCGCACATTCCTTTGCAGTAAACGAACCTTTTCCATTGATATATTTAAGCAAATCAAAAAGGCGCTTTGGCTTGTTCATCGGAACCCCTCAATCATGATTTTGTTTATCTATGACATAGTATGTCGTATTTTAAAGGTAACATGAAGAGGAACAGCATACAGGGAGGAATAAAAATGAAGAAAACCATTTTATATATTGCGATGAGCCTTGATGGCTATATTGCACGGGAAAATGGAGACATCGACTGGCTGGAAGCAGCGGAAGGAGAGGGGGATAACGGCTACGGAGATTTTATCAAATCTGTTGATACAGTTGTGATGGGGAGAAAAACCTATGAACAGATCCTTGGGTTTCAGATGGAATTTCCTTATCAGGAACAGGATTGCTATGTGTTTTCAAGCGAGAGGACAGGAAGGGACGAAAATGTTCAGTTCGTTACGGGGAGTCCGGACAGCCTGATCCGGAAACTGAAGGCAAAACCGGGAAAGGATTTATGGATTGCCGGCGGCGGAGAACTGATTCATCATTTCATGAAGGAGGAACTGGTAGACAGTTTCATGATTGCGGTCATTCCAGTACTGCTCGGTAAAGGAATTCCGCTTTTCCAAAGCGGGTTTTCCGAGCAGGCACTCCGTCTTGAAAAAGTTCAGACCTATAAACAGATTGTCGTGCTTTCCTACGAAAAGAAATAGTTAAGAAGGGATTGGAAAGGGGCTGGTGTGAGCTACAGGTACAGGCTTTTCCCTGTCTCTTCTTTCCATTCATTGATGCTCTGACCGGTTTCAATTGCTAAAATACCGGGCTGGATTAGGACGATGGCCTTTTGTTCGGCCCTTTTTCTTTCCGCTCGAGCTCTTCAAGCATTTTCAAAACCCTTTTATTATCCGCTGATACAGCGAAGCCCATATCTTCAACACACATGGGGCGCCTGTTGGGGTTCCTGACCGGTTTGTTTTTGGAAAGAGCCATTGGTCCTCCTCCTCTATCCTGCATTATTAATCAGCATATCCAGAGGGGGATTGGATTATGACGCCAAAAAAAAGACACAGGGTACAATCGCCCTGTGTTTGGCTATACTCTTTTTGCGATAATTTCCAGTGCCCGTTTATTCATATCATGAACCGAATGGAAGGTTTCTGAAACAGGGACGCTCATTTTGCGCCTGTTTGGATTTTTAGATGCTTTGCGCTTTTTTTGAAGTGCTGCTTTAGGTGCCGGCTGAATCTCATCAGAAGACAGAGACAGTTCATTTAGATTGGACATGATCCATTCCTCCTCTTTGGATTCTATATGTATAGTATACTACAGAATGCTACTCAACCATAAACCAGTCAAAAATTTGTGCCATATTCAGGATGTGAGACGCGTCTATGCCGTCTACGTCCACAAAGTGTGAGCTGATGCCAATCAGCATATTATAGCTTTCCCCGTAATAGGCCACGATAAAAGCCTTTTTCTTCATGTCGCTGCTTTCTTCTTCTTCTTGTTTGTCTTTTAATTCTATGCTTCTTCCTTCCAGCAGCTTCTCGATCAATCTATCCCGCCACCCGGCGTCCTGAATGGCTTTGTTATGGAACATCTCCAGCCTGCTGAAAGCTCCGGTAAGATTTTGTTTTAGCTGATAAGAATCATTGTCAATATCGAATGGAAAAATGGAAATATGGAATTGAAAGGTTTCCGCATACAGTTCAAGGTATTTCTTCAATTCATTCCGGTATTGGCTCCAGCCGGCAGGAGTGGGGATGCCGCTGAAATGATCAGGAGATTTTGAGATAACCTCTGTGAAATTTTGGACTTTGATCGCATTATAGCCCAGGACTTCTTCATTCTTTTTTATCGTTTTCCGAATATAGCTGCTGTGCTGAAATTCAGTATTCCAGATCTTTAAAATATCCGGGGTCTGAAAAACGGCCAAATCAATGAATACAAACAGGGCGGCCAGCTCTAAAATAAGCGGCCAGTTTTGAAGGTCCAGCTGTTTAAAAAGAATGCCGCAGCCCATCATCAGCACAAAGAACACATAAAAGGTCTTGCGAATGAATTGAAGATTTTCCACGTATTTATCCGTATTGCGCCAAAAATAAAAAAGGCTCCATACGACAAAAAGCAGGACGGCTGTAAACGAAATCCAATAGTAAAGGCTCACTCCATCGCTCCCTCTGATTCGGTCTGTATTTTCTATATTTTAGCATTTTTAGGGAAGGAAGAGGAGAAGTTTGTCAGCGGATTATTGAAGCCTGCCTTGTGAATTCAGACTCCCGCTAAAATAAAAACCCGGACTGCACTCAGGCAATCCGGGTTAATAGACTGGAAGATTTACGATGATGCGGACTCACTTTCACAGTTTTTCTTCCTGATGAAGTAGCGGAAGATAAGATATCCTGCGATTGCTGCGCCGATCAGGATCAGCAGGATGGACTGCATACCAGACATAAAGTTCTGAACGGAACTGAGGTTTCCGTTGGAGCCGAGCCAGAGCATGACCAAATTTAATGGGAAAACTCCGATGAAGGTCAAGATCAGGAAAGGTGCCAGTTTTACTTTGGACAGTCCGGACACATAGGAAATGTAGTTTCCGACACCGAAAGGACGGGAAATGGCGATGCTCCAGATTCCGCATTTTTTAAACCATCGCTGTGTTCTCTCTATTGCTTTCTTCTTTTTGTTGAATTTCTTTTTCATTTTATGTTCCAGCTTAAACCCGATCCAATAAGGAATCAGGGTGAAGATTGTATATACGAGGCTTGCAAGAGCAGCAATCCAGGTCATTTCCCAAATCGTTGCGTTCAATATATATCCATATGCAAGCGCAAGGAGCGAGCCTGGAAACGGAACGGAAGATGCTTCAATGGCAATGCCGCCGAGAAGTCCCCAGATCCCGAATGATTTTAAGACATTGATGATAAACTCCAGCATGGAAGCTCCTTTCAAACATAAAGGTTACTGTTCCATACCTCTTTTTAACCCGCTCCAAACTGGTAAATCATTCTGCAGGCAAATAGCCGGGGAAATGGGCAATGCGGCTGTAATAGGAAGATTCGTTTAAATCGGAGAACAGCCTTGGGTCAAAATCATAATCTCTGAAATGGCGGTAGACACCAGCAGCCATTCCGGACACTAATGGTTTTTTCTTATCTTTTGATAATCCAAGCAGGTACAAAAGAATCCTCCTCTCTATATATCATTTTGAACGTGCTTTGAGCCATTCACTCAAGTAACCTGGAAGTCCGTCTTTGGCGTTAAAGGTGGCATGGCCTCCGCTGAGAATCTCGAGCGTTTTATCTGTACTCGAAGACAAATCCAGAATGGCTGTGCTGAGCTCCATGGGAACGAGCTTGTCATTTTCTGCACAGATGACGAGAAGGCTGCTGTCAATATTAGAAAGGCTTGCCCTTCTTCCGCCGATCTCCAGTGTGCCTTTTACAAATTTGTTATCCCTTCCAAAGTCCTGCACGAGCTGCTTTAAGGCTGCGCCTGAAAATGGCACATGTCCCTGTGTCCACTTATTGAATCGTCTCCAGTAATCGGTGTATTCCTGATTATCGATGCGGTTGATCAGGGAAAGATAAGGACTGTAGTAAACAGGATAGCTGACCATCCGGAGACCGGCTTTAATAAAGGGGGCAGGAATGATGCCAAGAGCGTCGAATATAGGATCCAAGTCCGCTTTTCCATCTCTCATGGCAGCCGTCAGCTTATCAAACCCTTTATATTGCTGAAAATCAATGGGAGCGACATTCATAATGACGTTGCGGATCGGATCCTCTGTTACGGCAGCATAGATGGCCGCAATGGTTCCGCCAAGGCAATAGCCAATCACAGTCAGTTCATTCGCTTTGGCATGTCTTAAAGTGCGTCTTCCAGCCTCCTGAATGTAATTCAGAACATAATCATCCACTGTAATGTCTTTATCTTCATAACCCGGAATGCCAAAATCCAGCAAATAGACATCATAGCCTTCCTTTGTAAAAGCTTCGATCATACTGTAGCCTGGCGCCAAATCCAGAATAAATGCCTGATTGACTAGTGAATAAACGAGAAAGAGAGGGACTTCGTATTTCTTTTCTGCCGCAGGGTAATGCCACAGAACTGCCTTGTTTTTTCTCCAGACTGCCGTCCTAGGTGTCAGACCTGTTGCAGGTTCCGGAGTGGCTAGAAGAAGAGCGGATTTCCGAACTTGCTCATACATTTCAGCAAATGGAATCATTGCAGCCGATCACTCATCGAAAAAGAATTCATCTGCAAGCGGAGTTCCGCTTTTAACTGCTCCCGCTGGGAAAGTCTTTCTTTCGAAACGGCGTTTACAGGAGACGAGGGGAGCACGGGGATAGGGATGGAAGAAGGATACGATTCCTGATTTGTCAGGTAATAAAGGTAGTTTTCAATCATATCGAGCTTTTCTTCAAGCTGAATGACAAGCTGGGCAAGATTGGCCACATCTCTTTTAGTAGGGAAATTAAGAGGTACAGAAAGAAACTCAGAGAATTCCTGTCCATCTTCGAAAATTCTTTTAATCAGAGGTGCTGCAAGGTTTGCTGCGTCCAGCAGCTCCTCTCTGTTCAGCTGGGTTTGAATGAGGTCATTCATGTTTCTTTCAAGCTCAGTGCCTTTCTGCTTTACTAATGCGAGTGCTTGCTGCGGAGTTAGATCAGACATAAAATGTTCCTTTCCATCATTTTTTTAAGGGCTTGTATCATAGATAACCTGGCTGCAGGGCAGCACCGGCAAGTACTCTATGGAACCATCACATTACATTATAAGTATCGTTCGTATAAATGTGATTAAAATGATGGATAAGCCTGTAGACGTCTGCTCAGGGAGAGATCACGAAATAAGTTGTGGGTAATTTGTACTATTTAGAGAGTTAGAGATAAACAATAGAGACTGCATACCGATATAAAAGTCACAGTTGTTTCAGAAAAAAGATAGAGGAGATGGGAATAATGTCATTCATGGAAGCATTCCGCGCAGCCTTTATGTGGGCACATATTGGAGTTCTGGCAGTAGGCTGCACGTTTATTTACTATCATATATACAAAAACCGGAAAACAAAGGCTTAAAGGCTGCGGTACAGCTTTGAGAAAAGCTCGTTGATGTAACGGTCTTTAATAGATGTTCTGCCGGCAAACAGTTTAGCTTCAATAAACCGTATAAGCTCTGAGCATGTTCTGACATCAAGTTCATTCATATACTGATGACGGGCCTTGTTAATGGCGAACAGTTTGCTCGGATCACTGACAAGAGAAAGCAGCTGTTCTTCGAAAGAGTGATCCATGCTTACCTTTTCAGCGAGTCCTTTTTCGGTCAAGTAGTCCAGGTTGATTTCTTCCTGGCCGGGCAGTACAGAATGAATAAAGATCAGAAGCTTTTTCCGGATCGCTTCACTTATGGTCGCTCCTCCCGGCTTGGTCACGATGGCATCAGCCCATCCGTATAACAGATTCATTTGTTCGGCAGATGAAATATACGGAAGCGCAGTCACATGAGGCAGATTGAGCGAATTGACTTTCTCCAGCAGCTGAAGGTTGGAGCCGCAAAGGATCTTATATTCAGCAAGTCCGCTGTCTGTAAGATTTACCAGCTTAGACAGGTTTTTGCCGAGACCAAGGCTGCCGCCTGCCAAAAGCACATGCAATTTATCATCACTCTGCCTTGGTGCTTTTCTTTTACTGAAACGGTCGTTGGCTAAAATTCCGGAGACCACAATCCGCTCCTCCAAAATCCCCATAGACATCAAATCATTTTTTACTTTCATTGATGGGACACAATGCAGATCGACCTGATCTTTCCCCCAAAGCCCGTTCACAAAGAAATCGGTATATAAGTTAATGACGGGCACTTTGCAGACGCCGTAGCTTTTCAGCTTGTCCACAAAAAAGGAGGGGAAACTGTGCGTGCATACAATGAGATCAGGCTGTTTCATTTCGATCAGCTGCTCCATCTTTTCCAGAAAGACCGCTTCATACGCGGATTGAAGCACAGTGGATTTTTTGCTGAAAAAAAGGTGATAGAAAGTGCTGTACGCATTCGGGAATTTCTTGATCCAAGTTAAATACAGACTGGAAACGAATTTTTCAAGACCCCCATTAATAAAACTCAGAAAATCCGCTTTTTCGCAAATAATCTCCGGGTCGTGCTTTTGAAATGCCTCAGCAAGTGCGTTTGCACTCTTATGATGGCCCGATTCCATCTTAAATAAGGGCAGAATTAAAATCCTCTTCATTTTCTTTCCTCCTCTTTTTAAACGTGCATTTTTTTTTACCTGTTCATTGGAGCGAAAGTCGTGAGTCTCCCGGCTGAGGGCAAAGGGACGGGCAAAATCCTGCAAGGATGAGGCTGAACATACTAAGCGGCGTCATTCAGCAGAGCATCCTATTGATCCGCCAGCAGTCCAGGCACCGGTTTAGAAAGGGATTTCCAAACTGGAAAGGCAGAAGACAGCAGGCCGATAAGGATGGAAGCCGCAAGCCACATCAGCATACTTTCCAGCGAAGAACCGGATGGAAGAGGGGTACCGAGCAATGATTTTCCAATCTCCTTTGCCAGAAGGGTATCCAGTGGAATCGAAATGGCAGATGCCAGCACCCAGCTGATTATGGAAGCGATCAGGCTTTCCCCTGCAAACATCCCGAATACTTTTCCGGAACGGCCTCCAATCGCCCTCAGAATGCCAATTTCTTTTTGTCTTTCATATACGTTCATGCTTGAAGCAGTCATTAGATTCATGATTCCAAGGAAAGTAAAGAGAACACCGGCAGCCAGAATGGAATATACAATAAGTCCGATGATCAGCTTCGGACGCTCCTGCATAGACTTGATCGTCTCAGAGCCTTCAACAGCCGTTCCTCTTTCAGTCAGCTTCTTTTCAAGCTGAGTGGCCGTTTCCTTTTCGTCCGCAGTGTCTTTCAGTTTAACAGCCATGCGGTTAATGGAGGGATTCTCGAGCCATGATTCATATACTTCCTTAGTTATATAAAGGCCTGGACCTTTAAATTGGCTTCCGATGATGCCTTGAATCGTAAACGTTTTTTCCTCCCGGCCGATTTTTAGCGTAACCTTGTCACCGATGGATGGAGATTGAAGAAGAGTCCGCAAGTCTTCATTAATCACAACGGAGGGCTGCTTCCCTTTCTGCAGCCAGTTTCCTTCCTTGACATCAGGTCTGATCAGATTTGATGCAGCAGGAAGGGAGGTAAGAAGTGCGTTCTGCTTTGAACCGCCTGATGGAGTGATTTCTGTGTTCCGGACAGTCCATCCCTCTGCCTCGCGGACCCCGCTGTTTTCTGTAAAAAGTGCAGTCATTTCTGAGTTTTTCAGGTTTGACTGTACGGACCATTCCTGATCGTAATTCCAAAAGCTGTTCATTTCATTCAGCTGGTTTGTTAAGGTTTGCTGCAGTCCCAAACAGGATATGATGATGGCGCCCCCAAAGGACAGCATTAAAATATTGGAGAGCATTTGTCCTTTTTTTGCAAAAGCATGCCGTCTGGACACTGTGCCAAGAAGGAGGTTCCCGGAACTGCTTCTCATCTTTTTGGAAGGAAAAGAGTGGGGAACGTTCCTTAGCGAGTCGGTCAGCGGCTTACGCAGAACCCTTCGTATTGGCAGAAAAGCTCCGAGATACGGAATTGTAAATGAGAGGAGGAGCAAGACAACTGCGGCTCTCCAATCCACTTCGCTGCTGTATGCGATATTCAATTCTTCAGACAGGTATCTGACCGCAGCTTGGCTGCCGTAATAGGCTGCTGCTGCAGAGCACAAAAAACAAATGAAGCCGATCAGACTAAGATAAAAGAAATACTGTTTCCATATAAAGGAGACAGGAGCTCCTAGCACTCTTTGGATACCCAGTTCTTTAACATGCTCTGCTATAATCCGCCCGAATAAATGGCTAATGAGCACAAATCCGAGAATCATGGAAAAAAGGCCAAACCAGATCAGTACAGTCAAGATAGAGGACACAAGCGTATTACGAATATAGAAGGTTTCTTCAGCGAGCTCTGTACGGTAGGAAGTAATGTTGGCTTCTTCCAGTACGTTATGGACAGAAGAAATGATCTGCTCTCTCTTTTTGCTGCTTATGCCATCGGTGAATACAAGCTGGATCTGGGTGTAGGAGTTGGACACGCCAAGTTTTTTTAAAGCCGGTGGTGTCATATAGAGATATCCGGTTCCGCTGTACGCTGCCGGAATTCTTGATGGATCATTGGCTGTTCCGGTGAGATTCAGCCGTTTCGGGTCTTTGCCCGGAATCAAAATTTCAGCATCCTGTAAAGCTTTCCAACCGAAGTGTTTCATTGTGGAAGCTTCGACATAGACGGAAGCCTGATTTGCTTTCGCAGAGTTCAGTTCGATTTTGCTGATCTGCCGTTTATCCCTCTCAGGAAGGCCGGTTATTTCAATGTTTTTATACCCATCTCCTGTATCAGCCCTTGCCCGCAATGAAATTCGTGCTTCGGCCTCCTCAATTCCATCCAGTTTCGAAAGCTTTTCAGGGAGCTTCTTGAACGGATTTGTATACAGGGATGCATCGGGAACGTTCGCTTTTTCTTTGCTGGCTTGAGTCGATGCCTCGAATTGCAGCTTTGTATGCAATAGAATGCCAGCGATGGAGAGACTGATAATAATAGATAATAGGATAAATAGCGTTTTTGCCTTCTGCCTCTTTAAATCGCGAATCGGCTTTGCTGTGAATAAAGGCATCATATGAAGCCCGCTCCTCTAGCCCGGGGCGCGGCTGCCGGCCCTTCTATGATCTGGCCGTCTTTCATGTGTATGATTTTGTCTGTTTTGCCTGCCAGCTCCAGATCATGTGTGACCATTACAATGGTTTTGTTTTCATTCTTCAGAGCGAGAAACAGTTCCATGATATGTGCAGCATTTTCTGTATCCAAGTTTCCGGTCGGTTCATCTGCGAAAAGGACAGGCGGGTCATTTGCCAGGGCGCGTGCAATCGCTGCCCGCTGCTTTTCCCCGCCGGAAACATAATCAGGAAACATATTCGCTTTGTTTTCCAGGCCAACTTTTTGAAGAAGTCCGGCTGCTCGGCTTTTTTTGTTCTTCTTATTAGAAGAGAACTCCATCGGGAGCATGACGTTTTCTATAAGGGTCAAACTCGGGAGCAGATGAAAGGATTGAAAGACGATGCCAATCTCTGCGTTTCTCCACTTTGTAAGCTTCCGCTTTGAAAAAGACGTAATGTCGTTTCCGTTTATATGAATCCTTCCCTTGAAAGGCTGATCAATCCCGCACAGCAAATTTAAGAGAGTTGACTTGCCGCTTCCGGATTTACCTGTTATTGCCGTAAAGCTGGTAAGAGGGATGGCAAGGCTGATATTTTTTACTACATGATTCCATTCATTCCCATTTGTGAAATACTTCTCGATGTTCTCCGTTTTGATCATGGATCCACCTCGCTGACTGCCAGAATTCCCCACTGCCCGCTAAAAACGGACAGTCTCCATACCATTAAATATCATGACCCTCTCAGATTGGCAAACACGGTCAAACCCCCATAAAAAGAATCGATGAACAGGTATACGCATATCTTCACAGACAGCCGGCGTGAATAACCGGACTTTTTGGGAATTAATAGGTGGAAGGGACATACGATATATGAAATCCTTCTCATTATCATTGTTGATATATGTCGAACTGTGTCGAAATTGATTGATTTTTTTAGAACTGTTTCCTCATTTTTCTTAACAATTCTCCAATTTTCGCGGGATTTAAGAGAAGGCTGCCAAATATCAAAAAAAGCTGAATTTTAAACCGATTTTTTATTACAAATATATTACAAAGATTTCTAGCGAATAGATGTTTAATCATGCAAGTAAAATACAGCTTTTAACGAACCCACTGTTACCAGGGGTTTTTATTGTTACAAAAATATTACAATGTGAAGCCGCGGCAAATAAATAACAGGTAGCGCTTACATCCCTTTGGACATTGGGATTCTCACAGTTTTTTGCAAATAGGGATGAATTTTGTCACGGGCATAACGGCAGATTGTATGGTGTCAGAAAATTTCTTACTCTGAACAGGATGAAAGTTCCGGAGCGGATGCTGCCAGGCAGACGGGAAGGAGCCAAAATCAATTTGAGAGGAGAACGAGTATGGCTAAAGTTGAACAGGATCTGTCTGCGCTTAAACAATCGCAGGAAATGAACACGCAGAAGAAATTATCAATGAAGGAGAAAACCTTCGTTATTTCTTTATTCGTGATCACCGTTGCAGCTCTTTTCTTTGTGAACTGGACTGCATCAGACAAATTAAATTTAACCATTGGTCTTTATGGTTCTGTTATGATTGCCTACCTATTAGGGAAAATGCTTCTTTCCTTCAAATATCAGGAAGTCATGATGGATCCGCCGGATTTAAAGGTCTCAGTCGTTATTCCTTCTTATAATGAAGCACCAGAATCTGTGCTTGGCACCATCGAAAGTATTCTAAAGCAGGATTATCCAATTCATGAAATTTTCCTCATTGATGATGGAAGCAAGGATACTTCTGGTTATGAGGCGACTTTAAAACTTAAAGAAAACCTTATGTCAGGTATTGGTGAAACAGCCGCTGAGCTCGCTCAAGGCAACTATAAAATGCCAAATCTGATTGTTCATCGCCTTCCTAAAAATAAAGGGAAACGCCATGCGCAGATCTGGGCGTTCGAAAAAGCAACTGGAGATGTATTTATAACAGTTGATTCAGACTGCACTGTATTCCCAAATGCAGTCCGCGAATTGCTTAAACCTTTTAACAATCCGGAAGTATCTGCTACTACCGGTCATGTAAATATCCGAAACCGCACTGATAACGTTTTAACCCGCCTAATTGATATGCGCTACGACAATGCATTCCGTGTAGAGCGTGCTGCTCACTCTGTTACAAACAATGTGCTGGTATGCAGCGGACCACTAAGTGCGTATAGACGCGAAGTGGTTATGAAAAACCTGGATCATTATGGAAACCAAATGTTCCTTGGCCAGCAGGTGCAGCTTGGAGATGACCGCTGTCTGACAAACTATGCGATTCGTGAAGGAAAAACGCTTTATCAATCGACTGCACGCTGTATTACAGATGCTCCAACCTCTTTGCGTACATTGTTAAAGCAGCAATCACGCTGGAATAAGTCATTTTTCCGCGAGAGTCTTATTGCGATGAAAATTGGTTTTACGAAGCCGAACGTCTTCGTTTGGGTCATGCTTGAAATGTTCCTATGGATTGCATTTGGTATCTCACTCATTCTTGCCATCTACTTTACGACGACAACAATGGGCTGGATTTTGCTCATCTACTACTTGGCTTACGTAATAATATCGGCATACGCACGTAACGTTTTTTATGCCTACAAAAGGCCGTTTACCTTTTTGCTCGCGCCATTATACGGTTTGCTGTTCCTGATCCTTCTTTGCCCGCTTCGCTTCTGGGCGCTTCTGACAATCCGCTCTACAGCTTGGGGTACTCGCGGCTAATCAGAAGGATTTAGAGAGAAATATTACGTGAATGGAGAGGTTTTAATGAAAGTACGTAAAGCGATTATTCCTGCAGCCGGTTTAGGCACCCGTTTTCTTCCTGCAACGAAGGCGCAGCCGAAAGAAATGCTGCCGATTGTAGATAAGCCTACAATTCAGTACATCGTAGAGGAAGCCGTTAAATCGGGAATTGAAGACATCCTTGTGATCAGCGGCCGCGGTAAGCGGGCCATAGAGGATCATTTCGATAAATCCTACGAGCTGGAGGAAACGCTCTACAAGAAAGGCAAGTTTGAAAGGCTTGAGGAAATTCAATCCATCTCCAATATGGCGAACATCCACTATGTGCGCCAAAAGGAGCCGCGCGGCCTTGGCCATGCCATCCATTGTGCGGAGAGCTTTATCGGAAATGAACCTTTTGCCGTTTTGCTTGGCGACGATATCGTTAAATCTGAAACTCCATGCCTCAAACAGCTGATGGATGTGTATGAACGGCACGAGGCGTCTGTCCTTGGTGTACAGGAAGTGGACCACAAAGATGTATCCAAATATGGAATCATCGCACCGCTGGAGAATAAGACACTGGAAGAGAATGTTCTTACGTTATCATCAGTTGTCGAAAAACCATCTATGGAAGACGCACCGTCCGATTATGCAATTATGGGCCGCTACATACTAACGCCTGAAATCTTCAGCATACTTGAGACGCTTCCTCCTGGATCAGGAAATGAAATCCAGCTGACGGATGCAATCAAGATTCTTAATGAAGCTCAAACGGTCCTTGCCTACAACTTTGCAGGACAGCGCTATGATGTCGGTGATAAATTTGGCTTTGTCAAAGCAACCATTGACTTCGCTCTTGAAAGGGAAGACCTTGGCAAGGATGTTCAAGAATACCTAAGCAGCCTTGTAAAAGAGAAAGAAATGATCCTATCGTAAACACGTGTCCTTTGTCCCCAGCTGTCCGCTTGCAGCTGGGACAAGCACGTCTTTCTGTAAAGCAAAAGAGGAGGAATAATGATGAATATCGCGATTATCGGTACTGGATACGTAGGCCTTGTTACTGGGGTCTGCCTTTCTGAAATCGGTCATGATGTAACATGCCTTGACATTAACAGTGAAAAAGTTGAAATGCTGAAAAAAGGCATCTCCCCTATTTATGAACCAGGTCTTGAAGAGCTTATGCTTAAAAACATTGAAGCGGGCCGCCTGAAATTTACGGACAGCCACATCATCGGGTTAAAAGACAAGGATGTTGTCTATATTGCTGTCGGTACTCCTCAATCGGAAGACGGTTCTGCCAACCTTTCCTATATCTACAAAGCTGCCAGAGACATCGGCCAAAATATTACACGCGACGTAACGGTTGTTACGAAAAGCACGGTTCCCCTCGGAACAAATTACAAAGTACGTGAGCTCGTTATGGCTAATCTTCAGGACAATTACCTTGTGGAAGCCGTGTCCAACCCTGAATTCCTGCGCGAAGGATCAGCGGTTTACGATTCATTCAATGGAGACCGTATTGTGATCGGTGCGGATGATGCAGAAGCAGCGAACATTATCGAAGAAATCAACAAGCCATTTGGATTGCCTATTTTGAAAACAAGCATTAGCAGTGCCGAAATGATTAAGTACGCTGCCAACGCGTTCCTTGCTACCAAAATCTCTTTCATCAATGAAGTTGCCAATCTTTCCGAGAAGGTTGGGGCTGATGTAAGCGAAGTGGCACAGGGAATCGGAATGGATGGGCGGATCGGCGGAAAATTCCTGAATGCAGGTATCGGTTACGGTGGCTCTTGCTTCCCTAAGGATACACATGCCCTTGTGAAAATCTCACAGGACCACGGCATGGATTTTCACCTTCTTAAATCCGTCATTGCCATCAACGAAAATCAAAAGACGATGCTCGTTAAAAAGGCAAAAGAACGACTTGGTTCCCTTGAAGGAAAGCGCATTGCGCTGCTGGGTCTTGCCTTCAAGCCTGAGACAGATGATATGCGTGAAGCGGCATCCATCGCGGTTTCCCGTCAGCTGATCGACGAAGGCGCGCATGTAGTCGGCTATGATCCGATTGCAGCAGAAAATGCGAAATCGATTCTTCCAGAAGAAGTTCAATATGCAGAGCAAATAGAAGATGCCATCAAAGAAGCAGACGCTGTATTCATCCTTACAGACTGGAAGGAAATTACAGAAAAGGCACTGCTTATGTCCGGACTCTTCATGGAAGAACCGATTGTTTTTGACGGACGCAACTGCTACACAGCAGAAGAAGCGGAAAAGCTGCATGTTGAATACATCTCCATCGGCCGCAGCTCCGTCGTTCCTACGGGAGAAAAAGAGCAGGAATCCGTTCTTGCTGTATCCTTTTAATCCATAAATCCGCAAACACATCAAGGGGTCGGCATCCAGGTTAAAAAACTTGAGAGGGTGCAAAAGAAAATGAAGAAAATTGCTACAGCAGTATTGGCCGCAAGCATCGCAGTCAGCGCAGCGGTACCGGCAGCATCAGCAGCCGCGTACACGGTGCCAAAAGGAACAGTGGAGCAGGTTAAGAAAATCGACGTCAATTCTTTGTGGAAAACAGTGGACACCTTTAAAGGGACAGTGGAGCTTAAGAACGAAAAGTACAAAGTAAGCTACACAGATGAAAAAGGCATCGTGAAGGTTTCCATTCAAAAAGAAACCGGCAATAAAACAATTGAAGTAACAGGCGAAGAAGCAAACAAAAAAGTCATCGAATTCGTAAAGAACCTTGATCTTTCCAAGAACATGACGAAAGAACAAGTAATCAGCCGCTTATCTGAAGCTCTTGGTGCAAAGCCATCGGATGTTCAGCGCGCTAAAGCAGCAATCGGCTTCAACAACATGGCGACAGTTGACTTCTCCTACAAAAAAGGCGATAAATCAGCGGTAGTCAGTGCATACAACATCAGCAAGCTGTACATGAAAGTAGAAGACAAAAACGGCTACTACTACCACGTACGCTACCTTGCAAACGATGACAACATCAAAGTAAGCATTGAAAAGAAAACAGCTGCCGGCAAAAAAACATACAAAGGCTTCTACGCTCTTCTTGAAGCCCTGCGCATCAAAGACAGCATCATGCCTGCAAAAAATTCAACATGGAACAGCTACCTCGACCAGCTTTCCAAAACACTTGGTATGAAAGTAACCGACATCACAGATGTAGAAGTGCAAACTACGTTTGAAAACAACACGAAAGCAAATATTGATTTCAAACGCTAAAATCTCCGCCGCCCCGGATCCAAACCGGGGCGGTTTTTTGCTCTTTAAAGGGGATCGCAGATTTGGGGAGCGGGAATGCAGCTGGTGTGAGTAGTTCTGGCAGGAGGTAGGGGGAAAGCTGGGGGATTTTTAGGAGGTAATAGCGTTGCTGGAGACTGAAAAGGGAGAAAAAGTTTATAGAGAAAATAGCGTCTCTGGAGACCGGAATTTCAGTGTTCGGTCTCAGAGGCCGCTATTTTGTAGAATAGGGGCGGTTTTTAGCAGTATCGGTCTCAGCAGCCGTTATTTTTACAAAATCGGGCTCCCGGGAGGGGAAAAACCGAAAATAAGAGCTGTGGAGAC
>NZ_WMIB01000028.1 GCF_009711125.1 Metabacillus mangrovi | reverse complement strand
GAAATGATTGAACACAAACCGCGAGCAGCCGATTGTTTTGTTGATGAGAATTTCCTGTTCTTTGTTTGGGTAGATTCGGAATTTGTAGGCTTTGTGCGTTTTCAAACGTTTTCACCTCCTATATCTATTATAGGGAACTGATGTTCTTTCATTCAAGTGAAAAGCGATTCATCCCCCCACTTTACACTTCGCAAGAAGTTGAGGTCTTCTCGCCGGAGATGATAAAGGTTTGTCCCTTCAGCTCGAAAACCGCATACTGCACGGTTCCATCCTCATTGCGGAAGATGCTCTGGATGCCCAATCCCTTGAAACAGCTGTGTAAAACTTCATCGCTTCTTCCGCCTGTCCGGAAAACATAAAAAACGGGGTGATGGTCTGGTTTTGCATCGCACTCACTCCTTTTCGTTATGCCGTTAAAATTCTAGCGGAACTGCCGGATTCCTTCTTCAGCAGCGCATCATTTTCTGAATTGGGGCAGACTGGATACCTTTGTGCTCTGACCCCACCTGCCTTAAAGGAATGGGGGAACAAGCTTCTGTGCTCCAACCCTTTGTCCCGCCAGCACTTGTGCATACCGGGGACGGAGGTTTAGTGCTTTAGCGAATGTGGGGTCAGAGTTCTGCACTGACCCCACTTGCTTTAAAGGAGCGGGGGAACAAGCTTCCACGCTCCAAACCCTTATCCAGCCGGCACTTATCCATGACGGGGACGGAGGTTTAGTGCTTTAGCGAATGTGGGGTCAGAGCACCCCCCTGGTTCTGACCATCCAACGCCGCTCCTCCCTACAAAAAGAACGCAGCCGCCGTATACAGAACCACTGTGATCCCCGCTGCAATCAGTGCCGGCTTCAGCTTGAAACGGGCATATTTAATTACCGAGAGATTCAGGATCCGCGCAATTGTGTTCGTGTCATCGCTGAGCGGAGAGGCGAAGGCGCCGAACGTTCCGCTGGCGAATACGGCTCCAATCACGAGCGGGAGGGACAGGTCGGATGCGATGGCGATGGAAACGCCGAGCGGCATGAGGATGCCCCATGTTCCCCAGGCGGAACCGATAAAATAGGATACGGCGGCCCCAAAGACAAACAGGATTGGCACGAGCAGGTTTCCGGGAATCCATTGCGAGTGGCTCGTGATAAATCGGGAGAAGCCGAGTTCTTCACTGGCAGAGGACAGCCCCCATACAAAGGCAAGCAGGATAATGACCGACATGAGATCATTTCCTCCAAGGATAAAGCTGTTTAGCAGCTCGCCGGTTTTCATTTTTTGAAAGCGGAAGAACAGAAACGTGAGAATGAGTGCGACAAGCAGAGCGGTCAGCATTGCCGTCATCACATCTGCCTTGATGAAGGCTGCAAAAAATCCCGCTGTCTTCTGATGGCCGTCCCACCATGTGAAGAGGAACGTCAGGCCGACAACGAGAATGAGCGGGACGAACAGGTTCCACGGTTTTTCCGGCAGGTCTTTCCCGACTGACGGATCACACGTATGCCAGTCCTCTTCCTCCTGCTCTTTTTCACCAACCTTGTCCGGGTCGCTTTCCTCGGTTGATTTGGAGTGATGGAAAAAACTGAAATAAATGCCGACAAGGATGAGGACATAAGAGAAGAAGTTAAATGGGATGCTCTGCAGAAACAGCTGATAGGCATCCTCTTTTATGTTTTCGTTTTCCAGCGCCAGGTCAACTAGAGACGTCATATACCCGACGAATGCTGTAGCGATTGGAATGAGAACAATGATAGGAGTGGCTGTCGTTTCGATGACAAACCCGAGCTCCTGCGTAGACATTTTCACTTTTTTCAAAAGTGCACGCATGATTGGCGCAATGGTGACGAAGCGGAAGCTTGGGGCAGCAAATGTACCAAGCGTTGATATGTATGTGAGGAAGAGCGCTTCTTTTCTCGATTGAATCCTGGCTGATGCCGCTTCCACGAACCCTCTGATGCCGCCGGCAATCTTGATCATGCCAATCAGGCCTGTAAAAGCATAGAGGAACATGAAGATTTTAATATTGCCCGGATCAATAATGCCTTTCACGAGAAGATCAATCATTTTCGTTAACCCTCCAGCGAAGGAAGGCTCCAATAAATAAGCACCTGCGAGAAGGCCTGCAAACAAGCCGGGCAGCACCTGCTTCGTTTTAACGGCAATCGGGATGGCAATTAAAAAAGGGATAATAGAAAACCAGTCGTTTTGCATCGTCTCACCCTATCTGATGAAGGTCTTCAATAGGATGCGGAAGATGGGAGGGGTTTATTCTCTGGGTGTTTTGTTCTCTGCATTAAAAACTCGGCAAGATTTTCGGATTGCTCTAAATACAGAAATGCTTTTTTTACCTGTTTTTTTGTGCCGAAGTATCCAGCCGCGAAAAGCGGTTCCTTAAAGATGATTTCATATTTCACCTCGGCGCTGATTCCAAAAATATGAGTCAATACCCTCGGAAAGGCGGTAGCATGGAATACATGCTTTTCATGAATCATCCCTCCGTTCTTACCGTAGCGGATAGAAGTCTTTTGAATCCGCTCAATATCATCAGTGCAGAAGACAAGCTCTCTTCTCGCACCGATCTTCATTTCAATCCGTTCTCCCTCCACTCGAATGGGACTGTTCCTGACCCAGTTGTAGTCTCCGATTAAGTAAAGAATGCTGTATAGATGAAGCGCAGTAAAGATGTTGGCAATCGAAGGCTCTTCAGACTTTAAATAAATATGGAAGATAATCATCTCAATTATCTGTTCATGCAGCAGTGCGAGGAAAAGAAAGAAGTATGCTGAATTTTTATGAAGGGGGATTTGCTCGCCTCTCTCCTTCCACTTCCATCGGAAAAAGGCATAGTATAAGATTTTGCATTCCTTCACAAGGATGGTCCTAACGGGATGCTGTGTCATCTTTCCCTTTTTATGCTGCCATAGCAAAAAAAGAAAAAATCCGGTAAGCAACAGGCAAATGAGTAAGAAAGAGACCAGAAGCTGGCGGTCAGGCATGCTTCCTCAGCTCCGTCCAGTAAATGACGTACTGAGTGACACCCATCGCCGCAAGCAGCACCACCGGCAGATAGGGAAGATGGTTCAGATATGCCGTTGTTGCAATAGCTACCGGAATGATGGAGGCAAAAAAGATGTAAACCTTACGGGTTGCCTTGAATGTGATCCACTGCTGTCCTTCATCTTCTTCCCTGAACTCCATGGGCATCAAGGTCGGCTTGATCCGGTCAGCAGGATGTTTTTTGTTATAGAACGGAATGAATACAAGCAGGATCAGGATGGGGATTCCAAGTACCATTGGATCAAGTACGAGCCATGCTGGAACACATTCAGGATAATGATTGCCAATCATAATGAGCCCCAGCATCCCAATCAGCATGGCATTGAACAAAGGGGACTGAAAGATTTTTTTCAGCATCGTTTACTCTCCTCCTTCCAGGAAAAAGATTTCTTCTACAGGCACTTTGAATATTCCGGCTAACTTTAATGCAAGGGCAACCGATGGTGCATAGTCTCCTTTTTCAATCAGCCCGACTGTCTGCCTGGAAACTCCGGCTCTTTCGGCAAGCTCTTGCTGGGTCAGCCTGCACCGGGCACGCAGCTCTCTTACAGAATTTTTTAACATGTTATTTTCTCCCTTTTTATTCCTTTTGATTGTAAACGATTATTGGCAAAATGTAAATGATTGTTGTCATTTTAGTTAGTTTCTGAAGATTTGAATACTGTCATTAAGGGGTTTCGCAAATTAAATTTTTTTCGCAAATATCCGGCTGATTTTCGCAAACAAAAAAATTTTTCCGCAAATATCTTCTGGTTTTTCGCAAATAAAATCTCCGCTCCCCCAAATCAGTCGCCAAAATTGCCTGAAAACACATGCCTGATCAGCCTATACGGAAAAAATTGATCAAAAAACATGCAAAACACCCCGGGAACATGGTGTTCCCGGGGTGTTTCTCACTTTTTTACTTGTTATTTCTTCATCTGCTCATACTGAGCGGTGATTTCCGCTGTTAGTTCACTTCCCTGGTCGAGTTTGCTGACTTCGGAAAGCACGCGGCTTAAGCCTTGCTCTTGGATCATCCCCTGCAGTTCTTCTGATTCCGGATCTTCCTTTACATTGAACAGCAGCGCAGCGGCGATGGCTTTTGCCAGGTTTTCGACCGGCAGCCCGAGACGGCTTGCTTCTCTGGCCGGTTTAACGAGGCGGTCTTCCGGTCCAAGCTTGCGGATCGGGGAGCGGCCTACCCGTGTCACGCCGTCATGCAGGTATGGGTTTTGGAAGCGGCTGATGATTTTCTCGATGTACGCATTGTGCTCGTCTTCATTCAGTCCGTATGTTTGGGTGAGATAGGCGCCTGTTTCCTTCAAGGTGTTTTTCACTTGCTCATAGATGGCCGGATCGTTTAGTGCTTCGTCAATCGTTTCCTTGCCGGCAAGCCAGCCGAAGTACGCTGTGACGGCATGTCCTGTGTTCACCGTAAAGAGCTTCCGTTCGATGAATGGTGCCAGGTCGGGAACGGTGGTCATCCCTTCTACATGCGGAATCTCCTGATCGGTTTCCACTACCCACTCATAGTACGTTTCAACGAGTACGTCGAGGGAGCCCTTGTTGTTTTGAATCGGTACAATCCGGTCGACAGCTGAGTTAAAGAAGAACACCTTTCCTTCGAGCATTGGTTTTGTCTCATCGTCCAGCTGATCGAGAATATGTTTTTTCAGGATATCGGTCGCCCCGATCTGGTTTTCACAGGCGATCACATATAGCGGTGCTTCGTTTTCACGGACTCTTTTGGAGATTCCCTTCGCGATAAGCGGAGCGATTCTCGGAAGGATCGCCGGGCCGATTGCTGTGGTCACATATTCCGCCTCACCGATTGCTTGAATGACTTCCTGCTCCTGCTTCAAATTGTTCAAGCCTGACACGCTGGTGATTTCAGCTGTTTCCTGAGGATCAGCAGCAGTGTTCACTTTATAGCTTTTCTGGCTGTTCAATAAATCAATGATCTCATCGGCAATGTCTACGAAGGTGACATGGTAGCCTGACTGGGAGAACAAGGCTCCGATAAATCCTCTTCCGATGTTTCCGGCTCCAAAATGAACGTTGCTTTTCATCTTCATCATTCCTTTACGAGTTTATTTTGCAAATAGGCGTAGAATGTTTCTTCGAGTTTTCTGCGGATCATCTGTTCGTTTGATGAGGAAAAAATGAGCATGTTTTCATTGTTTTCTACGATGGCTGTGCTGATCAGGCTGATTATTTCAAGCTGTCTTGGGCGCACATCTTCCGGAGCGAGGAGCAGCAGGATGTTCCTTACCTGCATGTCCTCCCTGTCCATTCCTTTCAGCGTATAAGGCCTGTCGACATGTGCAACCCGAAAGATAAATTCTTTAACCCCGCTGTGCCTGGCATGGAAAAGGGCCATGCTCGTTCCCGGGATGCCAAGTCCCGCCTGACTTTCCCGTTCGGTCAGTTTTTCTGCGGCTTCCCCCGCGTGCTCAAGCAGCCCATCCTGTTCACATTCGGCTGCCATCTGCAAGAGCAGGTGATTATGACCGCCTTCATTTTTCCGGTCGGTTACGGAAAGATTTTTCAGGAACATCGTAATGGTTTGATGTGTATCTTCCATATCCTGAAGCAAATCTTCCAGCGGTTTCTGCGGAATGGATGTTTCCTGCCTGACAGGTCCCGGAGCCGGCTCTGCGTAGTGCTGCTTTTTCATAAAGCTTTCAATCTGCTCACCGAGGAAATGCCGGATCGATTCAATATCTGCTTCACTGAGCAGCGGATTGACGAGCACGTACTGCTGCTGGAAAAATGGAAGCCTTACTGTAGAGACGATTAGATCAAAATCAGCCGTATTCACTTCCTGTATTTCCTTTAATGACGTAATTTCAATCGACGAAATTTCCGGCATTTCCTTCTTCATCCGGCTTGCGAGCATTTTGGAGGTGCCAATACCGGTCGGGCAAATGACCAGTGCACGGATAGCAATCTCCTCTTTGCGCAGCTCAAGGGCTGATCCAAAATGAAGGACGATATAAGCAGCCTCATCCTCCGGAAAGCGGATATCGCTGAACTCCTTTTCGAGGCTCGCCGTTACCGCCATGAACAAAACCGGATACTTCTTTTTAATATCATCTGTCAGCGGATTAAAGGAAGCCAGTCCTTCCCTGATCCTGAAGAGTGAAGGCTCCATATGGGCGAACAGCCCCTGAAACAGGGAAAAGTCGGCATTCAGGTCGATGTTGAGCTTTTGGGATACCCTTTGAATGAGCCGTTTGATCGAACGGCCGATGACGACACTGTCATAATACACTTCTCCTGCCGCCTGAACGTTTGATCCTCTCCATATGACGGCGAGAAAGCGGATTTCCGCCTCAGTCAGCGTCAGTGAGAGCCGCTCCTCAAGCTGTTTGCTCAGCTCTTTCATGTTCTCGTATTCTTCGTAGCCCTTTATTTGCGGATCCAGTCCGGTTTCTGTCATGGCAAAACCGTCCTCATGGCGCTGCATCGTAATGCATAAATGGACAGCGAGGGCCATGTACGCACTGTCTGCAAGCTTGATGGAGCCTTTGTTTTTCTTGCTGAGCAGCCGGTCAGCCTCTTTTAAATACTCCGTTTTAAAGTAATGCAGTACTTTTTCGGATTGATTTTTGCTGCTCCGGAAGAGGATTTCGATGAGCTCATCGTTAAAAGACATCAGGATAAAGCTTGCGAGGGCTCTCCGCTTCGCATCTTCGCGGGCGACGAGCTCGACCCCTACCCCTTTTTTACGGGAAAGTTCGATCCCAAAGCTGTTCAGCCAGCCGGAAAGCTCGTCCAGATACGTGACAAGCGTCGTTACACTGATGCCAAGATCATTGGCGAGTGGAGCGAGCTTGATGGCTTCTTTTTCTTCCATAAGCCCGATCAGGATCAGCAGCTTTCTTTCTTCAGCTGATAAGTCGACGAGCTTAATGCTTGCCATCGTCTGAATCAGCTTAAAGATGTTTTCATTCTTGCCTGAGATGGAGAAGCCTTTATCGTGTGTCTTAACAAGAGTCAGCTGAAACGATTTTAGGATTTGCTCGATGTTTTTTAAGTCCCGCTGAACCGTCCGGATGCTGACGTTCAAGTAGACAGCAACGGACTGGGCTGTATGCTTGCCCGATGTTTTTATGATCAGCTCAATGATGGCTTTTTCTCTGGAGGTGACGAACATTTCATTCCTCCTTTCCTCTAAAAACAGGAATAGAAAGGCGGAAATCCGCCTTTCTGGTCCAGTGTTATTTATTTAATCCGCCGATGACATCCATCAGCTCTTCTTTTGTTTGCGCAGAAGCCATCTTCTCGATGTTCTCCATTTCAGAGCAAGTGACCGCGATGCCTGAAAGGATTTCAAGGTGGGTTCCGTCCTTGCCGGCAATTCCGAACAGAAGTCGTACCTTCTGTCCGCCAAAATCAACGCCGTCCGGAATTTGAAGGATGGTCACACCCGATTTGATCACCGCTTTTTTTGCATCCTCTGTACCGTGAGGAATCGCTACATCGTTGCCCATATAAGTGGATGTCATGTTATCCCGTTCGATCATGGCTTCAATGTACGATTCTTCCACATAACCGCCGTCCACAAGCACACGGCCGGCGAAACGGATCGCTTCGTCTTTATCGGCAAATTTCTGATTCAAGTAGATGTTTTCCTTAATCAGCACATCTGAATCGGAAGCTGTCTCAGCAGCGGGTGCTGCCTCAGCCTCAGCCGGAGCTTCAGCGGAAGACGCATTTTGCAGACGGTCAACGAGCTTATCATATTCCGGACTTTGCAGGAAGCTGTCCACGGAAATATGATACGCGTTCGGAACCTTGTTTTTCGCCCGCGGCGTCAGTTCCTCCTGAGTGATAACGATTTCCGCGTCACTCGGAAGATTGGAGATCGAAGAATTGACTGAAGTGATGTTCAACCCTGCTTCTTTAAACTTTTTCCTTAGTATGGAAGCCCCCATCGCACTGGAGCCCATTCCGGCGTCACAGGCGAAGATGACTTTATTTGGGTTCTCAGGGAATTCACCAGTTGGAGTCTGGGAAGCAAACGAAGCAGCTACACTGCTCTTTTTCCCTTTCATTTCCTGCATTCTGTTTGCCGCTTCTTCCAGGTCTGCTTCTTTCTCTTTGCTCGTCTTCAGGATAAAGGCTGATACGGCAAAGGAAACAGCAGCAGCAATCAGGATTCCAAGAATGTTCGCCAAGTACATCCCGCCGTCTTTAGGAGTAATAAGGAGAATGGCAATGATGCTTCCCGGTGAAACCGGACCAGACAATCCTCCGCCTAGAAGGACAAGAGTGAATACACCGCTCATTCCGCCCAATATTGCTGCAAAGATCAGCTTCGGTTTCATTAGAATATAAGGGAAATAAATTTCATGAATTCCCCCGACAAATTGAATGATGACTGCACCAGGTGCTGACTGCTTGGCATTGCCTTTGCCGAAGAACATGTAGGCAAGCAGAATTCCAAGGCCAGGTCCAGGGTTTGCTTCAAGAAGAAATAGGACAGACTCGCCATTCTGTTTTGCCTGCTCAAGGGCTATTGGAGAAAGCACTCCGTGGTTAATGGCATTATTCAGGAACAGAACTTTCGCAGGTTCGATCAAGATGCTGGTTAAAGGAAGAATTCCGAGTCCTACCATCCAGTCTACACCAGCAACGAGCCAGCCTGTGAATGTTTCAACAGCCGGTCCTACACCCAGGAACGACAGAACGGCTAACAGCCCTCCCAAAATCCCTGCTGAGAAGTTGTTGACCAGCATTTCGAAACCAGCTTTAATTTTCCCTTCAATCAGCTGATCAAATTTCTTAATAACAAATCCGCCAAGCGGACCCATAATCATCGCGCCAAGGAACATCGGAATATCCGTCCCTACAATGACACCCATTGTAGCGATGGCTCCGACCACGCCGCCCCGCTGGTCGTAAATGAGTTTACCGCCTGTATACCCGATCAGCAGCGGCAAAAGATACGTAACCATTGGTCCAACAAGCTCATTTAACGCTTCATTCGGCAGCCACCCTGTTGGAATAAACAGTGCGGTAATGAATCCCCATGCAATGAAGGCACCGATATTCGGCATAACCATTGAGCTGAGGAAGTTACCAAACTTTTGAACCCCAACTTTTATATTATTCTGAGCCATTCTGCTCTTCCTTTCTGTAATACGTCTTGATTTAAGTGTATTTTATAAAACGCTTTCATACAAACAATAAGAAAGGTGACTTTGTCGCAGAGGAAGGTGTCAAAACTTTTGATGCGGGCGGCAAGCCGTCTGAACCCTGCAGCCTATAGGCGCATATCCTGCTTTTAGATAGCATGAGCCTGGAGGGATCAGCCGATGTATGAGCATACCGCTTCTCCGCAATTCGCTTTTGATACGCGTGCCAGCACTCTTTTCCGTAAGGACAGCCGCAACTATATTAACATCATGGGAGCCAGGCAGCTGAACACAGTAAGGACTTCCCTGCTTGATATTTTTTTGAGCCGCGGCAATTATGTGGAGCCGCATTACCATCAAAATGCCGCTGAGCTGGTCTATTGCATCTCCGGTGCAGCGGAAGTTTCCATCTTGAATCCAAATACGAAACAGCTGCTTCAGTACAGGATCGGCCCTCAAGCGACAGTGAATGTGCCCCAGGGCTGGTGGCATTATGAAAAAGCATTGACCGATCAAACCCACCTATTGGCCATTTTTAATTCCCTGAACCCGGAAGTTGTGCTTGGATCTGATATTTTACACTTTACCCCTGCCACTGTTATGGCGGAAACATACTGCATGGATCAAGATGAATGGAAGCAAGCGACCCGGACGGTGAAGCCCGGAACGTATATCGGTCCTTACACGGATTGCGAACGGGATGAGGCTGAACGTTTTTGAAGGCTGTTTTCGTAAACTTTGTTGCTTTTTGAGGTCTTTATTTACTGAAGAAAAATATAACAAATAATGGTATAAATCTTTATTTGCGATATAATTTAGATAATTAAATAGATTAATGGGGGAAATAAATATGATTAAAAAATTCAAACTTTTGTCAGTTTCAATCATTTTATTAGTCATTTGTTTAATATCCTGGCAATTAGGTAATTATTTTGCAGCACCAGATGAAATGGATAGAGGAACTTCATTTGCAATTATGGGTTTCTTGGGAACAATCTTCTTTCTCTTTACGACCGTAATATTGGCTCTAATATCTTTAATTTCAAAGAAAGTTGATACACGTTAAATTTTTTTCGTTAGGACCATCTTTGGGTGGTTCTTTTTATATTGCTCGCAATGATAGAACCGTTGTTTTATTTGATTTTTGGCAGGCTGAAATAAACATTTGCTCAACTTGTTTTTCAAATGCTAAATTCTTCCCTAATTGAAGCCAACGAAACCAGTAAAGGTAGTTATCCAAGTATTTAGTTGCCACACCTTGAAAACGGTCCATCCAATCTTTTAAACGATGATGAAAGTTATTTACGTGCTGGATATGAAATATACCCTTCTTTACACGTTGTTTTTGTCTCTCGTTTATAGCTTCGTGTTGTAAGCCTTTTATTTTGGCAAATTTCTTGTAATTCGTTGCTGTGTCTGTGCATAGCAAAGCAGACGGTTCTATATACTTTCCAATCACAAGGTCTATTTCTTCCGCCCTAACACGCCCTGTGCCAGCTTTTCGAGCTACTGCATTACCATTACGGTCTTGGGCTACAACCACAGCGATTTTAAGGTTTGAAATCCCTCTCTTTGGGTCTTTACCACCACGTTCTTTAGGTTCTCTATGGGTAATTTTTCGCTCCCCTTTCATCGACTCTTTAAAGAATGTTTCGTCACTTTCAACAATTCCTTTGAGCTGTTCGAATCCAAGACTACCTAATGCGTTCAAAATTTTGTGTCTCCAATAGAATGCAGTAGAGATGTGAATTTTAAGGCGTTCAGCAATTTTAGGAAGTGTATATCCTTCTACCATCATTTCAATATATTTCACCCATTTTTCTGGGTAACGAGAACCTGAAAATGGTGTGTTCGTCATATCATTGAATGTTTTACCGCAATCGTTACATAAATAGCGTTGTCTTGTACGGTATTTACCATTTCGCTTTACCGATGTACTCCCGCAATGAACACAACCTATACCAGAAGCAAAACGAGCTTCTCTAATGGTTTTAAGCAACTCTGTAATTTTATCAGGTTCATCTGGAAACAAGTCTTCCTTCATAGCATTAAACAGTGCCATTTGTTCTGATTTTGATAGTTCGTTGAACTCTTCATAGATGTCTAACCACATAGCTGAACGCCTCCCGAAACCGTATTATATCAACATTCTATTAATATGGTCAAGAAAGCAACAATCTATACGAAAACAGCCTTTTTGAAAAAGGACTGGCAGCTGCCAGTCCCTCTTCTAAGCAAGCCGCAACTCCCCCATCCCTTCCCTGGCTATGCATGAAAAGGATGACCAGTGGGTTGATCCCCTTTTATCCCCTCCATTTCTTTTCTTTCCTATATATTGGAGATGCATTCCAATCAAGACAGGGGACTTTCCGCTCATTTCTTAAATAATGTACTGGTAATACAACTTTATCGGTTTATGTTCACCTTATTCGGGAAACTCTTTTTCAGGAGGCGATTCTAATGGGTCCAAAATTCAAGCTATTTCATAATGATGAGCATTTAAAAGAGGCAATTGATAAAATCCGCAATGACGGGGTTCGTGACGAGGATATTTATATTCTCTCTCATGACAACGATCATGTCAGACGCTCCCGGAAAGAAACGGATGCCAACAAAGTCGGCGTGAAGGTAACCGGGGTCGGGACAGCAACTAAGAACATTTTCAGAAGCAAAGATGACAAACTCGTTGTTAAGATGCAGAAAATCGGCTTTGATACGAAAAAAGCGGAACAGCTCGAAGAAGAATTGGATAAGGGAAAAACCCTTTTAATCGTCACAAACACGGATGAAGTTACATTTTAAATAAAGGAGGCGGAAAACAATGGACAAGTCTAAGCTAGCTAAAAACATGTTTAAAGGAAATACAGTGAAACGTACAGTAGCCGGCGGGATCCTTGGTGCAACCGTAGGATACTTTGCTACACCTGAACGAAGCAGGAAGATCCTTACCCTTATGGGAAATGAAGCTTTGAAGAATGCCGGAATTGATACAGATATGAGCAAGGTGACAAAAAATCTCGAAGGCATTGGCGGAAAGTCCAAGAAGGCTCTTGGAAAGCTCAATTTCATGAAGAAAAAGAAAAACGGCCAGGAAACTCCAGAGGGTGCGGATGAGCAGGAAATGAGTTCAGAAAATGAAACTCAGAGCAGCCAAAAGGAGAAAAGCAGCCGTAAATCGAAAAAAGGCAAGAACGAACAGAACAATGATGAGGATTACCAAGCCTTACAAGAACAGAAACGACAGCTTGAGGAACAAATGAAAGAGCTCAATGAAAAAATGGGCAAGTACTCCACGGAGTTCCCTGAAGATGAAGATGAGGAAGAAGAAGAATATACAGGCAGAGAGTCTGCTGAGTATGATGAAGAAGATCAAGATCAGAATGAGGACCAAAACGAGGATGATCTTGAAGACGATGAGGACGATCAGTACGAGGACGATCAGCAAGAAGATGAGGAAGAGGAAGAAGAAGAAGAGCCTGTAAGTGCCGAGCACAATGAAGACGAACAGGAGTCTGATTCCGAAGACGAAGAAGAGGACGGCAGCCAGCAAGACGATGAAGAGGAAGAAGAGGAAGAGGAAGAAGAAGAGGCTCGTGCAAAGCAGGAAGAAGAAGAAAACAGCGGGAAAACGGCAGATTCGAAGCAAGGACAGGAAAAGAGCGCTCCTTCTAAACGGACAGCCGCTGCGAGAAAAAGCACAGCAAAACCAAGTGCAGGTACAAAATCAAGACAAACGAAACGAGCTCCTTCTAAGTCCTCTTCCAGAGCAAAAGGCACAGACCAAAAGCTCGATAACCAATCCTCAAAGCAGGAAGAACCGGAACGCAAAAGAAGCACAATCTTAACTGCTGATGACGATACAGCCACTGGCTGATTCTCGGCTGCAGCCTGATTATATCAGGCTGTTTTTTTTTCCATAAAAGGAAGGCCCGGATAACCGGACCTTCCTTTTCCAGGAAGAACCCTGGAATATTCCTCATCCGCTGATTACCAGCGATGGGCTTTTGCGTTGCTGCGCAGAATAATATTCGTCTGCGACATCTCGGTGTGCCCATTGACTTGCGATTTGGAACGCTTCGGCCTTGTCCAATTGTGGTGAAATTGTGCGGAATGTTCATCTAATTGGTCACGGTAACTCATTCGTTCTTCACCTCGTCATCAGGATAGCTTGCGGATATTCGGTGAGGAATATCTTATATAGCTTGTCTCTTTCATGAAAATTTATGAGCTAATCAAACGTTTGTTTAACTGCCGCACATTACTGTGTAATCAGCTTATGTTTCGTTAAAATGCTCCTTGTGATCTCTTTTGCATCTGCAGATGTCCCGTCAATATGAGCAGCAAACGTGAACGTTCGTTTTCCGGATTCAATGATTCCGGTATACCAGCCTTTTCCCGATCCCTGCCCCGTTTTGGCATAAATCGTATAGCGGTCTCCTTCTTCCTGAACCATCATCCGTTTAACCGTCTTCATGACATCTTTATCGAAAGGCAGCTTTTCCTTGTGCAGGGCCTTCATAAATTCCACCTGCTCCATAGGGGATATTTTAAGCGTGCTGCTCAGCCAAAACTGGTCGATTCCGCCGCTGATATCCTTGTTCCCGTATGAAATTTTCGTTATCCATTCTTTCATCCTCTGCTCCCCGATGTCACGGGCCATCGCCTGGTAATACCAGACAACAGAATACCTCATTCCAGATCCAAGGGTGTGATCCTGGTTCCAGACAGGTATTTCCCTTTCCGTTCCGTCCCAATATTTAATGTCGTACTCATCCTCCACTGCACCTGTTTGAAGGCCGATCAAAGCATTGGGCACTTTGAAAGTGGATTCCGGAGCCGTTCTTTCCATTGCACGCTCTTCGTTGTAAACATAGGACTGGTCCTTTTTCACATCATGAAGGACAAAGGTACCATCATGAGAAGTGAAAAATTCCTCTGCCTGAAGCTTCCTGATCTTCTCCTGGCCGGCGAGTGCTTCTGCCTCCGGCTTCACCCAAACCGTCAGTGCGAAAGCTGCTGCTAATGCAGCCAGAACGGCAACCTTCTTTCCCTTTTTCATTTGCCTCTTCCTCCCCATTTGTTTTTACAGTCCCATTGTAACAGCGGAACCTTTTTCCTAACATGGGAGAACCATCAGAAAAAAATGATAAAAATCTGATAAATGACTGAATGTTCGGTACCTTCTATTTTTCCAGCATATAGCCTGTCCGGGGGACGGTGATTATTTTTTCGCCTGCTGACCCAAGCTTTTTCCTAAGGCGATAAACGAGTGCAGTCAGTTCCTCCTGATCGACCATGTCCGGCATGCTGTGGCAGCCAGTGAATCTCTCCGGCCATATTTGCTTTTTTATCTCCTCGTACAGAACAACCCGGTCACAGTTGTCATCAAGTAAGAGGAGCAGTTCCATATCCTTTCCGTTCAGCTGCAGCGGCTCCCCTTGAATATAGACCCGGCGCTTCTCTCTGCAGATCTTGAACAGCTCCTGCTCCAAGACCAGATCCCTCGTTTTTTCATGTTCCGTTTCAGCCTGATTAATAAAGGTGAGTTTCACTGCTCCTTTTGCCAGCGAAATGACATCCTGGTCACAGAGCACAGTCTGCTGGAACGGATCCAGCGGATAGCCATTTACATCAAGGCCATGCTTGCTTTTTAAATTGGTGATTGTATACATTCCATCTTCACATAAAATAACGGCATGTTTTCTTGATATGTATGGATTGGAAAAGTGAACGTCCAGCTTGCTGCCGCCGGATTTTCTTCCAATTAGAATTTTGCTGCGCTGCAGTGGAATGCGGTCCCCCTGTACATAACCATGGCCTTCTTCCACTCTGAGGCATACTTGGTGCATCGGCAAGACCTCCTGATCTGCTTTTCACCCATTATAACAAGTTCCTTTAAAAAGAAAGATAAGTAAATGCGTTTACGTCAAACAAACCGTTTACCGTCAGTTTAATTTCCGGGATGACAGGCAGCGCTAAGAAGGAAAGCATGACGAACGGATTAAACGGTTCCTGATACCCGATTTCTTTTAAAGAATGATGCACCTTTTCCATGTTTTCAATGACTTCCTCATACGGCCTGTCTGACATAAGCCCGCCGATGGAGAGAGGCAGCTCTGCAAGAATCCTTCCTGTTTCGCCGGCTACGGCCATGCCTCCTTTTAATTCCTGAAGGCGTATAATGGCAGCATGGATCGCTGCATCATGGGTCCCCACCGCCATAATATGGTGTGAGTCATGGGCTATGGTACAGGCAATCGCCCCGCTTGTGAATTTGAAGCCCTTGACGATTCCTATGCCTGCCTTCCCTGACGCTCGATGTCTCTCAACCGCTGCCAGCTTCAAATGATCCCGTTTTGTACATGGCACAAACTCACCGTTACAGGCGTTCGTTTTTTCCATTCGTTTTTTCGTAACAAGCTCATTCGGGATCAGCTGGATAACGGGTACTTCCTGGTCAGCCGGAACAGACAGGACAAGCCTGTTTTCAGGAAACGATCCGATATGCACAGAGTCACTCAGACTCTTCTCCGCTTGAATGGGCTCGAGGGTGCTCCTGCTGATCATTCTTCCGCCGGTCGCTGCTTCCGCTCCTTTGCGGAATACACGGCGGATCGGCAAAGCTTCCAGATCATCTGTCAGGATAAAATCCGCTTCAAACCCGGGTGCGATGGCCCCTTTCTTCTTCAGCCCGTAGCATTCAGCCGCGTTCAGGGAGGCCATCTGAATCGCGGTCAGCGGCTCGATCCCGCTTTTGATGCAAAGCCGGACAAGGTGGTCAATACTGCCTTCCTCCTTCAGCTCATCGAGATGCTTATCATCCGTACAGAGAATAAACCTCCTCGCGTTCCGGCTGGACACGGCCTCAACAACAGCAGGAAGGTTCTGCGCGACAGAACCCTGCCTGATTTGGACGTACATCCCCCTGCGCACGCGGTTCAGTGCTTCTTCTGCTGTGGTGACTTCATGATCTGTCCGGATTCCGGCAGACCGGTACACGTCAATCATTTCCGGTGAAAGCCCTGCAAGATGCCCGTCAATCGGCATCAACCGGCTATTAGCCATGCTAATTTTCCGAAGCATATCCCCGTCTCCTTTAAGCAGGGCCGGGTAATCCATCACTTCAGCAAGCCCGAGGACATTTGGATGATCCGCGAACGGCTCCAGGTCCTCCGCGCGAAGTACCGCCCCGCTCTCCTCAAAGGCGGCTGCCGGAACACATGAGGGCAGCATCATCCGCACATCCAGCAGCAGCTTCTCAGACTGCTCCAGCATAAAACGGATCCCCTCTGCCCCTGCCACATTGGCAATCTCATGCGGATCCGCGATGACCGTCGTCACTCCATGAGGCAATACAACCTTCGCAAATTCAGCCGGCGTCACCATGGAAGATTCAATATGAACATGCGAATCAATGAAGGAAGGAATCAGATACATCCCTTCCGCATCAAGAATCTCCTTAGCTTCCCGCTTCGTGCTGCTGATAAACTCTCCGTCCTTAATGGCGAGATCCATCTTTACAATCTCATGATTAAACACATCTGCCACCCAGGCATTTGTAATGAGAAGATCTGCCTTTTCATTCCCTGCTGCGGCATCGATTCTCTGTTTTAGCTGATTCATCGGCATAAAAAAACTCCTCTCACATGGACTTAGGAGAAGAGTTGGCAAAAATAGCTCTATTCTTCTCGTAGTCAAACTATTTACGGCAGTTTGGTAGAAACTTATGGACCTTATCTCCAAGATTATACGAGGTGCTTGATTGAATTGTTTTTCTTATGTTAATGGATTCACATGGTGGAGTCAATGGTTATTCCAGAGAGCTTACTCGGCTGATCAGGGTTTTATGGATTTCACCATCGTTGATACTCCGCTGACACCAATGAGCCGATTAATGAATCCCGGAACCTTCTGATGCTTCACCACTTTGAATCCAAGCCGGCTGTACAGTTTTTTTGCCTGCGGATTCTCATCGATTACATCGAGTTTGATTGAAGTATAGTTTCCTTCTTCAGCGAGCTCGATAAGTGCCGCAAAAAGCTTCGTGCCTGCTCCCATTCCTCTGGACGATGCAGAAACCGAGATTGAATCCATTAACAATTCTTCAGGATGAGACGGCTTTCTGCTGAAAAGCACATGAGCTGCAAATGCTTTAAGCCTTCCTTTAAATGGACCGAATTCGTCGATAAAATCCTTAAGGGTCAGGTCAGCGAGAGATTTCCCATTCATATGATAACCGGCAACCCCCACAAGCTCTCCCTCTTCCGTTATTGCGCATAGTGCATTCTGAGGATTAAATCCTTTTAAAAATAACTGATGTGCTCTCTGTTTATTTCCAATAATCCTGACAAACTTCCGCTCAAAAGCTTCCGTAAAGATTTTTGCAGCATCTGAGACGAGGTGGGATGGAATCCCTTTTTTTATGATAAGTCTCAAGCTTAGCACCATCCTTTTTATTGTTTAGTGAACTTAACTAAATAATAAAGGGAATTCCCTAGTTTAGCAACCGCCTGTAAAAATTGGAAAAACCTCTTGATCCACGGATGGAAAAAGAGGTTTGCTTGTAATGATGCAGGCCGACATTAAGTACCTGTGCTCTTGGAATCTACACTTTCTTCTGCAGTGTGCGGGTGAATCGTCTTAATCTTATATATAAAGTAATAGTGTTTATAGAGAGCCAGGATGATGAGAACAATCCGCACAAAAAGGATGTCCACATACAGGATGGAAGCCAGGATACACGCATCGGCTATCAGATTAATCCTGATTTTCTCGGCCCGCTTCATTCCTTTTTTCTGCAGGAATGCCAGGACATATTTTTTATAGACCCAGGTGTTCTTGAACCAGCGGTCTGCCCTCTTTGAGCTTCTCGCAAAGCAAAAGACCGCAATCAGGTAAAACGGACCGCCCGGCAGAACCGGCAGGAACGTTCCTGCAATCCCGATAACGAGTGCAATCGATCCGATTGAAACCAACAGGATCGTTTTTATCATTTTCATTGTATTCATGAAATCTCCCCTGCCGTTTATCCTTCTCTCCACTTTAACAAAGAAAATCCAAACCTCCAAAGCTTATACCTGGATAAAAATATGGAAATTCAATGACTATATATGCCTGTACACTTCCTTTTATTCAAGCAGCCAACCTTTTTTTTCATCTTTCTATAAAAAGATATTTTTTCCATGTTAAAAAATGTATAATAAAATAGAACAGCCGTTCAATTTAAGAAAGGAGTTCATAGAGCTATTGGATAAAAGAAGGTACAACAGTGAACTTGCCAAACGTGAAATACTGAAACAATCCTTTACCCTGTTTTCTCAAAAGGGGTATACGCAAACGTCCGTACAAGACATTTCAAAAGCATCAGGCTACAGCAAAGGACACATCTATTATCACTTTCAGAATAAAGAAAAGCTTTTTGTACTGCTGGCTCAAAAAACGATGAAGGATTGGTATGACAAGTGGAGTGTAAAGGAAGCGGAGTATGGGACAGCATCAGAGAAAATGTACGGTATGGCCTTGCACGTCCTTTATAATTATCAAACTCCTTTACTAAAGGCAGGTCAGGAGCTTGCTTCGAACCAAGATTCAAGTCCTGAATCCGTGAAGCAATTGTATGAGCTGGCGGTTATTCCGATGGGTGCATACCGTGCAATCCTTGAAGAAGGAGAAGAGAAGGGAGAATTCTCAGCCGGAAACAATGATCAACGGACTGTTCTTTTAGGTACATGGCTTGGCGGACTGTGCCAGCTGACGAACACACAGGAACTGATTGCACTTGAGCCTCTTTTTAACCAGGCAATAACCATCTTTTTAAATTCCATTAAAGCAAAGGGGACATAAAAAATGAAAATCGGATTAATTGGAGACAGTTTAACAGAGGGGCGTCCCGGCATTTCTTTTGCAAAAATCCTGTTAGAAAAATTTCCGCATCATACATTTCACAACCTCGGGAAACCTGGAGAGTCCGTCAAAAGTTTATACACCCGGCTTTCAAAGACTGAATTGGATTCTGATTTCGATCTTGCCTTTCTGTGGATTGGAGTAAATGATGTTTATTCCAAACTATTGGGCGTTCAGGCACAGCCTGTGGCAGAGAATCAAGATGAGTTCAGAGAATTTTACCGAAAATCACTGGAGCTCGTTTTAGCATCTTCAAAAAAGACAGTAGCCGTAACACCCGCGCTCATCGGTGAAGAATTGACTAATGCTTCTAATCGTGAATTAAGAGAATTAAATGCCCTGATCCAATCGGTCATCCGCTTGCACCCAAATGTCCATTTTCTAAACCTTCAATCCGTCTTCGAAGAGCACTTATCCGATGTCAGCTGCTCTGATTACATCAGCACGAAGGTCATGAGGGTCATGATGGATGTGCTTTTTTATAAGAAGCCTGCAAGCATTGACCGCTTATCAGAAAAGCGCGGCCTCCATTTTACATTGGATGGAATTCATTTAAACAGTGCAGGGGCCCAAATCGTTGCAGACGCCTATTCGGCTGAGATCAATCAGCTTGGTTTTGAAAGAATAGATGCACTTCACTAGATAGACTTTATTCTGATAAAGGAGTGAATTAGCCGGAGGATAAATTAGGAAAGTATGATGCCAGTCTACCTATATGAAAACTAAAAAAGAACGGATCCTAAAGATCCGTCCCTGCCATTTTATTTATCAGCATCCTCTATCCATTCCACTATCGGTGCACCTTTCTCATCCAGCAAGGGGGTAAGTCCGCTGCCCTGTGCGTTCCACGTATGCAAATAGTTTACTCCTGTTTGACGGTCAACGAGAATATAAATCAGGCCGTGCTGAGAATTTTGCACCAGCTTTTCATCAAAACGCTTTTCGGTTTTTTTACCAAACATGAATCATCCACTCCTTTAATGATTTAGCTCTGTTAAACTTGGCTGTTGATTTCCGTTGCAGGCGCTCGCTTTCCGCGGAGCGGGCGGTGAGCCTCCTCGCCGCTTTGCGCCTGCGGGGTCTCACCTGTCCCGCTGCTCTCAAGCTCCCAGTCTCGCACCTTCCACTCCAATCAACAGGTGTTAAAAGATCAACACCATGCTTTAACAAAGCCAATGGTTTTAATTGGAGAATAAACACTGCTTATCGATCCAGTCCGTTTTTCTTATAGGCGTATGCAAAAACTGCTAAAGAAGCAACCAGCCAGCCTATGAGTACTCCGATGTCGGTGACATTCCATATATACCCGTTTTCGGAGACGATACCGTTCACATAGTTTGTCAGCACCCCTGTGTACGTATAATCCAATATGGCGGACAGATCCTCCTGGAGAAGCTTCACTGCCGGTACGGAAGTCAGCAGCAAAGTGATTGGCGTGCCTAATAAGGAAGCCTGTGCCTGATTTTTCGAGAGAATTCCAATTATATACCCGATGATCAGGCTGATCAGGCTCGCTGCAGTTGTCATGATGAAGAAGGTTCCAAATGGGATTTCCCCAAATGAAGACCCGCTCACAGGAATCATCAGCAGGTTGACCAGGATCAACAGCAGCAAAGGGGGGAGCAGGGTTCCTATCAAGTACTCCAGGCTGTTTACAGAGGACGTCATGAGTACCCTCAATGTGTTCTTTTCCTTTTCTTCTGCTAATGGCGCACTGCTCATAGAGATTCCTGCTATCGCGATGTTGAAAATAATCCCGAAGCTCAAGGCGAATGCATCCGTTGAGAAGGATACTCCACTATTATCTACATCTACATCCGGCATAATATTCTTTATGCCGATCACAAATCCCAAAGCGAGAATCGGCCCTAACATGACGCCCGTATTATTCAGCAGCGTCTGAAATTTCATAGCCGTGATGGCTCTGACTTTTCTTGCTGAAATCCTCAACGCAATTCCCTCCCCGTCAGTTCCAGGAACACTTTTTCTAATGTCGGTTCATTGGAATGAATCGTAACAAGCTCACCATTGGCGATCCACTGCCGGATCTTTTCCCCTGTTTCCTCAGAGTGAGGCAGTATAAATTCCCGCTCATCCTCCAATCGGATCTGATACTGTTTGTTTCGGTTGTACTTTAGGCACAGCGCTTGAGGAGCCCCATGCTCTACAATTACCCCCTCATGAAGAAGAGCAACATGATTACATAGTTTAGCCGCCTCGTCCATATTATGGGTCGTAAGGAAAATAGCCGTCCCCGTTTCTTTAAGTTCCAGCAGCAATTCGTGAACAGCTGCAGCTGTGCTGGGATCTAAGCCGCTCGTTGGCTCGTCTAAAAAGAGCACCTTGGGATGATGCAGGATAGCTCTGGCTAAAACGAGCCGCTGCGCCATTCCCTTTGAGAGCTTACCGGCAATTTTATTCTTGTGCTCGAACAGGCCTACTCTTTTCAAAAGATCATCAATCCGTTCTTTATCAATTCCCAGGATCTTTGCAAAAAGCTTCAAGTTGCTGTATACGGTCATTCTTTCATATAATCCGCTGTTATCTGTCACAATGCCGACTTGCTCATAAATGCTTTCATTGATTTGTTCGATTGGCTTTCCTAATACCGCTGCCTTTCCTGACGTTTGTGCCATTTGCCCGGTTAGGATTTTAATCGTAGTTGTTTTCCCTGATCCAGAGGGACCTAAAAATCCAAATATTTCACCTGAACGGACTGAAAAACTTATTTTTTTTAAGGCGGGTTCATTTTTGAACTGTTTGGTTAATTGTTCAGCATGAATCACTGTTTGTTCTTCCATTTACTCCTCTCCCCTATTTAAAAAGTTGGGTGTTTGATGAAGCTCCCCATCTGTTTTAAAGTTTAGTGCAGTGTAAGGGGAAAGTCGTAAAAACCCGCTGAACCGTACTGTAAAAAGCCCAAATGCAGTAAAAAAAGGCTGAAATGTACTCATTTCTGCCTCACTGGTACGCTAAAAATCGAGCAATTGCTTCATTTCTTCTAAACGGGTCCGGGAAAGAGGAAGCTTTACATTCGGATGGCCTTTTAAAATCAGCGTGTAGCTGTTCTTTGAATAACTGATCAATTCTGAGACCCGCTGCAGGTTCACTAAATAGGAGCGGTGGCATCTAAAGAAACCAAATGTGATTAATTTCCCTTCGAGGTCATTCATAGTCAAGTCTGTCGGGAAGTACTCTTCATTAACGCGTATATGGCTCACACTGTTGATGCTTTCAATATAATCGATTTCATCAGGACTGAAAAAGATGGTTTTATCTGCTAATTTGCATGTTACTTTGAAAACACGGTTTGGCTTGAGGGGTTCGCTCTCTTTCTTTTGCATAAAAATCTGATCCGGGTCCTCGGCGAAAAGATCCGTTTTTTCCAGTCCCGTTGTCTGGTTATAGCGGTAGATCTCACTGCTTAACAGCAATAGATCTTCAATCGAATTGGAGGTGATGACAGTGGCGGTGTTACCGGAACGGACATGTTCAACGGCTTTTAAATAAAGATCAATTCCTTCTCCTGATAAATTAGTTAACGGATTTTCAATTAACAGCACATCCGGAGAAAACATAGACATTCGAAATAAGCTGACCCTGCTTTTCTGATCATCTGTTAATTTTTTTATTTTCGTATCCCACACATCCAGCAGAGAAAAGGCTGCTATGGAATCCTCTAAAGGGTCCGGAAAATCTGCAAGCTGCTTAAAAAATTTCAGGTACCCTTGGACAGTCAGCGAATCATATAAGCCATCCTCTTTCATGTGTGAAAGAATCGATTCTGTCTCTCTGTGGATATGGCCGCTGGAAGGAGGAATTCTCCCCTTGATCAAATCAAACAGCACGACACTTTCTTCATTGGACATCTTGATCCCGATTTGCGAGGACTCACCAATCACTAAATCTACATTCTTTAAGATCATCCGGTGGGCTTCTTCTTTCATTACTTGATTTAAAGAAACAAAAGTCATCATAAACACACTTTCTTTACTTATTTATGTACTTGGTTCTTATGTCATATCCGCAGGTAAGGTATCAGCCAATGAATTCCTCAGCCATAAAAACACCCCTTTAGATAACTATAATCTAAAAGGGTGAGCCTTTGCTTTATTTTCATTGAACTTTCTTCACGACTTCATCAAAAGCTCTCTGCAAACCGAAAATTCTCCGCTCTAATCCACTCTCTTGATTGAAACCGTAAAATCCTTCTCCATCGTTTCAAGCAATTCTACTCCTGATTCAATCTCTCCTATTTTAACAAGTCCAGCCGAGTAGCTATGCTTATTATAAAACATCGCTACATCGCCCCACGGAGCATAATAAGCAAAATCCCCGCGCTGAGGCGTGTACCCTGAAGGTGCACCTTCCACCGTTAGTTTTTCAGGCGGATAGCTTAGTTTCTCGAATCCCCCAAATTCTTCAAAGGTCATGGTCAAAGGAAGCTGCTCCAAAAACTCCTTCGCCGTGGGATTGTTATAAACATTGATGATGATTTCCCCGCCTTCAAGCGTCACGGCTATTTTTTCTGCTGAATGATTCATCTCATTCTTCCCCCTTGTCTCCCCGGATGGATTCTCTTGCTCGTTCGTAATCTCTTCATTTCTGCCTTCACTCTTATCTCCGCATGCTGCAAGGACGGAGATAAGCACGATTGCCAATACAGCCCGGAACCATCTTTTCATTTTCAGTCTCCTCTTCCATATTCAAGATTCTTATACAGTGAATTTCGAAGCAGAATGAAAACAAACCCGATCACCAGAGAGAGAACGCCGACGGACAAAATGTACCTCGTTCCGATCTGTGCCATGATGATCCCTGCAATCCCCGCTCCAATCGTGGTGCCTAAGTTCACAGAAGTCAGGAACAATCCGTTCGCAAATTCCGGCGCCTGCGGAGCAGAAGAAGTCATCCAATATTGATTGATATTGGCGCCGATCCCCCCGAGAATCCCCCAGGCTAAAATGATACATGCTGTAGGCATTGCAAGCTCCGCAACAAAGTAAAAAACGAGATAAACGGCCAGTAATGCGAGAGGGAAAATCGTTACCGTCCGGATTGGATTTTCTGTAAGTATTCTGCCCGCCATCATGTTTCCTGCTATGTTAGCCAAACCATAAAGGAATAGCATGATGCTGATTAATTGAGCAGACATGTTGGTCACTGCACCCAGATATTCAGCAAGGTAACTGTACACTCCAAACACCGCTGCGTTTAAAAAGAGTACGGCCAATATCGAAAGCCATGTCACACCATGTGTCAGGATCCTCAACTGGGAGCCATAGGAACGTCTCTCTTCTACAGGCATTGAAGGCACAAACCACACGGTCGCGATAAATGTAAGAATATTTACGAGTGCGAAAAAGGACATCGCCGCTTCCAGAGAAACCGTGTTGGCGATCAGGCTGACCGCCGGGACCCCTAAGACCATTCCTGCGGACACGCCAATAAATACTTTGGAGATGGCTTTTGGTGCCTCTTTTTCGCTGACCGATGCACCAGCAACTGAAAATGCCATCGAAACGTAAACCGGATGGAAAAAGGCCGGGATCACACGTGCGAGTAATGCCGTCGTAAAATCATGTGTAAAGATTGAGATGATGTTGCCAATAATGAAGATAGCAAGCACCATCAGCATCACATGCTTCCGGTTCATACCAGAAAACACCAAAGGCAGAGTTGGTCCGGCAATAGCAATAGCCAGTGCAAAAAGACTAACCAATAACCCCGCTGTTGAGACATTGACATCAAAATGGCCGGCAAGTTCAGGAAGGATGCCTATGACACCCATCTCGGTATTGATAATGCCGAAGACCCCGACTGCCAGGATGAAGATGAGTACACCGTTCGAGTTTTTTATCATGCTCTCCTCCTTTCATCAACTCCTTGAACTCTTTCCACTAAAATCATAAAATGCTACGATACAGATATCAAATACCTATATCAAATAGCCTGATATACATTAGAGGCATAGGAGGTTTCAAAATGGAAATCCGAGTGCTCCGTTATTTTATTGCTGTCGCCAATCAGCAAAGCATTTCGGCAGCAGCCAAACACCTGCATCTCTCACAGCCCACATTGTCCAGGCAAATCAATGACTTGGAAGCACAATTGGGCACTCCTTTATTCATCAGGGGAAACAGAAAGATTTCGTTAACAGAAGAAGGGGTGTTTTTGCTTACAAAAGCAAAAGAAATCGTGAGGCTCGTCGATAAAACCGAAGCAAACTTTAACAGGCCCGAAGAAGCGATCAGCGGAGAAATTCACATCGGCGGCGGGGAAACAGAGGCCATGAACTACATTGGCGATGCTTTAAAAAGGCTCCTCGGAGATCATCCCGCAATCCGGTTCCATCTATACAGCGGAAATGCCGATGACATTACCGAAAAAATAGACAGCGGATTATTGGATTTTGGAATTGTAATTGAACCGGCAGATAAGCAAAAATATGATTACCTGCACCTTCCGGCCAAAGATGTCTGGGGGGTACTGATGCGCAAAGACAGTCCTCTGGCACATAAGTCTTCGATACAGCCAGAGGATCTTCTGGATAAGCCGTTAATCGTTTCCCGCCAAACCACCGTCGATAACGAGATCTCCGGATGGTTTGGACAGGATCTGAACGATTTACATCTGACCGGTACGTATAATCTGCTCTACAACGCCGCACGGATGGTGGAAAAAGAATTGGGATATGCCCTATGTATTGATAAACTCATCAACACTTCCGGGGACAGCAGCCTCTGCTTTAAACCTTTAAGCCCTAAATTACATGCCGGATTAGCCATCATTTGGAAGAAGCATCAAGCGTTCTCGCATGCAGCAGGGCGGTTTTTGGAGGAGGTCCGGAGGGGGATTGGGGAGGATCAGAGACTTTATAGGAGTTAATATATCGAGTGTTGACCAGGACTAGCAACAGCCAAGGGGGCAGCAGTGTCCCTATCAAGTACTCCAAACCATTTACAGAGGACGTCATGAGTACATTAATGTGTTCTTTTGGTATTAAGCTGGATATCACTAAGAACGGGACGGGGCACAAGGCTGGGAGATGGATAGGATATTAGGTGCCAGGCACCCGCTGCAGCGGGGCAGGCACTTTTTTGTTTGTCAGTTAATGTGCTAATTAGTCATATTTCCCCGGAAATTATCGAAGGCTTACGTGCCTAGTACTGAGTGTCAATTGTGAGTGTCAGGCACAGCATTTGCCTCCATACAAATATCCCTCTCCCCGTTAACGGCCACTTAAATATTTTAAATAGTTTAAATTAACCGACTAATTAGTGTATGATACTAATTAAACAATTTTTTTCGCATTCCGAAATAAAAAACCATAGAAGGAGGGAGCTTCCTATGTCCCAGATGCTGGCAGTTGTTATTCTAATTCTCATTTTATTTATCGGAGATTTTATTGCAGTCCGTACGAAGGCATGGGTACCTTCCATCTTTGTGTGTGCGGTCTTGTTTCTTGCAGGCTACTGGACTTTTTTCCCTCAGGATATCGTCGCCCTGGCAGGAGTGCCGCCGGTTGTTGCGACACTGATGATGTATTTGTTGATTACGAATATGGGAACGCTCCTTTCGGTCCAGGAACTGAAAAACCAATGGAAAACGATTGTGATCGCAATCTCAGGCATCCTTGGCATCATTGCCGTCCTGTTCGCCGTCGGAACATTCATCTTTGGCTATCAGACGATTGTGGTGGCGATTCCCCCACTGGTCGGAGGCGTGGTTTCTGCCTTGATCATGTCTGAGGGAGCGAAGGAAGCAGGGCTTGCTTCTCTGTCTGTGTTTGCGATTGTCATTTACGTAATGCAGGGCTTTGCCGGCTACCCGATCACATCCATCGTCCTGAAAAAGGAAGGGAAAAAGCTGCTTGAATCTTACCGAAAAAGCGGAGGATCTGCGCTTAAGCAACAGCAGCTGGCCAAGGCGGAAATGGCAGCCGCTTCTGAAGCTGGCACGGCTGCGCCGGAGCTCAAGCTATTCAAGCGAATGCCGGAAAAATATAATACTGATTTCTTCAAGCTGCTGCGCCTTGCGATCGTTGCTTTTCTGGCTTACCAGGTTTCCGCCTGGCTGGCGCCTGTTGTCAGCGTGAGCCCGTTTGTCATCTGCCTGCTGTTTGGTGTTATCGCCAAAAGTGCAGGCTTCCTGGAAAAGCAGGTCCTGCAAAAAGCCAACGCATTCGGATTTGCGATCATGGCCCTGATGCTGTTCATCTTTGACGGTTTGAAGCAGGCAACACCATCGATGATGCTGCAAATCATCTGGCCGCTGGTTGGCACCATTGTGATTGGCGTCATCGGCATGTACATCTTCTCCTTTATTGCAGGAAAGATGCTCGGTGTCAGCAAACACATGGCCTTTGCCGTATCATTGACAGCTTTGTACGGTTTCCCGGCAGATTATATCATCACGAATGAAGTCATCAAATCACTGACCGAAGATGAGGAGGAAAGGGAGATGCTGACAAGCCATATGCTTCCGCCAATGCTCGTCGGCGGCTTCATCACTGTCACCATCGTTTCTGTCGTCCTCGCAGGGTTCTTTGTCAGTCTCTTATAAAGAAAGGAAGGATAGGATGAGTATAGTAAAAGAGCAGCTTGCTGCCAGGATTGAAACCCATATAAATGCATTAAGTAAGTTCACCGCTACGCCCGAACAGGGAACGACCCGGCTGACCTATAGCCAGGAAGACCTGCAGGCCCGCAATTATATAAAAGAAAAAATGAGAGAGGTTGGACTTACAGTCACAGAGGACGGTTTTGGCAATATTTTTGGAAAGCTGGAGGGGTCATTGAAGGATGCACCAAGCGTGCTGATCGGCTCCCATTTTGATTCTGTCCCTAATGGCGGGTCTTATGACGGACCAGCAGGCGTTGTGGCAGGTCTCGAAGTGGCTGCACTGTTTGCAGAGAATAAGATAAAACCGAAATACCCGCTGGAGATCATCGCAATGGTGGAAGAGGAGGGCTCCCGCTTTGGCGGAGGGCTCATGGGTTCAAGAGGCATCACCGGCCTGATGTCTGAGGAGGAATTCTTCCAGCTGGCAGACCGGGATGGAGTGTTGGCGAAGGACGCCATGAAGAAAATTGGCCTTGATCCTTCTCTTCCAAAGCAGAGAGACCCAAAAACGATTAAGAGCTTCCTGGAGCTCCATATTGAACAAGGCCCAATCCTTGAAGAAAAAGGCATTTCAATAGGTATGGTAGAGGCCATTGTCGGCCTGACCCAGCTGAATGTGACGATCAATGGGCAGGCAGGCCATGCGGGGACAACCCCGATGGACCGCCGTTCAGATGCATTAGCGGCAGCTGCTGCCATCCTTGCAGGCCTTCCTGAGCTTGCTCTGGCTGAAGGGGAAGGCACTGTCCTTACAGTCGGGCGCCTGAATGTTTTTCCGAATGGAGCCAATGTGATCCCGGATAACGTGATATTCTCGGTCGATATCCGTTCAGGCAAAGAAGAGCATGTGCTGAATGTGGTGAATAAAGTAAAAAAGCGGATCCGCTCTTATGATGGAGGCGGAATCAAGACTTCTGTTGAACAGCCGCTTTACATGAAACCAAAAGCAATGAACAAAGAAATCCTGTCTCTTTTAAAAGAAAAAAGCGGCAGACTGGATATCCCGTACTGCCTGATAAACAGCGGGGCAGGGCATGATGCAATGGTCCTTTCCGATTTTACTGACGTGGGCATGCTGTTCATTCCGAGCAGGAATGGACTGAGCCATTGTCCCGAGGAATGGTCGGATTCAAAGGACATTGCGAAAGCAGTTGAAATATTTTATGAAACGGCGAAGAAGCTGACGGAGGCTGAATAAAGATGCTAGGCCTAGAGCTATAAGCAGCATGCATGGTCGGATCAAAATGAATAATTCCGTGCCAGTCCTGGACACACAGGGTAAAAGTGTCCAGGACTGGCACCTTTTTTTCCAAGAGCCTTCTGTGGCGATTTATATCGGAAAAACCAGCTTATCCAAAAGTTCTTCGGGGTCACGGGTCTCTTCTCTGTGAGTGGGATCGTGAACGTGTTCTTTGTGTCTCAGCAAATCGACCGCATCTGCATAGCGCAGCCAGGTCTCAATACTCGAGACGATAATCCTTGCCTCTACTGTAAGTAACTCTACACCCAGCACGGACACGCGGGCAAATACATCGATGACGATTCCTTTATCTAATATGCGGTCGACCACTTCTACCAGGCTCGATCCATCCCTGCATTTTTCAAGCATCATCCCTGTTCCTCCTTTCTACTGAATTCTTTTCACAGGCTTCCCGATGACGAATCCGCTCACTCGGTCGAGCCTTCCTCTCCAATATGCGGAAGCGGCTGCTGTTTCTCCATCGATCGTGACATTCGTTAAATGAATGAAGGAAGCCGTTTCGTGGTCGCGTGCTCCTTTTCCCGCTTCACGGAAACGCGCGCTTAATTTGGCGGAATGTTCGCCCTCTCTGTGTTCAAACAGTTCTCCTAATCCCTTCAGGTAATCAGAAGCTGAGATCAGGCACCCGTTCACCGTCTTCCCATCGACCGTCAGGATCAAATCCAGCTTAAAGTCATGCCGGTTGGCTGTAATGACGAGTGTCTCAAGTATAGAATCCCGCCTGCTGAATTCCCGTTCATCCTCCATCTTGCATACAGTCCCCTCTATGTATATTGATTCTATCCTGCACCTGGACTTTAAACAGGTCCATCATCCAGCAGCCTGTCCCACTCTCGTCTTTCCATCTCTTTGACACACTCATATCTTCTGAGCCACTCCTCATACTGCGACCTGTATTCCTCTTCAGAAAGTTCATTTCTTTCAAATTTAAGCTCTAGCAGCAGCAGGTTTTTTTGAATGACCCCGATATCGTACAGCTCCTTGTCTGCTTCTTCCTTCACATTTTCAGCGGCGAGCAGCAGCAGCTTCAGCGGCAAAAACATCATGAGCTTTTTTCTGCCTTCAGGTGAAGCTGAACGAAGTTATAGGGCGGCCACGGACCTGTGTAGATAAAGTCAGCCTGATCTTTGAAACGTTCGTACAGCTCTGCAACAAGCTCATCAAAGGAGCCTTCCTGCTCTCTTTTGATAAGATAGGAGCCGTTCAGCAGCATCGTCTCTGTTAACATACCATTCTGTTTGGAATCTTCTGCAGCCTGATGTAGTTTTTGGTGGATGCTTTCCGCAAATTGATTCCGTAGCGATAGGAAAAAGCGTTCCGCCAGCTCCCCCTGCTTAATCCGCTCCTTGTAAGAAGGGCTCTGGATAGGCAGCACTGCTTGTTCCAGCTTCTGAAGGAGCCATTCCTTCTTTCCGATCACCTTCAATCCTACTTCGATCCTCCCTCTCAGAGACGGTAGCATGTGCTGAAGCTCCGGGTAAAGCCGCTTGAGGAGGCTCTCCGCCTGTTTTACAGACTGGACGATGTGGCCGAAGCTGAACGGAAAGACTGCCTCTCTTTCCTCCATAAGAAAGGTAATGACCTTTTGATGCAAAAGAAGATTCTCTTTGGATGGCCGAAGCAGGAGCGGAACCTCGGCAGCCGCCAAAAACAAATCGTTATACGGGATAACCAGCAGCTCGCGATCCATTCCGTCGAAGTAAATGCTTCTGCCGGAAAAGTCCGGTCCTGATGTGATGCAAAAAACGTACAGCCCTTTGTCAGTGTTCATATCCACTGTCCCGTATCTCCCCTGTGCTTCAAATACCGTCTCGAGTACGAGATGACCTCGTTCTCGCTGTTTAACCTCACATCGTACACGCCCACCATCTCATCCCGCGCAAACTTCCGCATGTAGTCCTTCTCTTCAATGATTTCCACCAAAGCCCGGAACCCCTCCTCCTCAGGCTCAACAGAAGGAATCTTATGAGGCGGCGCCAAATGTTCACGAAAAAACTGTTCAAGGGCATCAAGCGTATCTTTCACATGTTCCCATCCTTTCTTTCTGCCTGTTTCTGTTAGATTTTCCTGAACTGTTGTTTTTATGAATTAGAGGATAACGCAGTTATAAAAAAATTCCCAAAAAGGAATTTGCATTAGCACCAAAAATAAACAATAAATATTTATTGATAAACAACAAATAATACATTATAATTAACAAAAAATGGCGGAGGGATTACTTGTGAAACCACGTAAAACTACTTTTTTGAAAGGAACCATCTTTATCATCGGTCTTACCATCCTTTCATTATGTGTATTTTACTTACCAAACTTGGCGAGAGAGACTGCAGTGACGTACCCTGAATATGCTTATTTGAAAATGCCAGTTCTTATGGGGTTATATTTAACAGCCATTCCATTTTTCCTGGCTTTATACCAAGCCTTAAAAATTTTGAATTATATAAAAGGAAAGGATGCCTTTACCGATTTATCTGTACAATCTCTCGGATCTATAAGGAATTGTGCAATAGCCATTATCGTTTTATATGTAATAGGGATGATCATTTTGACAGTTCTTAATGCTTTGCACCCTGGAATTGCCCTTATGGGGTTGGTCATCATTTTTGCTTCACTTGTGATTGCCGTTTTTTCTGCCATTCTCCAAGAACTTTTAAGACGCGCAATTGAACTAAAATCGGAAAATGAGTTAACGGTATGAGGTGGTCATATGGCGATAATCATTAACATTGATGTAATGCTTGCTAAAAGAAAAATGAGTGTATCAGAACTAACGGAGAAAGTTGGAATCACAATGTCTAACCTTTCTATACTGAAAAACGGAAAGGCAAAAGCCATTAGGTTTTCTACTTTAGAAGCAATATGCAAGGCTTTAGAATGTCAACCTGGTGATATTCTTGAATATAGAAGTGAAGATTGAACATTAATGAAGGGGAATGGCTTGGAGAATGTAATCAGATGAACCAACCGCGCCTTGAGCCTTAGAAAATAAAGCAATATCGGTTTTTGATAGGAATAAAGAATTTACTGCTGCTGTTGTTCCAGTGACTAGCCAATCGTCATGAACGAATGATTATTTTAGAAAGGAAAGAATAAAATGGGATTTTATATCATGATCATGTCATTCATACTCGGCCTATTCTTTACCGTACTTGGTGTTTCTCGCAGGAAACGCACCTTTTTATATAAGTTTCTCATAGTGTTTGGAGTCTTCCTCATTCTTTTTGCTGTTTATCTCGCAAGGCCTCATTAACAATTAAGTTATATTTCGTATTGCGGCAGAGGGAAATGGAATGAATTTAACGAATTGTTTTCATAATAGGAGTTTGACCATTCCCCAGAGATGAACAGGACCCTGGCGTTTATCTTTATCGTGTTTTCTGGTTTTCTGCTATTGGATCCGTTTTCCGACATAATCCCTTCTTGTCGTACTGGTTCTGCTTTCGGGCGTTGCTCTCGTCTTATCCAATCAAAAGGAAAAGAAGTAATCGGATAAAATTCAAATCACTTTGTCTGACAATAATTGCAACTCTCTCCATTGCCACTGTCTCTCCTGCTCTCAAGAGCATGGCAGCAGGATTCAAAGCTTATTTTGTATACCGGACATGAACCGGACAGATGTGGTGCAAACCAAAATAACAAAAGAAAGCCACTGACGTAAGTGTCAGTGGCTTTGTTGTCCCCAGGAGTTTTCCTAGGTCCGGATATATAAATCAACCAAGGTGTTAAATGACAACTAAGTCGGTCACTATTTTATCTTTAAACCCGCATTGCTTCGCTGTGTGATTCCTTGAACAGAAAACTAAGTCGGTAACCAACGTTTTTTGAGCGTGACAACAAAGTTGGTAACTAGGATAGATGAATGCCCTTAAAAGTTTTGGATAGTTTAGTGAATATTCTCCCTAAGGATTATTATGTAAAAAATAGATCAAAACAACCTAATACAATTAACGGCGAAAAATATTTTGAAGCTTTTCTTTCTAGTATGTACACCTCGTAGGTATAGGTGATTTTTGTTAAAAGTTAAAATGATTGATACTAAAAGTAGATAATTTTTACATATATGTTGTATTATGTATTAGAGGGGTAGGAGGAGATCTAATGGATAATTGGAAGTGCTTGATGCAGGATACAGTCATAACTGTAACGCCAACATCTAGATACGGCCAGGTGTATGATACCGCTAGAGTAGAAACTTATTTTCAGCTAGAGTCTACATTTCCTGAGAATGAAGAATTTTTAGTCCCGAGTATGGAAAAAATTCCCGATGAAGACTTACGAATATTTAAAGAAGGTAAGTTTGAGTTTGGGCCAATACCAAAATCCACCATAGTAAGAGAAGTGCAAGACTATGCACTGCAAGTAGCAAACGGATCAGCTGAAGGGATACGAACTGATATGGCTTTGGGCTTAGCAAGTTTATACATGCAGCCAATTAAATTAAAGCCTATTGGCCCCAATGTATATCACCTAAGTTATGAGTATTCTATTTATAGAGACCCTGTAGACGATCATTTCAGCATATATCAAACCCTTCCATTTAGAGGCTTTGATATGCCTGCGGGAACTGTTAGGTTTACAACTGTATTGCCAGCAGGGGTGAGATTACATTCTGAAGCTACCGAAGGTAAAGACCTTGTAGGGAACATTATCGATGATCAATCTCAAACCTTTTCTAATGGTATGACAGTAGTAACTTTTTTCTATCAGTCTGATCCAAATTTTTTAATTAAGTACATTTATTAAAAGCCACTAATCCCCTTCGCTATAGAGCATTGAATTTTAATCGATAGTATTTTACAACAAATCCCTATTGCTAATTCAGTATACAGAAAAGGCTTAGAGAAAAACATATCTCTAAGCCTTTTTACGATAAGTTAAACTTTATCAGTCCTAATCATACTTTCATGACTAGTTGTAATAATTTATGGCTCAAAGCCTTAGACCACGTGAAATTGAGTAAACAACTGATAATGCTTCAGCATATAAGGTCTTATTAATAAGAATGACAACTAAACAATACTTTTCTTTGTTTAAGGCTTTGTTAACGTTAAATGTTGATTTTCAGAAAAAAATATAACTTCCATTCGAACGGAGTTATATTTAGAATTATTGTCTTATGTAGTTCTATTAACTACTAGGTCAGCTCTTTCTAGAGGGCTAAGTTCTTCAATATAAATATCTTCTGAAATCATCCAGTTATTTTCCCACATATCACGAGCTTCCCCACCATCTCTTGTGATAGCCTTGTAATCCCTTGCTATTTCTAATCAAACTTCAATTCAAATCTACAACAGATATTGACAATTCTGGAAATAAATTATACTGTTTGATTACATTGAGAGGAGAGATTAAAAATGAAAATCACACCAATGAAAATAATAGTTGCATTTTTTGTAATACTAATAATGGGGATATTATTATTCGGTCCATATAAGATAACGAGTAGTATATTTGCTGATAATATTATAACAGATCCAAATTTATCAAAAGAATTTAAAGACTATAATATTACTTCAATAGATTATAAAGGAGAAAATACATACTTTATTAAAACTAAAACAGGTGACTTTGTAGTGATTCGGGACTATATTTCTACCATGAATTACAAATGGCAAGTATATAAATTTAAAGACGAATTAGAATATAAATAAAAGCTACGGTTTCCGTAGCTTTTTACATTGTGAAGCCAGCTATATACAGCACCCTACCGGTTTTTCAACACATGTCAATGTTTCAGCAAACAATAAACGGGGCATATGCCTCCCCGAGACTGATGGCGTTATGGGCGGAAATAGCATCGTTATAATCTTTTTCAGATAACTCTTTCAAAGACTTTCTAACATTAGAAACATACAAAATGTACACTTCCTTTGCTCCCTTTGCCATTATAAAAAAAAGCGGCATAAACTGCCGCTTTTAAATTTTTTCATCTTATACTAACCCTTGCAGTTACCAACTTTGTTGTTAAGTTACCAACTTTGTTGTCAAGTTACCGACTTTGTTGTCAAGTTACCAACTTTGTTGTCATTTAACATATGTTTTCGGCTGCAATACTCTCTTACTCCACCGTCACACTCTTAGCAAGGTTACGCGGCTTATCTACGTCACAGCCTCTGTGCAGTGCTGCATAGTAGGCGATCAGCTGAAGCGGGATAACAGATGCTAGCGGTGATAGGGCTTCGTGTACTTCCGGAAGGACGAAACGGTCGTCTTCCTGGTCCAGGCCTTTTGCAGAGATGATGCAAGGGTTCGCTCCACGGGCAGCGACTTCCTTTACGTTACCGCGAATGCTCAGGTTTACGTGCTCCTGTGTAGCAAGCGCGATAACCGGTGTGCCTTGCTCGATCAGTGCGATCGTACCGTGTTTCAGCTCTCCTCCGGCAAAGCCTTCTGCCTGGATGTAGGAGATTTCTTTCAGCTTCAGTGCGCCTTCAAGACCTACATAGTAGTCAACCGCACGGCCGATGAAGAAAGCGTTGCGAGTTGTAGACAGGTACTCGCGTGCGATGTACTCCATCTCTTCTTTCTGGTCGCAAAGGGCTTCCATTGCGTTTGCAGCGATTCCAAGCTCTTTTACAAGATCAAGGTCAAGCTCATGGCCTTTTACTTCCGCTGTTACGGCTGCGGTGATGGCAAGGACAGCAAGCTGTGCTGTATAGGCTTTTGTAGAAGCTACTGCAATCTCAGGACCGGCATGCAGCAGAAGCGTGTAATCCGCTTCACGTGACAGCGTGGATCCCGGAACGTTTGTGATAGTAAGGGCTTTGTGGCCCAGCTCTTTAATCTGAACAAGAACGGCACGGCTGTCTGCAGTCTCTCCGCTTTGAGAGATGAAGATGAACAGCGGCTTTTCAGACAGCAAAGGCATGTTATAGGAGAACTCGCTCGCTACGTGAACCTCTACCGGTGTTTTTGCCCATTGCTCGATGAACTGTTTGCCAACAAGTCCAGCATGGTAGCTTGTTCCGCATGCCACGATGTAAATACGGTCAGACTGATCGATCGCATCTGTGATGTCCTGATCGATCACAAGCTTGCCGTCTTCGTTTTGGTACTTCTGAATAATCTTGCGCAGAACAAGCGGCTGCTCGTCTGTTTCTTTCAACATGTAGTGAGGGTATGTTCCTTTTTCTATATCGCTTGCATCGATTTCTGCTGTGTATGGAGCACGTTCAACCACTTCTCCAGTAAGCGTTTTGATAACCGCCTGCTCGCGGGTAACAATGACCATTTCTTTATCCATCAGCTCTACGTACTGGTTTGTAACTTGAAGCATGGCCATTGCGTCAGACGCAATTACGTTAAAGCCTTCTCCAAGACCGACCAGCAGCGGGCTTTTGTTTTTCGCTACATAGATTGTATCCGGATCCTGATTGTCCAGAAGGCCAATCGCATAAGATCCTTTAAGGATGGAAAGGGTCTGACGGAAAGCTTCTTCCACAGTTGAACCTTGATCCATCATTTTTTCGATCACCTGGACCACAACTTCTGTATCCGTTTCACTTTGCAGCTCTACGTCTGCAAGGAATTCCTTTTTCAGCTGGACATAGTTCTCAATTACGCCGTTATGAACCAATGTAAGGCGTGAAGAAGCACTTTGGTGAGGATGCGCGTTTACGCGGCTTGGCTCACCATGTGTTGCCCAGCGTGTGTGACCGATTCCAACCGGTGCCGTCACACTTGAATCCACAATTGAACGAAGATCCGCAATGCGGCCCTTTTCTTTAAAGACCGTAACGCCTTCTGCGCCTGAAAGCGCGATCCCTGCGGAGTCATATCCGCGGTACTCAAGCTTCTCAAGGCCTTTCAGCAAAATTTCCTTTGAATCAATCTGTCCAATGTAACCTACAATTCCACACATAATCGTTTTCCTCCCGCTTCTGCGAAGGGGACAGGAAAGCCTTAAAATACGGGGACCTTCGACTGTCCCCTCACACATGTTAGATAATTTGTTATAGGATACGATTAGTGTCCCTCTCTTTGTCCAAAAAGTTGCCTTCCTGTTTTAAAGAGAGACTTGCGGCTGCTATCGTACAGCCGGGAGGTATCCGCCGATTCATCGATAAACCTCCTCCTCGTCAACTAAGCGATGGGCCGTCCGCTGCTTAGTTCAGGCGCTTTGTCTTGCTCTGCATTCCGCTATCCTTGCTTCCCGGGTTAAGGATATCGAAACACAAGGTTTATAATACAATACATCGGAGAAAACCGTCAATCCTAATATTCCCTGATGGCTTCGCATTACCCTCCGAATCCCTTTAGTATATGCTGCCAGAAGCAAAACGGTTTAGGTAATTGCAAGATGACTTTTTCCCTTTTTGGCAGGTTTTCTAACCTTTTCCCGATTAAAAGATAGATGTATTATACTTCTTTTATCCTTTACAAGGGCACAACAGCACAGCGTAAAATGCTCATTAACTCACATGAAAAATTTGGTGAGGGATTGGTCTGTGACCCGGTCTGTGACTGGTCTCTGACCCTCACTCTGCTAAAGCACTAAAGCTCCGGCACTGCCTCTGGCAGCCGTTGGGCGCCAAGGGATCCCGGCATCCTGTCTCTGTCCCCTGGTACTTTAAAGGATGTGGGGACAGGCACGGTGCCTGTCCCCACTTTCTCTGCCGTACTAAAGCTCTGGCACCTTTCCCTTTAAACCATTGCCCCTCAATGGTTTCAGGCTTCATGCCTCTGTCCCCCGCTGCTTTAAAGCACAGCGGGACAGGCACCGCAAAGCCGCCCACAAAAAAACAGGGAGACGCTTAATGAGCGTCTCCCTGTTTCCCTGGAATCGTATGTATTATTCGATGCCCATTTCTTCCTTAACCACCGCTGCAATACGGTCCACGTACTGTCTGCAAAGCTCTTCAGTTGGAGCTTCGGCCATAACACGCACGAGAGGCTCAGTACCGGATGGACGGACGAGAATTCTTCCGTTGCCTGCCATTTCTTTTTCAACATCTTCAATGACAGCTTTTACTTTTGCGTTATCGGTAACGTGGTATTTATCAGATACCCTTACATTGACAAGCAGCTGCGGGAATTTTGTCATCTCCCCAGCCAGTTCAGAAAGGGTTTTGCCTGTAACTTTCAATATATTCACAAGCTGGATTGCTGTAAGAAGCCCGTCGCCAGTTGTATTGTAATCAAGGAAAATGATATGGCCGGATTGCTCGCCGCCAAGATTATAGTGGTTCTTTTTCATTTCCTCCACCACATAGCGGTCGCCTACAGCTGTCTGAACGCTTTTCAGGCCGGCAGCCTCAATCCCTTTATAAAATCCGAGGTTGCTCATGACCGTTGATACAACGGTGTTCTGGTTCAGCTGATTTTGCTCAAATAAGTATTTGGCACAGATGAACATGATCTGGTCACCATCTACGATGTTTCCTTTTTCATCAACAGCAATCAGGCGGTCACCGTCTCCGTCAAAGGCAAGTCCGATATCGGCTCCCTTTTCAAGAACAAACGCAGCCATGGCTTCAGGATGTGTGGAACCGACGCCTTCATTGATATTCAAGCCGTTTGGAGATGTTCCCATTGTGGATACATCCGCCTCAAGATCTGCAAACAAGTGAGTGGCCAGAGAGGATGTCGCGCCATGTGCACAATCAAGCGCAACATGCAAGCCTGCAAATTCTTCGTCCACTGTCTGTTTCAGGAATTGAAGGTATTTCTGTCCGCCTTCAAAATAGTCATTTACCTGTCCAAGGTCTGCTCCAACCGGCCTCGGAAGGGTATCCACTTCCTGATCCATCAGCGTTTCAATTTCAAGCTCCTGTTCATCTACAAGCTTAAACCCGTCCGGACCGAAAAATTTGATTCCATTATCCTGAACAGGGTTGTGAGATGCAGAAATCATGACACCCGCCTGTGCTCCCAGTACTTTTGTCAGATAAGAAACACCCGGTGTTGAAATTACTCCCAAGCGCATGACTTCAGCGCCGATGGAAAGAAGTCCGGCTACAAGGGCTCCTTCAAGCATGTGTCCTGATACACGTGTATCACGGCCGATCAATACTTTTGGACGCTCTTGATCCTTTGTCAGCACATAACCGCCAAACCGTCCGATTTTAAATGCCAGCTCAGGCGTCAGTTCACTGTTTGCCACACCTCTTACACCATCTGTTCCAAAATACTTGCCCATGTTAGAATCGCTCCTTTTTCTGTTCCTCAAGATTGAAGTGCCGAAATTCGAATTGTTGCTTCTTCCTGGGGCAGTGACCACTTCACATCATCCGGTCCCTTTACCTCAACCTTTACCTTCTGTTCACCGTCTTCAAGTCGGGAGGCATCTACCAGAAGCTCAAAATCTTCCGGTGAAACGTTAGTCAGCTCATCCTCCAGGCCCATTACATTGATATCAAAGGCTTGCTTTTCAGGATCAAGGTATTCAATCGTTTTTCCTTCTTCAAGGCCAGTCGTTTGAATAGGAATGCCTTTCAGCACTTTCTCCCCTTCTTTATCTATATCTATTTTTACTTGGACCTTCTGCTCGGAAAGCTCTCTTACTCCTTCCGGAAGCGGAAGGCCCAATTCAAGCACACTGTCTTCTTCAATCTGACTCAAGTCCAAATCGGGTCCGCTGATCTCTGACAAATTATCCAGAATGTTCTGCGGTCCGTATGCGGTAACCTCGCCCGGTGACACGCTGATCGAGCGGATGGTGACACCCTCTGGCGGTTTGCCTGTTTCATTCACCTTCACAGGAACCGTCTTCCTTGGACTGCTGATCGGTACGGTCACTTCAATGCTGCGCGGTGAAGTTTCTACCGGAAGAATATTTCCTGCCTTATCATAGACAATCACCTGGGCTGCCTGCTTGATGTCCTGATCGGCATCCTGCAGATTCACTCTGGCTCTGACATAGGAAATCTGGTCGATGACCGCTTTCGAGCCGGTGACCTTTACTGTTTTAGGGCTCAGGACCGGCTCCCCCGCCGTATATCCTTCTGCTATCTGTTCTTCATTAATAAAAGATGCTTTGACTGGAAAATCCTCAGTCGTCTTCTCATCGATTACAATGTCCACCTTGGCCGGTTCAATTGATACCTTCAAGGACCGGTCAAGATTCTGGTATTGCAGATCAACGGTATGCCTGCCCGGTTCGAGACCGGTCAAATCCGCATATACCTCCACATTCTTCCTTTGTTTAGCGGTTGTTACCTGGCTTGGAGGCCCTGCAATTGTAACCGACACGGTTTCAGGAAGATTAGAGACAACATAATTCTCATTGCCCGTCTCCGCCCGAAGCTCAACATCTTCAATGACAGCTGACGTTTCATTCGGAGCTGAGTCACCACTGTCCGTTCCAGGAGGCTTCGGAATGATTTCATTCTGTGGAGGGTCATCATTGCTCGCGGTCTCATTATTAGTATCGCGAGTCGTATCCGTGTTTACCGAGAGATAAATCATCAGTGCCAGAAGAAGAGCAATAATTCTCATAAACCATGTATTGCTCATCAGCTTATCCATTCTTTTTCCCCCTCCATTGCCAGCGGTTCGAGGAGTCGGACCGGGTCCGGCTGGAGTTGTAGCTCAGAAGGTTTTTTAATCCTTCATCATCCAGGTTCCGGTGAAGCTCGCCATTCCGTGCTACGGAAATGCTGCCGGTTTCCTCGGATACGATAATGGTGATGCTGTCTGTTACTTCACTGATGCCAACGGCCGCCCTGTGCCGGGTCCCCAGTTCCTTTGAGATGAGCGGACTCTCGGATAAGGGGAGATAGCATGCGGCAGCGGCAATCTGGCTGCCGCGGATGATGACCGCCCCGTCATGAAGCGGGGTGTTCGGGATAAATACATTGATAAGCAGCTCTGACGAAACATTTGCATTCATCGGAATGCCGGTTTCGATATAATCGCCCATCCCCGTTTCCCGCTCGATGGTCATCAGGGCACCGATCCGCCGTTTCGCCATATAGGAGGTTGCCTTTACGACGTCATCGGTCAGCTTGACGCGTTCATCCTCTTCAGGAAAGGCACTCTTAGAGAACAGCCTTCCCCTTCCAAGCTGCTCAAGCGCTCTTCTCAATTCAGGCTGGAAAATAACGATAATCGCGATAAACCCCCAGGAGATGGCTTGGTCCATTAACCAGAAGATTGTATTAAGCCCTAAAAATCCGCTGATTGTTTTCACTAAAAGGATCACAATGATTCCTTTTAGCAGCTGAACGGCTTTTGTGCCCCTAATTACCATAATCAGTTTATATATAACGAACCAAACCAGGAGAATATCAATGGCAGTGCCTAAGTATTTAAGAACATCTATGTCTTCAAATGCCATACCTGTTTCCTCCACCAGTTCATTTAAAAAGTAAATTTTCAATCAAAAAAGCTATCGCGCTTTGCGTATGTATATTGCTTTGCACATACCTGCCGCTAACTACCCCATTATAGCACAAAATATTTTTCATAAATAACGAAACCAAAAGGCCATCCTAAAAGATGACCTTTGAATTAGTATACCTGATTCAATTCCGTTCTATTAGCTATTGAAAAACTCCGACAACGTCTGAACCAAAGGATTTCATCTTATACCACAGCCAGTCAAACAGCTCATTAATTTCCTGAATATCCCCAGTTACTTCCCCCGCCGCAGCCGTATATTCTTCCCCATTAATGACAGTGACATCGCCTTCTACTTTTCCTTCAATGGAGAGTGTGCCATTCCGGACCGTGATATCTTCTGTGATCACTTCTCCTTCCGGCACGATTACCTTGTCATTTTGAACAATCAGCTTCGGGTTTTTCGTTACACTGAACTGATGGTCGGTTGACCATGCCGAAACCAGACTGCTGCTCATCAGGATCAAAAACAGTGAAGCTGCAATCAGCAATGGATGTGCCTTAAACCATCTTCCGGCCCCAACCCTTTTCTTTTCTTTAGGCAGCCTTGCCATGACCTTTGCCGTAAAATCAGCCGGCACCTGAACGTGCGACGTGCTTTGAACAAGGGCAATGGACTTTTTCAATTCCTGAAAATGAGCATGGCAGTCTCCACACTCTTTTAAATGCTCTCTTAACTTTTGCTCTTCCTGCTGCTCCATCTCGTAATCGAGATATTTATGCATCAATGACACCGTTTCTTCAGAACATGCCATTTTCGTACACCTCTCTTTATAAATGCCTCAGCTGTTTCCTCAAAGCTTCCCTGCCGCGATGTATTCTTGTCTTTACCGTTCCTTCAGGGATTTCAAGAATTTCGCTGATTTCCAGAATCGACAGCTCATCAATGTATTTCAATACGATAACACTGCGGTATTTTTCCGGAAGCTTCAAAATTTCTTTTTGAATCGTTTCCTGCAGTTCCAGCGTCTCCACTTCTTCTTCCGGAAGGGCAATATCCGCTGCAACCTGTGAATACATCGTAAGTCCTTCTGTCCCTGCAATCTCAGCGTCAAGATAATAATCAGGCTTCTTCTTCCGGATCCGGTCAATCGATAAATTCGTCGCAATGCGGTACAGCCAGGTAGAAAACTTTTTATTAAGATCATAGCGGTGAATATTCACATAAGCCCGGATAAATGCTTCCTGGGCAATGTCCTCCGCTTCATGCGCATTGCCGAGCATCCTGTAGCAAAGATGATAAATCTTATCTTTATAAAGATCCACAATCTCAGCAAAGGCATTCTGATCTCCCTTGATTACCTCTCTTATTCTATTCTTAACCAGAGTTTCCATCTATTCTACCCTCATCTCTCTCGCGGGTCTGTAGGAATACGTTCTAAAGACCAAAAAGTTTCACTTTTTTTTCATAAAAACAGTTTAACAAATAAATGGCAACTTGTAGACGGGAAGTTTAAAGGTTATGTGACGTTTGCTCAGTAAATTATGGTACGAGTCAAAGGGAGGCGGAAGATGGAGAAAAAAATATATGTAATCCGGCATTGCGAGTCTGGCGGCCAGGATGCGGATGCAGCTCTGACGGAAGAAGGAAAAAATCAGGCACTGATGCTCACCTTTCGAAAAACCGACACGGAAAAGGGCCGGCTGAACCGGCCCTCCAACTTATAAAAGCTTCTCTCCAAACAGCGAACCCATCAGAGCTACTGCAACAGAGGCGGTCTTATTCCGTTCATCCAGAATCGGGTTCACCTCAACAAACTCTGCAGATGTAATCATCCCGGATTCGGCCAGCATCTCCATAGCGAGGTGGCTCTCCCGGTAACTGATGCCCCCAATTACCGGTGTTCCAACACCCGGAGCATCATGCGGATCGAGACCGTCCAGATCCAGGGATAAATGGACCCCGTCTGTCCGGTCCTTTAAGTACTCGATCGTTTCTTCCATAATACGCGTCATTCCCATACGATCCACTTCATGCATCGTGTATACGCGGATCCCCTTTTCCTTGATAAGCTTCCTCTCTCCCTCATCTAAAGAACGGGCTCCAATAATGACGACATTCTCCGGCTTAATCTTAGGCGTAATACCGGCGATACCGGTCAGGGCCGGGTCTCCGATCCCAAGGCTTGCCGCCAGCGGCATCCCATGAATGTTGCCGGAAGGGGATGTGTCTGCTGTGTTCAAATCACCGTGAGCGTCGTACCAGATGACCCCCAGGTTCTTATACTTTTTTGCAAGACCTGCAAGCGTACCGATGGCAATACTGTGATCCCCTCCTAAAACGAGCGGGAACGCACCTGTATTTATCACATCATGTACTTTGGACGCGAGCAGTTCACTCGCCTCTGATACCGCTTTCAAATTTTTCAAATTATATAAAGGTTCTTCCAGCTCTTTCTCCCGTTTGCCAATCTCGATATCCCCACTGTCTTCAATCGTATAATCAAGAAGCTCGAGCCGTTCCACAATTCCAGCGTAACGGATGGCACTCGGCCCCATATCGACGCCCCTTCTTGTCTGCCCAAGATCCATCGGGACACCAATGATTGATATTTTATCTGCTGCCATATGTACTCCTCCTCTTCTCTGTCTGCTCTTATTTTACATACAAGAGGCGGTATGACTCAACTCGACAAAATGGTGAATAAAAATACAGAACATTCCGGGAATAACAACAGCAGAAGCTATGGAGGCCATACGTAAAAAAAGACACAAAAAAAGCCTTTCCCATTGTGAAAGACAACAAATCATGATTGGTGGAGCCTAGCGGGATCGAACCGCTGACCTCCTGCGTGCAAGGCAGGCGCTCTCCCAGCTGAGCTAAGGCCCCTTACATATTTGGAGCGGAAGACGGGATTCGAACCCGCGACCCCCACCTTGGCAAGGTGGTGTTCTACCACTGAACTACTTCCGCTAGTTGACAGGGCAAGTCTCCTGAATAAAACTAATGCGGGTGAAGGGAGTCGAACCCCCACGCCCGAAGGCGCCAGATCCTAAGTCTGGTGCGTCTGCCAATTCCGCCAC
>NZ_WMIB01000027.1 GCF_009711125.1 Metabacillus mangrovi | reverse complement strand
CGCGAGCCAAAACATTTTGACCGAAACCTTGAGACTTCTAACCGCAGGGACTGCGGGGATCGCCTAATCAATAACGGGCGGTTACGCCCGTGTTCTTAGGAATCCCCCACTTCAAATTTCTGCAAGGAAATTAAGTGGGGGTAGTTCAACAATCTTTGACACTCTGCTCACCCCTGTTGGAATTCCTATTCGGTGGGATCAACAGGAATTCCTCTTAATCGGCCAGCTCGCAACAGGAAGTGTTGCCTGCTATAATGAAATCATTATGAAAAAGGAGCTGAATGCAGCGATGATTAAAGAAATTTCACCAGCAGAAGTTCAGGAAAAGCTTCAAAACGGAGAAAACATTGAATTGATCGATGTCCGCGAAGACGAAGAGGTGGAAGAGGGCATGATCTCCACAGCAAAGCACATTAAAATGGGAGACATCCCTGCAAGAGCGGGTGAGCTCGATAAAGAAAAAGAATACATCTTCATCTGCCGCTCAGGCCGCCGCAGCGAAAACGTGGCAGCTTACCTTCAGGACCAGGGCTATAAAGTGGTGAACATGACAGGCGGAATGCTCGACTGGAAAGGTGAAACAGTGCCAAAAAACTAAGTAGAAGGGACTTCACAGAGAAGTCCTTTTTATTGCGCATAAAATGAAAGCGTTAACATAAATAACCCCTCTTCTCATACACTGAGGTAAGGGGGGATGGGCGATGAACGAATTTCATAGGCTCGACATCACAAAGCGGGTAACCGCGAGAATCAGTGAAGACCTCATAGAGCTGTACTGCGGAAAAGATTCAATCGGCAGGCTTGTCATAAATGAAGAAGGAAAACAATATGAATTAGCAGAAAGATTTCTTTTTGAAGACGGCAGGATCTTCAAACTGTACGAACGAGATTGCGGGCATGAACAATATGGGGAGGCCTGCGAGCTGGGGTGGTGATGGGCAATGAGAGTAGCACTCTTTGATGAAGAACACGAAAAAGACCTGGAAAAGGAAGTGAATCGTTTCCTTTCCGGGCTCGACGATGAACAGCTCGTCGACATCAAATTTTCTGTCGCAGCATCCTGCGACGCAGAAGGTGAGCAGGTCTACTGCTTCTCAGCTATGGTCCTGTACCGGGTGTGAGGAGCGGGGGGCTGTTTTTATGTGGAGCAGAAAAGGGATGGTGCGGAAATTGCTCGTTTTTATCCAAAATCGTGCCAAATCTAGAGAATTGAAACAAATATCAGCAAATACTGATTACAACAACTATGGCAGCTAAACTAGAACCTATCGAAATAGTTATGCTGCGTTATTGCAACGCCTGCCAACCGAAGGCATCACTGACAAAGAACTTTCGGCATTCCTTGCAGGTGATCGGCTCGTTCCGATTGTGCACGAGACAACGTATGAAGCTCTCAGGGAAGTCAGTCCCTTGCTCGGATCGCAAATCGGACTGAACACTGCAGAAGAACCAATGGCAGAAGTAGTGGCCAAGCTTGCAGAACTAGTCGCCCTCTAAGCTTTGATGTTCTTGCGAATATGAGGACTAAATGAACTCAGTTATTAGGCGGCTAACAAGTTTATATGAATGTTTAAACCCAATGCAATTGCATTGGGTTTCTTCTTTGGCGCGACGAGAACAGCTCCGAACTGCACTACCCTGTCTGTTTTCACAAAGGTCAAAAGTTGCTTTAAGTTAAGGAATCACAGTGAAAGATAAAAAATATTTTTAATAAATATATAGAATAAATTACCTTAAAAGTTTATTATTACTATGTAAAATAATTCAATTTTTAAAGTGGAGTATTTAATTGAAGAAGAGCTTGATAGTCATACCAGGATGGTCAACCGGGTAAAGCTATTATCAAGGGAGCTTGGGGAACATTCTCTTATTATACTACTAAAATCCATCCTGTCAGTAGTACCATTAAGTGGGCTACATTCATGGAAAACACAGTTTATAAATGGGAGCGATAATTAAATAATTTTAGAAAAAAGATAATGAATATTATCTTTCTTTTTAGAAAGGATTCATATGAAAAATAAGCTTCTCTATTCCGTTACTTTTTTCATAGTGATTTTAGGAGTTTTCTTATTCTATTTATATAATTTCAAAGCAATCCCACAAATGAAAACAAACAATTTACAAAATGCTATCATATTAAATCTGCAAACTAAAGAGAAAATTAACCTGAGTAAAAAAGAAACCCGATATTTAGCAGAGAGATTAGGAGATAATATTCCACGAAATAATGAAACCTCGTACTGGAAAGATTTTGAGAACTCAAATAGAAAAGAACCTAAGTATAAAATTTCATTTTACGATGGTGAAAAAGCACAATATATTTACAACGTAAGTCTTGATAACCCAAGATATGCATCAATTGAATCAGGAACAGTTTACTTTTGGCAAAGTAAAGAGTATCCCTTAACAGACTTTGAATTTGAAAAATTAATAGATTAGTAAATAAATGCTTTAGCTTTAATTAGGACTCGTTAAGAGTCTTTTTTTATATGCTTAAGATACACCAGAAAAAGCTTGCTGCAACAACCTTCCCGCTCAAAAACCTCTCTTAATATACCCGCTCCATACACCTCGGAAGAGTATCTATAAATGAAAATCTACCCACTAACCCCGCTTCTGCTCTCTTCTACCTCCAGTTCTGCGGATTGCATCCACTTTTCTTTTGGCTGATCGTCTGTTTGACCAATTGGTACCGATAGATAGCGGTTTCAAATTACCAAGCGGGAAAGGCTGAATAAGATATCGGTCGTTTTTTCAATATATCGGTCAAAATAGAATTATTTCGGTCATAATTCCAATATATCGACCATTTTCCCTCTTATATCGATTCTTCGACAGAATTCGAGCTGTCCTCGCCCCGGTTCCCGAGCCGCCCCGTTCTCGCCACTCCCCTTAATAAAACAAAAAAACCCGGTTCACACCGGGTCCATTTGCTCCAAAGAATATTCAGCTGCATTGTGTCCGGCCAGTTTCCCGGTAATCAGGGCAGCGGTGATGTTATAGCCGCCTGTATAGCCGTGGATATCCAGAATTTCTCCGCAGAAGTAGAGGCCTGGCATCAGTTTGGAGGCCATTTCCTTCGGGTGGATTTCTTTAACAGAGACCCCGCCTCCTGTTACGAAGGCTTTATCGAGGGAGAGGGTTCCGTCCACTTTAAATTCAAATTGCTTGCACGAGTGGGCGAATGCCCGGAGCTTTTCGTGGGGTACCTGGGCAAATGTGTCTGCAGGATCCATGCTTTGCTGCTCGAGCAGGAACAGGAGATAGCGTTCCGGGAGAAGTCCTTTGTAAAGGTTCTTCAGTGCTTTTTTCGGCTCGGCTTTTCCGAGGGCGACAAGCTCCTGGAACAGTTCTTCTTCTTTCCGGCCAGGCAGGGCGTCGATGGCGACCCGCGCGTATTGGGCGCTGAACTTTTTCATCGTTTTTACGATGTACTGGCTGCAGCGCAGAACGGCAGGACCTGAAATGCCGAAGTGGGTGAACAGCATGTCCATTTTATGGGTGATCACGGTTTTGCCTTTCGGATTCAGGACGCTCAGTGCGACATCCCTGAGTGCGAGGCCTTGCAGGGACTTGTTTTTGATGAATGGCTCGCTTGAGGTAACAGGAACCTCTGTCGGGAATAAATCAGTGATTGTATGCCCGGCTGCTTTCGCCCACGCATAGCCGTCTCCGGTGCTTCCGGTATGGGGGACGCTTTTTCCGCCAACTGCTGTTACGACGGCGTCCGCTTCGATCTCTTCGCCGGTTTTGAGGGTGACTCCCTTTACTTTTCCTTCTTCGTAATTCACTTGCTTAACCGGCTCGTTCACCCTGACCTGGACCTTTAGTCTTTTCAATTCGTCCAGGAGGGCGTCGACGACAGACTGCGCTTTATTTGAAACCGGGAACATCCGGCCGTGATCCTCTTCCTTCAGTCCCACACCCAGCCCTTCGAAAAAAGAAATAATGTCTTCATTGCTGAATTCAGAAAACGCGCTATACAAGAACCGGCCGTTGCCGGGGATGTGCTTGATGATCTCTTCAACGGGCAGGCGGTTTGTCACGTTGCAGCGGCCGCCGCCTGAAATCGCGAGCTTGCGGCCGAGTTTTGTTCCTTTGTCAATGAGGAGAACGCGAGCGCCCCTGCTACCGGCCGAGATGGCAGCCATCAGTCCAGAAGGACCGCCTCCAATTACAATTACATCGTATTTCATTGCTTCACAACCTTCTTTTTAACCTTCATTCATTATAGCCGAAACACGCATTCAAGAAAAACCGCAAAATCCAACAACTTTTTCCTCTTGATGCCTGTGTGTGGTAAACTAGTAAAGTTGAACCTAACCTCCACAAGAACGGTGATTAACTATATGTCAGATAAATTGCTAAAAGGCACGTTTATTTTAACGCTCGGTACGTACATATCGAGACTGCTCGGAATGATTTATATCATTCCGTTTACAGCGCTCGTTACCACTCAGGGGACGGCGCTCTATCAGATGGGCTATACCCCTTATGTGATATTCCTTAGTATTGCGACAGCCGGATTTCCGATGGCTGTATCTAAATTTGTAGCGAAATACAATGCGATGGGAGACTATCAGACGAGTCTCCGAATGTTCCGCAACGGAATGTTCGTCATGCTGTTGACGGGACTTGCCTCTTTTGCGGCGATGTATCTGCTCGCCCCGGAGCTTGCAGCCTGGTCTCTGCAATCTGAGGATACACCATCCAGTTCGATTGCAGAAGTGGAATACGTGATCAAGATGCTGAGTGTTGCCCTGATTGTAGTGCCGATTATGGCACTGCTGCGCGGGTTTTTCCAGGGGCATCAGATGATGGCTCCGACCTCTGTTTCGCAGGTGATCGAACAGCTTTTCCGAATCATTTTCCTTCTTTCTTCTGTTTACATTGTATTGAAGGTGTATGATGGCCCTCTTGTTGAGGCGATCGGCTATGCGACGCTCGCGGCGGCCGTGGGGGCAGTCGGCGGGCTGCTTGTCCTGTATGTTTACTGGCAAAAGCATAAACATACTCTCGAAGCGATGCAGGAAAATACCGTTCCTCCATCCGATGTAAAAATGAGAGAGCTGTTTAAAGAGCTCCTCACGTATTCCCTGCCGTTTATTTTTATCGGTTTGGCGATTCCGCTTTATCAGCTGATTGACCAGGGGACGATGTACGGCGCATTAAGAGAAACCGGTGCGACCGATGAGGAAGCGAAAGCTCTTTTCTCCCGCGTGCAATTTGAAGGCCGCTCCCTGATTATGATACTTGTTTCCCTTGCCACTGCGTTCGGGCTGACACTGGTTCCATCGATCACCCGGGCTTTTTCAACAGGGGGAATGCGCCAGGTCCACCGCCAGATCAACCAGGCGTTCCAGATTATCATGTTTCTCGTTCTCCCTGCTGTTGCAGGCATGATGGTGCTGGCCGGACCGATTTATGAGTTCTTTTTCGGGTATTCTTCCGAGGCGGCCCTGCTTTTGCAATGGCAGGCTCCGTCCGCTTTATTGTTTTGCTATTTCACAGTGAACGCGGCCATCCTGCAGGGGATCAATAAGCAAAAGCTCGCAGTCATCAGTCTGGCAGCAGGACTTATGATAAAAGCCGCAGTCAATTATCCGTTGATCACTGCATTCGGTGCACAGGGATCAATCATTGCCACAGCCCTTGGGTTCCTCGTCTCGATCATTTACGGCTTTGCGATGATTAAAAGACATGCGCAGTTCCATTTTAAGCAGTTCTTCAAGAGGACCATCCTGATCCTCATGCTTACGGTCGTGATGAGCGTGTTCGTATCCGTGATCCAGTCGATTGCTGAGATCTTTATTGATTTTAAAGATGGAAAGGTGCCGGCTGCAGTATTGCTTGCCTTGACGGTCGGCGGCGGAGCTGCAGTTTATCTTTACACAGCTCATAAGACGCATTTACTGGAAAAGCTTTTTGGCTCCCGTTTTGCATTTTTAAACAGAAAAAGAAGAGGAAAGGCGTAACCGCCTTTCCTTTCGTTATGAGGTGAAGGATGATGAGAATGGATAAATTGCTTTCCACTATTGGCTATGGCAGCAGAAAAGAGGTCAAGCAGCTGCTGAAAACCGGTGCTGTCCTTGCAGACGGCGTGGTGATCAAGGATGGTAAAACACATGTAGATCCTGATCAGCAGGAAGTGACCGTTCATGGAGAGCCGGTCGAGTACCGGGAGTTTATTTACCTGATGATGAACAAACCGCCTGGCGTGCTCTCCGCTACCGAGGATCTCTCACAGCCGACGGTGATCGATCTTCTGACTCCTCAGGATGCAGTAAGGGAACCGTTTCCGGTCGGAAGACTCGATAAGGACACTGAGGGGCTTCTCGTGATCACAAATGACGGTCAGCTGTCCCATCAGCTGCTGTCGCCGAAAAAACACGTGCCTAAGACGTATTACGCAGTGATTTCTGGAAGAGTCACAGAAGATGACATCGAAGCCTTCAAAAAAGGGGTTACACTGGATGATGAATACGTCACAAAGCCCGGAAGGCTGATCATCCTGAAAAGCGGGGAAACGTCTGAAATCGAGCTCACCATTACGGAAGGGAAATTCCATCAGGTGAAGAGGATGTTTGAAGCGGTCGGAAAAAAAGTAACCTACTTAAAGCGGCTGACGATGGGAGATCTGAAGCTCGATGAAAATCTGGAGCCCGGGGAGTACCGGGATCTGACAGAAGAGGAAGTTGAAGTGCTGAGGAACAGCAGTCCGGCTGATTTTCTGAAATAAAAAAAGGGAACCTGCTCAGGCCAGGTTCCGTTTTTATGTATACGCGCAAATCGAATCTTACTTTAGGATGTCAGTTTCACTTTCTTTTTTGTAGTCGTCCACTTACCTCTTGCGGGGCTTTTGACAAGCTCATTATATGCCAACACATTTAAATCTCGCTGGATGGTTCTTGGTGTTATACCAAATTCGTCCACAAGCTGCTGTGTTGTAACGGTACCTCTTTCCATGATGAACATGTAAATCGATTTGATACGGTTTAGCATACGGTTAGTTGAAGGTTTCAAAAAACCACTCCTTATTAGTTGATCGCACAGGTCTAAAGGCCTGCCGCAATCTAGGATGTCAACCACTGAAGATGTCTTTGTATTACCCTATTTAATTGGTATAGTTGATGCTACATTCATATTTTACACGAAATCAGCTTTTGAATTCCACCGTGAGGCCTGAATTTACACAATATTAACATATTCAGAAGGGGAAATCTCCTTCTGTTTTACTATATGTTTGATTATCTGATAATTATGACGATTAGAGACTGCCTATCCAGGATTCGACTGCATTTAGTTCTTTGGTGATATCCTGCATTCCATATATATCTTTTTCGTGATACGGCTGAAAAATTTCATCCTTTACCTTTTTTTCAGCCATTTTGGTCCTTAGCCGTTTCAGTTCGTCCACATTCCTAATATGTTATGAAAAGGACGGAGCTTGAAGAGGGAAGGGAACTGAATGAAAATTTTATTGGCAACTTTCTGGTCAATCCCCCACGTGGGAGGGGTATGGCCTTATATGCTCCACTTGAAGAGCAAGCTGGAGGAATATGGCCATGAGGTTGACTTAATGGGACCCGATGATAAAAAAAGAGTTATGCAGGTCGTAAACGAAGGCAGGACAGTCAATATGGATCAGCTGATGGAACCGGTTAAGCAGTACTTGACGCCTGCAAGCTGTCCGTTGACTTATATTCATCCGCTGATCGAATACATGGAGCTGAAAAGGTACAGTTTTGAACTTGGAGCTGCTTTTTTGGGCATCGAAAAATACGACCTCATCCATACGCAGGATGTTATTTCCTCGGAATGCATCAGCAGGCTGAAAAGGGAAGGCACGGCTCATGTGGCCACCCTTCACGGGTCTGTTGCACATGAAGTTCTGAAGCAGGTCGGTGATGAATTCCCGCATCATCCGCATTCCGAGCTCGCCCGCACCTATTACAGGCAGCTCGAGCATATCGGGGCAACCTGTGCTGACTTGACAGTTACGGCGAATCATTGGCTGAAAAACATTTTGACCGGGGAATTTAATGTACGTGATCAGCAAGTCCGGGTCATGCAGTACGGCTATGACATCAGCAGTTTTCTTCAGCAGGCGCAAGGGGACCCGGGCATTGCTGCCGCTCCCGGAAAGAAGGTCATTTTTTTTGCTGGAAGGCTTGTGGATCTAAAAGGAGTCCAGCATCTTATCACGGCTTTGTCCGAGCTGAAAAACCACAGAGATGACTGGGTGTGCTGGATAGCGGGAACAGGGGAAATGGAAGCATCACTTCGAGCGCAGGCTGCAGGTCTCGGGTTGATGAATGATGTTTTGTTTCTGGGAGAAAGACATGATATTCCGAAGATAATGGCCAAGGCGGATCTCTATGTCCAGCCAAGTCTGATCGATAACCAGCCTTTGTCCGTTGTAGAGGCCCAGATTTCCGGTGTGCCGGTTATCGTTCATCATGCCGGCGGTCTTCCTGAAATGGTTCAGCATCAGGTCACCGGCCTCATCTATTCTAATTCAAACACTCACGAACTGTGCGGCCATCTCTTTTCGCTTATTGCGGATGATTCCTACCGCAACTACATGGGAGAAAACGCACGTGCCTGGGCAATGGAGCACTGGGCGCTGGATCAGGGCGTGCAGAATCTTCTTCAGGTGTATAACGAGGCTGCAGGGAGACAGGGAGCGGGAGCCTCTTATTCCAAAAATCTTATGCAGCAAACGAGGGCATCACTTGAGCCTGCGGTGTGGGCTCCACAGGAAGCCGTATTTAACAGTGTTTATTCTTCTCTGATCAGTCTTTCTGATCCGCCTTACCCGATTGCTGTGCATAAAGGAACGTGGGACCTGATTCGGCATGCTGTTCCGGCAGGGTACACCATCCCGAACCCTACTTTATATAACCTGTAACCTAAAAACCCGCCGGCTGCATAACCGGCGGGTTTGTTTAATGGGATCCTATTACAACAAGGTGGATAAAGAACAGGATCGCAAAAATGTAGACGAACAAGTGAACTTCTTTCCATTTGCCTTTCGCGATTTTCATCAGCGGGTATGAAATGAACCCGAGTGCAATTCCTGTTGCGATGCTTGAAGTAAGTGGCATGCTCAGCACAACAAGGAAGGCAGGGAACGCTTCATCAAGCTCGTTCCAGTTGATTTTGGCGATCGCCCCCATCATCAGGCTTCCTACAATGATCAGCGCAGGTGAAGTGATGGCCGGAATACCGGATACCGCACTGACGAGCGGGAAGAAGAAGGATGAAACGGCGAACAGTCCGGCTACAACAAGAGCGGTAAGCCCTGTTCTTCCTCCGGCTGCAACACCGGCAGATGATTCAATGTAAGCAGTTGTCGGACTTGTTCCGAACATCGCTCCGATTGTGGTGGCAGAAGAGTCAGCCAAAAGCGCTTTGCGTGCGTTCGGAAGCTCTTTCCCCTTCATCAGTCCGGCCTGCTGGGCTACCCCGATCATCGTGCCGGTCGTATCAAAAATGGTGACCAGCAGGAAGGAGAACACGACGGCATACAGCCCGTAATGGATCACATCACCAAAAGCGGTGATTGGATTAATAATGATGCCTTCCGGAAGATGCGGCAATGCAGTTACAGCGCCAATTTTCAGCGCTCCGGTAAAGTAAGCGATCAACCCGGTAATAATCATTCCGATAAAAATAGCGCCGTTCACGTTGAGGGACATCAGGACGAGCGTGACTGCCAGTCCGATCAGTGTCAGCACGACCGGAGCGGAGTGAAGATCCCCGAGTGCAACGAGATTTGTCGGATGATCCGCCACAATCCCGGAATTCCGCAGCCCGATAAAGGCAATGAACAACCCAATCCCGGCGGTGATCCCGTTTTTCAAATTCGACGGAATCGCTTCAATTAATTTTTTTCTGAAAGGAGTCAGGGATAAAATGACGAAAATAACTCCGGCTACAAATACAGAGGCAAAAGCAACCTCGTAGGAGATATTCGACTTTCCGCCGACCACTGAAAAAGCAAAGTACGCATTCAAGCCCATGCCCGGAGCGATGGCGATCGGGTAGTTGGCGAACAGACCCATCCAGAGCGTACCGATAATAGAGGCGATCACGGTCGCAACAAAAACCTGCTGCGGGGGAACGCCGGCTGCAGAAAGAATTTGAGGATTAACGACAAGGATATAAGCCATTGTCAGGAAAGTTGTAAAGCCGGCAGTTACTTCGGTTCTCAAGGTTGTTTGATTTTCTTTTAACTTAAACATGGAAACCTCCAATAAATACGAACGTTATTTCAAAACCTTATTAATAATATTCGTTTTTTCGACAAAATGCAAGGGGGATGAACCTTTTTTTCCAGATTGCTTTTAAGGGAGCAGTCCGTTTGGTATCTTAACATATAGATAGAGCTTTTACATATAGAGAAGAAATGAGGGCTTACACGATGAACTGGAAAGAAGAAACGGAAAAACGACGGGAACAGATTATTCAGGATACACAGGAATTCCTGCGCATTAAAAGTGTGCTGGATGAAGATGGCGGTTCAGAAGGAGCGCCTTTTGGAAAAGGCATTCAGGAAGCATTTGAACATCTTCTCAGCAAAGGAGAAGGAGACGGGTTTGCCTCTAAAAACCTGGACGGCTATGCCGGCCACCTTGAGATGGGACAAGGAGAGGAGATCCTCGGGATCCTCTGTCATATTGATGTCGTACCGGAGGGAGACGGATGGAGTTCTGACCCTTATGGAGCCGAGATCCGCGATGGGAAAATCTTTGCCAGAGGGGCGCTTGATGACAAAGGACCGACAATGGCTGCCTATCATGCGATGAAGCTTGTGAAAGACTCTGGGCTCGAACTGAACAAAAAGGTGAGAATGATCATCGGAACGGATGAGGAAAGCGACTGGAGATGCGTGGATCATTATTTTAAGCACGAACAGATGCCGGACATCGGCTTTGCACCGGATGCCGATTTCCCGATCATTCATGCCGAAAAAGGGATTATTGATGCCAAGCTCCGATTCGGAAGTCTTGAAAATACCCGCTCGGCTGCACTGACTCTTGCTTCGTTTGCTTCAGGACGGCGTTTCAACATGGTCCCGGATCATGCGGAAGCCGAATTGCGCGGTGCACAGGAGCTCGACGTGCAGTTCAAAGCGTGGTTGAAGGAAGAGAACGTTACAGGCAGCATCAACCGGGGAAGCGGCGTCACGAAGCTTCAGGTTGAAGGAGTCTCCGCCCATGCGATGGAGCCGGACAACGGGAAAAATGCAGGAGTGATCCTTGCCGCCTTTTTGAATTCCCTTGATCTCGACGACTCCGGAAAACGTTTCACATCATTCATAACGAAGCACTTTCACGGAGACACGAGAGGCCGTTCCCTTGGAATTGCGGCGAATGACGAGGTCAGCGGGGACTTGACGGTGAATCTCGGAACGATGGCTTTTTCTGAAGGAGAAGGGGAGCTAGGGATCAACATCCGCTACCCTGTTACGTCAAGCTCTGAGCCCGTTAAGGAAGCATTTGAAGCGATCGAAGGCGCAGAGCTTGTGATGTTCAGCGATTCTCCTTCCCATTACGTGGAAGCAGACCACCCGCTGATCGGAACCCTCTCAAAGGTGTATGAAGAACAAACAGGCGAAAAAGCAAGCCTCATCTCCATCGGCGGAGGCACCTACGCGCGCTCCCTGAAAGCCGGAGTCGCCTTCGGACCGCTCTTCCCGGGCAGACCCGACATCGCCCACCAAAAAGACGAATACATCGAAATCGAAGACCTGATTCGGGCAACCGCCATTTATGCCCAAGCGATCTATGAATTGGCGAAGTAATGAAAGAGAGGACCAGCTGAGGCTGGTCTTTTTTTATTGGAAAAAAGATACAATTTTTCGTTCTGGAAAATAACGTGCAGTTGCTCTCAGAAGCAATGAAATGAGATATAATCAACTTGAAAATAGATGGAAAAATCTGAAATGAGGTGAAAGGATATGGAATCTAAAGATCTTAATAAAGAACTGAGGGACACTCTTTATCCTGTTTTAGGAGAGTGTGGATTCACAAAAATAACTTCACGCGGAAGCTGGAAGTATAATGATAATTGCATATGGATAATGGACTATGAACCTGTAGGAAAGAGATTTTCCGAAGGTTCTGGCTGGCCCTCTATGTCTCTTTTCATAAACTGTGCAATTTATTTTACTTTTATTCCTGAACTAAATACAGAAGACGTTATCAAACAGAGTTCAGACGGCCAACTTACACCTAGATATAACCAGTCTCATCTTCAAGAGACCTTGTTGTGCAACTATAATCAAAATGAATATACAAACACTTTAGAAATTCCTGCTGATAGAGGTAGAAATGATATTTGGTGGATTGAGGAAGATGGCTCAAATTTAAACCATGTTATAAATAGTCTTGCAGAAGTTATTTCTGTAGATGGAATGGAATGGCTTAGAGAATTTTCAAGTGAACAGCATGTTTTAGAAGCTTTAGAAGCAAAAAGAAGGATGTCTTATTATGATGTACATCATGCGATGCATATTGCCAGAAGGCTGAATCTAAAAGATAAAGCAAAAAAATATGAACGGCTGTTTGAAAAAGAAAATATGAAAAATGCTTCTTTATTTGACCGATAGCCCTTTAATGAAAGTGACAACAGCTAAAATTTTCAGGACTGGAAAACAAAATCTGAGGTTTCTTCAATTTACCGGGAAAAAGGTGAGATCAATGAATGCCCGTTCTGGATTAAGAGTAAGATGCGAAAAAGGTGTAAACGTGAATGTCCGGAAAGCCTGTTTAGACTTTGCTGTATGGCTTCGAATGAATTTGGAGTTTCCCGTAAGAGTCGCCGTATATTTAAAAAGCAGTTATCAAATTAAAACGATGGATACGAATGAGCTGGTGAGTGCGACCTTTTTTGCTCCATATGATAAGAATGTTGAACCGCATATTAGAGTCGCTGCTGGAGACTATGAGGATTTAGTAAAGGAACGAGGAGAAATGAATGCGATCTATGCCATCGTAAATAGTATGGCACACGAGATAATTCATTACAGACAATGGATGGAAGACAGGGAATTGGATGAAGCAGAAGCTGAAGTTGAGGGTTTAAAATTGGTCGAGGACTACTATGAAGGCAGTGCCTTTTTTGATGAAGCTGTTCAGCAGCAAAAGGTATGGACGATCGCAATAGATGAAGGGATCCCTATCGCTGAAAATAGTGAAGGAGATTCAATCATGCCATTTTGGTCAACTAAAACAAAGGCAGAAAAAATAATAAACATTGTTCCAGCTTACCGTAATTACCAAGTGCAAGAGATCACTTTAGATGACTTTTTATATGATTGGATTAACGAACTGGAAAAAAATAATCACCTGATAGGAACAAATTGGTGCGGTAAAGCATTAGAAGGACACGAAATGCTCCCGAGAGAGGCTTTCGAGCGTGTTCAAGCTAAAAAGATGCAGCCCATCGAGCCTCTCCAGTAACAACCAGATTTGTCTGGTTTATTTGCATATTCTGCACGGTCATGAGAAATACCTCCGCAATGAATATAAGCCGTTTGGAGTGTCCTATATGAAATCAAAAAGAATTGGGAATGTAGAAGTAGTTAGGTATGAAGATGATCTAGAAGATACTCTAATATCCTCAAAACACTTATCTGAATGCATAAAGTTAATTAATACTCAAAATTTTACGTGTGTATCAATAGGCGGAAGCTATGAGCGACCAGAGATTGATTTCTTAAAGGAATGCCCTGACATTAACAACTTGACCATCAATAGTAAGGCTGTAAGAGACTTTACAGGTTTGGGCTATCTGACTAATTTGAAAGTATTAGTTCTAAACTTAGAAAAGAAGGTAGAAATCGATTTAGGAAATTTAGGGTCGTTAGAAGAATTTTACGGGGAACTTCCTCCCTCCACTAAAGGATTAGCCGGTTTAGAAAAATTATCCAAAATGGAAATATGGGGGTATAAACCTCGTTCTAAGTCTTTGCAGGAATTAGGGGAGATTGTAAATCTGAAAGAATTAAAGTTAACCCAGTCTTCAATTGCTGATCTAATTGACAGGATGAAATACCTAAATAAGCTCGAACTATATTATATGAGACAACTAAAAGATATCTCTTCGTTGAAGGCACTAGGTAAGTCTCTAAAAGAGTTATATCTAGAAAATTGTAAAACTATAGAGGATTACACACCTGTGGGTTCTTTAGTAAATTTAACAAGTCTTCAATTTTTAACATGCGGCAACATTAAGTCTTTAGCCTTTATAAAAAATTTGCCAAACCTAAACTTTCTTGATTTCGAAGAGACAAACATCATAGATGGCGATATCAGCTATTGTAAAGGAATAGATAAGTTGTATTTTACTGATAAAAAACATTACAGCCATCGTAAAAAAGGATTTCAAATGAATGAAAACTTTATAAAGGGGGACACAAACATGACTTTAGCAGAGTTAAAGAAGAATAAACCGACTGAGGAATGGAAAGAAAGAATGGATGAGGATGACGATCTATTTACAGAAGAAAATATAGTCGCATCAGAAAAAGCCCTGGATCAATATTTACAGGAATTAGAGAAGCTTAAAATTGGAAACGAAGCAGAGATAACGGCATCGGTCAAAAAAGTCGTGCTGAAATTTAATGAGCTCAATGAAGAATACGATTATTTTATTGAAACGATGGAAAGAGAAGAATTATGTGAGTTCATTCTCGAAGCAGCACAAATGTGTGGATTGAAAATAGAGGATGACATAACTGAAGAATGGAGAGAATGGTAGGTATAAAAGGTAATGGTTTGCAGAAGCATGGACTTATACAGCAAAAGAATAAATCCCTGTTAGAACTGAATAATCGTATCAAAGAGGGGGCCTGTTTTAAGAGCAAACTCTCTTTTTAATGATGCAAACTTGAACCTATGCGATTGAAACCGATAAACTGTCGAAAATGGAATGTTTCGAGTAACCGTAAATAGTTCCATTGAAAAATGGCCATTAGCCTTTATATAACTATCTTGGAACAGAAAAAGGCAGGTGCTATATTTTGGATAGATTTTCAGACAAAAATAAATCCTACCTTTTCGGGGGTGCTGCAGCGCTACTTGTTTTGATTATATATGCGTATTTTTATTGGATGATGTTGTCCAGATTTTACATCTTTTTTTTAATACTTTTCCCTATGTGTGGCCTCTATTTATCCTATAAATCTTTTAGTTTAGGAAATCTTACTTGGAAGATAATATCCGTACCATTGTTACTCATTCACTTCGTTGTTTTTCTTTACGGCATTTTTTATTTGCTTGTAATTTTCACGTGAAATCCATAAGAAGGGAAAAAGTAAGGTTGGAGAAACCAAGTTATTGAAAGATCGCAATTTTAAAGGCTTTGTAGAGAAAAATCTTTTCAAAGCCTCTTTCACTGTTGTTCTATTGAAATAAAGCTAATAGGACGGCGCCAGCACCTACCGTTTCGACTATGACGAGCAAGGAAACGTTGCGACTTTTATTACAGGAAACGAAGCCGGGGCGTCCTTCCAATACGATTCGACAGGGCTAGTTGAGCAAATCCACGTCGGTCTGCAGGACGGAACATCGGTCTTAAGCGAAAGCAAAATTATGTGGAGCAACTGCTGAGTTTTTTTAAAGTGAGAGCAAAAAAGCAAAAGTCAAAATAAGATTTAGAAGGTAAAGAGGCGAATAATAGACATGATAAATAAAATGGCATCCTTAAATTATATTTTTTGGCTAAAAAGTTCTTTACCAGAACAAGTTTTTAAAGAACCAAAAGTATTACTTTTTAATGAATTTTATTCTATGTTAGATAATGAAATGTGGCCATTATTGCAATATTTAGCAAAAAAAAATAACGATCAAGCTATATATGTCTCAGATATTTCCAGAGTAAGGAGAACCTGGAAAGGAGAGAAAAATATTATATCTATTCCTGTTACAACCCACAAAAAAAATTATTTGAGCATAATGGATAATCATTCGTTAAATGTAGAACCAGAACAAATTATTTGGTTTTCTGATTCTGCTAGTTGGGGAATTTGGGCTGAAAGAACATGGGATATATGTATTTTAAATAATGACTTTAGCAATGAGTATTTTGGAGGCTGGGAAAAACTTAATCAGGATGTTTTAGAGTTAATTCAAGATAAATGGATCAGGGGTGAGTATGATCAAAATATAGATGTATTAAAAAGGAACTATAAATAAATTTCTTTAAAAGAAGGCCAGTTTAACTACTGGTCTTTTTTTCTGTTTTATGAACTCAATCAGCTGACGAAGGAAACCTATTCAAATTGAACGGTCAAAGAGTACAGCTATGACCTCAACGGAAACCGAACCCAGGATAGCCGATACCAGTACATCTGGAACAGCCGCGATCAGCTGACCGCCGTCACGAAAAAAGGCGAATCCCAACCGTTTGCCCCGTACAAATATAACGAAGACGGCAAACGTATCCAGAAAAAGGTGAATGGAATCGTCACCAACTATTTTTACGATGGGGACAGCCTGAACGTTCTCTACGAGACAAATGGCAGCAACCAGGTCGTCCGTTCCTACACCTATTCAGAAGGCGGCCAGCTGCTTTCAATGAAAAAAGGGTCAAGCCAATACTTTTATCACTACAATGCACGCGGGGACGTCATCGCGTTAACAGACGCCCAGAGTAATATTGTGGCATCCAACGAGTACGATGCATGGGGAAAAGTACTGAAAGAAGTAGAACAAGATTCAGTAAAGGACAACCCTTACCGGTATGCAGGGTATCAGTACGATAAAGAAACAGGCATGTATTATCTGATTGCTCGGTACTATGAGCCTAAGCATGGTGTCTTTTTAGCCTTGGACCCATATCCCGGGGATGATAACGATCTGCTTACTCAAAATGGGTACAATTATGCCAATAACAACCCTGTGATAATGGTTGACCCTTATGGCTGGGCGGCTAAACACCAAGATGGGGGACCCTTAGGCGGAGGGGTCCCATTCAGGGCCCTTCAAAGCCTAAGAGTGGAGGAGCGAGTTATAATAAAAGTAAGAGTAAAGGTTTTACAGGTGGTACTTCTAAAACAATAGGAAATACAACGATAAATAAAAGACAGGTTAGAGTTGATGTCGAGTATCCAACAGGAGGAAGTACAGGTAATGTTCATATACAGATAAAAGGTTCTGGTGGAAAACAAAAGATATATCTAAACAGTCCAAGTGGTATAAATAAATTAGAAAAATCTATAAGAAAAAATAAGGACATACAAAAGTGGGTTAAAAAAGCCTTTGAAATGTTAGAAAGGGCAAGGTGATACAATATGAAATCTGTTAGCAAAGAGATTAGCTTAAAACTAGAGTTTTTGGAAGGTAAGCAAAACGAGGAAGAAGGTATTTTTGAGGGAGGAGTAAAAGATCCAGAGTGTTTAAGTGAAATTACTATTGATGTCTTTGAAGGAGAAAGTTTCGACTTTGAGAAAGATGAATTTGTTAGTAATGGAAAACTTGAACTTCATTTAAAAGGAAGTGAGAAGGCCTTTAGAGAATTAGGCAAATATCTGATAGCGGTTACCTATTATGAGACAAAAGACAGTGGGTACCATGACCATTTTGAAAACCTTAAGACATCTGATGAAAGCAATACCATAGACTTAATTGTGTATAAGCCTGAGAAATAGAGATAGTTAAAAAGTGAATGTTAAATTATGCACTTCTTTCAAATAAATAGTCAGATACAAGGAAGGTCTCCAGAATAGGGGTGATGAATTGCACAAAGCAGAATTCGATGCAGTAATAAATTATCACCAGACAAAAGGTATGAGTGTTTTGTGAAAAGAGTTGTGTACTATGAAGAAATGTGGGAGTTATATACTGATGGACTATTTCTGTCAACAGTTTAGGAAAAGAAAAGCGTAAATTTTTAGGGAATGACTATATTGAAGTTTCACCTGGTAAGTGGAGAGAATAGAGCTGGTTCAAGGCAGTTCAGAGCTAAATCCAATGATATTAAAGGAAAACATGGGAATATAGGACCGCACGTCCATTTTGAGTTTTTGAATAAGAAATTAGAAGTAACTAAAAATGTTCATATTAGATTGAGGTAGAGGGGGGATAAAGTGATTAGAATATATAGGGATGATGAAGATGCCCTTAAACTAGAATTTAATTTTACAGGTGCTGTAAAATTAAAAGAAATGTTTGAGAAGTCTCTTGATAAAGGAAAAGCAGGTATTCAGATTAGTAATAGCTATTTAGAAGATTACAAGCCGATTCATGTATTTATAGTAACAAATCAAGGGGATCCCTCGGAGTTAACTTATAATGAAGGGGAAATTATATTAGAACTAGATTCGGATATAATCGAGTTTTCAATAGACAGATTTAACGACAGTGTAAGTAATAAGGATTTCTTTCCTGCCGAAATTTGCGATGTTGACTATAAAGAATTTGAGTTAACTATCTATGGCATATTCATCGGGTAATAAAACTAAGACGGATGGCTACAACGTAGTCTTCCGTCTTTTTTACAAGTAGAACAAATGAACTTTAGTCTACACGACGAAATTTAAGTAATGCCTTTGACGCCAATGCGGACGAAAATTGTTTCCGGCAACGGGTCCAATGTACAGTATCAATACGATGAACTCGATCAGCTGACGAAGGAAACCTACTCGAATGGAACGGTCAAAGAGTACAGCTATGACGGATTCGGGAACCGCATCTCTACCAAAGATACAAGTGGCGGATAAACCACAACAGTCGATGCCCAGTACAACCTGGCCAACCAGCTGACCCGTTTCGGCTCAGAAGCGCTTAGCTATGACCTCAACGGAAACCGGACAGCTAGCCAAGATATAGGAAGTGCCAATGGTTTACCACCTCACAATGGAGGAGTTTGGAAGATGGCCAAATCCCCGACAGCTATAAATATAAAAGTACTAGGATGGGCACATATAATTCAAAACTTAAAAGAGTGGGTGATTAATTATGCACAAGTACAGAATCTCTAAGTATAACCCTTTGTTCAGGGATGAGGATGGAAGTTATCAAAAAAATGAGTGGACTGCAATCAGTGATATTGGAAAATGCTTCGATGGAATAGTTCTAACTGATGAAAAGTATATAAGTGTTGAGGATAAGTATGTTAATGCAGTGAAACTAATAATTAAATTTCATTCACTTACTAGTTTAAATGTAACAAATTTGTGTCATTCATTCTCAAATGAAGAATTTATAAATTTGATAAAACCCTATTCCCAGTTGTATTCAGAAAGTTTACTTGATTTCTATTTCAAATTTTAATAAAAGTCAGGCGGATTTTCATGAAGTAGAAAATTTATGCAGGCTACAGTTAAGAGAAGATATTGGGGTTGATATATTTTATCCGAGAAAGCTAAAAATATTTATTGGATACGATTATTTAATGGGAGTTAATAGTTCAAGACGACTGGATTCAATTATTCCCGAAATAAGCGCTATGGGACTGTTTGTCGAAAAAATTGACTAATAAATTAAGAATCTTGATTAGCATTGCCTTTAACGTTATAAGGGATGAGGAGGGACAGTAGGACAGGTTCTTTGTCACATTGTTAAGAAGCCTGATAGAGAAAATGAAATATAAACGATCAACAGAAATACAAATTTTGTTGAATAGCTGCAGTATATATATTACCATAAAAAGTAAGTTTTATCTTATTCTATATTTATGCAAAACCAATCTCTTAAATCTGGAGTGGCAGTATTTTTGGCTCATGATTGGTGATATCGTAAGTTTAAAATGGAGACCGAAAGATTTATTTGAAAGGTATTAATATAGTAACAAAGGGATTTTGAGTATAAAATCTGGATAAAAGTGAGAGATAAACGATGTTCTTGAAAGAAATTCAGCTATACGATGAAAGAAACACAACAAACTTTAATTCTGAAAGTATATGTGTCACGGAGATGTTTATTTGGGAACTAGGAAAAAAATTTGAGACGCAAAACTGTGAGATGGTTTTCTTTCATTGCGGAGATTTTTCAGAGTTGCGATTGGTTCGAGAAGAACAGGACGGGTACAATTTCTTAGTCCCTAAGAAAAGTTATGACGTTGAACTTCCTTTTGATCAAGAGAAATACAAGTGTTCCGCTTCAGTTAACAAAAAGCAATTAATGACTGAGGCAGTAAAAGAGGGGATGCTCTACTTATCTAAATTAAAAGGATGGAATCAAAATGCTATCAATGCAACGATTGAGAAAATGTATGAGAAACAGCTGATTCATACTTTTAGGCCCTGGAAGGGCAAACGTTCTCCAAATCGAAAAGCTAAGGCTTATCCAGTTGTAAATTTAGATCTCAATGCATTTTCAGTAGAATTGGTTGTGGAAAACACTAAAAAAGAAATTCTGAAAAGAACCCAAATTGCTATAACAAAACCTGATTTACATGATTTATCTTATTTTATGAAAAAATTGGAATGGGTAAATAATGACGAAGTTGTTTTATACACGAAAGCAAATAAGGGGACTTTTAACAGAGTTATAGTAAGCGATTCTAATCCGTAATAAGGGCAGTAAAGTCGTAAAGGTGTGAAGGTGAATTTACTGAAAAAATGGCTATATTTAATCATTATTATTGGTGTTCTGATCTACGGATTCATTAATTTATATACTAAATTCAAACTAAAACATGTCCGAGAAAATGTTTTGATGAATAATCCAGACATAACAAAATAGAAACTGTTAATGCTAATTAATTCCATATGGCATTGGGGAGAATGGTTCTCTGAATACGCACTTAAAGAGGAAATAAATAAAGAAATGAATCGAGTCTGGACATTTGAAGACGGCAAAATAACGGGTAAAGAGCCTATAAAGTAACAGAACAGAGACCCAGCCAAATGAATGAAAATGGCATTATGTCCAGTTGAATATTTCGAAATTCATTTTAACATCCAAAAATAAGTTTAGGAGGGGAAATAAATGGACCTTAACTCATTTTACATAAAGGAAGAAAAAGAGTTCTTACAATATAAAAGAGCAGTTAACGATGTCTTTATTACAGAACATAATTTGCCTGATCAAGTTTTTAAAACACCATTCAGTTCTTTTATGTTTGAAGAATTTGACTGGTGCATGAGCGATGAGTTTTGGAAATTTATCCGAAAAACAGCAGACATGACAAAGGATCCTTTTGTCCTTATGGCAGTTTTAGATCCAGAACCAATAACCTATTTTTATAGAGAGTTTCATTACTATAACTGGCTCAAAATACCGGTAGAGCTGCCAGTTGCTGATTATACAACAGCACTGGAGTCGGGCCCGAAAGAAAGTCCTGCAGACGCAGTATTATACAATTCTTTTACCATCGTTTGGCTATCTCCCTCCAGGCTATGGGGAATTTGGGGAGATCGGGAATGTGGGATTTCCATCATAGGTTTTCAGAATGAGGAAGTCAAAAAGAGGTTATGGCCGGAATTGTATTCCTGGCGTTCACTTGATGAAACGGTATTATCGTGGATTGGTTTGAATTTCAAGGATCAAACACTTCCTCAGGCTTTCCTTGATCGTTTTATATTGAATTTCTTTAAAGACTAACGAGGCATAGCATGTACTAGCCCTTCTACTGGATCATTATAATATTGTGTTATCTTATCCTGCTTTATTACCTGACACAACTCCAAATAAGTATAAAAAATACCTGACACTAACAAAAAATTATTTAATACAACCTCCTTTTTCCCCTTTTCTGCAATAAATTTGATATTTTAATACTTTGGTTTTTGGGGGATTGGACTCTCGGATAAAATCATACCAGATTTTTATCATATCTCCTGATTGAACCCCCTTGATCCCATTACTGATTCCAACTACTTTTGGGAACTCTTTTCTTATTTTTTCTAAATCGGTCCCTTCCAAATTAACTTCGTTTGCATCTTCAATTAACCAGGTGCCCTCTTTTCCTTTATAAACTACTCCTATCAGTGTCCGATCGGCACTTGGTTTATAGAATTTTTTTGAGATGTCTAGTGATTCATCGCTATTACATCCAGTCAATAGAAATAATAATGATGAAATAATAAAAAAATACTTCAGTTTTCTCACCCGCTTATTTTTGGATTTAAATTAAAAACTTTCGGTCACAATTGGTAGCTAATACTCTATAACTACAATGCACGCTGGGACATCATTACCTTAACCGATGCTCAAAGTAATGTGGTGGCTTCCTCAATATGATGCATGGGGAAATGTACTGAAAGAAGCAGAGCAGGATTCGGTAAAGGACAATCCTTACCGGTATGCAGGCTATCAGTATGATAATGAAACAGGGATGTATTATCTGATTGCCCTGTATTATAAACCGAAGCATGTGTCTTTTAGCCCTTCGAAACCAAAGCCATAATTGATAAGCATGGGTCGCGACAGCCTGTTAATTGGATGACTAATTTACAGGCATTGCGAGTGAAAATTCTGGGAATAAAGCTAATTGATCTAACAAAACCTGATTGACATGATTTATTATCTTATTATATGCAGAAACTGGAATGGGTAAGTTGTTTCATATATGAAAGCAAATAAGGGGACTTTTAATAAAATTATAGTAAGGGGTTCCTAATCCGTAATAAGGGCATTAAATTCGTAAAGGATGTGAAGGTAATTTTACTGGAATTTCATTCAAATATTATTATTGGTCTTCTGATTTACGTATCCATTAACTTATACACTAAATTCATAAAAAGGAGACCAGCTAATGAAAAATACTTGGACATTATTAATAGGTATTATTTTGTCTTCACTTCTTTTAAGTGGTTGTGGTGAATATAATCCATCTGATGAAGATGTAGTTGATTCACATGGCGAGGTTACTAATTATAATAAATTTATACAGTTTATAAATAACCTAAACACAGGTAAAGATAATAAAGAAAAAATTAGAGTCGTTAGATATACAAATGAAGGTGACCCAATTTTGCACGACCTAGAATATGACGGAAAAAAAATCATTTCAACCATTGATAGGACAAGGGATGAATTTGGTACTCAACAGGTCGACACTACTTCCTGTAAAACAATTGATTCTAAAGAAGATGAGGATAAAATAGAGTATGTACTATCTGGATGTGAAAAAACAAATAGGATAAATTCCATTTTAATTGTCCATAAATAAAATAATAGGACATGAAGGAGTTAAGGAAGGAAATTACTTTATAACTTACCCATAAATTCCACAATTTGGAAAACTTACTGATTTGGTATGTAAATTAGGTTGCGAAAGCTAAAAGTATTTATCGGATACGATTATTTTATGGGAGTTCACAGTTCTAAATACTTTGATCCCTTCATTCCAGAGATAAGCGATATGGGACTGTTTATTGAAAAATTGAATAGTCATCAACAACCTTGATTGGCGCTGCCTTTCAAGGTTTTCATTATTTAGGGACAAGTTTTCTCATTTCCTCCTGAGAAAACTTTGAAGGCAGGAGCTCTCTGCGGGGCTTCCATTTATGTTTATATGCTGCTGGAAAAAGGTTAGAGGAGCAGCGGCCTAAAGCACACAAAGATTTTTTATTGAAAATAATCTTAATTAATAGCAGAATAATAGACAAGGAAATAATTACAAAAACAGCGGGGATTTTAAATGAAATACAAAGAAAAAGAGTTCACTTCTGATTTAAAAGAAAAGATCAAAAATACCGAAGCAGCATTAAAAAGCTTAATTGAAAAGCTGGTAAACGAGAATAAACCTGTGTTTAAAAAGAAGGGTTTAGATCTTGATGCCGAATTTGAAAGACTTGGCAATGACCCTTTTCATCCTGGATACAGTTCCTCTATATCAATTGGAATATATGATGAAAACTGCGAACTTACTGATCTGCAGATCATTAAAATCTGGGAATGTGAACGTCATTTTTTAGGTGTGCCAGTTTCAAAAAAGATCCCTGGAAATAAAATTGCAGGGGACCTGCTTGATGAATCATCTGAAGAAATAAAGCAAGAATTGAAAGACTTCATTGGAGAACAGTTGACTATAACGAATGATTAAATTTAAAGATTGAACTTTATTTGGGTGTTTCGCTGGCTTGAAATAAACAAGCATATGTCGTTTGAAATAAAGGTAGAACAAATGCTTACTTCAACTTGCCAAAAATCTAATTACACTTCGGTGGAACTCTTAAAGTACTACTAAATATGGAGGTGAAAATATTGAATTACAGTGAATTCACGAATTCGAATAATTGGATTGGCGGGTTTTATGAACTTCGTATTGAGTTCCATCCTGTTGGAGATAATAAAAGAGTGAATGATGCACTTATAGCCTTACATACTATCAAATTCTTCAATGGACTTTGGAAAGAACGGCAGGATTTCCAATCCAATTCTATTTCATTACCTATAATCATGGATGATGAAAGTGCAGACCAATTTTATGGAACCTTGAATTTGACTGATGGAACTACTTTGCCATGTTTAATTTCCCTAATTAGAATTGAGGGTGAATCAGATTGGTTAGATCTATCCATACCTCAAGCATCACTTGAACTGTTTTACCCTTATGAATATCCGCTAACTAAAGAACTCAATCCCTGGTTGACTAAAATAGAAGATATGTTTCTAAGAATAGCAGAAATCATTTATAACCATTCACCATTTGAATTAGCTATGATTGGGGAAGAGGTTTCGGGCGATACCAATCAGAATGAGATTACTATTGAAGACTTAGAAAAAATTACTTGTATTCTACCAATTTCTTTACAAAAACGCCTTGGAGTTCAAGGAAAAGGGGAAGAACTATCAAAACAACTAAGATTATATAACTAATGGTTCTTTCCCTGCCATAAGCAGCAAACTTAGCAAAAATAGCCTTTTTGAAAAACCAAGACTAATTAGTAACAATTCATAAAGAACTGAGATGAAGATAACAGGAAATCTGCAAGACTAATATTCTTAGTAGGACCTGTTCAGTTAATAATTACTTTCGTAAGGGTTAGCGTACAGATCAATGTCTATCTCCGCTTCAATGAGTGAAGCAAACTTAATAAATTCTTTAGATAGATAAAAAGCAGGTGTTTCTCCTTCCTCTACTATAATCACAATCGAGAATTTGCAATCAAGGGAGTACATATTTTTCAATTCTATAATGCTGGAAGATTTATTTAGCAGAGATTTCAAAATTCTTTGTAGTTGGATCTCTGTGTTCAGCGATTCTTCGTACCCTGTTTCTAAATCCCAGCTTGTTTCTTTTTTATAGAGTGCAGTTGAGTAATTAGGTATTAAATCACCTTTATTATAGGAATGAGTAGGTTGTAAACCAAGTTTATCTGTTACATAATCCAAAGGGAACACATCGCCATATAAGCTGAAATTGACCATTACTTGAGTTTTTTCCATTCCTATATCTCCATTAGTTTGGACTTATGGCAGATCATTTGGTCGAAAGTTCCCATCGCCATAATCGGACTAAAAATAACCACCATCCCGCAAAATGGTGACAAGTTTATCGTTACAGGAAATACAGAATGCATTCAGTATCCCTCTTCCATCTCGTCCGCAAACCTGCTCATCTCTTCTTCAATTTGTCCGGCTAACTCAGGGTCAGTGTAGATATAAAGATCCGGTGATCCTGGACTGTCCATGAAAACGCTGATCATCAGCTTTGTCTTTTGCCTTTGGTAGACAATATCAAAGCTGCCTGCTTCCAGTTCTTCCTCATGTTCCATTCCCTCTATTTTGTTTTGAATTTCTTTAATCTCCGGCCCGGAGAATCCCTCATCAATATAAAGGACGATTCGCTCCAGGAAGGAAGCGACATGCTCTAAATCAAAATTCATAGATGCTTCTTCAAGGTTCTCAAGTGAAAAATTCATCGTTCTGCCTCCGTTTATTTTTTTCATACCACTATTTTACAGATCGGTTTCTTTTCCTGCAAATTCTACCCCCCTTCTTTATAATCTAGTATAAAAGGCAATGAATCTAGCTCCTTCAGCATATAAGAGCCTCCTGCCAACTGCATAAACTGCCAAAAAACTTCAAAGACAGGTTGAACAATTCTGAATACTTAGTATATGATAGAGTCAGCTACATACCAACCGGTTAGTAAGTTTTGAAAAGGAGGCAGCGGATTTGAATTTTTCCTATTCTGAAAAGGTCCAGGGATTGCAGAAACAGCTCCATTCTTTTATGAAGGAGCATGTGTACCCGAATGAAAAGCTGTATGAAGAGCAGTTAAATCGAAATGAATCCCGCTGGTCGGCTGTTCCGGAAATTATGGAGACCTTAAAGGAAAAGGCGAAGAAAGAGGGCTTGTGGAATCTTTTTCTGCCGGAAAGTGAGCACGGGGCGGGACTGACAAATCTCGAGTATGCGCCTCTCTGTGAAATCATGGGCCGTTCACTTATAGCCCCTGAGGTGTTCAATTGCGGGGCTCCGGATACGGGCAATATGGAGGTGCTCGTCCGCTATGGAACAGAAGAGCAAAAAAAACAGTGGCTCGAGCCCCTGCTTGCCGGTGAGATCCGGTCCTGCTTTTCGATGACAGAGCCGGATGCAGCCTCCTCGGATGCAACGAATATTTCGTGCAGCATCATCCGGGATGGGGATGAGTATGTCGTGAACGGGCGGAAATGGTGGTCTTCAGGAGCCGGAGATCCGCGCTGCAAAATTGCGATTGTCATGGGCAAAAACGATCCGGAAGCGCCGAAATATGAGCAGCAGTCGATGATTCTTGTCCCTCTTGATGCACCGGGAGTGAAAATCGAGCGGACACTTCCTGTCTTCGGATATGATCATGCCCCGCATGGCCATGCGGAAATTTCGTTTACCGATGTAAGGGTGCCGGCTGCCAATATGATTTGGGGAGAAGGAAAGGGCTTTGCGATCGCTCAGGGAAGACTCGGTCCCGGCAGGATTCACCATTGCATGAGGCTGATTGGGGCAGCAGAACGAGCTCTTGAGGAATTATGTAAGCGTGTTCAAACCCGTGAGGCATTTGGAAAACCGCTCTCCAGACAGGGAGTCGTCCAGGACTGGATCGCTGAATCCCGCATCGACATCGAGCAGGCCAGACTTTTGACGCTTAAGGCTGCTTATATGATGGACACTGTCGGAAACAAGGTAGCAAAAGCGGAAATCGCGATGATTAAAGTTACAGCTCCAAACATGGCACTGCGGGTCATTGACAGAGCCATTCAGGCTTTCGGTGCAGCAGGTGTGAGTGAAGATGTTCCGCTTGCCGCACAGTGGGCAAATGCGAGGACTTTAAGGCTCGCTGATGGTCCGGATGAAGTTCATAAAGCCCAGCTTGCCAGATTAGAGCTGAAAAAATACGATGTCTCTTTGCAGACCGTTTGAGGTGATCCTATGCATGTCAATGAATTATTTTACTTAAAAGGCAAGACTGCGATTGTCACAGGCGGAGGAAGAGGCCTTGGAGAGCAGATAGCGGAAGGACTCGCCGAAGCTGGGGCAAATGTGGTGCTCTGTTCAAGGAAAAAGGAAGCCTGTGAGCAAACCGCATCACGTCTTGAAAGTGAGACCGGTGTCCGGACTATGGCTTTGGAGTGTGACATCACTTCACAGGAGGATGTCAAAAAAACCGTTGAACTCGTATACGAACAATTCGGGGCGATCGATATTCTCGTCAACAACAGCGGTGCGACATGGGGCGCCCCTGCTGAAGACATGCCGCTTGAAGCATGGAAAAAAGTGATCGATGTCAATGTCACCGGCACGTTCCTCATGTCCCAGGAAGCGGGGCGCCATATGATCCGCCAAAAAAGCGGCAAGATCATCAATATTTCCTCAGTAGCCGGTCTTGGCGGTGCAAACTCCGAGTACATGGATACAATCGGCTACAACACGAGCAAAGGCGCGGTCATCACATTCACGAAAGACCTCGCCGCAAAATGGGGACAGTATGGGATCAATGTGAATGCCATCGCACCGGGCTTTTTCCCAACAAAGATGTCCAAAGTCATCATCGAGAGGGGAAGAGAAGAACTGCTGCGCGGCACCCCGCTCGGCCGGTTCGGCTCGGACCAGGATCTAAAAGGCGCAGCCGTCTTCCTCGCCTCCCGCGCTTCCGATTATGTTACAGGCGACGTATTAGTTGTTGATGGAGGGACACATGTTTTATAGGAAGGCTCCGCAGGTTACGATGTAGCGGGTGATGCCTATACCGTACATCACCCAAAACAGAGTGTGATGCCGATCAACAATGCCCGGCATCACCCAAAAAGGGCGTGATGCCGGACAAGAATGCCGGACATCGCCCAAGAAGAGTGCGATGCCGGACAAGAATGCCGGACATTGCCCGAAAAAGATCGTGATGTCGGACAAGAATGCCGGACATCACCCGAAAAGAGTGCGATGCCGGATAAGAATGCCGGACATCACCCAAAATGAGCGCGATGCTGATCATCACATCAATTGCATCCCAGAACACTCACATACATCCCTGACTGGACAGCGGAATACCAATCGATTTCCGATGGAGGGAAAAATAATGGAAAAGAAGAGTCAATGGCTGGCGAGTTACCCTGAATCCATTCGTCATGATGCTGCAATTCCTGATATTCCGGTTCACCGCATGCTTCGTTCGACGGCGGAGCAGTTTGGAAGCCGTCCGGCTATCTCCTTTTATAAGCGGATCTTCAGTTACCAGGAAGTGGCCGGCATGGCTGATGCGTTTGCGGCTGCGCTGCAGGCGAAGGGGGTCCGGAAGGGGGACCGGGTGGCGATTATGCTTCCGAACTGTCCTCATTACGTGATTTCCTATTATGGAGCTTTGACTGCCGGGGCGATTGTGACCCAGGTTAATCCGATGCTGATGGAGCGGGAGCTCGCCCATATTTTAACCGATTCCGGGGCGGAGACCCTTATTGTATACGATATGCTGTACCCGAAGGCTGCGGCGGTGAAGGCAGAAACGAACCTCAAACAGATTGTTACGATCAGTCTGACCCCTGGTGTCACGGACAAACCGGAGGGGGCTGATGAGAGCTTTGAATCGTTCCTTTCGGGAGCGAAGGCGCCGCCTGAGCCTGTGGACATCGACCCTGAGCATGATCTTGCTGTGCTGCAGTATACGGGCGGGACGACGGGCCGTTCCAAGGGTGCGATGCTGACGCACAGGAATCTGGTCGCGAACGCCTATCAATCTCATGAATTCTTCAAGGACGATTTGCAGATCGGCGAAGAAAAATGCTTGTCGGTCATTCCGTTTTTCCATGTGTTTGGGATGACTTCGTGTATGAATTTGTCGGTGCTTACCGCAAACTGCATGGTTCTTCTCCCGAGGTTTGAGCTGGAGGAAGTGCTGCAGACGATCAAAGAGGAGCAGCCGACCGTTTTTCCGGGAGTTCCGACGATGTATGTTGCCTTGACAAACCATCCGAAAGCGGAGGAATACGGCCTGGACAGCATCCGGATCTGCAACAGCGGGAGCGCGCCGATGCCTGTCGAGCTTCTGAAGGAATTTGAGCGGAAAACCGGGGCGAAAATTCTGGAAGGCTACGGGCTGTCGGAGGCATCACCGTGCACACACTGCAATCCGACCTTTGGTGAGAGAAAGCCTGGAAGCGTCGGAATCGGTTTTCCGGATACAGCCTATAAAATCGTGGATGTGGCGACCGGAACAGAAGAGCTTCCGCGGGGAGAGCTGGGAGAGGTTATCATCAGCGGCCCGCAGATCATGAAAGGGTACTGGAACATGCAGGAGGAAACGGCTGCTGCTCTTCGGGACGGATGGCTGTTTACCGGAGATCTGGCGAGGATGGATGAAGACGGCTATCTCTATATTTCCGACCGGAAAAAGGACCTCATTATCGCGAGCGGCTATAACGTTTACCCGCGCGATGTGGAAGAGGTTCTGTATGAGCATCCCGCTGTGATGGAGGCTGTCGTGATTGGCGTGCCGGATCCATACCGGGGAGAGACAGTAAAAGCGATCATTGTCTGCAAAGAAGGTAAGACTCCTTCAGCAGAAGAGATCATCAGCTACTGCAGGGAGCAGATGGCAGCCTTTAAGGTTCCGAGGGAAGTGGAGTTCCGCACGGAGCTGCCGAAAACCAATGTAGGGAAAATCCTCAGGCGTGCTTTAAGAGAAGAGGCAGCAAAGACCCTCTGAGATGTATGCGCCGGCTAATGCTATAATGAGTCCAAAACCGGCATGATGGAGAGGACATACGCATGAAAGAACAGATCAGACAGATAAGCATCCAGCTTTTTGCAGAAAAAGGATTTAAAGAAACCTCCATACAGGATATTGTCAACGCCCTTGATGTGACAAAAGGGACCTTTTATTACTATTTTACGAGCAAAGAGCAGCTGCTGATGGATATCCACTTGAGCTATATTGATGCTTTGCTTGAGAAGCAGAAAGCCATCCTTAATGATGGGAACCGGAGCAGCAGGGAAAAGCTGTATGATGTCATTTTCCTGCTGATCCATGATATTGAAAAGGAAGGCTTGAGCGCAAAAGTATATTTTCGGGAAATGAGAAATTTGAGTGAGCCTCATTTCAGCAAAATTGCAGAGAAGCGGGAGCAGTTCCGCAAACAGATCGAAGCCATTCTCGTGGAAGGAATGGAGAAGCAGGAATTCAGGAAAGATCTGCCGGTCGATATTGTCGCTCTCGGGGTGCTGGGGATGGCCAACTGGAGCTATTTCTGGTTCAATCCGGAAGGCAGGGAATCGGACCGTGCTGTATCCGATATATTTATGAAGCTGCTGCTGGAGGGACTGAAGGGAAGCCAGTAACGGCTTCCTTCAGACCAGACATACCGACCGGTCAGTAAGCAGAATAAGGGGGAGAAAATCATGGAAATCAAAACCATTGCTGTAGTTGGTGCGGGGCAGATGGGGCATCAAATTGCGATGCTGTGCGCATTGGGAGGATACGAAACCATTTTGCAAGATGTAAATGAAACCGCTTTATCAAAGGCGGAGTCCACTCTTCACAATCTGATTGATAAACGGGTGCAGAAAAATAAGCTGACAGAAGAAGAAGCAAAGCAGGCATTTTCAAGACTTACGTTCACATCCGGTCTAAAGGAGGCAGCGGGCAAAGCAGATTTTATCATTGAAGCGGTAGTGGAGAAGCTCGATGTAAAAAAGCAGGTGTTTGCCCAGCTGGATGAATATGCGGCACCTCACGCGATTCTGGCTACAAATTCATCAACAATCATGAACTCCTATCTTGCAGAAGCAACAAACAGACCCGACCAGGTCGTTAACATGCACTTCTTTTTCCCTGCGCTGATCATGGACTGTGTGGAAGTGGTGACGAGTGAAAAAACGTCAGAAGAGACAGCAAGAAAAACGATGGAAGTTTGCGAGAAAATCAATCGGACCGCTGTGCTCCTGAAAAAAGAGATTTCAGGATTCATAGCCAACCGAATCTTGGGAGCACTGCAAAAAGAAGCGGTCTACCTTTATGAAAATGGCTACGCGGATTTTAAAGACATCGATACAATCTGCCGGAAAGCGCTCCACCACCCGATCGGCCCGTTCGAGCTAATGGACCTCTCCGGAATCGATGTAGGCTATTACGTGATGCAGCAGCGGTATGCGGAAACCGGTGATCCGGCGGACAAGCCGTTCGCCTGCATTGAGGAAAAAATGGAACAGGGCCACCTGGGAAGGAAGACAGGAAAAGGCTGGTACGACTATTCCAAAAATGAGGTGAAGCAGGGATGAAACCATTCATTAAACTTGAAAAAAAGGGATCTGTGGCGGTCCTGACCTTTGACAACCCGCCATTAAATGTTTTGAGCCAGCCGGTGATGAGGGAGCTCGAGGAGATCCTCGATGAACTGAAAGAGGACAGCGGAACGGTATGCCTGGTGCTGACAGGTGCGGGAGACAAAGCCTTTATGGCAGGAGCGGATATTAAAGAGTTTCCGAATTTAATAGGCAAACAGGGGATTAAATCCGAGTTTATGAAAACACATGCCCTGTTCAGCAAGCTGGATGATTTTCCGAAGCCGACTATCGCGGTGCTGAACGGCCTGACTTTCGGAGGAGGCTGCGAACTGGCTTTAACGTGTGACATCCGGATCGCTGAAGACCATATCCAGATTGGCCTGCCGGAGATCAAGCTTGGGCTGTTCCCCGGCGGAGGCGGTACCCAGCGGCTTCCAAGACTGATCGGCGAAGCACAGGCAAAGCAGATGATGTATACCGGTGACCCGGTCGAGGCGGAAAAAGCAAAAGCGATCGGCCTTGTCAATGAAGTGGTTCCAAAAGGAACAGGACTGGAAGCGGGCGTAAAGCTGGCAGAGCGGATCAGCAGGTTTTCCCTGCCTGCGTTAACGCGCATCAAGCAGGCGGTTGACGAAGGAACCCAGGTTCCTCTGCAGCAGGGCCTGGAAAGAGAAGCAGAGCTTTTTGAGGAAGTTTTCCAGACCGAGGACATCAAAGAAGGTGTGCAGGCGTTTATAGAGAAACGCAAGCCTGCATTCACCCACCGCTGAAGGAGGAACAGCTGATGGAAGAGACCGTTCAGGTCCGGGTCCGGTTTTGCGAAACGGATGCACTCGGCCATGTAAACAATACAAGTTATTTTATCTATCTGGAAGAGGCGCGGGTCCAGTTTTTCGGCAAGCTCGGCCGCCCGATGACAGCAGAAAGCTGGCCGTTTATTCTTGCTTCTGCGTCCTGTGATTTTCTGGAGCAGGCGTACTTTAATCAGGAGCTTTCCGTCCATACCGCAATTGCCAAAATCGGCACGAAAAGTTTTCATCTCAGCCATACCGTAAAGGACCTTCAGTCGGGAAGGACCATCGCCCAGGGAAAAGCCGCCATCGTCTATTTCAATTTTGACCTGCAAAAGAGCGAAGAAATCCCGGACCATCTCCGCAGTGAACTCGAAAAGTATCTGGTTCCTGCCTGAAGAAAGGGGAAAAGCCAATGTCGTATACGATTCCGGTTAGAGAAGGGGAAGAGCTGGATACGAAAAAGCTCTCCGCCTATATCCATGAAAAATTTCCTGAAGCGGATGGGAGTGCTCTTGAAATCCAGCAGTTTGGAACCGGAGCCTCCAACCTTACTTATGCGCTGAAGGCAGGTGAGTGGGAGGCGGTGCTCAGAAGGCCTCCCCTCGGCCCGGTAGCACCGAAAGCCCATGACATGAAAAGGGAGTTCACGATCCTGCAGACACTGCATCCGCTGTTCCCTGAAGCTCCAAAACCGTATTTTTATGAGGAAGACGCGGCTATTGCCGGCAGTCCGTTTTTCCTGATGGAAAGAAGGAAAGGCGTGATGGTGGATACAGAGCTGCCAGCGGGAATGGAGCATACAGAGGAGCGGGGGAGGCAGCTGTCAGAGCTGATGGCCCGAAAGCTTGCACAGCTTCATTCGATTCCTTATCAGAAGACAGAGCTTACCAGCATAAGCAGGCCGGAAGGGTTTATGGAGCGTCAGGTGGAAGGCTGGATCGGCCGTTATTACCGGGCGAAAACGGACGACATCGCAGAGGTTGCAGAACTGACGGAATGGCTCGAGAAACAGCTGCCCAAATCAGGTGATCCTGCAGTTATCCATTATGATTATAAGCTGAACAATGCTCTTTTCTCGGAGGATCTGCAGGAGATGACCGGCCTTTTTGATTGGGAAATGGCGACGGTCGGCGACCCGCTCGCAGACCTTGGAGCAGCGATGAGCTATTGGATGGAGAGCACGGATCCGAAGCCGCTCCTGTATGGCTTCGGAAAGCCATCGATCACCGTTCATCCCGGCTTTTATTCAAGAAAACAGTTTGTCGAAAGATACGCCGATTTGAGCGGGCGGGATGTTTCTGCCTTTCCTTATTACCTTGCGTTTGCTTATTTTAAGCTGGCTGTCATCTGCCAGCAGATCTATTACCGCTATCACAAGGGACAGACAAAAGACGAACGGTTCGCGGGTTTTGCCCCTTTTGTGAAAACCTTGATCAGGCAGGCGCATGCGGCAGCGAAAGAAATTCCGAATGGGTAAGATCCATGTACTTATGACGAAGGAGGAAATCCTTCCGGAGAAAATGTCCGGTAAAATCGCCGTCGTACTGGACGTGCTGCTTGCTACGACGACCATCACAAGTGTCCTGCAGCATGGAGCCGCTGAAGTGATTCCGGTGCTGGATGGCGAGGAAGCGAAGGAAACGGCAGCCAGGCTTTCAGACAAACCATATGTCCTGATTGGAGAATATGAGGGCCGGACGATCGAAGGGTTTCTGGATCCGGGACCGTCGTCCTTAAAGCAGCATGTGAAAGGGAAAACAGCCATTCTATCCACTACCAACGGAACAGTGGCGATCCGCAAGTCCGCGATGGCCGCAGCGGTATATGCCGGCTGCCTCTTAAATGTGACAGCCGCAGCACGCCATCTTTTGACGGTACATTCCGAAGAAACAATTTTGCTTATTTGCTCAGGCTCATCCGGCCAGTTCTGTCTGGAGGATTTTTACGGCGCGGGATGCTTTGTGTCGGAGCTCATGAAAGAGGCTTCATGGGAGGTAACCGATGCAGCTGCTGCCGCCTGTCTTTTATACGAAAGCAGGAGAGATCAGGGACTGGATCTTCTGGCCCGTTCCAGAGTTGGAAGGATGCTTGAAAAATACGGATTCAAGGATGAAATCGCCTATGCGGGCCAGACAGGACTGTATCCTGTTTTTCCCGTCATGGAAAACGGATCAATGAGAGGGAGGGAGTAAGATGCAGACTGCTGTAAAAGTGAAGGGTGCAAGCTTCATCTATGAAGAGGCAAGCCCGGAAGCACTGTTTACACCTGAGGATTTTACCGCGGAGCATAAGATGATGGCGCAGACTGCCAAGGCCTTTGCAGAGCGCGAAGCCGATCCGCAGAGAGAGGCCGTCGAAGCACAGGATTTTGATGCAACGGTCAAGCTGCTCCACAAAGCGGGAGAGCTCGGCCTGCTCGCCCATAGTATTCCGGAAGCGTACGGAGGACTGGGACTCGATAAGATCTCTAAAGGAATTGTCGGGGAGGCGATCGGGAGAACCGGGAGCTACGGGGTCGCCCACTCCAATCACACGTGCATCGCCACACTGCCGATCACGTATTTCGGAACCGAAGAGCAGAAACAGCGCTATTTGCCGAAGCTTGCGTCCGGTGAATACATCGGTGCCTACTGTCTTACTGAGCCGGCTTCAGGCTCCGACGCCCTAGCGGCGAAAACGACAGCCGTCCTGAATGAAGAGGGCACCCACTATATCCTGAACGGGTCTAAGCTCTATATCACAAACGCCGCTTTTTCTGACACGTTCATCATCTATGCCAAGATTGACGGCGAGCACTTTTCCGCTTTTATTGCTGAAAAAGACTTTCCAGGCCTGTCACTCGGACCGGAGGAAAAGAAAATGGGCATCAAAGGATCCTCAACGAGAACGGTGCTGCTTGAGGATTGCCTGGTCCCTAAGGAAAACCTGCTTGGTGAGCCGGGTAAAGGCCACGTGATCGCCCTGAATGTCCTGAATCTCGGCCGCTTTAATCTCGGCTCCGCTTGTGTGGGTGCTTCCAAGCATGCGTTGAAGCTGGCTCTGGAATTCACAAAAAACCGGGTTCAATTCGCCCGCAGCATCGCGGAATTTCCGGCTGTAAAGGAAAAGCTCGCCTTGATGGCTTCCCGGATTTTCGCTGCAGAGTCCATTCAATACCGGACAGCCGGCCTGCTCGAGGATGCACTCGGCAGTCTGTATGAATCCACTGACCATAAAGCGATCGCCAGAAACATGATGGAATATGCCTCAGAATGCTCGATCTGCAAGGTGTTTGGGTCAGAGACGCTTGACTACTGTGCGGACGAAGCCCTTCAGCTTCACGGAGGTGCCGGGTTTATTCAGGAATACCCGATTGAGCAGGTATACAGAGACTCCCGGATCAACCGGATCTTTGAAGGAACGAATGAAATCAACCGTCTGCTGCTGCCTGTCCATTTTCTAAGGAAAGCATCAAAAGGTGAAGTAGAGTTTGAACCATTGGTCAAGAGTGCCTATCAAGCCATTCAGGAAACACCGGAGCAGCCGGCCGGGAAGGCGGATTGGGGCAGGCAGGTCATGCAGGTCTTAAGAAATACGCTTCTGATTTCATTTGGTGCGGCTTATGAGGTGTATGGCGGGAAACTTGCGGAGGAGCAGGAAACCTTGATGAAGCTGTCTGACCTTGCTTCCGCTCTGTTTTCAGCAGAATCCGCGATTCTCCGTGCATGGAAGGCAGGAGGAAAAAAGTCTGAGCTGATGACGGCATTAAGCGAGACGGCAGCAGAAGAGGCGTTGTATGAAGGAGAAAAACTCGCCAAACAGCTGATCGGCCAGCTGATCCATGATGACCGCAGGGATTTGCTCCTAACGGCTGTATCCCGCCGCTTCATGAAGCTCGGGACCAGCACCCGGGTCGAACGGAACCGGTCTATCGCAGAAGCGATGCTCGAAAAAGGAGCGTACACAATCAGCTGAAGGGAGGCGTTAAGAAATGCGGTTTGTCGGCAAAACAGCCATCGTTACAGGTGCAGGAAGCGGCATCGGAAAAGAGACGGCGTGCATGCTTGCAAAAGGCGGGGCACAGGTGATCCTCGTGGGCAGGAATGAAGAAAAGCTGAAAAGGGCTGCGGAGTTTATCAATGAAGAGACACTAAAGGACAGCGCGGTTCCCTTTTCAGCAGATGTTACAAAAGAAGAGGATCTTTACAGACTGGCGGACTTCGCACAAAAGTATCCATCCCTTGATATTCTGATCAACAATGCAGGTGGCTCCCGCCAATCCAAAATCATGGATACACCGGCTGCTGACTGGGATCACGTACAGGCCCTGAATCTGAAGAGTGTGTTTCTCGCAAGCAAGATCCTTGGAGCGGTCATGGTCGAGAGCAGCAAGGATCCCGGTGACAGAGCGATTGTCAATGTAGCTTCACTCTCAGGCTATAAGGCCGGTGCTCACATCCCGCACTACAGTGCAGCAAAAGCAGGAGTGATTAACTTTTCAAGAGCACTTGCACTGGAGCTCGCTCCTCACGGCATCCGGGTAAACTCTGTATCTCCCGGGTTTGCTGAAACACCGCTTACTGCAGATGGACTGCAAAATCCCCAGTTCATCGCTTCGATCGAGCGGAATACCGCATTAAAACGGATTGGCCGTGCGGAGGAAGTGGCAAACGTGATCGCGTTCGCTGCTTCCCCTGAAGCATCCTACATGACAGGAAGCGACCTGCTTGTGGATGGCGGCTGGCTGATTAAATAATGAGCAGGAGGAATGTAAAATGGAACATTTGCTTTTAGAACAAAACGGACCGGTCCTTTATTTAACACTGAACAGGCCGGAATCACTGAATTCCTTCAGTCCGGAAATGATCATCGGGCTGACAGAAGCATTGAGGGAAGCGGAGCTTAGTGAGGAAATAAAGGCGGTCGTTCTTTCCGGCTCCGGCCGCTCATTCAGTGCAGGCGGCGATGTGAAAACGATGGGTCAGGTGAACGGCCAGCAGATCTATGAGCATCTCGGGAAACTGAATGAATGCATTTTGACGATCAAGGGGTTAAACAAGCCGGTTATTGCGGCCGTCCATGGGTTCGCGGCCGGGGCTGCCTTCAATCTTGCCCTCGCCTGTGATTTTATCGTGGCCGCCGAAGACAGCAAATTTGTGATGAGCTTCGCCCAGGTCGGCCTGATCTCAGACGGTGGAGGCCTCTACTTCCTGCCCCGTCTGATTGGAGCACAGCGGGCGAAGGAGCTGTTTTTTACAGCAGAGCCGATTGATGCCCGTACCGCCCATTCATACGGCATCGTAAACCGGGTCGTGCCGATCGATCAGCTGAAGGACGAAGTATCCTCCTTCGCATTCAGGCTGTCACAAGGCCCGCTCCAGGCATTCGGGCAGATGAAGCGGATTATCGAACAATCCTCCTGCTCCCGTCTTGAAGATATTCTGGAGCAGGAAAGGCTGACGCAGGCCATGATGATCGAGACCGATGATCATCAGGAGGGGATTGCAGCATTTAAAGAAAAACGAAAACCGGAATTTCAGGGAAAGTGAGGAGAAAATCATGAAAGCGATTCAGCTGAAAGAATACGGCGGCCCGGAGGTCATGAAGCTCGTAGACCTGGATACCCCGTCACCGGACGCGCGCGAAGTACTGATAAAGATCGAAGCAATCGGCGTCAATTATGCTGATACCGCAAGGAGAGAGGGACAGTATGTGGTCGATACCCCTCTGCCCTTTGTTCCGGGCGCTGAAGTTGCCGGGACAATTGTCGAAACCGGTGCAGAGGTAAATCGCTTTAAAAAGGGAGACAAGATCGTCACCCTGCTTGGCACCTCAAGGGCAACAGGCTATGCAGAGTATACGGTTGCCGACGAGCGGGGACTGATCCCGGTACCGGACGGAGTGGACCTGCACCATGCTGTGGCCATGCCGCTGCAGGGGCTGAGCGCGTACCATGTATTGAAAACAATGGGCAGGCTTGAACAAGGCGAATCGGTCCTCATTCACGCAGCGGCCGGTGGAGTCGGCTCGATTGCCGTCCAGCTCGCCAAGCTGTTCGGAGCAGGCAAAGTGATCGCAACAGCGAGCACAGAAGAAAAACGGGCGGCCGCACTCGAACTCGGCGCAGACGAAGCCATCGATTATACGAAAGAAGGCTGGGAAAAAGAAGTGCTGCAGCTGACAGAAGGCAAAGGCGTCGATGTTGCCCTCGAAATGGCGGGAGGCGACGTTTTCCGAAAAACCCTCTCCTGCATGGCGCCATTCGGCAGGCTCGTCATCTACGGAGTCGCAAGCGGAGAACAGGCCAAACTGTATCCATCGTCGCTCATGGGCCAAAACCTCTCCGTCATCGGCTTCTTCCTGCCGCAAATGATGAGGAAAAAAGAACTGTACACCCAAAGCCTTTATGAACTGCTGGATTATTTGCAAAAAGGCAAACTGAAGCTCACCATCGGCGGAGTCTATCCGCTCGCAGACGCCCCTGACGTTCACCGGATGCTGCAGGGCAGGAAGACGAAGGGAAAATTGATTCTGGTCCCATGATTATTTCATAGCAAAATGCCCGGTTGCGGATGAACCGGGCTTTTTGCTTGGGTGGAATGGTTAGGGGGGGGCAATTGGGAGGGAGTTGTGAGGGGGAGGGGGCAGGAAGGGCTGACAGCTAGGGCGGGGGGGAGCTGATAGACCGGACTGGGGTGTATACAGGGATTTTAGCCGAAATAGCGTCATCTGAGACCGGTCCGGGGGAACTTCGGTCTCCAGGGCCGTTATTTTCGCTGAAACCAAGGATTTTTCCACTTATCGGTCTCAGGAGCCGTTATTTTCTAAAAAGGAGGCCAGATTCGCGTCGAATTTCGGAAATAGCGTCTCTCAGGACCGAACCGGGCTGAAAACAGGGATTTTAGCCGAAATAGCGTCATCTGAGACCGGTCCGGGGGAACTTCGGTCTCCAGGGCTGTTATTTTCGATGAAACCAGAGATTTTTCCTCTTATCGGTCTCAGGAGCCGTTATTTTCTAAAAAGGGGGGCAGATTCGCGCCGAATACCGGAAATAGCGTCTCTCAGGACCGAACCGGGCTGAAAACAGGGATTTTGCCCGAAATAGCGTCATCTGGGACCGGTCCGGGGAACTTCGGTCTCCAGGGCCGTTATTTTCGCTGAAACCAGAGGTTTTTCCACTTATCGGTCTCAGGAGCCGTTATTTTTTAAAAAGGAGGGCAGATTCGCCTCGAATGACGAAAATAGCGTCTCTCAGGACCGAACCGGGCTGAAAACAGGGATTTCGTCCGAAATAGCGTCATCTGAGACCGATCCGGGTGAACTTTGGTCTCCAGGGCCGTTATTTTCGCTGAAACTAAGGATTTTTCCTCTTATCGGTCTCAGGAGCCGTTATTTTCTAAAACGGAGGCCAGATTCGCGTTGAATAATGGAAATAGCGTCTCTCAGGACCGAACCGGGCTGAAAACAGGGATTTTGGCCGAAATAGCGTCATCTGGGACCGGTCCGGGGAACTTCGGTCTCCAGGGTTTCATCAAAACGTCCCCGGTCCCTTCGGAAATACCCTTAAAAGCAGCGGATTCCGTATAGGATTACTCCTAAACTGCTGTTATATGCCCTCTTACCATGCGGGGCTGCCGCGATTCAGAGGAACATAGGAACAATCTAGTACTTGCCTATGGCTATATCTACGAAAATCCTAGTTTATCTTCGAAAATAAAATTATATCTCCGATACAAACCATTTATCTTCGAAAAATCCGTTTTGTCTCCGAAAACGAAATTATATCTTCGATTCACTATTAGGCCGTACTGCAGGGACACATTCAGCCTGTCTTGATCCGGGTTCATCATATTTTCTCCGTTATTTTGCCAAAAAAAGTTTGTTCAGTTTAGGAACTTTGATGATTAGGAGGTTCTTCTTCATATACCGCCCGATCCACGCGCTTTTTCATCACCCAATACGAAGCGATGACGACTCCGGTCAGCAGCAGGGTTAAAAAGAGCTGGGATCGCATGGAGTCTATGAAGGCCATGAAAATGAGAATGCCGGTTATGGAGAGGATGACGAAATAATTGAGATAGGGGAACAGCCACATTTTCAGGGTTGATTCCTCTCCGCTGCGCTGCATCCGTTTTTTTAAGATGAAGTGAGAAATGGCGATGGCCAAGTAGACGATAAGGGCGATGGCACCGGAAGAGTTGATGAGAAACTGGAAAAGGACGTCCGGTGAGACAAAGTTGAATAAAGCGGCGGCAAATGCGGCGATGGTTCCTGCCCAGACCGCTGCGACCGGTGCTCCGTAACGGTTCAGAGTTCCGAATATGCGCGGTGCGTCGCCTCTTTTCGCAAGAGAGTAGATCATTCTGGAATTGGTATACAGGGCCGAATTTAAGCAGGATAGTACGGAAATGAGGACCACGATGTTCATGACCAGACCGGCTCCTGGCAGGCTGATCAGTTCAAGAACGGTAACGTAAGGGCTTTTCAATGCCTCAGAGCTGTTCCATGGAAGAAGGGTAACAAGGATGGCTACCGATCCGATATAGAACAGAAGAATTCTCCATACGACACTGCGGATGGCAATACGGATGGTTTTCTTCGGATTTTCGGATTCTCCGGCCGCGATGGCGGCGATTTCAGCACCGAAGTAGGCGAAAATAACGGTTGCTGCCCCGAGAAGAATCGAGCTTGTCCCATTCGGAGAGAACCCGCCTTTGCCGAAAAGATTCAAAGTGCCCGGTGACTCAATGCCCGGGAATAGGTTCAGGATGATGGCAAGTCCGATGCCCATGAACAGGACGATCGCCACAATTTTAATCATAGCGAACCAATACTCGAACTCTCCGAATGATTTGACGGAAAAGATGTTCGTCAATGTCAGCAGAACCGTTAAGATCAGGCTCAGCAGCCAAATCGGAACAGCCGGCATCCATTCGTGGACGATCGCTGCACCGGCGACCGCTTCGATGGCGATGACGATGACCCAGAAAAACCAGTACAGCCAGCCAACGGTATAGCCGGCCCATGGACCGATCGCTTCCCTCGCATAGGTCGCAAAAGACCCGCTGTCCGGGTTGTGGGCTGCCATTTCTCCAAGCATCCTCATCAGGAACACAACAAGCAGGCCTGCAAAAGCATAAGAGACGACGGCACTGGGCCCGGTCGTTTGAATCACGGCACCGGAGCCTACAAACAAGCCGGCGCCAATGATTCCGCCTAGTGAAATCATTGTAATGTGCCTCGTTTTCAGCTGTTTCTGTAATCCGTCCATTTCGTGAGTCCTCCTTTTTGAGTCAAAAGCCTTCCGGTGTCGATCAAACCGGAAGGCTGCCTCTGTTCTTAATTTGCTGCCGGAGCAATGGTCTTTTCAACCGCTTTCACCGCATCCTCAAGAATCGAGTGCAGCTCGCTCATTTCCTCTCTGCTCATAATGAGGGGAGGAGCGAAAACAAGAGTATCCTGTTGGTCAAACACGACGGAGCGGCAGATCAGCCCCCGTTTTGCGGCTTCTGCAACGACTTTTGGAGCGAGAGGAGATTGGAAGCGCTCATTCGTTTCCTTGTTTTTAACGAACTCCAGTGCACCCATTAATCCTAGGGCTCTGGCATTCGCGGCAATGCCGGACTCTGCTTCAATGCTGCGGAAGCCTTTCAGCATTTCTTCGCCCATTTTGCGGGCATTTTCGATGAGTCCTTCCGATTCGACGATCTCCAGATTTTTCAGAGCCACGGTACATGCCATCGGATGGCCGCTGTACGTGTACCCGTGGAGAAGGGTGCCTTCTGAGCGGTCAATGAAGACGCGGTGAAGCTCTTCAGTCAGCATGACACCGCCAAGCTGGGCATATCCGCTCGTGATGCCTTTTGCAAAGCACATCATGTCCGGTTCCACACTGTAATGATCAATCCCAAAGTAAGACCCGGTTCTGCCGAAAGCGGTAATGACTTCATCTGTGATCAGCAGGATTCCGTATTCATCACAAATGCTTCTGATTTCTTTAAAATAGCCCTCAGGTCCAAGATGAAGGCCGCCGGCCCCCTGAACGGGTTCAGCAATAAAAGCGGCAACGGTTTCCGGACCTTCTTCCTCGATTTTGTTCCGCAAATCGGCAGGAGAAAAGTGATCCACATAGCAAAAATCAGGGGCAAGAGACCCTGTAAAGTCCCGAAATGGCTTGAGGCCGGTGGCGCTCGTGGCACCGAGCGCCACGCCGTGATAAGACTTTGTTCTGGAAATGATTTTTTTTCGCTCAGGCTCGCCCTTCAAAATCCAGTAATGCCTGGCGAGCTTGTAGGCCGTATCATTGGATTCGGATCCGCCTGAGGTGAAAAAGACAGCAGACAAATTCCCGGGAGCAATGTCTGCAAGCTTTGCGGCAAGCCGGATAGCGGGCTCATGGCTGTAGGTGGCAAAACAGGAGCTGTAGGCGAGTGTTTTCATTTGTTCATAAGCGGTTCTGGCCATTTCCTCGCGCCCGTGACCGATGTTGACATTCCAAAGAGAGGAGAGGCCGTCAATCGCAGACCTTCCCTTCAAGTCAAATAAGCGAACTCCTTTTCCATGCGTAAAAATAAAATCCGGTCCGTTTTCCTGCTGCTGCTTAATAGAGGTTGTTGGATGGAGAAAGTGCTTTTTATCCAGTTCTGAAAGCTCCCTGTATAGGACTTCACTGTTCATTTAATCCGTCCTTTCTGCCTGCTGTTTTCCTGTCCTTGTATTAAGTATGTTTCTGTAGAAAGACTATTCAGATAATTTAACCAAGAATACCATATCTTCCGGTCTGATTCGTGAAAAAGGGGCAAGATAGTCGGAGAGTCCTATCATTTGACACAGGAATTCAGCCTGTCCTTATAATGGGTGCAGGAACATAATAATAGGAGTAGAAAATGGAGGAGATATGCATGAAATATACCGTCATAACCGGTGCGAGCTCAGGAATTGGATATGAAGCAGCCCTTGCTTTTGCTGCAAGAGGGAAGCATTTAGTGATTGCAGCCCGCAGAGAAGAGGAACTGCAGAAGCTGAAAAAAGAAGTCCAGCAAATCAACGAAAGCTTGGAAGTGATTATCTACACCGGGGATCTATCTTCTGCCGAGGAAGCTCATCGCTTTTATGAAAGCCTGAAAAACCTTGAAGTGGAGACGTTCATCAACAATGCCGGGTTCGGCAATTATGACCCGATCGCGCAGTAGGACCTGAACAAGGTAGAAAAAATGCTGAATCTGAACATTAATACGCTGACCATCCTTTCCACTCTTTTTGCAAGGGATTATGCCGATACAGAAGGGGCACAGCTGATCAACGTATCATCCCGCGGCGGGTATACGATCGTAGAGGAAGCTGTAACCTATTGTGCGACGAAGTTTTATGTCAGTGCCTTCACAGAAGGGCTTTCCCGCGAGCTGAAGCTGAATGGCTCCCACATGCAGGCAAAAGTTCTGGCTCCCGCTGCGACGGAAACCGAGTTTGCAAAGCGGGCTAAGGATCTGGACAGGTTCGATTACAGCGAATCGGTGGCAAAATTCCACACAGCTAAAGAGATGGCAGGCTTTCTGCTTGATCTTTATGACAGTGAAAAAGCAGTTGGCATCGTGAACAGTGAAACGTATGAGTTTGAACTGAGTGATCCACTGTATCCGTTCGCAGAGAGGAAGAGATAAGACGTGAAGCAGGCACTGAATCGGTTGATTCAGTGCTTTTTTTGTGTCCAATTTCCAGACTCCTAATGATATAGTTAGAGAAGCTGATTTTAAAAAGAAAGAAGGAACCTTCGAGTGGAAGCATCTCTGGCAAACAAACGGTCTGTTAAATTGAACTTTATGATGTTTTATTTTCTGGTGTTTTTCGGAATCGGCGCCCTGTCCCCGCTGCTTTCCGTCTATTTGAGAGATTCGATCGGCCTTTCCGGAAGCCAGATCGGTCTCGTCCTTTCGATAAGCCCAGTCGTGATGATTCTCATCCAGCCGGTGTGGGGAGTGATGAGCGATGTTACGAAGAAGCCGGTGGCGCTGCTGACGGCGGCACTTGCGATGACAGCGGTGATGGCCATTGTGTACTCGACGGTTACAAGCTATGTGTGGATTATTGCCGCGGCTGCTCTTCTCGCTGTGTTTCAGGCAGCGATTATTCCGCTGTCTGACAGCATCTCCATGAGTTATGTACATAAAGCAAAAGTGGATTATGGCTCAATCAGGCTCTGGGGGGCGATCGGGTTTGCCGTTTCGGTCCTTGCGGTAGGAAAGCTTGCAGAAATGACAAACCTATCTGTCATTTTTTATACGACCACCCTCGTGATGGGGCTCGGCATCATCTTCGCCTGGCAGCTCCCGAGAGAAAGCGCCCCTATTAAAGTAAGCTTTAAAAAAGGAATGAGCGATCTGGCGAAGCAGCCATCCTACTTTCTTTTTCTGGCCGTTGCTTTTCTGGTACTCGGCCCGATCCTTGCAAACAATTTTTATTTTGGAATTTTTGTAGATGATCTCGGAGGGGGACTGGCTGGCATCGGACTTGCTTTCATGCTTGCGGCTGGAAGTGAAGCTCCGGTGATGAAGTTCGCCAACCGGTGGATCGGCAAGTTCGGCATGAAGCAGATTCTGCTGCTTGCAGCGGCCGTCTCGATGGTGCGCTGGTTTCTCTATTTTTTCGAACCGCCGCTCGCTCTCGTCTACATCACAACCGTGGCTCAAGGGTTTTCCACCGGCCTGTTCATCCCTGCAGCCCTGCAGTATGTAAGAGACCTTGCTCCGGTATCCGCCGGAGCGACAGCGATCAGCCTCTACTCTGCCGTTGGAAACGGCCTCGGCAACTGGTTCTGCACGATTCTCGGCGGTATTATTCTGGAAGCGTATTCTGTTTTTGCCGTCTATCTATTCTTTGGAATTTTATCCTTTCTTGCGGTCATCCTGCTGCTTTTTGTCCGGCAGGAGCCTGGGAAAGCTTCCTGCTAAGCGAAAAAACCTGGGCGGCGTGAAGCTGACTCAGGTTTTTTTGGGATAAATATTTTATCCGGCAGTGGTGGGCTTACGATATCGGTCAAAATTTCGATATATCGGCCGGAATTTTGATATATCGGTCAAAATCTCATTATATCGGTCATATTCTCGATATATCGTAAGCGTAAAAGGATCCACACCTTAAAGAGAAGGCGTGGATCCTTTATCATGTAGTTATTCAGTTTTTTCCTTGTT
>NZ_WMIB01000026.1 GCF_009711125.1 Metabacillus mangrovi | reverse complement strand
GAAACCAAAATTCCTATGATTAGGAGTTAACTGCGGTGTATCCATACATTTTTTGTAAGACGTGCATCGCTAATGGGACTGACCCCCCTTTCCCAACTGATTCAACTGATCTCCATCTATTCCCCATCAAATCCCGCCTGTCCTCATCCCCCACCCTCCCAAACAAAAAACCGGAGCCACACGGCTCCGGTTTTCTTATCAATGATTGGCCAAAAACACAAAGTACAGAACAAAAATCACGAACAGCCCATACATAACCGGGTGGATTTCTTTTCTTCTGCCGCTCATGATCATGGTGATCGGGTAGAAGATGAAGCCCATGGCAATGCCGGTTGCGATGCTGTAGCTGAGCGGCATGGCGATGATGGTTAAAAATGCCGGTACTGCTACCTCAAACCGTTTCCAGTCGATTTCTCCGAGTGAGGATACCATCAGAACCCCGACGATGATCAGCGCGGGTGCTGTGACGGATGCCGTGATGACTCCGAGCAGCGGGGAGAAGAACAGGGCGAGCAGGAAGAGTCCGGCTGTGACGACGGAAGCGAATCCGGTTCTTGCGCCTGCTGCTACGCCGGCGGATGATTCGATATAAGATGTGGTGGTCGACGTACCAAGTATAGCTCCGATGGTTGTGGCGCCTGCATCTGCGAACAGCGCTCTTCCTGCGCGAGGAAGTTTGTTGTTTTTCGTCAGGCCGGCCTGGTGGGAGACCGCTACAAGAGTTCCTGCTGTGTCAAAGAAATCTACGAACAGGAACGTCAAGATGACAACGAGCATCTGCAGGGTAAAGATCTGGTCAAAGTTTGCTAGTGCCGCTCCGAATGTCGGCTCAAGGCTTGGCACGGCTCCGACTACTTTAGTCGGCAGGTCGATTAAACCTGTGGCCATCCCCACGATTGCTGTGATCAGCATTCCGAAAAAGATACCGCCGTTTACTTTTTTCACGAGCAAAATCACGGTTACAATGACTCCGAAAACAGCAAGCAGGGTTTGTCCGTCGCGGAAGTTGCCGAGTCCGACAAGTACTGCATCATTGTTGACGATAATTCCTGCACTTTGGAACCCTACAAATGTAATGAAAAGACCAATCCCAGCTCCTACTGCAAACTTCAGTTCAGCCGGAATGGCATTAATGATTTTTTCACGAAGACCTGAGAGGGTCAAGACGATAAAGAATAAGCCGGACACCAGGACTCCTGATAGAGCGGTCTGCCATGGAATGCCCATCGTTAAAACGACCGAGAAAGCGAAAAATGCGTTTAACCCCATGCCTGGCGCGAGCGCTACCGGGTACCTGGCGATCAGGCCCATCAGCAGCGTACCGATGGCTGCGGCCAGTGCTGTAGCCGTAAAGACAGCCCCTGCATCCATTCCGATTCCCGCCGGCAGATCAGGAACAGTGCTTAAGGAAAGAGTATTCGGGTTAACGAAAAGGATGTAGGCCATAGACAGGAAGGTAGTGATCCCGCCGATAATTTCTTTGCGGTAATTTGTGCCGAGCTCGTCGAACTGGAAATATTTCTTCATCTTGTGGTTCCTCCTGTAATGGTAAGGAATCCGTCGCATAGGTTCATAGAATGGTATGAGTCCATATAAAAAGCGCTCCTGCTTGTAACAGGGAGCGCTTGACTGTGCCGATAATAGGAATGTGCAATTGCCGCACATTCGTCCTATCGCCGTAGTCAAGCCATTTAAGGTAGCTTGGTAGAAACTTTCGGGCCATATCCCCAATATTATACGACGTATTTCCTATTAGATTATATGAACATTCTATCAGCATCATTCGACAAAATCAATGGAAAAAACGAACATTTAATCAAAAATGTCCGTTTTCGTTCGTTTTATTTAGTTATTCCCACTCAATCGTTGCAGGCGGCTTGCTCGTAATATCATACACGACCCGGTTCACGTGGCTGACTTCGTTTACGATCCGCGTAGAGATCAATTCAAGAACATCCCAAGGGATTCTTGCCCAGTCCGATGTCATTCCGTCAATGGACGTAACCGCGCGGATTCCGATGGTGTAGTCGTACGTGCGGGCATCCCCCATCACCCCTACGCTGCGGATGTCAGGAAGAACCGTAAAGTACTGCCAGATTTCCCTTTCAAGATCGGCATTGGCTACTTCTTCACGTAAAATTGCATCAGATTCACGGACGATCTCCAGCTTCTCTTCCGTAATTTCACCGAGTACACGGATTCCAAGGCCCGGGCCCGGGAACGGCTGGCGCCAGACGATCGCATCTGGAATGCCGAGCTCTGTGCCGACTGCGCGGACTTCGTCTTTGAAAAGCGTATTCAGCGGCTCAATCAGTGTGAACTGCATGTCTTCAGGAAGTCCGCCAACGTTGTGGTGGGACTTGATGGTTTGCGCTGTAGCTGTTCCGCTCTCGATGATATCTGTATAGAGCGTTCCCTGTGCGAGGAATTCAATTCCTTTAAGCTTATGTGCTTCATCGTCAAACACATAAATAAATTCATTTCCGATGATTTTCCGTTTTTGCTCCGGATCAGAAACGCCCTTCAGTTTATTCATAAAGCGTTCCTGCGCGTCCACTTTGATGACGTTCATATTGAATCCTTCGCTGAACGTCTTCATTACACCCTCTGCTTCATCTTTGCGGAGCAGGCCGTGATCTACAAAGATACAGGTAAGCTGATCGCCGATCGCTTTATGGATTAGAACCGCAACAACAGATGAATCCACTCCGCCGCTAAGCGCGCAAAGTACTTGTTTATCTCCGACGGTTTCACGGATTTTCTGTGTTTCAATTTCAATAAAATTCTCCATTGTCCACTCATCATGGCATTGGCAGATTTCGTGAACGAAGTTTTTCAAAAGGTCATTCCCGAATTCAGAGTGGCGCACTTCCGGATGGAACTGAACGCCATACAGGCGGCGCTCTTCATTGCTCATCGCCGCGAACGGACAGGATGGGGAGACCGCATCCACTTTGAAGCCTGGAGGGATGTCGGCAACAAGGTCCCCGTGACTCATCCAGACAGTCTGTTCTTCTGGGAGCTGGGTGAAAAGAGAAGCGTTCTCCTGCACTTTGATGCGGGCTTTTCCGTACTCACGGTGTCCTGCAGCTTCTACTTTTCCACCAAGATAGTGTGTCATAAGCTGCATGCCGTAGCAAATGCCGAGCACGGGGATGCCAAGGTCAAAAATGCGTTCGTCACAGCGGAATGCATTTTCGCCATACACACTGTTCGGTCCGCCGGAAAGAATAATGCCTTTCGGATTGATTTTCTTAATCATATCTGCAGTAAGCGTATGGGGATGAAGCTCACTGTATACGCCGATCTCACGGATTCTTCTAGTAATCAGCTGGTTATACTGGCTTCCAAAGTCCAGTACGAGTATCATTTCCTGATCTTGAATGGATATTGTCATTGCGGCACCTCTTCTTCGGTCTGATTGAAATACAAAAAGCTGAAACTTTGCCCTCATATAAAAATACAAGAAGGCAGAATTCCAGCTTTTACGCGTGTATCCTGCCTTCATAGTCAGATCATTTAGGGTAATCCGGTAGAGACTCTCGAACCATATTATCGAGGATATATGAAGGGAACTATTCGTTTAATTTTCCTCATTCTATCAATCAGACAGACTTCGGTCAATACGATGTCCTTTTTATTAAATTTTCCCACAATTCCGCTACTTTATCCCATTCCGCTTTTGCATCATCTCTTTTATAAAGAGCTTTTTCATAGCTTGAGGTGATATGGAGCATATCGCGGGTGCTTAAGGAATAGTCTACGTTTTTCGCATATTCCCTCAGCGTCTCTCCCTCTCTTCTCCTGATTCCGGCGCGATCCAGCTGTTTTAGTAGAGCAGGATAGGCAAGAAAGAAGACTTCCCCGTCGCTTCTGTTTTTGTACCGGAGGACCGCCCATGCAGCAAGCCATTTTTTTCTCGTCGCGTATATTCCTGCTGCTGCAGCGGCCAGGATGCCGGCCAGAATATAAAAACCAGGGTTTCCGAAGCTGAACGTACTCCAATCAAACGTTTGTTTAGATGCTTCATTTTGCGGTTCGGAAGGATTATCCTGCGGCCGCTCCGGTGTCTCGGTTTCCGGCTGTGTTTCAGGGGCCGGGGCCGGGGTTTCTGTATCCGTATTTTCTGTGAAATAGTACGGATTGCTGAACCCTTTCGTCGGTTCGAATGTTACCCATCCCGCTCCCGGAAAATAGACTTCGACCCAGGAGTGGGCATTGTTATTCGTCACTTCATAGGTTCTGCCGCCGCCTTCGCTGTCAAACCCTCTGTATTCCCCTTCCGTATAACCCTTCACCCAGCGGGCCGGGATGCCGGATGCTCTCAAAAGAACGGTCATTGAGGTAGAGAAGTTATCACAGTATCCCTGCATCGTTTCGAATAGAAACTGGTCCACGTAGTCCTGGTTCTCAGCCGGTGTCCCGACCTCCTGTGTATTGTACGTAAAGTCCGAGCTGTTCAAGTGGGCTTCAATCGCTTTTGCTTTGTCGTACCAATTCTCCTTGCCTTCTGTCAGCCCGGCTGCAAGGTCAAGGACCCGCTGAGGCAATTCATCAGGAAGCTGCGTATAGCGGTTCATCAAATAGGCGGGTACTTCTCCCCCATCCGTAACGCCTTTCAGAACCTCCAGGTTATAGCTTGGATAATCATACCGGACTTCATAATTCCTGATCTTTTCATTTTCAGGGAGGCCGTCCGGGGTAATCAGCTGCGTATCCGGATTGACGAGCAGCCCATCCGCTTCACCGGAAACATATTCGTAAAACCCGAGCGGATAGATGACGTGATTGTACCGGTATTGATCGGCAATTTGAATCTTCGCTTTCAGCCGCTCAGTTCTCGTCCCTTCTTCCGACCAGCGGATGCCGGTCCGGTCTTTCTCCTTTGACTCAATCGATCCTTTGCGTGCAGTCCAGCCTTTCCCTGTGTAAATATCCTTCGACTCTACCCTCCAATAATGCCTTCTTTCAGAAGTGGCTGTGAACACAGGCGTATCATCCTGCATAAATGCACCGCCGAGATTCCGGTCGTTCGTGCCGTAGCCAATCCTCTTCATCCCGGACCCACCGTCCGCTTCATCGAGTGATCCGTAAGAAGTCAGGAACGGAACAGGATCCTCCCACTGCGGAGCGGCCTTCGGAGCTGAAACACCGGCAAGGATGGAGGCTGCAATAAAAACAGCGAGCATCATCGTCCACTTTAATCCGGTGTATTTTTTCAGCTTCAGCTTTTCCATCCCTTTCAGGCGGTCGAAGTTCAGCATGCCAAGGAGAACGAAGCCAGCGGCCGCGACCCTGATGACGGCTGCAGACGCATCATATTCGGTAAAGGTGTCCAGGACCGTAATATAGATGAGCGTCATGACGAAGAAAAACAGGATCCGCTTCTGGATGATGATCCAGTAGTGCAGCAGATAAACGAGAAGCCAAAGCAGTACGAAAAAAAGAAAGGTCCTGAACGGGGCGGTCATCTCAATCCAGGATGATGCGGGAACAAGGCTGATGTTGTAGGCCAGCTCCCCTATAAAGCTTGAGGCTGCTCCGATGACCGTTTCTTTTCCGTAAAACATAAGCCTCAATACCCCCATCACAAAAAGAAGCTGAAGCGGCACTGAAATCAGCCATGTAACCCGAAAGTACGTCAGCAGAAAATTGAGGGCGATGAACGCGACAAATATTCCGGTCGAACCGGTATCCGTATAAACATCAAGCGGAACAAGCCACTCCCACAGCAGCAAAAATGCAAACAGACAGTAAAGAGCGGCAGTGAGCGGACGGTTTCCGGGCGGCGAAGTCACTCTCATAGATTTTTCACCTCTTTTAAAGGCTGCTTAAAGCGATCTTCCGAAACGGCTTCGGACGGGATGCCCCTCTTATTGAGCCGGTCGAGCAGCACCTCTTCTTCCTGGGAGAGGGCTTCACCTTTGCGGCGGATAAAATAAAGTTCCATATTCCCATGGACGGCCCGGTATTCCAGCTTCCGGACAAGCTCAAGCGTCAACGCGGATACGATAAACAGCTGAGTGGACCGGTAGCCTCCCTGGCTCGCCATCCGCTCCTCCCACTGGCTGAGAGAATGAGCGCCCGCTTCAGGCTGGACCTTGGCAAGCTTGCGGAAGATGCCCAGAAGATGCTTGTCTCCCGGCTGGACAGGCGTGAAATCGAGCTCCTTGCCAAGCATCACAAAGCCGAGCGGAGTCCCCGATTTCACGAGTGCTTTAGCGAGTGAAGCAGTGAATGAAACCATTTCCTCAAAGGCTTCCGATGGATGCTGGTCCATGATGATCGTAGTTTCATGAGCCCGTGTCTGCTCAAATTCTTTTGTCATAAAGGTGTCCCGCTTAGCAGTCGCCTTCCAGTCAATCCAGGACATCCGGTCTCCGGGTTCATATTCCCTGACCCCTGAGGTCATGGAAGTGTCCTTGATGTATCGCTGGGAAGAGCTGTTGGGTCCCTGCTCATAATGCAGTTTTGAATTTTTCCAGGTGAGCGGATAGGTGAGCGGATAAATCAGCACGGTTTTTTCCGTGTGAAGAAGCGTTTCTTTTTCAAAGAGCCCCAGAAAATCACCGGTTTTAAGCCGGATTTTTGTGAAGTGATGCTCTCCCCGCCTCATTGATTGGATGGTGTAGGAAAAAACAGCTTCCCGCCGGAAACCGGCAAAGAACCACTTTCTTGCCGGGAGATCGGCGGCCGTCTGCTTCAGTCCTTCAGGGAGGCATTCTTCGGCAATTAAATAAATGAGCGGGAAGGGGAAATTCCGGGTTAACGTTATTTCTCCCTTTAATACATCCCCGGGTGCAAGCTGATCCTGGCTGATTGCACGGCTCGCCTCAAAGCTTTGCAGCGGATAGACGGCAAGCAGGACCGAGTAAACAGCAAACGGCAGGAAGGCGTAAAAGAGAAACCAGCTGACAAAGCCTCCTTGAAACATCGCATAGCAAAATGCAAGTGCCGTCAGGGTCAAAAGAAGGATCAGCTTCCAGATGAGCTTCAGGCTTTTCACCATTTCCTTCAAGGCGTCATCGACCTCTTAACAGGCACCGGGGTCCTGCTGATGATTTCCTCGACAATGTCCATTGCCGAATGGCCTTCATAGCGGGCTTCGGATTTTAAAATCATGCGGTGCGGCAAGGCGAAGGAAGCCAGATACTGCACATCATCCGGAATCACGTAATCTCTACCGGATAAGAACGCAAAGGCTTTGGCCGCCTTCATCAGGCTGACAGACCCGCGGGGGCTTGCGCCGAGATAGACAGACGGATGATTGCGTGTTTTTGTCACAACATCGATGATGTACCGCTTTACTGTATCATCCATGTATACCTGTTCCATCTCGTTCTGCAGCCCTATTAAATCTTCCTTGGAAATAACAGATTCGATATGGGTGATGGGTGCTTCTCCGTCCGCCCGGTTTAAAACGAGCAGTTCTTCTTTAGGAGACGGATAGCCCATCTTGATTTTAAAGAGAAAGCGGTCAAGCTGTGCTTCCGGCAGCGGATAGGTACCTTCATATTCGATCGGATTCTGGGTGGCGAGCACGAAAAAAGGCTGTTCAAGCTGCCTCGTTACCCCGTCGATCGTCACGCTGCCTTCCTCCATTGCTTCGAGAAGGGAGGATTGTGTTTTCGGGGAGGTACGGTTGATTTCATCAGCCAGGACAATGTTCCCCATAATCGGACCGGGACGGTACTCAAACTCCAGCCTCTGGGGATTATAGATGGAGATGCCTGTGACGTCCGATGGGAGCAGGTCCGGGGTAAACTGGATCCGCCTGAAATCGGCACCGAGTGATTTTGCAATGGAACGGACAAGCATGGTTTTCCCTACTCCGGGAACATCCTCCAAAAGGACGTGGCCTTTTGCGAGGAGGGCAGTTAAGCACAGGACAGCCGCCTCACGTTTTCCCGCCATAACCTTTTCAATATTATCTACTACTCTGCCAAGCTCAGGGTGAATGGTTTCCAAATAATCCATAGTTTCCTCCTAAAAGTGAGAGATAACAGCATCTAACGGGGCATCTATTTATTGCTCAGCTAAACTTCATCGTCCTGATTCCATCCTTAAGTCCTATAATTATCTCTAAATATTTCGACAATTAAAAGCCTTTTTCTTTCTTTTTTCCTTATTACTATTTTCGCACGTTGGCTTGAAAATTTCCAATACAAAGACGGACAGCAAGCACCATCCGCCTATTTTTTTTGGCTATTTAAACGAAAATTCTATTTTCCCGCCATTCAGCACAAGATACGCATCAAACGGATTTTTCTTTCCTTTAAACCCCTTGATCTTTCTCGTTTTCCCCTTCTCGCACAGCAGTTTAATCTGAGCGGGACTGATGGATTTATTCAGGATTTTTTTGCTGAAGGACTGCTTGCAGCCTTCCATATAACCGGAGCATCCGTAATACGTTCTGCGGTCCAGAATATTGCCTTCCTTGCAGACCGGGCATTTGCAGATGGCGCCTTCATGCACCTGCGGCTCAAATTTCCCGTTCACCTCAAGCTTCCCGACATCTGCTTTTGCCTGGTCCATCAGAGCCATGCAGAGCTTTCCGGCATTTTCGATAAAGACATCCTTCGATTTGTTCCCCGAACCGATTTCTTTCAGGAACGTCTCCCACTTAGCGGTCATCTCAGGCTTTGAAAGAAGGGTTCCCTCCACAGCCTCGCACAGAATACACCCTTTAGGCGTAACGAACACACTGTTTTTGCTGATTTCGATGAATTCCCTGAGAGTCAGCGTATCAATGATGCCCGCTCTCGTCGCTTCCGTCCCCAGGCCTTCCGCTGCATTCAAGGCTTCCTTCATTTCTTTATCCTCTATATGCTTGCCGGCTGTTTTCATTAACGTGATCAGCTGGCCGGGTGTATACGGCTTCGGAGGCTGGGTCATCCCCTCTTTTACAGCCAGGACAGCAGCAGCGTGTTCCTGCTGTGAAACGGCCGGAAGCGGGTTCTCCCCTTCCTCTTTCTCACTGCGGCTGTTCTCAAGGGATTTCCAGCCGGCTGTTTTGACGGTTTTCCCCTTTGTCAGAAAATCCACCTTCCCGATCGCTGTTGTGATCACCGTTTCATCATATACATGATCGTCCATGAACATTTTCAGAACGCTCTTGGCGATTTCATCATAGACCGTCTTTTCCTGCGGGGAAAAAGATGCAAATTTAGCAGGTGTCACGAGTTTTTCTGTTGGAACAATCGCATAGTGGTCTTTCACTTTGCTGGAATCTACGAATCTTTTGGAAGGAAAAAGAGATTTAGGGGTAAAATCCAGTGAAAATGTTTTTTGATAGCCTGCCAGGTTTCCCTTCAGATAAGAGAATTCCTCTTCTGTAATGTGCTGGCTGTCCGTACGCGGATAAGAAACAAACCCCTTCTCATAAAGCTTCTGGACAATTTTCAATACAGCAGTCGGGTTCATTTTCATCCGCCTGTTGAGATTGGCCTGAAGCGTTGACAAGCTGTGCAGCATCGGGGGCTTCAGCCGCTTCTCCTGAACGGCCACCTCTTTTACCGCCGCATCATAGCGGTTTTTGCCCGGCGTGATATCCGGACTGACCGCCTTCTGCAGCTCTTCTTCTGTTTTATACTTTTTCGGATGCTTGCCTTTATACGTACCGTTCTTCACAGTAAATTCCCCTTCAAGCTCTACAAACGGCTCCGGCTTGAACTGTTCAATTTCCTTCTGACGGTCATATATAAGCTTCAGAACCGGTGTCTGAACACGGCCGACACTGAAATTTTCCCTGATTCCCTTCTGCTGAAGAAGGAGGGTATACAGCCGGCTTGCGTTCATGCCTACGAGCCAGTCCCCTATCTGCCTGGCCTGCGCTTCATAAAAGAGCGGTTCACTCACTCTTCCATCCTTCAGACTCGCAAAGCCTTTCCGTACGGCCTGATCCGTATAGGAGGAAAGCCAGAGACGGCGGATCGGCTTTCGGGAGGCTCCCGCCATCCTGATGAGAAGCCGGGCAATGTTCTCCCCTTCCCTTGCTGCATCCGTACCGATGATGATTTCCGATGCCTCATTTAACAGCTTGCGCACGATCCGGTACTGCTGTGCCTTGCCCTTGGATACCTTATATTCAAAACGCTCCGGAATAATCGGCAGCTTATCCAGAGACCATTTTTTCCATGAGTAATCATATTCGTGCGGATTCTTCAGCTCAACGAGGTGGCCGATCGCCCAAGTGATAACGGCTCCCTCCGGAAACTGCCCGCATGCTTTTATCTCAATATGCCCCTCTTTTTTAACAGAAGGAAAGGGAGCTGACAGCAGTTTCCCCTGATCCGGTTTCTCAGCCAATATGACGATCAATCTGATTCTCTCCTTATCGGTCTTTGTATAGTGAGGCAAACAAATGTTTCTCTTTTTATTTTCTCACGTTCCGCTGCTTTTTTCCACCACAAAGAGGTTCAGTTTTTACAGAATAAGGGAAGAAGCGGTATAAAAGACAGTGTAGAGAGGAGACCAGTGAAATGAGGAATACAAAAAAATTTTATCTCGACGGAAGAGTCGCTGCAGCGTTTACTGCCGGGGTTCTGAGCATCGTGATGATTCTTTCCATCCTCTCGGATTAAATGCTTTATAACGAATGTTATGGCTTTCGAAACCTTTGAACCATCTCTTTTCATCCCGCTTAAACATCTGTAATCATCCTGTAAAAGTCAAAGAAGGGGCAGGCTTCACGTCCCTTCCTCCCTTTCCTGCATGCATCCCAGCGCTGATAGCGCGTTCAGAGAAAACAGCAAAAACGATTACATAAGAGCACTGCCGGTTTACATTCCGTAACTGTTAAATAGTTCTTTACTATTAGGTATATAGAATTATAAAGCTGCTTTTTTATGTTTCCGGTGTCTTTTATCCTTTTTGACGCCGGGACGCATACCCCGTATTCTGTAACTGCATGCGGAACCGGTTCTGCAATTCGCCAGCCGGCAGGTGATTGTCATTAGCCAGAACCCGGAACTCATCATAAAATCTTTTAGAAATGAGGACGATTTATGAACATCCAGACTTTTCTTAAAAGAACCACTGTATACACACTGACTTCCGCGCTCTTGCTTGGAGGCGGCGCACAAGCCCTTGCACAGGAGCCAAAAGAACAGAATAAAACATACGGCCAGGGAGAGCTTACCCGCGAGGATATGGGGAAAATTCCGGGCCAGATCGCCAATGATAAAGAACGCTATACGGTACCGCAGTTCGATGCTTCTACTATTAAAAACATTCCATCAGCAACCGGCTACGATAAAGACGGCAACAAAATCAAACTGGATGTCTGGGACACATGGCCGCTTGCCAATGCAGACGGAACAGTAGCAGACTATAAAGGCTATGACATCGTGTTCGGTCTTGCCGGAGATCCAAAAGATGCAAACGACACGTCCATTTACATGTTCTATAAGAAAAAAGGCGATGAATCCATCGAAGCCTGGAAAAATGCAGGGAAAGTTTTCGCCAATGACAAAATCAACCCGAACGATCCTCACCTGAAAAATAAGGATCAGGAGTGGTCCGGTTCTGCCGTTATGACAGAGGAAGGCGAGCTTCGTCTTTTCTATACAAACCGCTCTGACAGAGAAGCCGGCAAGCAGACCCTGACAACAGCTCAGGTGAACCTGTCCCAGCCGGAATCCGGAGAACTTCAGGTAGACGGAGTCTCTGACCATAAATCCATCTTTGACGGTGACGGTGAGCTGTATCAGACCATCAGCCAGTTTGTTGAAGCCGGAGGAAATGAATCAGGCGACAACCATACGTTAAGAGACCCTCACTATATTGAAGAGAACGGCAAGAAGTATCTTGTGTTTGAAGCCAATACAGGAACAGAAACGGGCTACCAGGGCGAAGAATCCCTCTTTAACCGTGCCTATTACGGAGGCAGCAAGTCCTTCTACGAAGAAGAAAAAGCAAAATTGATGAACAGCGAAAACAAAAAAACAGCCGAGCTTGCGAACGGCGCAATGGGAATCATCGAAATCAATGATGACTTTACGTTTAAAAAAGCAGAAAAGCCGCTCGTAACCTCCAACACGGTAACAGATGAAATCGAGCGCCCGAACATCTTCAAGCATGAAGGCAAATGGTATCTGTTCACGGATACCCGCGGTGCGAAAATGACCATTGACGGTGTTGAAAAAGAAGATATTTATATGCTTGGCTATGTAGCCGACTCCCTTAACGGCAAATTTAAGCCACTTAATGAAACAGGAATTGTGCTTCACCATGATCTGGATCCAAACGATGTGACATTCAACTATGCTCACTATGCAATTCCGCAAAAATCCGGAGATGATTTCGTCATCACGAGCTACATGACGAACAGAGGATTCTTTGAAGACCGCAAGTCAACCTTTGCACCAAGCTTCCTGCTGAACATTCAAGATGATAAAACGTCCGTAGTGAAGGACAGCATCCTTGAACAAGGCCAGCTCGAGGTTCGATCTAAAGATGAAGAGTAAACGAAAAGGGCGGAGATTTTCTCCGCCTTTTTTTATATGTGTGCAGTCTTAAAAGGTGTATCGCCTTTCCTGCAACATGAAGCCCCTCCCCCCAAATAAAGAATCCATTAACACAATTCAATCTTTTGCCCCACATCTCTTCATATACCCAACACATCTGTAACCTTTCCGTAAAAAAACAAAACATTCCCTCTGTTTGATGTAAGGCTTTCTGCATTTTAATAGAAGAAAGCGATTTACATTCTTGGCAGCTTGAGTTGATAGCGCAATCAGAAAAACCTTTTCATCTTTCTTTCTGCATCCTGGAAAGCGCATCCAAGTCCTGACTTGCCGATTTTCTTTTCCCATGACTTTGGTTGCAGAGGATTTTCCCCATCTGCTTCGTTTCCGGGAATGAGGTACTTTCGGCGGGTTTGACGCATTCCCGTAATCCACGTATTCTGTAATTGCATGTGGAACCGGTTCTACAAAGCACCCGGCTGCTTGTTTACTGACTTTTTATCATTTATCTACATATGCACAGCAGCCAAAAAAACTTTACGAAATGAGGACGATTATGAACATTCAGAACATCCTTAAGCGCACAACAGTCTTGACTCTTACTTCTGCTCTCCTACTTGGCGGCGGTACTCAGGCATTTGCCCAGGAGTACAAAAATCACAAGAAAAAATATGGCCAGGGTGAAATCACCCGCTATGATATCAGCCAAATTCCCGGCCAGCTGGCTGAAGACAAAGAACGCTTCACAGTACCTGCTTTCGATGCAAGCAAACTAAAGAACATTGAATCTGCAACAGGCTTCGATAAAGACGGCAACAAAATTCTCCTTGATGTTTGGGACACTTGGCCGCTAATGAACGCGGACGGCACAGTGGCCGATTATAAAGGCTATGACCTTGTGTTCGGTCTTGCAGGCGATCCCGCTGATGCAAATGACACGTCTATCTATCTTTTTTATAAGAAAAAAGGCGATAACTCCATGGAAGCCTGGAAAAATGCCGGCAAAGTGTTCGAAAACGATGTCGTAAACCCAAATGACCCGCATCTTCCATACAAGGATCAGGACTGGTCCGGATCTGCGGTTATGACTGAAGAAGGCGATGTGCGTTTGTTCTATACAAACCGTTCTGACCGCCAAATGGGGAAACAAACATTAACAACAGCTCAGGTCAATCTGTCCCAGCCATCCTCAACTGAACTGAAGCTTGCTGGTGTATCTGACCACAAATCCATTTTTGCCGGAGACGGGCAGCAATACCAAACTATCCAGCAATTCATTGACCAAGGCGGTTTCCAAACCGGAGATAACCATACGTTGAGAGACCCTCACTATATTGAGGATAAAGGAAAGAAATACTTGGTATTCGAAGCCAATACAGGTACCAAGACAGGCTACCAAGGCGAAAAATCTCTCTTTAACCGTGCCTACTACGGCGGAAAGAATTCTTATTTCAAAGCTGAAAAAGAAAGACTTCTGAACAGCGATAAAAAACAGGCAGCTGAGCTTGCAAACGGAGCAATGGGAATCATCGAGATCAATGATGACTTCACATTCAAAAAAGTCATGAAGCCGCTGCTTACTTCCAACACTGTTACGGATGAAATCGAACGCCCGAACATCTTCAAGCATGACGGTAAATGGTACCTCTTCACCGATACACGCGGTGCAAAAATGACGATTGACGGTGTAGATAATGAAGACATCTTCATGCTCGGATATGTGGCCAATTCCCTCAGCGGAAAATTCAAACCGCTGAACGAAACAGGACTTGTTCTTCACCACGATCTGGACCCGAACGATAAAACGTTCAACTATGCGCACTATGCCGTTCCGCAAAAATCCGGAGATGATTTCGTAGTAACAAGCTACATCACAAACCGCGGATTCTTTGAGGATCAAAAGTCATCCTTTGCACCAAGCTTCCTTCTAAACATTGACGGTGACGAGACAACTGTTGTGAAAGACAGCATCCTTGAGCAAGGGCAGCTTGAAGTATCAAAAAACAAACAAGGGTATGGCTATTTTAATAAACGGTAACTATTAGAAAGAAATAACAAACTTCAAAGAAAATGGTGAGGGCTCTCACCATTTTCTTTGCTATAGAAGAAAGGAGCCATTGACATGAACAAAAAGAAAGCAGTGTGGATCGCAATTGCTGCCTTAGTGGCACTGTTCATTGGGATTTTGTCCAGCAGACTGAATGAAGGAAACGAGGAATCCGGAAAGGCTCCGAATACGGAATCCCCCGGAACAAAACCTGCGCAGGAAGCCTCCCCACACCGTCCCTCTATCCATTTCAGCACGCCTGAAAAGTGGAAAAATGATCCCCAGAAGCCTATTTTCATTGATGGTAAATACCATTACTACTATTTATATAATGGGAACTATCCGGATGGCGGCGGCACGGAATGGCGCCACGCAGTTTCCGAGGATCTCGTCACCTGGAAGGATGAAGGCATCGCCATTCCCAAGTTCACGAACAAAAACGGCGATATTTGGTCCGGATCGGTAGTCGAGGACAAGAACAACACCGCAGGGTTCGGAGAAGGAGCCATCATTGCTCTTGTCACCCAGCCAACTGCCGAAACCGGTAAACAGGAGCAATATCTCTGGTACAGTACAGACCGCGGCAAAACATTCAAAAGTTCGAGTGATCAGCCGGTTCTCCCAAACCCGGGTTCAGAGGTATTCAGAGATCCAAAAGTGATTTGGGATGAGGAGAACCAAAAATGGATGCTGCTCATGGCTGAAGGCGATAAAATCGGCTTTTACGAATCGAAAAACCTGAAGGACTGGGCCTTCACAGGAGAATACAAAACAAACGGCATCGGACTTCTCGAATGCCCGGATCTATTTCAAATGCGTGCCGAGGATGGAACGGTTAAATGGGTGCTCGGCGTGAGCGCGAACGGAAAAGCTGCCGGAAAACCGAATACGTATGCGTATTGGACCGGGAATTATGACGGCAAAACCTTTGCTGCGGACTCGCCTGATCCTGAGTGGCTGGATTACGGATTTGACTGGTATGGAGGCGTAACATTCGAAGATGGCAAAGGCGACCCGCTCGCCAAACGGTATGGGATCGCATGGATGAACAACTGGGATTATCCACACAACACCCCAACGGTAAAAGAAGGCTTTAACGGTGTTGATTCCATCGTCCGTGAAATACAGATGAAACCACAGGGAGAAGGCAAGTACAGCCTTGTCTCCAAGCCTGTTTCCTCCCTTCAAGACTCCGTAAAAAAAGAAGAGACAGCTGAACGGACAGAAGTGAACGGTACTGAAACGCTTCGTATTAAAGGAGATTCATACTTACTGGAGGCTGACCTTTCCTGGAAAGATGCACGTAATCTCGGCATTAGGCTCCGTGAATCAGAGGATGGAAAGCGTCATATCGATGCCGGCTTCCTTCCGCAAGAAGGAACCTCCTATGTGAACAGAGCCCTTACCGGCCAGCCTGACAAAAGCGGGAAATACGGAGAAAGCAAAGCACCTTTTGATGGGGCTGCCCAAAAGGTGCACGTGAAAATTCTGGTGGATAAAACGACTGTGGAAGTTTTTGTAGATGACGGAAAGACGGTCCATTCCAATCTGGCATTTCCGGAGCCAGGAGACCAGGCGATCACTCTTTATTCCGAAGGCGGACCGGCAGTATTCGAGAATATAAAGGTAAAACATTTTTAAAAATCGCAGTCTGAACTCCGGAGCCATTGACAGCTCCGGAGTTTTTTTGCGTGATGAAATACTTTTCCGCCATTTGACAATTTTTGATATACTATGCACATGACAGGCGTAGAAAGGAAAACATTATGATTGAAACAAGCCGGGTGAACAGGGGTAAAAAAAAGAAACACAAAGGGAAAAAATTGAAATTTTTCTTCCTGATCTTACTTCTTCTTATCGGAAGCGGTCTTCTTTATATGTATGTTCAATATCAGTCAGCTTTCAATGAATCCAATAAAGATACGGACCTCCACCAGGAGAAAGTGCCGTTCAACGGAGTTAAAACGAAGGGCAAGGTAAACGTGCTGCTTCTCGGCATTGATTCCAGGGGAGAAGAAAAGTCCCGTACGGATACCATTATGATTGCCCAGTATGACACGAACGCCAAAACAGCCAAGCTCGCCTCCATTATGAGAGACTCTTATGTGGAAATTCCGGAGCACGGAGGAAACAAAATCAATTCTGCCTACTCCATCGGAGGTGCCGAGCTTTTAAGAAAAACCATTAAGGAAAACTTTGATGTCGATGTTCAATACTATGCCCTTGTAGACTTTGAAGGCTTTTCTGCCATGATCGATAATGCTTTCCCAGATGGACTTGAAGTCGACGTGCAAAAAAGAATGTCCAAGGATATCGGGATGGTTATCGAACCGGGGGTCCAGCAATTAAACGGCAAACAAGCTCTTGCCTACGTCCGCTTCAGAAAAGATGCAGAAAGCGACTTCGGCCGCATCAAGCGCCAGCAGGAGATCCTCGGGAAAGTAACAAATGAACTCTTCTCTCTCAACGGAATCGTCAAAGCACCCAAGCTGATCGGTACCATGCAGCCTTACATCAACACAAACTTTGACAACACCCAAATCCTGCCCCTTGCCACCTCCTATCTCAGCAACAAGGATGAAGGCATCCAGACCCTCCGCATCCCAGTCGACGGAGCCTACGCCCCCAAGCGCTATCAGCGCGCCGGTGCCGTACTGGAACTGGATTTAGAAAAGAATAAGAATGCTTTAAAGGAATTTTTAGGTGAATCCTAAGGAGGCCGGCAGAGATGCCGGTCTTTTTTTGGGGATTAGTGGACCACGGATGGCGGATGGACTTTGGATGGCGGGTGGACCTCGGGTGGCGGCTGGACTTTGGATGGCGGGTGGACCTCGGGTGGCGGGCTGGACCTCGGGTGGCTCGCTGGACCTCGAATCCCAGGCTGGACCACCCATAGCGGCCGGGCGGACCTCGGATGGCGGCTGGACCTCGGGTGGCTCGCTGGACCTCGAATCCCGGGCTAGACCATCCATAGCGGCCGGGCGGACCGTGGCTTGGCTGAGGGAGTGGGGTTATCAGGCTTAAAAGATGACCGGCAGGCTGTCGAATCCTCCCGAAAAGTCGATATATTACGATTTTCGACGATATATTTTTATTTTCGACGATATATTAAAAATATCGCTGATATCTTAGGATTTTCGACGATATCTTAGGATTTTCGCTGATATACGGTCTCCAATGAATAGAATCCCCCTCCAATTCCCTCTTGAGCCAACAAAAAAAGCCGGTTAGCCGGCTTTTTTGCTAGTTTTTTACCTCTTCCTCTTCCAAAGCTCTTCTTTCTGCATGGGTTTGGGGGAATCCATTGGCTACCCACTCTGATTTTTGAACGGAATCGAGCTGAGTGAGGTCTTTTTCCTCCGGATCTTTATCTGCATCGGCACTTTCTATTTGGTGAAGCTTGCGGTTCGGATTCTCCCGGTCTTTTTCCAGTTCTTTCTGGCGCTTTTTATACGCTGCGGCAGCCCACACTGCACTGCCTGCCAGCACCACACCGGAGAAAGCATAATTCATCACAGATTTTTTCATCCTGTTTATTCCTCCTTCAACTCTTCTTATCTGCTTATTTACCCTTTCTTTTCGGATCTCATGTATGATTTTTTTGAAATGTGTTCATTAGGCTATTAAAATAGTAAATGTCGACTTTAAGAGTCTAATGACCTATTTTAAAACGGTCTTATTTCTTCACTTCTCATTTTCTCCCAATATGGTACTATTGTAATGGTATTATAGAACGGAAACAGGGAGGATCCTCGGTCACCATGAAAAAAAGCCTTTTTGCCGGAATCGCACTTGCAGGCATGCTGACAATTACAGCAGAAGCCGAAGCTGCTTCGACTCACAAAGTGAAGCCTGGAGAAAGTTTATGGAAGATTGCAAGCCAATACAAAGTCAGCGTCCCTCAGCTTAAGCAATGGAACAGCATGAAAAGTGACACGATCCACATCGGTAAGACTCTTTACGTATCACAGCCCTCTGCGGCAAAGCCAGCTGCAAAAAAACCTGCTGTACCGGCTGCTTCACTGAAGCATACCGTAAAATCAGGTGAGTCACTTTACAGCCTTTCAAAAAAATACGGAGTGTCTGTAAGTTCCATTCAGTCTGCTAACCGTCTAAAATCTTCAGCCATTAAGGTTGGACAAGCCTTGACCATTCCGAAAGCGGCTTCCGCACAGCCTGCTCCTAAGCCAAAACCGGCTGCAGCTCCAAAACCGGCTCCGGCTCCGGCACCCGCTCCTACAGCGAAAACGGTCATTTATACAGTTAAACCGGGAAATACCCTCTCTGCCATTGCAGCCCAGTACAAGACTTCTGTTCAAAAAATAAAAACATTGAACAACCTTAAGTCCGATACGATCTATGTTGGGCAAAAGCTTAAAATGACAGAGGGTGTATTGCCTGCACTGCCGGCTTTACAAGACGGTCTTTTTCCTTTTAAAGCTGGAACATACCAGCCATATATTGATTCCTTTGGTTATTCAAGAAGCTATGGCGGCTCACGGTCTCATGAAGGCATTGACATTATGGCTAAAAAAGGAACTCCTCTTTACTCTGTATCTGACGGAGTCATTGAACGATACGGCTGGAATGAGCTCGGCGGCTGGAGACTGACGATCCGAAACAGCGAAGGATACCGGGTTTATTATGCTCATCTAAACGCGTATGCGCCAGGGTTGAAGGCCGGACTATCCGTGAAACGCGGCCAATACATCGGTAAAGTTGGCGACAGCGGCTATGGAAAACCGGGCACGATCGGAAAATTTGTTCCGCATCTGCATATTGGCATTTATGATGCGAGTTACAAAGCCATCAATCCGTATCCGTTCTTAAAAAATTGGGTTACACACTAAATCAGCAGACCCCCCGGTCCATAACGGGGGGTTTTTTGTATAGAGTACTGGAAGGTTTAGAGGCCCCTGCTTAGGGAAAAAGTATGGCATATTATGGTTCTCAAGGAGGAGTCATTGCTATGGCACACTATATTGAAGTTGATGCAAATGTGAAGCTGTTTGTAGAGGATATCGGGGAAGGGCAGCCGATTGTTTTTATCCATGGCTGGCCGGTTAATCATCAAATGTTTGAATATCAGATGAACGAGCTTCCTAAGAAAGGGTACCGTTTTATCGGGATTGACCTGCGTGGTTTCGGACAATCGGACAAGCCCGCTTTCGGATACGATTATGACACTCATGCCCAAGACTTGAAAAAAGTTGTGGAATACCTGCAGCTTGAGAATTTCTACCTCGCCGGTTTCTCAATGGGCGGTCCGATCAGCATCCGCTATGCAACAAAATATGCGGATCCCAACCTTGCTAAACTGATATTGATCGGGGCAGCGGCACCGGTATTTACCCAGCGCGACGGCTATGAATACGGAATGAAAAAAGAAGAAGTCGACGAATTAATCGCAGGGATCAAAGCAGACCGTCCAGCGGCACTAAAAGAATTTGGAAGCAATTTCTTTTATTCCGAGACGTCAGAGACCCTCGACCAATGGTTCCTTAATCTTGGATTGCAGGCTTCAGCCCATGGCACCATCGCCTGTGCGGAATCACTGCGGGATGAGGATCTGCGGGATGAAGTTGGAAAGGTCAACGTACCGACTGTTATCATGCACGGCACGAAGGATGAAATCTGCGACTATCAATTTGCAGTGATGCTGAATGAGAGCATTGAGAATTCCACACTCATCACATTTGAAGAGAGCGGCCATGGGGTTGTGTATGATGAGAAAGAGAAATTTAATGAAGAGCTTTTAAAGCTGTTATAGATAGTGGAAACCGGCCAATGAGGCCGGTTTTTTTGTGGATGGGATGGGACGCTGCAGGGCGGGGTATTCGGTGCGGGACGATTTGATACGGGACGCTGCAGGGCGGGGTATTCGGTGCGGGACGATTTGATACGGGACGCTGCAGGGCGGGGTCAGTCCCGCACTGCTTTACCGCAACAGGGGACAGAGACACTCCAAACCGTTGGGGCACAAGGGATCGCACATGTGGTGCCGAAGCTTTCATCCTTTAGCAGAACCGGGGGCTGACCCCGCAAAAGCTTCACCACTGATCCTGCCCCACCACTAACGCACCCCATCAAAAAACCGCCGTCCCCTCAACTAGGGACCGGCGGTTTTTTCTCGATTAATATGGATCGGCTTCGTGGCTCTTTTTGACGGCGTCTTTTACGGCTTCTTCGGCTGCTATTGTGCCTTGGCCGTATTTGGATTTGCCGGCTTCGCGGCCAGGGAGCTTGTCTTCTTTTTTCATTTCCTGGATTTCTTTCATTTTCATTTCGATGCCTGCCTGCACGCGGCGGCCGTAGTCTTCGTCGGCCTGGGTGAAGTGGTCGATCATGGCATCCTGGATTCGTTTGTCGCAGACGGCGAGGGCATCTGAGAGATTGCTGATCAGTTCATCGCGCTCCCAGTCTTCAAAGCTGCGGTATGTGTCACCGGCCTGCCCATAGTTGTTCGGGCGGTCGATCGGTTCGCTCATCGCCGCTGCATTGTAAGTCGGACGGTGCTGCGGACGGTCTTCGAAGCCGGCTTCCTGGAATCCGCCGAGCGTGGATGGCTCGTAGTTGATGTGCGGGTTTTCCCCGTTTTCCTTCGGGTCGCGGGTGTCCATTTGGCCGCGGTGCTGATTCGTGCGGACCGGTGCTTTCGGTGCGTTGACCGGCAGCTTCAGGTAGTTTGATCCCACACGGTAGCGCTGGGTATCGGAATAAGAGAATGTGCGTCCCTGCAGCATTTTGTCGTCAGAGAAGTCCATCCCGTCAACGAGGACCCCCGTACCGAAGGAAGCCTGTTCGATTTCACTATGGAAATCAACCGGGTTGCGGTCAAGGACCATCTTTCCGACCGGCTTCCAAGGGAATTTATCCTCCGGCCACAGCTTCGTATCATCGAGCGGATCGAAGTCGAGCTCCGGATGATAGTCGTCCTCCATGATCTGAACGAAGAGTTCCCATTCCGGGTATTCGCCGCGTTCAATGGATTCGTACAGGTCCTGTGTAGCATGGGCGACGTTTTTCGCCTGGACCATGTCCGCTTCTTCCTGTGTCAGGTTGCGGATGCCCTGCTTTGGTTCCCAATGGTACTTAACGAGTACGGCTTCGCCTTTTTCATTTACCCATTTATACGTATTGACGCCTGAACCCTGCATGTGGCGGTAGGTTGCCGGAATGCCCCATGGAGAGAACAGGAAGGTGATCATATGTGTGGCTTCAGGTGTGCGGGATACGAAGTCGAACATCCGCTCAGGATTCGCCACGTTTGACGCCGGATCCACTTTGAATGCGTGAATCATGTCCGGGAATTTCATGGCATCGCGGATAAAGAAAATCTTCAGGTTGTTCCCGACGAGATCCCAGTTGCCTTCTTCTGTATACATCTTGACTGCGAAACCGCGCGGGTCGCGGGCGGTTTCCGGTGAATCCTTCGCTCCGGCCACTGTTGAAAAGCGCACGAGCAGAGGGGTCTGTTTCCCTGCGCCGGAAAAAACTTTGGCTCGGGTATACTTCTCGACCGGCTCATCTCCGACTTTTCCGTACGTTTCGAAATAGCCGAAAGCCCCTGAACCGCGGGCGTGAACGACACGCTCCGGTACTTCCTCGCGGTCAAAGTGTGAAATTTTCTCGATGAAATGATAGTTTTCAAGAGTTCCGGGACCGCGGTTTCCAATTGTCCGGATGTTTTGATTATCCGGTACCGGATGGCCCTGCCGTGTAGTGAGTGTCTCGCGTTTTGTGTCTTGTCCTTTTGAAGTCTGGTCATCTTTGTGATCTGCCAAAGTAATACCTCCCCAAAATTAATGACAAGTTTATTCTATCATTTTTCAAAAAATTTAAACAACAATAAGAGCGCCTCGAAAAATGAAAAAGCCGGCTCAATGGCCGGCTTAAATTACTTATCTGACTTCCTGCAGTTTTCTGATTCCAGCTACTCCTGAAGCAGCCGCGGCTTCTGCTACTGCAGCGGCAACACTTGATGCGACTCTCGGGTCAAGCGCATCCGGGATAATGTAATTCGGGTTAAGCTCCGTTTCAGTGACTAGCTCCGCGATCGCCCGTGCCGCAGCAAGATTCATTTCCATTGTTATGTCTGAAGCCCGTGAGTCGAGGGCTCCGCGGAAAATGCCTGGGAAGGCGAGAACGTTGTTCACCTGATTCGGGAAATCCGACCGGCCTGTACCAACGACTGCGGCGCCTGCAGCGAGAGCTTCTGCCGGATAAATCTCCGGAGTCGGATTGGCCATTGCGAGGACGATGGCGTCCCGGTTCATCGTCCGGACCATTTCTCCAGTGAGTGCTCCCGGTCCTGAAACGCCGATAAATCCATCTGCACCCATGATGGCATCCTTCAGCGTGCCTTGTTTTCTTTCCAAGTTTGTCAGCTCTGCGATTTTGGCCTGGCTCGGATTCATCCATTCTTCGCCCGGGCAGAGAATCCCTTCCAGACTGACGAGGGTGATATTTCTGATGCCGGCTTCCAGGAGAAGCTTTGCGATGGCGATTCCGGCAGATCCTGCACCATTCACCACCAGCTTGATTTCGCTCTGTTTTTTCTGCACAAAGCGCAGAGCATTGATTAGTGCAGCGTAGACAACAATTGCAGTCCCGTGCTGGTCGTCATGAAAGACCGGGATGTTCAGCTCTTTTTTGAGTCTTTCTTCTATTTCAAAACAGCGCGGTGCAGCGATATCTTCAAGATTCACGCCTCCGAATGTAGGTTCCAGCGCTTTGATGATTTTCACGATTTCATCAGGGTCTTTTTCAGCAAGGCAGATCGGAAAAGCATCTACTCCCCCGAATTGCTTGAACAGCATGGACTTCCCTTCCATTACCGGCATGGCGGCTTCAGGGCCGATGTCGCCCATTCCGAGGACGGCCGTTCCATCCGTCACGATGGCCACCATATTGCTTCTTGCTGTCAAGCTGTAGCCTTCTTCGCTGTTTTCTGCGATGACACGGCATGATTCTGCTACACCGGGTGTGTAGGCAAGGCTCAAGTCCTGTGCAGATTGGATGTCCATTTTTCCTGTAATCTCTATTTTACCGCCAAGCTCTTGATGGAGCTGTAAGGCTTTTTCTTTTATGCTTGCTTCATTCACTGATTTCCCTCTCCTTTATTAACCGAGTAATTTCATAAGCAGGATCGCTAAGATGACTGTCGATGCACCACCAAGTCTTGTCGCCACCTGAGCGAACGGCATAAGCGACATCCGGTTGGAGGCGGAAAGGATCGCTACATCGCCGGTTCCGCCCAGACCGCTGTGACAGCCTGTCACAATTGCCGAGTCGACTGGATACATTTTCATCAGCTTTCCTGTAAAATAACCCGTCGTTACCATAGCTATGACCACGCTGATACAGACCACAACGTAACCTGGGGTTACAATTTTCACGACATCTTCAAGCGGTATGTAGAGCATCCCGAGCCCGACCATAAGAGGCCATGTGAGGCTTGATGAGATAAACTTGTACAAGTGGAACGACCCCTGCTCCATTGTGGAAGGCAGCAGCTGAAAGCATTTGACGAGGGTCGCAGCAACGATCATCAGTACCGGTCCCGGTATTCCAAGGAATTTGTGTGCCAGACCTCCGAAAATAAAGAATGTGCAGGCGATCAGCAGTCCGGCTCCCATTAGCGGAAAATCGATTTTTTTCGATTCGAAGCCTTGCTCTTTGAAGGTGTTTCCGTCCTTGGATTTCACCAGCACACCGTTGCCTGTAAGCTCCGGTCTGCGCTCTCCAAGGTTTTTCATCAGTCCTGCGCAGATGATCGCGGCTATGTTGCCGATGACGGCTGCCGGGATCATCTGGGAAACGTAGGTTTCAGGCGTTCCCCCAAGGATTTGCGAATACCCCAGTGACAGCGGGAGAATGCCTTCTCCAATGCCTCCGCCAATGATTGGCACAACAATATAAAAGAAGGTGTGCTTCATGCTGTAGCCGAAAAGCGACCCAACGAGCAGCGCTGTTGCTACAGATGCGAGAGTACCGAGGACGAGCGGGACAAACATTCTCATAAAGCCCTGGATTAAAAGGCTCCGGGTCATGCCTAGAATGCTCCCTGCCACCAGAATGGAAATATAAAGGTATAAAAAGTTGGATGTCTTCATCAAGGTCGTGACTGCTTCCATGGAAGCAGGATTCAGCACGTCGTAAAAGACGAGGACAGACGGCACCAGAAGTGATAAAATGGCTGGTCCGCCAATGCTTTTTAAAATTGGAATTTTCATGCCCAGGTCGCCGAGCAGGATTCCCATCACCATAATGAGGGCAAATCCTCCGATCATGTCGGCTGGCAGCTGATTATTGACGGCTGCTGCGTATATGATGAGTGCTAATACAAGATAGACGGGCAGCGGAATGACTCCGACTTTCATTTGATTGATTTTGTACCAAATGCCTTTGCGCTTTTGCTTCTCTTCTTCAAAAGGAAGCGTTTGCAGTTTCTCAGCTGATCTCAATGGAATGACCTCCTGTCTCTTCTTTCCTTATCCATAATAGGAGGAAACATCGGGGATTCCTAGATTATGAAACTTATGAAAGCGTTTATCATAATAAAAAAAGCAAGCGGACGGATCCGCTTACACGTATTGGTTCATGATATGGATTTTCGTGTGATTGACTTCATGCTGATATACGGGTCTTCCTACGGTCCCGTAGCTGACCTTCGCATTCAATACGCCGATGTCAATCAGGAATTTCAAATATTTGCGAACGGAGACGCGCGAGATTCCTACTTCACTGACGAGATCATCAATGGAAAAATGCCCGGCCTCTAGCTCCTGGATGGCCTTCCACAGCAGTTCCAGCGTATCTTTTGTCAGTCCTTTAGGGAGATCCTCCGGCAAATGGCGCTCTTCTTTGCGGAGCAGCTGCTCATCCAGGTCTTTTTGGCTGAGGACCTGCTGATTCCGGATAAAAGAAGCTTTTTCCTGATACGCAGTGAGCGCTTCATTAAACCGGTCAAATTCAAAAGGCTTAATCAGGTAGTCTACTGCGCCGAGCCTGAGCGCCTTCTGCACTCGGCCGATATCCGAAGCCGCGGAGATGACGATGACATCGATCTCCTTTTTCGTTTCCCGGATGTATCCGAGAAGGTCGAGTCCGCTTTTTCCCGGCATAAAGATGTCGAGCAGGATCAGCTCGGCCTCTGTTCTTTCCAGTTCCTCCATCGCTTCTGCAACCGAGCTGCAGATCGCTGCGAGCTCGAATCCTCCTGCCTGTGCAAGATACCGTTTATTAAATTCCGCAACCATCGGGTCGTCTTCCACAATCATGACACGGATCATGAAGTTCCCCCCCTGCCTGCATAAGGTATGTAAACCGCCACTTTCGTTCCACGCCCTTCTTTTGAAACAATCTCGAGGTCTCCCTCCAGCCTCCCCAGACTTTCCCGGACTAAGTATAAACCGATTCCCCGGTCACTGCCCTTCGTCGAAAAGCCTTTTTCGAAGATCCGGCCCAGGATTTCCTCGTTCATTCCGCTCCCTGAATCCTTTACTTCCACTGTTAAAATCTCATCCCCATAGTCAAAATGAACGCCGATTTTCCTGTGCGGAGATTTTTCAACAGCTGCAAGCGAGTTATCGATTAAATTCCCAATGATTGTGATGAGTTCATGGATGAGGTGTTCATCTCCTTCAGGAACAGGGTAATCAGCTGTGCAGGTAAGCTCTGCCCCACCTTCCCTCGCCTTGCTCACCTTTCCGATTAAAAAGCCCGCCAGTACAGGATCTTTTATGATCCTGGAGATTGAGCCGATTTCTCCTTGATGCTGCCCTGTAATTCCACTGATGTAGGCGGTAAGCTCTTCATAATGCTTCATTTGAGTCATGCCCAGAATTACATGCAGTTTATTCATAAATTCATGGGACTGGGCTCTAAGCGCATCTGCATAAAGCCTTACACCGGTCAGCTGCTCGGCAAGCTGGCTGATTTCCGTTTTATCCCGGAACGTCGCCACTGCCCCGACAGTTTTCCCATCGACGATGACCGGCACCCGGTTGGTGAGCAGGGTGATCCCTCTTAGTTCCTGCTCTTCATCAAGTTCCGCCTCTCCAGTCTTCAGCACCCGTCTCAATGTTGAAGACGGCATATAGTCGTTGATGTCTTTGCCTACTGGTGCAGGCATGCTGAGGCCTGCCTTGCGAACAAGTTTTTCAGCCGCTTTATTGACAAGCGTAATTTTCGCATTCTGATCCACAGCAATGACCCCTTCCCGGACGGACTGCAGAACTGCACTCCTTTCCTGAAGAAGCTTGGCAATCGCGAACGGCTCTAATCCAAACAGGATTTTCTTGATATACCGAGCGAGGAAGAGAGCCCCTGCAATTCCGGCCAGAATGCCGAAAGCTGTTCCAGTCAGGACATTTTCCCGGCTTTTCTGCGCTGCTTCGTTTACCTCTTGAAGGGAAATGCCGACTGCAGCTGCGCCGACTTCTCTGCCCTCCCCGTCAAAAATGGGAGTAAAAGAGCGGAGGGAACGCCCGAGTGTCCCCTCTGATATGCTCGTGTATTCTTTTCCTTTTAGTACCTCTTTTTCATCCCCGCCGACAAACGGCTTTCCGACTTTCCCGGGTTCGGGATGCGAAAGGCGGATTCCCTTCATATCCATAATTACAACAAATTGAACTCCTGACGCTTTCCTGATTTTATTGGCAAAATCCTGAACAGCTTCTTTGTTTCCTCTACCGCTCAGTGCATCAATGACAAGAGGCGTTTCTGCCATCATACGGGCTGCGTTTCTCGCCTTTTCTTCCTGATTCCGCTCACTATCTTCCGTTACTGTATTCGTTACAAGCAAACTTGTCACTGCTAAAGAAAGAGCTACTACAGCGCATACGAAAACCGTAATCGTCACCTGCAGACTCCATTTCCCCTTTTTCATACACTCACCTCTGCCCCCCTATTATACAGAAAGGAAGGCGGATGTTTTCACGAAAGCAACCTCTGCAGCGGAACCGTGATCTTCCGATGGCTGCCAGTCCCTCTTATAATGAGCTCAAGCTGCTTTACACAACGGCTGTCCCGTAACAGCCATGCATCAATGGTGAGGCTTGCAGCATCTCCCTTATCCAGCACGCGGAAGCTTTTGCCGCATATGGCCGTGCGGTCTGCCGGGAAGATCTGCTGATCAGCAAGATTCCGGAACACCCCCTCTGCCTGATAGATGGTCACCCTATCTCCAAGATTTTCAATGACTAGACGGCTGCGGACCATGATGCCCTGTCTCATTCCGGCTGAAGGAAAAATTCGCCGGACTTCCGAGTTTTTCAAGATCACATTCCAGCAACTGTAATACCCTTTATTTTCCGGTAAAATCGAGCTCAGAAAAGAAAGAAGTTCTGCTGAGCCATTGTCATTTTGATTTTTTGATGATTTGGTCATCGTTCGTTCTCCTTTATTTCCCGCCTCGACTATCTTATTCGGAATGGGCATCTGCCGTTCAAAAAAAGCCCCCTCTTAAGAGGAAGCCTTTTCTTCAATCCTGATTTCCAATCCCTGCACCTGCTCTGCTGCATCCTTCAAAACGGAAGCAAGCGCAGCAGCCCGGCTCCCGAGAATCTTGCGGCTCTCTTCAAAATGAACCCATTTTACAGTGAGCGGTAGGGATGTATAGTCCACTAGACAATCATACAACGCATCCAAATTGTTTCCGTAGTGTTCAGGGAATTTCAGTTCTTTTTTCAAGTAGATATGCAGCTCCTCTTCCGTCTGCAGCTTGAAGCCGTCTATGATCAATTCTCTCATCTGACACCCTCCTTTTCTTTTATTAAAAAGGACTTGCCCAGTTACAGCAAGTCCCCAATTTCAATTCAGTTCCAGCTGTCAAAAGTTCGGTAGTGGTCATCTGTGGAGTAGTAAAGACCGTCATTGGAATACACAACTCTTGAGGCGTTGCGGCAGCCTGACGTGTAATAGGCATCTGCTTCATACCAGATTCGTCCGCTTGCTTCAGGCAGCTTTCCTTCACGGTTGTAGAAGCGGTCCCCACCGATGCTGTAGCCCGGAAGCACATCTGCAAGGTTGCAATCGCTTGATACCCAGCCGTAGGAGGACGCTTCTGATTTCGTTACAAAGTTTGGAGGAAGTTCACCATAGTTTTTCAAATAGCTGATAATCCCTGAAAAGCTTGTGATCTCAGCGGCTTTGGCAACAGGAGCCTGATGTTCAGCAGACGGACTGATCCCTCCGAATGCAAGCGTAAAAACAAGAGCGAGCATGGTACCTAACTTCATCAGCTTGTTCATCTTCACATACCTCCATCTTTTCATAATGTGGAATACAAGCTGAATTATACAGACGCTTTATTTTAAGATCGTTAAAGGATTGTAAAGATTGGAACAGATGGAAAAAACGGTGAAATCCGACTAATAGAGAGCGGGATAAAAGCCAGGAAGTGAAGCCTCTGCTTCTAAAAATATCCGCCATTCCCCCTGTATCGCCTTTCTTCGGTCCCGTTTTCAGGAAGTCAGGCAAGTTAATGGAAAGACGATGAAGGAATCAGGTGCTTTATGCCGAATAAATAGGCTAAGAGCTTGGCATTCCTAAAAAGGATGGTGACCACATGTTAAAGAACCGTTTTTTCAGAAATGTTCTTTTTAAAGGCCTGCCGGACAGGGAACAAAATGCTTGTGAAGTAAAGCTGATCAAAACGATTAAGCGCTTAAAGATCGAGGATTACAAGTTTAACTGGGACCGCAACAGCTGCTATATCGAATTCTACTACAATAAAGAACTGTACCGCCTCGAACATTCCGTCGAAAAAGCCCAGGAAAAAGGCATCCTCCTCCGCAATGGAATGGACTGCCTGAACGAACTCACCGACTCTCTCGAAAACCTCTGCACCATTATCGAACGTGGTACGTACCGGTTTGAAAAATGGATTGAAGGCATGAAACAGACTCCAATTGCAAAAGAAGATCCGGGCTATGAAGAAGAATTTCACATCCGCTACCGGTCTACCGGAAGACAGGCTTATCAGGACTTTCCGAGGAAGGATGAATTTGCTCCCTTTCATCCTGAGGTTTCTTTAAGGGATTATGAAGAAAACGACATACCGGTAAGGAAATAAGAAAAACCTGCAGAGCGAATCTGCAGGCTTTTTTTATGGTGCGATAGCCGGAAAATACGGAACCACTTCTTCCCCAAGCTCCTGAATGACTTCTTCTGCGGGCCTCTGGCTGTCAAACAGAGCAAAGAATAGATGGTTAACACCGGCATCCTTGTAGATGTTCAGAAGTTCGATCAAATAATTTCTTCCAATCCTGTATCCGAGACGGATCGGCCTTGGAATTTCGTTCGGGTCTTCAGCCAGATCCAGATGCATCGGCTGACTGAAAGGCTTGAAAACACCGGGTTGATATTCTTCTACGAGATCTCTCCAGCGCTTTACGGTTACTTCCTGGTCATGAGGGCTTCGAGGATAATACATCCAGCCGTCACCATGCTCGGCAAACCATTTCATTTCCTGCTGGGCATATCCTGTAATAAAGGTCGGAATTCGGTTGATGGGTTTCGGAACCAGATTTGCTCCTCTGATGCTCCCTCGCTTTGATTGAATCCTTGGAAAATCCTCATACAGTACGTCCTGGAGATAATGATACCCCTCTGTAAATGCTTCCCCGCGGTCTGCATGCGAGACACCGAGTGCGGCAAAATCAGCACGGCGGTCTCCTGATGAAATCCCAAGAAGAACCCTTCCAGGAAACAATTGATCAAGCGTGGCGATTTCCTTCGCAACTCGCAGCGGATGCCGGAGCGGCAATACAGCAGCGGCTGTACCAAGCCCGATTTCGTTTGTTTTCCCTGCCAAATACGCCATGTAAATCATCATGTCATAAATCTGCCCGACAGCCGGATCTCCGAAATGGGGGTCCTCCAGCAGAACGTCACGAAACCATAGGCTTGTAAAACCAACTTTCTCTGCCAGCTGCGCCAGCTCTTCCTGTTTATCCATTGCCGGAGTGCTGAATTGATAATTTTCAAGGGGGACATGGAGGCCGAGTGTTAGTTCCCCCTCTTTATAAGTCCGGTTATAAGCTTTATGCCCTGCAAATGAACTCATTGTATCCCCTCCTTTACTCTTTATCTGTCAGTCGCTTATGCAGCTTTTCTTTCCATTCCGCGCAGCCAGGCAGTCAGGATAACGGCCCCGGCTACCATAATCGCTCCGATCCATGGAGTATGGATCAAACCAATGCTGTCTACAATGATCCCGCCGATAAAGGAACCAATGGCGATCCCAACATTAAATGCAGCGATGTTCAAAGCAGAGGCTACATTAACGGCGGATGGCACATATTTTTCGGCAAGATTCACGACCAGCACCTGCAGCCCGGGAACGTTCATGAAGGCGAACAATCCCATCAGGAAGATTGCAATCAGCCCTGCCACTTTAAACGGAGCAGCAAAAGTGAGGGCAACCAAAATAATGGTTTGCAGAACAAACATCCAGAACAGAGCTTTTAACGGATTTTTATCCGATAATTTACCGCCGGCCACATTTCCAATGGCTACGGCTACTCCATAGACGAGAAGGATGATGCTTACCCAGCTTGAGCTGAATCCAGTTACATCTTCCAATAATGGAGTCAAATACGTGAACGCGACAAATGTTCCGCCATACCCGAGTGCAGTAATGGCAAATGCGAGCAGCAGACGGCCATTCGCGAGGATTTTTATTTGCTCACTGAATTTAGCAGGCGGTGCTTCTTTCAGATTCTTCGGTACAAGAATCGCACTTGCGATGATTCCAATCACACCAAGAAGTGCCACTCCCCAGAAGGTGGCTCTCCATCCGAAAGCCTGTCCAATAAAGGTTCCGAGCGGTACTCCTGTAACCGTCGCAACCGTCAAACCGGTGAACATGAAAGCAATGGCACTGGCCCTTTTATGAGCCGGCACCAGATCTGCCGCGATCGTCGCACCGATCGAGAAGAAGATCCCATGCGAAAAAGCTGTGATGAACCTTGCCACGATCAATAATTCAAAGCTCGTTGAAACAGCCGCAACCGAATTACCTATAATAAAGACAAGCATTAATGACATTAACAGTGTTTTTCTGTTCATTTTACCTGTGAGAGCAGTTAGCACAGGAGCCCCAATCGCTACCCCAATGGCGTAGCCGGAGATCAGAAGCCCTGCCAGTGTAATTGATATGGACAGATCATCTGCGATGGTTGAAAGCAGCCCAACCGGAACAAACTCGGTCGTTCCAATTCCAAAGGCACTGATTGCCAGAGCCAGGAGGGCAAGTGTCCCGCCTTTCGCTTTTGACTGATCTATAGCAGTTGAGTGTGTACTCATATTTTGTTCCTCCTTGAATAAAAATCTGAAAACGAAGGCGCCTTTCGTTTTCATTTCCATACATTTAATCAAGCACCTTCCGCAACATCATGCGGGGCACATGAGTTATTATGCATCGTTTCCTTCAAGGAGAACAGTACGTACTTTGAAGTAGTATAGGCACTTGAAAGTAATAATTTTGCAGATATTGTGATTGCAGCTCTTTATTTTTTGAATGCATCCCAGTGTTATTTAGAAATTCAATCACCTGAGTCGTTTATTCCATCACCTAAGTCGGGAATTCAATCACCTGATCTATTTATTCCATCACCTGAGCCTAGAATTCGATCACCTACTGGATTTTTTCCATCACCTGACCTGAATTCGATCATCTAGCTTATTTATTCAATCACCTGAGCCGGGAATTCAATCACCTGATCTATTTATTCCATCACCTGAGTCTAGAATTCGATCACCTACTCCATTTATTCCAACACCTGACCTGAATTCGATCATCTAGCTTATTTATTCAATCACTTGCCCTTTAAATTCCTTAGCTCACCGCAGCAAAAAGAGGCTTCCCCCTAAGGAAAGCCTCTTTTTTAAATCCGTATCGCAGTTCACTCAACCGGCAGCGGTGCAGCCGGGGAGACCAATTCTTTCTCCCTTATTTCCTGCCAGAATGCGGCCGGAATCTGTTCTTTGGCAGCTGCCGTATCTTCCTTCACATGCTCAGGTCGTGTGGTGCCCGGGATAACCGCTGCAACCGCAGGATGAGCCATGGTAAATTGCAGGGCCGCTGCTTTCATGCTTACCCCGTGCTTTTCGGCAAGCTGATTCAGGTTCTGGCTTTTAGAGACGATTTCATCCGGTGCATCCCCGTAATCATAATGCTCACCGCCGACCAGTACACCTGAGCTGTAAGGTGCTCCGATGACGATGTTCACCCCTTGCTCCAATGCCCTTGGCATGAGCTTCAGCAGGGCGTGGTCATGATTGAGCAGCGTATAGCGGGTCGCTTGAAGACAGAGATCGGGCCTTGTTTCCTCGAGCTCCATCGCAAGCTCAATCGGCTCGGTCCGGTTGACGCCGAGCCCCCACGATTTAATCACCCCTTCTTCACGGAGGCGGGTCAGGACTCGGAATGCTCCCGTCCTTGCCGCCGCGAATTGGGAAATCCATTCGTCTCCAAGGAAGTCGGGAGACACATCATGAACGTACACAAAATCCAGCCGGTCTGTCTGCAGGCGCTCGAGACTCTGCTCAATGGAACGAAGTGTCGCGTCCTCACTGTAATCGGTCGTGATTTTATTTTTGCGGCCGTGTTCAAACATGCCTTCCTTTTCTTCTGTTTCGTTCTCGATCACACGGCCGACTTTTGTGCTTAAGAAAAAGTCATCCCGGTTTTTTTCGGATAGAAACTTGCCGAGCCGCAATTCCGCAAGCCCTGCTCCATAAAACGGAGCCGTGTCATAATAGCGGATTCCCTGATCCCATGCGGTCTTGATCGTTTCCATCGCTTCTTCTTCCGGCACATCCCTGAACATATTCCCGAGCGGGGCGGTGCCGAGGCCGAGTTTTCCCTTAATGAACGTCATTGTGTTAACCTCCTGTTTTCCATTCTATCCTTTCCATTTCCTAATTCCTGTCCAGCTAAACGGCATAATAAAGAGGCTTCCAATGGGAAGCCTCTTTTTTTACTGCTTAAAGATCACCTTTTGATACCACTCTGCTGCTGCGGCCGCTTCCTGCCCTGTTAATTGGTGGCCTTGGTTCTCCCAGTGCACCGTTGCCCGGGCACCGGCGTTTTCCAATAAGGATTGCAGTTCTGTTGACTCTTCCGGTGAACAAATTGGGTCGTTCGTTCCGGCAGCGATGAAGACGGGCACTTCTGCTAGATCCGGGAGTTCAATTCCTCTCCTTGGCACCATCGGATGGTGGAGGATCGCACCTTTTAGCGCATTGCGGAAATGGAACAGCAGGCTCGCTGCAATATTGGCGCCGTTTGAATAACCAACGGCTACTATGTTGTTCCGCTCAAAGCCGTATTTTTCAGCTGCTTCATCCAGAAAAGCGTTCAGTTCGTTCGTCCGGAAGACCAAGTCCTCCTCATCAAAAACGCCTTCCGCTAATCTCCTGAAAAATCTCGGCATTCCATTTTCCAATACATTCCCGCGCACACTAAGTACGGAAGCCCCGTCATCAATGATGCCGGCAAGAGGCAGCAGGTCCAGTTCATTTCCGCCCGTGCCGTGAAGCAGCAGCAGTACCGGTTTTTCCGGGTCCCGGCCCTTATTGAATACATGTTTCATTACAAATCCTCCTCCAAAACCCTGGCCTTAACCGGCGGCAGGGTCCGTTCTAATTCTTCCCGTTTCGGTTCAAGCCAGGAAGGCAGCATAAGATTTTCACCGAGTTCATCTGCGGGTTCATCTGCTGTGAAGCCTGGCGGATCAGTCGCAATTTCAAAGAGAATGCCGCCTTCCTCATGGAAGTAAAGAGCTTTGAAATAGCTGCGGTCCTTGATCTCTGTCGGATTGTATTCTTTTTGCAGCAGCAATGTTCTCCATCGTTCCTGCACTTCTTCATCTGCGGCTCTCCATGCCACATGGTGAATCGTTCCGGCTCCCATAAGCCCCCGGACGGATGGAGTCAGCTTAATGTCGATTGTATTGCCAAGACTTGCGGCTGATTTAAAGCGGAGGAATCCTTCTTCATCTCCCTTACACTCCAGTCCGAGCATGTCTTCCAGAACTTCAGCCGTTTTATGGGGTTTTGCTGAAAACAGGGTAACTCCTCCAAACCCTTTAACCGCATGGTCAGCTTTCACTTCACCGAACCCCCAATGGTTCACCGGGCCTTCTTCACGCTCTGTCAGCTCAAGCTTGAGACCGTCGGGGTCATTCAATTGCAGGGAGGTTTCTCCAAAGCGTTTTGAAGAGGAGTAACGGATTCCATATTTTCGCAGCCGGTTTTCCCAGAACAGAAAGGAGCCCTTCGGAACAGCAAAGCTGATCACACCGGCCTGCCCCGTTCCGATGCGCCCCTTGAGCTGCTTCTCCCAGGGGAAAAACGTAATGATCGTGCCGGGCTGTCCCTGTTCGTTCCCGAAATAAAGATGGTACACTTCGGGACGGTCAAAGTTGATCGTCTTTTTAACAAGCCTTAACCCGAGTACACCTGCATAAAAATCAATCGTCCGCTGTGCATCGTTCACCATGGCAGTTAGATGATGAATTCCGGCCGTCTTCAGCAACTTCCCCACTCCTTTTTCCAGTCCGATACTGTCATTTTAACACTTTCAGCCAAGTTCCCTAACATGAAACGGCAGTAAATCCCTTACAATCTGATCTCTGTGCGGCTCGTACTGTGCAGGCAGCATCAAACGTTCCCCCATCGTTTCCAGTGATTCATCGTGAGCGAATCCCGGGGGATCGGTCGCGATCTCAAACAGAATCTCACCGTGCTCCCTAAAGTAGATGGCATTGAAATAATTGCGGTCCTGAACCGGGGTCACTCCAAATCCATGGGCTGCCACATGCTTTTGCCAGTCCAATTGATCCTGATCGTCATTTGCCCGCCATGCAAGATGATGGACGGTCCCGACACCCATCCGGCCCCGCCCGATTGGAGTTAATTTAATGTCGATGATATTGCCAATCTCTCCGCTGGAACGGTACCGTACAAAATCGCCTTCGCGTCCGACGAACTCCAGTCCCATCACCTTTTCCAGCAGTTCGGCTGTCTGGGCAGGGTTTACGGATAAGAGTGTCGCACCTCCAAAGCCTTTGATCGCATCGTCCGGGGTTACCCCGCCAAAACTCCATGGATTGGCGTCGCCTTCTTCCCTTTCAACAATCTCCAGATGAAGTCCGTGCGGATCATCAAATTCCAGATACTGTTCACCGAAGCGCTCAGTTTTTATATAAGAAACATTAAAGGTTTCAAGCCTGTTTTCCCAAAATGCCATAGCACCCAGGGGAACAACGTACGACGTTACTCCCACCTGGCCGTCCCCAATGCTTCCCTGGCGAGCGCCTGCCCACGGGAAGAACGTGATGATCGTTCCCGGCTTTCCACCCTCGTTTCCAAAATACAGATGATAGGTTCCCGGGTCATCAAAATTAACGGTTTGCTTAACGAGGCGCAAGCCTAATACTCCGGCATAAAAATCAACATTCACTTGAGGATGGCCGACAATCGCAGTGATGTGGTGAATTCCTGAAGTTTTCATTTTATTCTCCTTTCTGAAAAAACTTCTATTTTATCTCGAATTCGAGATATAAGGCCAACTTGACTCTTTATAAGGAAATTGATCCTGGCCCTGCTAATGCGAGAACAAGAGCTGCTGCGATAATCAGCAAATTGTATTCAAAGCCGCCCTTGCCATTCCAGTACCCGTTTTTCCCATGGACAGTTGCAATCGCGACAATCATCGTTAAAATAATCAGTGCCGCGCCAACTCCGGTCCATACTCCCAAAAGAAGCAGAAGTCCTCCAATGATTTCTGACGCACCTGCTCCAAAAGCGGCAATCTTCCCGGGTTTCAATCCGAGCGACTCCATCCATTGCCCAGTACCCGTTAAACCGTAGCCTCCAAACCATCCAAATAATTTTTGGCTTCCATAACCAAGAAACGTGATTCCCATTACAAGACGTAAAATAAAAAGTGCAATATCCATTTTGATTCCCTCCTGATTAGTTTTAATTCATATATCTTGATTTAAAGATAATACATCACCAGCCTTGCGTCAATCATTTATTTCGAATTCGAGATATTTCAGCTGCCAAAACAGTTAAAAAGCCGGGAATGCGCATCCTGCGTTCCCGGCTTCTCCTTTCTTACTGTATCTGCTGCTTTTTAAGAAATCCTCTCTTTTTCAGAGGTCCGTTCTGATTCCCAGTAGTCCGCGTTCTTGATCCCTAACGCTTTCGGATCAAATACAGGATCGAGCCCCTGCTTTTTCTGCCTTTCGTAATCCTTTAGAGCAAGCAGTGCCGGCTTGGCCAGCAGCAAAATCGCGATGACGTTCAGCCAGACCATGATGCCGAGTCCTGCGTCACCAAGGGCCCAGGCAAGTTTTGCAGTTTTTACGGCTCCATAGAAGGACGCTCCCATAATGACAAACTTCAATACAAAAGATACCCATTTGCTGTTTTTCTTAAAAAGATACGTTACATTCGTTTCGGCAATATAGTAATAGGCCATGATCGTTGTAAAGGCGAAGAAGAAAAGTGCGATAGCGACAAATCCGGCTCCGAAGCCCGGGATGACACTGTCTATTGCCGCCTGCGTATAGCCCGGACCCGCTTCAACTCCCTCTAAATTGGTAACAATGGACGTTCCGTCTTCAGCCACCGTATTGTACATGCCGGTGAACAAAATCATGAAGGCAGTGGCCGAACAAACGAACAGTGTATCAATGTACACGGAGAATGCCTGCACCAGGCCTTGCTTGGCAGGATGGGAAACTTCAGCAGCCGCTGCCGGATGCGGTCCTGTACCCTGTCCAGCTTCGTTGGAGTAAATTCCACGCTTTACTCCCCAGGCAACCGCCATTCCAATCAGACCTCCAAACGCGGAATCCGCACCGAAGGCACTTCTGAAAATCAGGCTGATTACACCTGGCAGTTCAGCAATATTCATAAGAACAATCACGACAGATACAAGGATGTACCCTAGAGCCATAAAAGGAACGATCAGCTGAGCTGTGCGGGCGATCCTTTTTGTTCCGCCAAAAATAATGACCCCCAATAAAATGACAATCCCAAAGGCAGTAACAACTGGAGGAATGTTAAATGCATTCTCCATTCCGAGCGCAATCGAGTTCGCCTGCACTCCCGGCATCAGAACAGCCATCGCTAGAATGGCAGCGACAGCAAAAACCACCGCAAACCATTTCCATCCGATCCCTTTTTCTATGTAATACGCCGGTCCGCCCCGATACTGTCCCTCATGCTTCACTTTGTAGATCTGGGCGAGGGTGGATTCGATAAAGGCACTGGAAGCCCCAATGAAAGCGATGGCCCACATCCAGAATATGGCCCCTGGTCCTCCAAAAGCAATAGCTGTGGCGACTCCGGCAATGTTCCCTGTTCCGACACGGCCGGATAAGGCGATCGAAAGTGCCTGGAACGAAGAAACTCCAGCCTCCGAGCTCTTCCCTTTAAACATCAGCATTACCATATCTTTAATGTGCCGCACTTGCAGAAACCGGGTCATAATGGAAAATAAAAGTCCTACGCCAAGCAATATGTATATCACCGGTGTACTCCACAAGATGCCATTCAAACCTGCAACAAAATCCGCCAAGAACCTCACTCCTTTTTCTCTTATTTCTGAAAATTCTATCTTTTAATTATAGTTTAATAAGAGATTTTGCACAATCATGTTGGAAGGTTTCTTTACAAAAATTTAGTTTCCTAAAATAAGAACTCCACCTACAACGGAGAGTCCTTTGAAACTCTTTCCTAATTCCCTCCATTACTACAAGTGTCGGTGTGTTTTTCTCATTAATCCCAGAGTGAAAAAGCAGCATCTCCCTTAAATCCTTTGCCGATCAAAGATGCAATTCGTTCATCTTTACGAATTGCATAAACAAAGTTTCACATACAGAAACTTCTATTCATAATTTGAATCGTTTCCCGCAGACTATTAAGATGATTTTGTGAGAGGGAGGCGAGGTTATGGATCAATATGAGGTGGCCACCTTAAAGAAAGGCCTGCAAATCCTTGATCTTCTTATGAAAGAGAAGGAAATGACACTTACCGGTATCATGGATCACTTTCGCTGGAATAAAACCAGTACGTTCCGGCTTCTTTATACATTGGAAAAGATGGGCTACATCGAGAAGGGACAGAATGGCTTTGGACTAACAGGCAAAACAGCTGCTCCACGACAATCTCCTGATCCAATGGCTGATTGGATATCCGTCCCTGCCCTTTACGATCTGAGCAAAAAGCTGGGAGAAACGATGTACATCGGTCTTCTAGACGGGGCAGATGTAGTCATTACCCAAATAGTAGATGGAACTCATTCCATGAGAACTCATACGAGTATCGGAGACCGGGATCCTGCACATGGGAGTGCGCTCGGGAAAGCTATTCTTGCTTTTATGGAGCCTGAACACCAAAAAGACTTTTTAACCCAGCTTCCCTATTCGAAGTCGACCATCCACACATTTGATGACCGGCAGCTCTTTCTATACCACCTCAAAGCCATCAAGGAACAGGGCTATGCGGTCGATGATGAAGAAACGGAGATCGGTGTACGCTGTATCGCAGCTCCTATTTATATTCATGGGCATGTCGTGGCGAGCGCGGCAATTTCAGGACCTGTCTCGCGTCTTCCTAAAAAGCTGGACAAGTCAATCAGCAAAGAGTTAATCATCTGCTGCCGGAGGATTACCGCCCAGCTGGAGAAAAAGTAAAGGAGGTACGATTTTATTATGACATCTATTCAACCGAAGAGCCTTATTGCCCTCATCTCATTGGCCATAAGTGCTTTTGCAATCGGCACAACTGAATTTGTGATCGTCGGATTGCTGCAGACCGTTGCGTCTGATCTATCCATTCCTGTCACGAAGGCCGGGACTCTTATTTCCGGATATGCAGCAGCGATTGCGATTGGCACGCCGATTGTTGCTGCTATGACAAGCAGGCTTCCGAAAAAAGGATTGCTGCTCATCTTATTGGTCCTGTTTATTGCAGGAAATGTTATTTCGGCCATTTCCGGATCGTACAGTCTTTTGCTTGTTTCAAGAATCATTACGGCAGTAGCTCACGGTGTCTTTTTTGCGATTGCAGCGACTGTGGCGTCTGAAATGGTTCCGAAAAACAGACAGGCCCAGGCCATTTCCATTATGTTTACCGGCTTGACGGTTGCCACGATCCTTGGAGTGCCATTCGGTACTTTGATTGGACAAGAGTTTGGCTGGAGAGCCACCTTTTTAGCCGTTGCCGTTCTTGGAATCATTGGGCTGATTTCCAATTGGCTTACACTTGACCGTACTGAAGCGAATACCAGCAAGCTGACCATCTCAGATATTGGAAGACTGATTGGTAATCCGAGGATCATCCTTGCCTTGCTCATGACCGCCTTAGGTTTCGGAGGAACGTTTGCCCTATTCACTTATTTAACCCCTATTTTGGAAACTGTGAGCGGCATATCTCCAGAAAATATCTTCTGGATGCTTCTGATCTACGGGGCTGCTACAGCAGCGGGAAATCTCATTGGAGGAAAAATTGCCAACAGGCATCCGGTCAAAGCTTTAAGATGGGTCTTTTTTTTCCAGCTAATTGCGCTTCTGCTTCAGATGGTGCTGCTTAAAAACAGTGCCTATCTTTCCATGATCCCGCTCGGATTATTTGCCTTTATGATGTCGCCCGGTGTACAGGCTTATATCGTTTCTCTGGCTGAAAAATTGGTGCCCAGTGCAAAAGATCTAGCCTCAGCTCTTAATATATCTGGTTTTAATATTGGAATCGCAGCCGGTTCAGCACTCGGAGGTCTCGCAGTAGACTATATGAATCTGCTGGACACGGCCTGGATTGGAGCCGCTATGGTTCTGGCCGCTCTCATTCTATCAATCATCAATTACCGTCTTGATGTCAAACAAAAATTGTTTTAAAGGAGAATGAACAATGGATACCGCACAGCTTCAGCAACTCGAGGAAACATTGGTTTTTTCAGCTTTCACAAACCAGGATGCCTTGAATCTCGGCATGGAATTGATCAGCCTTGCAAAAGAAAACGGAGTAAATATTGCAGTACATGTTGAAAGAAACCGTGTTCCATTATTTACCCATTTGATGGACGGAACTTCAGAAGAAAACGTGTATTGGCTATACCGGAAGAAAAGAGTGGTGGATCACTATAACCGCAGTACGCAATATATCGCAGCGCGGTTTGAAGAAAACGGACTGAACCATGATGAACACTCATTGCTCTCCCCAGCTGAGTACCAGGCAATCGGAGGTTCCTTGCCTATCCGCGTTGAGGGAGCAGGTGTAATCGGAAGTGTAACCGTCGCCGGATTGACTCCTGAGCTCGACCACCAATATGCAGTGGAAGGAGTAACGCGTTTCTTGGAGCGGCTGAAATAAAGCAAGCTTTCCGTCAGGGAAGCTCTGTTATTTTTTCAGCCAGCCGTTTACAGACAAGCCTCCCTTCTGAAAACTTTAATTCTGTTCATTTATGGTTACACTACCTATTGCCGAATCTATTAGAAGCAGAGGTGAACAAATGCCGGTTATTGAGCTTATTTTCAGACTCCTCCTTACCTTTCTTATCTTGCTGGTCTTGACCCGCATCATGGGAAGAAAAGAAATTTCACAAATGACTTTTTTCAACTTTGTATCTGCAATTGCGATTGGAACGTTGGGAGCGTCCCTTGCCATTGATTCATCCATCAGTATCCAAAACGGACTGATCGCCTTAATTGGGTGGACTGTTTTCACCGTTGCAATGGGGGTCATCACTTTAAAGTCAAAGACCTTAAGAAAAGCAGTCGACGGCATACCCCATGTAGTGATCCGCAAGGGTAAAATTATGGATGCCGAGCTGCGTAAAGTAAGATTGGATCTGGATACTTTGAACCTTCTATTGAGGAAGAAAAATGCGTTCTCAATTTCAGAAGTAGAGTACGCCATTTTCGAAACTGATGGCACCTTGTCTGTGATGAAAAAGGAAAAAAATCAGCCCATCACAAAAGGAGACAGCCCAGTTTCACTTCCGCAAAACCAGTTCGCGATTCCGGTAACTGTCATTCAGGAGGGGGAGATCCTCCCAGAATTTAAAGGATCTTCAGGTAGATGAGAACTGGCTGAGGCAGCAAATTAATTCCCTTGGGTATCAGAACCTTTCTGATATCTTTTACGCAGAAGTTCAAAAAGATCACTCGCTGTGGATCCTTACAAGGATCATATCCAATAAGAAAAAAACATCCTTTATTTGATAAAAAAAGAGCATGAACCGGGGCAAGGTTCACGCTCTTTTTTAAATTTAAAGCCTGTTATATCGTGCTAGTGTCAATCACAAACCGGTATTTCACCTCAGAAGCAAGGATACGTTCGTATGCTTCATCAATCTGATCGGCTGAGATGACTTCAATCTCAGGGGCGATGTCATGCTCTGCATGGAAATCGTCTTCGCTTCTTTGTTTCCGTTAGGAAACATAAAAAGGAGTTAACCTTACTATTTTGGTTAACCCCTTTCACTCATTCTATGTTTTTACAAAGCACGCTCCAGTATTTGTCTTACTTCATTTTCTCCCAGCGGAACATAGTTTCCGATCGTCTTATTCACAATGGATCGTTTAACCATGAGGTCAATCTCTTTATTATCAATGCCATAGTCTGATAGTTTGGTTGGCGCCCCGATTGTTTTCCAGAATTCCTTTAATTTCTGAATGGTTTCATAAGCCAGCTCACGAGTATTTTTATTGGCTGGGTCAAGTTCAAATACTCTAATTCCAAGCTGAGCAACTCTTTCAGGCTTGGTTTCTGAAACAAGTTCCATCCAGTGAGGGAAAAGGATTGCAAGCCCCCCGCCATGCGGAATATCATGAACTGCGGAAACCGCATGTTCAATCATGTGAGTAGCCCAGTCTGTTTTAACGCCCATTGATAACATATTATTCAAAGCAAAAGTGGCATTCAGCATGATGACTTCACGGTATGCATAGGATTCAGGACTTTCCAGAAGTTTAGGTGCTGTTTCGATTGTCGTTTTTAATATGGATTCCCCGAAACGCTCTTGTACAGGGGCATTTTCCGAAACATGAAAATATTGTTCCAGCACGTGGGACATCAAGTCCACTATTCCGTATACAGTTTGATCTGCCGGAATTGAAAAGGTATTCTGTGGATCAAGAATACTAAATTTAGGATAAGTGTGAATGGAACTGAACGCTCTTTTGTCTCTCTCATCCCAATTTGTGATAACAGAGTTCCCATTCATCTCTGACCCAGTAGCCGCCATCGTCAAAATGGTCCCTAGTGGAATAGAAGAGGACGGAGCCGCTTTTCCTGTTACAAAATCCCAAACGTCTCCATCATAATGAGCTCCAACAGAAATGGCTTTAGCACAATCTATAACACTGCCTCCACCCACAGCCAGTATAAAGTCAAGCTGGTTTTCTTTGATTAGCTGAATCCCCTTATTTACAGTAGAAAGTCTTGGATTCGGTTCAACACCTGAAAGTTCAACAATTTGAACATTGCTTATCAGATTCAATTGTTCCAATACCAGCTCGTACAATCCGTTTTTCTTAATGCTTCCTCCTCCATATACTAAAAGCACGCGGGTGCCGTATGCTTCAACTTCTCCCGCAAGTGAATCATTGACCTGATTCCTTCCGAAAATCAATTTAGTTGGGTTTACATATTGAAAATTTTCCATGCCTGGTTCCTCCATTATTCTATTTTCAGCATGCTTTCCTGCTGAATTTCTTTTTCATCCTACACCTTAGAGTCAAATCTAAAGCAAGCATTGTGCTTGTCCGATTTTATTCACAAAACAAAGATGAAGCATCTCCATCTGTTTGATCCAACCTGCTTTCTAAATCATTAAAATACTTTAATTTCTTGTCTATTTTCTGGAATGCCCGATCCAGCTCGTTTTGTTTTTCAAGCATCGCTTCTCTATGTGTTAGCAGAATTTTTTTTCTCTGTTGAATGGTGTGATTGCCTTCTACAGTTAAATCCATAATCTTTTTCAGCTCGGTTATGGGTATATCTGTTTTGCGGAGGCACGAAATAAAATCCAGCCATTCAATATCATGATCAGTGAACAACCGATACCCTGCAGAATCTCTTTTTAATGAAGGCAGCAATCCCTGCTTCTCGTAAAAACGAATGGTATGGGAACTCATTCCTACCTTCTCTGAGGCTTCTTTAATAGTAAGAGACATCTCTAACTACCTCCATGTCTTTTTGAAAAGAATCGTCTCCCTGTACAGCAGATGAAAACGATTGGAAAGATGTGGTGCTTTCAATCTTAAACAATTCATATCCCGCTAACTTGTTGATGATCAGCTGGTTCCGGAAAACAGAGAGCTTTAAGTTTGTAGAAGCTGTGCCGTGTGACTGGTCAAGGCCTGTAAGAATAAAAAAGTGATGGGGATTTGGCTCTTTAAAAGAAAGTGAATAATCCCTCCCTACTTTATAATGCTGATCACTTTCCCATTCAATTAGATGAGAGAAGTTCTCATGAAACCAGTGTGGAATGTTCGGCTTTAGACCTGTTGCTAAAATAACAGCATCTGTCCGGGTACTCAAACTTCTTTCTTCTTCAAGATGCTTTAGATTGAGAATAAATCCGTGTTCGATCGATTCCAACTCTGTATGAAGCCGAATGCTGGCACGTATCGAATTTGATGATAAGGACCGATGATACAGTTTCCGGTATATCTTGTCCAAAGTCTCAGGATTAATCCCGTTCCTTAATTGATAAAAATAAGCCAGACCTTCTTTTCGTTTCTCAAAAGACAATTCCTCAAAATATTGAACATATGCAGGGGTGAACATTTCTAATCGGAATTTTGTGGTTTCCAATTCTCTTAATGCAGGAGAACGGGTGATCCACTCCACAGTAAAAGAATGACTGTTTTGATGTTCCATAAGATCAAAGAAAATCTCTGCAGCACTTTGTCCCGAACCAACCACAGTAATATGATTTAAGTTCAATAATTCTTCTCTTTTAAATGCGTACCGCAAGGCCGGAAAAACCCGGTCTCTCCATTCATCGTTTACATGAACAGGAACATTTGGCACCTGACCTGTACCCATAACAATATGATGTGCAAAATACTGTATATATGTTTTCGTTTTCGCGTTAAAAACCGTTACAATGTATCCTTTCTCATCGAGTTCCACATTCACTGCCTTTGAACTGTATCTGATATTCCCAAGCTTGTTCGCAGCCCAGGTTAAATACTGGTTATATTCCGCTCTCGGAATAGTGAATTCGTTATAAGAGAAGAACAAATACAGCTTACCTGTCTCCTTTAAATAATTCAGAAACGTATACTCGCTTCTTGGATTTGCCATCGTTACCAAATCAGCCATAAACGGGACTTGCAAAGTGGTTTCTTCCAAGAGTAACCCGGGATGCCAGGTGAATGATTCCTTTTCTTCAAAAAATAACGCCTGTAAGCCGGTACTTTCTTCAAGAAGTGCTGCCAAACTTAAATTAGAAGGGCCAAGTCCTATGCCGATCACATCATACATTTTCATTGTTTACCTGCCTCCATCTTGTTTTCAAATGACCATTCATCTTTCATAATGAACATCAACGCGACCAGCATGAACACCAGACCAATTCCTTTGGACCAGCTGAAAGAAATAGAGTCTGCTCCAAACAAGCCAAATTGATCAATGATAAACCCCGCACCAATTTGACCAATAATGGCAATGATATTCGTTACGGCCACACCTATTTTAGGAACCGTCATAATGGTCAAAAATAAATATCCTATCCCGAAGAAAACACCTGTGAGCTGCCATTTAGGAGCTTCTGAAATCCCCAGCAGATTCCCCTGGCCAAAGAAAAGAAGCCATACTGAAAGAAATAAAGCTCCCGTAAAAAATGTGAGTAAGGACGTTTCCAAAGTTCCCATTCTGGGACTCATTTTCCCATTAATAGAAGACTGGGCACTTAAAATATAACCACCTGCAAAGGCGAGTAAAATCATTGCAACACTCATCTTTATCCTCCCTTTTTAATAAATAAAATAAAGTGCAAGCAGCATGCTTAGGCAAGCGATGGTTCGATTCTTTGTCATTCTTTTGCGCGGACTTCCAAGCCATTTGTAGTGCTCAAGCATCATACTGGCTGAAATTTGTCCGATCACAGCAGAAATCATCGCTATGCCAACTCCTACCTTAGGAATGGCATAAACGAGAACTGATAAATAAATTACACAAAATAACCCGCCCAGCAAATACCACTTAGGAACTTTAAGAGCCTGATTCATTTGTCCCTTTCCAAAGAAAAGGACAATGATCAGTAATATAATACTCCCCGCAAAGAAGTTATAAAAACTGCTCTCAAACTTGCCTATAACTTTACCTAATTCGCTGTAAATCGCTCCCTCTATACTCAATGCCATACCGGCAGCAAGAGCAATGACATAATAGATGCTCTTTCTCATACCTGTATCCTCCTTTTCTTGTGTGTATTTGATCATACTTTGAGAGTTTATAGGTTAGACTCGACTCTAAGGCAAGAGATATGATTGAAGTTTCTCTAACGACTAAAGCAGGTTTCTACATATTCTTTTAAAATGCCTGAAATTTTCCGGGTTTGCGTCCAAATGTCCAGAGATCGTTGTCGGAGCTGCCGGACGGAGTATCATTCAAAAAAAAGCCTCCTTTACGGGTGTGGTAAAGGAGGCTTTTTTTTGAACAGGATGATAATCATCACCTTCCCAATGAGGATTCCTGGCAAGAGTATCACAAATACCATGGAAGATTGGGATATTTGGCAAGATGCCTGGGAAACCGGATATGCCCGGCATTCTTGCCTGGCAAAGGAAAAGCTGAGAATTACTTCATTCCTTTTAGATTACGCTTTCTTAATTCCCTGAACTTGAACAGGTATGGGAGGACTAAGAGAACGATCAACTATTTCAGGTAAGGCTTGGTTACCTCATGAACATGCACAAGTTTCCTGAGTGATGCATCAAGGGACGAGCCGTTGAGCAAAGAGAAGAAGACAAATCCTCCCCCTGCTGCCAGTCCGATTGCAGCGGGCACTAGTAAAATGGTTCCCAATAAGAAGAACATCTTTTTTGCGGCCTTTAAGATCATTTTATATTCCATCCATTCGTTTTACAGGAAACGGCTCCTGAACTGTTTTACCTCTGTACACTCTCTTTACCATTAAACCGATAAGAAGTGACAACACTCCAACACCTGCAATCAAAAGACTGATTTGACTTGAGAATCGATCCACTAAAAATCCAAACAGGATTTGCCCGATGGGAACGGCTGTTGTTGCTGCAGCGGTTTGTATGGACATAACTTTACCAAGCATATTACCGGGTGTCTTTTTCTGAATAATGGTATTCAGGTAAATAGTAACGACGGTCAAGGCAAACATGACAAGCATGGAACTCAAACTGACGATTAGGTATTTCACAAAAGAACTTTCAACGAGCTGACTGGTCCCAAATGCCATCCCGAAATAGACAGCTGCACATCCTGTAATCCATAGATAAAGGTTGTCATTACGGATTTTATTTTTCAAAAGCCCTATGACCATGGCCGAGAAAATAATACTTAAAGAAATGCCAGATTGAGTAAACCCAAAATAGGTATCCGGCATGTTAAAAAGCACTTTAATCATATAAGGCAATCCTACAAAAAACATAGGGGCGATAAACAAACTCACAATGAATGCTATACTGATGCTTTTTAGAATGAATCGATCTCCATGGACGATATAGGAAATACCCTCTTTAATATCCGCTGTGACCATTTTGACAAAGGGCTCCTCTGCCCGTTTTTCAGACGGAATTTTCATAAAGAGTTGTATGATTGCTGCTGCAAAGAAGAGCAGGGCACTGACAATCACGATCACGTTCATACTCGTCACGCTGTACAGCACACTGCCTGCAATCGGACCGGCAAAGTTCGCCAGTGATACGACTCCTGAAACAATTCCGTTGCTTTTCAAAAGCAGCTCCTTCTGGACAATAACCGGTATACTGGACTGAACGGCAGGCTGGTACATGGAGCTAATGAATGTCAGAGCCATTAAAAGGACCCCAATGGAGACTACGGTACCGTTTCCGGTAAGGAGAAAAACGGCAAATAAAATAATGAGAAAACTGCTGCACAGGTCTAAAAGGACCATAATCTTTTTCTTATCGAACCGATCGGCAATAGCTCCACCGATTGGAGAAATAACAATCGCTGGCAAGATGGAAAGGCCCATGATGGTCCCAAAAACCGTTGCAGAATTCGTTAAGTCTAGCACATACAAAGACAAAGCAAACCGTAAAACCGACGAACCAAAAATAGAGATAATCTGACCAAACACCAATATTTTAAAATCACGGTTAAAGCCTCTCATGTCTTAATTCACCAACACATGGTTAAGAGTCACGAATAAAATCCTCACCTTTTGTTGAATTTCACTTGAAAGTTCCTGTTTTGGCCTATTCCCGATGCTTACCTGATTTACCATGCCCGACATATACGTCTCGATGAACAAAATAATGTCCTCCCTTGGTATCACAGGCTTAAATGCTTCATCCCTGATTTTCTCTTCCAAAAAAGAGCAGAATTTTTCATGAAGGTATTGAAGGTTCGAAACGTCTTTCACGATGCCTTGGACCTTCTCATATCGTTCCTTATCTCTGGAGTAAAGGTCCATCAGACTGTAATAAACCGGGCCCTTATCCAGCAAAGATCTCTGCATATATCCTCCGATGTACATCAGAATCTTTTCAAGCTTCTGCAAAGGCTCGTCCCCGCCTGCAAATAACGCGTGAACCTCCTCCTTCACTTCATCGTTTAAGCTTTCTTCATTCAGTAAAGCCCCAAACACTTCATCAATATTGGAGAAATATTTATACACTCCTCCTTGGCTCATACCGGTCTCAATCACAATGTCTCTCATCGACACTTCAAATATAGACTTTTGCATGCATACTCTTCTGGCCGCTTCCAATATTTCCTTCCGTTTTAATCGGGCATGGCTTTCGCTGACTTTAGGCATAGCTGGATTCAAACCCTTTCCTTTTTATAATAGTTTTCAATGGTTTTATGAATAAGTTCTGCACTCTTTAGGGCTCCTTTTTCTGCCCTTACCTTAACACCCAATTCCTTCGCCTTATCCTGGATAACACCGGATTGTGTCATCGTAATAGCTTCAGCAAGTTTATCGGCCGATAACTCTTTCCTCGGAATGGATCCGCCGCTTACACCCAGCTCGACCATTCTCTTCCCCCAGGCAAACTGATCGTTTCCAAACGGAATCACTACTTGCGGCACGCCAGAACGGAGTGATGCTGCCGTTGTCCCCGCTCCCCCATGATGGACAACAGCAGACAGCTGAGGAAAAAGCCACTCATGAGGAACACTTTTTACATACAAAATATCTTTCGTGCTTTCTCTCTCCTCCATTCCTCCGCCCGCATTGATGATTCCGCGCATCCCGTTCCTTTTGAGCGCTTTTACGACCATATCGGTTGCCTCTGCTGCATTTGTCTTATCTCCTACGCTCCCAAATCCAATATAGATAGGGGGCTCACCGCCTTTTAAGAACTCTTCCACTTTTCTTGAAGGCTTATAGTCGGATTGATCTTCAATAAACCAGTATCCAAAAGCGTGTACATGCTCCGGCCAGTCAGCCGGAACCGGGAAAACGCCGGAACTTAGTGAAGTAATGGTAGGATGGGTAGCTGTACGCTGTTTTGGATAGGGATTCTTAAAGCCAGCCGGGAGCTTCCCATATTTCTGAATCCAATATTTCTTTACCCCCATATTTGCCATCTTCCAAAAACCTTTTTCAAAGATATGATGAGTCAATTTGTTCACGGCCTTGCCAAGTCGCAGGCGGTCATAAAAGATAATGGCCGGGTATTCGTTCGTTGGTGTCATTGGAAAAGGAGATGCCAGAATGCTTGGAATGCCCATCTCTTTTGCTGCAAAGTACCCGAGGGTTGCACCGGGGTGGTATACAATGGCATCTGCACCTTCACACGCTTTATGCATATCCTCCTGGCCGCCAATCATTAGTGAAACCAGGTCATCATTTTTAAAATTTAAGCTTGTAAAGAATTTCAGAGGACTATCGGCATCCTTTACCACTCCACTTTCTAAAATTTTTGCCACATCCCCGCGCATAGGTGCATATTCAAATCCATATCCCTCGACAAGATCCCGGTATGATTCGGATGCTGCAATCCGTACACGGTATCCGATTTTTTTCAGTTCTATACCTAACGCAATAAAAGGCTGCGTATCTCCTCTTGTTCCGGTTGAAAGCATGGTTACTAACATATATATGGAACCTCCTATAAGCAGAATTAAAAACGACATTATTGTCGTTTTTAATATATAATTGTTTTATTTACATGTCAACACAAAAGTGACATAGTTGTCGTTTTAAATTTCAACTTCCAGAATCAAGAACAGGAAACGCTTACCTAAGGGGTAAAAGCCAATGAAGAACAAGGGGGGTGACTATGGAATTTTCAAACGACAACACTTGGGAAAAGGATGCATAAGCAAAACAGCCTGAAATTTGGAATCTCAGGCTGTTTTCATATTTAGCAAGGCACCTGCTGTGCCTCTCCGATCAAAGATTACCATCTAATATGGGGAGACTTTGGTTTCGGATCCAATAATGTCTGATACAGCTGTATAAATATTAGGAGGGTATTCAGCGATACGATGAGCCAGATATAAGTACCACTCTGTACCGTAGGTTACATAAACTCTTGCATGGTATCCTTGATCTTTTACTTTCTTAATCAAGTCAGGTCTAACCCCGTCTAACATCTCAAGTTCCACATTTGAGTCATGAATATAGCCGCGTTCCAGGACTTGCTGCAGAATTCCTTCATCATGAGTAGCGATCGAAATGGGATGATTCGCTTTAACACTTTTTTCAATGAATTTCAGATAGCGTTCAGTTAATTCCTCAGAACGGCCGATCACAAGTTCTTCAGGTTCCTGGTAGGCACCTTTTACAAGTCTGATTTTGCCTGGATAGTTAAGCAATTCAGTCAGGTCGTCCAGTGACCGTTTTAAATGAACCTGTAAGGTTATCCCAATATTCTTGTATATGGATGCCGCTTCTTTATAAATTTCTAAAATACGATCTGTCTTTTCCGATTCTTCCATGCTGATCATTAGATTTAACTCATACTGTTCAGCGGCTTGCGCCATTTCCTTCAAATTTTCCAAACCTAGTTTTCTGTCAATGGCCATACCAATATGAGATAAATCAAAGGAAATGGTGGACTTCATTCGGTGAGCGCCCAGTTCATGAATTAAAGAAAGAAACTCTTCTTTTGCCAGTTGGCACTCATCCGCCGTTTTTGTATTTTCTCCTATAAACTCCAGAGAAACGAGGTAGCCTTTTTCAATAAGTTCCTTCGCCTTTTTCATTGCATCCGGCCTTTTTTCACCTGATACAAATCGCTTAGCAGCGCGCATGAATAAAGGATAAAGCTCTTCTGAGTTCTGAATATACTGTTTTATCCCTTCATTTCTGGCTACTGATTTTAGGGCGTTGGAAAATTTTATTTCTTCTTGGGTTAACATGGTCATACCTGCTCCTTTCATTTCATTCTCTTTTGAAAAACATAAATTATAACATGGAGAAAATCATTTGCCTACCAGGTTTTCATCTGCAACTTTCAGAGTCATTTTAATTGTGGATGAAAGGGGATGGTTCTTCTGCTTCGGAAGCATGAGAACCGTGCCTTTACTTCAAGATGAAAAAGGCCTCCTTTACGAGAGGTGTAAAGGAGGCTTTTTTCCCGCCAAAAAAAAAGCCTGTTTGCCACGCATTTACATCGTTTCACTCCGGGGATCAAGAAGATCCGTATCAGGCGGCACATACCCGAGCTGCCTGCCGATCTTTACAATCTGTCCTTTATGATGGAACTCATGGGTCATCGTATGGGTAACCAACCAAAGCGGGTTCGTCTTGGCGCTGTTTTCATCCGAAAAATCCACATGAATGGCTTGATCCCACTTCCCCTTGAACTCATTTAAAAAATTTTGGACCACGTCATCTGTTTCCTCAAATACCTTCCGCATGTCCTGAACGTCTTGAACCCTTTCTGGCTGAACGTGAGGAATCGGTTTCCCAAGGGTCATAATCGCCAGCCATGTGCGGTAGCAATCCGCTACATGAGCATGAAGATTCCGGATCGAATCTCCGCCAAAGCTCTCAAGCTCTTTCACATAATCAGAGGGCGCCAGCGATTCGCAGTATGTAAACAACACTTCCCTTGTCTGCCGGATCCAGTCATATTGCTTTTCAAATACATCCACTTTTATCCTCTCCCTCTCCTCGTTTCTCTATCTATACTTCTATGAAAGGAGTACTTCTCCTTTCTTTTCCATCTAGATTAAGAGTCATTCGAAAAGGGTATCTTTTCCAATGAAGAGCACACCAGACAGCTCACTTTAAGGGAGGTCTACCTCTGAAAACTAAGCATTGTCTCGTAATCGGACTGATCGTTTGCCTTCTCTTTATTGCCTTCTTGCCATTTAAGAACTGGATATGGTTTTCTTCTCTGTTTCTGATTTTTGTTATCCTTGCAGGTTTCATTTCCAATCACATTAAATCGCGGTTAACTGTTCACCTGATCAACCTTGTGCTTGGTCTTTTATTGGTTTTCATCCTTAATAAATTATCTATGCCCGTTCCGTATTATCCCGTTCTTATCGTATCTTTCGTTTTAATAACCGGCAGATTAATCGTGGATTTTAGAAAAATGGAGTAATCGTGCTTATTAAACTCCCTTATAAGCTAGTGTGGCAAAGCACATAAAAAAAGACAGAAACGTATTCCTAATCAGCGTTTCTGTCTTCCTTTTTTGATTATAAAAGAATGGTTTTCAATAGTTAAAACTGTTTTTTGAAATCATCAATCCATTTCATATCCGCACAACCATTTTTGTTTACTTCAGCCCAATGCTGAAAGAATTTTTCTTTATCCTCTTCCCATTCCGAATAGGCTTCTTTAAATCTGGCAATGAATTCTGAGTTTCCGGCAAGAATTGCGTGATCTTCATGAGATACCTGTAATCCCCATTCTCCGTGTATGGAATAAAGAGAATTCTCGACCACAAAAGGAATGGATTGATAGTCTTCGTAGTCAATATGACTCTCGATCACCCAATGCTGCGGTGCCAGCTCAGAGTTAAAATCCTGCGAGAGGTCAAAACGATCACCCTCCGATTCGGACCCAAAAAATGTTCCCTGTTCAAAATGTTCAATGGTTTTCATAAGGGCAGCAAACTGATTTTTGGCCAGATAGTACCCGTCAGTTGGGAAGATCAGCACTTTTTTGCTAAGAGTTTCTTGAAATGGATTACCAAATGGGTCTGAATTAATAAATACTTTATGAAATGCATCCTTTAACCGGGAAATATCTTCGGCGTTTTGTAATCTTTTCATTTTACCCCTCTATCCCTAAAAACTTAGCTTTTGAAAGTGTCTATTCATGATTGAAATTATACTATTTTTTTATTATTTACCTCTGTTAAACTTGGTTGTTGATTTCCGCTGCAGGCGTTCGCTCATCCAGGGGCGGGCGGTGAGCCTCCTCGCCGCT
>NZ_WMIB01000025.1 GCF_009711125.1 Metabacillus mangrovi | reverse complement strand
AACGTAAGGCATGACACTCGTGAACATTCGTTATCCAGTTTTGAAAGAGCAATCTTTCTAAAGATCTGGCAGTTATGGCGAAGAGGCCACACCCGTTCCCATACCGAACACGGAAGTTAAGCTCTTCAGCGCCGATGGTAGTTGGGGGTTTCCCCCTGTGAGAGTAGGACGCCGCCAGGTTCATATGAAGAGATCCGCCCGCTGAGGGCGGGTTTTTTTGTGTTTTTCGGGTTTGCGGGAGGCATGCATATCCAGGGGTTGAAGCCGGTGGATACGCTCAGGTTTAGTGAGTGGAGAGGGGTGGCGGATACGCGGATCGTATATTGGGATCCGGCGGAGTGGAGGATAGGCGGAACGTACACCGGGAATCCGGTAGAGTGGAGGACGGGCAGCGGATACACTGGCAGACCAGAACTCCGGATCCCTCTGCCAGACTCCTGGTAATAGTGCAATGGGCCAGCGTTTCGATGATATATAAGGAAATTCGATAATATATAGGAAATATCGATAATAAATAAAGAAATTCGATAATATATGAAAAAATTCGATAATAAACGATGCCATTTCGATAATATATCGAAAATCTCGATCGCAAAAGGTGGGATTCCGCACTTTTTGAGGCAGCCGGAGACAGAGTTTGAGACTGTTCTGAGAAATCCATCCACCAAAAATGAGCGTTGAAGCCCATTTCGCAAATAAATGAGTGATTTTCGCAAATAACCGGATGGATACGTCCTCCAATCGGTCGAAACTCCGCTGAAACGCCCTTTCAAATCCATTTTCCACTATGTTGGCCTTTCGAATGTAACCAATAGATTAATATCTTGCTCCAATTGATCGATAAGCCTCCAAAATGACCGATCTTTCTCCGGATTAAACGCTTTTTCCGCAATTTGATCAATAATTGGTTTTAGTTTACATAATGCCCCCTAGCCAATCCCCTTGCTAACCCCCTAGCCAATCCCCTTGCTAACCCTCTAGCCGACCCCCTTCTCAACCCCTTCACCCATCCACTCGACCCACCGCATCTCTCAGCCCACCTCACCCCCAAACCCCAAAACTTTTACCAAGACATACACAGATGGGCGGATACCTACATACATTAAGGGCAGAGGGATACAGCCAGGGGTGTAAGATTCTGAATTTTGTATATAACTTGCCGCTGCTGGCAAAAATAGCAGTATGGAGGTGGAGGAATTGAGCGAAAGTGTGAACGGAGCTCGGAAGGCAGAGGATTGTATTATATGTGATCAGCCAAAGCTCGACGGGATTCATCTTTATACGAGTTTCATATGTACCGATTGTGAAAGAGAAATGGTCAGGACGGAGGCGGAAGAGCCGAAGTATGATTATTTTGTCAGAAAGCTAAAGAGTGTGAAGACGCCGCCGCTGTATTCGTGAGACCTGAGAGGGTCTTTTTTCTTTTGCAGCGGGAGATTGGAATGGGTGCTGAAGTAAAGGACGATAATTGGTATAATGGAGGTAATGCAGATGAAGGATGGGACCTATTTCTTATGTATACTCCATTGTTTTCAGCGCTTGTTAAGCATTATGAAAAGGGGCCGGTTTCGTTTCATGTTCCAGGCCATAAGTATGGACAGCTTTTTCCGGAGCAGGCTGCGCCTTATTATAAAGAGCTTTTGAAGCTGGATGCTACGGAGCTGACGGGGCTTGATGATCTGCATGATCCTCAAGGAATCATCTTTGAAGCAGAGCAGCTGGCTGCCTCCCATTACGGGGCAGAGAAGACGTTTTTCCTTGTGAATGGCTCGACGGCAGGAAATCTTGCGATGATTATGGCTTGCTGCAGTGAGGGTGATACTGTTCTGGTACAGCGGAACAGCCATAAGTCGATTATGAATGCTCTTGAGCTTGTGAAGGCAGATCCGGTTTTCCTGAGTCCTAAGCTGGACGAAGCACTGCAGGTTCCCTCTTATATAGAAGAGGAACAGATCAAGGCGGCGCTGAACGATTTTCCAGAGGCAAAAGCGCTTATTTTAACAAATCCAAATTACTACGGAGTGACGGCCGATTTGACGAATGTAATTCGTGCCGCTCATTCCTGTCATATCCCGGTTCTTGTGGATGAGGCACATGGTGCGCATTTTGGCATTGGCGCCCCATTTCCAGAATCGGCACTCGCAGCGGGTGCCGATGCAGTCGTACAGTCTGCACATAAAACCCTTCCCGCTATGACGATGGGCTCGTATCTTCATGTGAACAGCGGGCTGGTTTCCATCAAAAAAACGGCTCGGATGCTGGCGATGCTGCAGTCCAGCAGTCCTTCCTATCCAATTATGGCTTCCCTTGATCTGGCTAGAGCATTTATTCAGGATATTAAAGAGTCCGGCAGAGCAGAAGAAGCTGCTCAAAATGCCGAAAAATGGCATGAGTACTTTAATTCTGCAGAGGGAATTCAGTCAGTAAGGACGAAGGATGCAAAAGCCATGCACGATCCGTTGAAGCTTTCAATCCAGTCTGAATCGGGTTTATCCGGCTACAGGCTGCAGAAGATATTTGAGAGGTGCGGTCTTTATGGTGAGCTGGCCGATGACAGAAGCCTGCTGCTTGTCGCGGGAATCGGGAATCAGGAACTTCCGGCGGCCAGTCTTGAAAAAGAGCTCGCTTCTGCCGGGACAGCCGGCAGAAGACCTGAAGCGGTATTTTTCCCTTCTCTTCCGCCGGCGAGGCTTGCCCTGTCTTATCGGGAGAGGGAGGAGCTTGAAACAGAGAGTCTTCCGCTTGAACAGGCGGCAGGACGGGTTATGGCAGAGCCGATTATCCCATATCCTCCCGGCATCCCCGTTGTTTTGGCGGGGGAAGAACTTACCTCCCTTCATCTTCAATGGATTCTTCAGATGAAGGAGCAAGGCGCACGCTTTCAGGGACACCACAATGTAAATAACGTATTGGTATATAAGAGAGGTTGAGCAGATTGACAGGCAGGTTTATAACGTTTGAAGGTCCTGAAGGTGCAGGAAAAACGACGATTTTAAAAGAAGTATACACCAGGCTGCAGCAGGAAGGCAGAGATGTGGAAGCGACGAGGGAGCCTGGAGGCATCCGGATTGCGGAGCAGATCCGGCAGGTTATTTTGGATACGGAAAATATCGAAATGGACCCTAGGACAGAGGCACTGCTTTATGCAGCTTCGAGGCGGCAGCATTTGGCTGAGAAAGTCCTGCCTGCACTGCAGCAAAATAAAGTCGTGCTGTGTGACCGTTTTATTGACAGCTCGCTCGCTTACCAGGGGTATGCCAGGGGACTTGGAATGGAGGAGGTTCTCTCGATCAATCTGTTTGCGATTGAAGACCTGATGCCGGACCTGACCATTTATTTCGACATTGAAGCTGAAAAAGGCCTGAAGAGAGTCTATGCCGGGGAGAACCGGGAGGTCAACCGGCTTGATCAGGAAGACCTTTCTTTTCATAAGAAAGTGCAGGAAGGCTACGCACTTTTGAAGAAAAGGTATCCCGAGCGCATCCTTTCGGTAAATGCGGACCAGCCGCCCGCACTGGTGGCCGAGGAAGTCTATCAGCTGATTATAGATGAATTGAACCGATAATACGGAGGAGGAATTCCAAATGAAGATGATTATTGCCATTGTACAGGATCAGGATACAAACCGTTTGATTAAATCACTCACAGATCATAAATTCCGTGTAACGAAGCTTGCAACCTCCGGCGGATTCCTTAAGTCCGGGAACACGACCATCATGATTGGGACAGATGAAGTAAGGGTGCAGAAGGCGCTTCAAATCATCAAGGACAGCTCCCAGTCGAGAGAGCAGCTGGTGGCTCCCGTATCGCCTATGGGAGGAAACGCAGATTCATATGTTCCCTATCCCGTGGAAGTAGAAGTAGGCGGCGCGACGGTATTTGTTCTTCCCGTTGATGAATTCCATCAATTTTAAGGAGCGGCCATCATGAAAATAAATCAGGATTTCCGGGTGCCCCCGGATAAACGGGGAGTACGCCAGGCAGATCTTACAGCTTCCTCGGGAAACTTTAGAAATGCGGTTCTGAAGGAAAGCGGACAGCTGAAGGCTGCACAGCTCGGACAAATGATCCAGGAACTTGAAACAGCAGGAGCGCGACTCTCCAGGTCAAGGAATTTTCAGGACTTGGCGAGGGTCAAAGTTCTCGTGAAGAAAATTGTCCAGGAAGCCGTGGATTACGGGATGCAGCTGAGAGAGTCAAAGAGCTGGGATTTCCAAGGGAACAGCCGCTCACTGACACTGGTGGAGCAGATCGATGAAAAGCTTACAGTGCTCGCAGAGGAAATCGTCAATAAAGAAAAGACATCCATTGATATCCTTGGAACCGTAGGGGAGATTAAAGGAATGCTGGTAAATTTATATATTTAGTGAGTGATTACAATGACGAAGACATGGAAAGAACTTGAGATCTATCAGCCGAGGGTGCTGAAGCTGCTCGGGAACAGCATCGGGAAAAAAAGGCTGGCCCATGCGTATCTTTTTGAAGGGAAAAAAGGTACGGGGAAAAAAGAAACCGCCGTCCTTCTTGCGAAAAGCTTTTTCTGCCGGGAGCGGACAGATGCAGAGCCTTGCGGCACGTGCAGCAGCTGCCGGCGCATAGACTCAGGGAATCATCCGGATCTGCACGTGATCGAACCGGATGGCCTGTCGATTAAAAAGCACCAGATTCAGAGCCTTCAAGGGGAGTTCACCAAAAAGGGACTGGAGTCCTCCAGAAAATTTTATATGATCGTCCATGCGGAAAAGATGACGGCGAATGCCGCCAACAGTCTTTTAAAGTTTCTTGAAGAGCCTGGCAGGGATACCATGGCGGTATTAACAACGGAACAGGTTCACATGATTCTGGATACGATTCAGTCAAGATGCCAGGTGCTGCCGTTCAGTCCGCTGCCTTCCCGTGCGATCCGGACAGAACTTGAGAATCAGGGAATTTTGGCATATATGGCAGCAGCAGCAGCCCAAATGACGAATAATCTTGAGGATGCTATCGAATTAAGTCGAAATGATTGGTTTGCAGAAGCTAGAGCGATAGTGATAAAATTGTATGAAGCCTTGACGGTTAGAAAGGGGCAGGCACTCGTTCTGATCCATACTCAGTGGATGCCGTTTTTTCCGGATAAAGAAAAACAGGAACAAGGTCTGGATTTATTGCTGTTTTTATATAAAGACCTTCTCTCCATTCAGACGGGAATGGAAGATTTACTTATTTATATAGATATGAAGGAAACCTTGGAGAAAGAGGCCCTTCAAACAGGTCAGCAACGTATAACAGAGAGGGTTTTAAGCATATTGGAGGCCAAGCGGAAGCTCCAGTCGAATGCGAATCCGCAGCTTTTGATGGAGCAGCTGGTTTTAACGTTGCAGGAGGGATAATTTTGTATGATGTAGTAGGGGTCCGGTTCAAAAAAGCCGGCAAAATCTATTATTTTGACCCGAATGGGTTTGATATAAATCAGGATGACTGTGTCATCGTTGAGACGGTCCGGGGTGTAGAGTTCGGCAAGATTGTGGTGGCAGGCAAAAAGGTGGACGAGCATGATGTGGTCCTTCCTTTAAAAAAGGTGCTTCGGGTAGCGGATCAGAGGGACCGGATGCTTGTCGAGGAAAATCACGAAGCAGCTTTGCGTGCGTATGAGACATGCCAGCAGAAAGTTGGAGAGCATGGGCTCGATATGAAGCTTGTGGATGTGGAATATACGTTTGACCGGAATAAAGTAATCTTTTACTTTACAGCAGATGGCCGGGTGGATTTCCGGGAACTTGTAAAGGATTTAGCCTCCATTTTCAAAACCAGGATCGAGCTCAGGCAGATCGGTGTCCGGGATGAAGCCAAAATGCTCGGAGGAATCGGTCCTTGCGGAAGAATGCTCTGCTGTTCCACATTTCTGGGGGATTTTGAGCCTGTCAGCATCAAAATGGCAAAGGACCAGAATCTGTCCCTTAACCCTACGAAGATCTCCGGGTTGTGCGGACGGCTTATGTGCTGCCTGAAGTATGAAAATGATGAATATGAATCCGCGAAAGAGCTCCTTCCCGACCTCGGCGAGATGATTAAAACGCCATCAGGAACAGGAAAAGTAGTCGGATTGAATATTTTAGAGCGGATTCTGCAGGTACAGCTGAAGGAAAGAGACGGTGTGGTTGAGTTCAGCTGGGAAGAGCTACAGCAGGAAGGCGCTGTGATGCAGTCCACAGAATGAGGTGGAAAGTGTGGAGAAAAAAGAAATCTTCGAATCTGTGACCAGCCTGGAAGACCAAATCGGTTCTCTATATAACCAGCTGGGTGCATTGAAGCAGCATATAGCCGAGTTAATAGAAGAAAATCAGGCCTTGTCGCTTGAAAATCAAAACTTAAGAAGAAGGCTTGACCTTTCTTCCGGGCAGAAAACTAGTCCGCACAGTGATGATCGGAAGGAAAAGGCCCAGAACGAAGAAGACAGTCTGGATATTGGGGAAGGCTATGATAATCTGGCCAGACTTTACCAGGAGGGCTTCCATATTTGCAACGTCCATTACGGAAGTCTCCGGAAGGATGGAGACTGTCTCTTCTGCCTGTCCTTCTTAAACAAAAAGTAGCCTCCTGCCATTTGGAGGCTTTTTTTATGGACCTGGATATGCTTCCACGACAGAACAATAGGAAGGGATTACGTGATGAACGTCGATTTATTTGAAGATGAACGGTTGGATTATTTGCTGGCGGAGAATTTGAGGATCATACAGAGTCCCAGTGTTTTTGCCTTTTCGCTGGATGCGGTCCTGCTTTCAAAGTTTGCTTATATGCCGATTCAGAAAGGGAATGTGATCGATCTCTGTACAGGGAATGCTGTTATTCCTCTTCTTTTGAGCAGCAGATCGAAAGCGCAGATTACCGGGGTGGAAATTCAGGAACGGCTTTATGACATGGGAAGGCGCAGTGTCGAATACAATTCGCTTTCGGACCAGATCCGGATGATTCATGGGGATCTGAAAGATATGCCTTCTGTATTGGGTTATCAGAAGTATGATGTGGTCACCTGCAATCCGCCCTACTTCAAAACACCGCAGAAAAGGGAACAAAATGAGAATGAACATCTGGCTATCGCCCGCCACGAAATCCATTGTACGCTGGAAGATGCCGTACGGGTGAGCAGCCAGCTGGTCAAGCCGGGCGGAAAAGTGGCATTTGTTCACCGGCCTGGCCGGCTCCTTGAAATCACGGAGTATATGAAGCAGTATAAAATTGAGCCAAAACGGATTCAGTTCGTGTATCCGAAAAAGGGCCGGGAATCAAACACTCTTTTAATAGAAGGAACAAAGGGCGGCCAGCCTGATTTGAAGATTCTTCCGCCGCTGTTCGTCTATGATGAGAACCATGAATATACGAAGGAAATCAGGACCATCCTTTATGGAGAAGAATAGTCATTATTTTTACGTACTGGAATGCCGTGATGGGAGCTACTACGGCGGCTACTCCAACCATCTGGCAGAACGCCTGAAAAAGCATAATGAAGGAAAAGGGGCCAAATATACGAGAGCGCGCAGGCCTGTCGAGCTGATCTATGCTGCACCGTTCGGGACCAAAACAGAAGCCATGAGAGAAGAATATTTTTTTAAGAGGATGACAAGAAAGAATAAAGAAAAATATTTGGAAGCCCGTCTTCCAATTTGGAAAAGGATGAATGAGCATGCAGATTCAGCAGAGCTTCAGGGAAAATGCGGAGAAGGGGACCCTTTATCTTGTCCCGACGCCGATCGGCAATCTTGAGGATATGACCTTCAGAGCGATCCGCATTTTGAAAGAAGCGGATCTGATTGCGGCAGAGGACACAAGGCAGTCAAAAAAGCTGTGCAATCATTTCGAGATTCACACGCCTTTAACAAGCTATCATGAACATAATAAAGACAGCAGCGGCTACCGGATTATCGATTCTCTGAACGAAGGAAAAAATGTGGCACTTGTGAGTGATGCCGGAATGCCGACGATTTCAGACCCCGGGAGTGAGCTTGTTGCGGCTGCTTTGGCTGAACACATTTCCGTTGTCCCGCTTCCTGGAGCAAATGCTGCACTGACTGCATTGATGGCATCCGGACTTGTGCCGCAGCCCTTTTATTTTTACGGGTTTTTAAACCGTCAGAAAAAAGAACGGAAAAAGGAATTGGAACAGCTGAAAAGCAGGCGGGAAACCATCATTTTTTATGAATCCCCGCACCGTCTTAAAGAAGCATTGCGCGCGATGGAAGAGGTTCTCGGGAACAGGAAAGTGGTTCTCTCAAGAGAGCTTACGAAAAAATTCGAGGAATTCGTCAGGAGCTCTCTGCAAGAAGCCATCAAATGGGCAGAAGAAAGCGAAATCCGGGGCGAATTCTGTGTTCTCGTTGAGGGAGCAGCAGAAGAAGAAGTGGAGCAGGACGAAACGGCATGGTGGAACGGAATAGGGATTATTACCCATGTCGAACATTATATTGAAAAAGGGATATCAGCGAAAGAAGCGGTTAAAACGGTAGCCACTGAAAGAGGACTGCCAAAAAGAGAAGTGTATAACGAATACCATAAAGAAGAAAATGAATAAATCCCATAAGAAAAAAGTCCCTGAAAAGGGACTTTTTATTTGTGCTTATTATTTAGATTGAAATTGGTTTTGGATTTCCTGGATCAGTTGTTCAGCGCCTTCTTTGCTGAGCACCAATTTGCCGTTTGCAAGAGTCATATTGTCATCAGACACCTCACCAGTTACGTGGCAAGTCATGTTTGGCTTGTATTTTTTAAGGATGATGCGCTCATCATCAACGTAGATTTCCAATGCATCTTTCTCAGCAATTCCAAGTGTGCGGCGCAATTCAATCGGAATCACCACGCGGCCTAGTTCATCAACTTTACGTACAATACCTGTAGATTTCATTGAATGTTCTCCTCCCATATTTGCTATATATGCTTTTTTTCTCTTAACTTCGTCATAATTCGACAAAATTTGTTTGCTTCATAAGCATAACAGTGTTTCCAAATTACGTCAATCACTTTGTTTCACATAATTTCACATCAATTACAGGGGTTCCTGTAATTCCTTCTGCAGTAAGGTTTTTACTAGACCAAGTACCCTAAAAAATAGGGAAATAAACCTATCTGTTCCAGCAGATTATGATGAGGAAAATAGTATTTTCAAAGTTTAATTATATACAGCATTCGACAAATTTCAACAAAAAATTAAATCATCCAGCATTTGGAATGACTGCAATAATATATAATTCTGAAAAGCACCCAATTTTTTGTCCATACATGTGGTATATTTTCTTGATATTAAAGGCTAAGATGGTATCATAAAGAGAGATGCACGGTATAAATATGCTCTCGTCCTCTGGGGCGGGGGCATTTCTTCTAATTTAAGCCGAGGAGTGGAACTCATGGAAAGCAAGAAGACGTTTTACATAACAACTCCGATTTATTATCCAAGCGGAAATTTACATATTGGGCATGCCTACACAACAACTGCAGGCGATGCCATGGCAAGATATAAGCGCATGCGCGGTTTTGATGTCATGTATTTAACAGGCACGGACGAGCATGGCCAGAAAATTCAGCAAAAAGCTGCGGAGAAAGGTGTTTCTCCACAGGAGTATGTAGACGGAATTGTTGATGGAATCAAAAGCCTGTGGAAACGGATGGACATTTCTTATAATGACTTTATCCGTACGACGGAAGAGCGCCATAAAACGGTAGTAGAAAAAATCTTCAAGCAGCTCCTTGACCAGGGCGACATTTACCTGGACGAGTATGAAGGCTGGTATTCCATCCCTGATGAAACCTACTACACAGCTCACCAGCTGGCTGATCCCATTATGGAAGACGGGAAAATTGTCGGCGGGAAAAGTCCGGACAGCGGGCATCCTGTTGAACTTGTAAAAGAGCAGTCTTACTTTTTCCGTGTTGGAAAATATGCGGACCGCCTGCTGAAATATTATGAAGAGAATCCGGAGTTCATCCAGCCGGAATCCCGGAAAAATGAGATGATCAATAACTTCATCAAGCCGGGCCTTGAGGATTTGGCGGTTTCCAGAACATCGTTTGATTGGGGCGTGAAAGTGCCGGGAGATCCAAAGCATGTTGTCTATGTGTGGATTGATGCTCTCTCCAATTACATTACAGCACTTGGCTATGGAACGGATCAGGATGAGAAGTACCGTACATACTGGCCGGCTGATGTTCATCTGATGAGCAAGGAGATTGTCCGGTTCCATACGATTTACTGGCCAATCATGCTGATGGCGCTTGACCTGCCGCTTCCGAAGAAGGTTTTCGCCCACGGCTGGCTGTTGATGAAGGACGGAAAGATGTCTAAATCAAAAGGGAATGTTGTTGATCCGGTGACCCTCATCGAGCGCTACGGACTGGATGCACTCCGCTACTACCTCCTTCGCGAGGTGCCTTTCGGCTCTGACGGAGTCTTTACCCCGGAAGGCTTCGTAGAAAGAGTCAACTATGATCTGGCGAACGATTTAGGAAATCTGCTTAACCGGACCGTTGCGATGATCGACAAATATTTTAACGGCCGTATCCCGGCATATGAAGGATCTGTTACCGAGTTTGACCGTGCTCTTGAAGAAATGAACCGGACGGCTGCAGAGCGCTACGAGGATGCGATGGAAAAAATGGAATTCTCCATCGCTCTCTCCACTGTCTGGCAGCTTGTCAGCCGGACAAACAAATACATTGATGAAACGCAGCCTTGGGCACTGGCTAAAGATGAATCCAAAACAGGTGATCTGGGATCTGTTATGCACCACCTTGCAGAATCTCTGCGCAGAATTGCGATTCTGCTTAAGCCGTTCTTAACGGAAACCCCGGCAAAAATCTTCACCCAGCTAGGGATCGAGGACGGGGAATTGACCGAATGGGACAGTCTGAAAACCTTTGGCCATCTGAAAGACATTCAGGTCGTGAAAGGAGATCCGATTTTCCCGCGCCTTGATATGGCAGAGGAAGTGGAATATATTAAATCCCAGATGTCCGGAGGCACTGCTCCAGAAGAAAAGCCGGAGGAAAAAGCGGCAGAAACAGAAGAAATCACGGTAGATGATTTCTTTAAAGTGGATCTGAGAGTGGCCGAAGTCATTCATGCAGAACCAGTCAAGAAGGCGGATAAGCTACTGAAGCTTCAGCTGGATCTTGGCACGGAAAAACGTCAGGTAGTGTCAGGGATTGCCAAGCACTATTCACCGGAAGACCTGATTGGCAGAAAAGTGATCTGTGTGACAAACCTGAAGCCGGTCAAGCTGAGAGGAGAGCTTTCCCAAGGGATGATTTTGGCTGGATCCCATGACGATGGGCTTTCGGTCACTACAGTTGATCAGTCGCTTCCGAACGGAACAAAAATTAAATAAAATCAAAAGAGGCGTTCCACGTGTAACATTTTGGCGGACCGCCTCTTTTTTTGATAAACTATGCGGGAGATGCAGGTCTTTTTTGTTAGGATATGTAAAAACATGCTGCTGCATTTGAACACCTGCTCGCTTAAGCCGGTTCTACCTGTTTTTTTACAAAAAGGGATGACAGCAGCACAATTGAAAGGAGCACATTTATGCTTTTTGATACACATGCACACTTGAATGCGGTACAGTACGAAGAAGATCTTGAAGAAGTGATTGCAAGGGCCCGTCAGGAAGGGGTCGAAAAAATAGTCGTAGTCGGTTTTGATACAGACACAATCAATCGGGCAATGGAGCTCGTGGAACAATATGACTTTATGTATGCTGCTGTTGGCTGGCATCCGGTTGATGCCATTGATATGACGGATGAGCATCTGGATTGGATTAAAGAGCTTGCTTCTCATCCAAAGGTAGTGGCTATTGGGGAAATGGGACTTGATTATCATTGGGATAAATCCCCGAAGGAAGTTCAAAAAGAAGTGTTCAGAAAACAAATCGCACTTGCTAAAGAAGTGAAGCTGCCGATCATTATTCACAACCGGGATGCGACCGCAGATGTAGTAGAAATCCTGAAAGAAGAGGGTGCCGAGGAAGTGGGCGGCATCATGCATTGCTTTACAGGAAGTGCAGAGACCGCCATGGAATGCATTGATATGAATTTCTATATTTCATTTGGCGGACCGGTAACGTTCAAAAATGCGAAAAAGCCGAAGGAAGTGGCAGCGGAAATCCCGCTTGACCGGCTGCTGATCGAAACAGACTGTCCGTATTTGACGCCTCATCCTTTCCGCGGGAAAAGAAATGAACCGGGTTATGTGAAATTCGTGGCCGAGCAAATTGCGGAGCTGAGGGGCATGACCTACGAAGAGATCGCAGACATCACGATGGAAAACGCGAAAAAATGTTTCGGCATTTCATGACAAAATTCCCTGTCAAATGATAGGGAAGCTTGTCTCTTATGTCATTTTTTCAAAAAAGTTCTACATTGGAAAGCCGGGACATAGGATAACTTTGTCGACAAGTTTTCCTTCCCTAATCAGCGGTGAATAAGCATAATAGTGACTGCGGCTAGAAAAATAAGAGAAATGTGGTGAGGGTTGACAGTCTGAGAGATACTCTATATAATCACTCGGAGGATAAGGAGGCGTTTTTCATAGTGATAGAAAACTTGAAAAAGCTGTTTTCCGAAAAGGTGAGTAAAAACAAACTCATCCTCTCCGCTACTAGTTTGCTAGTAATGGGAACAGGTACTGCTTTCGGTACATACGAGGGAACGAAGGATGAAGTATCTGTTTCGGTGAACGGAAACGAGGAGAACATCAGAACGCACGCAAACACAGTTGGAGATTTATTCGCAGAATTAGATATAGATGTGCGCGAGCAAGACCAGCTTTCTCATTCGGAGAACACAAAATTAGACAGCAGCATGAAAATTGTCTATGAAGCAGCCGTTCCGGTCAGCTTAACAGACAATGGCAAGGAAAAGACTCTGTGGACAACGGCTGATACAGTAGGCGAGATGCTTAAGGATGAAGGCATTAAATTATCCAGCCATGATCAGATCAGACCGTCCCCGGATACGAAGATAAAGGATCAGCTTTCCCTCTCCATCAACCGTGCTTTCCAGCTGACCATGAATGTAGGCGGCAAAGAGAAAAAGGCATGGACCACTTCGACTACGGTCGCTGACTTTTTAAGGAATCAGAACGTTAAACTCAATCCAGCAGATAAAGTTGAGCCAGGTTTAGATGATACGCTGCAGCCGAATGAAGCTGTCACCGTAAAAAGAGTAGAAAAAGTCACCGATGTAGTGGAAGAACCGCTTGATTTTGCTGTCGTTACGAAAAACGACGGCAACCTGGAACGCGGAAAGCAGCGAGTCGTTGAAGAAGGCGAAAAAGGATCAAAGAAAAAACATTTTGATGTTTTAAAAGAAAATGGCAAAGAAGTTTCACGCAAGCTTGTGAAGGAGCAAACAGTCAAGGAAAGCAAGGACCGCATCGTGGCAGTAGGCACAAAGACCGAGCCGAAACCGGAACCGGTCCGTGCATCCGCTGAACCGAAAGCAGCCAAGCCTGCTCCGAAAACCATTGCATCAAGAAGCAATGATGCGGTTTCCAAAGAGATGTATGTAACTTCTACTGCTTATACGGCTAGCTGCAGCGGATGTTCAGGCCGTACAGCAACAGGCGTGAATCTAAAGGCAAATCCGGACGCAAAAGTCATAGCAGTGGATCCGGATGTGATTCCGCTTGGGACGAAAGTATACGTTGAAGGGTACGGTTACGCAGTAGCAGCAGATACCGGTTCTGCCATCAACGGGAATAAAATTGATGTATTCTTCGCTGACCAGGCATCTGCCGTCCAGTGGGGCAATAAACGGGTAAAAATTAAAATCCTCAATTAACACCTGCCTGTTTTTCAGCCGCACGCTCATACGCACAGAGGGATTTCCGCCCTCTGTTTTTTTCGTGCAGTAAAAGGCATTTTTCGCTAATCAGGCACTTTGCGTTATAATAACGATACATGTTTACATGAATTAGACGATCTGAAATTTCTGAAAGTTTCACTTTCTGGAGGAAAAAATGAAAATAAAAGAGATAATTGTGGTCGAGGGCCGGGATGATACAACCGCTATTCAACGAGCGGTTAAGGCCGATACCATTGAAACGAACGGCTCTGCCATCGGTGCCGATGTCATTGAGCGGGTGCGGCTGGCGGCTGCTGCCCGCGGGGTCATTATTTTTACCGATCCTGATTTTCCGGGAGAGAAAATCCGCAAAACCATTGCAGCAGCTGTCCCAGGCTGCAAGCATGCGTTTATAGAAAAAGCAGATGCACGCCCTAAAAGGGGAAGGGGCATCGGAGTAGAACATGCGTCACCTGAAGCGATCCGGGAGGCGCTGAAAGAGGTTCGGGAAGAAATGCCTGATTCTCCTTCAACCTGGACACAGGATGATCTCCTGCCCTATGGCCTGATCGGCCATCCGCTTGCAAGTGAGCGGCGGGAGAAGCTGGGCACGAGTCTGAAAATAGGGCATACCAATGGAAAGCAGCTGCTGAAAAGGCTGCAGATGTTTCAAATCACCAAGCCTGCTTTCGAAGAAGCAATGGACAGGATTCTGCAGGAGGAAATGAAGAATGAGTAAAGATATCGCAACACCGGCCCGCACGAAGGAAATCTTGAAGAAATATGGCTTTTCCTTTAAAAAGAGCCTCGGACAAAACTTTTTAATCGATACAAATGTGCTGCACCGGATCGTCGATCATGCAGAAGTAGGGGAAGACACCGGCGTGATTGAAATCGGACCTGGAATTGGAGCGCTGACTGAACAGCTTGCCAAGCGGGCTAAAAAAGTCGTAGCTTTTGAAATTGATCAGAGATTGCTGCCGATCCTAAGTGACACACTCTCTCCGTATCCCAACGTCAAAATCATCCATGAAGATATTTTGAAGGCAGATGTCAAATCTGTGATGGAGGAGGAGTTTTCAGAATGTAAGGAAGTCATGGTGGTAGCGAATCTTCCTTATTATGTAACTACGCCAATCATCATGAAGCTTCTGGAAGACAAGCTGCCGCTGAAAGGCATTGTGGTCATGCTTCAAAAAGAAGTGGCCGACAGAATAGCAGCCAACGCCTCCACAAAGGAATACGGCTCGCTGTCCATCGCCATTCAATATTACACCGAAGCAAAAACAGTGATGGTCGTGCCAAAAACCGTTTTTGTTCCGCAGCCGAATGTCGATTCCGCGGTTATCCGTCTTCTGAAAAGAGACAAGCCGGCAGCAGAGATGCTCGATGAAGCCTTCTTCTTTGAGCTGATGAAGGCATCCTTTGCCCAGAGAAGAAAGACGCTCATGAATAACCTTCTGCAGTTTTATCCGCATGGAAGAGCAGTGAAAGAGGAGATCGAACAGAAGCTTCTTGATTCCGGGATTGACCCGAAAAGGCGGGGAGAGTCCCTGACTGTTGAAGAATTTGCCAAAGTTTCAGATGTGCTGCTTCCGCTGCTGAAAAAATAAAACGCAAACAGCCCAAACCGCTTACATGGTTTGGGCTGTTTCTGTTTTTCGGCGTGCTGAACGGAAAAAACCGTCCGGAACTGGCTAGGATTCCTGGACGGTCGTTTGAATCCGTTTGTAGGGCATACCGGTTCGCAGGACACCTCTTGTTTCCACACCGCCAAGGCCTTTTTCCCTTGTCAGTGTGTTGCGCAGTACATCCCATACATTTATGCGCTCCACAAACGGGGTAAAACTGATTTTCGCAACGATGTATACTGGATCCAGTGCATGAATGTTCACTCTTGAAGGCGAGCTGGCAAAATTGGCTCCTGCCCGGATCAGCGATTCAAAATGGGACTGGCATGCGCCTGCAAAGATGACGAGCTGGTCAAGGTTCGGAACCTGGCTTCGCGCATTCATGACAGCTTCTACAAAATGCTTGGAATGTCTGTATGCATTCAGGTCACTCATGCTCCCCTTATGCTTCGAGTAGGCATCATGGCCGGTAATAACCAGGATGTCAGGACGGTAACGTGCCATCAGCTCGTTCACTTTATCCGGCATTTCTTTTTCAAGGCAGTGAACCCCGTGCACAGGAACACCGATTTTTTCATAAAGCGCCAGGCATTTCTGGAGATATACCGGATCTCCATCCATATGCAAAACTTTCCCGGGAACATGAAAGAAGTCCTCCTGGTGGCTGTAATTTGCCGTCGCATAATATTCTCTCTTTTCCTTGAGCAGCTGGTAATCCTGCTTCAAAAGGTAAAGGGACTGATCAATTTTCTCCTTTTGCTGAACGTGCCGCTGGTTCAGTTCCCGGTCACTGATCCCTACAAGGTCAGAGGACGGAGCATCAGCAATGAGGCGGAATTCTTCTCCGTAAAGGACCGCAATCATTTCTCCGTTCTGCCCCTGTCTTAAATCAATCACCCGGAACAGCATATCCATATGATACGATTTCCGTGCTACGATATCTCCTATAGTAAAAGCCATATTCTCACTCCAAAACGGGGATTTTGGAACAAACCTGCTAATGGGTCCTTTTTTAGCCTATGTGCAAAAGCGGATTGTGTGAAGGGAAAGTGCCGGCCCGGTAGTAAACGCCAATTTGATGGCTCGATTCATCTCTGTAAAAATAAATAGAAAAAACATACATAACTTGAAAAATTAAGGTGCATACTAGGTGCGGAAAGCAAAGAATATTGTAGAAATAATTTTGTTGACATTGCTGTTTAGCCTCTGTATAATTTAAATTTTATTTGACTTTAGGGCGTTAAAGAGGTATAATCAATTACAGTGAGGTGGATGCAATGGCGAAGACTTTAACCGATATCAAAAACTCGTTGGATTTGAATCTGGGCAAGAGATTGACCTTGAAGGCTAACGGAGGTCGCAGAAAGACTGTAGAGCGATCTGGAGTGCTTGCTGAAACCTATCCAGCCGTCTTTATCGTAGAATTGGATCAGGATGAAAACGCATTTGAAAGGGTTTCCTACAGCTATGCAGATGTTCTCACCGAAACTGTACAACTAACATTTTTTGAAGATGCATCAGGAGCATTGGCTTTAAGCGGGCAGTAAACATTTGGTTTGCTGCTTTTTTTAATGGGAAAAATCCGGCCGGTAAGGCCGGGGGCAGCTGCCTGTGAGACAGACCGCTTAGTCATGCTTTTGCAATCGTGAAACAGAATCCATGGGGACCGGGCTGGAGACTTTGCAGCAGCCGGGTGGTTTTTCGTATGCCATCATTCATCAATATACTCGTTAAATTTCCTGAATTCGCCTGATTTTACAGCCTTTTATGCTGCTTCTTTTGCCGCGGGGGACCCATACTAAAAGAGTCCCGGCTGCATCATCCCGGACACTTGTGAGAACAAATGGGGAGGTTCTGGACATGGGCAGAAGAAGAGGAGTCATGACCGAAAGCTTCAAATATGAGCTTGCAAAGGATCTGGGCTTTTACGATACAGTAATGAATGAAGGCTGGGGCGGCATCCGCTCCAAGGATGCCGGAAATATGACGAAGCGGGCCGTAGAGCTCGCAAAAGCACAGCTTGCATCACAGACCAGATAAATGAAGGGGCAGCCATTTGTTAATGGCTGTCCCTTTCCGTATGGTTGAAAGGATTCACAGCGAACGGTCATGTCGAAAAACAGCGATATTTCTCTTTAATTTGTGGTACAATGTGGATACAATTTCAGTTCGTTTCAGAAGCAGGTGAAAAAATGCGTATTTTAGAAAAGGCACCGGCCAAAATTAATTTATCGCTGGATGTTTTACATAAAAGGCCCGATGGATTTCATGAAGTGGAAATGGTGATGACGACCATTGATCTGGCAGACAGGATCGAATTAACAGACCTTGGCCCAAGAGGCGGGATCTCGATCACATCCCATAACCGGTTTGTCCCCGATGATCATCGGAACCTCGCCTACCAGGCTGCCCAATTGCTGAAAGAGCGGTTCGGCATAAAGCGGGGAGTGTCCATTGGGATCACCAAGGTCATACCGGTAGCCGCAGGGCTTGCAGGCGGAAGCAGTGATGCAGCCGCAGCTTTAAGAGGGTTAAACCGGTTATGGAATCTGGGGCTCTCTTTGGACGAACTCGCAGTCATTGGAGCGGAAATCGGATCGGACGTGTCGTTCTGTGTGTATGGAGGCACAGCTTTAGCTACCGGACGGGGCGAAAAAATCAGGCATATTGAAGCCCCGCCTCATTGCTGGGTGATTCTGGCCAAGCCTGCTGCCGGTGTTTCTACAGCAGACGTTTACAGAGGACTGAAGCTGGATCATGTAAGGCATCCCCATACAGGCAGAATGATTGAGGCCATTCAGGAAAAAAGCTACGAGGGGATTTGCGAAAATCTCGGCAATGTTCTGGAGTCCGTTACATTAAAAATGCAGCCGGAAGTAGCGGTTATAAAGGATCAAATGAAGCGGTTCGGCGCTGACGCGGTTCTGATGAGCGGCAGCGGACCGACCGTATTCGGCCTTGTCCAATACGAGTCGAAGGTGCAGAGGATCTATAATGGGCTAAGAGGTTTTTGCGATCAGGTCTTTGCCGTAAGGATGCTGGGCGATCGATGTGAACTTGATTAAATCCGTATGTTAAGATATATTATCTTTAACAATATTCGGATTTTGGGGGTTATTCCATGAAGCTTCGTCGAAGCGGCAGACTCGTGGACATGACGAATTATTTGCTGAGCCATCCGCATTCGCTTGTCCCTCTTACCTATTTTTCTGAACGGTATCAGTCTGCAAAGTCATCCATCAGTGAAGATTTAACCATTATTAAGCAAACGTTCGAGCAGCAGGGAGCCGGTACACTTCAGACAGTGCCCGGAGCGGCAGGGGGAGTCAAGTTTGTTCCCGGTATGGACGCTGAGGAAGCCAGGATGATTCTGGGCTCGCTCAGACAGAAAATGGCGGCGCCGGACCGTCTTCTTCCGGGAGGCTACTTATACTTGACCGATATACTCGGTGATCCTGCACTCGTTCAGAAAATTGGCCGGATGTTTGCTTCTCTTTTTGCTGACCGGAAAATTGATCTTGTCATGACAGTCGCTACAAAGGGGATTCCGCTGGCATATGCAGCTGCCAATTACTTGAATGTCCCTGTTATCATCGTCAGAAGGGACAGTAAAGTGACAGAAGGATCAACCGTCAGCATCAACTATGTGTCCGGGTCATCCAAGCGGATTCAGACAATGGTTCTTGCAAAAAGGAGTTTGAGAGAAAGCTCAAATGTCCTGATTATTGATGATTTCATGAAAGCAGGAGGAACCATCAACGGGATGGTCAGTCTTTTGGATGAATTTCAGGCAAATGTAGCTGGAATCGGGGTCCTTGTGGAAACAGAAGGAGCAGAAGAGCGTCTCGTGGATGATTATGTATCACTCGTGAAACTGACCGGTGTTGATGTCAAAGGCAAGCAGATTGAACTGCAGGAAGGCAACTTGTTCGACCCGGGAAGATATTGGCGGATGGAAGAGAAAAAGAAGGGATGAGTAAAATGAAAATTGTGGAAACAGCTGATGCACCTGCTGCAATCGGACCTTATTCGCAGGCCTTGCTCGTTAATAACCTTGTATTCACTTCAGGACAAATCCCGCTTAAGCCGGACGGCGAAATGGTCCAGGGAGGCGTCCGCGAGCAGACCCATCAGGTTTTTGCCAATCTGGAAGCGGTTCTTAAAGAAGCAGGGAGTTCGCTGGATCAGGTTATTAAAGCGACGGTCTTTATTAAGGACATGAACAGTTTTGCTGAAATCAATGAAATTTACTCAGAGTATTTCCATACCCACAAGCCTGCACGCTCCTGTGTGGAAGCGGCCAGACTGCCAAAAGATGCATTGATCGAAATCGAATGCATTGCCTTAGTCAAATCACTTTCCTAAGTCAATATGAAAACATTCCTACCTTTTCCTGATTTTCCAAAAAAAATTTTCTGAATTTGCAGGATATCCAATCTTTCCGTGGAATTCTTACTATAAAGTTTTTTCATCCAGGGAAAAGGTGGTGAACATAATGGAAGTGACTGACGTAAGATTACGCCGCGTTAACACAGAGGGCCGCATGAGAGCGATTGCATCCATTACACTGGATCATGAGTTTGTTGTGCATGACATTCGGGTGATTGATGGGAACAATGGCTTATTTGTAGCGATGCCGAGCAAAAGAACTCCTGATGGAGAATTCCGTGATATTGCACATCCGATCAACTCGGGCACGCGCGGGAAAATCCAGGAAGCCGTACTGACCGAGTATCACAGGCTAGGTGAAATGGAAGAAGTTGAATTTGAAGAAGCAGGTGCTTCCTAAAAATATGATGGCCCTTGTTACCGTGTAACAGGGGTTTACTTATGTCCTCCTCCTCTTCCTCCGCTTCTCCTCCGGTAAAAGGCATGCTGTAAAAGTCCCGTTCCTTATTTTACAAATGTGAGAAATATAAGGCACTTTTTGATCGCTCCTTGAAAAAAGCCCTTATTTAAGATATATTTTTTTATGGATAAATAGGGATACCTGGGAGGCATACATACATGGAAAATCGTTTTGCAGTCGTTTTGGCAGCTGGTCAAGGTACACGCATGAAATCCAAGCTTTATAAAGTTCTACATCCTGTCTGCGGCAAACCAATGGTTCAGCATGTGGCGGATCAATTGTCCAAACTTGAACTCTCCAAAGTGGTGACAATCGTTGGCCACGGAGCAGAAATGGTGAAGGCGCAGCTTGGAGACAAGAGTGAATATGCTCTGCAAAGCGAACAGCTTGGAACAGCCCATGCGGTTATGCAGGCTTCAAGCCAGCTTCAAGATCTTGAAGGTACAACCATCGTCGTATGCGGAGATACACCCCTCATTACGTCTGATACGATGGAGAACCTGCTTGCCCATCACAGTGAAACGAAATCCAAAGCTACCATCCTGACTGTCAAAGCAGAGGATCCTGCAGGCTACGGCCGCATCGTCCGCAATGAAGAAGGTCTGGTGGAGAAAATTGTCGAACATAAAGATGCATCCGCAGAAGAAAGAGCCATTGATGAAATCAATACAGGCACCTACTGCTTCGATAATAAAATGCTTTTCGACACGCTTAGCAAAGTGACGAATGATAATGTCCAGGGGGAATACTACCTGCCGGATGTGATCGAAATTCTTAAGAACGCCGGAGAAACGGTTTCTGCCTATCAGGCTGATTCGTTTGAAGAGTCGCTTGGCGTCAATGATCGTGCAGCTCTTTCAGAAGCAGAAAAGTTCATGAAGAGACGGATCAATCTGTTCCACATGAAAAACGGCGTGACTTTGATTGATCCCGAGCAGACTTATATTTCAGCTGAAGCGGAAATTGGCAGGGACACCGTGATCTATCCCGGTACCATCATCAAAGGAAAAACCATCATCGGTGAGGATAGCGAAATCGGAGCAAATTCAGAGATCAAAGACAGTGTGATTGGAAGCCGCACGGTTATCCGCCAATCGGTTGTTCATGACAGCGAGATTGGAAGCGATGCTGCTGTGGGACCGTTTGCGCACATCCGTCCGCAGTCTTCTATTGCAGACGAAGTCAAGATCGGCAACTTTGTGGAAGTTAAAAAGTCCGCAATGGGGAAAGGCAGTAAAGCCTCTCACTTAAGCTATATCGGGGATGCGGAAATCGGAGCAGACGTAAACCTCGGCTGCGGTTCCATTACTGTAAATTATGATGGGAAAAATAAAGCACTGACAAAGGTGGAAGACGGCGCGTTTATCGGCTGCAATTCAAACTTGATTGCACCGGTTACTGTCGGAAAAGGAGCCTACGTAGCAGCAGGCTCAACGATTACCGAAGATGTGCCCGGCCAGGCGCTCTCTGTAGCGCGCGCAAGACAGGTCAACAAAGAAGACTATGTCGGGCGGCTTAGCATGAATCAAAATTCTAATACCTAATTGGAGGTTCACCTTAATATGTCCAATCAGTACGGTGATGCAAATTTAAAGATTTTCTCTCTGAATTCAAACACGGCGCTAGCTGAAGAAATTGCAGACGTAGTAGGCGTTCAGCTTGGTAAATGTTCCGTTACACACTTCAGCGATGGAGAAATTCAGATTAATATCGAGGAAAGCATCCGGGGCTGCGATGTTTACATCATTCAGTCGACCAGTGCCCCAGTCAACGAACACCTCATGGAACTGCTGATTATGATTGATGCATTAAAAAGAGCATCTGCCAAAACCATCAACATTGTGATGCCATATTACGGCTACGCGCGCCAGGACCGTAAAGCGCGTGCCCGTGAACCGATCACTGCTAAGCTGGTAGCCAATCTGCTTGAAACAGCTGGAGCGAACCGTGTCATCACGCTTGACCTCCATGCACCGCAGATTCAGGGCTTCTTTGATATTCTGATCGACCACTTGATGGGTGTTCCGATTCTTGGTGACTATTTCAGTAAAAAAGAGCTGAAGGATATCGTCATCGTTTCTCCGGATCACGGCGGGGTTACACGCGCGCGCAAGCTTGCAGACCGCCTGAAAGCACCGATTGCGATCATTGATAAGCGCAGACCGAGACCGAACGTGTCTGAGGTTATGAACATCGTCGGGAACATTGAAGGGAAAACAGCAATTCTGATCGATGACATTATCGATACTGCCGGCACCATCACCCTTGCAGCCAATGCTCTTGTTGAGAACGGCGCAGCTGAGGTATATGCATGCTGTACTCATCCGGTGCTATCCGGTCCGGCCATTGAAAGAATCGAAAGTTCAAAGATCAAAGAGCTGGTCGTGACAAATTCCATCTCGTTGCCTGAAGAAAAGAAAATTGGAAAAATCATCGAACTGTCTGTAGCACCTCTTATCGGAGAGGCGATCATCCGTGTACATGAAGAGCAGTCAGTAAGCACGCTTTTCGATTGAGCAAAAGCTGTATGTTTAGACCGGACGGGTTGTGGGAATTGATTATAATAAGCAATTTATCACGATACTAGGAAGGTGTAGGACATGAGCACAATTAAAGCACAAGAACGAAAAACGTTTAAAAAATCAGCTGTAAAAGAATTGCGAATAAAGGGCCATGTGCCTGGCATCATATATGGGTACAAAACGGACAATAAAGCCGTTTCCCTTGACAGCGTAGAGCTTTTGAAGGTTTTGCGCGATGATGGACGGAATGCCATCATCCAATTGGATGTAGAGGGTAAAAAACATTCTGTAATGGTAAATGACATGCAGATGGATACAATGAAAAACGAAATCCTTCATGCCGATTTTCTCGTAGTCAACATGGATTCTGATGTTGAGGTCGCTGTTCCACTTCACCTGACCGGAGATGCTCAAGGCGTCAAAGACGGCGGAGTGCTACAGCAATCCCTTCACGAAGTCATGGTTTCCGCTAAGCCGAGTGAGATTCCCCAGCAAATCGAAGCAGATATTTCAGAGCTTGCCGTCAATGACACTCTGACTGTTGCCGACTTGAAAACGGAGGGGAAATACACGATCAGCACCGAGCAGGATCAAGTCATCGCGTCAATTCTCCCTCCTCGTGTGGAAGAGGAAATTGATTCCGGTGAAGAACAGGAACCTGGCGAGCCTGAGAATGAAGAAGGCCGCGAAGAAGGCACAAAGGCAGAATAAGGTTACAGCCGGCTGGCACAAAGCAATTTGTTTTGTGCCAGCCTCTTTTCTATGTCCGAAGTCTTTTCTATACTATAATGGAGTAGGGAAACAGCAGTTCTTTTCTACCTGCCGGCTGCAAGCAACAGCCGGGATTATCGGGATTTTTCAAAAAGACGGAAGAAAACGGCCAGGCAGAAGAACAATAAAAAAAGATCCATTCATGCTCGATCACGGATTTTAAAATAAAGGTGGGAATCACTTGAAGGTTTTTGTAGGCTTGGGTAATCCGGGAAGGCAATATGCCGACACCCGGCATAATGCCGGTTTTATGGTGATCGATGAACTTTCCCGGCGGCTCTCGATACCGCTGGATAAAACAAAATTCAATGGTGTGTACGGCACCGGGTTTGCAGGAAGCAGCAAGGTGCTGCTCGTGAAGCCGCTTACTTATATGAATTTATCAGGGGAATGTGTACGGCCGCTGATGGACTATTATGAAGTACCGGATGAAAACATGGCTGTCATTTATGATGACCTTGATCTGCCTGCCGGAAAAATCCGGCTTCGTACAAAAGGCAGTGCCGGTGGACATAACGGCATTAAATCCATGATCCAGCATTTTGCCACGCAGGAGTTCAACCGGATCCGCATCGGGATCGACCGTCCGCCTGCCGGCATGAAGGTGCCTGATTATGTGCTGGGCTCCTTTTCAAAAGAAGAGCAGCCGCTCATCAGCGAGGCGGTTACACGTTCTGCAGTAGCTTGTGAGGAGTGGCTCAGCAAGCCGTTTTTGCAGGTGATGAATGATTTTAACCAGCCTAAATAAGTATAACGGTTCCCCGATGCGTCTATACTAACTGTAAAAAGCGCATGGAGGAACCTATGGGCTACCACTATTATTGCCGTCATTGCGGCACAAAGGTCGGCACGCTTGATCAGGAATCCATCCGCAGCGGCGACTTGGGATTTCATCATCTGACCAGTGAAGAAAGACAGGAAATGATCCGCTACGCGGCGAATGGAGATATAGAGGTCGTAACGATCTGCGAGGACTGCCAGGAGGCACTGGACCGCAACCCGGCCTTTCATCAGGTTGACAAGTTTATACAATAAGGAGCTTTGGCTTTCATCCAAAGCATTTTTCTATTTGTCCCCGTCCAGGCACGGGGAATGTTGACGGAAGGAGGGAAAGGCTTGAAAAGTCTGCATTCATTTTTTTATTCCAACGAAGATTTTAAAACGGTGGCTGCCGGTTTAAAAGAAGGTCTTAAAGAGCAGCTGCTGGCCGGTCTGTCCGGATCAGCCAGAACCCTTTTTACTTCCTCCCTGTACAAAGAAATCGGGGAGTCTGTTCTTGTCGTCACCCACAACCTGTTTCAGGCTCAAAAGGTGTATGAAGATCTGTCAAACCTGTCCGGGGATGATGTGTTTCTTTACCCTGTAAATGAGCTGATCGCATCCGATATGGCGATTGCGAGCCCTGAATTGATGGCGCAGAGGATGGAGGTTCTCAATCATCTGGCCTCCGGGAAAAAAGGGATCGTAGTCGCTCCGGCAGCTGCCCTTAGAAGGCTTCTTCCATCCAAGAGCCAGTGGACAGCAAGCCAGAAGACAGTCGCAATCGGAGATGAGCTCGATACAGAATCTTTTTACAAATGGCTTTCCCAGATCGGTTACGAGCGGGCAGGCATGGTTTCCGCTCCCGGAGAGTTCAGCGTCAGGGGAGGAATCATTGACCTGTATCCGCTCACAGAGGAACATCCGGTCCGGATTGAGCTCTTTGATGTAGAGATTGATTCCATCCGCTCGTTTGATTTAGCCGATCAGCGGTCTTTGGATAAAAAAGAAAGGCTCACCATCGGTCCTGCCAAAGAATTTCTTCTTCAAAGGGACCAGCTGGAGCGCTGTGAAACACTGCTTGAAGAGGCTCTCTCAAAATCGCTGAAAAAGCTGAAGAATGATCAGCATAAAGAACTGCTCCTTCAAAATATCCAGCATGACCTTGAAATGATCCGAAACGGGCAAATTCAAGAAGAGCTGTATAAGTACCTCTCCTTCTTCTATGAAAAGCCTGCTAGTTTAATAGATTATTTTGAAGGAAACGCAGCAGTGGTCATGGATGAAATCAGCAGAATCCACGAAATGATGGAACAGCTTGAAAATGAGGAAGCCGACTGGATTACCGGGATGCTTGAGCAGGGGAAAATCGTCCATGATGCAAAAATATCCCGGGAACATCCGCTGAACCTTACTCCCCATTCCGTTGTATACTTATCGCTGTTCCTGCGCCACGTTCCGCATACAAGCCCGCAGAATATTCTAAATGTATCCTGCAAGCAAATGCAGAACTTTCACGGGCAGATGAATGTCCTGAAAGGGGAACTGGACCGGTGGAAAAAAGGGAAATTCATTACCGTTTTCCTTGGAGCAAATGCAGACCGCGTCCAGAAACTCGAGCAGGTGCTTGAAGATTATGAAATGCAGGCAACCGTCATTAAGGATGGGGACCCCCTGAAGCCGGGCCATGCTTATATTCTTGAAGGCGACCTTCAGACCGGATTTGAACTGCCTCTTCAAAAGATTGCTGTGGTGACGGAAGAAGAGCTGTTTAAAAAGCGGGTCAAAAAACAGCCAAGACGCCAAAAGCTATCCAATGCCGAGCGGATCAAGAGCTATTCGGAGCTGCAAACCGGTGATTATGTCGTTCATATCAATCACGGGATCGGAAAGTACCTTGGGATTGAAACGCTTGAAATCAACGGAAATCATAAAGATTACCTCCATATCCGCTATCAGGGCTCCGACAAGCTGTATGTGCCGGTAGAACAGATTGACCAGGTGCAGAAATACGTGGGCTCGGAAGGAAAAGAACCGAAAGTATATAAACTCGGAGGCAATGACTGGCGCCGGGTGAAAAAGAAGGTTGAATCTTCCGTTCAGGACATTGCAGATGATCTGATCAAGCTGTATGCCGAAAGGGAAGCAAGCAAAGGCTATGCGTTCTCCCCTGACAGTGAAATGCAGCGGGATTTTGAAGCGGCCTTCCCTTATCAGGAAACAGAGGACCAGATCCGTTCCATTCATGAGATCAAGCGTGATATGGAGCGTGAACGTCCAATGGACCGCCTCCTCTGCGGGGACGTAGGCTACGGAAAAACCGAGGTCGCCATCCGTGCTGCCTTCAAAGCGATCGCGGACGGGAAACAGGTGGCCCTCCTTGTGCCGACGACTATTCTCGCCCAGCAGCACTATGAAACCGTCCGTGAGCGGTTCCAGGATTATCCGATGACAGTCGGCTTATTGAGCCGCTTCAGAACACGCAAGGAAATGAACGAGACGACGAAGGGTCTGGAAAACGGGACAGTTGACCTCGTAATCGGAACCCACCGCCTCCTCTCCAAAGACGTGAAATACAAAAACCTCGGTCTTCTGATCATTGATGAGGAGCAGCGTTTCGGGGTGACCCACAAAGAAAAAATCAAACAGATGAAAGCCAACGTCGATGTGCTTACGCTGACGGCTACGCCGATTCCCCGCACTCTGCATATGTCCATGCTCGGAGTAAGGGATCTGTCTGTCATTGAAACGCCGCCCGAAAACCGCTACCCGGTTCAAACATACGTTGTGGAGAATAACGGCGGTCTGGTCAGGGAGGCGATCGAAAGGGAACTTTCACGCGGCGGCCAGGTATATGTTCTTTACAACCGTGTTGAAGACATCAGCCGGAAAGCTGACGAAATCTCCATGCTCGTCCCGGATGCGCGTGTGACCTATGCCCACGGGAAAATGTCGGAGAACGAACTGGAAGCAGTCATGCTGAATTTCCTTGAAGGCCAATCGGACGTTCTGGTCAGTACCACCATCATTGAGACGGGAGTGGATATACCGAACGTCAACACACTTGTCGTGTATGATGCAGATAAAATGGGCCTTTCCCAGCTTTATCAGCTGAGAGGCCGTGTCGGGCGCTCCAGCAGGGTTGCCTATGCATATTTCACGTACCGCAAGGACAAGGTCCTGACCGAAGTGGCAGAGAAGCGCCTGCAGGCGATTAAAGAATTCACCGAGCTCGGGTCCGGCTTTAAGATCGCCATGAGGGATCTATCGATACGGGGAGCCGGTAATCTTCTCGGCGCCCAGCAGCACGGCTTTATCGACTCAGTCGGCTTTGATCTGTACTCACAAATGCTGAAGGAAGCCATCGAAGAACGTAAGGGCGATGCACCGAAGGAAAAAGAATTCGTACCGGAAATCGACCTTGATCTGGATGCATATATTCCTGAAGGGTATATTTCTGACGGCAAGCAGAAAATTGATATGTATAAACGCTTCCGGGCCATCACATCTGAAGAGGATCTCTCAGAGCTACAAGAGGAAATGACAGACCGCTTCGGAAACTACCCGGCAGAGGTCAGCTATCTGTTCAAAGCAGCCGAAGCAAAGTTGCTTTCGGTAAGAGAACGGGTAGAAACCATCAAAGAAGCAAAGAACGTTATTTATTTATCTGTAGAAGAGGAAGCCAGCATGAGAGCGGACGGCCAGAAGCTGTTTGAACTAAGCAGCAAATACGGCAGGAAGGTCGGCCTTGGAATGGATGGGAACAAGCTGAAAATCTCCATCCAAACGAAAGGTCTGGAACCGGAAGAAAAGCTCTCCATCCTGATCGGTCTCCTCAGAGGACTCCGCAAGGTAAAGAAAGAAGAAATCTCCGCAGGCTGAGTTTTGCTTATATTTTCATCTATTGTGTGTATATTCCCTTTCCAGTGAAGGATACTATTCTCAACAAAAGGTGTTTGCAGCGATAAATGCGGCAAATCCCAAGAATCAATTCACAAGGTGAAAGTGAGGCAGCAATAGATGAAGGCAACTGGTATTGTTCGTCGAATTGATGATTTAGGACGTGTAGTCATTCCGAAAGAAATCCGGAGGACACTCCGCATCCGCGAAGGAGATCCGCTTGAAATCTTTGTCGACCGCGACGGAGAAGTCATCCTGAAAAAATACTCGCCCATCAGCGAGCTTGGCGATTTCGCCAGAGAATATGCAGATGCCCTGTACGACAGCATGGGCCATCCAGTGCTCATTTGTGACCGGGATGCATTCATCGCCGTATCCGGCGGTTCAAAGAAAGAATACTTAAACCGCAACATCAGCGAAGATATCGAAAAATCCATGGAGGAAAGAACCTCCGTACTCAAAGCAGAAGGCGGCGAAATTCAGCTGCTTGAAGGCGTTAAAGAAGAAGTCAAAGGCTACACAATCGGACCCATCATCGCAAACGGGGACCCAATTGGTGCAGTTGTCATTTACACAAAAGAGGGCACCCTCGGCGAAGTCGAAAAAAAAGCCGTCGAAACTGCAGCCGGGTTCCTGGCCCGCCAAATGGAAAACTAAGCTTTGATCTCATCTTATTTTCTTTTAGAAGGCAGCCCTATTTCGAGGGCTGCCTTTTGAAGTGGGGCGGGAGACGGTGGGGTGCCTCCGACATGGACTTCGGAACGGAGTCGTGGGTGTGTGCCTCCGACCTGGACTTCTGGATGGAGTCGTGAGCGGGTGCCTCCGACCTGGACTTCTGGATGGGGTCGTGGGTGTGTGCCTCCGACCTGGACTTCTGGATGGGGTCGTGGGTGTGTGCCTCCGACCTGGACTTCTGGATGGGGTGTGAGCGGGTGCCTCTGACCTGGACTTCTGGGCGGAGTCGTGAGTGCGTGCCTCCGACCCCACATGCTTTAAAGCAGCAGGGGACAAAGGCTTATGACTGCCAAGCCTTGCTGTATAAGGCTTTAACAGCAGTGGTGCCAGAGCTTTAGTGCTTTAGCGAAAGTGGGGACAGGCACTGCCTCTGACCCCACATCCTTTAAAGCGGCGGGGGACAGAGGCATAGTTGTGCAAACCCAAGCCCCCCAACGGCCTGCCGAACGGGTGCCGGAGCTTTAGTGCTTTAGCGAGAGTGGGGACAGTCCCCGAAAATCAAACGACCTCCACCGTCTCTCACGGCTAAGCAAGCGCCCTCCGCATTTCATGGTGTCCAGCTGCGGGCGCTAGCTCTTCGGCCGCTTCGGTCTCTCGGTTGGGGCAAAAAGCGCCCCTCGGTCGAGACCTCCACCGTCCTTCAGAGCTAAGCAAGCGCCCTCCGCATTTCATGTGATATAATAACCTCGTTAGTTTGTTTGGAAGGAGAATGAGGATGGCAGTGCCGTCTAGAAAGAGTGTGATTTTTCAGGGGGCGATCGTTTTGACGATTGCCGGCTTGCTGACGAAAATTATGAGCGCGGCTTATCGCGTGCCTTATCAGAACATTGTCGGGGATATTGGATTTTACATATATCAGCAGGTTTATCCGTTTTACGGGATTGCCATTATGCTTGCTACCTCTGGATTTCCTGTCATTGTTTCGAAGCTTTTTGCGGAATACGGTGAGGGGCATAACCCTGCGGATTTGCGCAGGATCTGGCGGGTGAGCAGTGTGTTTCTTGTTTTAACCGGCCTGCTTTCTTTTACACTTTTGTATACAGGTGCAGGGTGGATTGCCGGAATTATGGGTGATATGCATCTGCAGCCGCTAATTGAAATTATTTCTTTTTCTTTTTTGCTTGTTCCGTTCGTGTCTGTGCTCAGGGGATATTTCCAGGGAATGCATCATATGTTTCCGACTGCACTTTCCCAAGTGGTGGAACAGGCTTTTCGTGTGATTACCATTATTGGTCTTGCCTATATTTTATTGAAATCAGGGAGCTCGCTTTATAAAGCGGGGGAGGGGGCCTTGATCGGCTCGCTGACTGGGAGTGCAGCGGCTCTAGTTGTTTTGGTGATTTACTGGTACCGCCGTGACCGTGTAGAATTGGCCGGACCTTCCCAGCCCTCGCAGATCCGGATACGGGATCTTGTTAAGGATCTTCTGCTTTTTACGTTTACGATTTGTGTGAGCAGCCTGCTGCTGATTTTGATCCAGCTTGTGGATGCCCTTCAGCTTTTTTCAATGCTGATCAACAAAGGGATGGATCCGACTGCTGCCAAAACCCTTAAAGGAATCTATGACCGGGGTCAGCCGTTAATTCAGCTCGGAACCGTTGTTGCCACCTCGTTATCGCTGTCGCTCGTTCCGCTTATTTCGAGCGCGAAACGCAGGAATGATGAAAAGTTTATCAGAGATAAAATCAACCTGTCCATAAAAGTGTGCCTTGCAGTAGGTGCAGGGGCGACGGTCGGTCTGATTGGCATCGTGGAAGAGACGAACATTATGCTGTTCCGGAACAATTATGGATCTGAAATTCTCGGAATTTTGAGTTTGTCCATTTTGTTTACCTCTCTGTCTATGACCATTGCAGCCATTTTACAGGGGCTCAACCAGACGATTTATCCGGCTATTTCTGTTATTGCAGGTGTTGTGATTAAAATTGTGCTAAATCTTGCTCTCATACCGAAATATGAAGCGGACGGGGCAGCTGTTGCTTCAGTTGCTGCATTCTTTGTTGTTGCTATACTGAACATTTATTTCCTCCGGAAAAAGCAGTACAAGCTGAACGACTACCGGAGCATTGTTAAGATCGGTCTTTCCGCGATCTTGATGCTTGCGGTTTTACGAGGGTATATGGCGGGCTTTGAGTGGATTTTTGGGAGGAACAGAGCCCTTGCTTCCATTGAAGCACTGACAGCTGTTGCTGCCGGAGGGGCAGTTTACCTGTATTCCGTCATCAAGCTGAACGTTTTCAGCAATGAGGAATTAGATATCGTTCCGTTCGGTACAAAAATCCGGTTATGGTCTCATAAAAAAAGGGGAGGTAAAAAATGAATACAATTCATATAGCCGGCCTCGGGGCCGGAGACATTCATCAGCTGCCAATGGGGATCTACCGTCTCCTTAAGGATCCGGGCCGCCTCTATGTAAGGACGATGGATCATCCTGTTTTGGAAGAGCTTAAGGAGGAGCTGGACATTACCGGTTCTTTCGATGAAATTTATGTGAAGCATTCCGGGTTTGGAGAGGTCTATGAAGAGATTGCCTCCCTGCTTATAAGTAAATCGAAGAGCGGGGATGTCGTATACGCTGTCCCCGGCCACCCGATGGTTGCGGAAAAAACAGTGCAGATTCTTTTGGAAGAGTCAAAAAAAGAAACGTTCCGGGTAAGTGTCGCAGGGGGACAGAGCTTTCTCGATGCGACGTTTGCCGCGTTGAATATCGATCCAATCGATGGGTTTCAAATGGCTGATGCAGGTACAGTCAAAAAAGGGGATCTGCAATTTCACCACCATATCATCCTGTGCCAGGTTTACGATCAAATGGTGGCCTCTGAGGTGAAGCTGACTTTGATGGAGGACCTCCCGTATGATTATGAGGTGTATATTGTCACTGCAGCAGGAAGCAAAAGAGAGGAAATTACAAAGGTCCCTCTGTTTGAGCTTGACCGTTTGTCAGCTATATCAAATCTAACCAGTCTGTATATCCCGCCCGTCCGGGAAGAACAGCTCCTGTATCATCAGTTTGATGAATTCAGAGGAATTGTTGCCGCTTTAAGAGGTCCGGGCGGATGTCCCTGGGATCAAAAGCAAACCTTCCACTCTCTAAAGAAATATTTGATTGAAGAGTGCTATGAGCTGTTGGATGCCATTGAGGCCGGAGACATTGACCATATGGTGGAGGAGATGGGGGATGTCCTGCTCCAAGTCGTTCTGCAGGCCCAGATTGGAGAGGATGAAGGGCTGTTTTCCATGGATGAGGTCATCCGCACCGTTGCTGAGAAAATGGTCCGGCGTCATCCTCATGTCTTCGGCGACACAGAAGCAGAGACGGCGGAAGAGGTGCTTGTAAACTGGGAGGAGATTAAGAAACAAGAGGGGAAAGCTGTCCATGAATCCCGCCTTGATTCGATCCCGGGTGCACTGCCCGCGCTTTCCAAAGCCTATCAGCTTCAAAGAAAGGCAGCAAAGGCCGGTTTTGACTGGGATCACGCGGAGGATGCGTGGGAAAAGGTGAAAGAGGAGCTGCTCGAGTTTGAGGAGGAGCTGAAGGACCGTCCTTCCGAAGAGAACAGGGAGCTCCTGAAAGAATTTGGGGATCTGCTGTTTGCTCTGGTGAACGTCGGCCGTTTCCTGAAGATCGAGCCTGAGGAAGCACTGTCTGCCACCAATCTTAAATTCAAGACCAGATTCCAATATATAGAAAAGAAAGCCAGGGAGAACAGTCAAGATCTTGAAAAACTGTCGCTTGAGCAGATGGACCGCTATTGGGATGAAGCGAAAAATTTAGAATAGAGAAGGGGTTTTTGCCATGAGACTTGATAAGTTTTTGAAGGTGTCCCGGCTGATTAAGAGAAGAACACTTGCAAAGGAAGTTGCGGATCAGGGCAGGATTGAAATAAACGGTACAGCCGCAAAAGCAAGCACTGTTGTTAAAGAAGGCGATGAGATGATTATCCGTTTTGGCCAGAAAAGAGTGACTGTACGGGTTGACCATCTTAAAGAAACAGTAAAAAAAGAAGCAGCCGCTGAAATGTATACCATTATAAAAGAAGAAAAGCTCGGTGAAAGTCTGTAAGACTGCAGAGCTTGTTCTTTTTCCCCCCTTCGTTTCATACCTATTACTATAACGACGCAAAGCGGGGGAATGGGGATGAATTACTACCAGCAAAATCAGCCGCAGGCTAAGCAGGAAGACCACGATTTGATTATGAAAGGCAGAAAACTTCTGGATATTACAGGTGTCAAGGAAGTAGAAAGCTTTGATAATGAAGAATTCCTGCTCGATACGGTAATGGGTGCACTGGCAATCAGAGGTGAAAACCTGCAAATGCAAAACCTGGATGTCGACCGGGGCGTAGTTACGATCAAAGGCCGCATCCTGGATATTGTCTACTTGGATGAACAGCATTCGGAGAAAGCTAAAGGATTCTTTAGCAAGCTGTTTAAATGAGTTTGACCGTTCAATTTTATACCATGTTTGCCATGGCGGGAATGGGAGCATGGCTTGGAGCGGCCCTTGATACGTACAGAAGATTTTTAGTCCGCTCAAAAAGAGCGGGATGGATCGTATTCTTTCATGACATCGTGTTTTGGCTGCTCCAAAGCATTCTCTTTTTTTATGTGCTGCTCCTTGTTAATGAAGGGGAATTGCGGGTATATATGTTTTTAGCGATTCTTTGCGGTTTTGCTGCGTATCAGGGTCTTCTTAAGGGAATCTATATGGCGGCGCTTAATTTCTTCATCCGCACGGTCATGCTGATTGCAAAGGTTTTGGCCGGAATTGGCAACTTTGTTCTGATTAAGCCGGTAAAAGCTGTTTTCCGTCTCGTTTTTCTGATTGCAGCCGGCTTGCTGAATCTTTTTTGGAAAATCTCAAAATGGACGTTTCTTTTTTTATGGGGAGCCGTTAAAATCGTATTATCACCTGTTAAATGGGCCTTAAGACTTTTGTGGAAGCTGCTTCCGGCGTTTTTAAAGAAATTCATTTCAAAGATTTTCGTAAAAGCAGAAGGATTTGCAGGAAAGGCCAAGAATTTATTGTTGAATACATGGAACCGGATAAAACGAATCACTGGAAAGTGAGGGGGACATTAATGTCAGCTGAAAGAAGCCGTAAAGTGACTCAGCTTCAGTCTCAATATATGCAGCAGCAGGAACGCAACGACCAGATCCTTAAACGAAGGAAGAGAGGCCTTTACCGCCGTCTTGCCGTATTTGGAGCAGCTGCTCTGATTGCCGTGGTCTTTATAGCAGCGGGATTGATCGATCAGACCGTGTCTCTTGCAGAGCAGTCCGAGCAAAAGGACAAGCTTAAAGAAGAGCTGCAGGTGCTGAAAAAAGAGCAAAACCTGCTGGAAGAAGAAATTACCAAGCTGAATGATGATGATTACATTGCAGAGCTTGCGCGCAGGGATTACTTCCTTTCAGGGGAAAATGAAATTATTTTCAGTTCTCCGGACAAAAAGTAGCCTTTATTGACACTATGATTTTTGATTAGGTATAATTAAAGAAATGATGATTTTTTTATCAGTTTAAGGAGGAGCATTTTTTTTATGTCCATTGAAGTTGGCAGCAAGTTACAAGGTAAAGTAACTGGCATTACGAATTTCGGAGCTTTTGTAGAGCTTCCGGGAGGTTCTACAGGTCTTGTTCACATTAGTGAAGTAGCCGATAACTACGTGAAAGACATTAATGACCATCTTAAAGTTGGCGATATGGTGGAAGTAAAAGTCATCAACGTAGAAAAAGACGGCAAAATTGGCCTTTCCATTAAGAAAGCCATCGACCGTCCTGACCGTCCTGAGCGTCCTGACCGACCTCGCCAGGACCGCCCGCGTCAAGACCGTCCACACCGTGGTGGAGGAGGAGGAGGAAGAGGCGGAGAATTCCGTCCGAAAGAAAACTTCGAGCAAAAAATGAGCCGTTTTCTGAAGGACAGCGAAGACCGTTTATCTTCTCTTAAAAGAAACACAGAATCCAAACGTGGCGGACGCGGAGCAAGAAGAGGTTAACTTGCTGCTGATCATATAGATAAAAACACTCCTCTGGGGTGTTTTTTGTTTTTAATGGCCGTTCCGGTGCGGTCTGCAATGCACAGCTGGCGGAGGTTGATGCATCCATTCCCACTCTGAAAAAATATTAAAAAGTACTTGACTGAGAAAGGAATCCTTTGTATTATAGAACTTGTGCTTCATAGGACAGCAAGCCTGTCTGAAAGGAGTGCAGCAGCACGGTCCTGGCAGACCGGGCATTATATGGCGGTGTAGCTCAGCTGGCTAGAGCGTACGGTTCATACCCGTGAGGTCGGGGGTTCGATCCCCTCCGCCGCTACCATATATTTATTCTTACGGCCCGTTGGTCAAGCGGTTAAGACACCGCCCTTTCACGGCGGTAACACGGGTTCGAATCCCGTACGGGTCATTCTATTGAAAAGCTTCCTCATCTGCAGGAAGCTTTTTTTGTGTTTTCACAGACCGGATTTCAATACCTTATAGCCAGAAAAATAAAAAGATATTCCATTAACTTTTCAGCAGTTTCTACACGTTAGGCGAAATGATGCCAGCAATCTTGCTTTTCTTTTGGAAATGCTGGTGGATTCCCTCAGGCCTGAGCTGAAACCGTCGAACACTTCTGAACCGGGGAGCCGTTGTTTTGACAAAATCCCTGTATTCTGTCCGCTATAATGACCTCAATGAATCAATTTTGGAGGTAGGGTGAATGGAAAAAGCAGAAAGAAGATTAATGGAACCAATAGCCGGAGAGGCAATAGAAAAAACGCAGCATGCGATTCAGCGGTCTGCAAGAAAAATGGGTGCTCATTTTCAATCCTTACTATTTCATAAAGGCGTTATCTATATGTTTATCGGGTTTTTGCTTGGACGGGCTGTCATCCTGACAGAGATTCTCCCATTTGCCCTTCCGTTCTTCGGAGTCCTGTTCCTCCTGAAAAAGGACAAGGCCCTGATCGGCGCTCTGTCACTCGCAGCAGGGGGCTTGACGATCTCCCTCGAAACCTTTCTCATCATTACTTGCCATTTGCTCTTCTTCTTATTTCTGCAAAAGGCCGGTGCATTTATTTTTAAGGACCGGGTACGGACACTGCCGGCAATCATCCTGCTCGCTGCAGCAGCGACAAGGCTCACCTTTACCTGGATCGTTTACGGCAAGGTGACATCGTATGATGCCATGATGGCAGGGGTGGAAGCAGGCCTGGCTTTTATCCTTACACTGATTTTCCTTCAAAGCATCCCTCTTATTGCGAGCCCAAGGTATAAGCAGGCACTGAAATCAGAAGAAATCATTTGTCTGATGATTCTCATTGCCTCTATAATGACCGGGCTGACCGGTGTCGCATATATGGAAGTCAAAGCGGAGCATGTTTTTTCGCGGTACATCGTCCTGCTGTTCGCCTTTATCGGGGGTTCAAGCATCGGATGCACGGTTGGAGTAGTGACAGGCCTCATTTTAAGCCTGGCGAATGTCGGGAATCTTTATCAGATGAGTCTGCTTGCTTTTTCAGGCCTGCTCGGCGGCCTCCTTAAGGAAGGCAGGAAAATCGGGGCGGCGGCCGGCCTTCTCATTGGTTCAGTGCTGCTGTCCATGTATGGAGGAGGCACTGCCGGGATCATGACAACCCTGCTGGAGTCCGGTGCAGCCATTCTCTTGTTTTTCCTCACTCCGAAAGCTGTGACTGCGAGTCTTGCGAAGCATATTCCGGGGACGAGTGAACATGCGCAGGAGCAGCAGCTGTACGCAACAAGAATCAGAGATGTAACTGCCCACCGGGTGGATCAGTTTTCCGGCGTATTTGAGGCTTTATCCCAGAGCTTTAATGCATTTTACGAAAGAAGCGAGAGCGATTCATCGCGTGAAACCGATTTATTCTTAAGTACGATCACTGAAAAGACTTGCCATCATTGTTATAAGAAAGAAAAATGCTGGGTCCAGAACTTTCAAACCACCTATGATCTGATGACGCAGGTCACCAACGAAACGGGTGCGGACACGTACTCGCAGAACCGGAAACTCAAAAAAGAGTTCCATTCCCACTGTTCAAAGGCTGCATCAGTAGAGATCGCGATTGAACAGGAGCTGAATGAATTTAAAGCGGGCCAGAAACTGAACCGGCAAGTGCAGGAGAGCCGCAGGCTGGTAGCAGAGCAGCTGCTTGGCGTATCCAAAGTAATGAAGGACTTTTCCCGGGAAATCAGGAGGGAGAGGGAGAATCATTACCTGCTTGAGGAACAGATTCTGGAAGCACTCCGGAATTTCGGAGTAGAAATCGGCCACGTTGAAATATACAGCTTGGAGCAGGGAAATGTAGACATGGAAATGTCCATTCCATTTTGCCAGGGCCATGGCGAATGTGAAAAAATCATTGCTCCAATGCTTTCAGATATATTGGAAGAACAGGTCATTGTAAAGCAGGAGGATTGCGGCCTGTATCCAAACGGCTTTTGCCACGTGGCGTTCGGTTCAGCCAAAAGTTTTAAAGTGGAAACCGGGGCAGCCCATGCAGCAAAAGGAGGAGGACTTGTATCGGGGGACAGCTATTCAATGATTGAACTGGGGGTTGGCAAGCATGCGATCGCCATAAGTGACGGAATGGGCAACGGGTCAAGAGCACAGTTTGAAAGCAACGAAACCATTAAGCTCCTTGAAAAAATCCTGCAGTCCGGAATTGATGAGAAGGTAGCGATTAAAACAGTGAATTCCATCCTTTCCTTAAGAACGACAGATGAAGTGTTTTCTACACTTGATTTGGCTATTGTAGATCTGCAGGACGCCATGTGCAAATTCTTAAAGATCGGCTCAACGCCAAGCTTTATCAAACGGGGGGATAAAGTGATAAAAATACAGGCGAGCAATCTGCCGATCGGGATCATCGATGATTTTGAAGTGGATGTAGTGGGTGAGCAGCTTAAAGCAGGGGATTTGCTTATTATGATGAGTGACGGGATATTTGAAGGGCCAAAGCACGTAGAAAATCATGATGTATGGATGAAAAGAAAGATTTCAGAGCTCGAAACAGATGATCCGCAAGAGGTAGCGGATCTGATTATGGAAGAGGTCATCAGGACCCGATCTGGAAAAATAGAAGACGATATGACGATTATTGCAGCTAAAGTTGAACACAACACTCCTAAATGGGCGGCCATTCCGGCAAGCCGCTACTTTCAAAAGAAAGAACAGAGTGTTTCATAAAGGGGAGTGGAACCTGCCGGATAGCGATTCAGCGGGCCATCTGATCAGAATGGCATGAAATCATTCAGGCTAGTCCAGGCCAGGCACCCTGCCCGGGTTAAGGGAATAAAAATTTAATAGTATGAGAAACAGTCTCCTGTGGCAAGGCTGATACATATCAGAGCCATTAGGAGGGGAACGGAATGAACCGAGGAAAATTGAAACAGATCCTGCTCATTACAGACGGATGCTCCAACCATGGAGAGGATCCGGCCGCAATGGCTGCGTTAGCCAGCGAGCAAGGGATCACAGTGAATGTGATTGGAATTGCAGATGAAAAAGCAGTTGATGAGGACGCAATGAGGGAGATCGAGAGCATTGCAGCTTCCGGAGGGGGAGTCAGCCAGACCGTTTATACAAAATCTTTGTCGCAAACCGTTCAAATGGTGACAAGAAAAGCAATGACTCAGACCATTCAGGGAGTGGTCAATAAAGAACTTCAGCAGATTCTCGGCAAAAAGGTTTCGATGGAAGAACTGCCGCCTGATAAAAGGGGGGAAGTATTGGAAGTGGTGGATGAGCTCGGGGAAACTATGCAGCTGGAGCTTGTCATTCTTGTGGATGCAAGTGCCAGCATGACCCCGAAGCTGCCTACAGTAAAAGAGGCGCTTTTGGATCTTTCCATCAGCCTGAACTCCAGAATCGGCGAAAATGAATTCTCAGTCTGTGTATTTCCTGGGAAACGTGCGGATGCGGAAATGGTCATTGACTGGACACCTCGTCTGGGGTCCATTTCCTCGATGTTCTCCAAGCTTTCTGCAGGCGGGCTTACTCCTACCGGTCCGGCAATCCGTGAGGGAGCTGCCTTGTTCAGCAAAAAGAAAAAGAGCAGAAGAGACATGCTGGACGACGAGGAGTATCGTTATGAAGGGGGCCGATAAACTTCTTCCGGGTACTGTCATCACAGGGAAGTGGAACGGAAACCGCTATACTGTATTAAAATCTCTCGGCAAAGGAGCGAATGGAGCAGTCTATCTTGTCCAGAGCAGCAGAGGGCTTGAAGCCCTGAAACTGAGTGACAACAGCATGTCCATTACATCCGAGGTGAATGTGCTGAAGCACTTTTCGAAGGTCCAGGGGAAAAGCCTTGGGCCTCGTTTGTATGATACGGATGATTGGACGGAAGGCAAAGCGTCCCCCATCCGTTCCTTTTATGTGATGGAATACATAAAAGGGCTCCCTTTTCTGGATTTTATTAAGGCAAAAGGAAGAGAGTGGATTCCGGTCCTGATGCTTCAGCTTCTTGGGAGCCTTGCAGAGCTTCATAAAGCCGGATGGGCTTTTGGAGATCTGAAGCCTGAAAATCTGATCGTTGCCGATGCGCCGGTCGGTGTGCGCATTGTGGATGTGGGCGGCACAACCGGAATGGGCAGATCCATAAAAGAATTTACGGAGTTCTTTGACCGGGGGTACTGGGGAATGGGGATGAGAAAGGCCGATCCGCAATATGATCTCTTCGCGGCAGCTATGATTGCCTTAAATGCCGGTACAGGAGGCCGTTTCCCGAAAAGAGAAAATGCGCAGCAGCTCCTTTTTGATAAGATCGACTCTGTGCCGCTGCTGGCAGGCCAGAGAAAGGTATGGAGAAATGCACTGACCGGTAAATACAGCTCTGCTGAAGAAATGAAGAAGGATCTTATTGAATGCATCGCAGCGGCCGGGGAGAAAAGAACAGAAAGACAGCGTGCAGGAGGGCAGCAGCGTGCAGCTTCATCTGCGGGGGCAGCGCCAAAAAAACGCAGCAAACCAGCAGCCGTAAAACAGCGGAAAAGCAGCCGGTCAGGCAGCATGATGGATGCCTTCATCGTGGTCAGCGGTGCCTTCATCCTCTACGCCCTTTATATTTATCATTTCCTTCTGCCTTAAAAGTGTTGATTTTGTGAACGAAAGGCTGGATTTTGCAGTGAGCCGGACAAAAATGGTACGATATGTTCAGCTTATGGTTAATCTCTTTTAGTAAATGAGGGAATGATGTGGCACCCTTTATTCCATTTATAAAAAAACACAGGCTGCTCGAGCCTTCTTCCGTCGTTTTGGCGGGTGTATCAGGCGGCCCTGATTCCCTGACCCTCCTTCATATGCTCCTCAGCATCCGGGAAGAGTGGAAACTGAGGATCATTGTCCTGCATGTTGATCATATGTTCAGAGGGGCTGAGTCCCTTCAGGAAATGGAATTTGTCCAAAGGTTCTGCAGCAGGAACGGTCTTGAGTTTGAAGGCTGCCGTGTGGATGCCGCTGCTTATGCAGCCTTGCACAAGGTGGGGGCTCAGGAGGGGGCAAGAGAATGCCGTTACGGGTTCTTTGAAGACATGATGGCAAAACATGATGCGGATGTGCTTGCGCTCGGACATCATGGCGATGATCAGATCGAAACCATCATGATGAGGCTCGTCCGCGGGACGAGAGGCAAAGCACTGGCAGGAATCCAGCCGAAGCGGCCTTTTGCAGGCGGCTACGTAATCCGTCCGCTGCTAGGGTTGACGAAACAGGAATTGCTGTCCTATTGCGATGAGAACGGTCTGGAGCCCAGGGTCGATCCAAGCAACGAAAAAGAAAGCTATACCCGCAACCGCTTCAGAAAACGGATTCTTCCTTTTTTGAAAGAAGAAAATCCGCTTGTCCATGAGAAATTCCAGTCCTTCAGCGAAAATTTGCTTGAAGATGAACAGCTGCTGCTGGAATTAACGGAAAGGGAAATGAATACAGTATGGATAAGCAGGGAGCACGGGGCAGAACTCCGAATCGATCTGCTTAAAAGGTTGCCTTTACCTTTACAAAGAAGAGGGATTCATCTAATATTAAACTATCTTTACAAAAATGTTCCGTCTTCATTATCATCCATACATACAGAAAGCGTTCTATCTATGCTTTCCCAATCACATCCTTCCGGTACCATTCACCTTCCAGATGGTTTAAAAGCAGTGAAATCCTATCAGTCATGCTTGTTTACTTTTGAACATGAGGAGCCTGCTCCCTACCAATTGGAACTGCCTGTGCCCGGTACAGCTTTTCTTCCGAATGGAGGAAAACTTGTGGCGGAAACAGCACTGGAGAGACCGAATGAGGAAACGGGAAAGAACAGCCTTCTCATAAAGCCGGATCACGTCCTGCTGCCTCTGACGGTGCGTTCCCGAAAAAATGGGGACAAACTGAAAGTCAAAGGCATGAATGGCACAAAAAAAGTCAAAGATATATTTATTGACAAGAAGATCGCAATTGAAGCCAGAAATCAGTGGCCGGTTCTCGAAGACGCAAACGGAACGATTTTGTGGCTTCCGGGGCTTGTAAAGTCAGACCGGGAGGGAAATGACGGCCGGAGCGGCCCGTTCATTTTTATACAATATCATCAACAAGGATCTTCTAGGGGGCAAAACACGCATGATGAAACAGGATATTGAGAAAATTTTAGTGACAGAAGAGGAAATACAGAAGAAAGTCAAAGAACTGGGAACCATGCTGACTGAGGAATACAAAGACACGTTTCCGCTGGCGATCGGAGTATTAAAAGGCGCACTGCCGTTCATGGCCGATCTTCTGAAGCACATCGATACATACCTTGAGATGGATTTTATGGATGTATCAAGCTACGGCACATCCACGGTTTCCTCCGGCGAGGTTAAGATCCTCAAGGATCTTGACACATCTGTCGAGGGCCGGGACATCCTTATCATAGAAGATATTATCGACAGTGGTTTAACATTGAGCTATCTTGTGGAATTATTCAGGTATCGGAAAGCCAAATCCATTAAAATTGTAACCCTTCTGGATAAGCCGAGCGGCCGAAAAGCGGATATCCAGGCTGATTACGTCGGGTTTGAAGTGCCGGACGCCTTTGTTGTAGGCTATGGCCTCGATTACATTGAGCGCTACCGAAATCTTCCGTATATCGGTGTTCTGAAGCCTCGTGTCTATCAGGATGCCAACTGAGGACTAAGGCCTGATTAAATGGCGCCATATTGTTTGTATTGGCATGATTTTCTATGATACTATTTAAACTAGTTGTGCCTACTGTGGGAGGAGGTAAGGAATGAAACGGATCTTCCGGAATACGATCTTTTATTTACTCATATTTTTGGTTGTGATCGGAATTGTCAGTACGTTTAACGGCCAAAATCCGAAAACAGAACCATTGACTTACACTGAATTCGTTTCGAAGCTGGAAGCGGGGCAAGTGAGCCAGATTACCGCGAAGCCGGTCAGAGGCGTTTTTGAGGTAAAAGGACAGCTTAAAGGCGGAGAGAAGGATCAATTCTTCTTAACTCACGTTCCAAGTGAGTCGATTGACCAGATTACCGCAGCTGCAAAATCAAGCAAAACCGAGTTTCAGCCTGCTGAGGAAACGAGCGGGTGGGTAACATTTTTCACATCCATCATTCCTTTTGTCATCATCTTCATCCTGTTCTTCTTCCTGCTTAACCAGGCTCAGGGCGGCGGAGGCCGTGTCATGAACTTCGGGAAAAGCAAAGCGAAGCTGTACAGTGAAGAAAAGAAAAAGGTCAGATTCAAGGATGTTGCTGGAGCAGATGAAGAGAAGCAGGAGCTTGTTGAGGTAGTTGACTTCCTTAAAGATCCGCGCAAATTCTCCGAACTTGGTGCAAGAATCCCTAAAGGTGTTCTGCTTGTAGGGCCTCCAGGTACCGGTAAAACCCTTCTTGCAAGAGCAGTAGCCGGTGAAGCCGGAGTACCGTTTTTCTCCATAAGCGGTTCTGACTTTGTTGAGATGTTTGTAGGTGTCGGTGCATCACGTGTGCGCGACCTGTTCGAAAATGCGAAGAAAAATGCACCATGCATTATCTTTATTGATGAAATTGATGCAGTTGGACGCCAGCGCGGCGCAGGTCTTGGCGGAGGCCATGATGAGCGTGAACAGACGCTGAACCAATTGCTTGTAGAAATGGACGGTTTCAGTGCGAACGAAGGAATTATCATCGTTGCAGCTACAAACCGTGCAGATATCCTTGACCCGGCTCTTCTTCGTCCGGGACGCTTTGACCGTCAGATTACAGTTGACCGTCCTGATGTGAAGGGACGTGAAGCGGTGCTTAAGGTTCATTCCCGCAATAAGCCGCTTGACAGTTCAGTCGACCTGAAAGCCATCGCAATGAGAACGCCTGGATTCTCCGGGGCAGATCTTGAGAACCTCCTGAATGAGGCGGCACTTGTTGCAGCGCGCTCGAATAAGAAAAAAGTCGATATGATTGATATCGATGAAGCAACAGATCGTGTAATAGCCGGGCCTGCTAAGAAAAGCAGGGTCATTTCTGAAAAAGAACGGAACATTGTTGCCTACCATGAAGCAGGACATACCATTATCGGCCATGTTCTTGATGAGGCAGAAATGGTGCACAAGGTTACCATCGTTCCGCGCGGCCAGGCAGGCGGATATGCGGTTATGCTTCCAAAAGAAGACCGCTATTTTATGACGAAGCCTGAGCTTCTTGATAAAATTACCGGACTTCTCGGCGGACGCGTAGCAGAGGAAATTGTCTTTGGAGAAGTAAGCACAGGTGCCTCCAATGACTTCCAGAGAGCGACCGGCATTGCCCGCCGCATGGTTACGGAGTTCGGAATGTCCGATAAACTTGGTCCGCTGCAGTTCGGACAGTCTCAGGGGCAGGTATTCCTGGGCCGTGACATCAACAATGAGCCGAATTACAGTGACGCGATTGCCCATGAAATTGATATCGAAATCCAAAGCTTCATTAAAACAAGCTATGACAGAGCGAAGACCATTCTCACTGAGAACCGTGATAAGCTCGAGCTTGTAGCCAAGACACTTCTTGAAGTTGAAACACTGGATGCGAAACAGATCGATCATCTGATTAAAAATGGCAAGCTCCCTGAACGGATTGAGGACCTCAATGATTCTGAAGGCACCTCAGATGTGAAAATCAATATTCAGCGCAAGACGGAAGATGTTCCTTCTGATGATATTGATGGAAACAACCTGAAAAAAGACTAACGGTATAAAGCCGCATCCATAGAGATGCGGCTTTTTTCTGTCCCGCCCTGCGTGTCAAAGCACATTGCCCTCTGTCTGCAGGTGTTTTATGATATGATGGGGGCGGAATAATTTATTATCCCTTATAGAAACCTAAATAGAGTGGTGAAAATCGTTGATTTTAGTATTGGATGTCGGAAATACAAATACAGTTATAGGTGTGTACGAAGAGGAAGAACTGAAATTCCACTGGCGGATTGAAACAAGCCGCAACAAGACAGAGGATGAATTTGGAATGCTGTTCAAATCCCTGTTTGAGCATGTCGGCATTTCCTTTAAAGATTTTGAGGGCATTATTATTTCATCTGTTGTGCCTCCTATTATGTTTTCGCTTGAACGGATGTGTAAATCTTATTTCGATCTTAAGCCGCAGGTTGTCGGACCAGGGATCAAAACAGGCTTAAATATTAAATATGAAAACCCAAGAGAGGTCGGAGCAGACAGGATCGTCAACGCAGTAGCAGGCATTCATCTATATGGAAGTCCGCTCATCATTGTCGATTTTGGAACAGCCACTACTTATTGCTATATTAACGAGGATAAACAATATATGGGCGGAGCGATTGCGCCAGGTGTAAATATTTCTACAGAGGCCCTGTACTCTAGGGCTGCCAAGCTTCCAAGAATTGAAATTGCCAGACCGGATGCCATTGTCGGGAAAAACACGGTCAGTGCCATGCAGTCCGGCATCTTGTTCGGCTACGTTGGACAGGTTGAGGGAATTGTAAGAAGAATGAAGGAAGAAACCGGCCAGAGTCCAAAGGTCATTGGAACGGGCGGGCTGGCTTCCCTGATTGCAAATGAATCAGAAGCTATTGACATCGTAGATCCCTTTTTAACGTTAAAAGGACTGCAGCTAATTTATGACCGCAATCGCTGACATATGAATCAGCGCGAAGGGAGCAAGAAAGAATGGATTATCTAGTAAAAGCACTTGCATATGAAGGGCAGGTCCGTGCCTATGCTGTTAAATCAACTGAAACGGTTGGTGAGGGACAGAGAAGGCATCAAACGTGGCCGACTGCATCAGCTGCACTTGGGCGTACATTGACGGCCGGCTTAATGCTCGGCACGATGCTTAAGGGGAAAGACAAGCTTACGATCAAAATAGAAGGAAACGGACCGCTTGGCCCGATTCTTGTAGATGCGAATGCAAAAGGTGAAGTCAGAGGATATGTAACCCATCCGCAGACTCATTTTGATTTGAATAAATTCGGTAAACTCGATGTCGCCCGCGCTGTCGGAACGCAGGGGATGCTTACCATTGTAAAGGATCTCGGCATGAGAGAGCATTTTACCGGCCAGGTTCCGATTGTATCCGGAGAGCTGGGAGAGGACTTCACCTATTACCTCGTTTCTTCTGAACAGATTCCTTCTTCAGTAGGTGTGGGAGTGCTGGTTAACCCGGATAACACCATTCTCGCTTCCGGCGGTTTTATCGTTCAGCTTCTTCCTGGGGCAGATGAGAAGACGATCTCAGCCATAGAAGAGCGCCTCACCAATATGGAACCCATCTCCAAGCTGATTGAAAAAGGACTGTCCCCTGAGCAGATCCTCGATACAATCCTTGGGGAAGGCAATGTAAAGATCCTTGAAAAAATGCCGGTTTCCTTCCAGTGTCAATGCTCTAAGGAGCGGTTTGGGTCTGCGATCATCAGCCTCGGTGCAAAGGAAATTGAAGAAATGATTGAAGAGGACGGACAGGCTGAAGCTCAATGCCACTTCTGCAATGAGATTTACATTTTTTCAAAAGAAGAGCTTGAGGAACTTAAAGCAGAATCAAAATAACAGCCAGCCGGGAGTGGAGAAATGAATAAGAGAGCCCTGTTGTTCACATGCATAGGACTCCTATTGCTGAACATTGGCACCGTAATTTTTTTCACCGCCAAGAAAGAACCTGATTCATCTGCTGAAGCGGTAGCAGAAGTAGGAGGAACAGACATTACACGTGAAGACTGGCTCGCTATGCTTGAGGAGCGGTATGGGAAGGAAACTCTTGAGCAGATGGTAAACAGCCAGGTTGTCCAGGAACTGTCAGAGAAATACAATGTGACAGCAGATGAAGAGACCGTCAATCGTGAACTGACCATGTTTAAGCTCTCCTCCAATACTACAGAAAGTGAATCAGCAGAAAATGATCGGCAGTGGCGCGAGCAGATCCGCTACAGCATCCTGCTGGAAAAGCTCCTTACGAGGGATGTAAACGTTCCGGAGGATGAGGTGCAGAAGTACTACGATGCCCATAAGGATGAATATTCCTTTGAGGCTGCCTACCACCTCTCCCACATTGCTGTGAAAAGTGAAAGTCAGGCCGAAGAGATCATTAAAGAGTTGGATGAAGGATCCAGTTTTGAAACGATGGCTGAGGAATTTGCATCAGCGGACGTCCAGCAGGGCGAACTGGGCTTCGTGTCGAAAGGCAGCGGAGCTCCGGAAGCCTACCTGGAAGCAGCAGCGAAGCTGGATAAAGGTTCTTACAGCCGTACCCCCGTCCAAACAGCGGATGGATTTGCCGTCCTTTTTTTAGAAGAGAAAATAAAAGGCCGGACCTACTCATACAATGAAGTGAAGGATCAGATAAAACGTCAGCTTGCGCTGGAGCAGATGGAAGGCTCTGTTACAGTCCGTCCCCTTTGGAAGGAAGCAGAAGCGGAATGGTTTTACGGGCAAAAAGATTGACAATTCCGAATTGGGTTGGTAAGTTTTAATTAAACCAATAAAAATACTCGGAATAGAGGTGCGTTCAGAATGCGTGTAGCAAATTCCATACATGAATTGATTGGGGAAACACCGATTGTTAAATTGAACAAAATGGTGGAAGACGATTATGCAGATGTATACCTGAAGCTTGAATTTATGAATCCGGGCAGCAGCGTAAAAGACCGGATTGCGCTTGCAATGATAAATGCCGCTGAACAGAACGGGAGCTTAAAACCTGGAGATACCATTATTGAACCGACAAGCGGAAACACCGGAATCGGCCTTGCAATGGTAGCTGCCGCTAAGGGAATTAAGGCAATTCTTGTTATGCCTGAAACCATGAGCATGGAGCGCAGAAATCTTCTGCGGGCTTACGGTGCTGAACTGGTGCTGACCCCGGGAGCTGAAGGGATGGGCGGAGCGATCCGTAAAGCCGAGGAGCTTTCCAAAGAGCACGGCTACTTTATGCCGCAGCAGTTTAAAAATGAAGCAAATCCGGAAGTTCACCGCTTAACAACAGGACCTGAAATTGTACGCCAGATGGATGGCGGGCTGGATGCCTTTATTTCAGGGATCGGAACTGGCGGGACGATCACAGGCGCAGGCCAGGTGCTGAAAGAGCATTTCCCGGACATTAAAATCTATGCTGTAGAACCTGCAGATTCACCGGTACTCTCCGGTGGAAAGCCGGGACCGCATAAAATTCAGGGGATAGGGGCAGGCTTTGTTCCTGATATCCTGGATACAAAGATGTATGAAGAAGTGATCGGCGTTCAAAATGAGGATGCTTTCAAATATGCGCGTGAAGCAGCCCGCACTGAGGGGATTCTCGGAGGAATCTCATCCGGGGCCGCCATCTATGCAGCTCTTAAAGTCGCTAAAGAACTCGGTAAAGGGAAAAAAGTTCTGGCCATCATTCCGAGCAACGGAGAGCGCTACTTGAGCACACCGCTTTATCAATTTGAATAAAAGAACGTAAAAACAGTCTCCGGACTGTTTTTATTTTTGCCCAGGGTAATAGTTGGATATAGAGAAACCGATGTACATCAAGTAAAATATCGGTATATGCCTTTTAGGAGTGTGTGCTTATGAAAATGTATCCCCATCACCTGAAAATCACCGGTCCGGCAGATTTTTTCGGTTCTTATAAATGGCTTACGGAGAATGAACCTTATCATGCATTGCTTGAGAGCGGCCGCGGGGGACGCTACACCATTGCAGGGATCGCTCCTGCTGCTGTCCTTTCTTCAAAAGGAGCGGAAATACAGCTGCTGCAGGGCGGAGAGCGGCAAACCTTTCAATCTGACGACCCGCTGCAATGGCTTCAGGACTACATGGCCAGGATCGAGACGGAACAGAACCCCGAGCTGCCTGATTTTCAAGGAGGAGCAATAGGTTTTATCAGCTACGATGCCGTACGCCATTTTGAAAAGCTGCCGGAATTGGGCGAGGATGACTTGGAAACTCCGGATTATTTCTGGATGCTTTTTCATGAGCTGGCGATTTTGGATCATCAGAAGGACGAGCTGTATATAATTGTTTTGGACCAATCAGCTGATGCCGCAGCAGAAAGGCTATCCAGGCTGAAATCACGCTGGCTCAGTCCGGCAAAAAAATCAGCCCGTATGGCCCCCGAGCCTTTAAAACCTAAAGGCCATTTTGAAACCGGGGAATTTAAAAAAGCCGTGGAACGGATCAAGGAATACATTGCGGCTGGAGATGTGTTTCAAGTCAATTTATCTGTCAGACAGGGAGTGCCCCTTGCCCATCATCCTATTGAAATTTATGAGCGGCTCAGAACCATCAACCCCTCTCCTTATATGAGCTATATTGAAACCCCTGACTTCCAGATCGCTTCTGCATCACCGGAGCTGCTTATCAAAAAGAGCGGTTCCAAGTTAAGCACGCGGCCGATCGCCGGAACAAGATCCAGAGGCGAAAATGAAGAAGAAGATGAGAGACTGGTGCAGGAGCTTATTGATAATGAAAAAGAGAGGGCAGAACATGTCATGCTCGTTGATCTGGAAAGAAACGATCTGGGGCGTGTATGCCGCTACGGAACCGTAGAGGTCAATGAATTTATGGCCATCGAAAAATATTCCCATGTCATGCACATCGTTTCCAACGTGCAGGGAGAAATGGAAGACGGCAAAAAACTGTCAGACGTTGTCCGGGCCGTATTTCCGGGAGGGACGATTACCGGAGCCCCAAAAATCCGCACGATGGAGATCATTGAGGAACTGGAACCAAAAAGAAGGGGAATTTATACCGGTTCTGTCGGATGGATTGATTTTAACGGCGATTTAGAGTTGAATATAGTTATCAGAACTCTTTTTGCGAAAGACGGGGCGGGCTATATTCAGGCAGGTGCCGGAATTGTTATTGACTCCAATCCCGACTATGAGTACAAAGAGTCGCTGAAGAAAGCAGCCGCTGTATTAAAAGCGGCGGCAGAGCAGAGTGAAGCAGAGCAAATAAAACGATGAGGTGAGCAGAGTGATTTTAATGATTGATAACTATGATTCCTTTACGTACAACCTGGTGCAGTATCTTGGAGAACTCGGCGAAGAGCTGATTGTCAAAAGAAATGACGAAATTACCCTGGAGGAGATCAGGAACATGAAACCGGAGTTTCTGATGATTTCCCCCGGCCCATGCAGCCCTGATGAAGCGGGGATCAGCATGGATGCGATCCGGGAATTTGCAGGGGAGATTCCCATCTTCGGTGTATGCCTTGGACATCAATCCATTGCACAGGTTTTCGGAGGAGATGTCGTTCGGGCAGAGAGACTGATGCATGGTAAAGTTTCCGAAATTGAGCATGACGGCCAAACGATTTTCAGTGGAATTGAGCAGCCATTTTTGGCAACGCGCTATCATTCCCTGATTGTAAAAAATGAAACCCTGCCCGATTGTCTCGCTGTAACCGCCAGAACTGCGCAAAATGAAATCATGGCAATCCGCCATAAAGAGCTGCCAATCGAGGGCGTGCAATTCCATCCGGAGTCCATCATGACTTCAGCGGGCAAATATCTGCTGAGTAACTTTATAAAGACCTATAAGAAAACAGAGGAGAGCGTCGTATAGTGCTGGTCTTCCTCAATTCAAAATTGATAAAAGCAGAAGAGGCGAACATTTCCCTCTTTGATCATGGATATATGTATGGCCTTGGTGTGTTTGAAACGTTTCGTGTCTATCGGGGCCATCCTTTTTTAGTAAAAGATCACTTAACGAGGCTTCATCGTTCTCTTTCAGAACTGGGTATAGAGACAGACCTAGCGATTGGGGAAGTCGTTCGGATGGTTCAGGAACTGCTTGAGGCCAATCAGATTGAAAGCGGAGATGCGGCAGTCAGGCTGGCAGTTTCTGCGGGTGACGGAGGTCCGGCTTTTACGGATCAGGTTTATAATGAGCCCGTTATCTCCTGTTTTTTAAGGCCGATTGCTGTCCCGGCTGATCAAAAACAGGGGCAGGTGCTCAGTCTCCGGAGAAACACCCCGGAGGGACTTTTCCGTATGAAGTCAAGCCATTACATGAACAACTTTCTGGCGAAAAAAGAATTAAAGGGGCAGATGGATACAGAAGGCATTTTTCTGACCGGGGACGGGCATGTTTGTGAAGGAATTGTATCAAACGTATTTTGGGTAAAGGATGGGGCGCTTTTTACCCCTTCAGCTGATACAGGTGCACTGGACGGCATTACCCGGAGGTTTGTCCTTTCACTTTGCAGGAAGCTGAACCTGCCGTATGAAGAAGGATTTTTTCCGCTTGAGGCGCTTCTGGATGCAGATGAAGCATTCATGACCAACTCGATTCAGGAAATTCTGCCGTTTAACCGGATCAATAACCAATACTTTGCAGGTAAGAATGGTGTCATCACACAGAGACTACAAAGAGAGTACAAAAAACAAAGGCACGTTTTATGGAGCAAAGATGAGCTGTAAAGGATGAGGGCTATGGGTTTACCAACGATGGACAGGCAGCACGGGATACGCTGCGGGGATTATACCCTGAATAATAAAGAGAAAACGCTGATTATGGGAATCTTGAACGTGACCCCTGATTCCTTTTCTGATGGGGGAAAATACAATTCCCTCGACCGGGCTGTTTTACAAGCTCAAATGCTTGTTGAGCAGGGAGCAGACATCATTGATATAGGCGGAGAGTCGACCCGGCCGGGAGCAGACTTCGTTCCGGCTGAGCTTGAGCTTGAGCGGGTCATTCCGGTGATAGAACGGATTTCGAAGGAAGTTGATGCACCGATTTCCATCGATACGTATAAAGCATCGGTCGCACGTGAGGCCCTCAAAGCAGGAGCACATCTATTGAACGATATATGGGGGGGCAAGGCCGATCCGGATATGACAGCGGCAGCGGCAGAGTTCAATGTCCCGATTGTGCTGATGCATAACCGGAAAGAACGCACATACAGTGATTTAATTCCGGACATGGTATCCGATTTGATGGAAAGCGTCAGCCTTGCAAGAGAAGCGGGCGTAAAGGATGCCAATATTATTCTTGATCCCGGGATCGGATTTGCCAAAGATTATCATGATAATATGACGGTTATGAATAACCTCGATGCTTTTACAAGTCTCGGGTATCCGGTATTGCTCGGCACATCAAGAAAAACATTCATTGGGAAGGTTTTAGATTTGCCGCCTGAAGAAAGAATGGAAGGAACCGGGGCAACTGTATGCTTAGGAATTCAAAAGGGCTGCAGCATTGTGAGGGTTCATGATGTGAAGGAAATCGCCCGAATGGCGAAAATGATGGATGCCATGCTCGGGAAAGGAGGGCGTGCAGGTGGATAAAATTTATCTTTCGGGGATGCAATTTTATGGCTACCACGGGGTTTTTGCAGAAGAGAACAAACTGGGCCAGCGGTTCAGGGCGGATCTTACTGTAGAAAGAGACCTGAGAAAAGCTGGAGAAACAGACCAGCTGGAGCATACGGTGAATTACGGAGAGCTTTATAAGATCTGCAGGGAAGTGATTGAGGGGGAACCTAAGAAATTGATCGAATCCCTTGCTGAAACCATTGCGGCAGATATTCTAAAAGGTTTTCCTGAAGTTCATTCCGTAACAGTGAAGCTTATAAAGCCCGATCCTCCCATTCCGGGCCATTATGAATATGCAGCTGTAGAAATAACAAGGCACCGGTGATGAAAAAAACCGCCTACCTCGCTTTAGGTTCCAACATGGGAGACAGGGAGTACTACCTTAAGAATGCGATTAGCCTTTTAAGCGGGGAAGAAGAAATAGATGTAGTAAAACAGTCCTCTGTTTATGAAACAGACCCGGTTGGATATACAGACCAGAATCCTTTTTTAAATATGGCAGTGGAAATTTCCACCACCCTGGGGCCAGAAGAATTGCTTGATAAAACCCAGCATATTGAGAAAAAGCTCGGACGGACAAGGGAAATCCACTGGGGACCGCGTACTTTAGACCTTGACATTTTATTGTATAATCATGAAAATATTGAAACAGAGCGGTTAATAATTCCTCATCCAAGGATGATGGACCGCGCTTTTGTTTTAATTCCTTTATATGAACTTTCTTCAGATAGCAGCATAACGGCAGATAAGCAAGTTTCGGTCATCATAGATCAATTATCGGACAAAGAAGGGGTCAGACTATGGAAGCTGAGAAGTGGGGAAGGCGGATAAGGGCCTACCGGAAGCTGAAGGGCTACACCCAGGAAGGCTTTGCAAAAGATCTTGGTATATCGGTTTCCGTCCTGGGCGAGGTTGAGCGCGGCAACCGGGTTCCCAGTCATGAGTTTGTGAGGGAGATTGCAGCGGCGCTTCATGTGACAGTAGAGGAATTATCACCTAAAGAATAAAAGAAAGGAGAAAAAACCAGTTGTTTAAAATAGGCGACATCCAAATGAAAAACAGAGTCGTGCTTGCACCAATGGCAGGTGTGTGCAACGCGGCCTTCCGCCTGACAGTTAAAGAATTCGGTGCCGGCCTTGTATGTGCAGAAATGGTAAGCGATAAAGCCATCCTTTACAATAACGCAAGAACGATGGGCATGCTGTACATTGATGAACGAGAAAAACCTCTTAGCCTGCAGATCTTTGGCGGAGAGAAGGATACACTGGTGGAAGCGGCCAAATTTGTAGATAAAAACACGACTGCCGATATTATTGATATAAATATGGGCTGTCCCGTTCCGAAAATCACAAAATGTGATGCCGGAGCCAGGTGGCTTCTTGATCCGAATAAAATCTATGAAATGGTATCCGCGGTTGTGGATGCGGTAGATAAACCGGTAACCGTAAAAATGAGAACCGGCTGGGACAGCGATCATATTTACGCAGTTGAAAATGCGCAAATGGTCGAGCGTGCAGGCGGACAAGCCATCGCCCTGCATGGCCGCACCCGTGTCCAAATGTACGAAGGCCACGCTGATTGGGATATGATTAAGCAGGTAAAAGAATCAGTAAACATCCCGGTTATCGGCAACGGTGACGTTCAAACTCCGCAGGATGCTGAAAGAATGCTTAAAACGACCGGTGCAGATGGAGTAATGATTGGACGCGCCGCACTGGGCAACCCATGGATGATTTACCGTACCGTCAAGTATCTTGAAACCGGAGAACTTTCCGAAGAACCGGACGTTAGGGAAAAAATGACCGTCTGCAAACTGCACCTGGATCGTCTTATTGATCTTAAAGGCGAGTATGTAGCAGTGCGCGAAATGCGGAAGCATGCTGCATGGTACCTGAAAGGAATCCGGGGCAACGCCAATGTCCGCAGCGGAGTCAACACATGCAATACAAGAGAAGAGCTTGTAAGCCTCCTCGATGAATTTACAGAAGAAATGGAAGCAAAACAGGAAAATAGCGCTGAAGCTGTTTAATAGATAGAAGGAGCCGGCCCGTTTGGAGCGGTTCCCCCTTTTATATTTGTAAAATCAAGCAAATAAGGAACAGGAGATGAGAAGCTCGTGAGTGAACAGGAAATGAACCATGAAGAGTTAAATGACCAGCTGCAGGTAAGACGCGAGAAATTACATACATTGAGAGAAAAAGGTCTGGATCCTTTCGGAAAACGGTTTGAAGCCACACACCAGTCAGCTTCGCTGACAGCCGAGTATGAAGAGGTTTCAAAAGAAGACCTCGAGGGAGCGGAACACCGCGTAACCATCGCCGGCCGTATTATGACGAAGCGCGGAAAAGGAAAAGCGGGCTTCGCGCACATTCAGGACCTGCAAGGGCAGATTCAGATTTATGTCCGCCTGGATGCAGTAGGTGAAGATCAATATGAATTGTTTACAACTGCTGACCTTGGAGACTTAGTGGGTGTAACAGGTGTGGTCTTCAAGACAAAAGTGGGCGAGCTTTCTGTAAAAGCAACTTCTTTTGAACTGCTCACGAAGTCTTTGCGCCCTCTTCCTGATAAATACCATGGCCTGAAAGATATTGAGCAGCGCTACCGCCAGCGTTATCTCGATTTGATCATGAACCCTGAGAGCAAGCAAACGTTTATTACCCGCAGCAAGATTATTCAATCCATGCGGAGATACCTGGACGATCACGGCTACCTTGAAGTGGAAACGCCGACTATGCATTCCATCCCGGGAGGTGCCTCTGCACGTCCATTCGTTACACACCATAATGCACTGGACATGCCTCTTTATATGAGAATCGCGATTGAGCTTCACTTAAAGCGTCTGATTGTCGGCGGCCTTGAAAAAGTTTACGAAATCGGCCGTGTATTCCGGAATGAAGGAATTTCGACCCGCCATAACCCGGAGTTTACCATGATAGAGCTGTATGAAGCGTACGCAGACTACAAAGACATCATGAAGCTTACAGAGAATGTGATTGCCCATATCGCGAAAGAAGTGCTCGGTACAACGTCCATCCAATATGGAGAGTATGAGGTAGACCTAGAACCAGAATGGACAAGGCTGCATATGGTAGATGCCATTAAAGAAGCAACCGGAGTTGATTTCTGGAAGGAAATGAGCGTTGATGAAGCGAAGGCTGCAGCAAAAGAGCACGGTGTAGAAGTGACCGGGCACATGACAGTCGGCCACATCATAAATGAATTTTTTGAACAAAAGGTTGAGGAAACTCTTATTCAGCCTACGTTTATCTATGGTCACCCTGTAGAGATCTCACCGCTTGCAAAGAAAAACGATGAGGATCCGCGCTTTACAGATCGATTCGAGCTGTTTATTGTAGCCCGTGAGCATGCAAATGCTTTTACTGAGCTCAATGACCCGATTGATCAGAAAGAACGCTTTGAAGCACAGCTGAAAGAGCGTGAGCAGGGGAATGATGAAGCCCACATGATGGATGAGGATTTCATCGAGGCACTTGAATATGGCATGCCGCCGACAGGCGGTCTTGGGATTGGGATTGACCGAATTGTAATGCTGCTCACCAATTCTGCATCCATCCGAGATGTACTGCTTTTCCCGCAAATGAGACACCGCTAAGAGAGAAAAACAGAGTTCCGTATAAAAAACGGACTCTGTTTTTATTTTTTTAAAAAAACTATTGCGCTCTTCCCTCACGGGTGGTATATTAATATTCGTTGCTGCAAAAACGCAGTGGCCGCAAGAAAAAAACGAGTAAAAAGTTGTTGACATTATAAACGCCTGATGGTATTATAATAAAGCTTCACTTTTACGAAATGATCTTTGAAAACTGAACAAATCGAAGTGCCAACGTTAATTCTAAAGTTTTAAACAAGAGCTAGTCAAACACTTTTTGGAGAGTTTGATCCTGGCTCAGGACGAACGCTGGCGGCGTGCCTAATACATGCAAGTCGAGCGGATCTCT
>NZ_WMIB01000024.1 GCF_009711125.1 Metabacillus mangrovi | reverse complement strand
TGAATGGACAAATAAATTGGAACGGACAAATTACTGCGCTTAACGGACAAATAAAGGGGAGTAACGGCCAGAATCACGTAGCCAACGGCCAAATAAGTGCGGTGAATGGACAAATAAATTGGCACGGACAAATTACTGCGCTTAACGGACAAATAAAGGGGAGTAACGGCCAGAATCATGTAGCCGACGGCCAAATAAGTGCAGTGAGGGGACAAATAAATTGGAACGGCCAAATTACCGAGCCGCACGGACAAATAAAGTGGAGTAACGGCCAGAATCATGTAGCCAGCGGACAAATAAGTGCGGTGAACGGCCAAATAAATTGGAACGGCCAAATTACCGAGCCGCACGGACAAATAAAGTGGAGTAACGGCCAGAATCATGTAGCCAACGGCCCAATAAATGCGATGAATGGACAAATAAATTGGAACGGACAAATTACTGCGCTTAACGGACAAATAAAGGGGAGTAACGGCCAGAATCACGTAGCCAACGGCCAAATAAGTGGGGCGAACGGACAAATAAACCGGAACGGCTAAATTACTGAGCCACACGGACAAATAGAGTGGAGCAACGGCCAGATTCACGTAGCCAATGGCCAAATAAGTGCGGTGAACGGCCAAATAAATTAGAACGGACAAATTACCGAGCAGCACGGACAAATAAAGTGGAGTAACGGCCAGATTCGCGTTACCAACGGCCAATTAAGTGCGTTGGACGGACAAATGGCAATTTTCCCTTCACCTCATAGGGAAAACGTAATCGGAAAGACTCATAGAATTCCGCGTATCTGAGTCTTTACTCATGTTTTATCCTAGATTAGGAATTTAATTGGGTTTAATATTACGAATGTGTTACAGTAAGGTTACGAACAAGTCAGATGAGGAGGGTTTGTCAAAGAATGAAGAGGGTGTTCAGTACTTTTTGTGCGGCTTTGCTTGTTTTGTGTTTTGCTTCAGGGACAACGAATGCTGTGACGGTGGATGCGGGTTCGGCTTACTTTGGCAGAGCTGCCGCAGATGGGACGGATGTACATACCGGGGCCTCTGCCGAGAATCGGAAAGCCTTGGAATTAGACGGGTATGAAGAGTTTTTAATTCTGGAAGAGAAAACAAATGCAGCGGGCGAAGATTGGGTGAAAATCAGGACTTCTGAAGTTACGGGCTGGATTTTAGAAAATGAGGTAAAGCCAGTTGGAATTGAAGCGCTTGAGGTTCTGCCGATAAAGGATACCGTGACCCGCTACGAGCCGAGTGAAGACGGTGAAATCAAATTTGCGCTTCCGCAATGGCATACTCTGTTTGTTAATCAAAAAGAGACAAGCGATGGAACCCGCTGGGTAGAGGCCAATAACAATCTTTCCTATGAAAAGACAGAGGGTGCGCAGTACTCGAATGGCTGGATTAAGCTGGAGGATCTAACGCTTCCGAAAGAAAAGACAGCTTTTAAGTCAATGATCATTGCGAAGTCAGCTGCAGTATACAAAGACGCGTTTCTTTCCTCGCAAACTGGGGTTCTCAACTATGAAACTCCGGTGACCATTAAAGCACAGTACTTCCCTTTTCCGGATCCGGCAAGGTATAAGATACAGTATAGGGAGAACGGGGAACTCCGTGAAGGCTGGGTCAATTATACGAGTGTAAAAACAGAAGATGCCCATGAACCTGTTTTGATCAAAGAGTTTTCAAACGGGGCAGTCATCCGTGAGGGGGCTTCAAATTCCTATCCTGCAGCCGGGAAGCTGAAAGCAGGAATGCTGGCTGAACCAATCGGCCAGTTTTACGATGGGAGCGAATTCTGGCTGAGACTGCAGCTCTCGGACGGAAAAGCAGGCTGGATTCGCTCAGCAGAATTATAGAACAAAGAAAGCACCTGGTGGAACCGGGTGCTTTTTTATGCTAAAGCACGTTCGGTCAAACAGCTTAATTGAATTGCGAAACGGTTTTTGAAACAATATATTAAACGAAGAAATTGAAAGGGGATCTGAATCATGAAAGTGTTAGTCGCAGGAGCAAATGGACAAATTGGCAAGCAGCTTGTAGACATTCTGAAACAGGGCGGGGAGCATACACCGGTCGCGATGGTCCGCAAGCAGGAGCAGGCAGATGCCTTTTCAGAAAAAGGAATTGAAACGGTTTTGGCTGATCTGGAAGCTCCGGCAGCCGATTTAGAAAAAGCTGTAATTGGTCATGATGCGGTTGTCTTCGCAGCTGGATCTGGGGGAAGTACAGGATCAGACAAGACATTATTGATTGATCTTGACGGAGCGGGCAAGCTGATTGAGGCTGCTGAAAAGCAAGGGGTTCAGCGCTTCATTATGGTCAGTGCGCTTCAGGCCCATCACCGAGAGAACTGGAACGAAAACCTTCTCCCATATTATGCTGCAAAGCATTATGCAGACAAGGAGCTGGAACGGAGCGGACTCGATTACACAATCATCCGTCCGGGCGGTCTCTTGAATAAACCGGGCACCGGTAAAGTTTCGGCAGCAGAAAATCTGGAAAGAGGGTCTATTCCAAGAGAAGATGTAGCGAAGGTGATTGCTGCTTCCCTCACAGAAAAGCATACGTATAAACGCTCTTTTGACTTAGTCAGTGGAGAGATCAGCATTGAGGAAGCAGTGCGATCCATCTAAACCGGTTTTCCCACCTCCCGAAGCGGGTATTAAATAAGCACTACCGCTCGGGAGGTGGGAACTGTGGCTCAGGACGTGTTATGTGAAGTGAACAACTGTGTCTATAATGAAAAAGGAAACAGATGCGGCGCCACTCAGATCTACGTAGTCAGTCATAAGGGAACCAAAGCCGAGAATAACCACGAAACGGATTGCGGAACATTTAAACCGGAGAAATAATGGATGATTGAAAAACAGCCTTAGCGTTGAAGGCTGTTTTTTTTCTGCTTTTTACAAGAGCAGCAGTCCAAGTGAAATGACCACTCCGCTTGCGAGAAGAACGAACACGCAAAACCCCATGATATCCTTTGCCTTCAGACCTGCAATCGCAAGAGCCGGCAAGGCCCAGAAAGGCTGGATCAAATTGGTCCAGGCGTCTCCCCATGCCACAGCCATCGCGGTTTTGGCCATCGGGACGTCAAGTGCTTTTGCTGCTTCGATCATTACCGGAGCCTGAACCGCCCACTGACCGCCGCCTGAAGGGACAAAGATGTTGATGATGCCGGCACTCCAAAACGCAAGCATCGGGAAGGTCTGCGGGTTGGAAATAGAAACGAAGGCCTCTGAAATGACTGTGCCCAGTCCAGAGGTCACCATCATTCCCATTATCCCTGCGTAAAAAGGGAATTGTATAATGATGCCGGCAGTCCCTTTGACGGCTTCGCTCACTGCAAATAGAAATTTCTTAGGGGTTCCGTGAAAAAGGATTCCGAGAAACAGAAACAGAAAATTGACGATATCCAAATTCAGCAAAAAACCCTTTGACACGAAGTAGCTGATGAGAAAAACGACACCCATAATCCCAATCAGGAGGGAGAGAATCCGGCTGTTCTCAAGACGCGCAGCAGGTGTCAGTGCTTCTGCTTCAAGCCCTGCCGCCTCAAACGGCCGCTCTTCCAGCAAAGCAGGATCCACGGTTACAATCTCTTTGCTGGAAGGCATCATTAAACGGTTAACAACGGGAATCACCAGGAACAGGACAGCCACAATGATTAAATTAAAGGGAGCAAAAATGGTCTGACTTGTTGGAATAACGCCGATTGCATCCGCTGTAAAATGCCCCTCTGTCGCAATCGTAAGAGGAATGGACCCGGATATACCGGCGTGCCAGATCACAAATCCGCTGTACGCACTGGCAATGAGCAGCCGATAGTCCACATTATGTACTTTTTTAGCCAGCTCTTTCGCAAAAAGAGCTCCAATCACAAGGCCGAATCCCCAGTTGATCCAGCTCGCAGCCATTGAAACGAGCGTGACATAAACAATGGCCTGCCCCGGAGATTTTGCAGCTCCTGCCATTGCACTCAATGACCGCTTAAAAAAGGGGCTGCTCGCCAACACATGCCCTGTTACCAGAACAAGAGCCATCTGCATCGTAAAGCTCAGCAGTCCCCAAAAACCGTCTCCCCAAAATTGAACCATCTCCAATGGTGAGCTCGGGGTGAGCAGAAGACCAAACGCCAAAACCACAAACGTAAGCAGGATAACAAAAAGAAAGGGATCGGGCAGGTATCGCTGCATCAGCCGGTTGGAAAAAGAAATTAATGCTTTCATCATACATCCCTCCATATAAGTTCTACTATATGAATTCGCTTTCAAAAGAAGATATCCTTTGAGGAATCTTGGGACAGTCCAGGCGGAGTAAGGAGTTCGGCAGGGAATTCTGACCAGCCGGAAGAAGATCAGATAAATTGAGAACGGCACGTAAATCCTCTCATCCGGCACGTAAACAGATGGGATCGGCACGAACTGCCCCAGTTTCAGCACGCAAAAAGAGAATGGCACGAACCCCGTTCAAAACGGCACGTAAATCCTCTCATCCGGCACATAAACAGAAGGAATCGGCACGAACCCCGTTTAGAACGGCACGTAAATCCTCCGATCCGGCACATAAACAGAAGGAATCGGCACGAACTCCCCCCGTTTCTGCACGCAAAAAGAGAATGGCACGAACCCCGTTTAAAACGGCACGTAAATCCTTCGACCGGGCACGTAAAGAGATGGGATCGGCACGAACTTCACAATGAACCGCACGTAAAAACTCCAATCCCCAGCGTACCCCCCATCAGCCGGCAAAGCTTATCGGAATTTGCACTGAAGTAGAGTCCCTCAAGTAAAGTCCAAAGACAAAAGCCCGGCTCTGTGCCGGGCTTAGTCATTTCATGCTATTTTTATTGCTTGTCCTTTGTTTTCTCATCGATTGTGCCTGCAGAATAGTGGTCGCCCACCTGGTCGTGTGTCACTTCTATCCCTGAGGAATGGTGCTCTTGGTTTTTTTCGGCCGGATCGAATGACTTGCCTGCAACCTCTTGTGCCATTTCGGTTAATTTGGTGCTCAAGCTGAATCGCTCCTTTCGATGTCTGTGCTTCATTTTCTGTGCACATTGGTTTTTTTCCCGATTTTCATAATCTTACACAGTGAATTTAATTCGTGTATAATTTCGAGTATAGCTAAAGTGAGAGGAGTCCAAATATGCTTACTATTACAAGCCATGAAGCAGAATTGCTTGAAGATCCGTTCGGAATTCTGCCGGGAGAGCGGTATGAGTTTCTTCTGGATCTTGAGGTGCCGGAGGACGATGAGCTGTATTCGGAAAATGGCATTTATTTGCGGGTGATTTTTCTAATGGAAGACGGCAGTGCCCGTATTACCCAATATCAGTTTTATGAAAAAGAAACAGAGAAAAGCTTTGATTTCGGTCTGGATGAGGAAGAAGAGGCCATGGTGGCTTCTTATTGCCTGGAGCATCTGCCGGAGCAGGAAGAGCAAGAGTGAAAGCCAGCCTGTTTGAACATAATGGGTCTGATTTCCGAGTTCACAATTCAAATCAGTCCACAAACATATAGTCCAATTCATTAATTGGGCTATATGCTTTTGTTTGTACTCCTTTTGTGAGAGAGGGAAACGCAATTAGTGAAACAATACAATTCAGTTTTGATTCGTACATCGTGCAGTGCGAAAAATAAGGATAGGGAGCTTCTAATATATGGAATACTTTGTAATTATCCTGTTTTTTCTGGTTATTTTAAAATTAACCTCTAAGGTGAATAAACTAGAAGACAGAGTAAAAAGGATGCAACATACTGTGGATCAAGTAGCCAAAGATTCAGAAATGCATGAGAATCCAATCGATCTTGAGCTGCGTAAATTAATAAATGAGGGGAAAGACATTAAAGCTGTCAAAAAAGCTAGACAAACTTTAGGGCTTTCTCTCTTAGAAGGAAAAGAATATATTGATAAGCTGAAATCTGCCGGGGATTCTGAAACAGTAAGAAGCTCATAGCACTATGGCTCTGAGCTTCTTTCCATCTTTAAGTAAGGTCTGTTTTTGCTTTTCTATTCCAGTTTCTTTCCTTCTTCAACGATGTGGTGCATCAGATGGGCAAGATGGTGAACCGGTCCATACACTTCCTCTTCTTCTCCCGCTGTTTCCACTTCTTCGCTGAATTCGAGGTCGTTCAGGTAAAGGGCTGTGAATTGATAAAAATCCCTCAGCTCAAAGCCATAACATGCAGATGGGTCCTCTTCATTTTCTTCGTAACGAAGGACAAGGTATGATTCTTTTCCTTTCTCGTCCACTGCATCAAAAAATACGAAGAATCCGACGTTCGTGTCGAGTTCGAAAAGGTGGCGGGTGCCTCCTTCTGTGTGCTGCTGAAAGTCTTCTTCCGAAAGCAGCTGCACGGTCATATTGTGCATCTGATCTTCTTGATGAAATCCTACTGTAAATGTCTCCATTCGTAAATCCTCCTTCATTATGTACCGTTTTAGCATACCCATTTATTGAGGGCCAAAAAACACATGCTCTGCCGTAAGCTTGTCTCCCAGAGTCAGGATACCATAAGAGAACAAGGGCTGCCGCCTTTTATCAGAAGGGGAGCCGGGGTTGAAAATCAGCAGGCCATCCTGTTCTTTTTTGATGGGAATATGGGAATGGCCAAAAATGACGCAGTCTGGTTTATGATTCTTAAATGCATTCAGTGCCCGCTTTTCCGTTGAAGCACCCCTGCCTTCATGGCCGTGTACAACTCCAACCCGGAACCTGCCAAACTCAAGCATCAGCTTGCCTGGGAGCAGCTCTTTCAGCTCTGTACAGTCTCCATTTCCGTAAACGGCATGCAGGGGCCCGTATTTCTGCAGCTCCCGGAATGCCTCAACTGTCAGAAAATCTCCGGCGTGGATGATGGCATCTGCTTGTGCCAGATCGCGCTCGAGCTGCGGGGGAAAAGCCTTCCTCCGTTTTGGGAAATGAGTATCGGATAAGACTGCAATTTTCATTACGCTTCGGTCGCGCTTATCCATTCTTCCTTGCTTGGTCCGTAGACACCGGGAACAGGCAGTCCTGCTTGTCTCATGAGAACAGTCATCTGTCCTCGGTGGTGAATCTGATGCTGAATGAGCATCCGTAAAATAGCGTGAAGCGGCAGCTGGCTGCCAAAAAAGTCACGGGGTTCCTGCAGTGAATCATCGGACCACTGCTCATGGACAGCCTTTATCATCGCCCGGCTTGTATCCCGGTACGCTGAAGAGATTTCTTCTGCTGATTCTGGCACTGTTTCAACGTGGGCAGGGTGGCAGAAATTCAGACCGGTCTGTGTGAGCATAGAATGGACAGAGACCGTGATATGCCATCCAAGCCCGCCTAAATGGTTGAAGCCTGGTGCAACCTCCTGTCTAAGAGAATCATCCGTTAAAGTGTTCAGTATTTTTTCAGTAGCTTCTGCTTCGCGCTGCCATTCCTGAATGAATTCCTCTTTAGATGTAAACATTGAAACGCCTCCTCAAATTTTTTCATCGTTATCCCAGTATATACCCCCTTTTGAGCAAAACAAGGCTGTTTTCAAAAACTTTCAGTATAATGGAGAAAAAGGGGGCGGCCCGTTTGTATTTAAGAAGTATACGATTAAAGGCGTTCACCGGCCCTATCCCGCAGCATTATCCGTTCACGATTCCGGCAATAAGGGATTTAAATGAGCTGGAATTCACCAAAAATGTTACGTTTTTCTGCGGGGAGAACGGGTCGGGCAAATCCACGCTTCTGGAAGCGATCGCGTATCAGAGCGGATTCCATACGGCAGGAGGCAGCAAAGGGAACCAATATGAAGTGGATGCCTCCAACTCCGATCTGGGCGACTATCTGCAGCTCTCATGGCTCCCGAAAGCAACGGACGGCTTCTTTTTCCGGGCCGAGACATTTTATCAGTTTGCGAGCCATATTGACCAGGTTGCCAGTGAGGGGAATCCACAAGTTCTGGACAGCTACGGCGGAAAGTCTCTGCATCAACAATCTCATGGTGAATCCTTTTTATCCCTTTTCACAAACCGCCTTGGGGGCAGGGCGATCTATCTCCTGGACGAGCCCGAGGCAGCACTGTCCCCGCAAAGACAGCTCAGCCTGCTGCGGGTGATCCATGACCTGATCAATGAAGAAAACGCACAGTTTATTATCGCCACCCATTCACCCATTTTGCTCGGATACCCGGATGCAGCGATTTATTTATTTGAAGATGGGGAAATAACAGAAACGGAATACGAGCATACTGAACACTATCAAATCACCAAGTATTTTCTTGATCACCGCGAGAAAATGCTGGAAGACATTTTTAAAGAAGACGACTGAGGAGGAAAAACGATGTCTGCCATTACAATTAATGCAATTATGAAAGCGAAAGAAGGAAGGGAAGAGGAGCTGTTTGCCGCAATGAAAAAGGCCATTGCTCCTTCGAGAGCGGAGGAAGGGTGCATCAGCTATGACCTTCACCGTTCAAAAGAGGACAAAGGGGTATTCGTCTTTTTCGAGAACTGGAAAGACCAGGAGGCGGTTGATGCCCATATTGCATCCCCCCACTACCAAGCTTACCGTGAAGAAATCGCTCCTTTGATTGAAACCAGGGAAGTCCATTTTCTCGATAAGGTCTAAGCAAGACACACCGCTCATGCAGCGGTGTTTTTTTTATATAAAAATTCCAGTTGAAAAACGGGAAAAAAAACTTATAATAGAAAAGGCTATAATAAACTTTGAGTATGGTAATGCAAAACTTTTGTGACTGAAAGTTTACTTAAAATAAACAGGAATGAAGGTTCATTTATGCAAATTGGGAAAAATTTAAAAAATCTCCGGCTGAAAAGCGGGCTGACCCAGGAAGAGCTTGGTGAGCGAACGGACTTGAGCAAAGGGTACATATCCCAGCTTGAAAGGGATTTAAGCTCTCCATCAATGGATACCTTTTTCAGTATTCTGGAAGTGCTCGGCTGCACGCCGGAGAAATTCTTTGAGTCGGGTGCTGCCGTTCAAAAGGTTGTCTATAAAGAAGAGGATCAATACGGGTATAAGGATGAGGAAAAAGGATATTCCATCCAATGGCTCGTTCCGGAGTCCAATGAAAAGGAAATGGAGCCGATCCGCCTTCTGCTGAAGGAAAAAGGAGAGTTCAAAGAATTTGAACCTTCATCCTCCGAAACGTTCGGGTATGTGATGAAGGGCAGCGTTTCCATCCGGATCGGTTCCCGCTATTATGAGGCGTGTGAAGGAGAGTCCATTTATTTCTCTGCCGCGGATACACATCAGATCACAAATCAACACAGCGGATCCTCTGAGATTCTGCTTGTAGCTACACATTCTTATCTTTAATCAAACGTTTGTTTAAACGAGGAGGCTGTTATGAAAAACGAAGTCATTATTCAATTTGAAGGAGTAACGAAGCAATACGATGAAGCATCGCCGGTTCTTGATTCTGTGAGCTTTGAGATCGAACGCGGCCGATTTTACACGTTGCTCGGACCTTCAGGCTGCGGAAAAACCACCATTCTCCGCTTAATCGCGGGGTTTACTGAACCTTCATCCGGAAATATCTATTTCGACGGAAAAGTCATTAATGAAGTACCGGCAAACAAACGCCAGGTGAATACTGTCTTTCAGGATTATGCACTCTTTCCGCACCTGAATGTATTTGAAAACGTTGCGTTCGGTCTGAGAATCAAAAAAATGAAGAAAGACCAGATTACGGAAAAAGTGAAAGAAGCCCTCCGCTTCGTGAACCTGGAAGGCTATGAAAACCGGGAAATTACCGGGATGTCCGGCGGACAAAAACAGCGGGTCGCAATCGCGCGGGCCATCGTCAACGAGCCGGAGGTCATCCTGCTGGATGAACCGCTTTCTGCGCTTGATCTGAAGCTTCGCACGGAGATGCAATATGAGCTGAAGGAGCTGCAGCGCAGGCTTGGCATCACCTTTATCTTTGTCACGCATGATCAGGAGGAAGCACTCGCTCTCTCTGACGAAATCTTTGTCCTGAACAAAGGGCAGATTCAGCAGAGCGGAACGCCAACAGATATTTACGACGAACCGATCAACCGGTTTGTAGCGGATTTCATTGGTGAATCCAATATCGTATCAGGAACGATGATTCAGGATTACGAAGTGGAATTTGCCGGCAAGCGGTTTGAGTGTGTGGACCGAGGTTTTCATACGAAGGAGTCTGTTGAGATTGTCGTCAGACCTGAAGATCTGCTAATCGCCCGGAAAGATGAAGGGAAGCTGCAGGTGAAGGTAGACTCCCAGCTGTTCCGCGGTGTTCACTATGAGATTTGCTGCTATGATGATGCAGGAAATGAGTGGCTCGTTCATTCGACGAAAAAAGCAGTCGTCGGCGAGGAGATCGGTCTTGATTTCGAACCGGAAGCGATACATGTAATGAGATTTAATGAGACGGAAGAAGAATTCGATAAGCGTCTGGAATCCTACGCAGGGGAACACCATGCAGACTAACGCGCGCAATCTGTACCTCATCCCTTACGTGCTCTGGATGGTGCTGTTTGTTGCAGCACCCATCGTTCTCATCTTTTATTATTCTCTTTTTGATATAGAAGGCAATCTGACACTGTCCAACTATGCGAATTTCTTCACACCTGTCTATATGCAGATGACCTTGAGCTCATTCTGGTATGCATTCCTGATTACTGTATTTTCCTTGCTCATCGCGTACCCGACCGCTTATCTGCTGACAAAAACAAAGCATAAGCAGCTTTGGCTGCTGCTGATTATTCTGCCGACATGGATCAATTTGCTTTTGAAGGCATATGCGTTTCTTGGAATCTTTGGAACATACGGAACGGCGAACAACCTCCTTGAGTTTATAGGGGCAGGAAGACAGCAAATCCTGTTCACCGACTTCAGTTTCATCTTCGTTGCCGTGTACATTTTTATCCCATTTATGATTCTGCCGATCTACAACTCACTGGAGGAAATGAACCCTTCACTCGTAGATGCTGCGAGAGATTTGGGCTCATCCAGATGGATTACATTTAAGCGGGTTATTTTTCCGCTGACGGTATCCGGCGTCAAATCAGGGTGCCAGGCTGTCTTCATCCCGGCACTGTCCCTGTTTATGATTACAAGGCTGATTGCCGGTAACCGTGTCATTACACTCGGAACCGCAATCGAACAGCACTTTCTCGTCACTCAGGACTGGGGAATGGGTGCAACGATCGCCGTTTTCCTGATTATCGCGATGGCTGTCATCATTCTTCTGACAAATAATCAAAGGAGGAGCGCAAGATGAGAAAAAACAGCAAACTGTCCAATCTTTATTTAATTCTCGTCTTTGCGATCCTTTATGCGCCAATCTTTTATCTGATGTACTATTCCTTCAACAGCGGGGGGACGATGAGAGAATTCGAAGGCTTTACACTCGACTGGTATAAGGAAGTGTTCCAGGATACACGCCTGCTGATTATCGTGCTGAATACACTGATCATTGCCCTTCTGTCATCCGTCATCTCAACAATTCTCGGCGTGCTTGGAGCTCTTGCAATAACATATGTAAAAAGAAGAAGAACGAAAAATACACTACTGACTATGAACAATGTCCTGATTGTCAGTCCTGACGTCATCATCGGTGCTTCATTTCTGATCCTCTTCACGATGATCGGCATCAAGCTTGGCTTCACATCCGTTCTCCTGTCGCACATCGCCTTCAGTGTGCCGATCGTTGTGATCATGGTGCTGCCGAAGCTTGAGGAAATGAGCTCTTCCCTGGTCGATGCAGCAAGAGATCTCGGAGCAAGCAGAAGAGAAGTACTGACAAAAGTCGTCCTGCCGTATATCACACCCGGTATTTTCGCCGGCTTTTTTATGGCGCTGACCTACTCGCTTGATGACTTCGCGGTTACCTTCTTTGTGACCGGGAACGGCTTCACTACGCTCTCAGTTGAAATTTATTCACTGGCCAGGCAGGGGATTTCTTTAACGATCAACGCCTTGTCCACCTTGATTTTCCTGGTGACGATCCTTCTCGTCATCGGCTATTACTTTATTACCCAGCGCAATAACCGCGTGAAAGGAGTGGCCATCCGAAAATGAAACAGCTGACTCGTGCATTCATTGTGATCGCTGCCCTTTCCCTTGTGCTGTACATAGCCATCGACCGGCTGAACAGCTCGCAGGGATACTCCGGCGGAAACACGCTGACCATCTACAACTGGGGAGACTATATCGACCCGGAGCTTGTAGACAAGTTTGAAGAAGAAACCGGCATTAAAGTCATCTACCAGACGTTTGACTCCAACGAAGCGATGCTTACAAAAATTCAACAGGGAGGGACGACGTTTGACATTGCCGTTCCTTCCGAATACGCCATCAGCAAAATGAAGGATGAGAAGCTGGTCATCCCTCTTGACCATTCGAAGCTGCCTAATCTGAAGAACATCGACCAGCGCTTCATGGACCTGTCCTTCGACCCGGGGAACAAGTACTCGATTCCTTATTTCTGGGGAACGGTCGGCATCGTCTACAATCCGGAACTGCTCGGCGGCAAAGAAATCACGAGCTGGGATGACCTCTGGAACCCGGATATGAAAAACAAAATCCTTCTAGCAGACGGAGCCCGCGAGGTCATGGGGATGGGACTCAACAGCCTTGGCTATTCCCTGAATGACACAGAGGAAGCCCACCTGCAGGAAGCGAAAGCTAAACTCAACAGGCTGACGCCAAACGTAAAAGCCATTGTCGGGGACGAAATCAAAATGCTCCTCGCCAACGAAGAAGCAGCCGCCGGTGTCGTCTGGTCCGGAGACGCATCGGAAATTATGGCCGAAAACGAAAACCTCGACTATGTCGTACCCGAAGAAGGCTCAAACCTCTGGTTTGATAACATGGTCATCCCAAAAACCGCAGCCAACCCAGAAGCAGCCCATCAATTCATCAATTTCATGCTCGACCCGGAAACAGCTGCCCAAAACGCTGAATACGTAGGCTACTCCACACCGAATAAAGAAGCTCTCGCCATCCTGCCCGAAGAAATATCCGGAGACGAGCGCTTTTACCCGGATGCGGAGACCACGGAAAAACTGGAAGTCTACGACAACCTTGGGAAGAAAATGCTCGCCCACTACAACGAGCTGTTTTTGGAATTTAAAATGCATCGGAAATAGACACAGAGCAGCCCTTTGATTTGGAGGGCTGTTTTTTTGTGCGGGGAGAGAGGAGGAAGGGGGGGAGGTGAGGTTGTAATTTGAGTAAGGGCATTTTTTGCACTGACCCCCACTGCGTTAAAGCACCCGGGGAACAAGCGAGAATGGACTGAACCCTTGGCTGTAAAAAGAGGTGAAGGAGGGGGGACGGAGGTTTAGTGCTTTAGCGAAAGTGGGGTCAGAGCACAATCGGTATTTTAGAAGTCGAGCGAAACCTGTCCCGTCCACACCAGTATACTGATCAGTTTGGCGTTGCCTATACCGCCTATACCGGCATATTGATCAGTTGAGCGCCTGTACCAAATAGGCGGTGCCTGACCCGCACCGCTTCACCGCACCAGGGGACAGAGGATGCATCGCGCAACCCCTTCTGCCCCAACGGTTTGCAGAGGTGGTGCCGGAGCTTTATTGCGGTAGAGAAAGTGGGGACAGGCACCGTGCCTGTCCCGCACCGCTTTACCGCACCAGGGGACAGAGGAAGGATCGTGCAATCCCTTCTGCCCCAACGGTTTGCAGAGGTGGTGCCGGAGCTTTAGTACGGTAGAGAAAGTGGGGACAGGCACCCGCTGCCCACCGCCCCCATCACCACCGCCCCCATCACCACCCCAAACCAGAAAAAAAATGAAACCACCGGCTTCCCCCATTCGTATGAAACAATACCGGGCCTATTCACCCTGTTGAATGATAAGGAACATTGTCGCTCAAAGTTGAATGCCTTGGAAATTCTGTGGTATCATTTTCTTGGAATGCTGTATGCGCTTCAAAGAGGCTGCATGTGCAAGAGTGTTAGGTTTTAGAGTATTTATTACTGGGAAGGAGTGTTGAAGAATGGCCATTTCCTTGCAAAAAGGGCAGAAAATTGATTTGACGAAAGGCAGAGCCGGTTTGTCGTCGCTGACAGTCGGGCTGGGCTGGGATCCTGTGAAGAAGAGCGGAGGGTTCTTTGGCTTTGGCGGAGGCAGCAGCAACATTGACTGTGATGCGTCAGTGCTGATGCTGAATGAGAGCGGCAAGCTTACAGATAAGAAGGATTTAGTGTATTTCGGAAACAAGACAAGCTCATGCGGAAGTGTGCAGCACTCCGGAGATAATCTCACCGGAGAGGGAGAAGGGGACGATGAGCAGGTTCGTGTGGATCTGAGCCGTATACCTTCACATATACATAGATTGGTATTTGTGGTAAACATTTATCAGGCTGTCCAGCGTAAGCAGGATTTCGGCATGATTCAGAATGCGTTTATCCGGGTAGTGGATAACTCCAGCAACAGCGAGCTTGTTCACTTTAACCTGACAGATAACTTTTCTGGCCTGATGGCTCTGATTCCGGGTGAGATCTACCGCCATAACGGTGAATGGAAGTTCAACGCGATCGGCGACGGAACAAAGGATACGTCCATCAGTGAAATTGCAAACCGCTACGTTTAATGATGCAGGTGTAAATTAATAGTTAAGCAGAATACCAAATTCCAATAAAGCGAGGTTATGAAAATGGCAATCAGTTTATCTAAAGGGCAAAAAGTTGATTTAACAAAATCCAATCCGGGTCTTACAAACATTGTGGTAGGTCTTGGCTGGGATGTAAACAAGTATGACGGCGGACAGGACTTTGACCTCGATTCCTCTGTATTCCTTTTAAATGCTGATGGAAAATGCGCTTCTGAGCAGGATTTCGTTTTCTACAACAATACAAAAGGTGCAAACGGAGCTGTTGAACATACAGGAGACAACCGTACAGGCGAAGGTGAAGGAGACGATGAGCAGGTAAAAGTGAACCTGACAGGCGTTCCTGAAAGCATTCAGAAGATTGCTTTCACGATCACGATTCATGATGCGGAAAACCGCAGCCAGAATTTTGGACAAGTCAGCAATTCTTATGTGCGTATTTTGAGCGAATCGAACGGGGAAGAGCTGATCCGTTACGATCTTGGAGAGGATTTCTCCATTGAGACAGCGGTTGTTGTTGGCGAGCTTTACCGTCACGGAGCTGAATGGAAGTTCAGCGCGATCGGAAGCGGATATCAGGGCGGACTGGCTTCTCTTGTCAGCGACTATGGCTTGAACGTCTAACCGGCGTTTGAAACGGGGTGACTGAATGCAGGCGGCCTGCCGATTTTATGGCTGATCACCAATGGGTGAAGCTTTAAAGGGCAGACTTCTGCAGGTCGCCCCTTTTTTAAACAAAAAATAAAGAAAAGAGGGACTGCTATGGCACTTTCATTGTCTAAAGGCCAGCGGATTGACTTGACGAAGACAAATCCCGGGCTGACAAAAGTGGTTGTCGGACTTGGCTGGGATACAAACCGCTACAGTGGAGGGCAGGATTTTGACCTGGATGCCTCGGCTTTTCTCGCAGATGCTACAGGCAAGGTTCAAAATGACAGTGAATTTATTTTTTACAATCAGCTGAAAAGTCCGAACGGCGCGGTAGAGCATACCGGAGATAACCGGACAGGAGAAGGGGACGGCGATGATGAGCAGATTCTCGTCGATTTTGCCAATATGCCCGCTCACATCGATAAAATCGGTATCGCCGTAACCATTCATGATGCGGATGCAAGACGGCAGAATTTTGGACAGGTTTCCAATGCGTTCGTCCGCATATTGGATGCGCAGACAGAAAAAGAAATTCTTCGCTATGATTTAGGTGAGGACTTCTCCATTGAGACTGCCGTGGTAGTATGCGAGTTGTACAAGCATGGGTCTGACTGGAAATTCAGTGCGATCGGAAGCGGTTTTTCCGGCGGGCTTGCCGCTTTGTGCCGGAACTATGGTCTTCAGGTATAGGAGGCAGCAAGTATTCTGCCTCTCTGTTTTTCTCAGATAGCAGACCATTAGATGAGGAGGGAAGCAATGAGACATTTTCACTATTTGCCAGCGGATGTGCTGGATGATCTTTTTTATCTAAAGCCCATTCCGTTTAGCCGGACCTCCTCCAGAGACCTGCTGGCTTTTGCATTGGGAGCCACTTTGTATATGCCGGGAACGAGAGACCAAATTTCTAATGATGTGCTATCTGGGAAATACCTCAAAGGGAAACATGAGGGTCTGACAAGCATGGCGATTTGCCTGGAGGATTCGATAGGGGACCATGAGGTGGAGCATGCGGAAGAAAATACGGTCAGGCAGCTTCAGACCATTAAAGCTGCGATTGAAAGCGGGGCTTTTCCTTCCGATCTTCTGCCAATTATTTTTATCAGAGTGAGAGAAGCAGAACAAATGACTAGAATGCTTGCGGCCCTTGGCTCTGCCAGAGAGCTGCTGTGCGGCTTCATTTTTCCGAAGTTCAGCCCTTCCAACGGCCATCATTTTTTTGAATCGCTGGTTGAAGGGAACAAAGCTTATTCGTTATCACTGTATGGCATGCCCATCCTTGAATCCTATGAGATCATCTATAAGGAACACCGAATGGAAACTCTTGTTTCCATTAAGGAAATTTTGGATTCCTACCATCCGCTTGTGCTGAATGTGAGGATTGGGGCAACAGACTTTTCCGGCTTATTCGGCATCCGCAGGAGCAGTGATACGACCATCTACGATATATCTGTGATCCGGGACTGTATTACAGACATTATCAACATGTTTGGCCGCAGCTCAAAGGAATATGTGATTTCGGGACCCGTCTGGGAATATTTTTCCGGGTCGAAACGCATTATGAAGCCGCAAATCAGGCAATCGCCTTTTCAGCAGGCATTCGGCAGAACCGGACTTGAAATCCGTACAGAAATGATCAACCGGTTTGAGGATGCGCTGATTCATGAGATTCTGATGGATAAGACAAACGGTCTTGTCGGAAAAACCGTGATTCATCCTTCCCATATCAAAGTCGTTCATTCCCTGAACGTTGTAACACACGAAGAGTACCTTGATGCGAAATCAATCCTCGATAGCCTGGAAGGGGCGGGCGGTGTCTTCAAAAGCGCTTATTCCAACAAGATGAACGAGGTCAAACCGCATACAAACTGGGCACGTAAAGTGCTTCTCAAATCTTCCATTTACGGGGTGCTGCATGAACAACAATCCTTCATTGACCTTCTCAACACCGAACACAGCGAACAAAGTCTCGCTGGAAATTTTAGATAAAATTAAAGTCGATATTGAAATCCGTGAGAATCCGTTTCAGTTGCCGCTGGAGAGTTTGTTTGAAATGGGCGCCCGGATCAATAAGAAGAGAAGCTTTCTTTTTGTCAGCAAAGTGCTCGGCAAGCATCTTGCTGTTTCACCAAAAGTGCCTCTGCTGGCTGGTGCTGCTCTTGCCGCGCAATATATGGAGCAGGTGCATGGAGCTGTGCACCCTGCCAAACAGGAGCTGAAGGAAGCAATTGTGGCAGGAGAAGCAGGTGAGCTTTTGCTTGAAGCCGTTCAGCAGCATTCGTTCACTTTGCCGGATCCGGCTGTTTTTATCGGCTTTGCTGAGACTGCTACTGCACTCGGTCACGCGATGTTTAACAGCTTCGGCAATGCCCGTTTTCTTCATACGACCAGAGAAGAGGTGGAGGAGCTCCGTTCAGCCATCAATTTTGAGGAAGAGCATTCCCATGCGACCTCGCACCGCTGCTACGCGGGTACGGAATTTTTTGATCATCCCTATCCAATCATTCTGGTAGATGATGAATCCACGACGGGCAAAACAGCCCTTAATATTATTGAATCCATTCAGGAAGTTTTTCCGAGGCGGGAGTACGCGATCGTGACGCTGCTTGATTGGCGGACGGATGAGCACCGGGAAGCGTTTCGGGAGGCTGAAAAAGTTCACGGAATCGTCATCCGGGAGATTTCTCTTCTTTCCGGTTCCATGAGAGCGGAAGGGGATTCCATCGAGGAAGTACCCGAAGCGGAGCCGAACCGATTGTCTGCGGGTGAGAGCCAAGTATTTGCTCATACCCTTGAGGCAGGAAGCGGCTATGAAACGGAGTGGTCTTCTAAAGGAGACCCATCAGCCGCCCCGCATTATCTTTCTGTTACAGGCAGATTCGGCATGGATAGTGCCATGCAGGAAAAAGCAGGTTCCTTTATAAGCCGTGCAGCGGCCGAACTCACTGGTAAAAGAAAAGGGAGCCGTACCCTTTGCCTCGGTACCGGAGAGTTCATGTACATACCAATGAGAATTGCTTCTGAAATGGGCGAAGGGATCCTTTATCACTCTACAACCAGGAGCCCGATTCACAGTGTCCGTAAAAAAGGATACCCCATCTCATCCAAGTTTTCCTATCCAAGCCCTGAACACCGGGATGTCCGGCATTTCTTCTACAATGTAGAGCCCGGAATGTATGATGAAGTGTTTGTCTTTATGGAAAGAGAAGCCCTGGAAGAGGACTTGCAGCCCATGCTTGCCCATTTAACATCCGCAGTTCCGATTGTACAGCTTGTCTACTTTTGCAGAAGGAAAGGTGATTCCCATGCCAGCTAAAACGATAAAGCCACCAGTGCCGATGGGGAGTTACTCCCCTAAGGATGTAACGTTCCTGTTAAAGGACATCAGCGAAGTCATGCCTGAGAGCTCCACCCAGGACAGGGAAGAAGCCGTTCAATCCGGAACGCATTACTCCGAGATGCTTCCGATTGAGTATCAGCCGTCCAAGGAATACATCAATCTTTTCCATCTGTCTTTGACTCAGTACAAAGAAAGACTTGCCATCGCAGCCGGAGTGGTCGCCGAGCAAATTTTGAAAGAGCGCGGCACAGGGGCGGTTCTTGTTTCGCTTGCAAGAGCGGGAACGCCGATTGGAATTCTGATCAAACGGTATATCCTGTTCAAATATCAAATTGATATTCCGCACTACAGTGTATCCATCATCCGCGGCCGGGGCATTGACGAGAATGCGATGAAATACATTTTTGAAAATCACCCGCCGGAAAATATTCAGTTTGTGGACGGCTGGACAGGCAAGGGAGCCATCAAAAAAGAGCTGAATGAAGCTGTTGCGCATCTGAATGAGAAGTACGGAACCAGCATCAGTGATTCGATGGCCGTGCTTGCCGACCCAGGTTACTGTGTGACCATCTTTGGAACGAGGGGGGATTTCCTGATTCCAAGTGCCTGCCTGAACTCTACCGTATCCGGACTTTTAAGCCGGACCGTATTGAACAGCGAATATATCGGCCCGGAGGATTACCATGGGGCGAAGTATTACCGGGAGCTTGCAGAAGAAGATCTGTCCAATTTCTTTATAGACACCATTGCCAATCAGTTTTCTCTCGTTGAGAAAGAAATTGAGCGGCATGCAGAAGAGATGCCTGCAGAAGAACCGACATGGAAGGGTATGGCCGACATTCAAAAGATTCAGCGTGATTATGGCATCGAAAATATCAACTTGATCAAGCCTGGTGTCGGTGAGACGACAAGAGTTCTGCTTCGCCGGGTCCCGTGGAAAATTCTTGTGAAGAGCGAAAACAATCCTGATTTGGGGCATATTCGCCTTCTTGCAAAGGAACGCAATGTCCCAGTTGAAATTTATCCGGATATGTCTTATTCCTGCTGCGGGCTGATCAAGCCTATGAAGGAGGAAAGCTGATGCTGTTTGCGAGTGACTTGGACCAAACGCTGATTTACTCAAGGAAATCCTTCAGAAGCGAACCGGCTGAGGAAGCAATCCGGCTGATCGAAACGCTGGAGGGAAGAGAAATATCCTTTATGACCAGGAAGGGCATCGACCTGCTGAAGCAGGCCGCAGAAGAGACTCTGTTTGTCCCGGTCACGACGAGGACCATTGAGCAGTTTAAGCGGGTCACCCTTTTCCCGGAGGAAATCCAAACGCCTTATGCAGTCACCAGCAACGGCGGCAATATTCTCCGCGATGGAAAACCGGACGAAGACTGGAACCGTTTCATTACCGGCGAGCTGAAAAACGGCCTGGCCCGTGAAGAAATGCTTGAAAAATTCCAGGAAATTGTCCATGAAGAGTGGGTATTGAAGCAGCGGACGGCAGATGAGTTGTTTAGCTACTGCATCATTGACCGGACGAAGGTGCCTGCAGAGCTTCAAGGCTTCACGGAATGGCTCGACAGCGCCGGCTGGACCCATTCCATGCAGGGAAGGAAGCTGTACTTTGTACCAAAGCCTGTCAGCAAATGGGCTGCGATCGAATATATACAGAAAACAGAAGGCGAAAGAACAGTAGCAGCTGCCGGCGACTCGCTTCTCGACCTGTGCCTGCTTGAAAACGCCGACTACGCTTTTGCTCCAAAGCATGGAGAACTGCAGGAGCAGGGCCGAAATTCAATCGAAACCATTTATAGAACGGAACAGGAAGGAATTCTTGCTTCAGAAGAAATATTGGCACAGGTTCTTGAAAAGGCCCGCCAGGAAGCAAACGTCGTTTCGTAAATAACAGGAAGGAGCAGATGAAGGGATGGAAAAAACAATTAGACCAATCAAAAACAGCACAGGTTACGAGGATTGGCTCAGTTTGTTCCGAACCCCTTTGTCGAATCGGAGCTCCTTCCTTGTTTCTGATTCGGAATATTCCTTTACACAGGCAGCTTTCCGGATACTTGGGATCCTGCCTGATCCTGATGAGTACCGGGAGCTGCTGTACAACCTGGTTCATGAAGATGGCGCGCAGCTCCTGAGCGGCCGGATTGATAAGTCCATTCAGCCTGAAATGTTTCAGGCCATCCAGCGGATTTTAATGATTAACACAGAAGAGAAGGGTCTTTCCGTTAACCGGATGATCGCTTTTATGGAAGGGGAAGGTCTTCTTCCAAAATCGAAGGAACGAAGCCTTTCCATCCATTACCGGAAATGCTGGGCTGCCCTGCTTGAACGGTATCAATCTGTCCATTCGGAAGGGTTCCTGGACCCTGATTTCAGAAGAGTATTTACCGATCTGGTAAAATGGAGCCATAACCATCTGAAAAACTGGACCGGCATAGAGTCAGGACGGCCTAAGCTAATCTGGTACGGAGATGCATCAAAAAGCGAAGCAAACTTTCTCTATTATTTGATTTTAACAGGTGCGGACGTGCTGATCTTTCATCCCGAAGGAACCGACATTCTTGCAGCCTTCGATCAAAAAGAGGAAAGGACAGCCGTGATTCGGCTTCCGTCTACAGGCAGTCTGCAGCCATTTCCGGAGCAAAAGCCAGTACGAAAAGGAACGGTTGCCTTCCGGGCATCCAGGGAGATTGAGCAGATGATCCATACGGAAGACTCACTTCTCTATAAACCATGGCAATTCCGCTCATACATCCCCAAATCCATCACCTTGAAGACAACCTATGATGAACTGTTTATTCTTTTAAGGGAAAAAGCACTGATCCGCCCCAATTTTGAAGTCTCGAACCAGTCTGTGCAAATTCCCGCCCTATTTGCCAAAGTTGCCGGTGTATCGAAAAACCGCAAGGAATATTGGGCGAGAGTCCAGCAGGTGACGGACCACGAACTGGCGTGGACGATCCGCTCCTTTCCGTTCACTAAACCGATCCCCGGGAACCATCATTTTCATTACCAGGCAGCGCTCGGTGAAGATGGGAAGCTTGACCCGGAGAAAATGATGGCGGGCAACTGGTGGTCCTATAAAAATCTTCCTACAGGCCTGCAGACCGGACTAGCAGCAGCCATCTCAAGATACTGTGCGTACCCCAAGCTTAAATCCCAGAAGCAGGAGGACAGCTACCAGACACAGCTATACCTGTTTAACCAGGCCTTCTATTTGCCTCCGGACGTCCTGAAACTAATCCAGAAATTCGATTATGCACAGGATATCCCGAAGATTGTCTTATATAACACGGAAAAAAACGGGCCGTTCAGCCGTTCAGATGCTGCGCTTTTGCTCTTGATGAACGAGTTCGGCATGGATATCACTGTGTTTAATCCAGCTGGACAGAATGATCTCGAGCATTACATTGAAGAAAGCAGCTTCGATGTTCACTGGCTGGAAGAGGTCAGTTTTGAAGAAGAATTCAAGGAATCTTCCCCGCTTAAAAAGATATTCAAAAAATGGTTTTGAAATGGAGGAAAGAAAAATGAATACAAATGAACTTCAAACCATGAACTTAGATAAAAAGGAAGAACTGCTCGAAAAGGGTACGAACGAAATCAAAGCCCAGCTCAGACGGGAGCCCGAAGTTCAAAGGCTCTCTCAAAACATTGATCATAAAAATCAGCTGGCCCTGCTCGAGTATGGAAAAGAGCCGGCAAATGAGATTTCCGCTTTTTCCGGAAGAATCCTGAACACGATCAAATCAAGCAGCATGGAAGAATCAAGCGCCCTGCTTAAGCACCTGGGCAAGATCATGGACCGCTTTGACAGCAAGGATTTCGCCGAGAAAAAAGGCCTGATCAATAAAATGTTCAACCGAGGCCAAAAGGTGATGGACAAGCTCTTCTCCAAATACCAGACGATGGGCTCTGAAATTGACAAAGTATATGTGGAAATCACAAAATACGAAAACGAAATGAAGGGCTCCACCCAGACGCTTGAGCAGCTGTATGACCAGAATTTCCAGTACTACACAGAGCTTGAGAAGTATATTGTTGCCGGAGAAATGAAAGTCGAAGAGCTGAAAAACAGGCTCCCGGAACTTGAAGGCAGTGCAGCGAGCGGAAATCAGCTTGCGGCAATGGAACTGGATACACTGAAAAACGGGATTGAGCTGATGGAGCAGCGAGTGTATGACCTTGAAATGGCAAAACAGGTTGCCTACCAGGCAGCACCGCAAATCCGCCTGCTTCAGCGGGGGAACACAAAGCTGATCGCCAAAATCAATTCAGCCTTCGTTACAACGATTCCGATCTTCAAAACCGGCTTGATCAATGCGATCGCTGCCAAAAGGCAAAACCTTGTCGCGCAGTCGATGAGCGAACTTGACCGCCGCACAAATGAAATGCTTCTGAAAAATGCCCAGAATATCTCCAAGCAGAGCACTGATATTGCGAGAATGTCCGGCAGCCCGAGCATCAAGATCGAAACGATGGAAGAGACATGGAGCATCATTATGAAGGGGATGCAGGAAACGAAAGCCATCGAGGATGAAAACAAGCGGATGAGAGAAGAAGGAAAAGTCCGGATCGAACAGCTTCAGGAAAATTTCAAGCGTCTGGAACAGCAGCGCTGATACGGGAGGATATCCATTTATGAGCATCAGCCTGATGAAGAAAAACGTTCAAATTGTTCTCGAAAAGAAGAAGCTTACCGGTGTTACAGCGAGGGTCGGTCTCGTACTCGATATATCCGGATCCATGAGGAAGCTTTACAAAAACGGAACCGTCCAAAAGGTCGTAGAACGGATTCTTGCCGTTGCCAGCCAGTTTGATGATGATGGAATGCTGGACGTTTGGGTTTATGACAATGAGTTTGCCCGTCTGAAGCCGGTAACTGAGCGCGATTTCACAGGATACGTCGAAAACGTCATCCTTTCTGACTCGCTGATTCATAAATTTGGCCGTAACGATGAACCACCAGTAATGGAAGACGTCATCCGGAAATATACAAAAGAAGACATCAGCCGTGATCCCGCATTCATCGTTTTCATCAATGACGGAGGCTGCAAGAAAACAATTAAAAAGCCAGTCGTCGAATCATCCAATCAGCCCATCTTCTGGCAGTTTGTCGGAATCGGCGACAGCAATTTTGAAACACTCGAAAACCTCGACTCCATGGAAGGGCGCTTTATCGACAACGCCAACTTCTTTCATATTCAAGACCCGGAGACCATTTCAGACGACCAGCTCTACCATCAGCTGCTCAATGAATTTCCCTCCTGGCTTGAAGAGGCGAAGGGCAAGGGGATTTTATAAGAGTAAAAAACGCTTGAGATGATCAAGCGTTTTTTTATAGTAATCGGAGGGGAAAATCGTGAACACACTTCATCACGGCTTCTGGACCTACATGCTCTTCCGCAAGAAAAAGCAGATGGTAAAATTCTTTGTAATCGGAAGCATGGCTCCGGACTTTGTCTACTTCATTATGTTTTTTTATTTGCTTCTGAAAAACCTTCTTATGAACTGGTTCGGATTGGAGAAAGCTGCATTTTCACTCAGGGGGGCTGTACATGGATTGTTCGATGAGCCAGTCACAATTGTCCTCAGACAGGGAGGACACTCTCTGTTCATTTGGACTGTTGCATTTATCATCATAGCGATTGGATCTCGAACACTATGGGTAAATGGCTGGCTTGCGTTCTGCTATGGCTGGCTTGGCCATATCCTGATTGACCTTCTTACACACGTCCAGGACGCTGTCCCTGTTTTTTACCCGGTGAGCGATCTTATTTTCAGAGGGCCGGTTTCCTATTATGATCGTGACTTCTTCGGACGGGAATTCAGTATGATCAACAGCGTACTGATCGCTGCTGCCATTTTGTATTTGCTCATCGAAAAGATCCGGACAAAACGGCGCCTCAAAAAGAGTTCATATACCGCCGGTCAATAACGTTTTTCAGCTTCCACGCACTACTGCCATGATAATGAAGCCCGCCGTATGTAAGGAACCCTTCGCGGTCTCCTGTAGACAGGATAGCGAGATACCGTTTCTGCGGCTCAAAGGGCAAAAGCGCTTCGCCATGGACAGACCGGATCAGGTTTTTCCATAAGATCTCGGACTGGCGGACCGCGTACACTCCGTTTTTCGGGAGCTTCGGATAAGAGGAAATCGCAGCACAATCCCCAGCAGCAAAAATGGAATCGCTATAGGACAACCGGTCGTCTACACTCAGAAAACCATGTTCATCCGTCCCCATGCCGGATTCTTTAAATAGAGCAGGGGCTTCAGGGCCGGTCAGCCATAGCAAACCGGAAAAAGGAATCGTTTCACCACCGGCCTCCAAAGCCTCACTGCTTGTCAGAGAGGCTTTTTTATTTGCGATGACCTGCACACCCTTTGCAGAGCAGATTTTTTGAAGGTGGTTTGTGTGAGATGAAGATAATAGCGGCCCCCCGCTGATCAATGTCACAGGTGCCTTCATGCCTTTTTTCCTCCGGTAAGCTGCAGCTGCTAACGCGAGCTCCACTCCGGCAGCCCCGCCGCCTGCAATCACAGGGGCCTGACCTTCCCGGAAGCAGCGGATGGAATCCGGGAAGGAATGATTCGGCTTGATTGGCAGGATGGAAGATCCGGCTTTCTGGCTGGAGCCTACATCAATGGAAAGCAAATCAAATGAATACCGGTTCCCGGCATCTGTGTACACGGCTTTTTCCTCAGCGGAAATCACCGTCACCTGCTCCTTTAAAAAAGTAAAGCGGTGCCGGCCGGCTAAAGCCTGCAGATCAATGCGGATGTCCTCTTCCTGATAAAGCCCTTCAGTAAATCCCGAAAACATGCCGGAATAATACTGGTAGCGCGAAGGAGAAATCATGATAATCCGAGCTTCAGATAAGTTGTTCAAAATCCCTTTGGAGATGCCGGCGAGATGGGCATGCCCTCCTCCGGCAAGAATAATCGTTTTCATGTAAGTAACCCCTCTGTTCCATACTGTCTTCATTTTCGCTGAATAGAAAGACAACAGCAAGAAAGAAGGGTTCGGTGCGCGTCATTTTGTTTAACACACAAAGATTGGTGATAGTTATAAGTAAAAACAGAGTGAAGAGGTGGCCGCATGTTCAGCCTGATAAAAAGGAATTTCAGCAAGCCAAAAGGCATAATCGGAGTCATGACAGGGAAAATCATGGCTCAGGAAAACAAAGTGATCAACAAATGGACCATTTCAAGACTCGGAATCAGACGCGGCGACAAGGTGCTGGAAGTCGGATATGGACCCGGCTACGCCCTTGAGTACATCCTCGACCACTATCCGGTCGTAAGAGCCGATGGACTGGATATCTCAGAAACGATGAAGGAACTTGCCTCTAAAAGATTGAGAGACTCAATAGATGCCGGGAAGACCGAACTCATGACAGCAGATATCGGAGAAGCAAATTTGCCGGATCACGCCTACCATAAAATTTTATCCGTCAATAACTATACCATCTGGGACGAACCCCGTAATGGCCTATCCCGGTTATTTGATGCCCTCATCCCGGGGGGTACCATCGCCATCACCATGCAGCCGAGGGAAGAAAACGCAAGCCCGAACAAAACGAAGATGTTCGGCAAGCAAATCTATGACGACATGCGCGCCTGCGGCTTTGAGCGGATCTCCATGAAATTCAAACGGGTAAAGCCGGAGATGACCGTTTGTGTGACAGCGCGGAAACCGCGGGGGAAATGAACATCGGCTGGCAGCGGGGTCTGTTGGATCAGAACGGGGCTAAAGTGGGATCAATTTGGAGAGAGTCAGATCTGAGTAAACTGGGGTCTGTCCCTCACTCTGCTAAAGGACTAAAGCTCCGGCACCATCTCTGTAAACCGTTGGGGGAGAGGGGGTTCAGCCTGGCTGCCTCCGTCCCCCGCTGCTTTAAAGGATGTGGGGACTGGCACCGTGCCAGTCCCCACTTTCTCTGCCGTACTAAAGCTCCGGCACCAACTCTGCAAACCGTTGGGCCGCAAGGGGTCAGCAGCTCCGGTCTCTGTCCCCTGCTGCTTTAAAGGAGAGCGGGACAGACCCCGCCACCCATCATTCCAGCGAACCATCTGTCTGACTTTTTTAAATCTGGCCGAGTGGAAAGGCAGATCAAGATCCAGTCCCGTCCTCTGTTAAAGGACTAAAAATCTTTTAAAAAAAGGAAACCCTGGTTTCCTTTTACTTATACTTTAACCTGCTGAGTTTTTAAAACTGATGGAAAATGAAAGGGTTTTACCGTGCCTTCATGGATTTTATAGACTTCTTCACACAATGTCTCAATGTCAGTACGATGATGGGAAGTGATCAATACCGTTGCCCCTCTGTTTTTCTCCTGCTTAATAACTTCATAAATCATGATGACAGATTGTTCGTCTAGACCATTCATTGGTTCATCTAGAAGGATCAGCTCAGGTTTTTCCATGATGGCTTGAGCAATGGAAAGTTTTTGCTTCATTCCTAAAGAATAGGTTTTTACTGGACGCTTATCTTCTGGGTCAAGGCCAACTCTGCGAATAGACCGTTTAATTTGCTCAGAATCGATCTTTCCTTGGATATCTGAAAGGAATTTTAAATTATCGAAAGCATTATACTGATCTAGAAATCCTGGTTTTTCAAAAATAACACCAATGCTCTCAGGGAAAGATAGATCTTTATGCAGTTCCTTTCCAAAAATCCTTACGTTTCCACTGGATGGTTTAATCAACCCCGCAATAGCTCTAAACAGCATTGATTTTCCAGATCCATTGGAGCCAACAAACCCGCAGATCTTCCCTTTATCAATTGTCAAAGAGATATCATTTAATAGTCTTTTTCCTTTGATTTTCTTTGAAACGTTTATTAATTCAATTTTAGACATTGTTGAACCCCCATTAATTACTGAAATAATCCATCCTTTTTGCTCGATTTATAATAATGATGTAAAAAATTGCAATAATCATAAGTTCGATTGCCATTAAAAGATAAGGGTCTGTGTGCTTACTCAGCATGCTGTAATAGAGTGGTGTATACGGTTGGGCCAATTTCGTGCCTGCATAAAACAGCATTAAAATAACAACGTTTGCCACTTCCACTAGCGTATCGTTTCTTAGTATCAGCCAAATCAATCCATGCACGTAGAAATTAATGGATAGAAAAATTAGAATAAGCAGCCAAACGGGATCAAAATTGTTGACGGTGTGAATGCTGACACTATAAACCCACATGACCAGCAATGCAGATAGGACGTACCAAAGTGTAACAATAAAACCTGTTATCATTTTTATATTCCAAAATGTACTTGTGTTTTTGTGACGCAATAACTGGTTTATCTCAAAAGTATGAACTTGTTTTTTCCAAGCCAATTGTAAAATAACGACGTACCCTACACAAAAAATGATCCAGTATATCCAGTTTGAGTAATTACGGTCAACCGCACCGAACAGACTTAAAACCACTTCATCAGACTTCAAATTTGGAGTTATTAAACCGTTTTTTGAATAAATGATACAGTTTAAGACCGGTACGATTAAAGATATGAATACGATTTTAATTAAATCTCTCTTCAGCAGCCGGAAATTGAGTTTAAGGTGTTTCATACTTCTGTGTCCCTGTAGAAATTTTTATTCTTTGACAGAGTTCCAGCTAGGTTAGCTAAGATAAAAAATACAATAAATAGAGCAGCTATTATGTGAATAGGGATATAAATTACAAGTTTATTTAAGACAAGAGGAATGGCAGCGATTGTGTTTTTATCAATCACGGTGATTGAGATTATGGCGAAAGCAGATAAGACATAGTTTCCTGTTAGTTCGTAAAATATGACAAGTCCTATTCCTAATATACAAAGGATAAGGAATAGAATTAGAAGGTGTAAGAAGGATTGAAGGGCATCTGCTTGTCCTGGGAGATAGTATAAAAAAGATGTGTATTCAATGTTGATTTTTGTTAGTCGGGTCATCGTCAAATAAATAAGATAACCTATGATACTAATACTTAATACAAATAGGAAAGCTGTAATAATCACAAGCCAAATTTTATATAAAACAATTTGCTCTCTCTGTTTATATCGCCTCAAAATAACCCATTCATGATTGGTTTTTAATAAAGCACCAACCAGTAAAATAAACACCGGACAGTACGTAAATTCGAAGCGGAAAGCTGCAAGTAAATCACGGAGTGAAGCCCATTTTGCTACAGAAAAGGCTGAAATCGGCAGAACGGATAAGACCATAATAAGCGGGATTATGCTAATAAAAGAGAGTACTGCTCTTCTTTTTATAAGCAAATCTAAAGATATATATCTAAATATACTAAGATAAGACATCTTCATTTTTTCTGGCACCCCATAAGTAAATAATAGAAGCAAAGAACATAAATAATATGAAGTCTATTATGAATGGCATATAAGTAATCCCGTTAACAGGCTGTGCAGCCCGCAAAAAGTTAAACGGATCCCAATTTAACAGGCCTATCGCAGAGAATCCAACCCAGCATCCGATATAAACGATAAAAGGCATAAATAAAACCAAAAAACGGTTTTTTAGAAAAAGAGAAATAGCCAGCCCTAAACACGTATATGCGCTAGCGTACAACCCGCCTATAACATAATAGGTAAGGATGTATAAATAAGGGGAGATCGTTAATAGATTTGTGAAAACACCTTCTTCAGCACTGTATGTATTGTCTGCTAATATTGCTTGGCCATTAATAAGTTTGTTATAAGTAATTGAATAAGACGTAAAATCCCATTGCCCTGTCACCAGATTAAAAATCACGATTCCCAGCAGAAGGGGGATTAAAAAAAGAAAAAAGGAAGAAAGAAATGAGAACCATATCTTTTTAAAAAAATAGGAATAGCGGCTTGTTCGGGATAATTCATAATAAATGGTTCCACTATGTAATTCTTTAAAAATTGAATCCACAACTGGAAATGCGACTAATAAAGGAAAAATAAAGTAATAGAACTCTCCAAAGAAAGGGTTGTGTAATCCAATCCAATAGGAATGGGGAGAGATTAATGCTATGGCATCAGGGAATTTTTTATACAAATTACTCCCTAGCAAATATTCCTCGTTATAGGCTTGCACTCCAGTGTATATAGAACACAGCACAATGATGAAAAGCATTGCAAAGCTGGCATAGGTCAGCTTGTTTTTAATAAATTTATTCCATTCTGTTTTCATAGAAGTCTCCACCTTCTTTAAAAAGAAACCGTTTAGTTCTTAAACGGTTTCTTTTTTACATTTAAGACCAAGTTACTTTGTATCTGCAGTCCATCTTCCCACAACATCAACTGAGAAAGTACTCCAATTTGAAGTTTGGCCGCCTAGTTTAATTGTTTTACCCACTGCGCTATCGTCAATAGTGTAAGAAGTGAGCTTCCCGTTAATCGACATTGTAAGAAAAATTAGAAACTCTGGTGTGATCTTTCCAATTCGCTACATTTACTTTTCTTTGAGTATTATAAAGGTTTTTTTTGTAAATTAAAACAAATTTTATAGTTTTTAACAGTTAATTTACATTAAAGTCTAAACAGCAGCTGGTTAAAATGGGACATTCTATTGTTTAGATAATTTTTGATACTGACCTCGGCCGATCATCGTTCCACTGCTAAAACAAAAAAGCCGGACCCCCAAGGTCCGGCTTTCCCATATCTATTATTCAGCTTTCCCTTTAAGATCCACATCAATATTCCCGCGTGTTGCTTTGGAATATGGGCAAACCTGGTGAGCGGCTTCGATCAGTTCCTGTGCAGTTGCATCGTCAACGCCTTTTACTTTTGCTTCGAGCTGGACTTCAAGTTTGAAGCCGCCGTCTGCTTCATCTTTGCCGATGGAAACGTGGGCTGTGACTTCTGTGCCTTCTGTTTTGATTCTTTTTTGGCGGATGACAAGGTTCAGTGCGCTGTCAAAGCATGCAGAGTAGCCTGCTGCAAAAAGCTGCTCGGGATTTGTGCCGTCTCCGCCTTGGCCGCCGAGGCCTTTTGGCATGGAAACTGGGAAGTCCAGCTGTCCGTCTGAAGATTTGATGCGACCTTCGCGTCCTCCTGTTGCTGTTGCAGTTGCTGTGTAAAGTGCATTCATGATTCGTTTCCTCCTTGTTTTAGATGAATAGTCAGGTTTTTAAGCGTTTTGAGAAGCAGTTTATACTCTTCTATGGATAGCCCGAGCTTCGGGGCCACCTTATCCGGTATGCAGGATGCTTCTGTTCTAAGTTTTTCCCCGGTTGCTGTCAGGGTAATCATCATTTTGCGCTCGTCCTCTTTTGAGCGGACCCGCTGCAGGAGGCCGGACGTTTCCAGACGCTTCAGCATGGGGGTAAGAGTACCGGAATCGAGCATCAGCTTTTCGCCGATTTCTTTTACAGTTTGTCCATTTGTTTCCCAGAGAACAAGCATGACCAAGTATTGCGGAAAGGTAAGGTTCAATGGGTCAAGCATGGGTCTGTACATCGCCGATAGTTCTTTTGAGCTCGCATAGAGGGCGAAGCAGAGCTGATTTTCAAGCTTTAGTTTTGATTCATTTTCCATGATCATGGTCTTCCTTTTTTATATAAGTTGTGCACAATCTAATCTTATACAACTTAAAAAAAGAAATCAACTATTGTGCTTCGTCCGGATTTAGTTTTTCGAGCGGCTTGTCTGCCGGACCTTCCATGACCTCACCGTCAATTGTGAAGCGGGAGCCATGGCAAGGGCAGTCCCAAGACCGTTCTCCGCTGTTCCACTCTACCTCACAGCCTAAGTGTGTGCAGGTTGAATCAACAAGGTGGACGCACCCCTGTGTATCCTTGTAGGCTGCAGCCTTCTGACCTTGGTGAGTGACAAGCGCGCCTTCATCCTCCCGAAGCTCGCTGATTTTTTTCCGGGATCCAAAATCGAGCTTCCCGCTTATTAAATGGCCGGCTACATCGGCATTTTGAACGAGGAACGTCTTGATGCTTGGATCAGCGATGAAACGGGAAGGGCAAAATACTTCCTGATGCGGATTTTCCCTTTCCAATACGAGGTCCCGGAGCATCATCGCTGCTGCAGTCCCGTTCGTCATTCCCCATTTTCTATAGCCGGTCGCTGCGAGAATGGCAGGCTTATTCTTCGTGACCGGGCCGATGTATGGGATTTTATCGAGGGTGATCAAATCCTGTGCGGACCATTTGTATACCGTTTCTTTTAACCCTAGATGAACTTTTCCAAACAGTTCGAGTTCTTCATAATGCTTTTTCGTATCAAATCCCTGGCCGGTTTTATGGCTCTCGCCTCCAAGCAGGATCAGGTCACCGCCATCCATTGGTGTGCTCCGGATCGAGCGGGAGGGGGTATCCGCACTAAAATACATGCCACCCGGATAAGGGTTGTCGGTTTTGATGCCAAGAACGTAGGAGCGCTCAGCGTACATTCTTGTAAAATAAAATCCGTTGCCGTCATAAAAAGGGTAATGGGAGCATGAGAGAACATGCTTTGCCTTTACAGAAAAACCGTCTCTTGTTCTAACTTTGGCGCCGTCACCAAGCACTTCCGCGTCCACGGCAACCGTGTGTTCATAAATGGCCACGCCCATTTCCTTCAGCTTTTCGGTCATATCGGCTAAATAGGCCAGCGGGTGGAACTGTCCCTGATTTTTCATAATGATGGCCCTTTTTACCGGAACATCGAAGGGGATGGAATCTTCCATCGCACACTCTATGCCGAGCTTTACATAGGCCTTGTATTCGCTTTCGAGTTTCGTGATGTTCTTGTTTTCGTTCGTATAGATCCAGGCATCCTGATTCGAGTAATCGCAGGAAATGCCGCCTGCATATTCCCTGATGAAAGAAAGAGCCTGATCGTTCGCTTCGTAATATTTTTTCGTTTTTTCTTCACCGATGTGCTGCAGGAGCTCATCGTAAATCAGGTCGTGCTGTGCCGTTACTTTTGCTGTGGTATGTCCGGTCGTTCCGTTCAGCAGGACGTCTGCTTCAAGAAGGACCACTTTCACTCCTTCTTTAGCCAGCAGGTAGGCAGCTGTAATGCCGGTAATGCCTCCACCAACGACGACTGCATCCGTTTCGAGATCTTGCTGCAGCTTCGGAAATGTTGGGAGCGAGACTGTCTCCCGCCAGAATGGTTCAGGATTTGACGGCATAGGATTCGTTGTCAATAAATGGCCTCCTTCAATATGTACTACAGGTAATTTTTCCATGATTGCACGATTCTATGAATAGGCGTCATTCTTTAACAAAAAAGCTCTGTTAAACTTGGTTGTTGATTTCCGCTGCAGGCGTTCGCTCATCCAGGGGCGGGCGGTGAGCCTCCTCGCCGCTGCGCGACTGCGGGGTCTCACCTGTCCCGCTGCTCTCAGCTCGGAGTCTCACGCCTTTCGCTCCAATCAACAGGTGTGAAAAATCAACACTATGCTTTAACAAAGCCAACAAAAAAAGAACCCCCGATCTTCATCGGGAGTTCGTGCCTTGCCAATTTTCGGATGCAAAAGAATCTCTGCCGGATTCTGTGCGTTCCTGTTTGTATTTTTCGGGGTTCTTTTTATGGAAATTCTGGTGGTACTCTTCAGCGGGATAAAAGGGTGCCGCCTCCTGTATCGGTGTGACGATCGTTTTTTTAAACCGGCCGCTTTGTTCAAGCTTTTTTTTGGAAGCTTCTGCAGCTTTTCGCTGTTCTTCCGAATGATAAAAGATGATGGCACGGTACGATTCGCCGCGGTCGATAAACTGGCCCCCGTCATCTGTCGGGTCAATTTGCTGCCAGTACAGCTCCAGCAGCTTTTCGTAAGGGAAGAGACTTGGATCATATTGGATTTGTACAGCTTCTTTATGGCCGGTTGTTCCGGATTTCACCTGCTCGTACGTTGGGTTCTGGATGGTCCCGCCTGTATAGCCGGATAGGATGCCGTGGATGCCCGGAAGCTCATCAAACGGTTTAACCATACACCAGAAGCACCCGCCGGCAAAGGTTGCGGTTTGAATCGTCATTGCGTATTCCTCCTGTTTATCGCCCGATTGCCGCCTTCTTTTCTTCGACTAGGGGCATGACTTGTTTAGCGAAACGCTCCATCTCCTCAAGCTGCGGGGAGAATTGGAGAAGGAGCAGGTCAAGGCCTGCTTTTTCAAACTCGATAATCCGGTCTGCGATCTGTTCAGGGGTACCTATTAAATTCGGGCGGAGCCCTCTATTGGAGACCGAATAATCCTGGAGCTGGATCTGCTGTTCAAGCTTGGATTTACTTGTGAAATCATCAAAGCCTGAGTATGCAGAGGATTCTTTTACATCAGTTATGCGGGCAAGCTCTTCCAGAGCCTCTTCCTCTGAATCCCTGCAGATGACATAGGCGGCCATTCCGAATGAGGAGAAGGGCGGGCGGTTTGCCTTTTGCCTGAGCTGAACCATTTCGTTTATTTTAAGCGTGATTTCTTCTGCCGTGCCGCCATGCATAACGTAGGCATCGCAGCTGGCAGCAATGGTCTCTTTGCCGCGCTGGCTTTCCCCGCCTGCATACAGGACCGGATTCGGCTTTTGAACCGGTTTTGGGAACAGCCTGGCATTCGGTATCTGGTAATGTTTTCCTGGGTGAGAGAATGAATCCTCTGTCCAAAGGCCTTTCAGCACCCGGATGAATTCTTCCGTTCGGCTGTAGCGTTCATCATGCTCGGTGAAGATGCCGCCATATTGCCGCGCTTCTTCTTCCCACCATGCACTCACAACATTCAAAGTAAACCGGCCGCCGCTGAGCTGATCAATATTCGCTGCCATCTTGGCTGCTACGGCCGGATTGTGGAAGCCGGGCCGGATGGCTGTCATGATCTCGATTTTTTCCGTAACCGCTGCAAGAGCAGCGGCTGTCGTCCATGCTTCAAGAGAATCGTGTTCAGGCCCTTTTATGTCATTTAAATACAGCTCTGCGATCAAGGTGGTGCTGTAGCCCCACTCCTCAGCAGATTGGGTCACCTTTTTAGCGTAATCAAAAGTGGGGGGCATGTTCTCATCTTCTGTATTTCGAAGCCACCCTCCAAAAATCGGGAGCCAGAACCCATATTTCATCACATTCTCACCCTTCTAGCAAGGACAAACATATCCTTGATTGTATTTATTTTTCACCTGCTGGACAGAAGGAGCAGGGTCATCAGCTGACGCAACGGCCTCTATGATGGAAGGGGAGGGTTCTCCAGACAGCACGGAGGCAATCTCCCCGTCTGTTAAGTGGCCATGAAAGGAACCCGGCCGTTCCTGTTTGACGTTCAGGTAATCTTCGAAGTACACCCATTTGACGTATTTTCCGTCAGGACGCACGGGCTCATCGGCCTTCCCGATGGCTTCATTGTAAGCGATGAGCGGGAGGTTGACTCCTGCGTGGACGGGCAGACCGATCCATTTCCATACTCTTGTATTCACATCCAGTAATTTATATGTGTCATCCCGTTTGTCATATACAAATTCCGTTTCTGAGATTCCATAATAGCGCTGTTCTTTTATGATACGGGCACCATCGGCCTCGAAACTGCCGCCATCTGCTGACTCGACCAGACACCCGGTACCGAAATTAAGGGGGTATTGCTCTAATTTTCTGCCTGTAAACAAGCCGGCAGGCTCCCCGTCTGAATTGGTATAGGTGCAAAGAGAATAAAAGTCCGACAGGGATTCGCTGATGATTTCCTGAATAACCGTTCCGTGGCCGGATGTCCTCTCCAAAATAGAGTGAAGCTCAGGTTTGTTTTGAGCGGTAAAGGCCTTTACATGAAAAGATTCATAGAAACTGCGCTGTTCAATCGGCTTTACAATGCATGGGTAAGGAATGTCATCCGGTACTGTTCCGTTCCATTCATCCGGATACCAGGTCGCGGGTATCGGTATAGAGAGCGCGGCTGCCTTTTTATACAGTTTTTTCTTGTTCAGCAGCGATTCTGCTGCCTCCAGGCCAGCAAATGGAAAGAGATAGTACTCTTCAAGTTCCTCCCTGTAACGGGAGACGAGCAGCACCCATTCATCATTGCACGGAAATAATACGCCCTTTTTTGGAAGCCTGGCTCCGATTTCTTTGAGCAGGGAAATAAAAGCTTCTTCCTCCGTGAAAGGATTCGGGCAGTGGGCCGCCGTATGCACATATTTAGACTGAAGGCCGACGGCCCTGCCGTCGCGGTCCAGTGCCAGAACAGGAACACCCTGTTTCCCTAAAGCCCTTGTGACCGCCAGGCCTGTAATGTGTGCATTAAATACGACAGCAGGGTTCCGGCCCTCTGGAAGGGTCTGCAGCTGCCCCCATAGATCGGGTCCTTCTGTGAAAAATTCTGCCAATCTGCATCAGCTCCTTTTCTAAATAAAAACCCCTCTTCCAGAGCAGAAGAGGGGTGAACAGTCCATGATTAAGACGTCTCTTCTCTCATCTTTCAGACATACAGTCTGCAGGAATTGGCACGGTTTCACAAAATGTGTTCCGTTGCCGAGGCTTCGCAGGGCCATGTCCCTCCGCCTCTCTGGATAAGAGTGAATTTTTAGTTAAATCGATCATATGTCTGAACGGTCTTTTTGTCAAGATTGAGAGGTCGAAATACAGCACAATGAATTATTTCCTGGAAAATAATCATCCATTTTAACGAAATGTGCAGACTGAATTGTGCCGGCATCGTAATCGTCACGTACCTGTTCATGTGTTTCGGCCAGTTCCTTCATAGCTAGATGGCTTATTTTTACCCATCGTTCAGAAGCAATAGCCTGCTTCAGCCAAAAAAACAGCCCGGGAGCTGACGGTCCCGGGCTGTATGTCATGATAGGTTTTCCGACAAAAATTCCCTGACCTGGTCAGGTGTTTTCGCATTTGCGCTGTGCAGATGACCCTTCTTTTCCCCATTCTTAAAAATAAGAATGCTTGGGATGCCCATTACCTGATAGTTCTCGGCGATTTCGGGTAATTCATCTTTATTGATCTCAAACCATTGATAGGCACTGTATTCTTCAAGGATCTCATCTATGAAGAAATTCATTCTCGTACAGTCAGGGCACCAGTCTGCGAAAAATTTAATAAGCACTTCCTGATTGCCTGAAATAAGCTGATCAAACTGTTCGGTTGTTGTAATTCTTTCCATTTTGTCATCCCTCCCATCATAGTGTAATACAAATTTCGCGAATTAACGACTATTTCTTCTTGCAGAAAATATGGAAGGCTGGCGAAGGGTATAGAAGAAAACTCTACAACAAAATCACCGGGAAATGATAAAATGGTTAGAGTGAATAAAAAAGACGCACCTGATCTTTGAGGGGGATATATATCGTGAAAATTAAGTTAGGACTTGTATACGGCGGTAAATCAGCAGAACACCAAGTTTCCCTGCAGACTGCTATGGCAGTTATCCGGGCACTTGATATGGAGAAATTTGAAATCCATCCCATTTACATTACGGAAAAAGGGGAATGGGTCAGGGGAGCGCGGCTTGATGAGCCTGCTACGACAGTGGCAGCGCTCCGGCTCGGTGCAGCAGAAAGTGAAGCTGTTTTGCCGATGTCCTTGAATAAGGAGCTGTTTCCATCCAATACACCAGGTTCTGCCGAAGAGCAGCCATTTGATGTGATTTTCCCGCTTCTTCATGGACCGAATGGAGAAGACGGAACGATTCAGGGAATGCTCGAGATGATGAATATTCCTTATGTGGGCAACGGAGTCCTCTCCTCAGCGGCAGGAATGGATAAAGTAACAATGAAAAACCTGTTTGCCCAGGCTGGCCTTGCCCAGGCAGGATACGTATGGCTTATCCGCAGTGAATGGAAAAAAGATCCGGAAGCGGCTTTTGCAAAAGTGGAGAGCGGCATCGGATACCCGTGTTTCGTTAAGCCGGCGAACCTTGGTTCAAGCGTTGGGATCAGTAAGTGCAAAAACCGGGAAGAGCTTGAAGCGGCTTTCGAAGAAGCTTTCTCTTATGACCGTAAAATCATTGTGGAAGAAGCGATTATCGGACGTGAAATTGAAATTGGCGTTATTGGAAACGATAACCCTAAATGCTCAGTAGCCGGCGAGATTGCTCCTAAAAAAGAGTTCTATGATTACAAGGCAAAATATGTGGACGGGGATACGGAAATGATGATTCCGGCTTCGGTCACAGAAGAAGAATATGCACTCATCGAAATGATGGCTATCACAGCATTTAAAGCCATTGACGGTGCAGGACTCGTTCGAGCGGACTTTTTCCTTACGGAAGATGGCAGAGCGCTGATCAATGAAGTAAACACCATGCCCGGCTTTACTCCGTTCAGCATGTTCCCGCTTCTATGGAAACATACAGGACTTGAATACCCTGAGCTGATTGAAGCACTAGTCCAGCTTGGAATTGAACGGCATGAAGAAAAACAGCAAATTAAACATACGTTTTAATGGATAAGGGTCGGCTGATTCCGCCTCTGCAGCAGCAGAGTCCGGAATGCCGGCCTGTGCCGATTTAAAAGGAGGGAACAGCTGAACATGATTAAGCGTACATTAGCGGAAATTCAGGATATGTCAGGGGGGGAAGGCCTGGCCCAGTCATTTGAAACAATTGAGATCGATGGCATCTCCACTGATTCCAGAAGCATCCGGAAAGGTTCTTTATTCGTCCCGATTACCGGAGACAATTTTAACGGCCATCGTTTTGCGGATAAAGCATTAGCTGAAGGGGCTGCTGCAATCCTGTGGGCGAAAAATGAGCACAACCCGCCTCAAGATGTACCCGTTATCTATGTAGATGACACACTCGCGGCGCTTCAGATGCTTGCAAAAACATACAAAGAGCAGCTGAACGTTAAAGTTGCCGGAGTTACAGGAAGCAATGGCAAAACGACAACGAAAGATCTTTTGGCTTCCGCCCTGTCAGCATCTTTTAAGGTACATAAAACACAGGGTAATTTTAACAACCATATCGGACTCCCGCTTACGCTTCTGGCAATGCCTGAGGACACGGAGGCAGTGGTTCTTGAAATGGGGATGAGCTCAAAAGGAGAAATTGAGCTTCTATCAAAGCTCGCCCGTCCGGATGCAGCGGTGATTACGAACATTGGTGAATCCCATATGATGGATCTCGGTTCAAGGGAAGGAATTGCTGAGGCGAAGCTTGAAATTGCCATTGGTTTGAAAGAAGAAGGCACCTTGTATTACTTCGGTGACGAGCCGCTGTTAAGAGAGAGAGTGCCTGCTGTTAATCGAAGAACCGTGACGTTTGGGGAAACAGACCGGAATGATCTTTATCCGGCCGATTTTCATCAATCAGAATCCGGGGTCGAATTTACTGTCCAGCCTGAGGGCAGCAGGTTCAGCGTTCCTGTTCTCGGAAAGCATAATGTCTGGAATGCCCTTGCGGCGATTGCTGTCGCAAGAAGCTTTGGCCTGAATGATGAAATGATTAGTAAGGGACTTGAGAATCTGGCTATGACGGCTATGCGGCTTGAGCTGGCCAAAACCGAGAGGGGCTGGGCGGTCATTAATGATGCCTACAATGCAAGCCCCACGTCCATGAAAGCAGCCATCAGGCTTGCGGAGGACCTGGAAGGCTATTCCCGCCGAATTCTGATCCTTGGGGATATGCTTGAGCTCGGTGACCGGGAAGAGGCATTTCATGAAGAGACAGGGGAAGCGATCACAGCACGCTCGAGCTATGTGTTTACTTATGGCAAGCTCGGAGCCTTTATTGCTGAGGGTGCCAAAAAGAACCTTCAGGAAGATCAAATAAAAAGTTTTTTGGATAAAGAAAAACTTATTCAGGCCGTAAAAGAATTTGCGCAACAAGGAGATCTTTTCCTTGTAAAAGCATCCAGAGGCATGAGACTCGAGGAAGTTGTTTCAGCTCTGTCTGAGTAAATGTAAAAAATAACAAAAATTTGTCTTTTCGATTCCTCCTGAGCGGGTAAGCTGTATTATAAAGACCCAAAACCAGGAGCTGAGGAGATGAAAGGCTGTTTGTTTATTCATGGTTTTACGGGGGCTCCGGATGAAGTGGTGCCGCTGGCCGAATTTGTCAAAGAGCATACGAAGTGGGATATCCGGATTCCGTGTCTCCCTGGCCACGATCAGCCAGGTGCCCTTAGAGGAGTGGCTTTCCAAAGGTGGATCGAGTGTGCAGAGAATGAACTGGCGGATTTGCTGGAAGCATGTGAAGAGGTCTACATCGCAGGCTTTTCGATGGGAGGCATGATTGCATCCTATCTGGCGACAAAATATCCGGTGAAAAAGCTCGTGCTGCTGAGCGCTGCCGCATACTATGTGAACCCCCGGCAGGTGATCAAGGACATCCGGCTTGTAATTGAAGATGGGATGAAAGGTACGCTGAATGAAAATGAAGTGTATCTCCGCTACAGGAAAAAAATAACGGAAACGCCAATTTTATCCACTCTCCAATTCCGGAAGCTTGTTAAATATACGAAGCCCAGACTTCCGGAAATCACAATACCGGTTCTGATTGTCCAAGGGGAATGTGATGGGATCGTCCCGATGAAAAGCGCTCATTACCTGTATCGAACGATCGGCTCGAAGGAGAAAAAGCTTTGTTTTCTCCCTGCCTCGACCCACCTTGTCTGCCATGGGGAAGACTTCGAAGAACTGGCGAAAGAAACAGCCGCTTTTTTAGGCATCAGGCAATATGAAACAGAAAAGGTTTAAATAAGGTTTTTATGAATCATTGTTTTCATTCCTATTACGTGCTATGATTAAATTTAAGTGTTTACGGGCTTCGTAAAGAAGAATGAAACTGAAACTAAAGTCTGTGAAGACTATAACTAAGTCTGAAAAGACTGGATAAATAAAGGAGTATGAATAAATTTGAATACAAAGTTTCAAGAATTAGGTTTAAGCGAAAATCTTATGAAGGCAATCAACAAAATGGGTTTCGAAGAAGCGACTCCCATTCAGGCACAGACCATTCCATTGGGTCTTCAAGGTAAAGACATTATTGGCCAGGCACAGACAGGAACAGGTAAAACCGCTGCTTTCGGATTGCCGCTGATCGAGAAAATCGACCCTGAAAACCAAAACATCCAATCCATTATCATTGCACCGACACGGGAGCTTGCTGTTCAAGTATCAGAAGAGCTTTTCAAGCTTAGCTACTACAAGCGTTCCCGCGTGCTTCCAATCTATGGAGGACAGGACATCAGCCGTCAGATCCGTGCGCTGAAGAAAAACCCTCATATCATCGTTGGAACACCTGGACGTTTGCTTGACCACATCAACCGCAAAACGTTGAAGCTTGACGGCGTTCATACAGTTGTTCTTGATGAAGCAGATGAAATGCTGAACATGGGATTCATCGAAGATATCGAATCCATCCTTTCAAATGTACCGGCTGAGCACCAAACCCTGCTGTTCTCCGCTACAATGCCGGATCCGATCCGCCGCATTGCTGAGCGTTTCATGCAGAACCCTGAACTTGTTAAAGTGAAATCCAAAGAAGTAACAACACCAAACATTCAGCAATTTTACATCAACACTCACGAAAAACAGAAGTTTGATGTTCTGACACGTCTGCTGGATATTCAATCTCCTGAGCTTGCGATCGTGTTCGGCCGTACAAAACGCCGTGTCGATGAGCTTACAGAAGCATTGAACCTTCGCGGATACACAGCTGAAGGAATCCATGGCGACTTGAGCCAGGCCCGCAGAATGTCTGCTCTTCGCAAGTTTAAAAACGGCAGCATCGATGTACTCGTTGCAACAGACGTAGCTGCCCGCGGACTTGATATTTCCGGTGTAACCCATGTCTACAACTTCGATGTGCCTCAGGATCCGGAAAGCTATGTACACCGTATCGGACGTACAGGCCGTGCTGGAAAAACAGGAATGGCGATGACATTCATCACTTCCCGTGAAATGGATATGCTGAAAAGCATCGAACGTACGACAAAACGCAAAATGGACAAAATGAATGCTCCGACTCTTGATCAGGCTCTTGAAGGCCAGCAAACGATGACAGCGGAAAAAATCCGTTCCCTCATCGAAGAAGGCAACTTGTCTTACTACAGCAAAGCAGCATCCCAGCTGCTTGAAGAATTCGACGCTGAATCTGTAGTAGCAGCAGTTATCAAGCTGATGACAAAAGAACCGGACCAAACACCAATTAAGCTTACCGATGAACCGCCTGCATTCTCAAAACGCGGCGGCGGCGGAAAAGGCTCAGGCGGCGGCTACAAAGGCGGCAGCCGCAACCGTCGTGAAGGCTACAAAGGCGGCAACCGCTCTTACAACGACAAAGGGCGCGGCGGCCAGCAAAGAAGAAGCGGCGGCAGCAGCAACAGCGGCAAAAACAAAGCTTACTCTAACTGATCCATTCAACAGCACCTGTTCATGCAGGTGCTGTTTTTATTTTGCAGACACCGCCCTGCAGCCCTCAAAACCGCTGGGGTTAAGCTGCTGCCTAATAAAAAAATCCGCCTTCATTTTTAAATAAGCGGGATTCCCTTTATACTTATCAGTAGATATGAAACTTTTTCCTGCTTCTGCCGTATTGTTTAGTACCTGTAATCAGAAAAGGTCATCAGATTGGCCGTTGTAAAGAAATTCGTAAGGGGGAGTTGGATGTGAGAGAGAAACCGGGGAATCAGATCAGCATGAAAGCAAAGACTGTCTGGCAAATCACGGGGATGATTACAGCAGGGGTATTCGCATTGCTCGATGCCGCTCTTTGGCTGCTTGTATTTTGGCAGAGTTGGCCGATGTGGCTGGCTGCCGGAGGGGCAGCTGCTGCCATTTTGATTGCTGTGTTTTATGGCTGGCTTATTCCGTTGTACCGGCAGCGATTTTGGAGATATGAGGTGCATGAACAGGAGATTGATCTTCAGTATGGATGGGTGACGGTCAAGAGGACGATTATCCCGATGGTCCGGGTCCAGCATGTGGATACGAAACAGGGCCCGCTCCTTAGGAAATATAAGCTTTCCTCTGTTGAGATCTCGACTGCTGCGACGAAGCATGAGATCCCTGCCCTCGATATGGAGGAAGCAGACAGGCTGAGAGATTCGATCTCCCGTCTGGCAAGGGTGAGTGACGATGATGTCTGATCCGAAGCGCCTGCATCCGGCAACGGTCCTTATCCATTTTCTTAAATCGCTGAAAGAGATGATTATTCCGCTTGGAATCTTTATTTTTGCCAACCGTGCCGATGGCTTGCTCGGAGCCTTGCTGTACGGAGGGGCCGGCTTGTTTTTGCTTCTCCTGGCGGCTTTCGGCTTGATGAAGTGGCTGAAGTTTACATACCGCATTGAAGAGGATGAATTGCGGATTGAGCAGGGGCTGTTTGTAAAACAGCGCCGTTATGTGCCGGTTGAACGGGTACAAACCATTAACACAACAGCAGGAATCGTTCAGCAGATGTTCGGGCTTGTCCGCCTCGAAATTGAAACGGCAAGCGGAGGGAAAGAAGCTGAAATCGAGCTGACCGCAATCTCAAAGGGAGAAGCAGCTGCCATAAAAGAAGCCCTATACGAACGGAAGCAACTGCTTGGCACACAAAGGAAAGAGGCAGAAGAGGCCGGTTCAGCTCCTGAGAAAACGTATAAAATGTCTCAAAAGGAACTGATGATCGGAGCAGCGACAAGCAGCGGGATAGGGGTTATTCTTTCGGCTGTTTTCGCATTTGGCTCACAGGTGGATGAATTGCTCCCGATCGACAGGATCCTGGGCCGGTTTGAGTTCCTGATCCATTCGAGCGTCCCGTTTCTTGCTCTGCTAATTTTTATCGGTTTTCTGGCGGCATGGCTTCTTTCCATGGCCGGAATTTTGCTGAAATATGCGCGTTTTTCCCTTGTGAAATCAGGAGATGATCTAGTGATTTCACGGGGTCTGCTCGAAAAAAAACAGCTTACGATCCCTGTTAAGCGTATTCAGGCCGTGAAAATAACGGAGAATCCTCTGAGACAGCCGCTTGGGTATGCGACAGTTCAGCTGATTTGTGCAGGCGGAAAAGAAGATAAGGATGGTCTTTCGGCAGCGATTTTCCCGTTTGTGAAAAAGGAGAGAGCTGAATCGCTGCTGAAGGAATTTCTGCCCCAATATGCATACAGCAGCGAAAAAATTCCGGTTCCGAAGAGGGCGATGCGAAAGTACATCATCCGGTACGTCTGGCCCTCTCTGATTCCGGCAGGGATCCTCATCTTTTTATTCCCTGGATGGGGTCTTTTCTCCCTCCTGCTCCTGCCACTCTTTTTGTTATTTGGCTATATGGCTTACCGGGATGCAGGCTATCATTTAGAAGGAAAGCAGCTGACCCTTCATATGAGAGCGATTTCCAGAATATCCGTCATTCTGCCAAAGAAGAGGATGCAGCAGTTTCAATTGCAGCAAAATCTTTTCCAGCAATCAGGAGAACTGGCAACGGTTAAAGCAGCGGTCATGTCCAGCAGCCTGGGTGCTCAGTTTGCTGTGAGGGATCTGGAGTTTGCTGAAGCGGAACGTCTGTATGACTGGTATTCCGGCTTAAAAAAACATGTAGAAAACCCCGATCACCGCAAGGATAAAGAGGATCACCATCCAGACTGGCAAGGTCCGGCTGACTGATCTGCTCCGGCTAGCAACACTGTAGTACGTATAGTGGACAAACGCTTCTTTTTGAAAAAGGATCGGTCCCAATGCGAACCCAGCCACTCCGCCAAAAAGATGCGCTGTCAGATTAATGGATGGAGACAGGAGTGAAGTAACAAAGCTGAGGGCAACAATGATAGAAAGAATCTGTACATTTACTGGGCTGATTTTTCCTTTTCTGAAAAAAGCAGCAAACAGATAGGCGCCGAACAATCCGAAGATGGCTCCGGACGCCCCCACATGGCTGTAGCTGCCCGGCAGAAGCAATAAGGTAGCGGCATTCCCGGCAACGCCGGCAAGCAAATAGAGGAGACTGAATTTCCATCTGCCAAGCATCTGTTCAAGAGCTGGAGCAAAAAGAATGAGAGAAACCGTATTAAAAAAAAGATGGGAAAAGCCTGCATGGAGAAATAAAGGGGTCACAAGCCTCCACCACTCTCCTGCAAGAATAGCTGAATTAAATCCGTCAATTTCTGAAAACCAGTAAGCAGCATCTTTAAACGGGAGAAGAAAGACCAGCCATAAGGCTGTATGAATAGCGGCAATAGAAGAAGTAACCGGATATTTAGAAAGAAATTCTGAAAAAGTTTCTGTCCGTGTAAACACAGGGCCCGCCCCTTTCCTTATTTATTTCCATTTATATGGAGGGACACAGGGATTAGTACTGATGAGAGAGGAAGATTACATGATTGCCGGCATCGGTATGGATATAGTGGAGATTAAGCGGATCCGCAGACTGGAGGAGAGGCAGCCCAGGTTTCCGGACCGTATTCTCGGAGAGCTGGAGCTTGCCGTTTACGAAAAGCTTGCCGGTCTGCGAAAAACAGAATTTCTGGCAGGCCGATTTGCCTGTAAAGAAGCGTTCGCAAAAGCCACCGGGTTAGGAATTGGCGGCGCATTAAGCTTCCATGATTTTCAGGTGGTAAAAGGAAGCAATGGAGCGCCGGAGGTCATCGCCACTGGCTTTGAAAAGATGAAAATCCATGTCTCCATCACACATACGAAAGAGTACGCAGCCGCCCAAATCATTATGGAAAGCCTGTCAAGCTAGTCTGCATATTCACCCAACCTGTGTCATATATTTGTATCGGAATGAGGGAGACAAGTGTTTTTCCTCCTGCTTAGACAATACAAAGGGGCTGAAAACGGGTGAAAAAAAGCTTATGTTTATTGCTTGTAGGGCTGATGGCTGTTTTTTTAATGTCTGCATGCGGAAATAAATCGCAGACCGATGTAGTGAAAGGGCTGGATAAAAAGGTAGAAGATCTTCAAAGCTACAAAACAAAAGCGAAAATGACACTGCAGACAGGAAGCGAGCCGCAAGTATATGATGTGGAAATCTGGTACAAGGAGCCATCCTTTTACCGCGTTAACCTCAAAAATCCGGCCAAAGAACAAAGCCAGATGATCTTACGAAACGAAGAAGGGGTCTACGTCCTTACACCGTCACTGAACAAAAGCTTCCGTTTTCAGAGCGACTGGCCGAAAAACAGCAGCCAGGCTTACCTGTTCGAATCACTTGTAAATGATGTGATCAAGGATAAGGCAGCCGTGTTCAAGGCAACAGAAAAGCAATACGTCTTTGAAACCAAAACGAACTATCAGAACAATTCCATGCTTCCGATGCAGGAAATCACCTTTAATAAAAATGACTTGTCCCCTGCAAGTGTTAAAGTCATGGATCCGGACCGGAACGCACTTGTAACTGTGGAATTTAAAGACTTTGAATTTAATCCATCCTTTGACAAGGACTCCTTCAATATGGAAAAGAACATGTCTTTCGGCATGATGGACCTACCTGCCACAGCACCAGTTGATAATAAGCCGTTCGCGGTCAAATATCCGATGGAAATGCCAGAAGGCGTGAAGCTGATCCAGGAAAAAGAGCTGAAAACCGATAACGGCAAGCGCGTGGTCATGACCTTTGCAGGTGAAAAGAACTTCACCCTGATCCAGGAAAAAGCCGCCGCCGCTCCATCTGCCAATGCCGTAACCGTCAATGGTGATCCGGCAGACCTCGGCTTTACAGTAGGCGCCATCACGGAAAACTCCATCACCTGGACTGCCGACGGAGTCGAATACATGATTGCCTCTGAAGACATGACTCCGGACGAACTGATGAACACCGCCCGCTCCGTACAGGGACAGACAGCTAAGTAATGCGAAAAAACTGACCTTTGGAGGTCAGTTTTTTTGTGGGGAGAAGGCGGGTGCTATTGTGTATCCTGGTTGCCGGACGGGTATCCCAGAGGGGTCAGTCCCCGCGATCTCTGCTGTACGAAAGCTCCGGCACCATCCCTGAAACCCCTTCCCGCACACGGGCTCGCAGCGGCGTCCCTCTGTCCCCTGCTGCTTTAAAGCATAGCGGGACAGGTCCGGCCTAATGTAAACCGCCACCTATCCAGCCTCATGTCAGCCACTTTCTTCTGTGTTTGACAACTCCCCGTCCAAAACCGGATAATCTTTTATAGATTTAATTTTTCCGGAGGATGAATGCTGATGCAGGAGCAACCCTTTTATCGTGATACGTGGGCAGAAATAGATTTGGATGCGATTGAATATAATGTAAAGAGCATGATACGCCATCTTGGTCCGGATGGGCGGGTAATCGCTGTGGTGAAGGCAAATGCATACGGGCATGGTGATGCGGAGGTTGCAGAAACGGCGCTTCAGGCAGGAGCCGAGATGCTGGCGGTTGCCTTTGTGGATGAGGCTGTGGCTTTACGGCAGAAGGGAGTGGAAGCGCCGATTCTTGTGCTTGGCGCTTCCCGGCCGGAGGATGTCCAGTTTTGCATTGACAGCAAACTGACGCTTACGGCTGTTTCGCTGGAGTGGCTGATGGAAGCAGAGAAGCATGTTCGAAACGGAACAATGGATGTGCATATTAAAGTGGACACGGGGATGGGCAGGCTCGGTTTGACGGAGAAAGAAGAGCTGGATGAGGCTGTTGAGCTTGCCCGGAAGTCGGAAGTCCTGCAGTTCCGCGGAATTTATACGCATTTTGCAGCGGCGGATGAGCCTGAGTCTGACTATACGGACCGGCAGTTTGAGCGATTCCGGCAGATGCTTGCGGGCATTGACTGCAGCGGGCTGATGGTACATTGTGCCAACAGCGCGGCAGGCCTTCGTTTTAAAGACAAAATCTTTAATACAGTCAGACTTGGAATTTCAATGTACGGGCTGTCGCCATCTTCCGAGCTGAAAAAAAGTCTGCCATATGAGCTCAAAGAGGCGATGTCCCTTCATACAAAGATCGTTCATGTTAAAAAACTGGCAAAGGGCGAAAGTGTCAGCTACGGGGCTGTATATACGGCAGATGAAGAGGAATGGGTCGGGACGCTGCCGGTTGGCTATGCGGACGGCTGGATCCGCCGGCTGAAAGATTCCGAGGTGATTGCAGAGGGGAAAAGAGTGCCAATTATCGGCAGAATCTGCATGGATCAATGCATGATCCGGCTGCCGGAGAGAATGGAAACCGGTACGAAGGTGACACTGATCGGCAGCCAGTCTGAAGAGTCCATCACGATGGACGAAGTTGCAGAAAGACTTGATACGATTAACTACGAAGTTCCTTGCATTCTGTCGTCCCGTGTCCCTCGTATGTTTTTGCGAAATAAGAGTATAATGGATGTTAGGAACCCGATTATTCAGAGCGTTTTTCATTCTGAAAGCCGATAAACCTGCGGATATCATACGCATTCCGTTAAGAGATTATTTAGAAAATAGTTTGCTTCCGGATATAATGATGGTATGATTGACTATGGAATGGAATAACGGGTGTGCAAGTTTGGTGGAGGTGTATGTTTGTGTCTGAATCCAGCGCAACGACTGAAATTATGATCCGCTTACCGCAGACATTAGTGTCAGAATTGGACAGTCTTGTCAAACAAGAGAACGGAAATCGAAGCGAGCTTATTTATCAGGCGACAAAAATGTATCTTCGTGAACGCAAAAAACGCCAAATTCGTGAATCCATGAGACGCGGATACATGGAGATGGCCAAGATTAACCTCAATATTGCTTCCGAAGCTTTCATGGCAGAATCAGAGGCTGATCATACCGTAGACCGCTTAGTAAGCGGAGGTTGATCCTTTGATTGTAAAACGCGGCGACGTTTATTTTGCTGATTTATCACCTGTGGTTGGTTCTGAACAGGGAGGCGTCCGTCCAGTTTTAATCATTCAAAACGACATAGGGAACCGATTTAGTCCGACTGTCATCGTTGCTGCAATCACAGCCCAGATCCAAAAGGCAAAATTGCCGACACATGTCGAAATTGACGCGAAGCGCTATGGGTTTGAACGGGATTCCGTTATTTTGCTTGAGCAGATCCGGACCATAGACAAACAGAGACTGACGGACAAGATCACTCACCTTGACGATGAAATGATGGATAAAGTGGATGAAGCCTTGCAGATAAGCCTCGGACTTATTGATTTTTAATCGAATAATCAAAAATAAAAAGGAAGTTGCTATGCACGGCAGCTTCCTTTTTGTTTTATAATAAGAAGTGAATCGTCCGGCACAGAAGGATTCAGGAGAAAGACCATAACTTGGAAGCGAAGTTTAACCGGCACATTCCTTTTTTTTGTTTACATAAATAGGTATAATAGGGGCAGTGTATTTTAATCCGTTCAGGGAACAGGGGGGACAGGCTTGAATCTTGAGAACAATTCGATTTTATCGTTTTTGCACGAGAATCAGATCGAGATCCAGGAAGAGTGGCATCTTGCGCTGAAGGAGCTCGATGACCGGAAGTATTCGGATTTTGTGTCTGATGCTGTATACAGACAGACAGCTCAGGAATTCATCGGAATTCTTATTCAATATATGGAGGGCAGCACCGAAGAGGCAGACCAGCTGCTCTCTGACTTTACATCCCGCATTGTCCAGTCGGGGTGGTCAATGACTTTTATTACAAAAGGGGTCAAAAAACTCGGGCTTCTGATTTTTAATAAAATGACAGAGCATTCTTCCGAAGAGGACAAGATGAAGCTTGTATGGCAATTCGATCAAAAGGTTTCTCCTCTAACGGAGCAGCTGCTGCTTGAATATGCTTCCTCCTGGGAAAGAACTGTTTCGCTTCAAAAAATAGCCCTTCAGGAATTGTCTGCACCGCTTATTCCTGTTTTTGAAAATATAACCGTTATGCCTCTTGTGGGCACGATTGATACAGAAAGAGCAAAGCGTATTATGGAAAATCTGCTGGACGGAGTGGTGAAGCACCGCTCTGAGGTAGTGCTGATTGATATTACAGGTGTTCCGGTTGTCGATACAATGGTAGCCCACCATATTATCCAGGCATCCGAAGCAGTCCGGCTAGTCGGGGCGAAATGCCTCCTGGTAGGGATCCGTCCTGAAATTGCCCAGACAATTGTGAACCTGGGCATTAATCTGAATCAAATCACAACGAAAAATTCACTGCAAAAAGGCATTGAAGCTGCCTTGGAAATGACAGATCGAAATATTGTTTCAACGGGGGAATTAGAATGAGAACGCCTAGAATACCCATTCTCAAATTAAAAGACTGTCTCCTTATTTCCATTCAGTGGGAGCTTGATGACCAGACAGCGCTTCAGTTTCAGGAGGATCTGCTGCATAAGATTCACGAAACCGGCGCAAACGGCGTAGTTATTGACTTAACATCTGTGGATGTTATTGATTCTTTTATCGCAAAAGTACTGGGAGACGTTATCGGGATGTCTAAATTGATGGGTGCAGCTGTGGTGCTGACTGGCATCCAGCCGGCTGTTGCCATTACTCTGATCGAATTGGGCATACAGCTTGAAGATGTAAAGACAGCACTAGATTTAGAAAAAGGACTAGAGACGCTGCAGCAGGAATTGGGGGAATAGCCAATGGACAACCAATCCTGCGTTAATATCGTAACAGAATGGGACATTGTAGCAGCCCGGCAGCTGGGGCGCAATGTAGCCAAAGAGCTTGGCTTCGGCACGGTGGACCAGGCAAGGATCACCACAGCGATTTCTGAGCTCGCAAGGAATATTTATCTATATGCCGGCCAGGGTCAGCTATGCATCGAGCAAATCGAAGAATACGGAAAAAGAGGATTGAAAATAATAGCCATTGACAGTGGTCCTGGAATTCCTGATATCAGAAAGGTAATGGAAGACGGCTTTTCTACTTCAGGGGGGCTTGGGGCCGGGTTGCCAGGTGTAAAAAGACTGATGGATGAATTCAACATTCAGTCTGCTGCTGGAGAAGGGACCGACATTCGTGCGGTCAAATGGCTTCGCTAGGAGGCTGGCCTTTATGGAATTTAAAGAAGTGATCGAATCAAAGTACAAAGAATTACTTCATAACTATATAAATGAACTAACAGAGACCGCTTTGTACCAAGGGCAGAAATTCAGCAGACAGACCCTGCAGCAGCAAATTCCCCCAGAGGAAATTGTGAGCATTCACCGGAAGGTTCTGCAGGACCTGTTCCCGGATACGAAGGAAGATGTACTGAGTTCTTTGGATTTTTTGCTTGAGGTGATGGTGGGCTATGGACTTGCTTATCAGGAGCATCAGATCCTAAGGGACAAGCAGCTTGAAATCAAGTCAGAAATTGAAATTGCAGCGAATGTCCAGCAGACGCTCCTTGAAACGAAGATTCCGATTTGTGACGAATTGGACATTGGAGCGGTCAGTATTCCGTCCAAGCAAATGAACGGGGACTATCATCATTTTGTTCAGGATGAGAACCATATCAGTATTGCTCTTGCCGATGTAATCGGAAAAGGCATTCCTGCTGCTCTCTGCATGTCTATGATCAAATACACGATGGACAGCCTCCCTGAGTCCCGGAAGGAACCGGGCTATGTTTTGGAAAATTTGAATCGGGTAGTAGAACAGAATGTGGATCCAAGCATGTTCATCACCATGTTTTATGGGATGTATGACTTGCACACGCATTTATTCTCTTTTGCATCAGCCGGCCATGAACCGGGTTTTTACTTCTCCAGGAAAGATAATACATTCCAGGACCTTGATGCTAAAGGCCTCGTCCTCGGTGTGGACCAGAACGTCAAATACAGGCAGTATGACAAGCAGATTGAAGAAGGGGACATGGTTATCCTCTTCTCAGACGGAGTGTCAGAGAGCCGTTCTTCGGACGGTTTTATTGAAAGACAAGAGATTACAGATATGATCACAAAATATAGCCATCTTCCGGCACAGAAAATAGCCGACTCAATTTATAAGGAATTTTTGACTATGCAGGATTTCCAGCTGAGGGATGATTTTACACTGATCATCATCCGGCGGAAGGTTTAACTGCCAAATGATTCGGGTAAAAAACCATAGCATAATACGTCAAGTCTGAGGTGAATGGATAATGAATTTAAAAACAGTTATCGAAAATATGAACGATTTAACAAAAGTCACTGTAGCAGGTGAAATAGATGCATATACGGCGCCTAAACTGAGAGAAGAGCTGCTTCCTCTTGCTGAGCAGAGCAATCCCCAGCTGACGATAAGTCTTCGCGATGTTTCGTATATGGACAGTACAGGTCTTGGAGTATTCGTAGGCCTTCTGAAAAACGTAAGGAAAAATGATGGAGAATTGCGCCTTGTAGAACTGTCAGACCGGCTTGAAAGACTTTTTACAATCACGGGTCTAAATGACATCATCGATATTTCATCAAAAGCAGAGGGTGGGGTACAATGAGTTCAGTAGTGGATTACATTGAAATGAAAATTCCTGCAAGACCCGAATACGTAGGCATCGTCCGCCTGACGCTATCGGGGATTGCGAGCCGCATGGGTTATTCCTACGATGAAATTGAAGACTTGAAAATTGCCACAAGCGAAGCGTGCACAAATGCTGTGCAGCATGCCTATAAAAATGTTGATAAAGGTGAAGTGAATATCGGTTTTGGTCTGTATGAAGACCGCCTTGAAGTAATGGTTTCCGATACTGGGCAAAGTTTCAATTTCGAAGAAAAGAAAAAGGAACTCGGTCCTTACTCTTCAAATTCCAGCGTTGATTCCCTTCCGGAAGGAGGGTTAGGCCTTTACTTGATGGAAACGCTCATGGATGAGGTCCGGGTGCAGATCAGCACTGGAGTCACCGTGTTTTTAACCAAGTTCTTAAACGGGGAGCGGGTGAATCATGACACAACCATCACAAACTACGAAGCTAACTAAGGACCAGGTAAACGACCTGATTGCCGCTTACCAGAAGACTCAGGATGATCAAGCCCAGACTGATCTGGTGCATCATTACAGAGGACTGGTAGAGACCCTTGCCAAAAAGTATTCGCGCGGTAAAAGCTTTCATGAGGATCTGCTTCAGGTGGGAATGATCGGATTGCTTGGAGCAATCAGAAGGTACGATTCTGAGGTCGGAAAATCATTTGAAGCATTTGCGATTCCTACGATTATCGGGGAGATCAAGCGGTTCCTGCGGGATAAAACATGGAGTGTGCATGTTCCGAGGAGAATCAAGGAGCTCGGACCGAAAATCAAAGCGGCTGTAGATGAGTTAACAAATAACCTTCAGCGGTCCCCGAGAGTATACGAGATAGCAGAATACCTTGAGGTAACGGAAGAAGAAGTGCTGGAAACGATGGAAATGGGCAAAAGCTATCAGGCTCTGTCTGTTGATCATTCCATTGAGGCCGACCCGGATGGAAGCACAGTTACCATTCTTGATATTGTCGGTTCCCAGGATGACGGATTTGAACGTGTCAATCAGCGGATGATGCTTGAGAGTGTGCTTCATGTTCTATCAGATCGTGAAAAGCAGATTATCCAGCTTACATTTATTGAAAACAAAAGCCAGAAAGAAGCTGGAGAAGAACTCGGCATCTCACAGATGCATGTTTCCAGGCTTCAGCGGAGAGCGATTCATAAGCTGAAGGAAGCGCTGGCTGCCGATAAATCATTGGAGTATTATCAATGATCGAAAGGGTAACAAATGAAAAGGTCCGCGCTTTGGCCTTCCAACTTCAAAAAAAGGGAAAATCCCTCTGCGGAGACAGTTTTTTTATGACGACCACAGAGGATTATTTTATATGTGTGCTGGCTGACGGGCTTGGGAGCGGTGAATTAGCTCATGAATCTTCCCAGGTCATAACCGAATTGGTCAAATGCTGTCATGAAGAAGAGGTCGGCCAGCTGCTGGAAAAGTGCAACACCGCTCTTAAAGAAAAGCGGGGAGCTACAGTCGGGATCTTTAAGATGACCTTCGCAGATCAGCAGCTGACCTATGGATCTGTCGGAAATATACGTTTTGTCATGCATAACCCTTCAGGAGATTTCGTATATCCTCTGCCAATCCTCGGTTATATGTCAGGCAAACCCCAAAAATATAAAATCAGCAGCTATTCCTACCAATCAGGCGCTAAATTCATTATCCATTCAGACGGACTAAAAATCACAGCCATTAAATCACTGCTTAAAAATCATGAAACAATCGAGGAAATTTCCACTTTCCTTGAGCCTTTTACGAAAGAGCGGGACGATGATCTGACTTATATAGCCGGCCAAATTTTCTAACTGGAATTTGGGCGGCTTTTTATTATGAGATGGCACATGTGCTGTAAATCCTTTAAGGTTTTTTGCTATGATAGAGTCATCCCGCTAACCGGAGGAGACGTATGGAAAACCAGGAACGTTTACTTAAAGCAATGACAGAATCTTTATCTATTCCCTTAAAGCAGGTGAGGAGTGTAATTCAGCTGCTTGATGAAGGGAATACAGTCCCTTTTATTGCCCGTTACCGCAAGGAACAGACGGGTGCGCTGGATGAGGTCCAGATTAAAGAGATCTCAGAAGCATGGCAGTATATGCAAAACCTTGAGAGCCGGAAAGGGGAAGTTCTCAGGTTGATCGAAGAGCAGGGCAAGCTGACTGAAGAGCTGAAAAAAGAGATCGGGTCTGCTGTAAAACTTCAGCAAGTAGAGGATCTATACAGACCCTATAAGCAAAAGCGCCGTACAAAAGCAGCGATTGCGAAGGAGAGAGGCCTGGAGCCGCTGGCGCAGTGGATGATGAAGCTGCCTGCTTCAGAAGCCCCTGAAAAGAAGGCGCTCGAATTTATTAATGAAGAAGCGGGTGTTGCGACGCCTGAAGATGCCCTTCAAGGAGCCAAGGATATTGCTGCTGAACGAATTGCGGATGAGCCGGAATACCGGAAATGGATCAGAGAGCAAACCTTTAGAAAGGGCAGCCTTGTCACATCAGCTAAGGATCAGGAAAAAGACGAAAAGAATGTATTTGAAATGTATTATGAATACGAAGAGCCTGTACATAAGGCAGCCCCCCACAGAATCCTTGCCATCAACCGCGGAGAGAAGGAAGGAATTTTAAGGGCGGCCATCACTCCTCCGGCAGACCAGATTATCAGTTATCTGAAAAGAAAAGAGCTGAAGTCAAGAAACACCACTGTCCAGCACTTGATGGAGGAAGCAATTGAAGATGCCTATAAGCGGCTGATCGAACCTTCTGTTGAAAGGGAAATCCGCAAAGAGTTAACCGAAAAGGCGGATGAACAAGCGATTCACATTTTTTCTGAAAACCTGAAGAATCTTCTTCTGCAGCCCCCTTTGAAAGGAAGGGTTGTCCTCGGATTGGATCCAGCATATCGGACAGGCTGCAAACTCGCAGCCGTAAGCGAAACAGGCAAGGTCCTCTATATCGGCGTGATCTACCCCCACGCTCCGGTGAACAAGAGAGAAGAAGCGATTCAAACCATCTTGAAGCTGATTGATCAGCATCAGATCGAGGTAATTGCTGTAGGCAACGGGACAGCTTCAAGAGAAAGTGAACAGCTCGTCGCAGATGCGATTCAGCAGTCGGGTAAAGACCTTGCTTATCTGATCGTGAATGAGGCAGGAGCAAGCGTGTATTCAGCATCTGACCTGGCGAGGGAAGAGTTCCCGGATTTAAAAGTAGAAGAGCGGAGTGCTGTATCCATTGCAAGAAGACTTCAAGATCCGTTGGCGGAGCTTGTGAAAATTGACCCGAAATCAGTGGGTGTCGGCCAGTATCAGCATGATGTCAGCCAGCGGAATTTAAATGATTCCCTTACTTTTGTAGTGGAAACCGTTGTAAACCGTGTCGGCGTGAATGTAAACACCGCATCACCCGCTTTGCTGCAGTACGTCTCCGGGCTTTCCAAAGCCGTTGCGCAGAACATTGTGAACAAGCGGGAGGAGCTTGGCAAGATTACAAGCCGGACACAGCTGAAAGGCATTCCCCGCCTTGGTGCGAAAACCTACGAGCAGGCCGTTGGATTTTTGCGCGTGATGGATGGAGACCAGCCTCTTGACCGGACAGCCATTCATCCCGAGAGCTATAAAGTCGCGACAGGTCTTCTCAAGCAATTGAAAGCAACAGCCGGAGATCTCGGGAGTGAAGCGTTAAGTGAAAAAATAAAGACGGTTGATCTGAAAGCAGCAGCTGAAGAGTTCGGGATCGGCGAATTGACGATGAGAGATATTTGCGATGCGCTTGTCCAGCCGGGAAGGGATCCGCGGGATGAGGTTTCCAAGCCGCTGCTCAAGAAAAATGTCCTGAAGCTTGAAGATCTCAGCAAAGGACTCGAATTGCAGGGGACTGTCAGAAACGTAGTGGACTTCGGCGCCTTTGTCGATATCGGTGTAAAGCAAGACGGGCTTGTGCATATTTCCAAGCTGAGCCGTCAATATGTAAAACATCCGCTCGACGTTGTAAGTGTCGGAGACGTTGTTACGGTCTGGGTGGATTCGGTTGATGTTCACAAGGGAAGGGTTTCCCTCACGATGCTTACTGATCAATCGTAACCGACAGAAATAAAACACTGCTTCTTTTTCAGCAGTGTTTTTTCCTGTAAAAATACCAGCATTGATTTAAAAGTCTGATCTGATAGCTGTTCTTTTCAAGATATGCACGCATCATCTGATTTTTCAGCCATGATGGCATTGCTCATGCCTCCTTAATCGGTATAATGGAGTATGGGTATTAGCTAATGTATGCAACGATAAAATGTCCCGTTCGCCGACCGGGTCATTAAATAAAGGGTGTTAACATGACTCAGCATGAACTTCAATTACTGGTGGAAGAAATTTCTTCTTCCTGTTTCCATAAATCATTTACCCATAAAGCGGTGTTCAATAACAGACTCCGTACAACAGGGGGAAGGTACATGCTTTCTTCCCACAACATCGAAATCAATCCAAAACACTGGGTGGAGCATGGCAGAGAAGAGCTTATTGGCATTATCAAGCATGAGCTTTGCCACTACCATCTGCATCTGGAAGGCAAGGGCTATAAACACCGGGACCACGATTTCAGAAAGCTGCTTGCGGAAGTAGGTGCCCCGCGTTTCTGCACGCCGATCCAAAAGCTTCGGACACCGAATACGATTCATTTGTATAAGTGCGGAACTTGTTCGCAAAAATATGAACGCAAAAGAAGGATGGACACAAAGAAATATGTTTGTGGAAAATGCGGCGGGAAAATTCAGAAAGTCGGTTGACGAACTTCTGTATGTATGATAAATTATAAAAGCCGTCGGGAAAGACGCCACATTCAGACATTGCGAATGTATATAGATGTTGACTTTGTGTAATAATTTATCTATAATCAAAGAAGTCTGCTATTTATTGTTCCGCAGTAGCTCAGTGGTAGAGCTATCGGCTGTTAACCGATCGGTCGCAGGTTCGAGTCCTGCCTGCGGAGCCATTTTATTTTCAGATGGGGAAGTACTCAAGTGGCTGAAGAGGCGCCCCTGCTAAGGGTGTAGGTCGCGTAAGCGGCGCGAGGGTTCAAATCCCTCCTTCTCCGCCATCTATTTTACGGCCCGTTGGTCAAGCGGTTAAGACACCGCCCTTTCACGGCGGTAACACGGGTTCGAATCCCGTACGGGTCATTTTTTATTTTGGGACAAGTAATCTAGCAGGCAGCTGGGCAGCGTAATACGCCGCTCATCACAAGCCGAAACCCCACCCAACAAAGTAAACGTAAGAGGGTTGGGAGAAGCAAGCAGTGCTAGGAACCGAAGTAGAGAGCACCGGAGCGCACATCAGTGCGTTAGGATGCGAACGACTGAAGGTGACGACGCAATGCGCCGCTCATCACAAGCCGAAACCACCACCCAACAAAGTAAACGTAAGAGGGTTGGGAGGAGCAAGTAGTCCTAGGAGCCGAAGTAGAGAGCACCGGAGCGCACATAAGTGCGTGAGGATGCGAACGACTGAAAGCGACGACGGAATACGCCGCTCATCACAAGCCGAAACCACGGAGGATTAGCTCAGCTGGGAGAGCATCTGCCTTACAAGCAGAGGGTCGGCGGTTCGATCCCGTCATCCTCCACCAGAGAGATTTTAATAGTGGGCTATAGCCAAGCGGTAAGGCAACGGACTTTGACTCCGTCATGCGTTGGTTCGAATCCAGCTAGCCCAGCCATC
>NZ_WMIB01000023.1 GCF_009711125.1 Metabacillus mangrovi | reverse complement strand
CCAAAGACTTATCCATGGGAGTCAGACTGCGAGTGATAAGATCCGTAGTCGAAAGGGAAACAGCCCAGACCACCAGCACAGAATTATAAAGACATGAAGGGCAAAGTGATGGATGAGCTGAAAAAAGCATTCCGTCCGGAGTTTATCAACCGGATCGATGAAATCATCGTCTTCCATTCTCTTGAGAAGAAACACTTGAAAGAGATTGTCACGTTAATGTCCGGCCAGCTGACAAAACGCTTGGCTGAACTTGATTTGTCCCTGACTTTGACCGATGCAGCAATCGATAAGATCACTGAAGAGGGTGTTGACCTTGAGTATGGGGCGAGACCGCTCCGCAGGGCGATTCAGAAGCACGTAGAGGACCGTCTTTCTGAAGAGCTTCTCAGAGGCAACATTGAAAAGGGCCAGAATGTGACACTCGATGTAGAAGACAACGAGTTCGTTGTTAAACAGGCAGAAAGATTAAATCAGTAATGGATAAAGCAGAGGCATCTCGAATCCGGATGCCTCGCTTTCTTCTTTTCAACGACTGAAGGAAAAAAGAGAGGTTTGTAGCATGGCAAAGACAAAGACGAAGTTTATGTGCCAGTCCTGCGGATATGAATCGGCCAAATGGATGGGGAAGTGCCCGGGCTGCGGAGCCTGGAACACGATGGCCGAAGAAACATTCAAAACAGGTGCAGGGCCTAAAAGAGGCTCTTTTCAGCACTCTGCTCAAACTGCCCAGAAAGCTGCACCGATAACAAAGATCGAAACGGCCTCAGAACCCCGCATCATGACAAAAATGAAGGAACTGAACCGTGTGCTCGGCAACGGAATCGTAAAAGGATCGCTTGTTTTAATCGGCGGAGACCCGGGGATCGGAAAATCCACCCTTCTCCTGCAGGTGTCCTCCCAGCTCGCAGATCTTGGCAACAGGGTCCTTTATATTTCAGGTGAGGAATCGGTTAAGCAAACGAAGCTCAGGGCGGACAGACTGGATGTAAGTTCGGATGAACTGCTCGTCTTAGCTGAAACGGACATGGAGTTTATTACGAAAGCGATCGATGAAGCAGGACCTGCATTTGTCGTAATCGATTCCATCCAGACTGTTTACCAAAGCGAGATAACCTCAGCACCGGGAAGTGTTTCCCAGGTGAGGGAGTGTACAGCAGAACTGATGAGGATAGCGAAAACAAAGGGGATCGCTGTTTTTATTGTCGGACACGTCACAAAGGAAGGCTCTATCGCGGGCCCGAGGCTTCTTGAGCATATGGTGGATGCTGTACTCTATTTCGAGGGAGAACGGCACCATACATACCGGATCCTGAGGGCGGTCAAAAACCGGTTTGGCTCCACGAATGAAATGGGGATTTTTGAAATGAAGGAAGCGGGACTTGCAGAAGTCTTGAATCCATCAGAAATATTCCTTGAGGAACGGTCCAAAGGGGCGGCAGGATCAACTGTTGTGGCTTCTATGGAAGGAACAAGGCCTGTGCTCGTCGAAATACAAGCATTAATCTCCCCAACAAGCTTTGGAAATCCGAGGCGGATGGCAACAGGTATCGATCATAACCGCGTTCCGCTTCTCATGGCCGTATTGGAAAAGCGGGTCGGACTGCTGCTGCAGAACCAGGATGCCTATTTAAAGGTGGCAGGCGGAGTGAAGCTGGATGAGCCTGCGATTGACCTTGCAGTGGCTGTCAGCATCGCATCCAGCTTTCGGGACGTGCCGACGAATCCGATGGACATCATCATCGGCGAGGTAGGGCTGACCGGCGAGGTGAGAAGAGTATCAAGAATCGAGCAAAGGGTTCAGGAAGCAGCCAAGCTCGGCTTCAAGCGGGTCATCATTCCTGAAGCGAATATCGGAGGCTGGACAGCACCTGCAGGCTTGAAGGTGATCGGAGTAAAAAGTGTATCAGAAGCATTGCAGCATTCACTGGGGGGATAAATCGGCATGCTGGATAAACAGAAATCAGCGAGATACCTAAAAGATATCCTGCGGTTCATAGCACCCGGCACACCCATACGCGAAGGAATCGAAAATGTTCTGAGAGCGAAGACGGGCGGACTGATCGTACTGGGCTACAACGAAAAAATAAAAGATATAGTGGATGGCGGTTTTCATATTCATTCCGCATTTTCGCCTGCCCATCTGTATGAGCTGGCCAAAATGGACGGAGCCATTATTTTAAGTGATTCCGGGAACAAGATCCTTTTTGCCAACGCCCAGCTCGTTCCCGATGCCGATATCCCCTCTTCTGAGACCGGGATGAGGCACAGGACGGCTGAAAGAGTGGCAAAGCAGACCGGATGCCTTGTAATTGCCATTTCGCAGCGGAGAAATGTGATCACTCTATACCATGGAGAGCATAAGTATTCACTTCGGGACATCGGGGTTATCCTTGTAAAAGCTAATCAGGCGATTCAGACACTGGAGAAATACAAAACGGTGTTTGACCAGTCCATTGCGAGTCTCAATGCTCTGGAATTCGAGGAATTGGTTACATATGGGGAAGTGCTTCACGTCCTGCACAGGATCGAGATGGTGCTGCGGATTAAGAATGAAATCATCACATACATCAATGAGCTTGGGACAGAGGGGCGTCTGATCAGACTTCAGATGAGCGAGCTATTGACAGATATTGAAGGAGAAACGATCCTGCTGATCAAGGACTACAGCCTAAACCGGCTTCAGGATCCGCGAGCTGTGCTGAAGCAGCTTCAGGAACTGGCAAACTTTGATTTGCTGGAGGATTCAGTGCTGTTTAAACTGCTCGGTCATCCCCACTATACCAAGACGGAAGATACCATCCTGCCGAGAGGCTACCGGATTCTCAGCAAAATTCAGCGCTTGCCGCCTTCAATTATTGACAATCTTGTGACAAGGTTCCTTAATTTGAAACGGATCTTTGAAGCATCCGTAGAACAGTTGGATGAAGTAGATGGAATTGGTGAGATCCGTGCCCGGAAAATTAAAGAAGGGCTGAAAAGAATGCAGCAGCAGTCCCTGATTGACCGCTGAGGTTTCTTTTTAGAGAAAGAAGGGTATATCTTACTTGTTTAAACTGCTTAAATCCCCGGTTTGTTTTCATTCCGGTTACAAATTTTGAAAAGATGGCAAGTTCGCGTTTTAATTCTTGCATTCTGTTTATAATGGTTAAAAGGAGGTGAAGGTATGTTAAAGCGAATTGTTCAGATTTTCTTTCTGATCACAGGAGGAGTTTTAGGGATTTTCTTTATGCCCGCATTACTGACTTTAATGAATATACAGGACATACCTTTTTTAAATAACCCGTATACACTGGCTATAGCAGGGGCTGTTGTGTTTTTTCTGGCAACATTCTGGCTCGTGGATTACGCTGTCAATTGGATTAAAAAGTGGGAAGAGTCCCTCGTAAAAGCTCCGGTAACAGATGTGCTGTTCGGAAGTCTCGGATTAGTTTTTGGACTCATAATTGCTTTTCTTCTTGTTAATGTTATTCCATTCCAGGGGATTCCGTATATGTTCAGCACGATTATCCCTGTGTTCTTAACGCTGCTCTTGGGCTATCTTGGCTTCCAGGTAGGCTTTAAAAAGAAAGAAGAATTGATCGGACTTTTCTCTCTGCCTGCCCGGATCAACAAGAAAAAAGGGACAGCTGAAGAGGAAACGGAGTATGAAGATAAGAAGCTGAAAATCCTTGATACGAGTGTTATCATTGACGGAAGGATCGCTGATATCTGCCAGACAGGATTCCTTGAAGGAACGATTGTCATCCCGCAGTTTGTACTGGGTGAACTGCAGCATATTGCTGATTCATCTGATGTGCTGAAGCGGAACCGCGGACGCCGGGGTCTGGACATCCTCAACCGGATCCAGAAAGAGCTTGCCATTAAGGTTGAAATTTACGAAGGCGACTTCGAAGAAATTCAGGAAGTCGACAGCAAGCTTGTAAAGCTGGCAAAGCTCACTTCCGGTGTAGTGGTCACAAACGACTTTAACTTGAATAAGGTGTGCGAGCTTCAAAATGTTGCCGTTTTAAACATTAACGATCTTGCAAACGCTGTGAAGCCGGTCGTACTTCCGGGCGAAGAGATGAAGGTGCAGGTTATCAAAGACGGGAAAGAGCACAATCAGGGTGTTGCTTACCTGGATGACGGTACGATGATCGTCGTGGAAGACGGACGGAATTATATAGGCAAGCATATTGATGTGCTGGTGACCTCGGTGCTGCAGACATCTGCAGGACGGATGATCTTTGCGAAGCCGAAGCTTCTGGAAAAAGCACTGTAAAGTTAGGAGAAACGAGATGAACTATGAAGTCGTCATACCGGCAGCGGGTCAGGGGAAGCGGATGAATGCGGGCAAAAACAAGCAGTTTATTGAGCTTGAGGGAAAGCCTGTCATCGCCCATACCATTGAAGTATTTGAAGCGGATCCTTCCTGCACCGGGATTATCCTCGTGATCAACGAGGCTGAACACGGCGAATTCATGGAAATGATCCAGCGATTCTCTTTTTCCAAAGTGAAGAAACTGGCAGGCGGCGGAGCCGAGCGTCAGGAGAGCGTGTACAACGGTTTAAAGCATGCTTCTACTGATATTGTGTTCGTGCACGACGGAGCCAGGCCTTTCATTGAAAACCCGGTCCTAAAAGAGCTGGCAGCGGCAGCGGAGCTTGATGGCGCCGCTACGCTCGCCGTCCCGGTCAAGGATACAATCAAAAGGGTGGAAAATGGAGAAGTGCTGGAGACAGTGGAACGATCAAGCTTGTGGGCGGTTCAGACCCCACAGGCTTTTCGTCTTTCTGCTATCCTTAAAGCCCATGAAGACGCCGTTGTGCATCATTATCAGGGAACCGATGATGCCAGCCTGATCGAGCGGATGAATCAGAAAGTCACGGTCGTTACCGGATCTTATGCAAATTTGAAACTGACTACACCAGAGGATCTGCTGATCGCAGAGGCCATTCTGAAACAGAGAAAAGGGGAAGCAAAAGATGATACGAATCGGACAGGGTTTTGATGTTCACCAGCTGACAGAGGAAAGACCGCTGATTATCGGAGGAATTGAGATTCCTTATGAGAAAGGCCTGCTCGGCCATTCGGATGCAGATGTCCTGCTGCATACTGTAGCGGATGCGTGTCTCGGAGCCATTGCGGAGGGGGATATCGGCAGGCATTTTCCCGATACAGACCCGGAATTTAAAGACGCAGACTCTGCAAAACTATTGAGCCATGTCTGGAATCTGGTAAAAGAAAAGGGCTACAAGCTCGGGAACATTGATTGCACCATCATCGCGCAGAAGCCTAAAATGGCTCCATATATCGGGCAGATGCAGGAGAGAATTGCAGAGCTGCTTGAGGCCGAAAAGGATCAGGTGAATGTAAAAGCAACGACAACGGAAAAGCTTGGCTTTACAGGCCGTCAGGAAGGAATCGCCTCCCAGGCTGCTGTCCTGCTAGTTAAGGCATAATCCGCTTTGTGCAGCCCCAAAAATAGTGATAAAATGAGGATAACCTAATTTACGGATCTGTGGAGGTAAACAAAATGAGTGAAATCCGTGTGCGCTATGCACCGAGTCCAACCGGACATTTACATATTGGAAATGCAAGAACTGCGCTGTTCAACTATCTTTTTGCCAAAAGCCAAAACGGCAAATTTATCATCCGGATTGAAGATACGGATAAGAAACGGAATATTGAGGGCGGCGAGGAAAGCCAGCTTAAACATCTTAAATGGCTCGGAATGGACTGGGATGAAAGCATTGATGTGGGCGGCGAGTACGGCCCGTACCGTCAGTCCGAGCGAACAGAAATATACAGGAAGTATTATGAAGAGCTTCTTGAAAAAAACCTTGCCTATAAATGCTACTGCACAGAGGAAGAACTTGAGCAGGAGCGTGAGGAGCAGATTGCACGCGGTGAGATGCCGCGCTATTCCGGCAAGTGTTCAAACCTGACAGAAGAGGAGCGGGCGGAGCTTGAAGCGGAGGGCCGCGAGCCGAGTATCCGTTTCCGTGTTCCGAAAGGTCAGGTCATCACATTCAAAGATATCGTGAAAGAGGACGTGTCTTTTGAATCGGATGGCATCGGAGATTTCGTCATCGTGAAAAAAGATGGCACTCCTACCTACAATTTCGCTGTTGCAGCGGATGATCATCTGATGAAGATCTCCCACATTCTTCGCGGAGATGATCATATTTCCAACACTCCAAAGCAAATCATGATTTACGAAGCGTTTGGATGGGATATTCCTGTATTCGGCCACATGACACTGATTGTGAACGAAAGCAGGAAAAAATTAAGCAAGCGGGACGAGTCCATCATCCAGTTTATTGAGCAGTATAAGGATCTAGGCTACCTGCCGGAGGCTCTTTTCAATTTTATCGCCATGCTTGGCTGGTCTCCTGTCGGCGAAGAAGAAATTTTCTCGCGGGAGCAGTTCACGGAGATTTTCGACCCGAACCGTCTTTCTGTTTCCCCTGCGGTATTTGATACACAAAAGCTGACGTGGATGAACAACCAGTACATGAAGCAGCTGGACGCCGAGACCGTAGCGGAGCTTGCCCTTCCTCATCTCGCAAAAGCGGGGCGAATCAGCGAAAACCCGGCAGAAGAAGAAATGGTCTGGGTGAAAAAGCTGATCGCGCTTTATCAGGATCAAATGAGCTATGGCGCTGAAATAGTCGAGCTTTCCGAACTGTTCTTCAAGGATGAGATCGAATACAACCGCGAAGCAAGAAGCGTACTGGATGAAGAACAGGTTCCGGAAGTGATGGCTGCATTTAAAGAAGAGCTTGAAAAGCTCGAGAGCTTTACGGCTGATGAAATCAAAGCTTCCATCAAAGCGGTCCAAAAGTCCACAGGCCATAAAGGCAAGAAGCTGTTCATGCCGATCCGTGTTGCGGTTACAGGCCAGACTCACGGTCCTGAGCTTCCGCAGGCGATCGAGCTGATCGGCCGGGAAAAAGTTTTAGCGCGTGCCGCGAGTTTAATGCGTTAACATTTAGCATAAAATATAATATAGTGTAGATAATAGTTAAAACGTTGAAGAGGATAGTAGAGAACGGATTTCCTTTCCAGAGAGAACCTCCAAGGCTGCGAGAGGTTGAGTGAAACTGTTCTTGAAGTGCACCTTCCGAGTCTTTTGCCGAACCTTTCAGTAAGCAAAAGCGTCCGCTCCGCGTTATGGAGATAAAGTTGAGGGCCTGCTTGTTTTTTTGGCCCTAAACAGAGTGGAACCGCGCATCCAGGCGTCTCTGTCTATGTACAGAGGCGTCTTTTTATTTTGCGTATACCTGTGAAGCCTGCTATCCATACGAAAAAAGGGAGGGAGAAACAGTGTTCAAGCTGCTGAAAGAAGATATAGATGTTGTTTTCGACCAGGATCCGGCTGCACGCAGCTACCTGGAAGTCCTTCTGACCTACTCGGGTTTGCATGCTGTTTGGTCACACCGCCTTGCCCACGCTTTTTACAAGAAGAAATTGTATTTTGCAGCAAGAGCCATTTCCCAAATCAGCCGCTTTTTTACCGGAATTGAAATTCATCCGGGTGCAAAAATCGGACGGCGTTTTTTCATTGATCACGGGATGGGGGTCGTCATCGGGGAAACCTGTGAAATCGGGGATAATGTTACCGTTTTTCAGGGGGTGACTCTCGGTGGTACAGGGAAAGAAAAAGGGAAGCGGCATCCGACGATAAAAGATAACGCCCTTATCGCTACAGGCGCTAAGGTTCTTGGATCGATCACCATCGGGGTGAATTCTAAAATCGGAGCGGGATCAGTCGTCCTGCAGGATGTGCCGGACCACTCAACGGTTGTCGGTATTCCGGGGCGTGTCGTGATCCGCAACGGAATGAAAATCAAGCGGGACTTGAATCACACCGATCTGCCTGATCCGGTTTCCGATAGATTCAGGATACTTGAAGAGGAAATTTTAAAATTAAAAGCTGAAATTGATCACATAAAAGAAGGGAAGAAAGAAGATGGGGATCAGGCTTTACAACACGCTGACTCGCGCAAAGGAAGCATTTGAACCGCTTGAAGAAGGAAAGGTAAAGATGTATGTGTGCGGTCCGACCGTCTATAACTACATCCATATCGGAAATGCCCGTCCGGCAATCGTGTACGATACGGTCAGAAAGTATTTGGAATTCCGCGGATACGATGTGCAGTACGTTTCAAATTTCACGGATGTAGATGATAAATTGATTAAAGCAGCCAACGAGCTCGGTGTTGATGTGCCGTCCGTAGCGGAGCGTTTTATAGATGCCTATTTTGAAGATGTAACAGCACTTGGATGCAGCAAGGCTGATGTACATCCGCGAGTAACGGAAAATATGGACATTATTATTGAGTTTGTAGAGGCATTAATCAAAAAGGGCTTCGCCTATGAGTCCGGAGGCGACGTTTACTATAAGACCCGCGCTTTTGAAGGGTACGGCAAGCTGTCCCACCAATCCATCGATGAGCTCAGGTCCGGCGCGAGGATTGAAGTGGGGGAGAAAAAGCAGGATGCACTTGATTTCGTCCTCTGGAAAGCGGCAAAAGAAGGAGAAATTTCATGGGACAGTCCATGGGGCAAAGGCCGGCCGGGCTGGCACATCGAGTGCTCGGCGATGGCGCGCAAATACCTGGGTGACAGCATTGACATTCATGCCGGCGGACAGGATCTGACCTTCCCGCATCATGAAAATGAAATCGCCCAATCCGAAGCATTTACCGGAAAATCGTTCGCCAAATACTGGCTTCATAATGGATATATCAACATTGACAATGAAAAAATGTCGAAATCACTCGGAAACTTTGTGCTCGTACACGACATAATTCAACAATACGATCCGCAGCTTCTCCGGTTCTTCATGCTGTCCGTTCACTACCGCCATCCGATCAACTATTCGCAGGAGCTTCTTGAAAATACAAAGAATGGTTTCGCCCGCCTGAAAACAGCGTATGCCAATCTGAAGCACCGGAAAGAAAGCAGTGCGAACCTGGCGGAAGGAAATGAGGAATGGATCCGCAAAATCAAGGATCTGCGCGAACTCTTTATTAAAGAAATGGATGATGACTTCAATACAGCGAACGGCATCTCCGTTCTATTCGAACTTGCCCGTATATCTAATCTGTATATGCAGGAGGCCAATACATCAGAGGATGTAATTGAGGCGCTGCTGCGGGAATTCGGAGCACTGACTGAAGTACTCGGATTTTCCCTTGATGTGCAGGAGCTTTTGGATGAAGAAATCGATGCTCTCATTCAGAAAAGGATCCAGGCCCGCGCGGACCGTGACTTTGCCCTTTCTGATCAGATCCGTGATCAGCTGAAGGACATGAACATCATCCTTGAAGATACAGCACAGGGAACGCGATGGAAAAGAGGATAACACAATGAAAGAGCTTGACACCATCAAAAATGCGAGGCAGCTGAACAGCCTTGCGCTCGCTTATATGGGTGATGCCGTGTATGAAGTCTACATCCGGCATCATCTTCTCTCCAAAGGCTGGGCCCGCCCGAATGATCTGCACCGCTTTGCCCGTTCGTTCGTTTCGGCTAAAGCACAAGCGGAAGCCTTGAAGATCATGGATGAAACCGGCTTTTTCACAGAAAATGAGAAAGACATTCTCCGCAGAGGAAGAAATGCAAAATCGGGCACGGTACCGAAAAATACAGACTTGATCATATACAAATACAGTACATCCTTTGAAGCTCTGATCGGCTATCTTTTTTTAGAAAAAGAAGAGGACAGGCTGCATGAAATCGCCTGCAGAGCCATTGAATTACTGGAAGAAAGGAGGCAGATGGGATGAGCCAGGAAGAGTTTATTATCGGCAGAAACCCTGTTCTTGAAGCCTTGAGGTCGGAACGGGAGATTAACAAAGTATGGATGGCGGAGAATTCCATCAAGGGATCAGCCGGTCAGATCACTGCGGTTGCAAAGGAAAAAGGAATCATCGTCCAAACAGTCCCAAAACGCAAGCTTGATCAAATGGTGGAAGGAAACCATCAGGGGTTCGTAGCTTCAGTGGCAGCCTATGCATACAGCGAAATTGACGATATTCTAAATGCAGCAGAAGAAAAAGGGGAGGCTCCATTCATCATGATCCTCGATGAACTGGAGGATCCGCACAATCTTGGATCGATCATGCGTACAGCGGATGCGGCCGGAGTGCACGGAATCATCATTCCGAAGCGCAGAGCGGTAGGCCTTACGGCGACAGTGGCGAAAGCATCCACCGGAGCGATCGAGTATGTGCCGGTGGCAAGAGTGACAAACCTCTCCCGTGCGATTGAAGAATTGAAGGAAAAGGGAGTCTGGATCGCCGGAACAGATGCGAAAGGATCGGATGATTACAGGACTCTGGATGGTACGATGGCCATTGGCCTTGTCATCGGGAGTGAAGGAAAAGGAGTAAGCCGTCTTGTCAGGGAAAAATGTGATTTCCTGATCAACCTGCCGATGGCAGGACATGTTACCTCGCTGAATGCATCGGTCGCAGCAAGCCTGCTCATGTATGAGGTATACCGGAAGCGCCACCCGCTGGAGGGCTGACTGCAATGAATATTCTGCTTGTCGATGGATATAACATCATCGGTGCCTGGCCTGAGCTCAGAGGGCTTAAGAAAGATCACTTTCAGCAGGCCAGGGACCTGCTTATTCAAAAAATGGCGGAATACCAGGCTTACACAAAATACAGGGTCATCATCGTCTTTGACGCCCATCTCGCAAAAGGAATGGAAAAAAAGCATAAAAATTACCGGGTTGAAGTCATTTTCACGAAAGAAAATGAGACAGCTGACGAACGGATTGAAAAGCTTGCGTCGGAATTGAACGATATAAGGACCCAGATCCACGTAGCTACATCGGATTATACAGAGCAATGGGCGATCTTCGGCCAGGGCGCTCTCCGCAAATCTGCCAGAGAGCTGCTCGCCGAAATGGAAGCAATTGAAAAAGGCATCACGAAAAAACTGAAGCGGATGGAAAATGAACGGCCTTCCTCAAAGATTTCTTTGTCGGATGATGTCATCAAAACCTTTGAGAAATGGCGCCGCGGAGACCTATAATGATATTGCGGTTCCAAATTTTGTGCTGTATAATATGGCTATCTATGTGCGGTCGGGGGGATCGGGCTTGAATACACAAATCAGCAAGGGGTATCTCAGCAAGGAAGATTTTCAGTTTCTGGATGACGAGCAGATTGTGGAATTGGTTCATAATGGAGATAGTGATGCACTGGATTATCTGATTACAAAGTACCGTAATTTTGTTAGGGCGAAGGCGAGATCTTATTTCCTGATCGGAGCTGACCGGGAAGACATTGTCCAGGAGGGCATGATCGGTTTGTATAAAGCAATCCGAGATTTCAGAGAGGACAAGCTTACCTCTTTCAAAGCTTTTGCAGAGCTATGCATTACCCGCCAGATTATTACCGCTATCAAAACAGCAACCCGCCAAAAACATATTCCGCTTAACTCCTATGTTTCTCTGGACAAGCCTATTTATGATGATGAGTCGGACCGGACGCTTATGGATGTCATTTCCGGCGCCAAGATTATGGATCCTGAAGAACTCTTTATCAACCAGGAAGAGTTTGATGATATTGAAGTGAAAATGGCAGAGCTCCTGAGTGATCTGGAAAGGAAAGTGCTTTCCCTTTATCTTGACGGAAGATCCTATCAGGAAATTTCCGAAGAGCTGAACCGCCATGTTAAATCCATCGATAACGCACTGCAGCGCGTAAAAAGGAAGCTTGAAAGATATTTGGAACTCCGCGAATTAAGCATGTGACAAAATCGATGTTTTATTGACAGGAAAAACCACGCTGTGATACATTTTGTAAAGATATGAAAGATGGCGGAAGGTGTCCAGCATGAGAAAAAAAGTAGTTTTAGGCTGTACGGAATGCGGAAGCCGCAACTATACAACGATGAAAAGCACATCGAACACAGCTGATCGCCTCGAAATGAAAAAATTCTGCGGTGTCTGCAATGCGCATACAAATCACCGCGAGACGAAATAGGACTTATCTCACTATTTATTCCAGTTTTCTTTTGTCATTGCCAAAGGACAGGCATCAGCCAGAGGCCCAGCCGGAGCCTTCCAAAGCCGGAAGAGGGCATCTTGAGCATTTTCTTTATTTTTGGAGGTTACGAAATGGGACGTATTACAAATTTTTTCGGCGATGTCGGCCGTGAGATGAAGAAAGTAAGCTGGCCGAAAGGCAAAGAGCTTACGAGATATACCATCACGGTGATTGCGACAGTCGTCTTTGCAACTGTGTTCTTTGCAATCGTGGATTTAGGCATTTCCGAGCTTGTTCGATTAATTATTGGCTGATTATTGAATAAAACAGGATTTTCCGTGTTATAATAAATGATAATCCACAGCTTTGTTCGTAAAAGACCCGTTCAGCGGGTTTTTTAATTTGCAAGAAACAAAGGCGGAAGCGCCTGGAACCGCCCTGATTTCCGAGGGACAGGCTCTGAAGCTGGGTGAATGGAGATCGATTCGTTCAATACTTGTCCACAAGGACCTGTGAATTAGTTTTAAAACAACTTATAATAGCCGCCCCGCTTAAAAGCCGGGAAGGCAGATTCAATAAATGCGGGGAGGGAAGGACAAAAGTCCTGACGGTATGGAGAAAAATTGGTATGTTGTTCACACGTACTCCGGATACGAGAATAAAGTAAAAGCGAATCTTGAAAAACGTGTTGAATCTATGGGAATGCAAGATAAGATTTTCAGAGTAGTTGTTCCCGAGGAAGAAGAAACAGATATTAAGAATGGCAAAAAGAAAGTAGTAAAGAAAAAGGTATTTCCCGGCTATGTCCTTGTTGAGATTGTCATGACGGACGATTCCTGGTACGTGGTCCGCAATACACCGGGCGTAACCGGATTTGTAGGCTCTGCAGGTTCCGGATCAAAGCCGACAGCTCTTCTTCCTGAAGAAGTGGATGTCATCCTGAAACGGATGGGCATGGATGAACGCCGCGTGGAAGTGGACTTTGAACTGAAAGAAACAGTCAAAGTCATCGAAGGGCCGTTTGCAAACTTTACCGGAATGATCGAGGATATCGATCAGGATAAGCAAAAAGTAAAAGTTCTGGTTAACATGTTCGGACGCGAAACGCCGGTTGAACTTGAATTCTCCCAGGTCGATAAATTATAATCAGAAAATAACTTGAAATGGATTGGGAAAAGTGATAATATTTCATAAGTCAGTGTGTCTCACTTAAAGTGGGGCGTATAACTTGATTTTTCCCTAATCATTCACATAAAGAATGAGTTATGAGTGGGAGGGCAAGGCCCTATTACCACATCACGGACTTAAGGAGGTGTGTCTCGTGGCTAAAAAAGTTATTAAAATGGTTAAATTGCAAATTCCTGCCGGAAAAGCGAACCCGGCTCCTCCAGTAGGTCCTGCATTGGGTCAGGCTGGTGTGAACATCATGGGATTCTGTAAGGAATTTAACGCTCGCACAGCTGAACAAGCCGGTCTTATCATTCCGGTTGAAATCACTGTTTTTGAAGACCGTTCATTCACTTTCATTACTAAAACTCCGCCTGCTGCTGTATTGCTTAAGAAAGCAGCTGGAATTGAGTCTGGTTCCGGTGAACCGAACCGTAATAAAGTGGCAACTGTAAAGCGTGACAAAGTACGTGAAATCGCTGAAACCAAAATGCCTGACTTGAACGCAGCAAGCGTTGAAGCAGCTATGCTCATGGTTGAAGGTACTGCGCGCAGTATGGGAATTGTGATCGAAGACTAATGGATGCTTAAGGGTTGCGGGTTTGGATCAACAAGTCCGCAACCTTTATTCTTGTGATACGGATGTGTTTCATCCGCCTGCACTGTCCGGAAGCGGACAGCTGCGCTTATCTGTGGGAGGTACTTTCCGCTAAAACCACATAAGGAGGAAAAAGTAAAATGGCTAAAAAAGGCAAGAAGTATGCAGAAGCTGCAAAGCTTGTAGACCGTTCTAAAGCTTATCCTGTAACAGAAGCTGTTGAACTGGCTAAGAAAACAAACACAGCGAAATTCGACGCTACTGTTGAGGTGGCATTCCGTCTTGGAATCGACCCTCGTAAAAACGACCAGCAAATCCGTGGAGCAGTTGTGCTTCCAAACGGAACTGGTAAAACTCAGCGCGTTTTGGTTTTCGCTAAAGGCGAAAAAGCAAAAGAAGCAGAAGCTGCTGGAGCAGATTATGCAGGAGATTCCGAATACATCACGAAAATCCAGCAAGGCTGGTTTGACTTTGATGTAATCGTTGCAACTCCTGACATGATGGGTGAAGTTGGTAAGCTTGGACGCGTTTTGGGACCTAAAGGCCTTATGCCAAACCCTAAAACCGGCACAGTAACGTTTGAAGTTGAAAGAGCTGTTAACGAGATCAAGGCTGGTAAAGTTGAATACCGTGCTGATAAAGCCGGAATCATCCACGTGCCGATCGGGAAAGTTTCTTTCGAAGACAGCAAGCTGATCGAAAACTTCACAACTGTTTACGAAACAATGCTTAAAGCGAAACCTGCTGCAGCAAAAGGCACATACATGAAGAGTGTTGCTGTAACCTCTACAATGGGCCCTGGAATCAAAGTTGATTCTTCAAGCTTCTCTGTAAAATAATTGTTGACTTCTTATGGAAGTTCGTATATAATTCACATTGTTGTTTAAAACGATAACTCAATAAGAGAATTTGTACCGTAGACAGCAGGTGCCCGAGCGGCTTAATCTCCTGCCGAGGTGTGACCATATTGTACAGACCAGCATTTTTTGCTCATGTATAAAAGGCGCCTCCATGTCTATCATGGAGGCTTTTTCATGCGAACACGACGGTATAATGACAATCATTCTACAGGAGGTGTAACAATGAGCAGCATTATCGAATCTAAGAAACAGATCGTTGAAGAAATCACAGCGAAGTTCCGTGAGAGCAAATCTACAATCGTAGTTGACTACCGCGGACTGACAGTAGCTCAGGTGACTGAACTTCGTAAATCTCTTCGTGAAGCGGGCGTAGAATTCAAAGTTTACAAAAACACGATGACACGCCGTGCGGTTGAAGCAGCTGAACTGACTGGACTGAACGATGCTCTTACCGGCCCGAATGCGATCGCATTCAGCACGGAAGACGTTGTAGCTCCTGCAAAAGTTCTGAACGACTTCGCGAAAAAGAACGAAGCTTTGGAAATCAAAGCTGGTGTAATTGAAGGAAACGTAGCAACGGTTGAGGAGATCAAAGCACTTGCTGAACTTCCATCCCGCGAAGGCTTGCTTTCTATGTTGCTTAGCGTACTTCAGGCTCCAATCCGCAACTTTGCTCTTGTCAACAAAGCAGTTGCTGAGCAAAAAGAAGAACAAGGCGCTTAATCCCGTACTACTATAAAATTTGATTGAAAAACAAGGAGGAAAATATAATGTCTAAAGAACAAATCATTGAAGCTGTCAAAAATATGACAGTTCTTGAACTGAACGATCTTGTTAAAGCTATCGAAGAAGAATTTGGTGTAACTGCTGCTGCTCCTGTAGCTATGATGGGCGGAGCTGGAGCTGGCGAAGCTGCTGCTGAGCAAACTGAATTCGACCTGATCCTTACATCTGCTGGATCTCAAAAAATCAAGGTTATCAAAGTGGTTCGCGAAATCACTGGCCTTGGTCTTAAAGAAGCAAAAGAATTGGTTGACAACACTCCAAAGCCAATCAAAGAAGCAATTGCTAAAGAAGAAGCAGAAGAGCTTAAAGCTAAACTTGAAGAAGTTGGCGCTGGCGTAGAAGTTAAGTAATTTCTTTTTTAATAAGATAAAGCCCGCTGCTACAAGCGGGCTTTTTTCTTCATAAAGGGTATTGCTCCATTAAAAATTCAGGCAGGAATATTTCGTACAGTATGTGCCCGGAAAAGCCTCCCGATAAGAACTTCCATTAAAAGTGCGGGCTGTTCAATGGCAAGCAGCTTCCCCCAAATGATAGAATATACTCTCAAAAGCTCCTGTGAGGAGGCAAGCGGAATGAGTGATCATTATTACTCGGAAAATCCTGCTGTGCAAAGCAGCAAAAAAAGCTGGACGTTCGACTTGGCCGGCCATGCTTTTACCTTCCGAAGCGATGCTGGTGTTTTTTCCAAAAATGAAGTGGATTTTGGTTCAAGAGTGCTGATTGATGCATTTGAAATGCCTGATGCAGAAGGCAGCGTTTTGGATATGGGCTGCGGATACGGTCCGATCGGACTTGCGGTAGCAAAAAAATGGCCTGAGCGCCATGTGGACATGGCCGATGTTAATCAGAGAGCTGTCGATCTGGCCAAAGAAAACGCGGAATTAAATAAGGTTGAGAATGCATCCGTTTTTCAAAGCGATCTGTTTTCAAATGCAGGAGAGAAGCAATATGCAGCCATCTTAAGCAATCCGCCAATAAGAGCCGGAAAGAAAACCGTTCATGAAATTCTGGAAAAAAGCTTCCGGCACCTGTGCAGCGGCGGCGAACTCTGGGTCGTGATCCAGAAAAAGCAGGGTGCTCCGTCAGCGGCAGCGAAACTGGAAGAGGTTTTCGGCGAAGTAGATATCGTACTGAAGAAAAAAGGCTACTATATTATCAGAGCTAAAAAAGATTGACTCGTATTTTTTGGCATGTTAATATTATAAAATGCCAATGTTTCATTTTCTGCAAAAGGCTAAATTACATAAATAATGTATAAATTTAGCAAATGCGGGAAAACTTATAGAATCTGTTCGTTCAAAAAAATGTGGTTTTCTTAACAGAAACCCTTTTTTGTTTTGTTATTTACTTGTAGAGGCATGAGTTGCTAGGGTGGCTAGTTTAGTGCTTTTTACAGATCCAATATGCATGAACTGAGGGGTGAATCAGTTGACAGGTCAACTAGTTCAGTATGGACGGCACCGCCAACGCAGAAGTTATGCACGCATTAGCGAAGTATTAGAATTGCCGAACCTCATTGAGATTCAGACTGCTTCTTATCAGTGGTTTCTTGATGAAGGACTCAGAGAGATGTTTCAGGATATCTCTCCGATTGAGGATTTTACCGGCAACCTCTCGCTGGAGTTTATTGATTACAGCCTTGGTGAGCCCAAGTATTCCGTTGAGGAATCTAAGGAACGCGATGTAACCTATTCTGCTCCACTGCGTGTGAAAGTCCGTTTGATCAACAAAGAAACAGGCGAAGTGAAGGACCAGGACGTATTCATGGGGGATTTCCCTTTGATGACGGAGACTGGAACGTTCGTAATCAATGGAGCTGAGCGTGTTATCGTATCTCAGCTTGTACGTTCGCCAAGTGTATATTTCAGCGGTAAAGTCGACAAAAATGGTAAAAGAGGCTTTACAGCAACAGTCATTCCAAACCGTGGTGCTTGGCTGGAGTACGAAACCGATGCAAAAGATGTAGCATATGTACGGATTGATCGTACTCGGAAACTGCCAGTTACGGTTCTTTTGCGTGCTCTAGGGTTTGGCTCTGACCAGGAAATCACTGATTTGTTTGGCGAGAACGAATTTCTTCGCAACACTCTTGAAAAAGATAACACTGAGACTACGGAAAAAGCGCTTCTGGAAATCTATGAGCGCCTTCGTCCGGGAGAGCCTCCTACAGTCGAGAACGCGAAAAGCCTTCTTGAGTCACGCTTCTTTGATCCGAAGCGCTATGACCTTGCAAGTGTTGGACGCTATAAAATAAATAAAAAGCTTCATATTAAAAACCGTCTCTTCAATCAGCGTCTTGCAGAATCACTTGCAGACCCTGAAACAGGAGAAATCATTGCTGAAAAAGGCACGATGATCGACCGCCGTACTCTGGACCGCATCATTCCTAACCTGGAAAGCGGAGTAGGTTTCCGTTCTGTCCACCCTTCATCAGGCGTGGTTACAGAAGAAACGACTCTTCAATCTATCAAAATCTACTCTCCGAATGATCCAGAAGGAGAGCACGTGATCACGGTAATCGGAAATGCGTACGTAGAAGAAGCGGTGAAGAATATTACAGCTGCGGATATCCTTTCCTCCATCAGCTATTTCTTCAACCTCCTTCACGGAGTAGGAGATACAGATGATATCGATCATCTCGGTAACCGCCGTCTCCGCTCTGTTGGTGAATTGCTGCAGAATCAGTTCCGCATCGGTCTTTCCCGTATGGAACGTGTAGTGCGTGAGCGTATGTCCATCCAGGACACGAATACCATTACACCTCAGCAGCTGATCAATATCCGTCCAGTTATTGCAAGCATTAAAGAGTTCTTCGGAAGCTCCCAGCTCTCCCAGTTCATGGATCAGACAAACCCGCTTGCTGAGCTGACTCATAAGCGCCGTCTGTCTGCACTCGGACCTGGTGGTTTAACACGTGAACGTGCCGGCTTCGAAGTACGTGACGTTCACTATTCCCACTATGGCCGGATGTGTCCGATCGAGACGCCGGAGGGACCGAATATCGGGCTGATCAACTCCCTGTCCAGTTACGCGAAGGTAAACCGTTTCGGCTTCATCGAAACACCATACCGCCGTGTAGACCCGGATACAGGAAAAGTTACAGCGCGCATCGACTATCTGACTGCCGATGAAGAGGATAACTATGTAGTAGCCCAGGCAAATGCACGCCTTGGCGAAGACGGTTCATTCCTTGATGACGGAATCGTAGCCCGTTTCCGCGGTGAAAATACAGTTGTAGCCCGCGACCGCGTTGATTATATGGATGTATCGCCGAAGCAGGTTGTATCTGCTGCAACGGCATGTATCCCATTCCTTGAGAACGATGACTCCAACCGTGCCCTGATGGGAGCGAACATGCAGCGTCAGGCTGTGCCTTTGATGCAGCCGGAAGCTCCGATTGTCGGAACGGGTATGGAATACGTTTCAGGAAAAGATTCAGGTGCTGCTGTTATCTGTAAGCACCCGGGTATTGTTGAAAAAGTAGAGGCGAAGAATGTATATGTCCGCCGCTATGAGGAAGTAGACGGCAAGAAAGTAAAGGGCAACCTTGATAAATACAGCATGCTGAAATTTATCCGTTCCAACCAGGGAACGTGCTACAACCAGCGCCCGATCGTAAGTGAAGGCAACGAAGTAGTAAAAGGCGAAATCCTTGCGGACGGCCCGTCTATGGAAAAAGGTGAACTTGCTCTTGGACGCAACGTTATGGTTGCCTTCATGACATGGGATGGCTACAACTATGAGGATGCCATCATCATGAGTGAGCGCCTGGTGAAGGATGATGTGTATACATCCATCCATATTGAAGAATACGAGTCTGAAGCGCGTGATACGAAGCTTGGACCTGAAGAGATTACAAGAGACATCCCGAATGTCGGGGAAGATGCTTTGCGCAACCTTGATGAACGCGGAATCATCCGTGTTGGTGCGGAAGTAAAAGACGGCGATCTTCTTGTCGGAAAGGTGACGCCAAAAGGTGTTACTGAACTGACAGCTGAGGAAAGACTCCTTCATGCCATCTTCGGTGAGAAGGCTCGCGAGGTCCGTGATACTTCCCTGAGAGTGCCGCATGGCGGAGGCGGAATCATCCTTGATGTCAAGGTGTTCAACCGTGAAGACGGCGATGAGCTTCCTCCTGGTGTTAATCAGCTGGTACGTGCCTATATCGTTCAGAAGAGAAAAATTTCTGAAGGGGATAAAATGGCCGGACGCCACGGAAACAAAGGGGTTATCTCCCGGATTCTTCCGGAAGAGGATATGCCTTATCTTCCAGACGGGACACCAGTCGATATCATGCTTAACCCGCTTGGAGTACCTTCCCGTATGAACATCGGGCAAGTGCTCGAGCTTCATCTTGGAATGGCAGCCCGCTATCTTGGCATCCACGTTGCATCACCGGTATTTGACGGTGCGCGCGAGGAAGATGTCTGGTCCACCCTTGAAGAGGCTGGAATGGCGAGAGATGCGAAAACAGTCCTTTATGACGGCCGTTCAGGCGAACCATTCGATAACCGTGTTTCAGTAGGAATCATGTATATGATTAAACTTGCCCACATGGTTGACGATAAGCTTCATGCCCGCTCAACTGGACCTTACTCCCTTGTTACGCAGCAGCCGCTCGGCGGAAAAGCGCAATTTGGCGGACAGCGTTTCGGAGAGATGGAGGTTTGGGCGCTCGAGGCATACGGAGCAGCTTACACACTTCAGGAAATCCTTACTGTCAAGTCGGATGATGTTGTAGGACGTGTGAAAACGTACGAAGCGATCGTTAAAGGCGAAAACGTACCGGAACCTGGAGTGCCGGAATCTTTCAAAGTATTGATCAAAGAACTTCAAAGCTTGGGTATGGACGTTAAAATCCTCTCCGGTGATGAAAAAGAGATCGAAATGAGAGATATAGAAGAAGATGAGGATCCGCAAGGGTCTGACAGCCTGACACTCGGCGAAGAAATGGAAGAAGAAGCAGCAGTCGCGACTGAAAAAGAGAAGGACGCTGTTACGAAAGAATAGATGCTTAATTGGCTGCAAAGCAGCAGGCGCACAATACCTGCAGCCTCAAGGTTCAAGAACCGGGCTTTAGCGTCCGGTTCTCTACTGATGAGGCGGATGCTGAAGCCTTTAGTTTTGATTGAATGACAATGAATCGATCTTTAGGATATAAGGGTATAACCTGAAGATGAAAAGGGAGGTAGGCCCCTTGCTAGATGTTAATAATTTTGAGTATATGAACATCGGACTTGCATCACCTGATAAAATCCGTTCCTGGTCTTTCGGAGAGGTTAAAAAGCCGGAAACCATCAACTACCGTACACTGAAGCCTGAGAAAGACGGTTTGTTCTGCGAACGTATTTTCGGACCTCAAAAGGACTGGGAGTGCCATTGCGGAAAGTACAAACGTGTCCGCTATAAAGGTGTAGTCTGTGACCGATGCGGAGTTGAAGTAACCCGTGCCAAAGTCCGCCGTGAACGCATGGGACACATCGAGCTTGCTGCTCCTGTTTCCCACATTTGGTATTTCAAAGGCATTCCGAGCCGTATGGGCCTTGTGCTTGACATGTCCCCCCGTGCACTGGAAGAAGTCATCTATTTTGCTTCTTACGTAGTGACTGACACAGGAGATACTCCCCTTGAAAAGAAACAGCTTCTTTCTGAGAAAGAGTACCGTGCATACCGTGATAAGTACGGCAGCACATTCCAGGCATCCATGGGAGCAGAAGCCATTAAGAAACTCCTGATGGATATTGATCCCGATAAAGATGTAGAACAGCTTAAAGAGGAACTGAAGACAGCACAGGGCCAGCGCCGTACACGTGCAATCAAACGCCTTGAAGTGCTAGAAGCCTTCCGTGGTTCCGGGAATAATCCGTCTTGGATGATCCTTGATGTTCTGCCTGTAATTCCTCCGGAGCTTCGTCCGATGGTTCAGCTTGATGGAGGCCGTTTTGCCACATCTGACCTGAACGACCTGTACCGCCGGGTAATCAACCGGAACAACCGTTTGAAACGCCTTCTTGATCTTGGAGCGCCAAGCATTATCGTTCAGAACGAAAAGCGTATGCTTCAGGAAGCAGTAGATGCGCTAATCGATAACGGACGCCGCGGCAGACCTGTAACAGGTCCTGGTAACCGTCCGCTGAAATCCCTCTCCCATATGCTGAAAGGGAAGCAGGGGCGCTTCCGTCAAAACCTTCTTGGTAAACGTGTTGACTACTCAGGCCGTTCCGTTATCGTCGTAGGACCGAACCTGAAGATGTACCAATGCGGACTTCCAAAGGAAATGGCACTTGAACTGTTCAAGCCTTTTGTCATGAAAGAGCTTGTTGAAAAAGGCCTTGCCCACAACATTAAGAGTGCGAAGCGTAAAATTGAACGTGTTCAGCCGGAAGTATGGGACGTTCTCGAATCTGTTATCAGGGAGCATCCGGTTCTGCTGAACCGTGCACCGACTCTTCACAGACTCGGAATCCAGGCGTTCGAACCGACACTTGTTGAGGGACGCGCCATCCGTCTGCATCCGCTCGTTTGTACAGCGTACAACGCTGACTTTGACGGTGACCAGATGGCGGTACACGTACCGCTTTCCGCCGAAGCTCAGGCAGAGGCACGCATCTTGATGCTGGCAGCCCAGAACATCCTGAATCCTAAGGATGGAAAACCGGTTGTTACACCATCACAGGATATGGTGCTTGGAAACTACTATCTGACGATGGAACGTCAGGGAGCTGTCGGAGAAGGTATGATCTTCAAAGACACAAATGAAGCTCTTATCGCCTATCAGAACGGATATGTGCACCTGCACACCCGTATCGGAGTAGCAGCATCATCCCTGAACAATCAAAGCTTTACAGAAAAGCAAAATAAACAGCTGCTCCTTACTACAGTAGGAAAGCTGATCTTCAATGAAATCCTTCCGGCGTCATTCCCGTATATGAATGAGCCTACCAAAGGGAACATTGAAGAAAAGACACCTGAGAAGTACTTCATGGATCCTCATGAGGACGTGAAAGAATACATCGCTAAACAGGAATTGGTTTCTCCTTTCAAAAAAGGAATTCTTGGAAGCATCATCGCAGAAATCTTTAAGAAATTCCAAATCACTGAGACATCCAAAATGCTGGACCGTCTAAAGGATCTTGGATTCAGATACTCCACTAAAGCCGGTATTACGGTTGGTGTGGCAGATATCGTCGTATTGCGTGAAAAGCAGGAAATCCTGACTGAAGCGCAGGCGAAGGTTGATAACGTACTGAAGCAGTTCCGCCGCGGTTTGATTACAGAAGAGGAGCGCTATGAGCGTGTAATCTCTGTGTGGAGCGCAGCGAAAGATACGATTCAGGGCAAACTGATGAAAACTCTTGATACGAGCAACCCGATCTTCATGATGAGTGACTCCGGAGCCCGTGGTAACGCATCAAACTTTACACAGCTTGCCGGAATGCGCGGACTGATGGCCAACCCGGCCGGACGGATCATCGAGCTTCCGATCAAGTCCAGCTTCCGTGAAGGTCTGACCGTATTGGAATACTTTATCTCCACCCACGGTGCGCGTAAAGGTCTTGCCGATACCGCACTGAAAACAGCTGACTCAGGCTACCTGACACGCCGTCTTGTAGATGTTGCACAGGATGTCATTATCCGTGATGACGACTGTGGAACTGATCGTGGCCTTCTGATTGAATCAATCAGAGAAGGCTCAGAAATCATTGAAAAGCTGGAAGAGCGTCTGATCGGACGTTTTGCCCGCAGAAATATCCTGCACCCGGAATCAGGCGATATTATTGTAGGAGAAAACGAACTCATTACAGAAGATCTCGCACTGCAGATTGTAGAGTCAGGCATCGAATCTGTCTGGATCCGTTCTGCATTTACGTGCAACACCCGTCACGGAGTATGTAAAAAATGCTACGGACGCAACCTTGCAACCGGTACGGATGTTGAAGTCGGAGAAGCAGTTGGAATCATCGCAGCACAATCCATTGGTGAACCTGGAACACAGCTTACTATGCGTACGTTCCATACCGGAGGAGTTGCCGGAGATGATATCACTCAAGGTTTGCCTCGTATCCAGGAGCTTTTCGAAGCGCGTAATCCTAAAGGCCAGGCGACAATCTCTGAGATTGACGGTGTTATAACAGAAGTAAATGAAGTCCGTGAAAGACAGCAGGAGATTATCATTAAGGGCGAAGTTGAAACCCGCACTTACACAGCTCCTTACAATGCGCGCGTGAAGGTGGCAGAAGGCGATACCGTAGTCCGCGGCCAGGAACTGACAGAAGGTTCCATCGATCCGAAGGAACTGTTAAAAGTCAAGGATACACAGGCCGTACAGGAATACCTGCTTCGTGAAGTTCAGAAAGTATACCGTATGCAAGGGGTAGAAATCGGCGATAAGCACGTAGAGGTTATGGTCCGTCAAATGCTCCGTAAGATCCGTGTCATTGATGCCGGAAATACAGATGTGCTGCCGGGAACTCTTCTCGACATCCATCAGTTTACGGACGCGAATCAAAAAGTTCTTATTGAAGGTAAGCGTCCTGCTACAGGCCGCCCGGTTCTTCTCGGGATCACAAAAGCATCCCTTGAAACAGATTCCTTCCTGTCCGCAGCATCCTTCCAGGAGACAACCCGTGTCCTGACAGACGCTGCAATCAAAGGAAAACGTGACGAGCTTCTTGGACTGAAGGAGAATGTTATTATCGGTAAACTTGTTCCTGCCGGAACAGGTATGAACCGCTACCGCAAGGTGCAGCCGGTCTCCCAGGTTCAGTCAAGCCCGGATACTGTGACAGTAGATTAATATGGAGGTTGGATGTCAGCCGGTTTTCTTTAAGAAACCGTGTTGACATCCATCTTATCCAATGTTAAGATATTCAAGGTGCTCGATTCTACCTGTTGCTTTGGAGGATATACTTCAATGTCTTATGAAAAAGTATCACAGGCAGCAAATATTATCGTTGGTACAAAGCAAACGCTGAAGGCCCTTCAGCAAGGTTCCGTTAAAGAACTGCTCATAGCAGAGGATGCCGATCCGGCAATAACATCTGCCGTTGCTCAGATGGCAAAGGATAAGCATGTGCCTGTTACTGCAGTAGATTCGATGAAAAAGCTTGGAAAAGCATGCGGGATTGAAGTTGGAGCCGCAGCCGTAGCCATTACCCAATAAAAACAAACGTGTTTTTACCTGACTATTCAAGTAAAGACTTTGTTTTTGCCCAAATATGAACCACCTGGATGTGTGGGTTTAGAAATTGAGAAGGGAGGAAAAATCATGCCTACTATTAATCAGCTAGTTCGCAAGGGACGCGTAAGCAAGGTTGAAAAATCCAAGTCTCCTGCATTGAACAAAGGATACAACAGCTTCAAAAAAGAGCACACGAATGTATCTTCACCTCAAAAACGCGGTGTATGCACACGTGTTGGTACAATGACTCCGAAGAAGCCGAACTCCGCGCTTCGTAAATATGCCCGTGTACGTCTGACTAACCAAATCGAGGTTACAGCTTACATTCCTGGTATCGGACACAACCTTCAAGAGCACAGTGTTGTCCTGATCCGCGGCGGACGTGTAAAAGATTTACCGGGAGTACGTTATCACATCGTACGCGGTGCGCTTGACACTGCCGGTGTTGACGGACGTATGCAAGGACGTTCCAAATACGGAACAAAACGCCCTAAAGCTCCAAAAAAATAATGTAAAAAACAATAGAATCACTCTTCGTGAAAGGAGGAAAAAACATGCCTCGTAAAGGTCCTGTTACAAAAAGAGACGTATTGCCAGATCCGATTTACAATTCCAAGCTGATCACTCGTTTGGTAAACCGCATCATGGTTGATGGTAAAAGAGGAAAAGCACAAACCATTCTTTATTCTGCACTTGAGACAATCAAGGAGCGCAGCGGTAAAGAGCCAATGGAAGTGTTTGAACAAGCACTGAAGAACATCATGCCAGTTCTTGAAGTTAAAGCCCGCCGTGTAGGTGGAGCAAACTACCAAGTACCAGTAGAGGTGCGTCCAGACCGCCGTACTACACTTGGACTTCGCTGGTTGGTAAATTACGCTCGTCTCCGCGGTGAAAAAACCATGGAAGAGCGTCTTGCCAACGAAATTCTTGACGCAGCCAACAATACTGGTGCAGCTGTTAAGAAGCGCGAAGACACGCACAAAATGGCAGAAGCGAACAAAGCGTTTGCTCACTACCGCTGGTAAGATCGATTTAAAAAACCCACTAATCCTCTTAATAGGAAGGAGAAGTTACTAAGATGGCAAGAGAGTTCTCCTTAGAAAACACGCGTAATATCGGAATCATGGCTCACATCGATGCTGGTAAAACGACAACAACAGAGCGGATCTTGTTCTACACTGGCCGTATCCATAAAATTGGTGAAACTCATGAAGGAGCTTCACAAATGGACTGGATGGAGCAGGAGCAGGAGCGCGGAATCACGATTACATCTGCAGCTACAACTGCATCATGGAAAGGGTACCGTGTTAACATCATCGATACACCGGGACACGTAGACTTCACTGTTGAAGTTGAACGTTCCCTGCGTGTACTTGATGGTGCCGTAGCTGTACTTGATGCACAATCCGGAGTTGAGCCTCAGACTGAAACAGTTTGGCGCCAGGCTACAACATACGGAGTGCCTCGTGTAGTATTCGTAAATAAAATGGATAAAATCGGTGCGGATTTCCTTTACTCCGTAAAAACGATGCATGACCGCCTTCAGGCTAATGCACATCCAATTCAGCTGCCAATCGGTGCTGAAGACCAATTTGAAGGAATTATCGATCTTGTAGAAAACGTTGCATACTTCTACGAAGATGACTTGGGAACCCGTTCCGAAGCAAAAGAAATTCCTGAAGATTATCAAGAACTTGCTGAAGAATGGCGCAGCAAGCTGATTGAAGCAGTTGCAGAGCTTGATGAAGAATTAATGATGAAATATCTTGACGGTGAAGAGCTGACGGTTGATGAAATCAAAGCTGCAATCCGTAAAGGTACTTGCGACGTTGAATTCTACCCTGTTATTTGCGGATCTGCTTTCAAAAACAAAGGTGTTCAATTGATGCTGGATGCTGTACTTGAATACCTTCCGGCACCAACTGATGTACCTGCCATCAAAGGAATTCTTCCGGATTCTGATGAGGAAGTTCTTCGTAAGTCCAGTGACGATGAGCCGTTCGCAGCTCTAGCGTTCAAAGTTATGACAGATCCATACGTAGGAAAGCTTACTTTCTTCCGTGTGTACTCTGGAGTGCTTAACTCTGGGTCTTATGTACAAAACTCCACGAAGGGCAAGCGTGAGCGTGTAGGACGTATCCTGCAGATGCACGCGAACTCCCGTGAAGAGATCTCTACTGTATACTCCGGCGATATCGCTGCTGCAGTAGGATTGAAAGATACAACAACAGGAGATACTCTATGTGATGAAAAGAGCCTTGTAATCTTGGAGTCCATGGAATTCCCTGAGCCGGTTATCTCTCTATCAGTTGAGCCTAAATCAAAAGCTGACCAGGACAAAATGTCTACAGCGCTGACTAAGCTTTCTGAAGAAGATCCGACTTTCCGTGCCCACACTGATCCAGAGACTGGACAAACCATCATCTCCGGTATGGGTGAGCTTCACCTTGATATCATCGTTGACCGTATGCGCCGCGAATTCAAGGTAGAAGCAAACGTTGGAGCTCCTCAAGTTGCGTACCGTGAAACATTCCGTGCTGCTGCTAAAGTAGAAGGAAAGTTTGCCCGCCAATCTGGTGGACGCGGTCAATTCGGACACGTTTGGATCGAGTTCGAGCCAAACGAAGAAGGAAAAGGCTTTGAGTTCCAAAACAAAATCGTCGGTGGTGTTGTTCCTCGTGAATACGTGCCAGCTGTTCAAGCCGGTCTAGAGGATTCAATGAAAAACGGTGTCCTTGCAGGATATCCGCTAATCGATGTAAAAGCTGCTCTTGTAGATGGTTCTTACCATGATGTCGACTCCAGTGAGATGGCATTTAAAGTAGCAGCATCCCTTGCTCTGAGAAACGCTGTTTCCAAATGTTCACCGGTTATCCTTGAGCCTGTAATGAAGGTTGAAGTTGTTATCCCGGATGAGTACATGGGAGACATCATGGGTGATGTAACTTCACGCCGTGGACGCGTTGAAGGTATGGATGCACGCGGTAACGCTCAAGTTGTCCGTGCGATGGTTCCACTTTCTGAAATGTTCGGGTATGCAACTGCGTTGCGTTCCAACACTCAGGGACGCGGAGTATTCTCCATGCACTTCGATCACTACGAAGAAGTTCCTAAATCCATTTCAGAGGAAATCATCAAAAAAAATAAAGGCCAGTAATTGATTTTACCCCTTTATTCAAGTATAACTACTTATGTAAGCTCAGAGGGCAGGCTTACTCCTGCCTTTCTGAAACAATATAACTAACTCAATATTCTAAGGAGGCATTTCGAATGGGTAAAGAAAAATTCGACCGTTCCAAGACACATGCCAATATTGGTACAATTGGACACGTTGACCATGGTAAAACAACTCTAACAGCTGCTATCACAACTGTACTTGCTAAGCGCAGCGGTAAAGGCGCAGCAATGGCTTATGATATGATCGATGCTGCTCCGGAAGAGCGCGAGCGCGGAATCACAATCTCAACTGCACACGTTGAGTACGAAACTGAAACTCGCCACTATGCGCACGTTGACTGCCCAGGACATGCTGACTATGTTAAAAACATGATCACTGGTGCTGCTCAAATGGACGGCGGTATCCTTGTAGTATCAGCTGCTGACGGTCCAATGCCACAAACTCGTGAGCACATCCTTCTTTCCCGTCAAGTAGGTGTACCTTACCTTGTTGTATTCATGAACAAATGCGACATGGTTGACGACGAAGAATTGCTTGAACTAGTTGAAATGGAAGTGCGTGATCTTCTTACAGAGTACGATTTCCCTGGCGACGACCTTCCAGTAATCAAAGGTTCTGCTCTTAAAGCTCTTGAAGGAGATGCTGAGTGGGAAGAGAAAATCGTTGAACTGATGAACGCAGTTGACGAATACATCCCAACTCCAGAGCGTGACACTGAGAAACCATTCATGATGCCAGTTGAGGATGTATTCTCAATCACTGGTCGTGGAACTGTTGCAACTGGACGTGTTGAGCGTGGACAAGTTAAAGTCGGTGACGTTATTGAAATCATCGGTCTTGCTGAAGAGCCAAAATCAACTACTGTTACAGGTGTTGAAATGTTCCGTAAGCTTCTTGACTATGCTGAAGCTGGAGACAACATTGGAGCACTTCTTCGCGGCGTAGCACGTGAAGACATCCAACGTGGACAAGTTCTTGCTAAGCCAGGAACAATCACTCCACACACAAAGTTCAAAGCTGAGGTTTACGTTCTTTCTAAAGAAGAGGGTGGACGTCACACTCCATTCTTCACGAACTACCGTCCTCAGTTCTACTTCCGTACAACTGACGTAACTGGTATCTGCAACCTTCCTGATGGTGTAGAAATGGTTATGCCTGGCGATAACATCGAAATGTCAGTAGAACTAATCGCTCCAATCGCGATCGAAGAAGGTACTAAATTCTCTATCCGTGAGGGTGGACGTACTGTAGGCGCTGGAGTAGTAGCTTCTATCCAAGAATAATTGAATGAAGAAAAGACGGGCGATTTTATCGCCCGTCTTTTTTTATGCAAAAAATCATGAAAGCTGAACCGGCTGCTGAAGACCTGCTGAGCAGGAAGACCGACAGAAAGTGATGTTCAGTTTGCCGGCGCGTTCTCCATGCAGCTGATGTCATTCCGTGAAGTGCCACCTGTTTTTTGTTCTGGGAAAAAATGAGTACAGCAGGAGCAAGGATGGTGTCCATTGTCTTATAAGCCGCTGAAGTTTTTTTAATGCGCCTGAAAATGGTAAGGCATGACTCCTGTTGTTTTTAAGAAGTTTTTGAGGCGCCGGGAAAATCCTGAACGCCTCTTGAATTTCCGCCTAAAAAAAGTTATAATATTTGAGGTGCGTAAAAGATGAAGAAATTTAGATTTCTTCTTGCAACAGACACGGATTTTTTATATAATAGTGAATGTTGGTCTTTGACTGCGATGATGTGAGAGGTTGCTGACACACCCGGCCGCTTTGCCATGGCGAGTGTGTGAGGGAAATTCTCACTGAGAACTGTCTATATTAAGTAGGCGAAAAGGAGGGAAAATAATGGCAAAACAAAAAATCCGTATCCGTTTGAAAGCATATGATCACAGAATTCTGGATCAGTCCGCTGAGAAAATTGTGGAAACTGCGAAACGTTCAGGTGCTAACGTATCTGGCCCGATCCCGCTTCCGACTGAGAAATCTATTTACACGATTCTCCGTGCGGTGCACAAGTACAAAGATTCTCGTGAGCAATTCGAGATGCGTACTCACAAACGTCTGATTGATATCATCAACCCGACACCGCAAACTGTTGATGCGCTTATGCGTCTTGACCTGCCGTCCGGCGTTGACATCGAAATCAAACTTTAATCTACATTAATATAGAAGAAAAATTAGGAGGTGTGACGAATGACCAAAGGAATCTTAGGTAGAAAAATCGGTATGACGCAAGTATTTGCTGAGAACGGCGACCTTATCCCAGTTACAGTTGTAGAAGCTGCTCCAAACGTAGTTCTACAAGTGAAAACGATGGAAGTTGACGGATACGAGGCAGTTCAGGTTGGTTTTGACGACAAACGTGAAAAGCTTGTGAACAAACCGGCAAAAGGTCACGTTGCTAAAGCAAACACTGCGCCTAAGCGCTTCATTAAGGAATTTCGTGGAGTTAGCGCAGCAGACTACGAAGTTGGTCAGGAAGTCAAAGTAGAAGTATTCTCCGCTGGAGATACAGTAGATGTAACAGGTACATCAAAAGGTAAAGGATTCCAAGGCTCCATTAAACGCCACGGACAATCCCGCGGACCTATGTCCCACGGTTCACGCTACCACCGTCGCCCAGGTTCAATGGGTCCAGTAGCACCTAACCGCGTATTCAAAAACAAACTTCTCCCAGGACGCATGGGCGGAGAGCGCACAACTGTTCAAAACCTTGAAATCGTAAGAGTGGATGCAGAACGCAACCTTCTATTGATCAAAGGAAATGTACCGGGTGCAAGAAAATCCCTAGTTACTGTTAAATCCGCAGTAAAATCTAAATAACTTTTCCGGGAAAGGAGGAAATGGATTATGCCAAAAGTTACTATGTTAAACCAAAGCGGATCGAACGCTGGTGAAATCGAACTGAATGATGCAGTATTCGGAATCGAACCAAACCAGGCTGTTCTTTTCGAAGCGGTTGTTATGCAAAGAGCGTCTATGAGACAAGGAACTGTAAAAGTAAAAACCCGTTCTGAAGTACGCGGCGGAGGACGCAAGCCTTGGCGCCAAAAAGGAACAGGCCGTGCACGTCAAGGATCCATCCGTTCACCGCAATGGCGCGGAGGCGGTACCGTTTTTGGACCGGCACCACGTTCTTATGCTTACAAATTACCTAAAAAAGTACGCCGTCTGGCTATCAAATCAGCTTTATCTTCTAAAGTACAAGACAGCAGCTTTGTTGTTCTTGAAGATTTGACACTGGATGCTGTAAAAACAAGAGAAATGGCTTCTATCCTGAAAGCTATCTCTGTTGAGAAAAAAGCATTGATCGTAACTGCTGATGTAAACGAGAAGGTTGCACTTTCTTCACGTAACATCCAGGGGATCACTGTTGTTGCAGCTGATGGTATCAACGTTCTTGATGTACTGAACCACGATAAGCTGGTAATGACGAAAGCTGCGGTGCAAAAAGTAGAGGAGGTGCTTGCATAATGAAAGATCCTCGTGATATTATTAAGCGCCCCGTGATCACTGAAAACTCCACTGACATTATGGCTGACAGAAAGTACACGTTTGAAGTAGACGTAAGAGCTAACAAAACGGAAGTCAAAGATGCCATTGAAGCGATTTTCGGTGTGAAAGTAGCGAAAGTCAACGTAATGAATTACAAAGGTAAATTCAGACGTGTTGGCCGTTACAGCGGACTAACTAATCGCAGAAGAAAAGCAATCGTTACATTGACTGCTGAATCTAAAGAAATCGAACTTTTTGAAGTTTAATAACTATATAAGAGAAGGAGGGAAAAGAGATGGCGATTAAAAAATACAAACCGACCTCCAACGGTCGTCGTGGTATGACAGTATCTGATTTTGCAGAAATCACTACTGATAAGCCGGAAAAATCCTTGCTTGCGCCGCTCAGCAAAAAAGCTGGACGCAACAACCAAGGTAAAATTACGGTTCGTCATCATGGCGGTGGCCATAAGCGCCAATACCGGATCATCGACTTTAAACGCGACAAAGATGGTATACCTGGACGCGTTGCTACAATCGAGTACGATCCAAACCGCTCTGCAAACATTGCGTTGATTCATTACGCAGATGGAGAAAAGAGATATATCCTTGCTCCTAAAAACCTGAAAGTTGGGTTGGAGATTATGTCAGGTACAGAAGCTGACATTAAAGTAGGAAATGCTCTTCCACTTCAAAACATCCCGGTTGGTACAGTTGTACACAACATCGAACTGAAGCCTGGAAAAGGCGGTCAGCTTGTACGTTCCGCAGGTACTTCTGCGCAGGTTCTTGGTAAAGAGGGCAAATACGTACTGGTTCGCTTGAATTCCGGTGAGGTTCGTATGATTCTTGCAACTTGCCGCGCTACAGTCGGCCAAGTCGGCAACGAGCAACATGAGCTGATCAACATTGGTAAAGCTGGACGTTCCCGCTGGTTAGGCAAACGCCCAACAGTCCGCGGATCTGTAATGAACCCGAACGATCACCCGCACGGTGGTGGTGAAGGTCGTTCACCTATCGGTCGTAAATCACCTATGTCTCCATGGGGGAAACCGACTCTTGGTGCTAAAACACGTAAGAAAACAAACAAATCCGATAAATTTATCGTACGTCGTCGTAAAAAATAACGTGACTGAACTACGGTTCCTCCGAACCGTAGCGCATTCACGAAGGGAGGTACTCGCATGGGTCGCAGCTTGAAAAAAGGACCTTTCGTTGATGATCACTTGATGGTTAAAGTGGAGAAATTGAATGAAACTGAAAAGAAGCAGGTTATTAAAACTTGGTCTCGCCGTTCTACAATTTTCCCTCAATTCATCGGTCACACGATTGCTGTATATGATGGACGCAAACACGTTCCTGTATATGTTACGGAAGATATGGTTGGCCACAAACTTGGTGAATTCGCACCTTCCCGTACTTATAAAGGCCACGGTAACGATGACAAAAAAACAAGACGCTAATGAGAGGAGGCATTTAAATGCAAGCTAAAGCTGTCGCTAGAACAGTTCGTATTGCTCCTCGTAAAGCACGTTTGGTAATGGACTTGATTCGAGGAAAGCAAATCGGTGAAGCAGTTGCAATCCTTCGTCACACTCCGAAGGCAGCTTCTCCAATTATCGAAAAAGTACTAAACTCCGCAGTTGCAAACGCTGAGCATAACTATGAAATGGACATTAACAGCCTTGTTATCTCTGAAGGCTTCGTTGACGAAGGTCCAACTTTGAAAAGATTCCGCCCCCGTGCAATGGGACGCGCAAGTGCAATCAACAAGCGCACAAGCCACATCACTATCATCGTATCAGAAAAGAAGGAGGGATAAGCTGTGGGTCAAAAGGTAAATCCAGTCGGTCTGCGTATCGGAGTGATTCGTGATTGGGAATCTAAATGGTACGCTGGCAAAGACTACGCTGATCTTTTACACGAAGATTTAAAAGTTCGTGAATACATCAACAAACGCCTGAATGACGCATCTGTTTCCAAAGTGGAAATCGAGCGCGCTGCGAACCGCATCAACGTTACTATCCATACTGCTAAACCAGGAATGGTTATCGGTAAAGGCGGTACTGAAGTTGAAGCACTTCGTAAAGCTCTTAACTCACTTACTGGTAAACGCGTGCACATCAACATTCTTGAAATCAAAAGAGCTGATCTTGATGCGAAACTAGTAGCAGACAACATCGCTCGCCAGCTGGAAAACCGTATTTCTTTCCGCCGTGCACAAAAGCAGGCACTTCAACGTACTATGCGCGCTGGAGCACAGGGAATTAAAACAATGGTATCCGGACGTCTTGGCGGCGCTGATATCGCTCGTTCTGAACATTACAGCGAAGGAACTGTTCCGCTTCACACACTTCGTGCTGACATCGATTACGGTACAGCTGAAGCAGATACTACTTACGGCAAACTAGGTGTCAAAGTATGGATCTACCGTGGAGAAGTTCTTCCTGTTAAGAAGAAATCCGAGGAAGGAGGAAAATAATATGTTATTGCCTAAACGTGTTAAGTATCGCAGAGAGCATCGCGGAAAAATGCGCGGACGTGCAAAAGGCGGTGCGGAAGTACACTTTGGTGAATACGGCATTCAAGCTCTGGAAGCATCTTGGATCACAAACCGCCAGATCGAGGCAGCTCGTATTGCGATGACTCGTTACATGAAGCGTGGCGGTAAAGTATGGATCAAAATTTTCCCTTCCAAACCATACACTGCTAAGCCTCTAGAAGTCCGAATGGGTTCCGGTAAAGGTGCTCCTGAAGGATGGGTAGCTGTTGTGAAACCTGGTAAAGTTTTGTTTGAGATTGCGGGTGTATCTGAAGAAGTTGCTCGCGAAGCCCTGCGTCTTGCGTCTCACAAATTGCCAATTAAAACGAAATTCGTAAAACGCGAGGAAATTGGTGGTGAATCAAATGAAAGCTAATGATATCCGTGACCTAACCACTGCCGAAATCGAACAAAAAGTAAAATCCCTTAAAGAAGAGCTTTTCAATCTTCGTTTCCAGCTTGCTACAGGCCAGCTTGAGAACACTGCACGCATCCGTGAAGTGCGCAAAGCCATCGCCCGTATGAAGACTGTAATTCGTGAGAGAGAGATCGCTGCTAATAATCGATAAACCTGAGAGGAGGTTTGCAAAATGAGTGAACGCAACCAACGTAAGGTATACACTGGACGTGTTGTATCCGACAAAATGGACAAAACGATCACAGTACTAGTTGAAACTTACAAAACTCATTCTCTATACGGCAAACGCGTCAAGTACTCTAAGAAGTTAAAAGCGCATGATGAAGAAAATCAAGCTAAAATCGGCGATATCGTAAGAATCATGGAAACTCGTCCGCAATCTGCGACTAAACGTTTCCGTCTTGTAGAAATCGTTGAAGAAGCTGTTATTATCTAATAAATGTTCGGATAGTTAATTCCGAAGGGAGGTAACGTGAATGATTCAACAAGAATCTCGCTTGAAAGTTGCTGACAACTCTGGAGCACGTGAAGTACTTACCATTAAAGTTCTTGGCGGATCCGGACGTAAGACAGCTAACATTGGTGATGTAATCGTGTGTACGGTTAAACAAGCAACACCAGGAGGCGTTGTTAAAAAAGGTGACGTAGTTAAGGCGGTTATCGTTCGTACAAAGAGCGGAGCGCGCCGTACTGACGGATCTTACATTCGTTTCGATGAAAATGCTTGTGTAATCATCCGTGATGATAAGAGCCCGCGCGGTACTCGTATTTTCGGACCTGTTGCACGTGAGCTGCGTGAAAACAACTTCATGAAGATTGTTTCCCTGGCTCCAGAAGTACTTTAATTTAAAATTGATTGCCTTACTAAGGAGGTGCGGACAAGATGCATGTTAAAAAAGGTGATAATGTAATGGTTATCTCTGGTAAGGATAAAGGCAAGCAAGGAAAAGTGCTTGAAGCTTACCCTAAGAAAGACCGTGTGCTGGTAGAAGGTGTGAACGTTGTGAAGAAACACTCTAAACCTACACAAACAAACACTCAAGGCGGAATCGTGAGCCAAGAGGCGCCAATCCATGTATCCAACGTAATGCTGATCGACCCTAAGAGCGGAGAACCTACTCGTGTCGGTTCGAAGATCGTTGACGGCAAGAGAGTGCGTATTGCAAAAAAATCTGGTGAATCTCTAGATAAATAGTAACTAAGGAAGGGAGGTCTATCCTATGAACCGCCTTAAAGAAAAATTCGTTAAAGAAATGACACCTGCTCTAATGAGCAAGTTCAGCTATAAATCCGTAATGCAAGTTCCTAAACTTGAAAAAATCGTTATTAACATGGGTGTAGGTGACGCAGTAGCCAACACGAAGTCTCTTGACAACGCTGTTGAAGAGCTGACTGCCATCGCTGGTCAAAAGCCGGTTATCACTCGTGCTAAAAAATCAATCGCCGGTTTCCGTCTTCGTGAAGGTATGCCGATCGGTGCGAAAGTAACTCTTCGCGGCGAGCGCATGTACGAATTCCTGGATAAATTGGTTTCTGTTTCACTGCCACGTGTACGCGACTTCCGCGGTGTTTCCAAAAAAGCATTTGATGGACGCGGCAACTACACACTTGGTGTTAAAGAACAGCTGATCTTCCCTGAGATTGATTACGATCAAGTTACTAAGGTTCGCGGTATGGATATCGTTATCGTTACAACTGCTAATACTGACGAAGAAGCTCGTGAACTGCTTACTCAGTTTGGAATGCCGTTCCAAAAATAATCGTAAAGGGAGGCGAAATCGTGGCAAAAAAATCTATGATTGCGAAACAAAAACGCTCTCCAAAGTTTAATGTTCAAGCTTATACTCGCTGCGAAAGATGCGGTCGTCCGCATTCCGTAATCCGCAAATTTAAACTTTGCCGTATTTGTTTCCGTGAACTTGCTTATAAAGGTCAAATTCCTGGCGTTAAGAAAGCTAGCTGGTAATACCCCATAACGGGAAGGAGGTTATTTAACAATGGTTATGACAGATCCGATTGCAGATTTGCTTACTCGCATCCGTAATGCGAATATGGTACGTCATGAAAAACTGGAAGTTCCTGCTTCCAAAATCAAAAAAGAAATCGCTGAAATCCTGAAGCGCGAAGGTTTCATCCGTGACGTTGAATACGTTGAGGACAACAAACAAGGTGTCATCCGCATTTTCCTAAAATACGGATCCAACAACGAACGCGTTATCACTGGACTGAAACGAATCAGCAAACCTGGACTTCGTGTATATGCGAAAGCTACTGAAGTACCTCGTGTACTTAACGGTCTTGGAATCGCAATTATCTCAACTTCTCAAGGTGTCATCACTGACAAAGAAGCCCGCGCTAAACAAGCTGGCGGAGAAGTACTAGCATACGTTTGGTAATACGTTAAAAAGAATGGAGGTGTAAATTATGTCTCGTGTCGGTAAAAAACTGCTTGAGATTCCATCTGATGTTACAATCAAAATGAACGAGAACACGGTTACGGTTAAAGGTCCTAAAGGTGAATTGACTCGTACATTCCACCCGGACATTACGATTTCCATCGAGGAAAACATTTTAACTGTATCACGTCCTTCCGATCATAAAGATCACCGTGCTCTTCACGGTACAACCCGCAGTCTTCTTGGAAACATGGTTGAAGGTGTTTCCAAAGGCTTCGAAAAAGGATTGGAACTAGTTGGTGTAGGTTACCGTGCTTCTAAATCCGGAAACAAACTGATCCTGAACGTTGGCTACTCTCACCCAGTTGAGATTACACCAGAACAGGGAATCGAAATCGAAGTGCCTTCCCAAACGAAAATCATCGTTAAAGGTACGGATAAAGAGCGCGTTGGAGCAATTGCTTCCAACATCCGTGCGACTCGCCCGCCTGAGCCTTACAAAGGCAAAGGAGTTCGCTATGAAGGTGAATTCGTTCGCCGTAAAGAAGGTAAAACTGCGAAGTAATGCCGCTTAATTGCTAAGAAAGGAGTGACCCTGATGATCACAAAAGCTAGCAAAAATTCTGTGCGTAAAAGAAGACATGCCCGTGTACGTGCGAAACTTTTCGGAACAGCTGAGAGACCTCGTCTGAACGTATTCCGTTCCAATAAACACATTTATGCTCAATTGATCGATGATACGAACGGTGTAACAATCGTTAGTGCTTCTTCCATGGAAAAAGATTTGAACCTGGATTCTACTGCAAATCTTGAAGCAGCTCAAAAAGTTGGAGAGCTTGTTGCAAAACGTGCTGTTGACAAAGGTCATAAATCAATCGTATTTGATCGTGGAGGATACCTGTACCATGGTCGTATCAAAGCTCTTGCTGACGCTGCCCGCGAAGCTGGACTTGAATTTTAATCGGAAAAGGAGGGAAACACAGTATGCGTCGTAATGACTCAGTTAAATCAGAGTTTGAAGAACGTGTAGTTACCGTTAACCGCGTTGCGAAGGTTGTTAAAGGTGGTCGCCGCTTCCGTTTTGCTGCACTTGTTGTTGTAGGCGACAAGAATGGCCGTGTTGGATTCGGTACAGGTAAAGCGCAAGAGGTACCTGAAGCGATCCGTAAAGCAATCGAAGATGCGAAAAAGAATCTTGTAACTGTACCTATGGTTGGTACAACTATTCCACACCAAGTGATCGGACAATTCGGTGCTGGAAACATTCTTTTGAAGCCAGCCTCAGAAGGTACCGGAGTAATTGCCGGCGGACCGGTTCGTGCAGTGCTTGAACTTGCAGGTGTAGGTGACATCCTATCTAAATCCCTTGGTTCAAACACACCAATCAATATGGTTCGTGCAACTCTTGAAGGTTTGAAGCAGCTTAAGAAAGCAGAGCAAGTTGCTAAGCTTCGTGGAAAATCTGTAGAAGAACTGTTAGGATAAGGGGGGAAAGATAATGGCAAACAAATTAGCAATCACCCTTACTCGCAGTGTTATCGGCCGTCCTGAAAACCAGCGCGTAACCGTTAAAACACTTGGACTCCGCAAAATGCACCAAACCGTTGTTCACGAAGACAACGCAGCAATCCGCGGAATGATCAATAAAGTATCTCACTTGATTACAGTAAAAGAACAATAATAACAGTTGTTCGAAAAATAAGGAGGTGTCCTGATGAAACTTCATGAATTAAAACCTGCTGAAGGATCCCGCAGCGAGCGCAACCGCGTTGGCCGTGGTATCGGATCTGGAAACGGAAAAACAGCTGGTAAAGGTCATAAAGGTCAAAATGCCCGTTCTGGCGGAGGTGTTCGTCCTGGATTCGAGGGTGGTCAAACTCCACTATTCAGACGTTTGCCTAAACGCGGATTCAAGAATATCAACCGTAAAGAATATGCAGTTGTGAACCTTGAAAGATTGAACCGTTTCGAAGAAGGTACAGAAGTAACTCCTGAACTTCTTCTTGAAACTGGCGTGCTTAGCAGCACTAAAGCTGGCGTGAAGATTCTTGGCGAAGGCAAAATTGAGAAAAAGCTCACTGTTAAAGCGAACAAATTCTCAACTTCCGCTAAAGAAGCAATCGAAGCTGCCGGCGGTTCAGCTGAGGTGATCTAATGTTTAAGACAATCTCCAATTTCATGCGCGTGGGTGACATAAGAAATAAAATTATTTTCACCCTATTAATGCTTATTGTATTCCGTATCGGAACTTTCATCCCTGTCCCTGGCGTCAACACGGAAGTGCTGGCTGCTCAGGATCAGCAGATGAGCGTTTTCGGAGTTTTGAACACATTTGGCGGAGGGGCACTGTTTAATTATTCCATTCTTGCAATGGGAATTATGCCGTACATCACCGCATCCATTATTGTTCAGCTTCTCCAGATGGACGTTGTACCGAAGTTTACGGAATGGTCTAAGCAGGGTGAAGTTGGAAGACGTAAATTGGCTCAATTTACGAGATATTTCACGATTGTTTTAGGCTTCATCCAGGCAATCGGAATGTCAATCGGATTTAACAATCTGACTGGCGGACAGCTGATTGAAAACCCTGGAGTCGCCACTTATCTCCTGATTGCAGTTGTCCTTACAGCAGGAACTGCTTTCTTAATGTGGCTAGGTGAGCAGATTACGGCTAAGGGTGTAGGAAACGGTATTTCCATCATCATTTTCGCCGGAATTGTTGCTGCGATTCCGACGACACTGAACCAGATTTATGCTCAGTTGTTTACTGACGCAGGAGACCAGCTGTTCTTGCGTATCGTGATTGTGCTTCTGCTCGTCGTTGCTGTTCTTGCGATTATCGTTGGAACCATCTATGTTCAGCAGGCACTTCGCAAAATTCCGATTCAATATGCTAAACGGGCATCAGGATCAGGGCCGCAAGGTGGAGGGCAATCCACTCACCTGCCTCTGAAAGTGAACCCGGCTGGCGTAATTCCTGTCATCTTCGCGGTTTCCTTTTTGATCACACCGCCGACGATTGCTAATTTCTTCGGGGAAAATAATGTGACGAACTGGATTACAACCAATCTCACAACGACTCACCCGATCGGAGCGACCATCTATGTTGCTTTAATTATCGCTTTCACGTATTTCTATGCGTTCGTTCAGGTTAATCCTGAGCAGATGGCGGATAATCTTAAAAAGCAGGGCGGCTATGTTCCGGGGATTCGTCCGGGAAAAAGCACTCAGGAATATTTAACAAAGGTTTTGTACCGCCTGACATTTGTTGGCGCGATCTTCCTTGCTATCATCGCTACTCTTCCTACTCTCTTTATCGCTTTTGCAGGGCTTCCGCAATCCGCACAGATTGGCGGAACGAGCTTGCTGATCGTGATCGGGGTTGCGCTTGAGACGATGAAACAGCTGGAGAGCCAGCTTGTGAAGCGTCACTACAAAGGCTTTATTAAACAGTAAGGTAATGGGACGCAGCTGCGCCCATTCCCTTTATATAGAGACTGAGGGGGAAATCGGATGAATCTAGTATTAATGGGTCTGCCCGGTGCCGGAAAAGGTACACAGGCAGAACAAATCACAGAGGAATATCATATCCCTCATATCTCAACCGGAGATATGTTCCGTGCAGCAATGAAAGATGAAACTGAACTCGGTTTGCAGGCCAAGTCTTTTATTGATAAAGGCGAACTTGTACCCGATGAAGTCACGATTGGTATTGTCCGCGAAAGATTGGGCAAGGCTGATTGTGAAAAAGGTTTCCTTCTTGACGGCTTTCCCCGGACTGTAGCACAGGCCGAGGCACTGGAAAGCATTCTCTCGGATCTTGGCAAAAAACTTGACCACGTAATTAGCATCAATGTGGACAAAAGCATTCTCATGGAGCGTTTAACCGGACGCCGCATTTGCAAAAACTGCGGAGCTACCTACCACCTTGTCTTTAATCCACCTGCAGAAGAGGGAGTATGCGACAAGTGCGGCGGAGAGCTGTACCAGAGAGCTGACGATAACGAAGAGACGGTTTCAAACCGCCTTGAAGTGAACGTCAAACAAAGCAAGCCCCTTCTTGATTTCTACAGCCATAAAGGCTATGTAAGAGAGATCGACGGGCAGCAGGATATTAACAAAGTATTTGCTGATATCAAAAACCTGCTTGGAGGTTCAGCTGAATGATCATATGCAAGACTCCTCGTGAGATTGAAATCATGAAGGAAGCTGGCCGGATCGTTGCACTGACCCATCAGGAAATGAAAAAACATGTCCAGCCCGGTATTACAACGAAAGAATTGGATAGTATTGCCGAGAAGTTTATACGCGCGTATGATGCAATTCCTTCCTTCAAAGGGTATAATGGATTCCGCGGAAGCATCTGTGCTTCTGTCAACGAAGAGCTCGTTCATGGCATACCGGGAGACCGTGTGCTGAATGAAGGAGACATTATCAGCATCGATATCGGTGCGAAGTATAATGGCTATCACGGTGACTCAGCCTGGACATATCCGGTAGGCGCCATTTCGGAAGAAACGCAAAAGCTGCTGGACGTTACAGAAGAGTCTTTATATAGAGGGCTGAATGAAGCCAAGCCGGGAGAGCGTCTTTCGAACATCTCCCATGCTATCCAGCTCTATGCTGAGGGTGAAGGATTTTCAATCGTCAGAGAATATGTTGGGCACGGTGTAGGGCAGGAGCTTCACGAAGATCCGCAAATCCCGCACTTTGGACCGCCAGGGAAAGGCCCCAGGCTGAAACCCGGCATGGTTCTGGCTATTGAACCGATGGTCAACGCCGGTACACGTTACGTACGGACGCTTCAGGATAACTGGACGGTCGTGACGGTGGATCGCAAAATGTGTGCTCACTTTGAACATACGATTGCAATCACGGAAACCGGTTATGAGATCCTGACTAAAGCTTAAAGCAAAAGACGATGACGCTTTAACAGACTGCAGACGGATGCAGAACTCCGGAAGTTTGAGTCTCGTTATAGTGGAAGATGGAGACAAACGGACGTTTCATTCTCCCCAGAACACATCCACCACTTTAAGTTCTTTAATTGCGTATCTCCGGAAGTTCAGAGCAGTGAATACAGGAATATAGCTTTCCGCTATATGGAATTTGCCGGTCTGGCAGATTGCTGATTTGAAGAAGGGAGAAAACAACTTAATGGCTAAAGACGATGTAATTGAAGTTGAAGGTACCGTTCAAGAGACGCTGCCTAATGCAATGTTTAAAGTAGAACTTGAGAACGGTCATACTATTTTGGCGCATGTCTCAGGCAAAATCCGCATGCACTTCATCCGTATTTTACCTGGAGACAAAGTTACGGTAGAATTATCTCCGTATGATTTGACCCGCGGAAGAATCACGTACCGTTTCAAATAAAAGCACTCCGAACTATCAAGGAGGTTGGAAAACACATGAAGGTTAGACCGTCCGTGAAACCGATTTGCGAAAAATGTAAAGTTATTCGCAGAAAAGGAAAAGTCATGGTTATTTGTGAGAATCCAAAGCATAAACAAAAACAAGGATAAAACATAAGGAGGTGCACTGACAAATGGCTCGTATTGCTGGTGTAGATGTTCCACGCGAAAAACGCGTAGTAATTTCATTGACTTACATTTTCGGGATTGGCCGTACTACTGCTCAAAAGATTCTTGCAGAAGCAGGAGTTTCTGAAGACACACGTGTACGCGATCTTACTGAAGAAGAACTTGGAAAAATCCGTGAAGTAATTGACAAGCTGAAAGTTGAAGGAGATCTTCGCCGCGAAATCTCTCTTAACATCAAGCGTCTTATCGAAATCGGAAGCTTCCGTGGTCTTCGTCACCGTCGTGGCTTGCCTGTCCGCGGACAAAACACGAAAAACAATGCCCGCACACGTAAAGGCCCGCGCCGTACTGTTGCGAACAAAAAGAAATAAGGTAAAGGAGGTTAACACACTATGGCTCAACGTAAACAACAAACACGCAAACGCCGCGTGAAAAAGAATATTGAAGCTGGAATCGCGCATATCCGTTCCACTTTCAACAACACAATCGTTACGATCACGGATACTCACGGTAACGCAGTATCTTGGTCAAGCGCAGGTGCACTTGGATTTAGAGGTTCCCGTAAATCTACTCCATTTGCAGCGCAAATGGCTGCTGAAACTGCAGCAAAAACTTCCATTGAGCATGGCCTTAAAACACTGGAAGTTACAGTTAAAGGACCTGGTGCCGGCCGTGAAGCTGCCATTCGTGCTCTTCAAGCTGCTGGTCTTGAAGTAACAGCAATCAGAGATGTTACTCCAGTTCCTCATAATGGCTGCCGCCCGCCAAAACGTCGTCGCGTGTAAATTTTCTGTATAGATTTCGTATCCCTGTCTATAATGGGTTATGATACAGTATATAATTGAGAGCAGAATTTCCCAATTCTGCGCATGTGCACAATCGGGACATTATAATGGGGAATTTCGGTTAGATCCGGGTAACTTGATCTTTAACCGGGGTTTCGACGTTTTGAAGGAGGGTTTTATTGAATGATTGAGATTGAAAAACCAAAAATCGAAACGGTTGAAATCAGCGAAGATGCCAAGTACGGCAAATTCGTCGTCGAACCACTCGAGCGCGGATATGGTACTACTTTGGGTAACTCCTTACGTCGTATTCTATTATCTTCTCTCCCTGGTGCTGCTGTAACATCGATCCAGATTGACGGTGTCCTGCATGAATTTTCGACGATTGAAGGCGTCGTAGAAGATGTTACATCCATAATCTTAAACGTTAAGAAGCTTGCTCTTAAAATCTATTCAGAAGAAGAAAAAACGCTTGAGATTGATATTCAAGGAGAAGGTGCTGTTACGGCAGCAGATATTACGCATGACAGTGATATTGAAATCCTTAACCCTGATCTTCATATCGCAACACTGGCGAAAGATTCTACACTTCGAATGAGATTAACAGCAAGAAGAGGCCGCGGATACACTCCTGCTGATGCGAACAAGCGCGAGGATCAGCCAATCGGAGTCATCCCGATCGATTCGATCTATACACCAGTTTCCCGTGTTTCTTATCAGGTTGAAAATACCCGCGTAGGACAAGTGGCGAACTTTGATAAGCTAACGCTTGACGTTTGGACAGACGGAAGCAATGGACCTAAAGAGGCAGTTGCCCTTGGTGCCAAAATTTTGACTGAACATCTGAACATTTTTGTTGGCTTGACCGATGAAGCCCAAAATGCAGAGATTATGGTTGAAAAAGAAGAAGATCAAAAAGAGAAAGTATTAGAGATGACGATTGAAGAATTGGATCTCTCCGTGCGTTCATACAACTGTTTGAAACGTGCTGGCATTAATACGGTTCAGGAACTTGCGAACAAGACCGAAGAAGATATGATGAAGGTCCGCAACCTTGGACGTAAATCTCTTGAAGAAGTAAAAGCAAAATTGGAAGAACTCGGATTAGGTCTTCGTAAAGACGACTGATTCACTCTTTCCAGCATTTTGTGTGTTTTCCGCACGCAAAGCCTATTCAAAGGAGGGGACATCACATGTCATACAGAAAATTGGGCCGCACTAGCTCACAACGTAAAGCACTACTTCGTGACCTGGCTACTGATCTTATCATCAACGAGCGCATCGAGACGACTGAAGCTCGTGCAAAAGAATTGCGTTCTGTTGTAGATAAAATGATTACTCTAGGAAAACGCGGAGATCTTCACGCACGCCGTCAAGCTGCAGCATTCGTTCGTAATGAAGTAGCTGAAATGGTTACAGTTGGAGAAGATAAAAACGGAAAAGAAAAACAAAAAGCGAAATATGCTTTGGAAAAACTTTTCACTGATATCGCAGGCCGTTACGGCGAGCGCCAAGGCGGATACACTCGTATCATGAAACTTGGACCGCGCCGCGGAGACGGAGCTCCAATGGTTATCATTGAGCTTGTGTAAGAATGTAAAGAGGGCGGGACAGCTTTAAGCTGATTTGCCCTTTTTTACAAGGAAGCCTTTCTGGCATTATGAGGCTTCATAGGCGGATAGACAGCGGAGACGCTGTAAGGAGCCGAATACGACTGAGACTATGGCGGGCAGATTCTGTCCGCCAATCCCAGTTATCAGACCTTTTTTTATTTATACGGAAGTTTGAGCGTGAGGGGAGTTGAGCAGGCTGTGAGAAAAGAGATCGCACGAGTCGAGAATGTAACCTTTGCCTATCCTGAAAGTGAAAAGCCTGCTTTGGATGAGGTATCTTTCAGTATTTATGAAGGAGAGTGGCTCGCGATTGTCGGCCATAACGGTTCAGGCAAATCCACACTGGCCAGACTATTAAACGGTCTGCTGATGCCGTCAAAAGGCACAGTAACGATTGCAGGCATGGAGCTTGCTGAAGAAACCATTTGGGAGATCCGCAAAAAGGTAGGGATGGTCTTTCAAAATCCCGACAATCAGTTTGTTGGCACCACTGTTAAAGATGATGTGGCTTTTGGTCTGGAAAATAACGGAGTCCCCCGTGATGAAATGATTAAGAGGGTGGATTGGGCTGCAAAGCAGGTTAAGATGGATGCTTTTCTCGATCAAGAGCCGCACCATCTGTCAGGCGGGCAAAAGCAGAGGGTCGCGATTGCCGGCGTACTCGCTGTCAGGCCTGAAATTATGATCCTCGATGAAGCTACTTCCATGCTCGATCCAATCGGCCGTGAAGATGTTATGGATACCGTTCGGCTTCTAAACAGCGACGGGGCAGTAACGGTTCTTTCTATTACACACGACCTGGAGGAAGCATCCAAGGCAGACCGCATTATTGTCATGAACAAAGGCAGGAAGCTGAAGGAAGGAAAACCGGAGCTGATTTTTTCAGCAGGAGAAGAGCTGACCCGGATCGGCCTCGACCTTCCGTTCCCCTTTAAGCTGAGCCAGGAGCTCCGGAATGCCGGAATTCCCTTGCAGACAAATCATCTGACAGAACAAGGATTGGTGGATGAGTTATGGACATTACAGCAAAGGGATTAGAGCATACGTACAATCCGCGCACCCCTTTTGAAAAGCGGGCGATCTACGGTATGGATCTTCATATCCGCTCTGGTTCGTATACGGCCATAATCGGGCATACCGGTTCTGGTAAATCTACCCTCCTCCAGCATCTGAATGGTTTGCTGAAGCCGACTGAAGGCTCGATCACGATAGGTGACCGAACCATCCAGGCAAAGGAGAAAGCTAAAAACCTGAAGAGCATCAGGAAGAAGGTAGGCATCGTTTTTCAGTTTCCCGAGCATCAGCTTTTTGAGGAAACAGTAGAAAAGGATATTATGTTCGGACCGATGAACTTTGGCATGTCTGAGGATGAAGCCCACCAAAAGGCAAGGAGTCTTGCTGAAACGGTCGGACTTCCCGCTGAAGTGCTGGAGCGCTCTCCCTTTGATTTAAGCGGAGGGCAGATGAGAAGAACGGCCATTGCGGGAGTGCTTGCCATGGAGCCTGAGGTGCTCGTATTGGACGAGCCTACTGCAGGCCTTGATCCGAAAGGACGGCGTGACATTATGGATCTGTTCAGCCGGCTCCACCGGGAAAAAGGCCTGACGACGATACTTGTTACCCACAGCATGGAGGATGCCGCAAGGTACGCTGAGAATCTGATTGTCTTGCACAAAGGAACCATTCATGTAAAGGGTACGCCGGAAGAGGTTTTTTCCTCTGCTGAGAAGATTAAAGAAGCAGGGCTTCGCCTTCCGGAAACCGTCCAGTTTAAACATACACTCGAAGCAAAGCTCGGCGTCCGGATTCAAGGAACTCCGATGACGATTGAAGAAACGGTCCGCTCGCTTCAGGCATTATACTTGAAGGAGGGGGACCGATGAACGGAATCATTATCGGGAAGTACGTGCCGGGAGATTCCTTTATCCACCGGCTGGATCCAAGGTCGAAGCTTTTGCTCGTCTTCCTTTTCGTCTTTATCGTATTTCTTGCCAATAATACAGCAGCCTATGCCCTGCTCGGTCTCTTTACGATCGCGGTTACTGCATTAACGAAGCTTCCGCCAAGGTTCATTGCAGCCGGGCTGAAGCCGATTCTCTGGATCATTCTATTTACCTTCCTTCTTCACATTCTCGTGACGAAAGAAGGGCCTGTCCTTTTTCAGTTCTCCTTTATCTCTGTGCACGAAGAAGGCTTGAGGCAGGGAATCTACATCTCGCTCCGTTTTTTGTATTTAATCATTATGACAACCTTGCTGACGTTAACGACAACCCCGATTGAAGTGACCGACGGCATGGAGAATTTGCTTCACCCGTTTAAAAAGATCGGGCTGCCTGTCCATGAACTGGCGCTTATGATGTCGATTGCGCTGAGGTTCATTCCGACTCTGACGGATGAGACAGACAAAATCATGAAAGCCCAGATGGCCCGCGGCACTGACTTCTCTTCAGGCCCGCTCACAAAGCGTGTGCAGGCCATCGTGCCGCTCCTGGTCCCTTTGTTCATCAGTGCTTTTAAAAGGGCTGAGGAACTCGCTACAGCGATGGAAGCGAGGGGGTACCAGGGCGGCGAAGGAAGAACGAAGTACAGACAGCTGAAGTGGGACCGGCAGGATTCGCTGATCATGGTTCTGCTTCTGATCTTAACAGCTGGCCTTCTGCTTCTGCGTTCATAAGGGGGATTCCCGTTGAGGATTAAAATGACGATTGCCTATGATGGGACTGGCTTCTACGGCTATCAGATCCAGCCCTCCGCCCGGTCTGTCCAGGAGGAGCTCGAAAAAGCGCTCAGCCGGCTCCACAAAGGGACGGTGGTCAGAGTTTCAGGTTCAGGGCGGACAGATGCGAAGGTGCATGCACGGGGCCAGGTCATCCATTTTGATACGCCTCTATCCATTCCGGAAGAACGATGGCCGAAAGCCTTGAATTCGATTCTCCCGGAGGACATCAGGGTTCTGGCAGCGGAAGAGGTCCCGGACTCCTTTCATGCCAGATTCAATGCATGCGGAAAAGAGTACCGCTATCTGATCGATCTGTCTCCCGTCCAGGATGTTTTCTCCCGCAATTATGCCTATCACTATCCATATCCTCTTGATCTGGAAAAAATGGAGGCTGCTGCAGTACATTTGATTGGAACCCATGACTTCACAGCCTTCTGTTCAGCGAAAACGGAAATAGAGGACCGGATCCGGACAATTTCCTCCATTTCCTTTTCCAGGGAAGGACATTTGCTGACGATGTCCATCAGGGGAAACGGGTTTTTGTACAATATGGTGCGGATTATCATGGGAACCTTGCTGGATGCCGGAACAGGAAGCACTCTGCCTGAGGAACTGCCCCGTATGCTCCACTCGAGGGACAGGACCAGAACCGGCAAGACTGCACCCGGCCATGGCCTTTACTTGCACAGAGTTTTCTATGACAACTAAACCAGGTGTAACATTGTCTTGACATTGCGCTGTTACTGAGATAAACTATCACATGGTATGTATTTCATCCCCACGATAAAGCCCCGGAAAGCTCATCGTGTTTTGAAATAAAAGGAACTCACGTTTATGGAACGATATTTAGGAGGGAAAATTTAATGCGTACAACGTATATGGCGAAAGCTAGCGAAGTTGACCGTAAGTGGTACGTAGTAGATGCAGCGGGCAAAACTTTGGGCCGTCTTTCTACTGAAGTAGCATCCATTCTTCGCGGCAAACACAAGCCGACATTCACACCACATGTAGACACTGGAGATCACGTAATCATCATCAACGCTGAAAAAATTGAACTGACTGGTAAGAAATTGACTGATAAAATTTACTACCGTCACAGCCAATTCCCAGGCGGACTTAAATCAAGAACAGCTCTTGAAATGCGTACAAACTACGCTGAAAAAATGCTTGAGCTAGCGATCAAAGGAATGCTTCCAAAGAATTCCCTTGGCCGTCAAATCTTCAAAAAACTGCACGTTTACGCTGGTGCAGAGCATCCACACCAAGCACAACAGCCTGAAGTTTACGAACTTCGCGGTTAATTAATAAGGAGGTTATCAATTTGGCACAGGTTCAATATTACGGTACTGGCCGCCGCAAGAGCTCCGTTGCTCGTGTACGCCTGGTTCCAGGTGAAGGCAAGATCGTTGTTAATAAACGCGACATTAAAGACTACATCCCATTCGCAGCTCTAATCGAGGACGTAAGACAGCCGCTTAACTTGACTGAAACTGGTTCTACTTACGATGTACTGGTTAACGTAAACGGCGGCGGATTCGCAGGCCAAGCTGGCGCGATCCGTCACGGAATCTCCCGTGCATTGCTTCAAGCAGATCCTGAGTTCCGTACAACTCTTAAGCGCGCAGGTCTTCTGACTCGTGACGCACGTATGAAAGAGCGTAAAAAATACGGACTTAAAGGCGCACGCCGTGCACCTCAGTTCTCAAAACGTTAATTTTTCGTTTCAAAGACTCTCAACCATTTTGGTTGGGGGTTTTTTTTATGTCTGAAGGCTTATTTTTAAACAAGTAAAGGAATGTTTTGTATTCTTAAAGAAAGGTTAATGAGTCTGGTGATTTTCTGTTTCAGTTCTCCCGGAAAAGTACATTTGAATGTGTGCTGAGACTGTCCGATCTGTACAGGCCGGTGATATTACTGGAGCGGCTGCTTATTTCAAATGCCTGTGAGGTGAATGATGAACAAGGTTTTGGCGATCTCAATTTTAGGAATGGGTGTAACTGGTGCCGTTTTAATCATCTCAATCGCTCAGCTGTTTAATCCTACAATAGGAACTGTGGTGGAAATGACTACTGCTGCTTCAACTTTAGCTTTTGTCCTATTCGCGATCTCGGCTTTCGTGTTGCGGCGGCGATTGGATGGAAAAAGAGAGTAGTGGTTCAAAGACCTCTGAAGGCAGCTGCTTTCGGGGGTCTTTTTGTATTCTTCCAATTCCCCTGTTTTTATCCTCCTGTTTCCTTTACAGTGAAAGGGAGGTGAGAGCAGATGGGAGAAACCCTGGAAACGATTAGAAAAGCAATCCGGAGCAATGAGTGGACTCGCCCTACAGCGGGGCATGCAGAAGGGTACGTGCAGACCAACCTCGTGATCCTGAGAAAACCTCTGGCTTTTGATTTTCTGTTATTTTGCCAAAGAAATGAAAAGGCCTGCCCTGTGTTGGATGTTACCGATGCAGGATCCTATATCCCTGCGCTGAGTGCACCGGAAGCAGATCTCCGGACAGATGTTCCGAAGTATAGAGTGTATGAAAATGGCGTTTTAACGTCCGAGCGGAATGATATCAAGGATCTATGGGAGGACGAATTTGTAGCGTTTCTCCTCGGCTGCAGCTTTACGTTCGAGAAGGCGCTGATGGATTACGGGATCCCGGTGCGGCATATCGAAGAAAATGTGAATGTTCCGATGTACCATACGAACCTTCCATGCCATGAGAGCGGCATCTTCAAGGGGAACATGGTGGTCAGTATGCGTCCTATCCCTGCCAAGGACCTTGCAAAAGCAGTGCAAATTACCGCGCGGTCTACCAAATCCCATGGTGCGCCAGTCCATATCGGAAATCCGGAGTCCATTGGAATCAAGAATGTATCCTCACCCGACTTTGGGGATGCAGTGACGATCAAAGAAGGAGAGGTTCCGGTGTTCTGGGCGTGCGGAGTCACACCGCAGGCAGCAGCGATTGCTTCACGTCCTGATTTGATGATCACCCATGCGCCAGGCCATATGTTTATCACAAGCCTGAAAGATACGGATGTAACCATTTAGCCGGAAGCGTTCCGGCTTTTTTCTATGGCGTCCGTGAATGAGCACTCCTATTGAGCGGATACTATGTCCAAAGGGGGCCCGAGCGATGGGAACGATGGTTCATTTAAAGGATTTGCGCCGAGAAAAGCAGATGAAATATGAAAAAAGCATGCTGAAGGAGATCTCCATTAAAGAAATAAAGAAAAGCATCAGCCTGCATTTTACTCCCTTTTTCCATTATGGGTTGCTGTCACGCTGGAGCATCGAAGAAGGGTGTGCGGATTTTGCCTTGGAAGCTTTCTTGATGGGGGCGAAATACAGTAAATTTGGCTTTAAGGGTGAGTCTCTTGAGGACGTGCAGAGCCGTTCCGGAAAAGAAGAGAAGCGGCTGACAGCGGACTTTTACGATTATTTGATCAACTGGGGCTGTCCGAATGAGAGCTCCATATGCCACGAGTCTCTGTTCCTGGCTGCAGAGTGCCTGATGCAGCAATGGTGGAAGGAAGGATTTGAGCGGGGGCAAAAGCGCTACAAGCTTCGTCTGAATTAATCATAATGTCCGGACCTGTCCCATATATTGAAGTACATATGGGCGGCAGGGGGGATACAGAGTTTGAGAATACTTAAATGGGCAGCCTTCACAGCAGGTTTTATTGTGCTGATTATGCTCTTTCAATTTCAGTTTGCCAAGGATGATTCCTGGAGATCGTGGAGCCTGCCTCTTTCCGGAAAGGTCATTTATCTCGATCCGGGGCACGGAGGACCGGATGGAGGGGCTGTAGGAAGAAAGCTTTTGGAAAAAGACGTAGCCCTTGAGCTTTCAAAAAGGGTGAGGGATTACCTTCAGGAGCAGGGAGCTCTTGTTTTGATGACGAGGGAGTCAGATATTGACCTGTCTGCGCCGGGGACTAAAGGCTACAGCCGGAAAAAAGCCGAAGACCTGCACAATCGGGTAAACCTGATCAACCAATCAACTGCGGATATGTATATCAGCCTGCATTTGAATGCTCTTCCCCAAAGACAGTGGAGGGGCGCACAAACCTTTTACGACGGAAAGTTTGAAGAGAACGGAAGGATGGCTAAATTTATCCAGGATGAACTCCGCAGGAATCTGGAGAATACGGACCGGCATGCCAAGCCGATTCATGGTGTGTATTTAGTAAAATACGCGAGCAAACCGGGAGCTCTTGTAGAGGTAGGGTTTCTATCCAACGGGGAAGAAGAAAAGCTGTTCACAGATCAAAAGTATCTGGATAAAGTAGCGGGGGCAGTGTATAAAGGCATTTTACGATTCTATACGGATAAAAAAGAGCCGCCCGAATAATGACGGGCGGCTCTTTAGGTATGCATATCTTCCCATCCGCGCCTGCAGGATATGTTATACTGATGTAAACGAATTCAAAAAGGGTGAAGAGAATGCTGCAGGAAGAACAAGTGAGAAAAGTTGCTGAAGAAATCCATGAACCTTTTTTACATATACCATTGAAAAGTGTGGATGGAATTAAGGAAATCAAGATCAAGCCTGAAAAAAACCATGTTTCTGTAAAAGTGGCAATCGCCAAGCTCAATACTCCTGAGCAGATGAAGCTTCAGCAGGAGCTTGTAGCAAAGCTTAAAGCAGCGGGAGCGGAAACAGTCGGTCTGCGGTTTGAAGAGCTTCCGCAGGAAGTCATCGCGGCTCATCAGCCCGAGCAGGAGTCTTCTTCGGGTCTCACAGGCGGCGGAAAAGAACCTGTTTACATCGCGATCGCCAGCGGAAAGGGTGGAGTCGGGAAATCAACTGTCTCCGTCAATCTTGCAGTAGCCCTTGCCAGAATGGGTAAAAAAGTCGGGCTTGTGGATGCGGATATATACGGCTTCAGCGTTCCTGACATGATGGGCATCACGAACCGGCCCGTCCTTCAGGGAGATGCCATTATTCCTGTTGAACGATTCGGGGTAAAGGTCATTTCAATGGGATTCTTCGTGGAAGACAATGCACCGGTTATTTGGAGAGGCCCAATGCTTGGAAAGATGCTGAACAACTTTTTCCAGGAAGTAGAATGGGGAGATCTGGATTACTTGCTGCTTGATCTTCCGCCGGGTACAGGAGATGTAGCATTGGATGTGCATTCCATGCTCCCTGCCTGCAAAGAGATCATTGTCTCCACTCCGCATCCGACGGCTGCTTTTGTTGCGGCAAGAGCCGGAGCGATGGCGCTGAGAACGGATCATGAGGTCGTTGGAATCGTTGAGAATATGGCTTATTTTGAAAGCCGCACAACCGGTGAGAAGGAATATGTATTCGGAAAAGGCGGCGGAGATAAGCTCGCTGAGGAACTGAACGTTCCGATTCTCGGAAGAATTCCGCTACAGCAGCCGGACTGGGACGAAAAGGAATTTGCCCCATCTGTTTATGCAGCGGACCATCCAATCGGAAAAATCTACGGAGAAATGGCCGGAAAAGTAACCGATCTTGTGACAGCCGGAGTCCGTTAAATGAAAAACAGCGCCGATCTAAAAGATGGGGCGCTGTTTTTTTATGGGCTGGGTTCACTGGAATGACCGTCCCGGAGTCAGGGCACTTCTTTATTGCTGACCTCCGCCAGAGCCGCCGCTTCCGCCTGAACCGCCAGAGCTGCCAGACTCTCCTGAACCGCCTTGCTGGCCTCCGCCTGAACCGGACTGCTGCCCCATCTCCTGCGCAGCCTTCATTAAAGCTTCCTGCATTTTCGTTTTATACAGTGGGCTCATGAGCGTCTCAGTGATCACTTCCTGAATGTACTTCCGGGATTCCTGGCTTTTGATCACCGTGCCGATCTGCTTTTCCATCTCGGGATTTTGAAGGATTTCAATCATCATCTTTTGGTAATCGGGATCCGCCATCAGCTGCATAATGACCTTCTCATGCTCTTTCTGAAGGCTTTGGGCGAATGCTTCGGAGAATATGGGATCCTCGAAAATCTTTGTCCAGAATTCCATGCCTTCTTTAGATGTCAGGGTCTTCGTAATGGTTTCGGAAACCATCTTCTGATCCATCACGAGATTTTGCTTCATCTCGTCCTCTTTCAGCACTTCCTGCAGAGCGGTTTTGCCTTCATCCGTTTTTAAAATATCGACAACCATCTTCTTGGTTTTTTCGTAATCCATTTCACTTGCGCCCTCTGCTTTAGGAGCACAGCCATTTATTCCGATAGCAAGCGCACTAATTATGAGGAGCGGGATCAACTGCTTCATAGTAAAGGCTCCTTTCCCAAGTTCCTATTCTTAATATGAAATCCTGCGGTTTTTTTATAACTGAAAAATATTCCCTGTATAGCAATTTTTAAGGAGGCTTGGTAAAATCAAAGCAGATAAGGGATGGGGGAAGGTAAATGAAAAGCAGGGATTGGGTCCGGTTTTTTTTCTCCAGCTTGCTCGTTGGCGCCGCTGCAGCGGTGATATCAGGATTTGTCTTGAACTGGGACCAGCAGGCAGGTTCATTTGCTGAATTTAAGGCAGGGGAGATTTTAGCCTCTTTCATATGGTTTATCGGGGTAGGACTTATGTTCAGCATTATCAGTCAGATGGGGTTTTTCGCGTATTTGACGCTTCACCGTTTCGGTTTGGGGATTTTCGGGTCGATCTGGAGCCCGGTTCAAATCCTTCTTATAGCGTTTGTCTTTTTTGACCTGATTTATTTCCGCTATCAAGTATTCGGGGGCGATCTGGCTCCTTATATCTGGCTTGCTTTGATCTTCCTCGCAGTCTGCTTTGGAATCGCATATATGAAGCAGAAAGATACGAACAAAGGCGCTTTTATTCCGGCACTGTTCTTTATGTTTGTCGGGACAGCCGTGGAGTGGTTTCCGGCTCTAAGAGAAAACGATCCAAATTGGCTTTATTTCATGCTCATTTCATTATTATGCTGCAATGCCTATCAATTACTCATGCTCCCAAGGTTCAGCGGGGCATCGGTCAAACGGCCGGGCAGGCAAGAAACAGCTGAAGGATAATACCCCAAATAAAAAAAGGGCCGGCCCCGGACAGATCGTCCATACAGGCCAGTCCTTTTTTTAGCGGTCGAGCTTCAGCAGTTCCGCTTCTTTATTCGGAACCCCTAAAATTAAATCTTTGAGAAGGTGGGACCCGAGCATGCTGTATACGGTGCCGTTCCCGCCATATCCAAGCAAGTAAAATTGACGTCTTTTGCTTGGGTGCCTTCCAATATACGGCAAGTTATCAGCAGATTCACCGAAGCTTGCCCCCCATTGATATTCAATCGACAGAGGAAGATCCGGGAACAGCTCTTGAACCTCATCCAGAATTTTCTCCGCGCGGTTTGTGATCCAGTCTTCATCCTCGGGTGCTTCCGGGACGTTTTCATCAAGGCCCCCGGCAATAATCCGGTTATCGGCGGTGGTGCGGAGATAAAGATAGGGCCGTTTTGTTTCCCAAATCAGTGCCCTGTCCTCCCACGAGGAAAGATCTTCAACCCTATTCGTTGCAATCGCAAAAGAGCGGTTGATGACTGAGCCGATCTTCCGTTTAATCGGCGGTTTTTGATACCCTGTTGCATAAAGGACATGCGAAGCGCTGAACCGGCCGATTGATGAAGAGACCTCCACGGAATCTTCAAGCTCTTCGACTGTTTCGATTTCCGTATTCTCAAACAGATCCACACCTCTTTGTTCAAGATGCTCCAGGATGCCATGAATGAAACGGAACGGGTTCACCTCTGCATCCCCATAGGTGATAAGTGCAGCCGGTTTTCGAAACGGCATCCGCTCTGCCACTTCTTCCTCATGCCAGTAATCAGCGGGAAATCCATGCTTTTTGAGCATGTCATATTCCTTTTTCAATTTGCCTGCATCCTCGTCTGAACTTGCATAACAAATGCTTTTCCTGCGGTATAGATTAACGTCGCGGCTGAGAGTTTGTGCGGTAACCCCAAGCTGTTCTACAGCCTTTTGGCAAAGCTTATAAAATTGAACCGCTTGGTCTTCTCCTATTTGTGCGGCAAGCTCATGAAGCATGATATCGTTTGAAAACTGAAGGAGGCCTGTATTGGCAGAAGAGCTGCCCGATGCCATTTCCATTTTATCCGCCACTGCAATCGTTAAGCCTTCCTGGGAAAGGGTATAAGCAGCGAGAGCTCCAGACATGCCCCCGCCGATAATCAGAACATCGTAATGGTCTTTTATTTGAGCAGCGCTCTTAAATTCCCTGCTGTAGTCAAGCGTTTTAGGCCAGAACAGGTCTCCGTTATGCAATCTCATTTTTAGAAGCCTCCAGTACGCAGATGTTTATCGTACTGAGATTTACCCTCCGTGGAGGAGAAACCAAACATTTGAAACGGTTCCTATTTTACTTCTGCTGACTTTGCTTTCGTGTCGGCAGTAAGTTCATTGATTGAAACATTGCTCAAGCCTTTTTTACGAAGCTCTTTAAGTATTTTAGGGACCGCGTTCTTTGTCTGTTTCGCAGAATCCGAAGCGTGCAGAAGAATAATATCCCCCCCGGCGGCCTTTTCGGTGGCGTTTTGGACGATTTGGCTGGTCCCCGGATTCCTCCAGTCGTCGGTGTTGATGCTGTAATGAACCACCGAGAGGCCATACATAGAGGCGATTTCAAGGACCTGTTTATTAAAATTTCCGGTAGGAGGCCGCAAGTACTTAATCTCTTTAATGTTCAACTGATCAAATGTTTTCTGGGCCAGCATTAAATCTCTTTTAATTTCCTCAGGCTTCAGTGAGGTATAATTTTTATAGGAATACCCCATGCTGCCGATCTGATGGCCGTCCTTTACGATCCGTTGAACAATAGCGGGATGCCGCTCTGCCCAAGATGCAGAAAGGAAGAAGGTGGCGTTCGTCACCTGGCTGCGCTTTAGGGCATCAAGGATAGGGAGTGCTTTTTCATCTCCCCAGCTGATATCGAAGGTAAGGGCGACTTTATTTCCCTGAGCCGGTCCTTTATAAATAGCTTTCGGACCTGTGACTGCTGAAAACACAGGATATTGCACAACGTTTTCTACATATAGAATTCCAGCAGTAAAAAGAGCTGCAATTGCGATAATCAGAGTTTGTTTAACCCTTTTGGCATGAAAAACATAGATCCGGTTCATCCTTCAGGTGCCTCCCTTGTCCTAAGTCTGTCTTGTCTAAATAGTATGCAGCGGAAGCGGAGGACATGAATCGAAACCGTAAGGAGAGGGGAAAGAGGTATGAGATCTGAAGAAGAAATGATGGCTTTGATCATGGAAGCAGCGGAACATCCGGCCGTCAGGGCCGCCGGGATGAATGGCTCGCGTGTAAATCCCGAAGCTCCTAAAGACAGGTTTATGGATTATGATGTGGCATTTATAGTCGAAGATCTTTCTGTTTTCACTAAAGAGACATCCTGGCTCGAAAGGTTTGGTGAGAGGACCATCATGCAAATGCCGGATGCCATGTCATTAGGTGAGGGAGAGAAGCGATCCAGATTTTCGTTTCTCATGCTGTTTGAAGATGGAAACCGAATAGACTTAACTCTTGTTCCAGAAGAGGAGAAAGAGCAGTATTTTAAAGAAGACAGTCTGACAGTATGCCTTTTGGATAAAGACAGCGGAACACGGGAACTGCCTTCGCCTTCCGATCGAAGCTATTGGATCAGGAAACCTTCTTTGGAGGAATTCAGCGATTGCTGCAATGAATTCTGGTGGGTATCGGTTTACGCGGCCAAGGGGTTATGGAGGAAAGAAATGCTGTATGCACTGGATCATCTGGCGATTTCAAGAGCGATGCTGATTAAAATGCTCGAATGGAGTGCAGGGATCCGCCATCATTTTTCAATCAGTACAGGGAAGAACGGAAAATACCTTGAAGATTATACAGATCGTGAATCATGGGAAAGATTGATGAAGGCATATCCTTCGGGGAGTATTCCGGAAGTCTGGAGGGCGCTCCAGGACATGGCTGATTTATTCGAGGACACAGCAAGGCTGGTGTCAGAACAGCTTGTGTATCCATATAATCAGGAAGAAGCGTCAAAAGTTAAACGGCATCTGACGTTTATCCGTTCCATAAGAGCGAGCCGGAGCCTCTGAGTAGAATACCGATATTTTTTTCGAAAGTAATTGACTAAGATATAAAATGCGTGGTATATTAATTTGCGTCGCTGTTAACAGCTAAAGAAAATGTTTCAAAAAAAGCTAAAAATAAGTTGTTGACTTCGATAAAACATCATGTTATATTATTAAAGCCGCTAACGCAGTGGCCGAAAAAATGATCTTTGAAAACTGAACAAATCGAAGTGCCAACGTTAATTCTAAAGTTTTAAACAAGAGCTAGTCAAACACTTTTTGGAGAGTTTGATCCTGGCTCAGGACGAACGCTGGCGGCGTGCCTAATACATGCAAGTCGAGCGGGTCTCT
>NZ_WMIB01000022.1 GCF_009711125.1 Metabacillus mangrovi | reverse complement strand
AATTCGTAGCCGGAGTTGGCGACGGTGAGGCCGTAGATTCCTTTTTCGGCCTGGGCCAGTTTTTGCATGCCGGCGGTTGTCTTGTAGGCATCGAGGGCACGGTCTGCGGTTACCATGCCTTCGATTGCTTTTCCGCCTTTGTATACCCCTCTGGCTGCACGGCCTCCCCAGCCTACGACTGGGATGAATCCGGCAGCGGCCATCCCGGCAGCTTTGACCCGCTCGGCTTCCGTCAGCTTATTACCCGTCACCGGGTCCACTCCGGTCGTGGCACGGATGATGTCGTTTACACCGGTCAGTTCCCCGGCGACGGTGGTGATTCCGCTGAAGATTTTTTCATGGGCTGGTTTTTCCTGCTCGGCTTTAATTTTGGCCATCTCTTCTTCCATTTTGGCCTTTTCAATCCGGAATTCCTTGAGCTTTTTCTCTTCGTATTTAAAAGAGTCGAGTTTTTCCTCTACCGATTCCCGGACATCGTGGACAATGTGCTCGTCGTAAATCTTTTGATTAAAATGGATGGGCTGGATGGTGCCGTCCCCGCTGGAGGTGGCTGAGCGGATCGCATCATATCCAGCGCTTACTCCTTCAAGATTGCTTAATGCATTTAAGTAATAGACTCCCAAATATCCTTCATCAAAACCGATTACAGCTTGTGCAGCCCCTGCTCTCTCCTTGTCCGCTTCCTCCATGTTCTTTTTGAATGAATCTAACGAAAAAGAAGAGATCGGCAGAATATCCCGGATGGTATCTAATATTTTGCCTAATTCACTATGCTGCTGGTCAACCATTTGCCGGCTCTTGTCTGCTCCGCTCTGCAGCTGTTCCTCCAAGAACGGTACGGCCACTTTCGTACGGTTGTTTAAATCTGCATCCTCCATCCTGCCGGGAATGCTTTCAAAAAATCCCGTCAGTCCTTCAATGACGTCCTGCCAATCCCCTACAAGCTTTATTTGAGCCTGATAAAACCTCTTAATGTTATCTGCGCCTTTCCCCTGCAGTTCCGTATTGTCCACAATCTCCTGAAAGGCTGTTTTTAAAGCCGTAAACTGGTCATCTAATTCGTTATACTGGTCTGTCCTTTTCTTCATCGCCTCTCCTAGTGACGAGGAATTATAGATTTTTCCCATCTCCCACGCTGCCTTTCCCGGTTATTTTGCGGCAATCGCCTCGTCCTGTTCTTTCAGATGCGTGATATTGGCTTTTGTGTCCTCAATATTTTGCTTAACCGCCTGGACATATTGTTCCAGCAATTCCTTGACCAGCTGCTCTGAAGCAAGCCAGGCATCCGTGTAGGCCAGTTTATTCTCCCCAAGTGAAATCTCATCCGGAGATTCAATCACAATCCGGCTTAACGCCTTTTCCATATCTTCAAGCTGCTTCATGACTCCGGTGTGCTCGAGCTTAATATCCGGCATTAAAACAACCCCTTCCGAAGTTCATTCAGCCGGTTTCCGGCATCTGCAAGCTGGTCTTTCGCATCATCAAGCGAATGGCTGATTTCATTGGCAGTTTCTTCAACAGCAGCAGCTGCCATCATCTTCGCGTTAAGGAAAGCAAGCTGGATTTCCAGTCTGGAAATTTCCGCACTGATCTGAGTCTGGTATTCTTCATACTCTTCTTTGAACACCTTCACCATGTCCCTGTAAGCTGCATTACGCGCAGTTTTAAATCGGTTCGCCCGTGCACCCTTCCATTCACTTTCAAGCCTCGGCTGTATAATGTTCTTCACTTCGTTCTGGCCTTCCCCCTGCTCACCGGCAATGCGGCTGTTCGCCTTCCGGAGGAGCCGGATTTTAGCTTGTACAGCATCAATATCCCCGCTTACATCTGCCTGAAATCCCTTCAGAGATCCCCAAAAATCCATTCACAATCACCTCATTTATCCTTTTTTTCTCCAAAAACCCCTATTTATCTATAAAAATTTTATCATTTTTTACCATATACCCCAATTGGCGGAAAGTCCTCTTCTTTTGTTAAAATTTTAGTTGCAGCAGGATAAAAATCCTGTATAACTTTGGCTGCACCAAAAGATTTATAAGCATAAAAACCCAGGTTTACTGTCTGGATTCCTGATTACTCCAAGGGGAAATTTTAGTCAGGAATGTAAAAAGCCCCTTCCCGTTTGGAAGAGGATTGATAGAATAGTATAATAACGCGTGGATATATTTTACATGAAAGGACAAAGAACATGCTTAAAAAATATGACTGGCTCGTCCTCATTGTATTCACAGGACTGGCTTTGTATCTGAACAGCGGCTGGATGGAGATTGCCGCAAGCCTGGCGGGACTTGTCTGTGTATGGCTGAACGCAAAGGAAAACATTTGGGCGTACCCGATTGGAATCGTGAATCTTACTTTGTTCTTTTTCATTTTTTACGAAGTCAAACTCTATGCAGATGCCGTTCTGCAAATTATCTTTCTCGTTTTGTCCATTTATGGCTGGGTTGTGTGGCTGACTAAAAGAGAGGGACATTCGGTCCGGCCGACACGGAAAATAACGAGAAATGAGACAGTTTTTCTCTTTACCGGCATCCTGCTCGTTGCGGTGAGCTGGGGATATGGCCTATCTGCTTATACAGATGCCTCCATTCCGTATGCTGATGCATCAATGGCGTCCATGTCCATTTTTGCCCAGGCTTTCCTGTCCCGCAAAGTCCTTGAGAACTGGCTGATTTGGATTGCTGTTGATATCCTGTCAGTTGGAATCTATTTATACAAAGGGCTGCCGCTTATTGCTTTTACCTACTTTGTTTTTCTCCTCATCTGTATCTATGGATACATCAGCTGGAAAAAAGAATGGCAGAGCGCCAGGCTGCAGGATGCTGCATGAAAGGTGGAATAAAGATGTACGCACACGGTTTGGTCTTCGGGAAATTTTATCCGTTCCATAAAGGCCACCACTATTTAATCCGGCGCGCAATGGAAGAATCAGCGCATGTTACGGTGGTCGTCTGTTCTCTTTTGTCTGAGACCATCCCGGGGGTTCTTCGCCATGCCTGGGTTCACCAGTCTGTAAAAGAAATGCTCACAGAGCCGGAATTTGCAGGAAAAACAGCGGACGTCATCCATCTCGATCAGACTGTTCCCCAAGAGCCTTCGGAACATCCTGATTTCTGGGCCATCTGGACAGGGCTTCTGGAAGGCTATCTGACTCCTGCTCACCCTAAGTTTGACGCGCTGTTCACCTCAGAGGACTACGGTTTTCAAATGGCCGATTGCCTGAATTGCACACATGTCTTGGTGGATAAGGAGCGGCTCACACATCCGGTGTCCGGCACGCTTTGCCGCCGGTTCCTGAATGACAAAGCGGGAACCCATCCGGAATTCACCCGCTTCTTTCAGGAATACGCCGATATTCAAACAAAAGCCCCTGAACCTTTTCATCACCGCATTGTGATCGTCGGCAGTGAATCAACCGGGAAAAGTACGATGACAGAAAAGCTCGCTGATCAGCTGCATGCAGCCGCTGTTTTGGAATACGGCAGAACCTATACAGACCAGTTTCCGCTCACCGGCATTCAGGATTTCTATATCCTGCTGCAAAAACAGCTTCACCTTTTTCTCCACACACCGCTGGAAGCAGTTAAAAATCCAATTCTCATCTGTGACACGGACGCCATCGTCACCCAGACGTTTGCGGATCTCTATTTCCCGCTCAGAGAAAAGGAATTTGATGTGCTCGCTGAACAGCACATCCATGCCTACAGACAGCATGCGGATCTCTACCTGTTTTTAAAACCGACCGTCAAATGGGTGGACGACGGAACGAGGCTTCATGAGCATTACCAGGAATTTGCAGCACAGCGGATAAAGGAGAGGCTCGATAAGTACGGAATAGCTTATGCAGAGATCGATCATCCGGATTATGATGTCAGGACCGAGCAGGCTTTTCAAGCAGTTAAGAAGGTATTAGGATAATCCTGGCGGGGGAACGCAAATCAGTCACCGCCCCCTCCGCCTCCATCTCCGCCGCTGTCACCCCCGCCCCATTCATCGGAAAAACCTCCTTCACCATCACCGAGCCCATCTATTTTAAATACATAAATGACTAAACAAAGCAGGACACAAAACAGCAAAACGGTATCTGCCACACTCCAAAAAGAGCCTTTCAAAAACCCTAAAGCAGCCGTCACCACCGCAAGCCCCAAAAATACGGCCTTTTTCCGCTCATAACCGTTCTTAAAGAAGGAAACAGCAATCCTGAGAACTTTATTCACCACAAGGAGTGCTAATAAATAATTGAATGAGGCTAGAATTGATTCAGTCATCAAAAACCTCCTAAAAAATGTTTATTCTTTAATCACACAAGGAAAACATTCCCTATACGATTAAGATCGTAAACTCGTCTGGAGGCTTTTTTATGAAAATCCTGTTTATCTTTATCGTTGTATTTATTTCTGGAGGATGCAGCCTCAGCCCTGAAACGGAAACCTCTGCTGCAGAGGAATTTACCAAAAGCTATTTATCTTCAGAGAAAACGGCGGAAGACGGCTACGATCTGTTTGAATCGAAGACGGGCGGGTATACGATGCTGTTTCCTGAGGATGCTGTAGTCTCAGAGCATTTCGGCAATGAAAAGCGGAATGACGCGTTTGAGTCTATTATGTACGGCTACCGGTTAAATGGAGCTTCTGTAAGCACCCGAATTACATATGAAAATAAACCAGGCACCCGGGACATTCAAGAGAAACAGAGACTGCTGTCTGTGTCAGCAGGCTACGACGGGGCTTATGAAGTAATTCAATCCAAAGGAAAAACCATTTACTTTGCAGAAAAGAGGACTGTATTAAAGAACTCAAACGGTCATGTCTATCTCGGGTTTATTAAAGCATCAGACAGTGGTCAAGCTGTGGAGTTTACCTTAAATGCAAGGTGCAAGAGGGATGACCAGAGCTGCCAGCCCCCTCTAAAGAATACAGCGCTGAAACTAATGAAGTCTGTACAATTTAACGGGAGGGTGAACGGAACTTGAGAATCCAAATCAAATTTGCTGCCGCACTTCTTCTTTTCATCCTTGCAGGCTGTGACGGTTTAAATGGAAAAGTGGAAAAGCCTGCGGCATTGAAAGATGACTTTACTAAAGGGTACCTGTTGTCTGACAGCGAAGTGGAGGAAGGCTATTTCACGTTTAAATCCAAGACAGACGGATATACGATGCTGTTTCCTCAGGATGCTGTGATATCAGATGATTTCGGCAACGAAATCCATGGTCTTGAATATGAGGCTATTCTATACGGAGCAAAAAGAGATGGGGCTGCTATTGAAACCCAAATCACGTATGAAGATAATCGCAGCACAAGCAAGCTCGAACCGAATTTAAGCCTGCTGTCCTCATCCATTGGCTATGAAGGATCCTACAAAGAGATGAAAGAAGACGGGAAGGTCCATTACTTTGCAAAAGATGTGATGGATGTTGGAAAAGCCACGGCTTACAGCTATTTAAGCTTTATCAAGGCAGATACCACCAATCAGGCTGTAAGGATCGTGTACACCATTACCTGTCAGAAAAAAGATACATCCTGTACGGCAAAGCAGAATGATTTTGAACAGGTTGCCATTAAAATGGTGAAGTCTATTGTTTTTAAGAAGTAAGGAGGAAACAAGTTGAAGCGGCTCATCAAGGTTGGCATTATTTTAAATCTGATTATGACTGTGGGCTGCGGTATGAGTAAAACCCCTGATGAAAGAACGGTTCAGGGACGAACAGCAGCTGAAAAAGACTCTTTTACAAAAGGCTATCTGTCCTCATCAAAAGAAACGGAGGATGGCTATCACTTATTTAAATCAAAGACTGGCGGCTATACCATGCTTTTCCCTGACGATGCAGTCCTATCTAAAGAATTTAATGAGCAAAGAGAAGCCTCCTTTGAAAGCATCGTTTATGGAGCAGAACGGAAAAACGCCAGTATCATGGCGGATGCAACCTATGAAAATAAACCGGAAACTCAAGATGCAGAAGCTAATCTGGAACTATTATCAAACACTACTGGCTATACAGGCGAATATGAAGAACGTAAAGAGGAGGGCAGGAGGATTTACTATGCAAGTGAAGAATCCGAGATTGAAGGAGCTATGAGCTATAACTACTTTGGCTTTATTCAGTCTGCCGGCAGCAGCCAGGCAGTAGAGTTCATCTATAATGTCAGCTGTGAAAAAGCAGCACAAGCCTGTAGAGCAGCTGAGGCAGACCATGAAAAAACGGCTATGAAAATAATGAAGTCAGTGACTTTTAGCAAGGAATGAAGAGATAGCCAGATTTTTACTCTACCTGCATTTGATAACCCCGACTTAAAGCCTAATCTGGTTTCTGTTGATCCATAATTCCGTGTTATCTTATTGGGCAGCGGAGATCTATATGTTCGTAACAATTGAGGGGGATCCATTATGAGAATAAAAAGATGCATTTATGCACTTGTTAGTTTATTGATTATTGGAGGATGTGAACTAAGCACAGAATCCGCTCAGCAAGAGACACCAGCATTAAAAGATGAGTTTACCAAAGAAGATTTAACCTCCGCTAAAGAAGTGGAAAAGGGTTTTTATGAGTTCAAATCAAAAACAGGCGGTTACACCATGCTTCTCCCAGTTGAAGCTGTTATTTCAAAAGGCTTCTTATATTCGGTGCTGAAATTGATCAAGCATCCATTGACACACAGATCACTTATGAAAACGACCCCATCACCAGAGACATAGAAGTAAACTTAGAATTATTATCAAGTTCATCAGGCTACGAAGGTTCCTATAGTGAATCCAAGGAAGGCTCAAAAACCATCTATTATGGCAAAGAGACGATGGAGTCCGAAGAGTATACTACATACAAATATATCAGTTACATAAAAGGAATCGGATCGGATCAGGCTATCAGATTCATATATGGAGCATCATGTAAGAAAACCGATGAGAGCTGTCATGCGAAAGCAGATGAACAAGAAAGAACAGCGAAAAAAATCATACATTCCATCACATTTAACAGGAAGTGAACCGAGTATAGCCTCTGCAACGGACAGGCCTAATATCAAAATTCAGAACCATAAAAAGGTAAGGTCCAAATTCCGCTATAAAAGAACTGAAGTCGTGAAACTGTCCGTTTTATATGGATAAACAATAGTAATGAAATGAATAGATTCATGACAATTGAGGGGGCAAAATCTTGAACCGGCTCATTAAACTTTGCATTGTACTTCATTTACTTATTATTGGAGGCTGCGGCATGAGTGAGAATACTCCTGAAAATAAAGCTGTACAAGGGGAAGCCGCCCCTAAAGCAGCAGCAGTAGAAGATACGTTTACAAGAGGTTATTTAACGTCTGCTAAAGAGAAGGAAAAAGGATTTTATGAATTCAAGTCGAAAACGGATGGCTACTCTATGCTTTTTCCAGCTGAAGCAGTCCTATCCAATGAATTTGGCAATGAGCGAAAAGGAAATGACATGGAAGCCGTCATGTTTACCGCAACTCTCGAAAAGGCCGATATGAACACGCAAAGCATTTACGAGAATCTTCCCATTACAAGTGACATTGCAGCCAATCTAGATCTATTGTCAACCTCCGTCAGTTATGATGGAAGATTTGAAGAAGTAAATAAAGAAGACCGAAGCATCTATTACGGCAAAAAAACCACTGACCTGGATGATGCAGTTGCCTATAGCTATTTTAGTTTTATAAAAGCCAAGGATGGTAATCAAGGTGTACGCTTCATGTATAGCGCAACCTGCAAGAAAGCAGATAGATCCTGCGTTTCAAATTCAGAAAAACATGAACAGATCGCTAAAAAAATAATGGAATCTGTTACGTTTGAGTAGGTGCAGCAGGTAGACCGTGCTCAATTTGATTATGCAAATCGATTCGCGGGTAAGCGCACCCATTTATTTTGTGCAGTAGGAATATGTGGTGGTAATTAAATGGATTTATGACATTTGAGGGGGCCTCATTATGAAATTAAATAAAAGCGCCTATGCACTCATAAGTTTATTACTTATTGGAGGCTGTGCAATGAGTGAAAAAAATTCAGACGAAAAATCTGAACAAGAAGAATCCGTTCAACAAGAAACACCTGCTTTAAAAGATGAGTTTACCAAAGGATATTTAACCTCTGCTAAAGAAGTGGAAAAGGGTTTTTATGAGTTCAAATCAAAAACAGGCGGGTACACCATGCTTCTCCCAGTTGAAGCTGTTATTTCCAAAGACTTTGGAAACGAACTAGATGAAGATTTTTACGAAGCCATTCTATACGGTGCTGAAATTGATCAAGCATCCATTGACACCCAGATTATTTATGAAGACAAACCAATTACGAAGAATATAAAAGAAAACTTAGAGTTACTATCAAGTTCATCTGGCTATGACGGTTCCTATAGTGAATCCAAGGAAGGCTCAAAAACCATCTATTATGGAAAAGAGACGGTGGAGTCCGAAGAGTATACTACTTATCAGTATATAAGTTATATAAAAGAAAATGGGTCGGATCAGGCTATTAGCTTCCTATATGGAGGATCATGTAAGACAACCGATGAGAGCTGTAATGCGAAAGCAGATGAACAAGAAAGAACAGCTAAAAAAATCATACACTCCATCACCTTTAACAGGAAGTGACCAAACGAGAAATAATGGACGAGGATAGCTCTCAGACCAAAATCCTAACACCCCAAAAAATCAAGGTCTAAATTCCCGTGAAGAAAGAATCGAAATAATGCAAATATCCGTTTTATATTGTTGGACAGTGGGAATATGTGGTAGTAATTAAATGTAGTGATTTGTGACATTTGAGGGGGACAAATTCTTGAATCGGCTCATTAAACTTGGCATTATAATTCATTTATTTATTATTGGGGGCTGCGGTATGGGTGAGAATAATCCTGAGAAGAAAGCTGTTCAAGGGGAAGGCAATTCAAATGAGACCCCTAAAGCAGCAGCGTTGCAAGATGAGTTTACCAAAGGCTATTTAATTTCATCGGAAGAGACAGATAAGGGGTATTTCACTTTTAAATCAAAAATAGACGGTTATACCATGTTATTCCCTTCGGGAGCTTTAATTTCTGAAGATTTCGGCAACGAGAAGCGAGATGATGCCTTTGAGGCTATCATGTATGGTTATAAATTAAATGGAGCATCCATAAGCACTCGAATAACCTACCAAAATAAACCGAGTACACAGGATATTGAAGAAAAACAAAGATTGCTTTCTGTTGCAGTGGGATACGAAGGAACTTTTGAGGAGATAAAGGCAAAGGGAAAAACAATCTATTTTGCAAAGAAAACAGCTGAACTTAAAAATTCGAATGGCTTCGTTTATTTTAGCTTTATAAAAGCAGAAAACAGTGATCAAGCGGTTGAATTTATTTTTAATACAAGATGTAAAAAAGAAGATAAAACTTGCAATTCCAACGTGAATGATTTGGAGAATACAGCAATTAAAATCATGAAATCTGTCCAGTTTGAACAGGAGTAATGACAATGAAAAACAATGAAAATTCTAATGAAGTTCTCTCCACCGAAATGCTGAGGGCGAGAATTGCTAAACTCGAATACGATATTCCTAAAGATCCATCTGAATTGGAATTAAAAGAATTCCAGGAGAAAATCAGGCAAATATACATCGAAGAAACAGGATCTCCTCCCCCTATAAATATTACTATTTACCACTCAGGATCCAAGGAGTACAGCGAAGATAAGGATACAGGCTTTGATGGTACTGTCATTCACTTTTTTGATCCTGAAAAAGGAATCAATCAGTCTTATACAATAACAAGGGGCAGTGAAATGGGAGAAGATAGCGGTACAGGGGAGCCGTTAGACTGGCTGTATAATACGTTTGGAATATATACAGGTAGAAATCGGGAACAATATGAAGCCGCATCAAGCTTTCAAAATAAGGTGAACAATGAGATAGAAAGAAAGATTGCGAAGGAAATTGAGATCAAAAAAACGAATGGTCAATCATACAAAGACCTTGAACTATCCCGCTTCGGAATTGGACATTCTCTTGGAGGGAATTTAATACAAATGCTGCAACTGCAAGAAGGCCACTTTAAGGAAGTATACGCATTTAATGATGCACCTCCAAGTGCCTATCAGCTTGCATATATCGATCAGGAGTTTTGGTTTGAGCTTAGTGATTATTTCAGCATTCCTGAAAATAACTTCGATGAAATCTACACCATCCCCAGCGCCGATCTCGAAAAATTCGCCACCGACTACTACAAAGAACGAGGCAAAAACATCCACCACACCACATCGGCAGATGAAATTCTGTACGCCATCTCTAATTTTCGCGGCTTCCTGTTCTTCGGCGACCGGAACATCATAGAGACAAATCCTGAATTTGATGGACTGAAAGGTGTGCTTGATAACGTGTCGGATGAAGACCTTGCGGTGATTCAGAAAAAGCTCGCCGAGATTGCGCCTTATTATGAGAAAGGCGGGATTGACGGGATCGTCTTTGGTGTAACCGGCTACGATAAAAAATTCTGGGATGATTCTATTGAAACGCTTAAAGACCTGGACCTTACTACTTTAAATCCTGTGGAACGGGCGGAGAATGCGATCACCGTGGCGAAAACGATCAGTTCCATGAAGGATCACGTTGGCCTCATGATAAACAGGGTGACAAGCCTGAAGGATGAGCTGCCTGCTTTACTATCGATTGTTGGCACTGTATCTGCTGAAGAAAGGGAAGAAATCGAGTCGGTCATCGATGGAATGGTAGACAACCTGGAAACGATGAAGGGCGCCATTGAAAACATTGGGGATGTCGCCACCTTAGAAAAGCTTCGCGACGGGGATCTGAGCGGGTTTTTAAAACAAGTTGAAATGCTGATGAACACCTCAGACATCATCAAAACCGAATTCAGCGAATTTAAGGCGGGCTTTGGATCCATAAAAACCATCTTAGAAGAACTAATGGACAAATTCGGGATGGCGACAGAAGCCCATCTGCTGGATGCTGTAATCAGCGCACTTTCTATAGACGGGTTCTCCTATAAGGGTGATGATATGTACAAGGCTAAAATGGTGAACGGGAAGCCGGTCATCATCAACCTTTCATCCGCTCTCCGGCTTTTTAAAGAGGGGCTGACCATTTATGAGGAAAAGGAAAGCATTCTCAAGCAGGTGAAAGAGGCGTACCAAAGAGAATACGCGGAAGATTATTCCCATAGAAAAGGTACGCTGATGAAAGAGATCGCCAGAACCGAATTGGATTTCAGCTGGGCTCAGAGCAGGCTCGGATACAGCCCGACCGCTTACAAAGTAACGAAGATTGACGTACAGGAAAGCATTTACCCGATTCCTCCCGCCAACACCGCAACCTTCCAGGAGCTATTCCACTACCATGAGAACGAACAGGAAGCAGGAGTAAAGCAAATCCATAAAATTAAATCCTCTGTAGAAGACTTTTTCAAAGAAGACAAGAAAATTGCCCAAATGTTTAAGCTAATTTAAGAAAAGAGGGATCATTTATGCCGCAGCTATCCTTCCTGCACCAGCTCGTACCGGAGCAGGACCTGACCCATAAAGCCAGCAAATTCCACAGCCTTTTGGATGAACTCAATGCAGCAGGAACGAAACTCACCCAAACCGTCCAAATCGAAATGGAAGCCCAATCCGGTGAACTCGTCGACCAAATCAGCGATCAAATCCAAAAGGACCAAACGAAACAGCAGGAAGCCATCACCCAACAAAAAGCCTCGATGACCGCCCTCGCCTTCCAGTACAGCAGCTTCGTCAACAGCATGAACCGGCAGATGACGACGATTCATTATGAGGAGGATAAGAAGGCTGTGGTTTCGGTTTGAGAATGAGAAGAATCGCCGCTCGGATTTCCAAGACGAGTGGCGAATTACTTCCCAAGATAAACCTTTCTCAGTACCTCTTCTTCCTCTTCCGTAATATTTAATTTTTTGCGCCACTTTGAAAGTAAGCATTCAAACTCTTCGATTAAGAGACCGTAGTGGCACATCACCAACATTGCTTGATTTAACAGCTTCTTATCTGCAATCAGCAGCTTTTCATTTGATTCATTTATGTAAGAAATACGATATCCAGCTGCTATTGCCTCCATTATGATACGATTCCTCTTTTCTTCTCCCACTGAGAAGGAGCCGGATTTAAGAACATTTTTTAGGATCATTTCTGCCGAATGTATATTGATTTCATCTCGCTCTAGCAGTTTCTTCATTTCATCTCTTGAAGGAAAGCTGCTTTTTCGACTTACAGTTAGTAAATAAAGCGCTAAGAGAGCGATGATCCCCCTGTGAAATTCTGCAAGTTCTGTTTTGTAATCCCGCTGGACTTTGCATAGTTTTATCGGAGACCCCTGTACCAGCACATATCCTGTTTCCAGATCTGCACTTCCGCTGCTGTTTTTATGGTAGAAATAGACATCATCGTAATCAAATTTGCCAATCGCATAATCAGTCTCCAGTAATTTATATAAAGATTTGGTCTTATTAATGGTGAACCAACTCACGAAGCATTCCTCTTTTCAGCAATTTCTAAAAAGAACTCCGGCAGCAGCCGAAGTTCTTTCCATTACTCACCATATTCCTCTTTTATCGCTTTCTCCGCACAAAACTCAAAGAATCTGTTCAGCAGTTCGTCAACTTCATCTTTCTTGGCAATCGCATCCAGCCACTCTGCAGGGATTGCATCCATGTGACGGGATAAATGCCCATCTACTTTATAAAGGATCCCGGCCATCGTTCCCGTAATAGACGCGACCGTATCGGTGTCGTCTCCCAAATTAACAGCTTTTAACACTGCCTCTTTAAAGCTCGACGTGTTCCCGAGGCACCATATTGCCGCCTCCAGTGTATGCACCACATAGCCATCCGAACGGATTTCACTTTCCGGCAGATCAAAGAAGTCCGGGCTGAACAGCCGAGAATAGTGCTGGAGTTCGGTGGTGTAGGGGTGGTCCGCATTAAAGTTGTCTGCAAATAGCTTTCCAATCTGCTGCAGTGCTGTTTCCGGATCATTGTTGTGGTAAATTCTTATTAGGAATTCAATATAAATAATGGATCCAACAATTGAGCGCGGATGAGAGTGAGTGACCTCACTATATTTTTTTATCACTTCTGCTTTCTCAATAAAGTTGAAATTTTTATATAAGGTGAAAGCAAGCGGAGCAATTCTCATTACTGCACCGTTTCCATTATCAAATTCAGAACCGCCTCCACATTCTCTTGGAGCTAATCCGTTCTGATATCGGCTGATGGATTCAATCGTCGTTCTGCCAATATCAAACATCTCACCATAAGGAGTCATATAGCCTTCTGTTCTGTATCGGTTGAACTTTTCAAGCAGATTCGCCGCATCTCCGTCTTCCAATAAATTTTCAATCAGGCATAGGGTTAGTGACGTATCATCCGACCAGGTTCCAGGAGGCTGATTATACGTTCCGTAGCCGGTAACTTCCTGGATACGAAAGCTCCCTCTGCTCTTGAACTCAACAGGCACACCTAATAAATCACCCACAATTCCTCCATAAAGAGCCGGCATCAGTCTTTTCTTTAGACCAATTTTTAAAAACGTTACGCTATCGTCTTTCCATTTATCTTCCAAACTTCCTCTTTCCATATTTCACACCCACTTTTAAATAAAGTCTAACTTAATATACAGTCTATCATCATTATCTAAGAATGCCTCTCTAATGACCATTTCCTGGCGTGCCTGAAGCAATAACTCCGCCTCATGTGGAAAGTGGCTGACTTGTCCGAGATAAGCACCATGTGCACCTTTCGGAACATTAATCTCCCATGAGACAGGCAAATTTTGAAACGATGCACTTTTTGCGATAGACGTACTGGTAAACCCGTAATCTTTAAAGGTTTTTCCAACTAATTTCTCAGCTATTATTCTTCCTTCATCATTAAATGTAATCAACTCATCAAGCGGTCCCAAATCTGTGCCACGGAAAACGCTTATATCATGAGGAACTTGTGCTTTATACAAGCTCGACGTGAGATCTTGGATAACACCCGGATCCACACCATGCAGACTGTCACTAGTTCCTCTAAGATATCGATTAATTTTACTGAAATCATTTCCTGTATATTGTCTTAATGCTTCAACTTCTCTTTCTGACAAGTTTTCAAGCCAATCAGAATAGTGTTCTTCTCCCCATTTATGAGCTTCATCTAAAGTATGGATTGTTTCTCTTGGTAATGAATCTGCCCCTCTTCCGCTGTTGTTAGAAGAGAACTTAGTGAGCACCTCACCAAGCGTTTTCTTCTCTACATCAAATAAAGGAATGTTCACACCGTTAGCATCAGCATTCCAGACCTTCAGGTTAACTGGTACAGGGATACTGCCAACTCTTTTCACCGTATTTTTTAATGTTTCACTGGCTGCTGATTTAAGCTTATTGGATGTTTCAGACGCTAAGCGGAAAGCATCTTCCACTTTTGACCCTGCCCGGCTGCCAATCTGTTTTAGAGCCTCATCAGCTTTCATCAGTTTGCCTTTTACATAGTCCGTGCTATAAGGAAATTTGCTGCCCAGTTTTTGAAGACCGCCTTTATCAACAAAATGGGCTCCGCCGCCAATCAGTCCCATGGTCAGCCCGTTCCACATCGCTTGCTGTCTTTGCTCTTCAGTAAGCTGATTGCCGAACATGTCCGTACCGGTGCCAAATTCCCACGCACTATTCGCTGTGTAAAGTCCGTATATCCCTTTTTCCGTCTTATTCAGGATATCCATTGCTTTAAGGCCTTTGTAAGAATCCAGCATATGATTAGCTGTGCTTACTCCTTTAGCCGTTTTGTAAAGAGCGCTTCCTCCTTTGATGGCACGGCCTGCCCAGCCTACAACCGGTATGAACCCGGCAGCAGCCATCGCACCGGCCGCCACCCGTTCAGCTTCGGAAAGCTTACGGCCGGTCACAGGATCGACACCCGTAGTTGCACGGACAGAATCGTAATATCCGCTGAATTCTCCAGTGAAGGTTTTAACGCCTTCTACCGCTTTCTCGTACCATGGCTTGTTTTTTTCTGCTTCAATTCTAGCTTTCTCCGCCTCAATCCGCGCCTTCTCTGCAGCAATCTGCTCACGAATCTTCTTCGCTTCCGCTTCCTGCTCTTTGAAGGTATCCACTTTTTCCGAAACAGATTTCCGGACATCATGAATCGGGTTTTTCTCATAAGTCGTTGCATTGAAGTTAATTGGCTGGACCGTTCCGCCTTTAGATGTGGCCTCCATGATCGCGACGTACGCCTGCTGGACCGCTGTCTGTGCATCTATACTGTCCATATAGCGGCCGATGAGCATTCCCTCATCCAGCTGATTCAGTGCTTCCTTGGTCTTGGTTCTTTTCTTGTCTGCCTTCTCCCGGTTCGTTTCAAATGAATCTGTGGAAAAAGGTGTGATCGAGATAATGTCGTTAATGGAACGAAGAATCGTCTTTAGCTCAGAATGCTGGGCTTCGACCATGGATTGGCTGTTCGAAGATGCCGTCTGCAGCTGCTCTTCCAAAAAAGGAGTTTCCACCCTTGTGGCGTCCGATAAATTGGCATCGCCCGCATACCCCGGCACCGCCTCATAAAACGCCAGCAGATGCTCGATCAGCTTCTTCCAATCTCCAACAAGATCTACCTGCGCCTCATAGAACGCCTTAATATTGTCTGCACCTTTCCCCTGAAACTCTGCATTGTCCACAAGTGTCTGAAACGTTTTCTCAAGCGAAACCAACTTGCCATTCAGCGTCTGGTATTGCGCAATCCTCGCCTCAATGGCCGAAAACAAAGTTTCCGAATCATAAATCTTCCCCATTTTCCACGCTGCCTCTCCTGTTTATGAGTGAGTAATCGCCTCATCCTGTTCCTTCAAAGAAGTCACATTCGCCTTCGTATCCTCAATATTTTTAGAAACCGCCTCTATGTACTCCCTGGCCATCACATGAATCGACTCCTCGCGCTGAAGCAAAAGCTCCGTAAACGCAAGCTTCAGATCCCCCAAAGAAGCCGCATCAAAAGGTTCAATCACAACCTCCTTCAGCGCCCTCTCCATCTCCTCAAGCTGGCTCATCACTGTATTATGGTCAAGTTTAATTGTAGTCATCAAGACACCTGCCTTTTTGAAAATGTAACTTTCTACTAATTTTATCATTTAGAGGATGTATGGCCCAATTGGAGGAAAGTCCTGTGTTTTTGGGGAGAATTCCAAAGGAGAAGGTATTTCGAATTATGCAAAGGGAAATAATTACAATAAGAACACATGTTTTCTATAATAGAAAGAAGGAGTTGAGGAGATGATCACTTTTGGATCGCTTACCACATATCAGCAAAATGTTTTATTGGCCAGTATTTTAGGAGATGGAGAAATAACAAAACTGTATAAAAATTCGAGAAGAATCAATAGGAGCTACAGAGAGCATTATTCAAAAGAGCAAGAGGATTATAGAATGTGGAAATGCGCCGTCCTTCCTGAATTACTTTATAAAAGGCAAAAAGGGAATTATATCGTCTCAAAATCTTTGGAGATGTTTAATTATTTAAGTGATCACTTCTATCCTGAAAACACCGATAAAAGAATTCCTGTACAACTTCTCCGATACATAAGTCATCCAATCTTTATTGCAGTTTTATATTTAGATGACGGATCTCTTTGCATTAGCAGGAGAATCAACCACCATAAAAAAAAGATCACATTAAGCCCAGTAATTGCTCTCTACTTGCAATGTTTCGAAGAAGAAGAATTGATTCTTCTAAAAAAACATATCAAAGAAATCTTTGATTATGATTTGGTACTCTCCAAACGTAAGGATGGAAAAGGTACTATTTTAAAGCTTCAAAAGACAGCAGAAGTTTATCAATTTCTTAAACTGATTGGCACCGAAATTAATTTGGAAAGCATGAGGTATAAGTTTGACTGGGAGTACCGTTTTATAAAAGAACGCCAAAGATATAGATCACTATACCCAGATTATGAAGTGACCTCAGCCCATTCGAACAATTTCCGTCCTTACACGGCAAATGAAATAGAAACAATGATGGCGTTAAAACAAAAGGGAGAAACAGATGCAAAAATTGCGCAAACCCTGGATAGAAGCTATTGGTCGGTCGTTTACAAACTGGCAGAGCTAAGAAAAGCAAAAAGAAGACCTCCGAAGAAGCCTTCTTGAGTCTCCAATTAACGAAGCAATTGAAGAACACCTTGTGGTTGTTGGTTGGCTTGCTTTGCCGCCATGCTTTTCAGCGATGGAATAGACTATATCTTCATCCTCAAAAATTTAAGGAGCCGGGCACTTCGAATGGCTGCTGCCACCCTACGGATTTCATCGTCATGGCACATTGCTTTAGACGGTATATCCTAGTCGTTGAACCTTCTCCAGAGTTTCCTCACAGGAGCTTGGCTGCTGATTGTCCAATCTTTCTTCTTTTCAGCCCGTCACGTCTGCCGTTTCCAGCTGCGTTGTGGGGAAGAAAGCTTCAGGAAGTTCCAGCAATTCACCCGGTTATGATCCAGCTCGTTGCCAAGCGGGACGCCCTGCAATCATTATCTCAAAAGTTGAAGTACACCTTGAGGCATCTGATTGGATTGAGCCAGCATTGCTTGCGCTGCTTGAGAAAGAATAGAATTCTTTGTTTGGTTCATCATTTCTTTCGCCATCGTGCGAACATTTACTTTCATAAATGACCAGACTATATCTTCACCCTCTGATGATCAGTAGGGGTCGGGCACTTCGGATTCGCAATGCTGATGACCATTGCTTCACCTACGGATTTCATCACCATAGCTTTAAGCCTTAGATGGTATATCCTAGTCGTTGAACCTTCTCCACTCTTTCGAGACAGGAGCTTGGCTGCTGATTGCCCAATCTCTTCTTTTTTTAAAGCCCTCACGTCTGCCGTTTCCGGCTGCGTTGTGGCAAGAAAAGCTTAAGGGGTTTCCAGCAATTCACCCGATTATGATCTCTAGCCGTTACCAGCTAGGACGACTGTGCTTGTTGCTGCTTATGCAGCTAAAGCATAATCTACGTCGCGAATACGAGATTCAGCGGCAGTTAGGTTTTCGGAAGATGTTCCGAGGTTGTTAATTGTGTGTTCTAGGCGGTTTTGGTAAGCACCTAATGATGAACGTTGAGCTGACACGGTTTTTATTGCTTCATCAATAACTGCAATGTTATCGTTAAATGTTTTATTTGTAACATTTACTGCCGCAATGTTTGCAACGTTTGCATTACTTGCAGAAGAACCCAATGCAGTTGAACGCATATCAGCAATGGAAATACCTAATGTTGTGTTGGCATTTGCACCAATTTGAAATTGTAAATTAGTCCCAGTTGTAGTGACTGTGTCAGCAGCAATATCCCCCGCATTTACTCCTGTAGCTAAGTTAACGTCAGCAGCAAAGCTCATTTTAACTCCAAGAGAATCGAAGTTTAAAGTTGTACCAGCTTTCATTGCAGTTGTATCTGACAAAGATAAAGTTTGTGCTTTGCCACTATTTGTTCCAGTTAATGTTAAAGTTGTACCAGTACGAGCAAACGTAAATGTTTCACCTGTATCTGCTCCACCAAAATCGAAGGAAATACCCGCTGCACTATACTGTGCAATTGTTGTAGTTCCGTTAGCACCTTGAACTCCTAGAGAACCATTTAACAGAGTTTTAGTATTGAACTCTGTTTTATTACCGACTCTAGTGATTTCATTGCTTAACTCAGTAATTTCTTTTTGAATTTCAGTTAAATCGCCAGCTGTATTAGTCCCATTGTTAGATTGAACTGCAAGTTCTCTCATACGCTGAAGCATATCATGAGTTTCGTTCAATGCACCTTCAGCAGTTTGAATTAAAGAGATACCATCTTGAGAGTTACGAGAAGCTTGATCCAATCCACGAATCTGTCCACGCATCTTTTCAGAAATTGCTAGACCCGCAGCGTCGTCACCAGCACGGTTAATACGCAGACCAGAAGATAGTTTTTCCATTGATTTAGATTGTGCACCGTTTGCAGCAGTAAGCTGACGGTGTGTATTAAGCGCAGCAATATTATGATTAATTCTCATTTTATTATTTCCTCCCTGATTTTCGGTTCCACATCCATGTGGTTTTTCAAGCAGTGTTTAAAGTCGGCCGCCTTTATTTTCTGCTTGTTACATTTCTTATATCGGCGGTTGTGGCGGGGGTTTAATAGGTTTTGAGAAAAAAATAAAAAACCTTGAGTACCGGGCTCAAGGTTTGGAATTCGTTAATTTTTTTAGGATGTCGGCTGATAGATTTGAAGCTGAGCTGTTTTCTTGCTGGATGGACAGATAGATTTCTTTGCGATGGATTTCTATGTGTTTCGGGGCGTTGATGCCGAGCTTGACTTGTCCGTCTTGGATGCTCACGACGGAGATTTCGATTTCTTCGCCGATTTGGATGGCTTCGTTTAGTTTCCTTGTAAGTACGAGCATGTTCCTGCCTCCCTATTGCACGATGCTGTGCTTGGTTTTGTAGGATGGGTGGTTCAGGATGACTTGTTTAGCCTGTTTGTTCACTTCATTTACGACGATGGGTGCCTGCAGGTTGGCGGTGGACAGGTTGAACGGATCCTGTACGGTCAGGATGACCATAATCTGCACTTGATTGGCATCTTCAATTTTTAGTGCTTCTACAGTGCTCTCGTCCAGATCAAACTCGTAGTCTTTGAAAAAGAAGAACGGGCTGGTGACGACGAATGCGAGATCTGGTGTGGTGGCGGATTGGAGAATGAGAAAAGGAGAGTCTTCCTCTAACGGAAGGACTACGAATTGCTTTTCCTCTACAAAGCCTGGAAGGCCTCCTGCAAATTTCAGGATTTGTGCTTCATCGATTTCCATTTCACCGTGATATTTTGTTTTCAGCATGATGTCCCACCTTTCTGGTTTTCATTATACCTTGATGTCGATCGTTTCGAAACGGATATCGAGGTCCGGATATTGAAGCATATCAAATTCCGTGTCTCCCGGAGTATAGTCTAAAATAGGTTTGTTAATTTGCACATCAATGACAGGCTTTCTCGGTTCCGCATCAATTTTTACCTGCGCCGGTGTATAGTTTAGCTTTACGCCGCCCGCTCTTGGAATAAAGGCAATGTTAAAGTCGTAGATTGGGGACTCACTGTTTGCTCTTGCCTGTTCCGGAATGGGGTTGCCGCCGTTTTCAATTTTCATTAGGTCATCCCCCTGAGAGGAGACCCTGGCCATCCCTTCCAGCCAGTCCTGATATCCCTGCTGGGCAAACTCCTGAATCCTTCTGGAGATGTGCTTCAGATCCACATCGGCTCTGGCCTCGGTTGTATCGATAGAAAGCTCGCCCTTAGTTGTTTCAATGGTTAAATCTGCTTTTGGCTGCTGGATGGACAGACTTGGCTTTGGCTGCTGCTGTTCCATTCTGGGCTGGATGGTGGTGTGGCCGATTTTTCCTGGGGTGCTTTGGATACGGATTTGCGGGATTTTCATAACTTCAGCTCCTAACTGAAAAGTGCCAGGCACCTCCTAAATTGGCAGGAAAGGATGCCGGGCACTTGTGTGGTGTACCTTATTTTATCTTAGAAAATCCATTAACGTCGGCTGGATGATGCGGGAGCTCACGCTAAGCGCTGCGCGGTGGACGCTTTCCTGCATTTTTAGGTCAGTAATGACACGTTCGATGTCAGCATCTTCGTTGTCTGAAATAATCCGGTTGGCGGTTACTTCCTGCTGGCCGATCCGGTCTTCAATGAGTTCAAGACGGTTGTAGCGCGCGCCGAGTTTTGCCCGTTCTGCGTTCATGTTGTCGAAGTGTTCGTCCAGATCGGATAGAAGATTATCTCCGTTCGTCATCGTACCGGAATTGATGTCGGTAACGATTCCCTGAAGGGTTTGAAACAGGGTATTGCCGGCCCCGCCAATTTTCCCTCCGAATGCTTCAAGTCCGTTTACATTGACTTCAAGCTCTACGCCTTTTGAAACGGCTACTTTGTAGTCGTTCAATAGAGGGTTAAATGCTCCGGTTCCATCCACTGGGGGCTGATCCGTTTTCGTTCCATTATAAATATAGCGGCCGGCTACCTGTGTATTCGCGACTCCCTGAAGGTCTTTATTGAGCTGCTCGATTTCAACTCCGATCGCTTTCAGATCGTCCGGGCTGTTGGTACCGTTTTTCGCCTGTAGCAGGAGCTCACGGGCACGCTGCATAACCTGCGTTGCGTGCTCGATCCCGCCTTCTGAGTTCTCCATCCACTGGTACGCTTCCGACAGATTGCGCTTGTATTGCTCAACTTCTGTCAGGTTCGTGCGGTATTGCATGCCTTTCATGGCGACAACAGGGTCGTCAGAAGGGCGGTTGATTTTTTTGCCGGTTGCCAGCTGGTCCTGCAGGCTTCCCATGCGGCCATAGCTGTTGCTGATGTGTCTTAGTGAATTATTGGCGAGCATTCCTTGTGTTACACGCATGTTTTGTCACCTACAGTCCCATTTTATTGATAATCGTGTCCAGCAGCTGGTCCTGCATCGTGATCATGCGGGCAGATGCGTTGTATGCATGCTGGAATTGAATCATGTTCGTCATTTCTTCATCGAGGGAGACGGCGCTGACCGATTGGCGGCGCGTTTCCACTGAATCCTTTAACGTATTTGTATTGTTCAGCATCCGCTCGGCTTCCTGCGCTTCAACAGCCATTCCGCCGATCATGCTTTCGTAGAACGTCTGGAATGTTCCGCTGTCAGGAAGTCCTGTGAGGATTTCATTCTTCACCTCTGCCAGTTTAAGAGCATTGGCTCCGTTCCCAGCAGTTGGATTTGGTCCGATGGCAGCGGCGATGTTATCCGGTGAAGTCAAGATTTCATCTGTCACTTTCATGCCTGCCGCCCCGGTTTTCCCGGCTTCAAATGTAAAGAATGAGATTCCTGTCCCTGTACCTTTTGGGGTTGTAAATTCGTTCAGGTTATAGCCTGATTGGTGAATGGCATTGAACTCCGCCACAAAGGCTTCAGCCAAATCATCCAGATCCTTTTGCATATCTGAAAAAGTCCCTTTTACACTGCCGCCTTCCATGTATCCGTAGGATTGTACAAGTCCCAGCATTTTGCCTGAAGACTGCATGCCGCTAAGAGCAATGGAGGCATCCCCCAGCTTAAATCCGTTTACCAGGCCTGAAGTATTGTCGTAGTCCACAGTGAATGCCGAAGCGGTCCGGTTTTCCCCGTCTACTAGCTTACCGGCTGGAGTCGTTCCATCTGCCCCTAGAAGTTCAACTGTTACAACGCCTTCAGCCACTTTAAGGGCATTTCCTCCCGGCTTAACCGGATAAGAAACTTTAACAGGAACGAAGCTGGAAAGCTGATCGATCAGCCGGTCGCGTTCATCATACAAATCGTTCGGCAGATAGCCGTGAGGCTCTATTTCAGAAATCTGCTGGTTAATCCGGTTCAACTGGCTTGCAATTGATTCTATTTCCTTTGCGGAAATATCGATTTGACTCTTCAAATCCTTTTGTACACTCTGCAATGAAGTGGATAGATACTTAAACGTATCTGCTACCGCAATCCCGCGTTGCTGGACAACGGAACGTGCTCCCGTATTCGTCGGATTCGCTGCAAGATCCTGCAGGGACTGCCAGAAGCGGTCCATCGTTTTGGAAAGTCCAGCTTCAGACGGCTCGTTCATGATCTCTTCCATTTTTAAAAGGGCTTCGGAACGTGCGCTGTAGTAGCCGGTTTTCGTGTTCTCACTGCGGAACTGCATATCAAGGAATTTATCGCGTACGCGCTCTACCGTTTCCGCTTCGACTCCTGTTCCCATTTGACCTGGAATTTTCGGCATTTCCAGGCTTGGAGATGGGAATGCCTCTGTAGCTTTAAAGGTTACACGCTGGCGTGTGTAGCCGGGTGTGTTGGCATTGGATATATTCTGGCCGGTCGTGTAGAGTGCGCCCTGCTGCGCAGTCATGCCGCGCTTTGATATTTCGAGGCCTGCAAAAGTTGAACCCATCGTTGATCTCCTCCGGATTTAAGCTTTCGAATCAAAGAGGGATCTTCGATTCGGTTCGTTTTTTGCGGCATCAGGCCGCTTATAATTCGGCTCAGGCACTCTCGGCATGAGCATATCGAGTGACATGGTGACAAACTGAAGCGCCTGCTGGGTCATCTGTTGGTTTAGCAGGTTGGCGGCCTTCAGCTTGTCCATAACGCTTTTGAATTCTTCCTTCAGTTTGGAGAGGCGCGTCTTTTCCGCGCCTTCTGCCCGGTCCGCGCAGGCAGCGAGGGTCAGGTCGGTGTGCCGGCCAAGAAACCGGGAGGCTTCGGTGATGCGTTCTGCCTCCGTCTGTTTGATGATCTGCACAAGAGCCTGTTCGCGCTGCAGCGTCTGCTTGAGCTCTTCTGTCTTGTTGTGCTTGAGCTGTTCTGTTTTGTTTAACGCAGTTTGATATAGATCCAGATGCTGCTCAAGGAGCTTTTCAAGGGTGAGTATGAGCGCGGCTGCCTGCATGGCGGTTCCTCCTTATTGCTGTTTGTAAAAGTCTGCGAATTTTTTCGCGATTTCGTCCGGCTTGATTTCATATGTTCCGTTTTGGACCTGTGCTTTCAGCTGGTCCACTTTTTCCTGGCGGGCTTCAGAGATCTTGTTTGTAGACTGAAGCTCTTTGGCAGCACTTGAGATTTCTACTTTGTCCTGCTTTTGCTTCGCTGCTTCTGTTTTTGCCACCATATCTGCACTTCGTTTATAAGGGTTGATTCCATTGACACCGTAATTGTTGATCTTCATCCGTAACGCCTCCATCTGCCTGATTTGGTTACCGTTGATATCGTCACTTTCTTCAAGCAGTTAATAGCCTTTTTATCTTTTGGTAGAATTGGAGTAGTAGGTTTTTTTCTCCTCCTGTACCTTTTGGCCCTGAAACTCCTCCTCACGTTGGAGCCGCTGCAGCTGACCGTGCAGGTCTTTTGTACAGGAAGCACAGATTTTGCCTTCGCGGATCAGGCTGCCGCATTTGCTGCAAGGATAGCCAAGGTTCGGGAAGTTTGACAGCTGCAGCCGGCCGAGCCGGATAAACTTCAGGATGATCTCTTCCGGCACTCCTGTTCCATCGACCACTTCATTCAATTTTGCCTTCCGGTTTTCCCGCTTTCTTAAAAAACCGTATACCGTCTCAAACTGTTTTTCTTCTATTTTAAAGCAATCCGCACATACGGTGCGAAATTGTGTCTGCACAAAGAGGGCATTGCATTTTGGACAATTCGCAAGCTCGTTCATCAGGTCGTCTCCTCTTATCTTACTCTATTTTCTATATCGGCAGAAGTGATCGAACCTTTAACCCCTGATCAAGGTAAGTGAGGAAACGCTTGCGGCACCGGCATCTTTAAGAAGACGGGCGGCCTGATACACGGTATTTCCGGTCGTATAGATGTCATCCACTATAACCAGGACCGCTCCCTGAAGCAGATGATCCGAAGACAGCTTAAACAGCGGGCCCCCTGCAAGCCGCTCCCTTCTTGATTTTTTTGACTGCTTTTCAGAAGTGATCCGTTCCAAAGGAAGAAGGATCGGCCTGCGAATCGCTTTTGCGAGCAGCTCGGCTTGATTGAAGCCTCTTTCCTGAAGCCGCTCAATGGACAAGGGAATCGGAACGAGCATCGCTTTCTTCGGCAGCTGTTTTGCCACTGTCCGGATATCCGTTTCAAACAGGCGGACCAGCTCGGCATCTCCCCGGAACTTGTAAAGGTTCATGATTTCTTTCACCGAATCGGTGTAGGAATAAACGGAAAGGTTGCGGTCGAGAACCCCAGCCCCCCACCTTTCACAGTCCCCGCACACCCGTTCCTCCTCCATCGGCCGGCTGCACCTGCTGCAGCGGGGACCTGAGATTTTGGTGAGTTTTTCAAGGCACGGCTCACAGGCTGCCGGCACAGGATCCGTACCAAACAGGATGCCCCAGCTCACCTGCTCCTGCATGTACCCGTGGCACAGAATACACCAGCTCATAGCCCCGCCTCCCGGTTCATCTCCTGGATATGGCGTCTCGCGCTGATCATCGCATGAGTCTTGCCGTAATGGAAAAAGACAACATCACCTGCCGGGTAATCACGGTGGCGGCCCACCCTGCCGGCGATCTGCACAAGAGCACTTTCCGTAAAGATCTCTTCCTCCGCACCAAAGACAGCCACTTCCGTATCCGGTACAGTGACTCCGCGCTCGAGGATCGTCGTCGTCACAATGATTGGAGTCGTTCCCTCCCTGAAACGCTGAACCTTCTCCTTCCGGTCCGGGTCCTCTGAATGGACTCCTTCTATAGAAGCGTTCAGCTTTTGAAGCGCGGAGGTGACTTGATTTAGAACGGGGATGTTTGGAACAAACACGAATGCCTGCTTTTGGATTTGCAGATGGTCCTCTACCCATTTTTGAAATGGGGAAGGAAGCTTTTGCTTTAGAAGACTGCCTTTCCAGCTGCCGATCCATTGAAAGCGCGGGACGGGCAGCGGGTGCCCGTGGTAGCGGCCGGGGATTTTGATATGCGGAAGGTTTTTATTTTTTCTCATTTTTCCGGAGGGAGTTGCTGACAAATAGATCAGTGTACTTTCCTGTTTCCGGGCCTTCCCCACAGCCTTCTGCAATGTCTCATCGGCCGAAAAAGGAAAGGCATCCACCTCGTCGATGATGAGGCAATCAAACGTTTGTTTAAACCGGAAAAGCTGGTGAGTCGTAGATAAAATAAGGCTTGAGGAAGAAAAGCGGTCCTCACTTCCGCCGTAGAGCGCTATCGGATCCGCATTCGGAAACGCCTGTTTAAAACGCGGCAGCAGCTCGAGAACCACATCTGTTCTAGGCGTTGCCAGGCAGACACGTCTGCCGGATTGCAATGCTGCTTCAATTCCTTCGAAGAGAATTTCTGTTTTTCCTGCTCCGCATACAGCCCAGACAAGAAGTTCCGTATGTTGTTCGATGGCTTCCTTAATTTTCAGTGAGGCTTTTTCCTGCAGGGGGGATAAGATCCCGCTCCAGTTCATACCGGCTGATGATGGCGGAACGAGGGATTCTCCGATCCAGCTGTACAGCGTTTCACACTCACTCACCCGCCCCATCATGATGCACGACCGACAGTATGTACATTGCCTGCCGCATTTTGCACAATCAAAGGAGGCAAAGAGGTGGCGCTTGCTGTTGAGACAGCGGGTGCATTGGTAGCTACTGCCTTTTTTGGTGACACCTTTTTCTTTTTGAATGTCCTGATGCTGGAGGAGTTCTGGAGGAAATGGGATTTCGGAGGAAAGCAGGTGGCGGCCGGCGAGGTGGTTGCGAAGATCAATCGGTGACATGAATTGGAGCTCCTTTTTTACTTCAGTATGCACTTTGCAAAGGAGATCTGTCTAAAAGCGATTAAAGGAAAAAAGCAGCTAAAAACTCCAGATTTCACAGAGGAAAACGGGTTTATTCTTCTTTGGATAGTTTCAAAAAGGTACTATTGGCATTTAGAGGTTTTTTCAAGTCCACAGCGAAAAGTACATTTAAGGGGGAAACTCAAATGACAATTTCGAACCAAATCGGCACAGTTTTTATACCGGTGCAGAATATTGAGAAAGCAAGAGACTGGTATTGCAGGCTGTTAAATGTGAAAGCAGATGGGGAGATTCAGTTTGGGCACCTTTATATTTTACCGATGAAGGGCCCGGGGATCGTGCTCGACAGCAAAATCTATTCGCCGGAACACACTTTTAAGACACCGGCTTTTCACTTTAACACCGATGATGTGGAAGCAGCTTTTTTCTACGTCAAAAACCTGGAAATTGAGCTTGTGACCGGCATTGAGCACGGGCACTATTTCACCTTTAAGGATCCGGACGGAAATCATCTCATGGTCTGCCAATGCTAAAAAACTCAGAGCGCGTTTGCTCTGAGTTTTTTACTCCATGTACCAGCCTAAACCGAGTGCGCCCTCACCGAGATGGGTCCCGATGACCGCTCCGAAATAGCTTAAGTAGAAGGTAACGTGCGGATATTTCGCTTCAAGCTCCACCTTTATTTCTTCCGCTTCCTCCGGACGGTTGCCGTGGATCACCGCAGCCCGCATCGGCAATCCGAGCTTTGCATCTTCCTCGAACAGGTCATAAATCCGGTTCACTGCCCGCTTACGGGTACGGATCTTTTCAAAAGGGACAATGACTTTGTTCTCGAAATGCAGCAGCGGCTTCACCTGCAAAAGGGAACCGATCAGCGCCTGCGCACCGTTCAGGCGGCCTCCGCGCTGAAGATTGGAGAGGTCGTCCACCATGAAATAGGCACGGACGCTTTTCTTCATCTCATCCAGCCGCTTCATAATTTCATCAGGAGACTTGCCGTCGCGTGCCATTTCGGCTGCTTCAATCACATAGAACCCTTGAACCATGCAGCTGATTTCAGAATCAAAGGAGTACACCTTGATCCCCTCTGCCATGTTCCCTGCGGTAATGGAACCATTATACGTCCCGCTGATCCCGGAAGAAAGATGGATACAGATCACCGCATCATATTGCCTGGAGAACTCTTCGAACATGTCGAGAAACTTTCCGACTGGCGGCTGTGAAGTCGTTGGCAGCTGGTTCCGGCTGCGCACCTCAGCGTAAAAATCTGCAGCACTCAGCTCAAGCTCCTCCTGATACGTTTCGCTGCCAAAAATGACACTGAGCGGAATCAGGTGGATATCCAGCTCATTTAGCAGTTCTTTCGGTATGTAGGCCGTGCTATCGGTCAGAATTGCCGTTTTCATCGTCTTTAGAAACCTTCCTTATAACAGAATCGCAGTGATTACTCTCTATTCTATAGAACTTTACGTAAAATTTCATTACTCCGTTTCATTTATTTTTGGAAGGGAACGGAAAAGGCAGGATGCAGGGGTGTGGAAAGCGGAGACTGGGCTGGGCTGGTTTGTCGATTGCGTTAAGTATTTTGTCGATAGCGTTCGCTATTTTGTCGATTGAGTTATCTATTTTGTCGATAGAGTCATCTATCTTGTCGAAAAGCGATTTACCGACACGTTGCGGCAAATTTCGCTATCGCGCAATGACGATCAGCTGCGGTTTAAGGGCTGCTGCAATTAAAAACTTGTATTTTATTTGAGTGAAGGAGATGGTTGCTCTGACCCCACATACTTTAAAGCAGCAGGGGAACAAGCTGGACTGCTCCAAACCCTTGCCCCACTTTCGTTCGGTCGGTTGGGGGACGGAGGTTTAGTGCTTTAGCGAAAGTGGGGTCAGAGCTCAGCACTGACCCCACATGCTTTAAAGCGGCGGGGGAACAAGCTTCTTCGCTCCAAACCCCTGCTACACCCCAGTTTGTAGAGAAGGGTGACGGAGGTTTAACGCTTTAGCGAAGGTGGGGTCAGAGCACGGCACTTACGCCTCCCCCCGCCCCAAGCTAGCTGCCAGCCCATGCCCCGCCTCAGTCCTCCACATATTACCCATCCGCCCCACCAAAACAAAAAAACCGCCCTCCTTCAAGGAGCACGGTTCTACAAAATTATCGTACTTCGACCCAGCCGTTTTTGATCGCAACAACCACCGCTTGGGTACGGTCGTTTACGTTCATTTTCTGGAGGATGTTGGATACGTGGTTCTTGACGGTTTTTTCGCTGATGAAAAGGGCTTCGCCGATGCCGCGGTTGGATTTACCGTCAGCGAGCATTTGAAGCACTTCGCATTCGCGTCGTGTCAAGATGTGAAGCGGTCTGCGGATTTCAGGCTGCAGCTGCTGTCCGCCGCCGCCTGCGCCTGTTGTAGCCAGTCTGCGGAATTCGTTGACGAGGTTGTGGGTAACCTTCGGATGAAGGTAAGAACCGCCCTCTGCCACGACTTTAACGGCTTCAATCAGTGTGTCGGCATCCATTTCTTTCAGGAGATAGCCGCGTGCACCTGTTTTGAGGGCACGGGTTACGTAGTTTTCATCATCATGGATGGATAAAATGATGACCTTTGTTTCCGGGTTGGCTTCAACGAGCTGTTTGGTTGCTTCCACACCGTTTACGTTTGGCATATTTATATCCATAATGACGACGTCCGGTCTGTGCTCTTCTACGATGCGCATTGCCTCGTCGCCGTCATCACCTTCTGCTACTACTTCAAATGTTGGTTCAAAATCAAGGATTCGTTTAACGCCTTCTCTAAATAATTGATGATCATCGATAATTACGATTCTAGTTTTCATAACTGAATACGCCTCCTCGCTCACTTCATTCTAGTCCAATCCTCATACCCATCGTCAATAAGCCTTTTGACTCTACTTCATCGCTTTGCCGGAGCGAAGGCAGACCGCAATTTTACGACTTTTTTCTTACGGTTTTGCTATTTTTCTCCCTGTTTCAAGGGTAGACCAGGAAGCAGAGGAAAGAAACGTCTAAAATATGGAAGGAACTTTAATCATGATGGTGGTTCCTTTACCGAGCTCCGTGCTGATGTCCATCGAACCATCCAGCAGTTCTACCCGCTCCTTCATGCCCACAAGCCCGAACGATTTGTTTTTCTTTTCTTTCAGCTCGCTCATATCAAAGCCGCTGCCGTCATCCTTGATCAAAAGGTTGACGTACTCAGGCGAAACCTCTACTTTCACGGAAATTTCCTTCGCCTGAGCATGCTTCAGGGCGTTTGTGACGGCTTCCTGGGCAAGGCGGAAAAGAGCCACTTCAAATCTTGGCGGAAGTCTTCTTTCCTCTGCTTCACCAAAGCTCTGGAAGCTCATTTTTGTTTTTCCGTTGTATTCTTCTATCGTATGTAAGTATTTTCGAAGGGTAGGAATTAATCCCAGATCATCCAGCGCCATAGGTCTTAGGTCATAGATAATACGCCTCACTTCATAAAGGGCATTGCGGACATTTTGGCGAAGATTGCGGATTTCCTTAAAGCCTTCTTCGGTTCCCCGATCCCTGAATATGCGTTCGAGCAATTCCGAGCGCATCATCACGTTCGCGAGCATTTGCGCAGGACCGTCATGGATTTCCCGGGAGACTCTTTTCCGTTCTTCTTCCTGTGCCTCAATGATGCGCAGACCGAAGTCCTGCTTCGCCTGGGCATCCTCTAAAAGCATGCCGACCTGGCGGAGATCCTGGCTGAGATAATTCAGCACGACGCCGATCTGGGTGACGAGTGCCTCTGACCGCTCGATAATTTCCTGCAGGCCAAGAAGCCTGCGTTCCAGCTCATCACGCCGGTCCCTCAGCTGTTTTTCCCGGTGCTGCATGGTGGTCAATTCGACTTGAAGGGCATGAGCTCTCTCATACGCTTCCCGGATTTCATTTTCTGTAAACCGGTTGAAGTTTTTGCTGACCTCGGACAGTCTTTTGCGGGCATGTCTTGCCTGAATCTCGAGCTTGTCCCCCGCTTCAATGACATCGTTCACCTGTGTTTTTATAATGGACAGTTCTTCTACCAGTGATTCGTACTGGGTTCTTGACTGCTCGCCGATTGCGAAGATCTCACCCTTGCTCCCATCCACCGTAGAAATCATTTTATTAAGGATTTCATCTAAAACTACACTGTCCAGCTTCTTGGCATTCACCAGAAATTACCTCCATTGCTGTAAATGTCATGATTCTGTTATCGATTTGTGATTGAAGTCACTGCGGCACCGCTATATAATGAAATAATGCGGGCGTGAAAAAACGCTCGCAATTTGCAGAAAAATCTGATGGAACGAGCAGATGGGTTCCCCGTTATGGCCAGGAGGTGTCCAAACATGCTTTCTACTTATTATACAGCAAAAGGCAGCGGAGAGCATGAGATAATCATTCAGAAATCGCGTTTTATCTGCCATATCAGCAGGGCTTCCACAGAAGCGGAAGCACAGGCTTTCATACAGGCTATTAAGAAAAAGCATTCCAGTGCCAATCATAACTGCTCTGCCTATTTAATAGGAGAGAGAGATGAGATTCAAAAGGCAAGTGATGATGGCGAACCGACAGGAACAGCAGGTATTCCGATGCTTGAAGTGCTGAAAAAACGCCAGCTGAAGGATACGGTTGCTGTGGTAACCCGCTATTTCGGCGGCATTAAGCTCGGCGGAGGCGGATTGATTCGCGCGTACGGGCAATCGGTTTCAGAAGGATTGAACCATACAGGTATAGTAGAGCGTAAATTAATGAAAATTATGCATACTAAAATTGACTATACGTGGCTCGGAAAGCTCGAAAATGAGCTCCGTTCCTCAGCGTACCTTTTAAAAGACATTCATTATCTCGAAGATGTTGAGATTGAAACATATGCTGCCGCAGATCAAACGGAAACCTTCACCAAGTGGATGACTGAACTGACAAATGGACAAGCCAAAATCAGCGAAGGAGATGTCACGTATTTGGAAGAAGAGGTTAGTTAGGAGAAGATGGAATGGCTGAATACAGACGAGTAGTCAGAAAGAAGAGAAAGAAAAAATCCGTATTTAAACGGATTATGCTATTGCTGCTGCTGGTTCTGATTGCCGGCGGAGGCTACCTTGCCTACATCGGGGTTTCTGCTTATCAGGCAGCAGATAAATCCTTTCAGGGACTTGAGCGGGGAGAAAAGTCTGAACTGCGTGAGCAGGCTGTTGAGCTCGCAAAGGATCCTGTGTCAATTTTGATCATGGGGGTTGAGGATTACTCAACCGGCGGAAAAGGCGGACGAAGCGATACCCTGATCGTCATGACGCTGAATCCAAAAGAGAAATCAATGAAAATGCTGAGTATCCCTCGCGACACACTTGTCGACGTGGAGGGGCACGGCGAGACAAAGATTACCCATGCGTATTCATATGGAGGGAAGGAACTGACCGTCCAAACGGTAGAAGATTTCCTCGATATTCCGATTGATTACTATGCGACCGTTAACTTTGAAGCATTCAAGAAAGTGATTGATGAGCTTGGTGGAGTGGAAGTCGATGTTCCTTTTGATTTCAGTGAAAAAAGTGACGTCACCGGAAAGCGCATTTATTTTAAAGAAGGCAAGCAGACTTTGGACGGTGAAGAAGCTCTCGCCTATGCCCGGATGAGAAAACAGGATCCACGTGGAGATTTTGGACGGAATGACAGGCAAAAAGAAATCATCACGGCGATCATTAAAAAAGCAACAAGCCCTCAGAATATATTGAAGGTCGATGATATTGCTAATCAGATTTCTGAAAATGTAGAAACAAATCTCCGTATTTCCGAAGCAATGGGCTTTCAGCAGAAATACAGCGGATTTAAAACGAGTCAGATTGATCAGCTGAAGATTGAAGGGGAGGACCTGAACCTCCAGAGCGGGTACTATTTCCAGCCTCTTGAAGAAGAGCTGGAACAATTGAAAGACCAGCTGAAGGATCATCTGGATCATAAAACGGTGAGCATTCGTGAAGAACGCGGACAAAGCATAAAACAGGAATTGAATAATTGATCGTAAAAAAGTCAGGAGTGCCATACTCCTGACTTTTTTCGATTATATGCATATAAAAAAGCCGTGATCCTCGGAATCACGGCTTTTTACATTCAATTCATTACTTTATGGAGCATCTTATTGAATATGATCGACCAGTCCTGCGATCTAGCCAGCTCGACTCGCTGTGCCCGCAGCTCCGGGCTCTCACTGTTCAGCAGTTCCTCGCAATGGCTGATAAATTCCTCATGGTCCCGGCCGGTCTGATACTCGTAAATCCCTTTTTGAGCGAATTTTTCAGTGGACGGAAGATTTGCACCAACAGAAGGGACTCCTGCTGCCAGGAATTCAAACATTTTCAGCGGAAAAACAGCCTGGTTATACAGAGAAGGTTTATACGGCATGATCCCTGCATCTATTTTGCTCATGTAAACAGGGACTTCCTCCGGCTTCACTTTTCCAGTCCAGATCACGTTCGGCAGCTTCAGAAGCTCTTGAAAAGCAGGATCCTGATTCGTACCGTCTGGTCCTACAAATAGCAGCGTCCAGTCCGGACGCTGTTTCATCACCAGCTGAAGCATAGGGAAATCAAGCTTGGGCTTAATGCCGCCAATAAAACCAAGCACAGGTCCCTGCATGCTCTTCAGGACATCAGGCAGCTCTGCTTGATGATTTTGGAAAAGAGCAAACTCCACGCCGTTTTCAAAGGTTGTAACCTTCTTCTCGTTAGCATAAGGGTTTTTCTTCACGTTCGCATTTAAATAATCAGAAGTGCAAAAAATCGGATCAGCATTGGCAATTACCTGGTTTTCTGCCTGAAGAATGCTTTTCTCCCGCATTTTCATCACCAGGTTTTTCTTACCCGTCATTGAAATGGTCCACATGTCACTGCAGTCATAAACCACATTGTCCCACTTAAGCATGTGTGCCAGACCAGGAAAGCCAGGGAAAGTGAACCACAAAATTTTCCGGATGTTCTCTTGCCCTTCCAGCACTTCTGTCAGAGCTGTTAATTTTCTTTTGTAAAAGATGTCATAGTAGCGTCCAAAACGGAATAGACGGTGTTTCAGCAGGTCTTTAACCGGATATTGAATAATTCCATTCGCGAGTTCCTTTTCTTCACTTGAAGGGGACTCGGAAGGGTGCACCCAATATACATCCTGAGTATCAGGCTGCTGCTTCAGAAATTCTGCCAGACGGTGACGGCGGTATCTTAATCCGTCTTTGTTCCATTCTGCTGTTGCGACGATGACATGAATGACCTTCTGGTTATCCAACACTTACACACCCAATCCCTAAATTCTTTTCTTTATGGCGTTTAGTGCATAATGACTAAAATACCAGGCGGACTTTATTAAGCTCAATTTCTCGATATGTCTGTAAACAAACCAGTTCTTTTTAGCAGCCTTAATTTTGTTGCTGGAGATGGAATTAGGTACAACACGGTACCTGGATAAACTCTCCTGCAGACCATAGGCAGTGAACCCTTTCCGAAGAAGCTGCAGCCAGAGGGCCAGGTCCTGCCTTGTACGGATATTCGGCATCTGGAAAGGGCCGGTTTTTTCCCTGTTGACGATTACGGTCAGACAGCCGATGATCGTGTTTTTCAGTAGATCCTGATAAGTCATCTGAGCAGGCGCTTCTACATACTTTCCAAGCGGAGTTCCTTTTTCGTCCATAATCTCGTAATTTGTAAAAGTGAAAGCATAGTCCTTTTCTTTCATAAACCGAATCTGGCGTTCGAGCTTCTCCGGGAGCCACTGATCATCCCCATCCAAAAACGCCATGAACGTACCTTTGGACGCGTGCAATGCCTTGTTTCTGGCCACAGCAGCCCCGCCGTTCTCTTTCAGAAAAATCGGCTTAATCCGGGAATCCTGTTCAGCATAAACAGAAATGATCTCTCTTGTCGAATCAGCGGATGCATCATCCACAATGATCATCTCCCAGTTCTCATACGTTTGATGGAGAACAGACTCAATGGTAGCGGAGATAAAAGCTTCGGAATTATAGGTTGGTGTGATAACGGAAACAAGCTCCTGGTTGCCCATCATAATTAACTCCTTTTATCTTTTATCATTCATCCTGAACAATACAGGAATGACAATATAGAAGAAAACAAGTGCTGCTCCTACAAGAAATCCAAGGAGGGCTCTTTTTTTGGGTGAGAACGTTTCAGAAGACAGTTCCGGCATTACATTTATCTTTCCAGCGTCTGCTTTCTTAGATGTACGTTCTTTTTCCCGCATTTCAAAAATGAGACGCTGCGCCTCCCCAAATGATTCCGAACTTGCTTCTGCTTTTTCTGATTCAGTAATGGTTTCATTTAGGATTTTCTGGTAGTCCTTATATTTTAAAGAATCATACGACAGGAACAGGTTGGACATTTTTTCCACTGCATTTTCAACGTCCTTTTCGTCTTCCCCGCTATAGGTGATCCTAACAGATGTTTCTGATTCATTTTCAATTTTAATCTTTTGAGTTATTTCAGCAATTTTTTCATCATCACTCTCATTAAATGCCTGAAAAATAAAATCTTCAGTAAGCATGTACTCCTTAACATTTTCAGCCAAATTCATTTCCTGATCCTCGTACTTACCAAGTTTCATTTTAGTAGTAGCTGAATAAAATTCAGGACTCTCAGACTTTGCTCCATAAAAGTATCCGACTCCTGCTAAAAGGAAGGGAACCAAGATAACGAGGACAATATTCTTTTTAAGTCGTTTAAATAGATCCATTATAAGCTTCATACGCTCACTCCATTCATGGTTGTACACCTAAGACCTTCTCCATTGATCAGCTGCGGGTAAAAGGATCTTCCTGTTTTTTTCGGATCCTTATATAATTCACCAGAGCCACTGCAAATGCGACCAGTACCCAATGGAAGTATAGATTTGATACTGAGCTCGGGCTGATGGAAGACACCAGAAAAGCAGCCATACCGGCAAATAATGCTTCGATCAGCATTTTTTCGTTTGCATGCATCTTTCGGCTGTATCCTTTTAAAAGCGAAAAGACAAGGTAGGCATAAATGGTAATGTACCCAATGAATATGATAAACCCATAGTTCATCAAGATTTCAGCATACCAGTTATGCACATTGATGATGTTCTCTGTATCAAATACCCTGTAATTTCCGATGTAGTATTCTGCATTCCCTGCACCAACACCAAATCCGTAAGTCTCAAGCATATGATTGACTGCATTTTTAATCAGATTGACCCTGACCTCATTCGAGTTAAGAACAACTGAAAAATCGCTCGTTGCCGGGCCTGCGAGAATGGAAGCGACCTTCTCGTAAATCGTAGAGAAGAACAGGATAAAGCCAAGACCCGCCCCGATTCCAGCGGCATAAATCGAAATCTTCCTCAAGATCCGGGGAAGGAGAAGGAAGAAATAAGCGGCAAGGCCGACTGCTACTCCAAGCATCCCTGCTCTCGAGTCTGTAGCAAAGATCAGGAAAAGGCTGGATAAGAATCCGACAGCTCCTGTGATTTTCCAAAATCCATGAGGGCTGTTCTTCAGCATCGCTAAAAACAGGAACACCGTTATGGTTAAATAGGTTGCGAAATCATTTTGGTTAACAAAGACAGATGTCGGATAGTGCTGCTTGTATGCCGGTCCTTCAAACAATGAGGAGCTGGGCAGATGCTGATGTGTGAGGTTATTCCAAAAACCGATGGCACATAAAAGCAAAGACATAACAACCCATATGTAATAGAAGGTGGAAAGTCTGTTCAGCCGGTTGAAATAAATACCCACTGTAAAGACAAGAAAAACACCCATAAACAGTAAAGAGTATCCTTTGATCCCATCTTTTACAGATTCTGCCCAGAGAAGCGACAATAGCCCGTAAGCCAGCCAGAAGATAAAAAAGGTGTGGATTTCCTTCGTTTGATTTTTTCGCCAGAGGTCTGTTAAAATGCCGTCATTAAAGTGCCGCGCAATCAACACAATACCAAGGACGATCAGCATTAAGCGGTAAGGGAAAAGTGTGAAGAATCCTAAGTTAACAGAAATAAGGGCATTGTTAAAAAAAGTAGATGCAATCAGCACGTAAAATACAAGCATAGTAAAGCCTTCTGATTGAATATACGGCCGAACGATCAGGAAAACGGCTGCAGCTGCCAGTAATGCAGCAAACAGCAGGAATTTATCCATTCCAAACTGTATAGTTAAAATGGTCATCAAGCAGCCTGTAAGCACCAAAAGCATGCTTATGACGATTCTTTGACCGGAAAGTTGGTATCTCATGCTTACCCCCCTATTAAGAGTTACATAAACGGCTGCGTTTGGCAAACAACGGACGTATTCACTTTCCCTTATGTATTTGCTTCACGCTCTCGTTTTATACGAAGGGAAAGAACAGCTGCCGTAAGCATTTTCTGCGCCGTCTTTATTTTCTTTAAAAAAGGCTGTTGACCAAGGTCAACAACCTTTTTTATTGTATTAAGCCATTTGGTAGAACTCAAGGGTTTTTCTCAAGCCTTCTTCAAGACCAACCTCCGGGTTCCATTTCAATTCACTAATTGTTTTTTTGTTGCAAAGCTTGCTGTGCTTGATATCTCCTGCCCGTTCTTCTTCATAGAACGGTTTCAGTTCCTGGCCTGCAATCCTTGCCATCACTTCAAACAGCTGGTTGACTGTAATGGATTCAGTACGGGAAACGTTCAGAACCTGCCGTGATCCGTTCGTAAGGGCCTGCACATTGGCATGCGCTACGTCCTTCACATAGACAAAGTCTCTTGATTGTTCACCGTCACCGTAGATGACAGGTGCATCAGCTTTTGCAATTTTTTCAGAGAAAATAGCAATGACTCCGCCTTCCCCATGTGCATCCTGTCTTGGGCCATACACATTTGCATAGCGCAGTGCTGTGTAATCTAATCCGTACAGTTCATGGCAAATTTCAAGATACTTTTCGACCGTCAGCTTTGAGAGGCCGTACGGAGACTGTGGAGACACCGGGTGCTCTGTATCGATCGGCAAGTATTCCGGGTTTCCGTAGACTGCTGCAGAAGAAGCAAAAACAAGCTTCTCGGCCTTGCACGCGGCGGCTGCCTTGATGATATTTAACGAGCCTGCAATGTTGACCTGCTCATCGTAGTTCATATCCTTTACCGAATGTGCCACGCTTACCTGTGCAGCCTGGTGGATGATATAATCCGGATTAATGGAAACAACGAGCTCAACCACACCCGGATCTGTAATATCATGTTCAAACAGCTCGACACGGTCCAGGCCTTCTATATTCTTTTTATTTCCGGTAACCATATTATCAATAATAGCGACTTGGTAGCTGCTCTCAATCAATTCCTCCACAATGTGGGAACCGATAAATCCGCAGCCGCCGGTAACAAGTACTTTTTTCATCTGTTACACCCTTTACTACTGAATTTGCGGCCGTCCTACAGAATGATAAATGAAGCCTTTTTCTTTAACGTCTGTCAAAGAAAAAATATTTCTTCCATCAATCAGGATTGCCTTATTCATAAGTTCTTTTGCTTTATTCAGGTCCAGACTCAGAACCTCCGGCCATTCTGTAAGAATGATACACACATCTGTGTTCTGGATGGTCTCGTATACATCTGTATAGTAGCTGATCGGAGCAGTGATCTGTTTCTTCGCTTCCTCTATAGCTACAGGATCATATGCTTTAACAGAAGCTCCCTCTTCAGTGATCGCATGAATGATGTCCACTGACGGAGCATAGCGCATATCATCGGTATTTGGTTTAAAAGCAAGACCAAGTACAGACACGTTCAGCCCGTTTAGGTCTCCAAATATATTCTTTAACTTATGGACAACGGTTTCCCGCTGGCGGATATTCGTTTTAATAACAGCTTTAATCAGTTCAAAATCATAGCCCGCTGATTCAGCAATATGGAGAAGCGCTGTCGTATCCTTCGGGAAACACGAGCCTCCAAATCCAACTCCGGCATTGAGGAATTTAGGGCCGATCCTGCTGTCAAGTCCCATTCCCTCCGCTACTTTTGTTACATCTGCTCCTACCAGCTCACAAATGTTGGCTATGTCGTTAATGAACGAAATCTTCGTTGCAAGAAACGCATTGGCAGCGTACTTAAGCATCTCAGCACTTTCAAGGTTCGTCTTGACGATTGCAGTCTGGAAAGGAGAGTGCAGTTCTTCAATGATTCCTGCTGCTTTTTCGCTTGTAGCTCCGATAACGGCGCGTTCCATCTGCATCGTATCTTTGATCGCAGAGCCTTCCCTTAGGAATTCAGGATTGGATACGATATCAAATTCATACGCTCCATTAGAGGCAGACCGAACGATTTCCTCCACCATCTTCCCAGTTCCGACAGGGACCGTGCTTTTATTGACAATCACCTTATACCCGTTCAAGTTCTCCCCAATTGTCTGTGCAACAGCCCGTACATATTTTAAATCGGCTTCGCCCGTTTCAGACATTGGCGTCCCTACTGCTATGTACACCACTTCAGCATCCTGAATAGCCGTACCTATATCCGTAGTAAAAGACAGGCGGCCTGCCTCCGAATTTTTTGCAACCAATTCTTTAAGCCCCGGCTCATAGATGGGAATTTCCCCTTTATTGAGAAGGTCAATTTTGGATTGGTCAATATCACAGCAAGTCACTTGGTTTCCGATTTCTGCAAAGCATGTTCCGGAAACGAGTCCTACATATCCTGTTCCAACTACTGCAAGTCTTTTCACCAGTATCTACCCTTTCGTGTTGAGGCCCTCATTTACAATCTGCTTTAAGTAATCCAAGACACTGTCATGAAGATCCTCACGATTTAATGCAAAATCTACAGTTGCTTTTATAAAGCCGAATTTATCTCCTACATCATAGCGGATTCCGCCAAAATGATAAGCCAGGACGCTCTGAACCTGGTTCAGGGATTTAATTGCGTCTGTCAGCTGAATTTCTCCTCCGGAGCCTTTCGGTGTGTTTTCAAGTATATCAAAAATATCCGGAGTCAGGATATACCGTCCCATAATCGCGTAATTGGAAGGAGCTTCTTCAAGCTTAGGCTTCTCTACAAACGTAGCAACATTCAGCACGCCTTCTTCCAATTCTTCCCCTTTAGGACCGACAATACCGTACTTGGATACTTGCTGCTCAGGTACGGTTTGCACACCGACCACAGAACAGTTGTATTTCTCATGAACGTCCATCAGTTGTTTAAGGCATGGAGTTTCTGATGCTACAATGTCATCGCCAAGCATAACACCAAACGGATCGTTGCCGATGAATTTGCGCGCACACCAGATCGCATGTCCGAGACCAAGCGGCTCCTTTTGACGGATATAATGGATGTTGGCAAGCTCGGAAATTGATTTAATTTCTTCAAGGATTGCGTGCTTCTCCTTTTTAGCCAGAGTCTCTTCCAGCTCATAGGATTTATCGAAATGATCCTCGATCGCACGTTTTCCTCTTCCGCTTACAATTATAATATCCTCGATTCCAGATGCAACCGCTTCTTCTACGATGTACTGAATTGTCGGTTTATCAACAATCGGCAGCATTTCTTTTGGCTGTGCTTTTGTCGCCGGCAAAAACCGTGTCCCTAATCCCGCCGCAGGAATAATTACTTTCTTAACTGTCATCTATTCCAATCCACCTTTACCAATTATTCACAAGAACTTATTTTACAGCATTTTCAATGGACTTTCTATCTATTTTATCACTTCTTCGTAAAGCTTTTTAAGCTTTTCTGCATTACGGTCTGCATCAAAGCTGTTTATGACTTTAGCGTAAAGATCTTCCTTTGTCTGATCGCTGTAAAGATCCGTTTCTAATAGAGAGGTGATCCTTTCGGCAAGCTGTGCGGTGTTTTTCGGTTCAACAAGCAAATGAGAGCTGCTTCCCATCAGTTCAGGTATCCCGCCTACGTTCGTGGCAACTACCGGAATTTTCAAAGCCAGGGCTTCAATCAGGACAGTCGGCATCCCTTCACTGTATGAAGGAAGGGCGAACAAATCAGATGCGAGCAGGTAAGACCGCACATTCTCATTACTAATTTCGCCCGTACACCGTACTTTCTGTCTCAATTCAGGGTTTTCTTTTAACTGACCCATCAGAGGACCGTTCCCGATCAATACGCACATATAAGAATCATCTAGCTGCCGGATCGCTTCGACCAGCTCTCCGATTCCTTTTTCTTTAACAAGACGGCCGATATATAAAATAATTTTCTTACCTTTCGGAAGATCTAGATTTTCCCTCAGTTCATCCTTGGACACCCCGGGGTTTCCCTTGAATTTAGAGAGGTTAATGCCGATCGGAAGTTCCACAGGGGTCACCCCGCTGCGCTCGGCTGTTTTCTGGATCAGCTTTCTGCTTACAGCGATGACCTTTGAGGCACCTCTGACAGCCTTTACGAATGCTTTTCTCGCACTCTCACTGTAATCCGGATAAATATGTACATCGCTGCCATGCAGCGTAAGAAAATAGGGCTTATTCGTCTTTTTAGAGACAATCTCTGCAGCCCCGCCGGAAGGCATAGCCAGGTGGGCGTGAATGGCGTCGAACTCCAGCCCCTGTTCGCGGATGATCTTCATAACTGCCCCGGCAATGCGCCTGCTCGGCTGGGCCCATTTCAGCTGGCCGGGAACCGCTATATACTTGGGCCGGTACACCTGTACCCCGTTCCGGGTATAGTGTTCCTCTATCTCATACTTTTTATATTTCTTATTAATCATTTGAAGAATCTTAGGGCTATGGGCGACAGGACAAATCACTTGAACCTCTACGCCCTGCTTCATCAGCGCATCTGCCTGTGTCTGATGAAACACCCCTGCTCCAGGGGATCTTTCAGTTGGATAGGTGCTTGTAATCCAAAGTATTTTCATGTAGTCCCTCTCCATCGTTTAGGAAGTCTCGCCTTTATTAGAGTACCATAAACCTTATAAACAGCAGCGGCATAAATCAGGACACCCGCTGTCACACACACAGCTAACTGGAGAATGGCTCCCTCTGTGCCAGGCATCATTTTATTGATCAGCAGGACCGGTACAGCCATTAGCGCTGTCATAATGATTGGCTGAACAAGCGTTTTCATGTAGGCTTTCAAGCTTAATCCAATCAATTTTTTCAGCAGCCAGCGGCCAATCATAAAGTTTATCAGACTTGTTGCAACATATGTCCAGGAAACAATCACCAAGTCCCCTGTGAGCGCGGCGAAATACAAGGCTGCACCGTAGAGGATCATTACCCCAAAGTCCCAGTAGAACGCAAGATCCGCACGTCCCTTAGCTAATATGACAGATCCGTTCGGATTCATAAGGACTCGTAGTGCTCCTACAATGGCCAGGACACAAATAATCGGAACGACATCCGGGAAATAAGCTTTTTCAAGGAAAACGACAGAGAAGACATCTGACACTGCCGCCAGACCCGCGAGCATCGGAAACGTGACCAAAGCAAGCATCTTGGTCACATCCAGGAAACCCTTGGAGACGGCTGCTATATCGTTTTTGCTTTTTGCAAAAACCGGGAATGCCACTCTTGTAATGATCGGATTCAATTTCAGAACAGGAATGGTGATCAGCTGGTAGGCCACATTGTAAAGACCAAGCTCCCTGTTCCCTAAGAAATAAGCAATCAAAAACACGTCGATGTTCGATCCCATCCGGTTAACAAGACGGGAAAAAAGCTGAAACGAACCAAAAGAAAGGAATGGTGCTACATCTTTTAATGAAAAACGAAAAGATGGTCTCCATTTTTTGTAATAAACATACGCAAAAGCAATTCCTTTAAAGGATTGAAGAAAAAGCTGGGAAATGGCAAATGCCATCAGTCCATCAGTAAAATAAAAAAATAAAAGCAGAACTCCAAATGATGCAATTGTCGATACGACTTCAATTTTAGCAAGGAGATTAAAACGAAGCTCCTTTTGAAGCATATACTGGAATTGCTGTCCAAAAGGGGCAATCAGAAACATCACAGCAGTCACTCTGATCAGCTCTGTCAGTCTTTCCTGATTGAAGAAATCGGCAATGAACGGACTGATTGCGTATAAGAGGATGAAAAGAAGAACACCTACAAAGATGTTCAGCCAGTATAAGGATGAGAGCTCTCTGTCATTTACTTCATCTTTTTGTATAAGGGCGGCGCCCAGCCCCATATCCAGAAGAATTTGCGAAAAAATCAGGACGGTTGTAATCGCAGCAATGACTGCCATTTCAGCCGGCGGCAGGAGCTTAGCTAAAAGAGCAAACTGGACAAGTTGAACGACGGTAATAATACCCGTTGACAAAGCTGTCCATTTTGCTCCTTTTAAGATGTTACCCGTTATGGTTGACATGATGTTCCTATCTTGCGCCTTCGCCGGTCAGGATGACCCGGACTGTTTTGAAAAGGATCATGACATCCAATTTCAGGCTCATATTGTTGATGTAATATATATCCAGCGCCAATTTCTCTTTAGGGGAAATTTCGTATCCGCCGTTAACCTGCGCCCATCCGGTCAGTCCAGGTTTCACAATCAAGCGGTCCGTAAATCCGGGGATTTCTTCGTTAAACTGAGCGGTAAAAATCGGCCTTTCCGGTCTCGGGCCAATAATGCTCATCTCACCTCTCAGCACATTAAACAGCTGGGGAAGTTCATCAATGCGGGTTTTGCGAATAAATGCCCCAATAGCTGTAACACGAGGGTCATTCTTTTGCGCCCATTGTGCACCGCTGCCTGTCTCCGCATCCAGCCGCATGGAACGAAGCTTCATGACTTTGAAGTACTTTCCATTCTTTCCTACGCGTTCCTGAAGGTAAAAAGGAGAACCAGGTGACTCAATGGAGATCAGGATCGAAAAGATGGCGATAACAGGAATGGCCAAAATAGCTCCAATCAGTGACAGGACAAGGTCCATCGTTCTTTTCATATACATATGCTTATTCGCTTCATGGCTTAGCATCAATGAGTAAGACTGGGACATGGAATATTCTTTATAAAGGTTAAAACTTTTTTCTGCACTCATTACAAAGACACCTCTCGGTTAAGTTCACGGCTTCTCATGCAGCCGGTGTGATACCACAGGTTTCTCGTGGCTGATTTCAGGAGCTGCATGGAGCAGCACATTAGACAAAATTCACGCTGCTTCGCGGAATTTCACCTTTGGATATTATAACAGATTTGGGGGATTAGTCTAGGCTTAATTCCATATGCCCGCCTTCAATAGCCCGCCCATTATTTTGACTGTTTGAAGCCGGTTTTTGTTTCACTTCTGCAAAGATTTTTTTATTATGTTCTCCATTTTTCTTCTGTTCAAATCACCCATCAAGAACGGCTTTAAGAAAGAAGTACTACTTTGAACCCCGGTAAATAAGGTGCTAATTAATTAATCCCGATTTTCATCCAGATTAAACCTGAATGAAAAAAAATCCCCCTTATAGAATTTACAGAATTGTTATACATCTGTAAAGAACTATTAAGGAGGCTTCTTTAAATGCAGAAGAAAATTCACAAATCGTTCAATACTTTATCTTGTTGTTATTCATACTTTTGGAAATAGTAATAGATACCTTCGTAAATGGCATTTGCCGCACGATCGCGGAACGCAGACTGATTTAAAAGAGCAGCTTCCCTGGAATTCGAGAGAAAGCCCACCTCCACAAGCACACTCGGCATATACCCATGCTTGATCACTTTGAAGTCTGCCGTCTTTACTCCCCTGTTGTCCATCTCCAGGTCGCTTGCCAGCTGCTTTTGAATTTCTTCGGCAAGCAGCTTACTTTCAGGGGATTTAGTACTCCAGTACGTTTCAGTACCGTCAGGACTTGAACTAATGTTTGCGTTATTATGGATGCTGACAAAAACATCTGCATTTTGCTTAACAGCCATTTCTACCCTTTCGTCCAAGGTAGGGTACGTATCACCTGTCCTTGTCATGACAGGGTACGCATCTTTAGCTGATAATTTGCTGACTGTCCTTTTGCCGATGTCCAATACAATGTTCTTTTCCTTTTGCCCTGTGTTCTTATTTACAGCGCCCGGATCTTTGTATCCATGGCCAGGATCAATCATGATTTTACGGCCTAAGAGCGGACTCGATAATCTGCTGGTTACACTTGAAGACACAGATTTTGTTCCGCCCAGAATGGAGAACCCGGACATTTTATGAACTTTAATATGACTCATCGTGCTGCCTGGAACAGCCGAGGCTTTCGTCAGCAAAATAGAAGCATTCTGCTTGGCAGCAGCAACAGAGCCTGCAAGCGCATCAGCATAGGCATGTCCATTTGCTATAAATACCTTATCACTGGACATCTTATATGCTGCAGCTACATTCGCTGCAACTTTATAGCGGTCTTCTCCGCTTATTCTCTTGCGGGTCGGGGCAAGTGAATGATAGACTGAGTCGCTTACACTGGCAGTCCCGCCGACCAGTACCGCATTATTGATTCCCCTGCTGGATATGGCACTTTTTGTTGAATACGGTACAGAGTTCTTGCTAACGAGCAGGATAGGAGTCCCGCTTCTTGCGGCATACGGAGCGATGGACAGAGCATCTGCATAAGCAGTACCTGAAGCAAAAATCGCTTTAGATGAAGAAGGAAACTTTTTAGCAATGTTGGCTGCAACTTCATAACGGTCTCTTCCATTAATTCTTTCAACGCTACTTATTCCCATGCCTTTCAGCTGATTGTACACGTTTCCGCTGATGCTTGATGTTCCGCCGATCAGTATAACCTTGGAAGCTTTCAGCTGACTGATTCTTGTCCTCGTTTCAGCCGGAATTCCTCCCGGATTGGTCAGCAGGATCGGGGCATTCAGCCTGTAAGCCAGCGGAGCAGCCGCCAAAGAATCTGCATAGGCGCTGTAGGAGGCCAGGATTACGGTACCGGACGTGTTCCAGTCCCTGGACAAACTTACGGCTACATTAATCCGGTTTGATCCATCATATCTTTTAATCGTGTTCGCTGCTTCAGCACTTGCTCCATAAACGAAAAGGCCTGCCAGTAGTACGAAAAAAGCTGCGGTTTTCTTCAACGTTACCTCCTGTGTTTTAACCTGCTGTTAATATAAGGTTTTAATTTGAGTACCTTCATAATAAAATTTCAGGATATCCTGATACTTAACACCTTTATTGGCTCTATTATTGGCACCATGCTGACTGAGACCGACACCGTGCCCAAAGCCTGTGCCATGGAAGGTAAAGGACGATGAATCTGCTGCAACGGATTGGAACATCGTACCTTTAATGTAGCTTGTACCAAGAACCGATCTCATTTTATTTGCATCAAATGAGAAGGTTTCCTGATGTTTTTTGAATACTCCTGTTGGTTCGAGCACATATTTTCCGTTTTGCTTTATATAATAAACGAGACTTACGGCGACACTGCTCGGTCTTCCGCTTGCTGTTTTGATTGTTGATAAAGAGGCATTAGTGATGGAAACCACTTTAAATTCAGACTCCGGGTGAATTTTTAACAGTTGCTTTTTAAGGCCGGCAAGTTTTGATTCGTCTGTTTCTTTTTTCATCCACAGCTGATCCGGCTTCTTCATATCCAGGCCGGTAGTTGAAATTTGTACCCTATTCAGCTTGTTCTGCCACTTATAGGCCGTATCATAAGTGTCTTGTTTAGGAGTGAGATAAGATTTAATGATCTCCCCAGGTACAGAAAAGCTGGATTCTGTGTAGCCACCATTGCTTGATGTATAAACACTATCCTGCAAAACAATGCCATCGAGTGTTAGAACCTGGCCTTTAGTGCCTTGAACAGCAAGGTCTGTGTTGTGGTGCCAGGAAGAATATCCACCATATACCTGAAAGGAATCCGTATCATTCATTGCACTGTTCAGCCTTTTGTAAGCATATGTCCGGGCAGAGACAGCTTGGGACTTAAGAGCTTCTATATTCCATGATGCATACATCTCGTCCGGCACTACACCCCGCAAGTAATCTTCCATAGGAATGTTCATGTTCACAGGCTTGATGAATAGATCGTTTTTTACATCAAACTTCATGGCACCAAGATATTTCCTGTTATTAATGAGCAGCTTATTTTCTTCAGAATAGCGGCCAGGGACAAATACAGCCGTTCCCTTTTCACCGAAATCCTTAATTTTTGTTCCAGCAGCGTTATAAAGCCCAAGTCTCTTGTTCTCCACTTTGACAAAGTAGCTTGTTCCCGGAGATAAGTACAAAGCATTCGGAAGCTCATTTTCCACCGCTTGCGCTACCGAAACCGGTCCTCCAAGGATCGTGAATGAGCGGGTTCCTTTTTCCTGTATCACCTGCTTAACCGAATCCGGAAGCCTGTTATTATATGTCAGCAGGATTGGGGCATTCCGTTTTGAAGCAAGCACTGAACCCGTCAGTGCGTCAGCAGGCTCCGCACTGCTGCCGTTTGCAATGATCGCTTCCTCTGCTGCATTGTAAAACTTTTTCGCGATATTCGATGCCACATCATACCGGCTTGCACCGCCGATCCGCTCAACTGAAATGCCAGCTGAGTTCAGCTTTTCCGTTACCTTACTGCTAACACTCGCTTCTCCCCCGATGACCAGGACCTTCTTCTTCCCATTTAAAGCTTCAAGTGTTTCTTTAGGAAGCAGATCCTTTTTCGTCAGCAAAATAGGGAATTTATTAGTCGCTGCATAAGGAGCGATGGACAAAGCATCATGGTATTTTTCACCGTTTGTGAGAACGGCTGTTTCTGTACCGCCGGAGAGATCTGACTTTATATTCTCAGAAACCTCATAGCGGTTAGCACCTGCGTAACGGGTAATTTCTTTGATTCCGTTAATCGATTTCAGCTGGTTTTCGACTGTCTGACTGACACTTACTTTCCCGCCGACAATCACAATATTATCCGGCTTCAGTTTTTCAATTTGATCTCTTGTTTTCTCAGTAAGTTTTGCTGAGTCTGTCAAAAGAATCGGAGCATCCAACTGGGCTGCGAGCGGCGCTGCGGACAATGCGTCTGCAAAAGCATCTCTTTTTACGATGAACACCGTATTAGACGTACTCCAGCCGGAAGAGGCAATTCCATTTGCCACATCATACCGGTCAGCACCGGATATTCGAACATTCGCATTATCAATTTTATAGGACCCTTCGCTTTGGATAGCAACCGATTTTGCCTGATCTCCTATAAATCTCTTAAGTTCAATGGAAACGAGCGGTTCTGTTCCGGCTGCGGCTGCTCCGGCAGGAAATGCAAGAACAGCAGCTGCTGCTAGCGACACTAACTTTTTTTTCATTTCAGGTCCCCCATTTAGTGTTCAGTCTTAGGAAAAGCCATTTTTCCTGCACATCTTTTTATATCGGCATAAACATGGTATTTTCCAGGCTATTAGACTATAAAAATAAAAATTCCCAAGAAAAAAACCCGAATACCGGGTTTTTAAATTTTTAGTTGAGGGTATTGAAACAGTAGGTTAGTTTCTTTTTGCTCCTACATATTTAGGCTTCCAATAAGAATTACTCAAAGAATCAACTCTTACACCTCTTGAACTGGATGCATGAATAAATTTGCCGCTTCCTGTATAGATTCCTACGTGAGACGGGCTTTTCTTGCTTGAAGTTCTAAAGAAGATCAAATCTCCTTTTTTCAGTTTCGATTTGCTGATCGAGCTTCCTTTTTTATACATGTCAGCCGCAGTACGCGGCAAAACCTTTTTAACAGACTTCTTGAAGGTATAACCAACAAATCCGGAACAGTCAAAACCTCTTACAGTAGTTCCACCATAACGGTATGGAGTTCCTATGTATCGTTTTGCTTCTTGAACAATCCGTTCTTCCTTAGAGACTGAAGCAGCTTCGGCTGAGTATATTTTCACAGTACTGAACGCAAGCGTAAGGGACAAGATTGCCAACCATTTCTTTTTCATTTGTTACCTCCGAAGGATTTTACTTGTTTGGTAGTCTTATATTACCAATTATTTTTTGACAACAGGTTACAATTTTTTTACGTTTTATTACATTACTATTACAAAACACGATATTTCAACTGCTTTTATGACATATGCTTCCACATAACTGATCCTATACTTCCATCTCTAAACCATAAAAAAACCCCGTAGGACAAAGTCCTGCGGGTTCCTATAGTTTGCTTATAAAGTATTCTGATAAGTGTTCAGCCCATACTTCATGTCCTTTAGACGAGGGACCGGAGCCGTCTTCCTCAATATAGTCTTTTAGAGCTGGATCATTGCCTTTGGGCCAGCTGCTCCAATGATCAACATATGCATATCCTTCTTTTTTAGCATACTCTTTAAGCTTGCCAACCTCTTTCGGGTAAAATACAGCATTGTATAATGGATAAGAAGGCTGGATCATAATAATCGGCTTGCTGCCGTCATTTGAGATGTTGCCAAGGATCGATGTGAGATTGGATAGGGAGTTTTCAATCCCGATTTTACCATTATCCTCTAACAAAAAAGGTTCAACCAATACTAGATCAGGACTTGCTTTCACTACATTTTCATATAACGATTCATTAAGCACTTCTTTGGATGTTTTGTCTTTAATAAGAATAGTCTTAACTTGAATAAGTCCTGCTGGATAACTTTCCTTTATGTTGTTCTCGAACCGGCTCATCCAGGAGTTTTTATTATTACCAGAAGTATCTGATCCAAAAATAACAAAATTTAAGGATTTTTGATTTTTCTCTGCGTTCACAATAGCTTCCTTCACTGCTTTAGGGAGATTTTTTGTTAATGGAGCAGAACCATTCTCCAGGTTTTCAGGTTGCTGGATGTCTGTTTCCGCTGATGATGAAGCAAGAAGTTCTTCGGAGGCTGTCTGCTTTTCTATTTTTTGATCCCAGTAAATCTTCCCTGCCGCAATACTAGCAATCGAAATGATAATCGTGAGTATAATCGCTGCTTTTTTCAAGATACTTCCTCCAATAGTTAAATTGCCTTTTGATAGTATACTACATTTTATGGAAGGGGAGGATATTTTTAAATTAATTTTCTTGTTGGCGCAGAGCGAAATACTAAAATAAATTTAAGACTGACATTTTTATCTTTTTCTAAATCATAAAAACCCGGCGCTGCTAATCAGTGCCGGGTTCCGCCGTATTATAGAGAAACAAAACTATTTAACGGTGAGTTCATACGGATACATACTCACCCGCTCAGAACTCTCCTCCACCGTCACATAATATACCCCTTTTTTCAGATCGGCCATAAAGGCTTCAGGATCTCCCGTGCTGTAAACATCGGAAGTGCGCACAAGCCGGCCGGAGGCATCATGTACTGTAACCTTCCCATCCAGTCCGAATGGAGAAGAGAGGGCAAATGTGATACGGCCATTTTTGGATAAGGAGAACTTATACGTATCCGTGTCGCCAAAGGTATGATAATATCCCGATCCCTTCCCGTTTTTCAGGGACAATGGTTTGGACGGGATATTGTTTTTCTTAACAGAACCCCTGTCCTCATCCACTTTTGAAATGGAACCTATCGACAATTTATAAGGCACCATCGATACAGCAAACGGATCATAATTAAATGCTGCGATGAAATAGCCTTTTCGTGATTTTGCATCAATGGATCCAGTCTCCGGCTCATTTGGTCCTGTGTAGTCGCCAAGCATGAAGTTCCCTTCTTCAGAAGGCTCCATCCTGCCGTTTCCGTTGGAATCCTCAATTGTTACAACAACAGGATCAATCGCTCCTCTAAATTCACTTTGAATCCCGGAACGGACCTGTTCAGGTACCGGTAGAAGCCGGTAGGAATACACTCCAGGTTTTGCCGGTTTGAAGTAGTAGAAATCCAGATCTCCAACGGAAGAAAAGTTACCGGTCAAGGTTGAACTGATTGGTCTGGCATCCTCATAATGATCATTGTCTTCATAGGTATCAGCTGTTTTATCCACCAGCATTTTAATCGTCAGGCGATACGGAAGGAGTGAGCCTTCCTGTCCAGTCAGACGGATGTAATAAGCCTGATTTTTTTTGAGCCCTGCTTTGTATTTAGGCGAGGCTGTAAAGCCGTCATTCGTATTGGCACCAACGAAATGAAATTCTTCAAATTCCTCGTCGTACGTGAAAATTTCCATTAGCGGCAGCTTGCTATCGGCTGCATCACGGAAAGACAGTTCATAGATGGCATGGCCTGAAGGGACGAATTTATACCAATCCTCGTCTTCCATGAACTGAAGATAGCCTGTTTTTTCCTTGCCGGCCGTAATAGATCCTGCTTGTTCGATAATTTTTTGGTTTGTTTCCTCGTAGGAATCCTCTTCTTCTGATCCTGCCTCAGGATATTGATCCTCGTCGTCAGGAAGGACTTTGCTTTCTAAAGACAGTTTATACGGGATAAAAGAAGTAAAGCTTCCATAAAAATCAACTGACTGGCTTTGTTCCTTGCTATCGAAGTTTTCGAGATTCAGTTTATTGGAAACTTCGAACACATAGTCTGTGCCCGGTTCAGGCATGAATACAATACTCTCCCCTTCACCTGATCCTCCATTATCCGCTATTTCCACTTCATTTTCAGTCTCTTCTCCCGATTCACCGGGTTCTTCCGATTCTTCTTTGGTGTTCGCATATATGTGCAGGCTGGAATCTATCCCCGGCACTCCGGAAAGATTGAGCCTGACTTTCGATCCCGGTTGAAGCATATCCGAGTTGAATTCAAAATAATCACTGTCACCTTCCGAATTTCCCTCATCTGTAAAATAGAGCGGAGCCGTTGTCTCAAAAGGAGCCTTCAGGATCTTTGCAGGCGTCTCTTTCGTATTTCCATCCTCAAGCTTTGCTGAACGCTTTTCAATAGAGAGCTCATATGGAGAAGCACCGCTTTCACTGTAGTTCCCGTAAGCATTTTTCACAGATACGACCAAAACTCCGTCTTCTTTTGCTTCATACAGCTTGCCTTCTTTGCCATTCTCTTTCCGGTCGTTTACCAATTCCGAATAAGCGGGCCTGCTGTTCTTTCCTTTATAAAAGCTAATACCCAGTATGCGGTCATAATCTCCTGCTTCCTTGAGCTGAAGCTGAACATTCTCGCCCTTTTTCACTGGCAGTTTGTAATAATCCGTCTGATTCAGCTTTTTAAAAGACCCTTTCACCGTTTTCAGTTTACCGTCTTCAGCGGTAAGCGAAATAGCCGAAGCAAGAACACGATCCTGCTTCACCTTCGGATCTGCAGGGATCTTCTTCACATCAAACTTCAGTGCAGCCACCGGATCAACCTGGCCATTTCCATAGCTTAGGTCATAGCCTTTTTTTCCGGCATCCTTCGCTGTTTTATTCAGAATATAATTAACCTGGTAAGGTGTAAGCTTCGGATTTTTGCTCAAAAGCAGGGAAGCAGTACCCGCTACGACAGGAGAAGCCATAGAGGTTCCGCTCATCTTCGCATAGGTAGACCCCTTCTCCATGTCATAAAAAGAAGAATAGATCGCATCTCCAGGTGCCGTTACATCTACTGAAGGGCCATACGTGGAAAAGCCGGACAGCTTGCTGCTGCTGTTTGTGCTCCCTACAGAAATGACACCATCATAGGATGCGGGATATAATTGCATGTTTGTCCCGCTATTTCCTGCAGAAGCTACTACCGTAATGTTAGCATCAACCGCCTTCTTCACAGCTTCTTCCAATATTGGTGAGGAAATATCTGTGCCAAGGCTCATATTGATGACCTGAGCCTTCAATTCAATAGCTTTCAGCACGCCCTGCGCAATGACATAGTCATTGGTATAAGGATTCCGGTTAAACACATCAATCGAGACAATTTCTGCATCAGGATTGATTCCGTAACCGCCTTCTCCATTTCCTTTAGCTGCTGCGATAATTCCTGCCACATGTGTTCCATGGGGATCAGCAAGACCCTTTTGCAGCGGATTTTTCACATTATAGCTTACTTTTATTTTACTCTTCAGCTCCGGATGCTTCGTATCGCCTCCTCCGTCAATCACAGCAACCCGCACTTTGTTTTTACCGGCAAGTTTTGCTGCTTCATCCACCTTCAGCCCCTTCAAGTGGTACATGGAACTTGCCTTTATATCGGGGTATCCATGCTTCTCAACCAAGGCGCTCTTTGCAATGGCGGTTACATTGGATAACTTTGAGTACTTTTCTGCAATTGCCTCCAATGAAGACTTCCCTGATACACTGACGACGTCATAGCTGAGGCCCGGTACCCGCTGCAGCAGCTTCCCGCCTGCCCGGCGATGGTCTGAAACGGAAAGAGGTGTTTTATATTTCACCATCAGTACGTGCTCATCAAACGTTTCGCGGCTCTCTTTCTTTTTGTCCGAAAGATTATTTCTAAACACCTCTTCTAATGGAAGGCCCGATTTAGCTGCTGCCTTCTGAGCTGCCGGTCCGGCTTGTACGGTGCTCAAAACAAGCAGTCCCGCAAGCACAGCCCCCATTGACTTTCTGCTTTTTCTCTTCACTCTGTTACCCCCGTTTTATCGGAATTTTATTCCAACTATTAAAATACGTTGTCCCACTGCCTTTTCCTCTTTTTTTGAGAAGATAATTTCATGGAATATATTGTGGAAATTTCCCGGGGAATGACGATTCAAGCAGTATAGCTAGTTTAGGACGGATGCTTAAGAAAGCAGAATCAAAATCCTGTCTTTTATTGCCCATTTATGAAACCTTTTCACCCATTCAAGCGTCATACAGGAAGCAGCTTCACAAAAAAAGATAGACTTTTTCTTCAAATTATGGCAAAATTCTTTCAGTTAGACTAACAATTCTATCCATTTTGGCTTATGGACTATATAGATTAATGAAACGAGGGCGAAAACGAGTGAGGACTCAAAAAGGAAAGAAAAAAAAGACATGGCTGTTGGTGACGATCTCTATTATCGGGGTTTTTCTTTTAGGCACCGCTGTGTATGCAGGTTATCTGGTTAAACGAACGAACGATGCAGTTGCTGTCATTCAGGAAAAGGCAGAATATAAGCGGGTAAACCCTGTAGCTGACCTTGCTAAGAAAGAACCGATTTCCATCCTGTTAATGGGTGTGGATGAACGGGATGGGGATGCTGGCCGCTCCGACTCCCTGATCTATATGACCGTTAATCCAAACAAAAAGGAAATGCATATGGTCAGTATTCCAAGGGACACCCGAACAGAGATCATCGGTCATAACACGGTTGATAAAATCAATCACGCTTACGCATTCGGCGGAACGACAATGGCCATTGAAACCGTTCAAAATTTTCTCGGTGTAGACGTTGACTATTTCGTTAAAGTAAATATGGAAAGCTTTAAGCAGATCGTTGATACGGTCGGCGGTGTAACGATTGACAATCACCTCGCCTTCGAATATGAAAACGAAACGTTCCAAAAAGGACCCATTACATTGACAGGAGAACAGGCTCTTAAATACAGCCGCATGCGCTACGAGGATCCGGATGGCGATTTCGGCCGTCAGCTCCGACAAAGAATGGTGATTGAAGCGGTCATTGCCAAAGGGGCAAACATTCAATCGATTTCTAAGTTTGGTGATATGCTCGGCGTAGTCGAAAATAATGTTAAGACGAATCTTTCCTTTGATAATATGTGGAATATGGTTTCCAACTACCGTGATGCCAGTCAAAAGATGATCCAGCATTCAATTAAAGGAAATGATACAAAAATTGACGGGATTTATTATCTGGAGGTTCCTGAGGAAAACCGGACAGCTCTTACAAACGAGCTTAAGAAAAGCCTTGAGATCTCGACTGACACTGCTCTAAAAAAATAAAATCCGGCTCCTGCCGGATTTTTTTTATTTGCTTCCGCTGCAATCGGCTTCTCTTTTATGAGAAAAGTAGTTCATAAGACTCATTTTATTTCAATCTATCTATATTCCCCTAGCGCAATATTCCTAAACCTCATATAATTAGCTTGCAGATTGCAAAATCCGACAAAATTCTACTTTGGTGATGACATTGACTCCAAAACGTAAACACTCACTCTCCTGGCTTGGGGCCCTTCCACTGACGATCCTTGCTGTTCTTTTCAATTATTTCTCCGTTGAAATTTTCTTTGGAATTGATTTTTTATTTGGTTCTGTATTTGTTTTCATCATTGTTTTCACTTATGGATTAAGGGCAGGTCTGGCAGCTTCCCTTATTGCCAGTACGGCTACTTTCTTTTTGTGGGGACATGTTTTCGGAATCATTCTTCTGACCTGTGAAGCAGCAGCCGTTTACTGGCTTCAGCGCAGAAGCGGCATGAACCCTGCCATCCTGGTCGCCGTCTATTGGCTTTTTGCCGGAATCCCCCTCGTTTATTTAACGTACTTCGGTTTTTTAGGCACAGATCTGCTCGATACGACGATTGTAGGCCTGAAATATATGGTGAACGGTATTCTTAATTCCCTGATCTTCTCCATTTTCCACCTACTCTATCAGCAATACGTTTTAAAAAGATTCAAACCCAAACGTTTTCAGGAAGTACTGTTTATCACATTTACTTCCATTTTCCTGATCCCTTCTATGTTTATGCTTGTCTATGAGGGAAACAAAGAATATAAAGAGGAACTTGTCCGCTTGGAACAGACCGCTTCTTTAAAAAAGCAAATGATTTCATCCTCGCTGTCAAGCTGGGAATCCGCCCATCGTGCTTCTCTCAATACGTTGAAACTATATATATCAGAAGACAGCCGACATATGCAGCAGCATTTGCAGGAACTCGGCCGCTCATTGCCTTATGTACAGGATATATACGTGTTTAATCACCGGAAAGACCTTGATTACATCTATTCGGAGAAATCGAATCTCCCTTTTTACCATATTCCTTTTCTAAAGCTGACTAAAATGAATCCTTATGTGACGGACGTTTATTTGAACCAGTTTACAAGGGAGCAAATGACGAGCATCGTTGTTCCGTTCCATGAAGAGAAATATACCGGATTTGCGGTTGCCACCTACCGGATTCAGGATCTGCTCATGATGCTGAACCGCATGGAACCCCGCGAAAACATTGAAGTAAGTCTTTATGATGAACAGCTGCTTTCCATGTACAGGCTGAGCCAGCTTAAAAACGGCAAAATTTCCGAATTTGCAGATCCAAATTCCTCTTTTATTATGCAGCCTGGCGGGGATCAAAGTGAGAATAAGATGAATCGCTGGAAAGAATCTTCCCTGGCTGAAAGAACAGCGGTACCGTTAATCCCATGGAATCTTTTTACTGCTGTTGAAATTGAACCGTACCAAGACCGCCTGTACATGAGCTACATTAAGCTTTTCGGCATGATCCTGATGATGATCGGCATGTCCATCTTTCTTGCCTACTGGCTGAGCAACATTCTCGTCAATTCAATCCGGAGCCTGTCTATCATTACCGAGCAGGTTTCTCCTGCAAAAATGGCCGGCCAGAAAATTGCCTGGCCGAAAACAAGCATCATGGAGGTATCCAGGCTTACGAAGAGCTTCGAACAGCTGATCAGCGACTTTAACCAAATCATGCAGGAACTAAAATCCAAGCAGAAAAAACTGGAGTATTTTGCCCATTATGATGTGTTGACGAATATGCATAACCGGTATTCCTTTACAGAACAGCTGGAACGGGAGCTTCGCCTGTCAGGGCAGTTTGACCGCTCACTGGCGTTAATGTTTTGTGACTTGGATCGGTTCAAGCTAATCAATGATTCCCTGGGCCATGATACAGGAGACGAACTGTTGAGAGAGCTCTCAAATAAGATCCGAAATATATGTGGAGAATGCGCGATCCTCTGCCGCCACGGCGGCGATGAATTCCTGATTGCTTTGCCCGCAGAGGGAGAAGATTCTGCAGCTGCTGCTGCACGAAAGCTGCTGGAGGATATTTCCAAGCCGATTGTGATCGGTGAACACGAGGTAAGTGTTACCTGCAGTATAGGCATCAGTCTTTACCCTGCACACGCTACAACAATCGAAGGCTTAATTTCCACTGCCGACATTGCCATGTACAGTGCAAAGGAAAAAGGGAAAAACACATTCGAATTTTTCAGTCCCGAATTAAGCGGCAATCTGGCCAGACGCGTCATGATTGAAAATGAGCTGCAAAAGGGCATTGAATTTGAGGAATTCCATCTGCATTACCAGCCTCAGCTGGATTTGAAAACGAACAGAATGACCGGTCTTGAGGCCTTGATCCGCTGGGAAAATCCCCGTCTCGGCCGGGTATCGCCAGCCGAATTTATTCCGGTTGCAGAGGAAACCGGGATTATCCGCCGTCTTGGGGAGTGGGTGATTGACCGCGCTGCTTCCGACATGAGAAAACTGATGGAGCATGGGCATCACGAACTCAGCGTAGCCGTCAACATTTCCATTAAGCAGTTTTACCACGACTCCCTTCCAGGCTTTATTATGGAAGTGCTCGCCAAGCATCAGGTCCCGGCGTCCCGTTTTAAAATTGAGATTACGGAAAGCGTCGTAATCGGCCATTTTGACCTTGTACTTGAACAGCTCCATTCTCTGAAAAAAGAAGGCATCCAAATTGCCCTCGATGATTTCGGAACAGGCTACTCCTCTTTGAATTACCTGAAGATCCTGCCGATTGATATCGTTAAAATTGACCGGTCATTCATACAGGATATTCTTTCCAACCCTGAGGATGCCGCCATCGTGCAGGCTGTCATTCAAATCGCCGAAAGCAGCAGCCTTACTGTAATTGCCGAAGGTGTTGAAACAGATGAGCAAACCGATTTTCTGAGAGTCATCGGCTGCCACCAGGGACAAGGGTACACCTTCAGCCGTCCTAAACCAATCGAAGCGCTCCTCACTGAGCTGGAAGAACAATACACAAAAGGGTGACCTGCAGGAGCGGGCCACCCTTTGCTATTTATTTTCTGGTCGGGCGATACTGGTCATCCAGCAAAAAGCGTCTCCGCTGCTGAAACGTCATGGCAAGATGAGAGGTATTTCCAACCTTGCTCGTTATGTACTCCTTTAATAGAGGAATAAACAGCTGTTCCCCATTCGTTAAGATCGCCACCGACTTATTTTTAAAGGCGCGCACATCTTTTACATGCTCGACTGAAAGCCAGATGACCCCGTCACTCCGGGGTGACATTGTCGGGAACATATAGATATCGTTGAACTCGCACACACATACCGGCAGGAGCTTCTGTCCGATCAGGATTTCTCCGGACGCCTTTAATCTTCCCTTATAACTGCTCCCATAAAACACACAGTTCTCTTCAATGATGGACGTTGCAGATTTACGAATCATCAGCTTCTGATACTCTTCATGAATAATGGTATACGCATAGCCGAGGCTATCCCATTTTAACTCAAGAGCCATCGTTTTTTTCGTAATCCAATATTCGTTTTCAATCTCTCTAATCATCGTATCCCCCCTTGTCTGCTAAATTAATGATATGATATGTGCAGGCCTACATTGCCTGCTCTCTTCACCTATGCTCCCGGCCAGGCTGCAGATGGGAAGAGAGTTTTTCCATTTTAACGGCAGTTTCATAAACATCACCTCTTTTTACCTAGATTTAAATAGTAAAATTTAACTATTCTAGAAACATTATATATAATTTACCATACCTAAATTATGTTATTTATGTTAAAAAACTGTATTGTTTTTGTAATGAATGCGGAGGGATTGTATCATGAGCAGCTATTTAGATTCATTTTCCGGCAGAAACTCTTGGAAGCGTTACTTGTCCTCTCTTGCGGTCGTTCTTGGCTTTCTGTTAATCGGCGGTATCGCATACGGCCTCTCTCTGATCATGGCGATTCAGCTTGATGGAGATTCTTATTTTGATATAGAACTTGGGAGATCCATTGGCCTGTCTCCCTATATCGAATTCATGTTACTGAATTCTGTTTACCTGTTCTGGCTGCTGGGCCTCTTTATTTCGGTCAGGTTCATTCATAAACGGCCGCTCCGGTCACTCGTCACACACAGAGATCACGTACAGTGGGGGAGAGTTTTTTGGGGATTCGGCGTATTCTTGGGAATCTATCTCTTGCTGAACGTCGCTGATTTGCTTATTTTCCAGGAGGGATTTAAAGTTAACCCCGGTACGTCCCCTTCACAATTTCTATTATTGTTTGGGCTCGTTCTTATTTTCACACCGATCCAGACAACGGTTGAGGAGCTTTTCTTCCGGGGCTTTCTCGCTCAATGGATTGGAAAAGGAGTGCGTAACCCCCTTCTGCTGTCTCTGATTATCGCGCTGATTTTCGGCTCGCTTCACTTTGCCAATCCCGAAATGAGCAGGTCCGCCCTATTTGTCGGGCTCGAATACCTATTCGCCGGCTTCATGCTTACGTACGTTGCTGTCAAAACCGGCACCGCCGAGCTGTCGATCGGAGCACATGCCGCCAACAACATCTTCCTGTTTCTCTTCTTCTCAGACAAACAATCTGTCGGCGGCGAGCTTCCTGCACTCTTTGAAGCAGGTGAGGTAAACGCAGGAATTTCACTGCTGTGGTCGGTCGTGCTATTTGGAGTGTTTTATTGGATGAGCATGAGGAAATACGGCGGGCAGGAATGATGAGGGGATGGGTGTTTTTAGCTTGGTCAGACGAGCAAACGCGGGGGCGGGGGGAGGGTCAGTCCCGCACTTTGCTAAAGAACTAAAGCTCTGGCACCATTTTTCTTAGCCCTTGGCACATAAGGGATTGCAGCGCTGTTCCTCTGTCCCCTGCTGCTTTAAAGGATGTGGGGACTGCCCCCGTGCCAGTCCCCACATTCTCTGCCGCACTAAAGCTCCGGCACCTCCTCTTTCAAACCCTTGTACACCAATGGATTGCAGCTCCAGGCCTCTGTCCCCCGCTTCGGTGAAGCTTCGCGGGACTGCCCCCCTCAAATAGCCATGCACCGCCTTCCGCCTCCCTCCATACGATAACCCATACCAAAAAGGGTACGTACAAGGAGGCCTCCAGTTGATTAAAATTTTATCCCTATTAGCAGCTTCACTGTTTTTGCTTAGCGGATGTGTCGTGAATGAAAAGCCTGTTCAAGAAGAAAAACCGGCTGCATTGGAAAAGCCTGCAGCACCTGAGCAAGATAAAGAGAAGGCACCGATAGCGGAGCCTGCACCTGAGGATTTGGCGCCTGAACCTGCTCCCGATGCCGGCGAGCTTCAGTATTTGGATGCAATCAGCCCCATCCTCAATCAGATGGCAGCTGGACTTTTCGACTTTGGAACGTTAAATCTGGAAGCGAGTCAGGATCCTTCCCTTTTAACAGATCCAGATTGGATATCGGAAATGGCTGCCTCTCTAGTTTTACTGCAGGGCACAAGTGATGCGCTGAAAGCTCTCAGCCCGCCGCCAGAAATGGCTGAAGTCCACAGCTTGCTCCTGAAGGCAGGAACAGAAATTGAATATGTAACAGAAAATTACCCCGCTGCCATCGAAAATGGAGATCTTATTGCAATCGGGAAGTGTACAGAAGCACTGGTAAATGTGGGAATGTACCTGGAGCAGGCTACCGAGGCACTTGGCACATCATTGCCTTCTTATTGAATGGGGAAGAGACAGAATCGGGGACAGTCCCGCACTTCGCTAAAGGACTAAAGCTCCGGCACCATTTTTCTTAGCCCTTGGCACATAAGGGATTGCAGCGCTGTTCCTCTGTCCCCTGCTGCTTTAAAGGATGTGGGGACTG
>NZ_WMIB01000021.1 GCF_009711125.1 Metabacillus mangrovi | reverse complement strand
GTGGTGATATTCAGAGAGTACTTTGTCCTTTTTCTATTGTCTAGAAAAGGACCTTACACATACATTTATAAACCATCAGATAAATCCTGTTTTTCGAAGATATCCTTCCTCTCACCCGCTTGAAGCGGCTGAAATCGATCAATCCTCTTACCTTTGCTCTGCTTCCCACCTTCGAAGCTTCTCATCCGATGGCAAAAAGACGGTCAAAATTCCGATCAGCGGCAAAATGCTGCATAAGACCATCGTTGCGTATAGTCCCCATACATCGGCGAGCATGCCGAGGAAAGCGGATCCGATGGCCCCCATGCCGAATGCGAGGCCGACAATAAGCCCGGACACAGTACCAATTTTCCCCGGGATGAGCTCCTGGGCGTATACAACCGTAACGGAGAAGCTGGACAGAATAATGATTCCGATGATGAAAAACAGCGGGTAAATCCAGACCAGACTCACATGCGGCAGCAGCAGGGCGAACGGTGCGGAGCCGACCATGGAAAACAGGATAACGTTCCGTTTCCCGAAGCGGTCAGCGAGCGGACCGCCGAGGAAGGTTCCGATCACACCGGATGCAAGGAACAAAAAGATAAAATACTGTGCTTCCCGGATGGAGATGCCGTAATCCTCAATCAGGTAAAATTGAAAATAATTCGAGATGCCGGCGGAATACCAGGATCTCGCAAAGACAAGAAACACGAGCAGCGTTATGGCGAAGCCGACCTGTTTTTTCCGGGTGACGGAAATCGTCTTCCCTATCGCTTTCACTGTTTTCGGAAAGCGGACGAGCTGGCTGGAATACCAGCGTGAAACGAAAAGCAGCACTAGGACAGCTAATGCGGCTACAAAGGTAAACCAAATCGAGCCAAACTGACCGAGCGGAATGAAGATCAGGATCGTCATGAGCGGTGCGAGCGACTGCCCGAGGTTTCCCCCGACCTGGTAAATCGATTGGGCCAGTCCCCTTCTCCCGCCTGCCGCCATATAGGCAACACGCGAACCCTCCGGATGAAACGCAGCCGATCCGAGGCCGATAAAAACAACCGACATCAGCACATACCAAAACCCCGGAGCAAAAGCGAGGCCGAGCATTCCGATCATGGAAAGCCCCATCCCGAACGGCAAAACATACGGCGCACTTTTCTTATCAGTGAGCCAGCCGACGACCGGCTGCATGATCGATGACGTCATACTGAGCGCAAATCCGATCCAGCCAAGCTGGCCGTATGTAAGATTCATGCTTTTTTCGAGGATTGGAAACACCGCCGGCACGACCGACTGCATGGAGTCATTCAGCAAATGGACAAATCCGATCGCAAACAGAATCGGATAGACGGTCGGGTTTGGAGCGGACATTCGTTGTGCAGCTTGCATAAATTGTTACTCCCTTTGTATTCTGAATTTTTCTTTACCGTATTCTATCCTACTGGGACTAACCCCGTTTTCCACAAACTGGGTTAGCTCATCAGCTCAACAAAATCCTCCAGCTGCTGCAGCGATTTCAGGTTGCGGTTGCATGCTTCACTGCTGCTGCAAATGTAGTTTCCTCTTTTTATAAAGGTTCCCTGCTCTTTTCCCTTAATCTCCGTGACGAACAGGCCGACCTCCTCATGACCATTGCAAATTGTGCAGATGCCTTTCTTGTGCAGGCTGCTGAACGTTCCCTGCAGTCCTTTCCGCTTTCCTTTATAAGGGGCAACTATAAACATTTTCCCTGAATTTTTATCAATCCAGCCGAGATACGTCGTCTCCTTCCGGTCTATTTCCATATCCGGAAGCTTTAGCTTTTTCGCTTTCGGGAAAAGTTTTTTCAATCCGGCTTCACTGACTTCATCAAAGGGAATGACATAGGATTTGAGCGCATTCAGGAAAAGCTCGGCGTCTCCGCGGTCCTTAATGCCTGTGAGCGGTGTCAGATGAATCTTCTGTTCTTCTGTCCAGTCTCCATAGCCGGTGACTTTTTCCATCGCAAGGTCGGTAACGACCCGGAGGACTCCTTTATCATTGGCAGAGGAATGGCTGTGCACCATATGCATAGCCTGTGATTTTATATAGTGATACTGATCTGTGCGGATAAATGGTTCCAGCATACGTTTAAGACTCCTTTCTCTTACGGTCTATTGTAAAATACAGGAGGCGCCAAAGGAAAGGGATAAAACGTTTCAGGAAAAAACTCGCCATATAAAAAAGCACGGATCGTTTAATCCGTGCCTTGCCTGCTGTATACAATTTTTTTAACCGTGTCTTCTGATAGATGACGGGTTTCTGCTATTGTGGAAATGGAAATCCCCTGCTTAAATTCCAGGCGAATGGCTGCGTTCCGCTGATCAACAGCCTTCCTTCCGCCTGAGCGGGTGCCCCATTTCGCATAGGCTTCCCTTTGCTTCGGGATGTAAAGGGTCTCCCCCTGCACATATTTCTGGATTTCCTGCAGCAGATTTTCAGGCAGCACATCGGCTGCTTTTACACGCTTCACTTCTGCCAGCTCCTTCTTCTTAAAAAATAGAATGAAGGGCAAAGCATTTTCAGCAGAAGCATTCAAGGCGATAGAAGGTATCACCCATGCAAAGAATCGCCTCCTGCTTACTCAGGCTTTGCATGGGAAACTGACATATCCGGCATTGCAGCCATCGGGATCCCTCCTGTGAACATCTTTCCTCTATTATACACGATTCAGTTCCGCACCGTTTCTCCCCTGACAGGTTCTTTGCCGTTTTTAAACTGAATGCGGATTGATTTCCCTTCAAAAACTTCCGGACTGCTGCTGACCTGAAAATGAATGTGCGCCTCTGAGGAGTTTCCAGAATTGCCGCATTCCCCGAGCAGCTGTCCTGTACGCACCTTATCCCCCTTCTTCACCTTTACTGAGCCCTGTTTGAAATGGGCGAGAACGCTGTATTCACCGTTTGCATGCTGAATGATAACTGTATTTCCAAGCGGCTCGTCTTCATTCATTTCGCCCGGGATGTTGTCTCTCACTCCGTTTTCAGTTTCAACAACGGTTCCACCAAGCGGGGCAAGCACCGGCTTTCCGAATGCGAAATAGCTTTCATTTTTGAGAGGGTCCCCCTTGTAAGTCATGCCTCTTTTCATTTTCACAAAATCGTAGGCGTAGCGCTGGATATCGAATTCATAGTGATAGTTCTGCAGGACGTTCGTTCCCCCCCAATACGTAAACCAGCGTCCTTTGAACGGCATTTCGTATTGGTATTTCGTGAAGAATCGGTCACTTGCGAACTTTTCAAGGAGTACAAATCCGAGTCCGGCGATTGTACCGTCTTTTTCAACAGCCGCTGAAATCCCTTTCGTACCAGTTTGGTCAAGCCAGATGTATTCCTTGATCTCCGGTGCGAGTGGAAGATCGGAAACGAGCTTGTATTTTTTTACTCCTATATTGAACTTATTGCTAAGCTCCATGAAATCTTCAAGGGAAATTTCTTTCCGGAACTCTTCGCTCGTTTGCCGGTATACTCTTTCGTACTCACCTTTCAAAATCAGCTTTCCGATCGCTTTAGGCCGAACCACTGCTTCTTCTTTAGCCACTGTATGCTGAAATCCGATCCCCAGTGCCAAAAACAATACGACCAGCATCCACTTTTTCATCTCTCCACCTCCTGTAAATTCTCTCTCTACTGTCATTCGGCATTTTTCTCCATTTACCTGTAAATTTTTCAGCATGCTATAATAAAAGTGTAAAAATTTACTAGGGAGGCATCATACATATGAATGAGATTTGGAGTCAGGTAGATCACTATTTCACGTCAAAGCTGCACCCTGAGGATCCGGTGATGGATGCCGTCCTGCAGGCCAATACAGATGCAGGCCTTCCCGCAATCGACGTCTCTCCGACTCAAGGCAAGCTTCTCTATTTGCTTGCGAAAATGAAAGGGGCCAAAAACATTCTTGAGATCGGCACACTCGGGGGCTACAGCAGCATCTGGCTCGCACGTGCCCTTCCGGAGGACGGCCGATTGACGACCCTTGAATATAGTCCGAAGCACGCTGAAACAGCCAGGAAAAACATAGAACACGCCGGGCTTTCAGACAAAATTGAAATCGTTGTCGGAGCAGCACTTGATACTCTTCCCACCCTCAGCAAAGGATTCGATTTCATCTTCATTGATGCCGATAAACCGAACAATCCCGGATATCTGGAGTGGGCACTTAAGCTCGCACAGCCTGGAGCGGTAGTGATTGGTGACAACGTCGTCCGTGACGGCCGAATTGTTGATGAGGGCCAGGATGATAGTGTCGAAGGAACAAAGAAATTTTTTGACCTGCTTTCTGCTTCCTCTGAAATAGATTCCACTGCTATACAAACAGTCGGTTCGAAGGGATATGACGGGTTTTCACTCGGAATCGTAAAATAACAGACAGATCCCTTTGCGGATCTGTTTTTTTCGTAGACAGGAATACAAACGGGCTGCTCAAGGAGGGAATACGATAATATACCTTTTTGAAGGTGGTGAAGTAGAATGCCTGACATCGGTGTGGTTATGCCTGTTTATTATCAAGAGCCTGACTTTCTGAAAGCCGCGCTGCAGTCCATCCTTGATCAGACATATACACAATTCAAGCTGGTGATTGTAATCGACGGCGCACCGGAAATGAAAGGTCAAGCTGAAGTCCTCACTTCCGGTGATACTAGAGTTCAATTGATTGAAAACAAGGAGAACATAGGAATTGCCCGCTCGCTGAACCGTGGATTCGGGGAACTGTTTCAGGACCCGGACATTAAATACTTTACCTGGGTGTCCAGCGATAATCTCTACTACCCTGATTTTCTTGAAACCTTGCATACACGAATCGAAGCTTCCCCTGCTGAAACCGGACTTGTACACAGCTCGTTCCGGCTAATAAATGATGATGACGAATGTTTGCAGACAGAAGACGAACTAACAGCTTTCCGCAGCTACCTTGACCAGCCGAAAGAGAACCTATTAAATGCTTGTACAATCAGCATTTGCTTTCTCTATAAAAAAGAAACAGCTGCAAAAACCGGCGGCTATAGCATGGAGCCAGTCGAAGACTACGAATATTGGCTGCGCCTGACCGAACACTGCGAAATCAGCTATGTCCCGGTGAAGCTTGCCAGCTACCGGGTCAATTCCAGCCACAGCATCTCCGCTTCTCTTAAAAGCAAACAGCAGCACAGACGCTGGCGGCACGCCTTCCACGTTGCACGCCATGAAGCACGGCAGCGCCGGAACATTCCCATCAGCCTCACCATCCTTTTTCCGCTGCAGCATGCCGATGAATCAGCCGCCAAACGTCTGGAAGACCTTTACGAACAGCTCTACAGCAACTACCAGGTCTTCATCCTTGACCTTTCAGAAGACACCCAGCCCTCACGCACGCTCCTGACCATTCCCCAGCCGATGATCATGGCTGCGTACTTTCCGGGAAAAACTCCTAATGAGACAGTGGTAGAATTTATGGACAAGGTGACCACTCCCTATTTTATGATTTTGGATAAAAATCCTTTTTCCCATAACAGCATCCTCGAAATCCTCATGAAAAACCTGATCAAGCACGAAAAAAACCCGGCCATCGTCTCAGCCGCTTTTGATGAGAATAAAACTGCGGTGATTCTTGATATAGAATTTTCCGGGCAGCTCGAGCAAGGGAAAATTTATCGGACGGAGAAAATAAAGGCGTGGATGGGCAGGCAAAGTGAAGAGTTAGAGTGATTGCGGCGTGAGGTTGCGAGGAAAACTAGCGATGCTCGAGAACAATTAGGGGGCACAAACCACTGAACTCGGGGAAATAACGGCGCTGGAGACCGGTATTTTGCGGACCGGTCTCAGGGAACGCTATTTCAGCAAAAATCACGTGTTTTAGCCTCTATAGGTCCTGAGAGCCGCTATTTGGTTAGGAAGTCCCGAATCAAACCAGAAAAACAGAAAATAACGGCTACTGGGACCGATAGTGTACGTAAACCGGTGGTTTAGGAAGAAATAACAGCGCTGGAGACCGGTACTTTGCGGAGGACCGGTCTCTATTTTTCGACTGAAATTTCGATATCTTTTTGGCATCGGACTCAAACATTTTTACCGTATAGATTTCCGTCACCTCTTCATCATTTTCTCCCGCATCCGATATAGGTAATGAAACCTATATACTAAAGGAGAATATAAATGAACTGGGCAACTATCAGTACAATCCTCACAGAAAACACTTGGATTTTCGTAATCATCTTAGCCGCCGCCCTCTTTTATACAGGAAAAAATAAAGCTCCCAAAGAAAGTGAAAACAGTTTGATCAGCAGCATTCTATCCAATAATGTAACAGCACTGGCAGGGCTGCTGGAAGGAAGCGCGGTTTCTCCAAATGTGAAGTCATCTGGGGGAAAAACCGCAATGGAGCTTGCGATCACAAGAGGCAACCGTTATATGGTTGGCTATTTGCTGAAGCACGGCGCCATTCCTACAGCCAAAGAAATCCAGACGGCTGAAAAGAGAGGAAATCCCCATATGATCCGGCTAGTAACAACCGGCGACTATGAGAATGTCCTGAAGGAGTATTGCAGGTAAAAAAAACCCCTTTTCCAAGGGGTTTCTTCAGGAAAAAAATCGATTGGTCAGACCTTTTATATCGTTGCCGATGGAGGCAATGGTGTCCTCTGCGTTTTCCAATGTCTCATCAATCGCTTCAATACTCTCTTCAATCGCAGATGCCAGTGCACTAGCAGCCTGCAGTGCGGTAAGCTGGCTTTGAAGCTGTGAGATTTTAATGCTGATCTAGTTTTGATATTCATCATAATCCTTCGTAAACACGGTCTCCATATCCTTATAGGCAGCATCTCTGGACTCGTCAAAATCGATCGCCCTCGGGCCTTTCCAGTCATTTGCAAGCTCAGGAAGCTGGATCGTGCGAATCTCATTCATTCCCTGATTCTGCTCCTCTGCAATCTTGCTGTTCGCCTCCTGCAGCCGACGGATCTGCTCCTCAAGGCCTGAAATTCCGCCGTTGATCATGGAGCGGGCGTCACTCAAAGCTCCCAACAAATTCATAAAACTCACCTCACCTCATTGCCTTTCAATAAACCAATCTATCTGGATTCTATCATTATTTTCCAACGCTTTGAACCGTAGGATAGTCCCTGTTCCAGAATAACGAAGGGTACAAAGGAACCAGTAGCAGCTTATTCTGATGAATAGACAGGGTCAGCCTCCTATCCTCAACTCCGCATGTCTGTCAAACAAAGCTCCATCGTTATGCTTCTCTCTTTGAATCCCAGCTCTTTGTATAATTCAATGGCATCATTTCCGGAAAATACATTCAGCCTTATATCGCTAAATCCTCTGATTTTCATTTCGTCGATGCCTTTCTTAATCAGCTTCTTTGCTACTCCTCTTCTTCTATAGTTGGGAAGTACATAAAGTTCAGTAATAAACCCGATTTCCTCTTCTTTGAACAGATCGAAGCTTTTGCTGAGCAGAACCCAGCCCGCAAGCTCCTCATTTTCCATCGCCATCAAGTAATAGCTACCCTTTTTAAGAAGTGATTCGCTTAATTCCTTTGCTTGTTCCAATGAAAAATCAGCTCGTCCCATTGTTCCCTCGTGAAGTGCCTCCGGGGAATATGTCAGGATTTTCTGGATCTCTTCATGATCAGGTTTTCGGATCTCCATCCTATTTCCTCCTTTTGGGTTCAACCGAACGCCTGGGCAGCAATCCCATACAGCCGGCCGTTGCGTTCAGGCATCCCTTTTGCATGGATGATCATGACAGGCGGTTCGCTCACTTTCTTGAACCCGCATCGAATCAGTTCATCCATAAATAGCTGCTGGCCATCAGGTACATCAATCCGGAGAGTGCCGTTATGGGAATGGGCCAGTTCATGGGTCAAGGCAGCGGCTGAAGCCTGATCGAATGAAACAATCGGACCCAGGATCAAGTTTTCCGGGCCTGCGATGGATAATCCAAATCCGACTACCCGATCGGCCATGTCTTTTAGAACAAGGGCTTTCTCAGATTGTTCCACTCTTTTGCTCAGAAAGATTCGTCTGGCTGTTCCGAAAGCAAGACGGTCAGCCTCATACACCTCCTCCAGATGATCTTTCTTCATTACGGCAATTTTATATGGACTGGCTTTTCGTGATGGCCGGTACTCATCACATAAAAATTTATGTATTTTACGTACTTCACTGAATCCAAGTTTTTCATAAAGCGGGCGCCCTTCCGGTGTAGAAATAAGCAGAATCGGCACATTTTGCGCAAGAGCCATACACTCTTTCACAACAGCTTCCCCAAGTCCGAGCCGCCGGTATTCCGGGCTCACAATGACCATGCCGATTGACGCTGCACCTTTTACATAAGGAAGTAAAGCTGCACTGGAAATGATCTTCCCCATTTCATTTCTGTGGCCGGTAATCACTCCTGCAGACAGAATAGTCCCTAATTCTTTCTCGTCGTAATCCCAGCCTGCCTCGCGAGACAAGGCCACAAGCCCTTCGATATCCGCATTCCCTAATTTTTGCAAGCTCATTGTTTTCATCACATCCAGTACTCCCACCCTGCAAACCCTGTAAATTCTATCCATTACAGATTTTATCATATTAGAAACAAAAGAGGGATAGCTGGTTATATTGACTGGATGAACAATTTTATTCAATGGACATCGTGAATATGAAGCCTGAAACTAGAGAAAACCTCCTGTCGATTCGTATCATCCATGAAGAATTCTTCTATTCTGTTATGAAACGTTTTCTCTATTGCTAACAGCCATAAACTCACCTTTATGTAAGTACCTGTAATAAAAGTGCGTACTTACATTTCTCCAATTTAGACTTTACAATAACAATCACATTCAACTAAGGAGGAAAGAAAATGAAAACGTTAGTGATCGTGTCTCATCCGTCTCTGGAAACATCCATTGTAAATAAGCGATGGGTAGAAGAATTGAAGAAGCATCCAGAAAAATATACAGTTCATGAACTGTATAAAGTGTATCCTGATGAAAAGATTGATGCAGAAAAAGAGCAGAAGTTAATTGAATCCCACGGAAATCTCGTCATTCAGTTCCCTGTGTATTGGTTCAGCTCTCCTTCTCTTTTGAAAAAATGGCTGGATGATGTCTTTCTATACGGCTGGGCTTACGGCTCAAAAGGAGATAAATTAAAGAACCGGAAAATTGCCCTGGGAGTATCAGCAGGAATTAGTCATGAGGATTATCAAGAAGAGGGAAGATACCATTATACTCTTGATCAAGTATTGCTCCCTTATGAAATGACAGCCCTTTACTGTAAAGCAGATTACCGATCGTTCTTTGCATTCTTTGGAGCGGAATCCGAGCCGTCTGCAGAGAAAATTGAGACAAGCGCGAAAGATTATCTAAAATTTATTGATCGTATGTAGGGACCAATCAAAAAAGGAAATGCCTTCACATGAGGAAGGCTCTTCCTTTTCACTGTTACTCGGACCGCTGACACCTGTTTTCTTCTCCCCATAGACACATCATATCCAGCAATGGGATAAGTGACGAGCCGCGTTCCGATAACGAGTATTCAACTTTAGGAGGAACTTGTGGGAACTCTTTACGTATAACCAAGCAATCTTCTTCCAGTTCCTTGAGCATCACACTTAACGTTTTAAAAGAAATCGTTCCGATACTGCGCTTTAGCTCATTAAATCTCATGACCTTATTTTCTGACAGCCAATACAGGATAATCATTTTATATTTGCCGCCTATTAATGATAATGTATATCCAAAACCTAAGTTTTTCATTTCTGTGTTCGTAGGAACACAAGATTCTTTCAACATGTAAAACCTCCTTTGTATATGGAATATAGTAGCCCTATTTGCTCAAGAAGCAAAATTATTTGAACGAACAGGCAGTCATTATTGCAACGATGTTTCTGCTGAAAACATCTGCAGACGTTTATTCTCTAATTCAGCAACGTAAATGTTTCCCTTCCGATCCACTGCAAGATCATGGGGAATTTTAAACTCTCCTGTCTTCGCCCCCCATTTTCCAAACCTGGTTAAAATCTTGCCTTCCTTGTTCAGCACGACGATTTGGTGGGAGCCTTTTCCGTTTTCCGGATAGAGGGAATCGCCTCCATCTGCGACGTAGATTTTCCCGTCTTCTCCAACCTCTACACCAAAAGGCCTTCCCAGCTCCTTCTGCGTCCATTCTGTCTGGAATTCCCCATCCCTGCTGAACACCTGTATTCTTGCATTGTCCCGGTCGGCAACATAGAGATTTTCTTGTTCATCATGAGAAATCCCATGCGGCAGGTTAAATTCTCCCGGGCCGCTACCGAGCTGATTGACCTCCCATTGAAATTTTCCGGAAGGATCAAATTTAACAATCCGGCTGTTCCTGTAACCATCACTGACTACAAAGGATCCATCATTCAGTACCGTCAGATCAGTGGGCCGAGCAAACGTGTACTCGTTCAGTCCGGCGGGAAAACGGGGAAGAACATTCCGGATTCTCAAAGCCGTTTCCATATAAAACGGATACTCCTCTCCAAAGGTTTTCAGCCGTTTTCCGTCTTCGGAGAACTTGTACACTTTATTTTGTGTGATATCTGTTATCCACACATGATCCTCATGGTCGATTTCAAGGCCGTGGGGGGATGAAAATGTATTCTCCCCCCACCGGCTTTTCACTTCTTTCGTTTTGCCATCCAGTACAATTAGCACCGGCTCCTCGATTACCGTCTTCCCTCCATATTGTGAACTCCCGCGGTGAAGATAGAAAATATCCCCTTTACTGTTTACCGCCACTCCGCTTGCCTCGCCGGAAATCTTTTGATCTTCCTCAGTAATCGGCCAAAGGACGGCTCCTTTATATTCATCTGACTCATTGGGCGGAGAAGTTTCTTTAAACAGGACTTCACTGTCCCCTCTGCTCAGCCAAAATAAGACCACCCCTAAAAGCAATGAAAATCCCGCAATTATTTTAATACTGTTTTTTTTCATGGTGATTGACCTCAATTCTTATCTCTTATATAGTTATTCCCGCTAAATTTTATATAAATGTACCATAACTGCAAACAGATTTCTTAGCCCTTCAGATGTATTCGGAAATGCGCTTTGAGGATTATAATGATATTCTGAATGTCGGCAGGAGCTGTTGAAGTCTTTAATAAAAAGAGGTTCTCTTAAAGGACTAATTCTTCGTTTATAAAGTATGATGGGATCAGGTATTGAAGAATTATAATGAACTACTAAGTGATAATTAGGAGAGAATCTCTATTGTCCAATAAACATAATCAATACAAAGATACGTTTACTGAAATAAAGAAAATTGTTAATGAATGGGATCCTATGGAGCTGCTGCCATCTGCACCTGATGATGAATATGAGTACGAAATTGGAAGGATTGTTTCTTTAGTCAGTAAAGTCGACTCTATAAACTCTCTGGCAGATGGAATAAGTCACATTTTCACTAAAGCATTCAGTGAGAACTTTACGAAGGAAAAGTGTTTGCCCGTTGCCCGGAAAATATGGGAACAAATTAAGTAACTGGTTAACCTCCGTAAGGATCTATATCAGATTTTGGCTGACCATTTTCTCCTACGATATGCCTTTTATAATTTATTAAATCCCCAAGCTTCCGGCTTTCCATACCAAGTGTTCTGACTTTATCGCCAGTTGCAGTAACAACTTCTCTTACTACTATCAGAGGAATGTCTACTTGGGCTAATTCTCTTCCTGTTACTTGAAGGGCTTTTTTTACCGTGGCTGGTGTTTCTTTGATAATATTATGAACTTTAGTCCCTGTTCTTTTGCCAATCTCTTTCAAGTTATTATGCCCTTTTGTTATATAATTTTTGGCGTAGTTCGTACTGTATGGAAATTTTAGCCAATCTTCTCAAGTCCGCCGATGTCAACGAAACAGGCTCCTGCTCCGGCGGCTCCCATCGTCAGCCCATTCCACAGCGCTTGCTGCCGCTGCTCTTCTAAGGGCCTCCGGAGAATATTTTAAAATTTGCTGAATCTCTTCACGATCAGGTTTACGGATTTCCATTAAGTATTCTCATCTCTTCCGAATTCATCTAAATGACTATTGCGTAAATTTACTATAAAACACCCCCTTTAATAGAGGGCCGGCGGATTAGAATGTCATTTATTGACTGGACGAACATCCAGATGAAGCAAGCTCGAGATGAGTTTAACCATTGCTTGATACACAAAATAACCGATTACGCAACCTGCTGTATTTAATAGCAGGTCATCAACATCTGCAGCCCTTATCACCGGAAAAGAACTGAAGAAAGCTGACCAAACTTGCAAACTGCATTAATTCAATGGAGACCGTAGTAATTAAACCAGTAAAAAGTAATTTTTTAAATGTAACTCCTCTCTGGATTAGTGGAAGACATACACATAACGGAAATATCAGCAACAAATTCCCCACTAGAGCAATTGGGTAGCACGCCCGCCCGCTATGTCTGAAACGGAATTAAATTTACGATATTTGCAATGGAAATATCATTGTTTTTAAAATCCATTGCAAAAAAATCATAAAATGGAATATAGAAAACTGTTAAATCAACAAGAAAATAAATATAGACATAGAAAAGCGAAAGAACGATTTTCCGGTAAATATTCTCTGGCCTGGTTCTACTTGAATGGAAAGCGAGCAAAATAAATAATAACGTATAATTTGCGAGAGCATCATAGAAAAGGTTAGGAACATCCGCATATTCATTATAAGAATTGGACAATTTACTCACGACATTCTATAAAAACATTTTAATCTTCTCCTCCCCCTTTATTGGAAAAAAGGTTTTTTCCAATAAATCATTTCCTTTTTTTCCTTTTTGATATTCAGCAAGTTACAGTGTCCTTAAAGTGTAATAAGTTTTTATATTTAGAGGGATTTAAAAATCTTCGCGTAAAAGTTAACCCCTTCAATGTACTTCAGAAAACCATTCTTTTATTTCCTGCTCAAACTGAAGCTTAGCTAAAGCTCTTGATAAATAAAAGGTCATGAAGGAAGACATATTGGAGGATCAAATTTTCTTTATAAAAAGTCCCTCTTAAGCAAGATAGCTTAAAGACAAGACTTCCTTTTCAAACTTTTTTAGAATTCTTCCATTAACCGCTTCCGAACCTTATTAATTTCCTGAACTGCCAAACATACATAAATCGGCAGAGAACTCTTGTGATTAATGCAGTCCAATTATTTCAGTGCTTTTACTCAAAGCAATCTAGTTTCCGCAGGATACAAAGATTGGTTTAACTTTTTCGCCTGTAGATTTTATTATTGATTACTATATCCGATTTATCAGCCTATCTTATCTTTCTATATGATTGATTCATACTTCTCATTTATATGGTACAAGTATTGAGGTAGAATATATATAATATTGTATTTTTTAGGAGGTAATCACTTTGAATATAGGCACTAAAAAGGAAATTTATTCATGGTTAAAAACAATTGGACTCACTTTACTTATCGCTCTTCTTTGTCGCATGTTTATTTTTGAACCTATCACAGTTGAAGGGGTATCTATGAGTCCCACCCTTGAAAATGGAAATAAAGTTATTGCTTCCAAAATATCTACAATTGAAAGATTTGACGTAATTATATTTAATGCTCCTGAAAATAACAAAAAATATATTAAAAGGGTAATTGGATTACCCGGAGACAAAATCGAAATGAAAGATGATGTTTTATTTGTAAACGGAAAAGCTTTTAAAGAAAAATATATAAACAAAGAAATACAGGCAAATAAAGTTACAGAAGATTTTTCGCTGAAGGACACAACAGGAGTTACAGCAGTTCCAGATGGGTATTTTTTTGTATTAGGAGATAACCGAGTTAAAAGTATGGATAGCAGATCTTTCGGGTTTATATCAAAGGGTTCTGTAGTAGGAAAATCAATTTTTCGAATTTACCCATTTACTGAATTTGGAATTACAAACTAAAAATTTAATTGGGTCATCTTCGTTTTGTACTTGATTACATATTAAGTACAGTTAAAATAATAACAAAATATAAAATATTCTGGTCTTATCAGGAGTCTCTTGCCAAGCTTCTGAAGTCCGCCGCTGTCAACGAAACAGGCTCCTGCTCCGGCGGCTCCCATCGTCAGCCCATTCCACAGCGCCTGCTGCCGCTGCTCTTCTGTCAGCTTGTTCCCGAACATGTCACGTCCGCTTCCGAATTCCCAGGCGCTGTTAGCGGTGTAAAGGCCGTAGATTCCTTTTTCCGTTTTGTTTAGGATGTCCATGGCTTTTGTGCCTTTGTAGGCGTCGAGCATATGGTTCGCCGTGTTGATGCCTTTGGCGGTTTTGACGATGGCGGCTGCTTTACATACAAAAAACCCCTAGTGGAAAGGGGCTTACATTAAATCCTAGTGATAATGGCAATTGAAATTTATTAGTTAGCTGATGGCATCCATAAACTATACTCATAAAAATGTTCTGTACGTTCTATACATATACCAAAATCTAAACGATCTGTGACTAATATAAAATCAGCGTATCCGTTAGAAAAATTACTTATCTCCAATAAACGGTTTAAATTGTTCACAATTTCATTCCATGAAACTAGTATAGCTTCTATTTCATTCTCTCTGAAAAAGAAGAGCCTTGCGCTAGGTGGCTTATCATCAATATCCGTTAATTTACTCTTTAGGATGGATATAGATTTATTGATATTTTCTTGATAATCCTCACCATGTATTTGCATTTTATCTTGTTTTTGTTCTAGTAATGCAAAAACTTTTTTACAGAAAATATCGTTTTGGTCCATATCTAAAAATGGTTCTTCTGTAAAATGAATAGAATCCAGTTGTTTTATTAAATTTTTTCTTTTAGTTTTTCTCTTAAGAAGTTCCATTTTCGAATTTTTATTAATGTCCAAATTATTTACTCTCCCCACTGTGCCCTTTTTTCTTATATCCATCGAAATCTTCAGGAGAATGACCAGGGTATTGATTGTATCTACCCTTATTTAAAGGACTACCTTTTAAGTCATCTGCACCATGAAAATGAGGTCCTCTTCCAAACTTGTCTTCCCTATGCTCTATAATATATTTTTTCTTACCATTTACTTCAAATTCGTAAACAATTCTGTTTTCGCTTGTCCCATCAAAAACCACCACCGGTTTCTTAGGTTGAGAAGAATTAGGTATTCCAGCTCTCCTCTTAGCATCCCTAAAGGAACCGTTCCTAGAAAGCACTTTGTCAACATCGTTAACACGTTTACTAGTTTCCCTAGATGCTCCTCCTTGAATTCCATTAGAATCCATCCTCTGCATCATATCCCCAAGCCGCTGCTTCTCCCAGTTAACAATCGGCATACCAGGCATGCCCGGGCCGCCTGCTGTACTGTACACACGAGGTGTTGGCACCTCCATATCCAGCACTTTCTTTTTAACCTGGTTCACAGCGTCTTTGGCTCTATTTCCGATGTTTCCTGCGCTGTTTCGCATACTGCGGAAGGCATCTTCTGTTCTGGATCCTGCCCGGCAGCCTATTTGTTTTAGGGCATTGTTTGCATCCACGAGCTTGTTCTTCACATAGTTCGTACTGTAAGGAAATTTACTGCCAAGCTTCTGAAGTCCGCCGTTGTCGATAAAACGGGCTCCTGCTCCGGCGGCTCCCATCGTCAGCCCATTCCAAAGCGCCTGCTGCCGCTGCTCTTCTGTCAGCTTGTTCCCGAACATGTCCCGGCCGCTTCCGAATTCCCAGGCGCTGTTGGGGGTGTAAAGGCCGTAGATTCCTTTTTCCGTTTTGTTTAGGATGTCCATGGCTTTTGTGCCTTTGTAGGCGTCGAGCATATGGTTCGCCGTGTTGATGCCTTTGGCTGTTTTGACGATGGCCGCTCCGCCTTTGATGGCGCGTCCGGCCCAGCCGACGACAGGGATGAAACCTGCGGCGGCCATGGCGCCTGCGGCTACGCGTTCCGCGTCTGAGAGCTTGCGGCCGGTGACCGGATCGACTCCCGTTGTTGCGCGGATCGAGTCATGTTTTTTTAGCATTTAGATTTCTTCTATCCTTAAAAAAAAGTCCCGTTTTGCTAGTTGCAAAAGGAACTTTTTAGATTAATTGTTCTAAATTAAAAAATTTCAACCTATTCTGCTGAGGAATTATAATCTACATCAACTCTTTTTAATCCTTCTACTACTTTGTTTATCCGTACTTCTAAATCTTCTAATTCCTCCGATGTCAATTGATTTTCTGCTTTTTCAGGACTGAATTTTTTTAATCTGTTCGTAATCCCTTCAATCCGCCCTATAAAAACCTTACCATGTGTAATAGCAATTTCTCCGATAGCAGTATCAACAATATAATCCTCTATTTGTCCTAAGTTATCGAACTCATCTGCTAACTTTGCTAAGGCATATCTGTATCCTCTATTTTCATCTAATAAGTCTTGATATGTTTCTTGAACAGCCTCAAATAATTCGTTATATTCCCAGTCTTCCATATTATATTCTCCTTAAAATCAAATTCTATTATGGAGTAAGTCTACCACCATTATTGTGTATTACTTCAAGTTCTATCTTATTATATTTAGCTGCAAAATCAGCTATTACTTTACTGCAGCTGTCACAAGTATCTAATTCTGTAAATAACCTAATTCTCCCTGTAGCCTCTGCGTTCTCTCCAAGTCTAGAAGCAATATCATTTAATATTTTGTACTCTGTATCTGTATCTCTTAAGTAACTATCTCCGTCTTTTCCAGCTGCTTTTGTTGCTTTAAATATTGGATTTTCTGGTTTTAATGAGATCTCTGGTGTTTTTTCGTTAAGACTCCCATTAAGCTCATCTATCCTACTTTGAGCATAGAATTCAGTTTTACTAATTCCACTTACATTTACTTCAGCAATAGCAAAATTCCCGGATTTTTTATATCTACTAGGTAGACTCCCTCTAAGTTCCTTCACTCTCTCAATTATATGTGCCTCTTCTATAGGATTTATGGGTCTAGTAGGGTACACTTTATCTGGACTCTTACCAGCCCCTTTTACTCCCCCACCATCCATCCTCTGCATCATATCCCCAAGCCGCTGCTTCTCCCAGTTAACAATCGGCATACCAGGCATACCCGGGCCGCCTGCCGTGCTGTACACACGAGGTGTTGGCACCTCCATATCCAGCACTTTCTTTTTAACCTGGTTCACTGCGTCTTTGGCTTTATTTCTGATGTTTCCTGCGCCGTTCCGCATACTGCGGAAGGCATCCTCTGTTTTGGATCCTACCCGGCTGCCGATTTGTTTTAAGGTATTGTTTGCATCGACGAGCTTGTTCTTCACGTAGTTCGTACTGTAAGGAAATTTATTGCCAAGCTTCTGAAGTCCGCCGGTGTCGATAAAACGGGCTCCTGCTCCGGCGGCACCCATCGTCAGCCCATTCAACAGCGCCTGCTACCGCTGCTCTTCTGCCAGCTTGTTCCCGAACATGTCACGTCCGCTTCCGAATTCCCAGGCGCAATAGGCTAGAGGCCGCAAATGCTGTACAGATGGATCATGTGGCTACGGGCATTAATTCCTTTAGCGGTTTTGCCTACGGCGGCTTCTTTACATACAAAAAACCCCTAGTAGCTAGGGGATTAAACAAAGACTAGTTTGAATTAAGAATTACGATCTTAATCATCTTCTTCTAAGAGTTCTGAAAGTTCTTCTTCAGTAAAATTATCATTGTCTATTTTATGGGGGCTGTGAGAAAACCCAGAGAAGTCGATGATATATTCAACAACCTTTTTCACATCAGATATGATAATACTGAAATGATCATCACCTTCAAACCTATTATTTTCCATTTGACTTATTACCAGCCATGCAGGGCCCTCAACTCTATGAAAATTTTCGTAGTATTTCACTGAGTGCTGGACGTTTTCCGAAATAAATCCTGGCACCTTATATTTTTGTTGATAGTCTATTGCGATAGAAACAGCATCTTTAGGAGTTAGCTTTACTTCCATCTTTTAAACACATCCTTTACTCATCGTAACCTTTCCAATCTTTAGATGGCCACATACCATTATTTCTTAAACTAAATATATATCTTTGAGCTTCATATATTTCTTCTTGGTTATATTTATGCTTGTTTTCTATTATTTTCTTATAGACATGTTCTTCTTTTTCTATCCTAGTCTGTAGTTGATACTTTTCCATACCAAGTTCTTTCCACTGTTTTGCGTGAAAGCCCTCATGAGTGGCACTGAGGTATGTGGGTTTTTTTCTCAAGTATATTGCACCTTCATGTGGGTCAAAACCTGCAGCAACATTATTAGGCAATATACCTTTCTTGTCAATCTTCACACTTATTCCATTAGCATGCATCTCTTTCTTAAAGTTCTTCACTTCACGTATATTTAAAACTCTTAAACCTTCATCTGTAAATTTTCGCTTTCCGCTAACAGACTTATTTTCCCAAGCACTGAAATCAAATCTTTCAAGTTTATTACCATAATAACTTAAGTGACTTTTGCTTGTCTTTACTGCTGTATGTGCAGTTTTAATTCTGTCTATTTTAATTGCTGCACCACCGACAGCTCCCATCGTCAGCCCATTCCACAGCGCCTGCTGCCGCTGCTCTTCCGTCAGCTTGTTCCCGAACATGTCACGTCCGCTTCCGAATTCCCAGGCGCTGTTAGCGGTGTAAAGGCCGTAGATTCCTTTTTCCGTTTTGTTTAGGATGTCCATGGCTTTTGTGCCTTTGTAGGCGTCGAGCATATGGTTCGCCGTGTTGATGCCTTTAGCTGTTTTGACGATGGCCGCTCCGCCTTTGATGCCGCGTCCGGCCCAGCCGACGACGGGGATGAAGCCTGCGGCGGCCATGGCGCCTGCGGCTACGCGTTCGGCGTCTGAGAGCTTGCGGCCGGTGACCGGATCGACTCCGGTTGTCGCTCGGACAGAGTCATAGTAGCCGGTGACTTCGCCAGTGAAGGTTTTGACGCCGTCCCATGTTTTTTCGTACCACGGTTTGTTTTTCTCTTCTTCGATCCGCGCTTTTTCTGCTTCGATTTTTGCTTTTTCAGCGGCAATCTCATCGCGGATCTTCTGCATTTCTGCCTGCTGCTTTTCAAAATCATTAAGGGATTGCTTCGCTTCTTTCCACACATCGTGGATTTCCGCCGACTCATAGTTTTTGACATTGAAATTCATCGGCTGTGCGCTTCCTGCTTTACTTGTTGCGTTCATCAGTGCCATGAACAAGCCCGGGACGAGGTTGACCAAATCCGCTTTCCCTGCATACAGGGTTTCGTAATTCTTGTCCAATCCGTTAACCGCTTGATCGGTTTCCTTCTTCTTTTCATCCGCTTTGTGCATATTGGTTTCAAACGATTCCTGTGAAAAAGAGGAGATTGCGATGATGTCCTTGATGGAATCAAGAATTCCTTCCAGATCCTTGTGCTGGGTGCTGACCATTTCCTTGCTTTTCTGGGATCCCGTTTCCACTTCTTCATTTAAAAACGGAATAATGACCTTAGTCGGAGGGGCAAGGTTCGTATCCGCCGCCATCTTTGGCAGCTCGCTGAACACCATCTTAACGCCTTTAATGTAATCTTTCCACGCCTTGATGACGTCAATTTGCTTACCGTAAAAGCTTTTGATGTTGTCTGCGCCTTTTCCTTTAAATTCCCCGTTGTCTACAAGAGATTGAAACGATTTTTCCAGAACGTTCAATTTCTCTTCAAAATCTTCATACTGCTTTGTCCGGCTGGCAAGGGCTTCCGCTAACGTGTCTGATTCGTATATTTTCACAGAGCTCATCCGTCACGCTGCCTTTCGTCTCTTTATTTGGTTGTGATTGCTTCATCCTGCTCTCTTAAATAATTCACGTTGTCTTTTGTGTCTTCAATATTTTTCAAAACAGCGGTAACGTACTCCGCTGCCGTTTTTTGAACATATTCCTCTTTCTCAAGCCACATTTTCGTAAACGCCATCTCGTTTTCACCGAGCTCTTCCTTGTTGAACGTCTCCAGCTTCAAATCGTTCAGTGCCTTGATCATGTCCTCCAGCTGCTTCATTACCTCATCATGCTCAAGCTTTACTGTCGTCAAGAGAATAGCCCCTTCCGAATTGAATTAAGCTGGTCCCCGACATCCGCCAGCTTGTCCTTCGCCGTATCGAGGGTGTCATCGACTGCGTTCAAAGCATCCTCTGCTCTTTCCAGTGCCCATTGCTGTGCAGATAAAAAATCTGCCTGTAGTTGAAGCTCGCTGATTTTCGCGCTGATCTGGGTCTGATACTCTTCATAATCCTCGTTAAACACTTTCTCCATGTCTTTGAAGGCAGCGTCACGGGACTGATCGAATCCATCTGCCCGCGGCCCCTTCCAGCTGGCAGAAAGCTCCGGCTTATTGATCGCCTTGATTTCCGTCTGGCCTGCTCCCTGCTCAGCTGCAATTTTGCTGTTTGCTTTCTGTAGACGGCGTATTTTCGCCTGTAACGCGGTAATATCACCGCTGACATCAGCTTTTAACCCGTCCAGTGCTTTCCACAAATCCATTCCGTTTCACCTCGAAATGTGTATTTTCGTCAAAACAGATCTACCTAAACCTTATCATTTTTTACCATATACCCCAATTGGCGGAAAGTCCTCTTCTTCAGGAAAAAATTTGAGGTGAATAAAGAAAATAGCCTAATTTCAAGACTCACCCCATGCTTATAACTATGACCTTACACCTAAAAGCCCCTTCCTATTGGAAGGGGCTTAATGCGTCAAAAGTTCCCGAGATTCAGGTAGAAAAGGAAGGCGGACAGCAGAAGAAGAACGACCGGTGTAGTGAATTTCCCGCCTGCATCCTTCACCTTCAAGTGAGTCACAATTGCGCCGAGCATCGTCAATACCGCAAGGAGCGATCCCCAGGCAGCAAGCCCTTCATTCCAAAAGCCTGCCAGAAGAAAAGCACCGCTCACAAGCTCAACAGCTCCTGTAAAAAAGCGGAACCATCTCGGATACCCGTACCTCGTGAACTCTGCATCCATTTGCTTGCCAAACTTTAAAAATCCGAAAAACAGAAACGCAAGACCTAATAAAATTTGAATAATAAATGCCGCTGTACCCATCTTTGCTTCCTCCTCAAATTGTATTGTTCCTGCTGCGGGAGAGACGGAGTTACAGTAGTATATATTCTTTAATCATCGTATTTAGTCTTATGCAAACGACAATTTTACGTTTATATTACATTGTAAATTTTGGAATATCACACCAAGCTCAATGATATATTTTACCTATTATAAATACAGGAGGAAAGTTTGATTAGTGTATATGGCGGAATTGTATTGATTCATGTGATCGCTGCGGTTTGTGGCCTCGGAGCTACCTTTGCTCTTCCGGTATTAATGAACCGGCCAAAAACAGTTGTGCAGGCTAACTTTGCTATTCACGTAAATGCAGGGATTGAAAAGCTCGCTAAAATGGGAAGCATCACTCTGCTTGTGACCGGAATCATCCTTGGCATTTTAAATCCGGAGCTATTCACAAAATTTTGGTACATCGCCTCTCTTGTTATCTACATCGCCGCCCAGCCGATCGTTGCTGTCATCCTTCCCAAAAAAATTGCAGAACAGCAGGCAATCCTCGAAAGCCATACAGGAGAAGACCTGCCTGATTCGTACCTGCAGATCGGCAAAAAGATGGCTCCCTACAACCACTTTATGCATTCTGCTGCCATCATTCTGATCGCGCTTATGGTTCTTAAACCTTTTTAAGAAGACGGCTTCCATTTTTCTGCTGCCAGGCGTATAGTCAACAGTAAAAAGAGGAGCAGAACCATGCGATACCACCACAGATTCGGAATGTTTTTTTTTGGACTTATCATTTTCAGCTACGGGATTGCGATGGCGATCCAGGTGCAGCACCTTGGGGTCAGTCCTTGGGATATGCTCAATATCGCCCTGCGCGACCGGTTCGGGCTGACAATTGGAACGTGGGCTGTTCTAGTTGGGCTGTTTTTGATCGGATGCTCTCTGTTCATAGGGCGCCGGTACATAAACATTGGCACCTTCTTAAACGCTGTACTGGTCGGAGCGTTCGTAGACTTTTTCTTATTTACCGGCATTCTTCCCTCCGCCTCCTCCCTTCCGCTTGATATCCTCATTCTCCTCGCAGCCATCGCTGTGATGGGAATCGGAGGCGGGATGTATTCAGCAGCGGGAATCGGAGCAGGTCCGCGGGACGGCTTCATGCTCTCACTATCCGATAAAACCGGCTTCTCCATCAGTCACGTCCGTATTGTAATGGAAAGCCTCGTCGTCGTGATCGGCCTTTTGATCGGCGGCCCGGTCTTCCTTTTTACATTTATTTATCCGTTCATCCAAAGTCCAATCTATCAGCGTTCTTATCTTTTTTGGAAAAAGCGGATGGATGAAGATGCTTCCCATGCCGTAACCGGGTAAAAGACTCTTTCCAGGGGTCTTTTCTTCATTTTCAGGGTATTGTACAGCGAATCGATTAGAAAGGAATGAAAACATGTTCCCTAAGATCCATCATCACAAAACGTGGACAGGCTTTCTCTTATTCGCAGTCATTTATCTAATTTCCATTGTATTGTTTGCCGGAATTTATATCGCGCTTGAATACAGCGGGACCGGTCATTTAAAGGAGCATTATACAGATGACAGCAACATTACCTTATACGGCCTCATTTTAAAAACCCTCTATTTCAGCATTGTCACGAATATGGCAATCGGCTTCGGGGATATAACGCCGTTTGGGGTTTCAAGGCTTTTTGCCTCTATTCAGGCATTTATCGGCTATCTTCTTCCCGTTGCACTTGTAATCAACCTTTTCCCGCAGGAAAAAAGGGAACTGGAGGAGAAAGAAAAGGAAGAAGAAAAAGAACTGGAAAAGAAAGAGAAAGAACTGGAACAGAAATCGCAAGCGTAAGGAGTGGCATAATGACAGCAAAAATAATAGTAATCGGCAGTTCATCCATGGACCTGGTCGTCACGGCCAGTAAAAGACCGGAAAGCGGCGAAACCATTCTCGGTGAATCCTTCAAGACGGTCCCCGGCGGCAAGGGCGCCAATCAGGCAGTAGCCGCCGCACGGCTTGGAGCAGAGGTTTATTTTGCAGGATGCATCGGTGATGACCCTTATGGAGAGGCAATCCTGGCGAACCTTCAGGCAAACCGGGTCAACACTGATTATTTAAAGATCCTCCCCGGCGAAGCAAGCGGAACGGCCCACATCGTCCTCGCCGAAGGAGACAACAGCATCATCGTTGTACAGGGAGCCAATAAAAAAGTGACCCCCTCTATAGCAGATGCAGCGCTTCCGATATTGAAGGAAGCCGATCTCGTTTTGATCCAGCAGGAAATCCCGGATGAAACCGTTGAGCATGTCAGTGCATTATGCAAGGAGCACGGCGTCCGGCTGCTGCTCAATCCGGCACCCGCAAGGCAAGTAAGCCAGGCCGTGCTCGATGCTGCATCCTTTCTGACCCCGAATGAAACAGAAGCCCGATTCCTCTTCGGAGCAGATGAACCATTGGAAACCTATCCAAACAAGCTGATCATCACACAAGGAAGCAACGGCGCCCGCTACCACAACGGGGAAAAAATCATAACCGTCCCCGCTTTCTCCGTCCAGCCTGTCGACACCACCGGAGCAGGCGACACCTTCAACGCCGCCTTCGCCGTAGCAATCGCAGAGGGGAAACCACTGGCCGAAGCTCTCCTATTCGCCAACCGTGCCGCCTCGATCTCTGTTACAAAATTCGGTGCACAGGGCGGAATGCCATACCGGGTGGAGGTTGAGGGGTAGGTTGGGGATGGGGGTTTGACCTTTGGTTGGGGCTGGGCTTGGGGTTGGGGCTGAGCTTTGGGTTGGGGTTGGACTCCGATGGAAGCCGCCTCCGACCCCACTTGCTTTAACGCATCGGGGGGCAGAGGGACTGCACTTCAATCCCTTGTGCACCAACGGTTTGCAGAGATGGTGCCGGAGCTTTAGTACGTTAGCGAATGTGGGGACTGGCACCGGGTCTGTGGTATGCTCCCCTTAAAGTTTACATGGTCTCCTCAGAGGTGTTAGGGTGTAAAACCGTAGGAGGAGATCTTAAATGAAAAAATACACAGAAGAGATGAAAAAAGAAGTGGTGCAGTTTTATCATGACCACCCTGAGTTAGGGTATCTGAGTGTGGCGAGGGAGTTTGGAATCCCTTCCGACGAGTCCGTCAGGAGGTGGGTGAAAAAGGCTCAGGTGGAAGATAGGGAAAAAAGCGATAAAAAAGCAGGAGAGGCTTCTCCAGAGAAAAAAACGAGAAGGTGCCTTCCTTCCGGCTGGCCGCAGCCACGTACAGCCCTAGAAGAGAAGGCACTCACAGATGCGGAGAATGCCTATTTAAAAAAGTTATTGGAGTTGAGAAAGGGGGACGGTTAAGCAAGTCTGAAAGATTTAAAATCATCCACGAACTGTCTGACAAGCATAGTGTTTATAAATTGTGTCTCTTCGCAGACGTATCTAGAATGGGGTTTTATAAGTGGAAGAAAAGGCGAACGAGGCCTTTAACAGAAAGGGAGAAAAAGAATCAGGAAATTGCCCGTCTCTTGCGAGAAGCGTATTTTCAGGAGAAAGGCCGTCAAGGGTATCGACAGCTTAAGATTCTCTTACAGAAGCAGCACGCCCTTAAGATCAACCATAAACGGGTTCGAAGACTGTTGAACCAAATGGGCCTTCACGCCAAACCGAGGAGAAAGAAATTCAAAAAGTATGATCAGGAAAACCGTTATGCGAAGAACCTGTTAGCACGTGATTTTACAGCGAAGAAGCCAGGGGAAAAGCTTTGTATTGATATTACTTATGTGTATGCCGGAAGCAAGAGATATTACCTTTGCGCTATTATTGACCTGTTCAACAAAGAGATTATTGCGTATCACCTAAGCAGCCAGAATGATACAGAGCTCGTCTTAGAGACGCTAAAAAAAGCCGAGAAAAAAAGAGACCTAAAAGGGGCCACGCTGCACAGCGATCAAGGGCACCAATTTACGTCTCACAAATATGCAAATACAGTGTTAGGGTATCAAATGATTCGAAGTATGTCTAGAAGGGGGAACTGTTGGGACAATGCCCCGATTGAGTGCTTTTTCAGTCATTTCAAGACCGAAGGGCATTGGCTGGACCGCCCGAGAAACCTAAGCCAGCTGGTAAGCTCCGTTGATGAATACATGAGGTACTATCATTTCAGACGCTACCAGAAAGAGCTGGGGTTCAAAACGCCTCTTGAATTTTATAGAGAGGCGGTCTAACCCTCGGGGCCATGTAAACTTGACAGGGCGCAGTGCACTGTCCCCACTTGCTTCACCGCATCGGGGGACAGAGACCCAGTCCTGTTATCCCTTGTCCACCAACGGCTGGAAAAACTGGTGCCGGAGCTTTAGTCCTTTAGCAGAGTGAGGGTCAGAGCACTTAGGAACCAACTTAAGCAGAACGGTTACGTAAGCATAAACTTACTCCTGAAATCAGTACTCCCCCTGTCGAATGCTCCCGAAAAATCGATATCACAGCATTTTCGATGATAAAATAGAAAATTCGAAGATAAATCCAAGCCTACACCCCTATACGAAGACCATCACCTGCATTCACCCATAAAAAAACTGCTGATCGCTCAGCAGTCTTTTTTATTTGCCTGCAGCTGTTTCTTCTGCACGCGGTTTGGACATAAACCAGCCGGCTACTGCGATCAGCAGCAAGACGGACCAGAAAATGACTTTCCATGTGACGCTTTTTCCGAAGCCTTCCGAAATGATGGCAAGCTGCGGGTGGGAGAGTGCGTAGACGGCGAGTTTGACCCCTACCCAAGCTACGATGGCGAAGGCGGCAGTTTCAAGGCCCGGTCTGCGCTCTAACAGAACAACGAAGTAGCTCGCGGCGAATCGCATGATGACAAGACCGATGATTCCTCCGGTTAGGATGACGGCGAAGTGTCCTCCGTCAAGGCCTCCGATTTCCGGGAGATTCGTTTCCGGCAGGGTAACGGCCAGAGCGACGGCTGCAAGAATGGCGTCGACAGCGAAAGCGATATCGGCTACTTCGACTTTAAGGACGGTCATCCAGAAGCCGGAGCCTTCCTTCTTCCCTTCTTTTACTTTCTTAACTTTCGGTTTCAGAACATGTTTTTTCAAGATATGGTAAAAAGCGATTCCCAAGAGGTAAAGGGCTCCTATCGCCTGAACCTGCCAGATATCTACCAGGTACGAAATGATGAAAAGCGATCCGAAGCGGAAAACAAATGCCCCGGCAAGACCATAGAAGAGTGCCTTCTTCCTTTTTTCTTCTGGAAGATGTTTAACCATTGTTGCGATAACGAGTGCATTGTCGGCTGCGAGAATTCCTTCAAGTCCGATCAGAATCAGCAGGACCCATCCATACTCTAAAAGCAAAGCTGCATCCAATTCGTGACCTCCTTTAATTTGTGGTTTTTCTTAGTATGCCTTTTTTCATCCTTTTCATCTATATGCAAGCAAATGGCGCGGCTGATCCGGCCCCTGCTGGGTTTGAAGCGCGAGGCTTCTCGGCGGGTTGTGAATTTCAAGGGTAAAAATGGAAACAGCGTACAATTTAAACGTAACAAGCAAGGTCGTGAACAAAAGAAGTTTCTTTTGCAACAGAGTGTCAGTTCTCCTTCAAATAGTAGTTTGAAGGGTTTTTTATAAATAAAAAACCCTCACCATACTCTGGTGAAGGTTGAAAATCCGCATATTCATGCCTTCACCACTTAATGGCAAAGGTCTCGCAAACAACAGGTCTGTTGCCAGTCAAGCCGGCGATGCTGGTGGCATCACGTATTGTCGACGTAACTGTAAGCTACTCCCCTTTGGAGTATTTTGTTATCCTCATCATAATCGATAGATGGGATTTCCGTCAAGAATGAACTTCTTTGCCCCATCATAAAATGTATGGATGCTAAAGAGGCGGGTGGTTGATATGTTTGAGCCGGATGTACGGGGATTGACCGGAAAAGTCATTACAAGATACAGCCCGGAATATGAAGCTTCCAGGCAGGAGTGGAACCGCGCCATCCAGCGGTTTCCTCTCGTAATCGTCTACTGCTCCGAGGTGCTGGACGTTCGCAATGCGGTCCGATGGGCGGTAAAAAATCAGGTTGAAATCAGGATCCGCTCAGGCGGGCATCACTATGAAGGCTATTCCGTCGGAAACGGGGTCATCGTCATTGATCTCAGCGGACTTAATTTTATAACAAGCAGCCGATCGGCGGGTACCATCACAATCGGTGGCGGAGTGAAAAACGAGCAGCTTTATGAATATGCCGGAGCAAAGGGCTTTCCGTTTGCTGGCGGGACGTGCCCGACGGTAGGTGTAAGCGGATATGTACTGGGCGGAGGCTGGGGCTATTCAAGTCGGCTGTTCGGACTAGGCTGCGACAGTCTTCTTGAACTGGAGCTTGTTGATGCGGAAGGAAAAGTGCTCAAGGCCAATCATAAGCAGAATTCAGATTTATTCTGGGCATGCCGTGGAGCCGGTGGCGGCAACTTTGGAATCGTTGTATCTATGACCTTCCGACTTCCCCCAAAAACCGCAAATGTAACTCTTGTCCAGCTGTTCCTTCCCGAGGCCAGTGCGGAGAACATGATCGAGTTTCTTGCAATTTGGCAAAAATGGCTGCCCGCGCTTGACCGGCGGATGACGCTTAGTACGAGTCTGTATGACTCTGCTGCAGAAGGGATGGCCATTTACGGCAGGGGCTTTTTTTACGGATCGGAGGATGAAGCCAAAAGGCTGCTTCTCCCCTTTTCCATAATTCCTGGAATGCAGATTACTGCTGAAACGAAACCCTTCCTTCAAGCTGTAAATGAGGTGGAAGAGACATATCCGCCTTCTGAAAAATTTAAGTCTACCGGCCGCTTTGTATACAAAACGTATTCAGCCGGGGAACTGACTGACATTGCCGCTCTTATTCAAAATAAACCGCCGGGTTCTGTTTTTGCTGCCCTGACCGTTTATGCCCTCGGCGGGAAGGTTTCAGACGTTCGGCCTGATGCCACAGCATTCTTCTATCGGGATGCACGCTATATCCTCGGCATTCAGTCGGTGTGGGAAGAAGACCGGTATGCCTCAGTAAACAAAAGCTGGGTTGTGGAGCGGTTCCGCTATTTGGAGACGATCACAGCCGGTTCATTCGTTAATTTTCCCATCAGCGAACTCCGCAATTATGAAGAAGCGTATTTCGGCGGGAATGTGAAAAGACTCCGGGAAGTGAACGATACGTACGACCCCGGACGGGTTTTTCAATTTCCGCAGGCAATCCGCTAAAAGCCCACCCCTCCCTTTTCATTTGGTACAATACAAAAAGGGAGGGGTAGTTTATGGGAAAAATGATCATTGGCCAAAACCTGGGGGAATCCTACGTAAAACGGATCCAGGAAGTTATTCCAGACTGGACGCTCATTGTTGGCAGAGAAGAAGACGTGTGGAAAGATGAAATCGCCGGTGCAGATGTGATTGCGGGCTGGCGAAAAGGGATGACCCAGCACCTTGAAAGTGCCCGGGAACTTAAATGGATTCAATCATGGAGTGCCGGCGTCAACAATATGCCGCTCGAAGCATTCGGAGAACGGTCCATTATTTTAACAGGAGCGGCAGGTGTCCACGCCTACCCGATTTCTGAAACCATTTTTGCCCTCATGCTCGGACTGACAAGAAAAATCCACACCTATGTCCGCAATCAGCAGGGAAAAGCATGGCACCATGCAGGACTCAAACTCGAATTACATAACAAAACCATCGGCATACTCGGGGTGGGCGCGATTGGCAAGGAAACCGCAAAAATTGCGAAAGCCTTTAACATGAATGTCCTTGGATTAAGAAACTCCGGAGAACCGTATGAATATGCCGACCAAATGTATAAACCGGAAGACCTAAACCGCATGCTCCCCCAGTGCGACTATGTGGTGATCACCCTTCCGCTTACTAAGGACACGGAACGGATGATCAAAAAAGAGCAATTTCAATTGATGAAAAACTCAGCCTTTCTCATTAACATCGGCCGCGGGGCCATCATCGCGGAGGACGATCTCGTTAAAGCTTTGGAGCAAGGAGAAATTGCAGGAGCCGGACTCGACGTTTTTGAACAGGAGCCACTCCCGGAAAGCAGTCCCCTGTGGGAGATGGAAAACGTCATTGTCACCCCGCACACCGCCGGTTCCACCGAGTATTACGATGAACGGGTGATTGAAGACATCCTGCTGCCCAATTTAGAAAAATTCCTGGCAGGTGAAGTGCCTGAGATTAACCGGGTGGATTATAAGAGAGGGTATTAGGAAAAAGCCGTTCCGGAATGGGACGGCTTTTCTTGAGCCATAGACGTAGGGCTTTTTTGGTCTATTGGCGGGTCTGGCGGTACGGCTTTTTTGGTCCATTGGCGGGGTCAGTCCCGCTCTGCTTTAAAGCAGCAGGGGACAGAGGCTCGCTTCTCCGAGACCTGCTGCCGCAAGGGATTGGGGAGCCGGTGCCGGAGCTTTAGTATGGCAGAGAAAGTGGGGACAGGCACCGTGCCAGTCCCCACTTCCTTTAAAGCAACAAGGGACAGAGGACGGTGCGCTGGACCCCTTCTCTCCAAACGGTTTACAGCGTCGGTGCCAGAGCTTTAGTGCTTTAGCAGAGTGCGGGTCAGAGCGCTGCAGTATATTGCACCCGTATCACACACCTTATATCCAACCCTGGTCAAATTTCTGGCGTCAATTCCTGAGTATCCCGGAACCCGCCTCCGGAATCCACTCTAAACAGCACCGTACTGTTGCGTTTATCCACACCTACTGAATATCCCCCGTCTTTGCTGTCGATTGTCCTTACACCTATGCTGTAAAGCCCTTCAGCCAGGACTTCGCTTTTTTCATAATCTTGTACGAGGTTTTTGGCATTTGGTATTTTATCATTTTTATCGTGGGTATTGTAATAAAAAGCAAAGTGGACCCGAATGTTTTCCTCGTCTTCATTAGATTCAGCGTAGTCAGGGAGCAGCTGGTCCAGATCAATCCTTTGCGTGTCCTTGAACTGGGTGGTAAGCCGCTCTTTAATGGCTTCTCCTGTGCGAACATCCATGTAGTAATAGAAGTTCTTTTTTATTTCATCATATTGAACAGGTGACTTTTCCATAAAGCCGTATTTTTTTATGATTTTTTCTGAAAAAGAAAATACACCCGGGTACTGCTGCACATAAGCGCCTTTGACCAGTTCCGTATAAACCTCTTCGCTTTCAACCTTGTATGTATCGCGTTCCAGGCTAATAAAAGCGGTCGTTTCGTATGGTTTTTCAATTTCAATCGCTGTTTGGTGTGCTACTCCAGCGAGCCAGTTGTTATCCCACTTCAGAAAGTGATAATCGTCGCTTTTGATTCCGTATGTTTTTTCCATGTATTGATCGAGGGGCTCTTTAAGGTCTTTTTCCATCACACACCCGTTCAACAGGCTCGCAGCCAGTATCGTCATCATTCCTGCGTATATCCTTTTCATTTTTTCTCCTCCGTCTTAGTCCCACCTATTACCATTGTAATATACAACTTTAAAAAGCAGGGCATTATTTCAGCCCTGCTCCCATCAAAGCCTCCCCTTCAACCAAGCCCGCTTTCGATACGGACCAATCGGGATCTGAATCAGACATGTGCTCTCCTTCAACCCATATAAATCATCACACCGCTGTACATCGTATCCGAGGAGCGGATGGCCGCCGAGGCCCATGGCAGAAGCGGCGAGAAGAAGGCGCTGGGTGAAGCTTCCGGTTTCCATCTGCTGGATGCGGTAGCCTCTGTACCCGAGCTGCGGCAAAAAATGCCCCCGTTCTCCTGCGAGATGGATGACCATTGGCACTGCGTAAAGGTTCACATTGTGAAGGGTTAATGCTTCCTGCAGGCAATCACGGTGATCACCGGGCCGGAGGAGCTCAAGCTGCTGCTCCTTTGGGTGGTAGCGGTAGGCGCCGTTTTGGATGCCTTCGACCCCAAAGAAATTTATATAGACGTCCGGTCCTCCAGTGTCTGTATCTTTTCTGGATGTGAAAGCGGCCGCTGCTTCGCAGAGAAGGTCACCTGCCTGCTGCTTCGTTATCTTTCTGCTGATAAAATCAAGATCCGGTGAAAAACGGTTCTTGCAGGCTTCTTTGAAATCATAGCGGAACCGGTTTCCAGGGAGTTTACTCAAGATTCCGTGCAATGGCTCCAATTTTCCGGCAACCCTCTTGAATTCAGCCGTTGAATCCATGAAACTGTATGCATTCAGTTCCGTAATCACTGGAAATGCTAGCACACGTTCAGACCGTTCGATGTGATCAGTCTGAATCGGCAGGATGCCTGAGCATAGCTCTTCCGCTGTAAAAACCGTCTCGCTCTCCCTTTGCCAGTGCGTGGCATCCGCTGACAGCGGGATGACGGCATACACACTCTCTTCCTCTCCATTTATACCGAGAAGATGATTGAGCGCACGGTCCAAAAATTGATAGTAGATCCCGGAAGCCCATCCGAACCGTTTGGCCGTCTCCTCCAGCTGCCCGATCAGCACGCCGGCATCCAGCCCCTGCAATCTGTAGGAGAACAAGTTGTATTTAAAGAAGTTTTTCCAAAATCGGGTGGTTAGGAAAATGGTGCAAAAGCATGTGGACACTTCACACCGGCTTCCGAGTGCCTGATCGGTGCAGCTGTCAAAATTCCCTTCCCGCAAAAGTACGAGGGAGTGATGTGCCGCATCGTAATGATAAACACCTGCCGGGGCTTCCGGAATGTTCAGGTACATATACAGTTCGCTCGGATACAGCCCGCCGCCGGATGGAGCGAACCGTCTTGCGCCGGTTTGCAGCGTTCCGTCCTGGCCGGTATACTGCACCGCCTGAGTCAATCCGTATGTGTACAGGAGAAAACGGCCGAATTCTCCAATAAATCCATTCTTGTCTGACAACGAAAGAACCGGCAGATCCCGGTAGATTTTATAAGGAAGAGGGGCATCCTCCCAATCCGGCTGCCAGTCCGGGGGGCTTGCCCGGTCCACGTCAAAATGAATACAGTAAAGCAGCTCTTCACCTTTCATTCAGGCTGTCCTCCTACGGGAATGGATGCGGATAAACATTCAGCTGCTCCGGCTTCAGCGGGACCTTGGTAAATCCGAGTTCCGCCGGTACCGTGAACACCCGGTCCAGACCTGTCAGTCTTCTGAGATGATGTCCGAACGTCATCGGGAGCATTCCCGGAATCAGTACTTTTACGCAGTGCAATCCGTTCCGGGCAAGCTCCGGAGCCGTCTGGTTCACAGCGATGACATCCATGCCGCGCTTCTTAAACCGCTGCAGGACATCTTCAAGATCTTCTTTCAAATCGCTTCTGGATGGAGGGGCGGGAAACGCTTCTTTAAAAGTGAGGAGTGGCCTTTCGTCCTTCAGCAGAAAATCAAGCCGTTCCTCCGCTTCCTCCAGCCCGTAAAGCATCCCGTGGTCTTCCATCTGCCGGACAAGCGTTGAATCCTTCAGCAGCTTCACATACACTTCTCTTCCCGCTTCAAGCTTTTCGCCTAGTGCTCCGATCATTCCCGCGTTCTCGAAAACCGCGCTTTTGACTGCACGGACCGGATCCAGGTGGGCTCCGGCTGCACACATCAGGTTCATGCCTCTGCTGCTGCGGTTCTTCAGTATGGCCCAGATGCATGGGATGCCATGCTCCATTGTAGACTGGTACAGAAGAAGGTCATACCCGTACACATACTCAAGCCGGTCGAGCATCAAATTCAGTTCCAGGTCACCTGACGAACGCGGGTCAATCCGTCTGAGAGGAAGCTTTCCGTACCATGTCATTAAAAATGAATCCCGCTCCGCTACCTCCATGATGCCATGGAAGATGGCCTCCTCCATGCTTCCGCCCACTGCACAGCCATTGGATGTTTCGTACACATACCCGCCGGAACCGTGACCGCAGCCGAGGCTGTAATAGGCAAGCAGCTCAGGAACGAGCACCGGACGCTCCTGCAAAAACGAATAGCCCCACACCCAGCTGCGTTTCCGGTCTTCACTGAACGGCTCAAAGGGGAAACCGGCTTCTGCATACTGCTCTTCACCGTGAACTCCGAAGGCGGAAGGATGAACGGCATAGTCTTTAATGTCCCTGTACCGTTCCCGCACTTTCGTATTTTTTCCTCTCGCATTCATACCGCAATACCGCTCAAGACCTTCGAGGATGGCAGTCAATTCGCTTGTCTGATAGGAAAGCGTGCGCCCCGCTGTGCCCTCGTTTCCGCCGAACAGCGGGAGATTGACGCTCGCATCTGCAAATGGTGTCGTCAGGTCAAGAATTTTCTCATTAAAAACGCCCGTCCGGTCATCCAGATAGTCTTTTACAAGAAAACCTGACAGCTCTTCAATCGATCGGCAGCGGTACCCCTTTCCATTTACCTTCGGGCTGGATTGAAGCCTGATTCTTGCGAGTTCCGGGGAGTCATCAGGGATGGTGCTGCAATCGCCGCAGTAGGAGTCCGGCAAAAAAGCATGCCATTCTCCGGCAAGTGTCTTCAGGTTCAGTAAGTAAGCCCTTGCGCTGATCTCTTCTCCGGCCAGTATCTGTTCCGCTTCCTGTTCGATCAGAATCGCCATTTGGCTTAACCCTGTGGAAGACGCCCATGCATCTTTTTTGCTGTCTGCTTCTGCCTCTCTTTCCGTTAAATCCCACATCTCCCTCCGGTCCCGCCCTGCCATCAGTTTTCTTGCCGATAAGCAGTGAATGCAGCCTTCAGAGCCTAGTCTTTCAGCAGGACCGATGATGCCTTCCCCGAATGAGAGATAGGCATGGAGGCGGGGAAGGTCTTTAAGCCCGGCCTTTGCTTCCCTGAAAAAACGAGGGTTCCAGAAATCCTGGAGAACGATTGCGGCCTCCGCTTGCCCCGCTTCACGGCTGATCCGGTATTTGCCACTTAGTCTTTTACGGACTGCTTCAGCCAGATCCCCTTCGCCATACACTGCGATGGTTCTCATTTCGTTTCCCCCTCGCGGATTGCTGTCCGGAAAACACCGGCAAGTCCTTCTGAAAGCTCCGGCCCGATATGGAGCTCTTCCATTTCAAGCACCTTCCCCTCTTTTGCAAGCACCTCTTCCGCCTGCAGAAAAAGGGCCTCATAATCTTGTTCATATGCAGGAATGTTCAGCCGGAAGGAATGCTGAAGCACAAGCGGAGCCGGTGCAGGAGGACTGCCGCTTTCAAGAGTAATCGCCTCCTTCAGGGCATTCCTGGCTGCAAGCGTCGCGTTCAAGCCGGTGCCCCGCTTCCAGCCCCGGCGGGTTCCGGTCCAGATGACAGGAAAGCCGGCTGCCTCTTTTCCGACACCGAACACCGGCGGGCTTCCCAATGTATGAAGCACCTGGCAATAGTACCGGCATGCAGGATCTTCCGTTTCAAATGTGACCGGATACATTTGCTCATTCTCCCCAGCCTCTTTTTCCAGTGCTTTTTCCAATCCTCTGCAGATGGCTTCTGCTGCTGTCTCCCCTGTAGAAGCGCCCTCCATCAGGCACGAGAGATACGCTTCAATTCCGGAAAGGGCCGCTTCTCTTCTTGCTTCTTCCTGCGTAAATCCTGTACATATCATTTCCTCAAGCTGTCCGCCTGTGAGAGGATCGGCTGCCTGAACCCGGCATTGCGGAAGGGGCAGCTGGCTGAGTTCCCCTTCTTCCCAGATCCTTAACATTCCAGTGTCCGGATTTGTAAGCCGGCTGAAGAACAGCAGCCAATCCCCTCTTTTCCGCTCCTCCTGTATAAACCGCTCCCGGCTGACCGGTTTTATACTTCCTGTTTCAGAAGGGATCGGCCGCAAGCTTCCTTCCAGCGTTTCTGCATTCAGGATATAGGCCATCTTATTGCGGTTTTGAACACCCGCCGCCTCCTTCAGCCACTCAAACGCAGCAGCATTTGCAAGCAGGGATCTTGCGGGTGCTGACGGAGGCGAAGCGGTGTCCCCTGGAAAACAAAGATTTGCTGCAGCCATTCCGGTATAGCCTTTTCCCCCGGAAAAGAAAGCGGGAATAAATGGGATTCCCTCCCTGCTGCAGGACTCTCTGAAGGATAAAAGCTCCTCCAGGCTTTCTCCCGCATACAGCACAGCCTGCAGGTCTTCAAATGCTCCGCTCCACGCTTTCACCGAGACCGTATGATCCTGTTCACGGGCCTCTGCAGCCAGTTGTTCAAATTGCTGGCGGGCTTTTATGGCCGGATCAGTCAGTTGGTATTGGACCGCTTGCAGCCCGGAGTCCAGCAAGGCTGAAAGAAGATCGCAGACACCCTCTTCTGACCCTGCAGCCAACACTCTTGATGTACGGAAATCTTCAAATCTTGCCTCTCCGGAACCCCCAAGTTCATCCAAGAAAGCAATCTGTGAGGCATACCGTTCCAGTATTTCCTGAGAGAGTCCGTGGGACCGCTCCCTGCTGACATCGCGGACATAGCCGTTCCGGTAGAGTACACCAGCCATTTCAAAAACCCGGTCACGGTATGCAGGCGTCAGCCCTGCGGTTAACTCATCCAGCCGCTGTGTTCCGTCGAACTTCGGCAGCAGCACCTCTACCCATTGTGCCACTGTACTTCCTTCCATTAAAAAGGAGCTTGTATTGTTGCGGAAGTACACACCGCCTGCCTGCCCTGGAATATGCACCGTATCGCGGTTCACTTTCAGCCGCATTGAAGGATCGACATTATTCATCATGCTCCTCCTCGTTCTTTCATTATCCATTCAATGTATGCGGGTGAAATTGTCCGTTATACCAAAGCAAAAAGCCCCCGGAAACCGGGAGCTTTTACATTTATTAATGAACGTATCAGCCGCGGTAGCAGCGTCCGCATCCGCCGCATCTTGCACAGCCTCCGCATCTCGCACAGCCTCCGCATCCGCCGCAGCCCCCACATCCTGCACAGCCTACACATCCTGCACAGCCTACACAACCGAAACAGCGGAAAATGCCAAAGCCAACGCAACCGAAAATCCGGCTATTGTCACCGTATTGAATATCGCGGGCATCCCAAGGAATAACCTGGCCAGCTGAATAATCCCCTAACTGAAGTGCCTGCAAATCATTTTGAATTGGATACATGCTATAACCTCCATTTTTTCTATTCAACGTTTCATAGGCGAACACACCATTTTCCTTCTTCATTCTCCATCAATCTATGTGAAAGGCCCTGTTCGGGTTCAGCAGAGATGAGCCCATTTCGAAAAGCGGCTGCCGATAGTGAAATAGAAGATCCATCCTCCGCATGGGACGGGCTGGATACACTGCTTTTTAAAAAGCAGGTGGCAGAAACCTTGAATTCTCCCATATAATGAAAACATACAGAGAAAAGAGGTATGGCATCATGATACATATACTATGGGTCATTTATTTAGGGATTATCGGTACTGCAGCCATCGGATATTTGCTGAAGGGCGGCTATAAGACGAACCTTCTGAGGCTTGATTTTATCATCTCGGTGGTAACATGGATCGGATTGATGGGTTATGTGACCGGAACCAGTTTCTGGACCCCGCTGGTCTGGAAAATCATCTTTTTCGGAGGACTGTTCTGGGACATCTTTTTCAGTTTCAAAATCAGGAATGAAAAAGGGGATTTCGTTTATGAGGAAATTCCAAAGAACGCACGCCCCATTGTGTTTGGCCTGAGTTTCCTGGTTTTTCTGGGACCGCTCTATTACGGGCTGTTCAGGTATGCTTTCTTGTAACAAAAGGGGGCATTAATGGCGATTGAGATAAGGAGTGGTACAAGGGAGAACCGGAAGAGGCAACGAGCCTGCTGAATCGCCCCCGGCCAAGCAGAGTACGGATCGAATTTCCTGAAATAGCGGCCGCTGAGACCGGTATGCACGGTAGCGGTCTCCAGGGACGTTATCTCGCCCGAAATCCACGTTTTTTCCTCCTATCGGTCTCCAGGGACGTTATTTTACGATTTCCACCCCTAATCCGGCCGTTTTTCACAAAATAGCGGCTCCTGAGACCGTTCATGGTCAAATCCGTCGATTTCTCCTGAAATAGCTGCCGCTGAGACCGGTATGCCGGGTAGCGGTCTCCAGAGACGTTATTTCATCTAAAATCCACATTTTTTTCTTCTATCGGTCTCCAGGGACGTTATTTTACGATTTCCACCCCTAATCCGGCCATTTTCCACAAAATAGCGGCTCCTGAGACCGTTCATGGTCAAATCGGGCGATTTCTCCTGAAATAGCTGCCGTTGAGACCGGTGCGCGCGGTAGCGCTCTCCAGAGACGTTATTTCACCTGAAATCCACGTTTTTTTCTTCTATCGGTCTCCAGGGACGTTATTTTACGATTTCCACCCCTAATCCGGCCGTTTTTCACAAAATAGCGGCTCCTGAGACCGATCATGGTCAAATCGGGCGATTTCTCCTGAAATAGCTGCCGCTGAGACCGGTACGCCGGGTAGCGGTCTCCAGAGACGTTATTTCACCTAAAATCCACATTTTTTTCTTCTATCGGTCTCCAGGGACGTTATTTTACGATTTCCACCCCTAATCCGGCCATTTTCCACAAAATAGCGGCTCCTGAGACCGATCATGGTCAAATCGGGCGATTTCTCCTGAAATAGCTGCCGCTGAGACCGGTACGACGGATAGCGGTCTCAGCCCGGGCCAATGCAAATAATCCCCCGCCAACCTGACGGGGGATTCATAGAAGGAGCAAAATTTCACAAAGGGTAAGGTCAGCGACCGCCATTGCAATGGTTGGGAATCGGTAACAGGTGAAGTTGGAATTGGTGATGGATCATTGGTTTTGCCTTCGCCATTTCCGAACTAACGTACCGTGAGGCACAACTGATTTCTCCTTCTATGCCTTGAAGAGGATTCTCACCTCTTCAAGGATTAAAAATACTTTTCGCTGTCAAAATCCAATTCGACCGAGTAGTTCTTCGCGTTGACCTGATTGGAGAGCCTATTTGCCAGACGGTCCATCTCAAGCCCCTTCAGGCGATATTCCTCCGGGTCAAACATTGGAATTTTAACGATGCTGCTGTTCTCACTGTACGGATACAGAAATTCCTCTTTTTGAGCCGATCCATACTGTTTGTATTTCCTCGCTCTCGCCCGGAGCTGGGTCGCGAGCTCTATTGCTTCAACAATCGTTACATTTTCCCGGCTGTACTCAATTGTATTTTCCACATTTGCCTGATACATGAGGCGGTCGAGAAGACGGAAATCCTTGCGAATCTCCTCCAGGTCCTTTTCTACATCCGGAAGTGAACGGGCTTGCTTAGGAGCTTTGCTGCCTTTTTCAACCTCAGCGAAGGCAACTCGGTCCATTTCTTCCTCTAATTCATGAATTCTCTTAGAAAGAACACTTTTCAATTTAACGGCTTCTGCCAGGGATACCTTGGTCATCGGTTCAGTCTCCTTTTACGGACGTATAAGGTAAATTGTACCACATCCCGCATACCGCCGCAGCTATGTAATTTCATTCTGTTTATATGATTTCCCTTAACGCAGAGTCGATCTCCGGATAAGTGAACTTATACCCTTCCCTCTCCAGCCGCTCCGGCACGACCCATCTGCTTTTCAGGACGAGTTCCGTTTCGGTTTTGATAAAAACAGCGCCAAGCTCGAGCATCCATTTTGGGGAAGGGAGGCCGAATTTCACTCCCATCGCTTCGCGGACTGCTGTCATGAACTCCCGGTTTGTGACGGGATTTGGAGCAGAACAGTTGTATACGCCGCTCAGCTGTTCGTTTGCCTGTATGTAACGGATGATCCGGTATACGTCTTCAACATGAATCCAGCTGAACATCTGGTTCCCGGAACCCTGCACACCGCCAAGACCGAATTTTGCCAGGTTTTTATAAGGGGTCATCACCCCTCCGCCGGGACCTAGTACAATTGCGATGCGGAGGGCTGCCTGCCTCGTGGCCGGCAAGCGGAAATCAAAAAATGATTTTTCCCATGCTTTCGCTACTTCTACAGAAAACCCTGTACCGATCTCCCCGGTCTCCTCTGTCATCGGCCGGTCCTCGGCATGGCGGTAAATGGTGGCCGTGCTGGAGTTGATCCAGAGCGGAGGCGGATTTTTGCACTGGAGGATGGCGTTGCCGAGAAGTTCTGTCGTTTCTGTTCTTGATGTAAAAATTTCTTCTTTATTTTTCGCATTGTACCGGCAGTTCACAGATTTTCCGGCTAGGTTGATGAGCAGTTCAGCCCCATCCAGAGCTGCTGTCACGGTTTCGGGACGGTCCCAGGAAAACTCACTGGAACTCCTTGAAATCACCGCAATCTCATATCCCTCTTTTAAAAATTGCTTCTTAAGATATTCTCCGATAAACCCGGTGCCGCCCGCCAGTACAATTTTCCTCTTCATGAATTTCAGCTCGCTTTTTTCCTTTTATTGTATCATGTAATTTAGGATATAGCCTGCGCCACCCAAACGGTAACTGGAAGCATAAGCAGACTGAAGGCGGTCGTGCAAATCAGGGCAACAATGCCGAATTGTTTTGCTCCGCCAATAATATAGCGTTCAAACAGAACGGCCGCGAGCGTAAAGGTCGGCATGGAGGCCTGGACGATTACAATTTGCCCAAGTGATTCCGGAAATGGCAGCAGCCAGACGGCTGCACAAGCGATTGCAGGCAGCAGCAATACCTTGATGACGAGGGCTGCCGCCATGAAGCGCTTATATCCGTTTTGGACCCGTTTCCAGTCTGCTTTTGAAATAGTGGGAATCAGCAGTCCGATCAGGATCAGGGCAAGCGGTGCTGCAAGGCCGGAAAGCATATCCGCGGTCTCAAGCAGCATGACCGGGAGAGCAACACCAAGTGCAGCAAGCAGAACCGCAGAGAGAAGAGTGATGAACGGCGTGTTCAAAATCGCCTTCAGCTGACGGAACGAAAATTTTTCAGGACGGAGCAGCAGAATCCCGACTGTAAAAACACTCGTCATCGTTCCCGCGTCATAAACTGCCGCATAGGAGCCTGCTTCCGGTCCGAACAGGAGGGCAATGAGCGGAATGCCGACAAATCCCGTGTTGCCGCAGCCTGACACAATGGCCAGCTGCCTCGCCTCCATCTCCCCGTAGCCGAATCCTTTTCCGGCCAAATAACCGGCGAGCATTCCAAAAAGGGTAAAACAGAGCGAGGATGTGTAAACCGCTGCAAAGGAAATCCACGTCTCCCGGTTAAATCCGAGCTGAAAAATGCTTGAAACCACGACTGCCGGGAGAGCGAAATTGATGGCTGTAAAAGAAATAAAGCGGCGCGTTTCTGCGGTGATCTCAATGAATCTGGACGTCACAAATCCGGCCGCCGCCATGGCCGCCATTGTAAATACGGGAGTCAGGATCTGGATGATCGACATGCATATTCTCCTCAGCTTAATAGAATGGATGTAATATAACATTCCATTCCACAGAAAAGGCGTGCTGAAACAAGTAGCGGCTGGGGAGACCGCCGCGTTCCCGCTATTCGCTGTGCAGTTTGACTACATGCTCCGACCTGTACTGCCCGGGCGTCTTCCCCGTATTTTTCTTGAAAACCTGATTAAAATATTTATGATTGCTGTAGCCTGCTTTTTCACAAATTTCGGAGATTTTCAGGTTACTTGAGCGGAGCAGTTTTTTAGCGTGATCCATTCGGAGGGCGGTAATGTATTCAAAAATGGTTTTTCCGGCGTTTTTCGAGAAAAGGCTGCACAGATAGGCCGGGCTTTTATAAAAATGCCTGCCGAGTTCTTCGAGGACAATCGGCTCGCTGAAATGTTCATGCAAGTATTGTTTGAGTTCATGAATCAGTTTTTCATTAAAGGAGATGCGATTGTTGTCAAGGTACTCAAGCGCTTCCCGGACCGTAGCCCTCATCCATCTTTCCAGCTCATCCAGTGTTTGGAGTGATTCCACCGTTTCATATAACAAATAGCCTTCTCCGAACATTTTGTCCTCCAGCTCATACTCCTTCTCCATATGCTCAAGAAAATGCTTAATAAGAGCGAAGCACAGAACCTTGCTTTTCTGCGGGGACAATTTGTGTTTTCTCGCATAATCGAGCGTTCTCTCCATCATCCCATCCATTTCTTTTAGTGAGCCGCCGCTGAGGAAAAACTGTTCAATCTCCCTGATCATCCTCGTTCCTTTGTGAAGCCCGTATTGACCGAGCTCCTCATATTCCGTCAGGCCAAGGCTTCCGAATACCGCAATTTTCAAGGCTTCCTTTGCTTCCTCATAAGCGACCGGCAGATTCCGGGCTTCATGATGAATGGAACTCAGTCCTGCCGAGCCGGGAAAAAGATCCAGGACCCGCTGCAGACAGCTTCTCAGCTCTTCCGGCTGCAGCGAAACGAGGACGATGCTTGCCTCCACCGTAAAAAGATAACAATGCCGAAGCTGCTCTCTTACATGAACCATTAATGCCTCATGGCTCCTGAATCCGTCTTTCATCAGCAGGACCGCTGCGGCAAACGGCTGTGTCAGCACTTCCTTTGCTTCTGCATCTGCATTCCGCCTGCCAAGAAGCAAATGCAGAACATGCTTCTCCGCGAGTTCATTCTCATACTTTTCGAGCCGGCTGCTTAAGCTCCTTTCCATCCTCTTTTTCTCCAGTTTTTCAATGGCTTTACGTACTGAACGGACAATGTCTTCTGCTTCCATCGGCTTGACGAGATAATCCACCGCTTCAAGCTCGAGTGCCCGTCTCGCGTATTCAAATTCAGAGTATCCGCTGATCATGATAAAAACGAGATCGGGATTACTCTTTTTCGCTTTACCAATCAGCTCAAGACCGGTCATCCCCGGCATCCGGATATCAGCTAGTACAAGATCCGGCTTCAGCCGGTTAATCTCCGCCAGGGCACTTTTCCCATCTGAAGCCGTTCCGCAAATGGCAATGCCGAATGCTTCCCATGGAACATCAGTGGTCAGCCCTTCAATTACGATTTTTTCGTCATCTGCAATAAAAAGTGTGTACATGTTCATGCCCCCTTCTCATTTGCAGGCCGGATCCCGGCTTTGAGCGTTACCGTGGTCCCTCTTCCCGGTTCACTGTGAATGGTAAGACCGTATGCTTCCCCGTAATGCAGCGTAAGGCGCTCATGGATGTTTTTTAAAGCATAGCCACCGCTTGCCTCCCCCGGAACAAAGCCCTTTCCATCATCCTTCACGGTAAAAAGAAAGCCTTCTCCCTCCCTTTTTCCTGTTATTTCGATTTTGCCTTCCCCCGTCTCCGGTTCAAATCCGTGATACACTGCATTTTCCACAATCGGCTGCAGCAGGAGCTTTATGATTTCCTCCTGCAGAAGCTCTTCCTCAACCTGGATCGAGTAAGATATCCTGCCATCAAAGCGTATGTTTTGAATCAGCAGGTAGCTCTCCACCTGTTCCAGCTCTTTTTGCACCGTCGTGATCGGCTCTCCATTATTTAGTGTCAGCTTGAAAATCTTCGACAGGCTGATTGCCATTTTTGCAATCTTCCCGGCCTTCGACTTTTCCGCCATCCAATAGATGGAATTCAGGGTGTTGTAAAGAAAGTGGGGGTTGATATGACTTTGAAGGGCTCTCAGTTCCGCTTCCTTCTCCTTTACCTCAGCCCGGTACAGCTCCGCCGTCAGCTCTTGGTTGCGGTTATAGAGCTCCACAAACCTTCCGCCAATGCGGCCGATCTCATCGTTCCGGTCAAAAGCATGTTCATGCAGCGGTTCCCTCTTTTCCATTTTCTTCGTGGCGTGCCGGAGCATTTCCAGCTGATTCGTGATTCTTTTTGTGATCAGGACCGCAATCAGAACGGATAAAAGCAAGGAAAAAGCAAGCAGGGAAATGGTGATCAGTCTGACGTTATTGACTTCCCTGATCAACTCTTCGTAAGGGAGGATGCTGACCATCGTCCAGCCTGTCTTCGCGTTTGTATGATAATTCAGCATGTACGTTACTCCGCCGATTTCCTTCACCTTGTACCCCTCCTGCCCGGATAGTCCGGCTGTGTTTGCGACACCTGCATCCTGCAGGACTGCATCCGGCCCCTGTGAATAAATCGGCTCCTTCGTCCGGCTGTCCATGACCATCATGCTCCCCGGCATCGAACCAAACATCGTCCGAAACACGGAGTCATCCATACTGATCAGCAGCATGCCGATCTGCTCGCTTGTTCCGAGACTGCGGATCATTCGGCCGTAAAGGAGAGGATATTCGGAGCCCGGAGTCAGACTCGTATCGTCTCCGTAAAACCATTCTCCCTCCCATCTGCTGTTCAAGAGCCGAGGATACAGAGAGGAACGGCGGATCAGCTCGTAGGCATTTTCCGGAAGTAAACGTTCCCCCCGGTTGACTTTCACAAAACTGTGCATGCCGTTTCCTATGAAAATGGCATTTATATACGGTTTATTCACGACAGTAATGCTGCTCAGCGTATCCATTGAAGATGTCTCAAGCTGATAAAGTCTTGCATCTTTTTTCCGGTACGTTAAATAGCCTTCTATATCATTTGATAAAAAGATCAGATTGGAAATGTCTTCGATGTCTCCTGCGAATGTATTGAGATTGCGGTCTGCTGTATTCAGAAGGTTTCCTGCTGCTGCAGTCGCCTGGTTTTCTACGATTTTACTAAAATACAAAAAGGTGAAGGGACCGATCACGATTAGTGGGAGAAAGGCAGAGAACAGGGCAAGGAGCATAATCTTCCGTTTGATGGATAAATGCTTCAGCCACTTGATCATTGCCTTCCCTCCTCTTGTTGATAACGTTTACATTTCTATGCTCGCCGCCAGCTCAAAGCAGTCCAATCGCTTAACAATTATTTCGCCGCCCACGCTGTACAACTCTGCTTCATAATGGCTTCCATCTGGAAAAAGCAGGTGTGTCATCGCGAGCTTCCCTCCGTTTCCAAACACTTCAATCGAGCAGGAGTCCAGAAAAAGATGAATTTTGACAGTCGATTGTACCGGCGGCATTGAAACCCGGTCGATTGATGGGTAAAAATCATGAAAAGGCGCCCCGCTGCTGGCAGTCCGGTCGATTATTAATTCTTCACGGGGGACATGATATCCTACCAGCGTCTCAGTATCTTTAGAGGTGCGGAAGCGGAAGCCGAATTCCCTGGCTGTCAAAAGCTTAAATTCAGCAATGATCTCAGCAGAGCCACCACAGGATAACGTGATCGGACTCTCGGGCTGAAGCACCGTTTCGCGAAATTGCTGCCTCCTTCCCCTTAGATTCGCAAGCTCTTTTACCGGCTTCTGATGCAGGATTCCATTTTGCAGAGTCAGCTCCCTCGGCAACGTCATCGCACTGCGCCAACCCTCTGTCGGTGTCTCGTTCGCATAGCGCCAGTTGCTCATCCAGCCAATATAAATGCGTCTGCCGTCCGTGCAATCAGACCAGGTAACCCCGGCATAATTGTCCCTTCCTTCATCCAGCCACCGCGCTGATTCCGCTGGTTCAAAGCGGTGTCCATTAAATGTTCCCGTATAATAAAGCGTCCTCGATCCATACTCCGGACTGTCGCCGATACTGACAATCAGCACCCACTTCTCTTCTCCGCCATCCTGCAGCGGAAACAGATCCGGACACTCCCATACGCCGCACCGGTCTGCATCGCTTCCCGCAAAGGCACTCTCAAACTGCCACTCTTTCAAATTTCCCGAGGAATAAAAACGGATTTCGCTCCCGGCTGCCAGCGCCATGATCCACCTATCACTCTCCGAATGCCAGAAAACCTTTGGATCCCTGAAATCACTGATTTGTTCATCAGCCAGCACCGGATTTCCACTGTACTTCACCCACGTCCTGCCGCAATCGGTGCTGTATGCAAGACTCTGCCTCTGCCTTGGCCGGTCACTGCCCGGATACGTATCCGCGTGAGTAAAGATGGCCACAAGTCCCTCACCGCCGGTAAAAAAACCGGTCGTATCCTGCCAGTCAACCACCGCACTGCCGGAAAATACAGCCCCAAGCTCATCCGGAGCAAGTGCAATCCCAAGCTCCCTCCAATGAACCAAATCCGTACTCACCGCATGCCCCCAGTGCATCGGCCCCCACTTCGTACCGAAGGGATGATGCTGAAAAAACAGATGATACTCCCCCTTGTAGTAAACAAGCCCGTTCGGATCATTCATCCAATTCTTCTCAGGGGTAAAGTGGTAAACGGGCCTGTACTTTACCTGATCTTTCTTAATCATTGCGGGCTCCTCCTTTTCACGGCCTGTTTTTTTCCCTTTTAAAAAAGGCTCTATTAGATATGAGGGTTTCCCCCGTCCCCTTGGACCTTGATTCCATCACGTAATCGATTTTTTCCATCACCTTGGACCGGGATTTCATCACATACTCGGATTTTTCCATCACCTTGGACCGGGATTCCATCATGTACTCGGATTTTTCCATCACCTTGGACCGGGATTCCATCACATACTCGGTTTTCCCTTCACCTTGGACCGGGATTCGATCATGTACTTGAATTTTTCCATCCCCTACTATTCATCACCGCAGACCCATCACTCCTTCACTGCACCTAGCGTCATCCCGCTGACGATGTACCGCTGGACGAAAAAAGAGAAAATCATGACCGGCAGGCTGAAGGAGACGGCGGCGGCGGTCATCGGACCGAGATCCAGATTGTAGGCAGTGAGAAATTCGGAAATGCCGACGGTCGCTGTTTTGGCCATCGTGCTTGTCATAAGGAGCGAGATCAGAAAATCGTTCCAGGCGAGCATGAACGTAAAAATGGCGGTCGTTGCAAGACCCGGAAGCGAGACTGGCAGAATGATTCTTAAAAAGCTGCTGAACCAGCCGCAGCCATCTACACGGGCTGCCTCATCATACTCCTTTGGGATCGAATCAAAAAATCCGATCATCAGCCAGATCGCGAAGGGAACATTGATCGCCGTATAGACGAGGATCAGTGCAAGCTGTGTATCGATCAGTCCGATATTTTTCACAATCATATACATCGGAATGGCGATGCTGATCATCGGCACCATGCGGATCACGAGCGTGAACAGCAGGAAGATCCGGCCGGTTGCAGATGAAAATCTGGACAGTCCATAGGCAGCGAGCGCTCCGAGGAAAACGCTGAGCGCTGTACTGGCCCCCGCCGTTAAAAGGCTGTTAAAAAAGTAAGTTCCCATCGGCAAGTAGTTGAACATATTCTGATAATTTTCAATCGAGAATGTGGAAGGCCAGAAGGACGGCGGTGAGCTGACCGCTTCGGCCGACGGCTTCAAAGAGGTGAGGATTAAATACACATATGGCAAAATAAACAGCAGGGCGAGTGAGCAGGCGAGCAGGATGACGAATGCCGTCCAGAGCCGCTTTTTCAGCAGCGGCATGGACGGAGCGTGGACCCGCTTTTTAATATTCGCCCTGTTCAACGGTAAATCGGACACTTGCAGCCACCTCCATAGGTCATCATGCATGGCTCTTTCTAGAGGACCATATTTTTGAGATAAAAAACGAACTGACGGCCAGCAGCAGCAGGATGAATATTACGGCCATCGCACTTGATTCACCGACCTGGCCGTACCGGGTCAGGGTTTTATACATATAGGTGCTCAGCACTTCTGAGGAAAAACCAGGTCCTCCCTGAGTGAGAACCCACACAATATCAAACGTCCGTGCGGCATCGATCGTCCGGATCAGCAAGGCAACGATCGCAACGGGCACCAGGGACGGAATCGTAATGTACCGGAACTTCGTCCATTTTCCGGCCCCGTCGATTTCAGCCGCTTCATAGAGACTTTTTGAGATACCCTGCAAGCCTGCGAGGAGCACGAGCATCATAAACGGCGTCGTCAGCCAGACGTCGGCGAGGATGGTTGAGAAAAGTGCGAACCGCTGATCGGACAGCCACATGATCTGGTGCGGGTCATTCAAGATGCCAATCTTATAGAGTGTTGAATTGATGATGCCGAACTGGTCGTTCAGCATAAACTTCCAGATCAGGCCTGAGACGAGCGGGGCAATCATCAGCGGACTGAGAAGGATCGTCCGGATAAACTGACTGCCTTTAAACGCCTGGCTCAGCAGCAGGGCGAGGATCAACCCGAGCAAAAATTCGAGTCCGACCGCACAGACAATGTAGATCACAGTGTTCCAGAGCGCCGTCAAAAACCGGGGAGAGGTGAGCGTTCCTGTGTAATTGGCCAGTCCTACAAACTGAGCGGCTGCCGGGTTCAGCAGGTCGATCCGGTAAAAGCTGTCCTTTACAAGCATCGCAATCGGGTAGACGAGAAAAACGAGCATGAACAATCCGGCCGGCAGAAAGAACAGCGCAGACAGCCGGGCATGATGAACTTTCACGTTGCTTGCCTCCTTTCCATGAATGAAAATCTCCTCTGAGGAATCCTCCGAGGAGATCTTGAAGCTTTATTGAGGAGGGACAATCCCTTCGATAATATCCTTTGCCCAATCCAGCGCTTCCTGCGGTGTCTTTTCACCTGACAGAACATACTGGACAGCAGGGATCAGGGCTTCACTCTCAATTTGCTGCCACTCCTTAATGGCCGGGCGGTTCTGCGTCTGCGGTCCGCTTAATGTAGCGGTCAGCGGCTCAAGATGCTCATAGCCTTTCTCCTTGCCGTACTTTTCAAAAACAGACTTTCTTGCTGCCACTCCGAGAGTCTTCATAAACAACTCGTTCTTTTCGTAAATGAACTCCAGATAGTCTTTGGCGATATCCTGTTTTTTCGAGGAACTCGGAATGACTTGGTACCACGGTCCCGGCACCGCACCGATTCCCCCGCTTCCGCCGATCATCGGCGCACTGCCTACTTTTCCGGCTACTTTGGACTGGCTGGCATCATTCGATGGCACGTAAAAGTGTCCCCAGGCAAGCATCATTGCTGCTTTGCCGTTCCAGAAAAGCTCGGACGTTTCAGCCGATGCCATTTCCAGTGCTCCAGCCGGTACGGATTTATCCTTCATTAACAGGTCTGATAAAAATTGCAGGGAATCCACATACGGCTTGCTGTTTACATTCACCTTGCCGTCTTCCCCGATCACAAGCGGTCCGGCGCCTGCCTGTGCTGCATGATCAAGCCAGCTTGCTACTGCATCACCGTTATTCGCTCCGAAAACGGTCGTTCCGTATTGATCCATCTTTCCATCCTTATCCGTATCCTGTGTGAAAAAAGCGGCTGTGTCCCTGTATTCCTGCCAAGTAGTTGGCGGCTTCAGCTCATAGCCGTATTTCGCCTGGAACGCTTCCTTGTTTTTCGGATCTTCGAACAAGTCCTTCCGGTAAATCAGGTTTTTGGCGTTCGTCCACACCGGCATTCCGTATTCTTTGCCCTGGAAACTGCCTCCTTCAACAAGGCCCGGAAACAGGTCGCCTTTTACTTCCTCTGAAATCATTCCATCCAGCGGAAGCAATCCGCCCGCAAGAGCCGGGAACCAGAGAATATCAATGGTAGCGACATCAAAGGCACCAGCACGCGAAGCAACCTCAGCCTTCAGCTTGTCGTACACTCCTGTATAAGGAACGGATTCGATTTTCACTTCATAGCCCGTTTTTTCCTTGAATTCTGCCGCTGTTTCCTTCGCTACCTTGAAGGCCGGGCTTCCCCCTTCAACCAGAACGGTAATCGATTTTCCGCCTTTTTCCGAGGACTGCGCCTGCTGAGGCTCCGCTGCGGAACAGCCGGCAAGCCCCAAAACGAGTATCATCAGAATGGACATCAGCCAGATCAATCCTTTTTTCATCTGTAAAAGCCCCCTGTTTAAGATTTGATTAACGGTCCCAGAGCCCATGCTCCGGCCATCTTCCAGCCAGCTCCTTCACATCCGGAAGAGGCGGCTGCGTTTTGAGCAGCACAAGGTAAACTGTTTGCCTGCCAACCCCTCATTCAATTTCTCCATCCGGTTTGTTAGCGTTTACATTTTAACTGTGAAGTGCGCCGCCTCCCCTGTGAGCGCCTGAACCTTTCGTACTTTTATTGTAGCGGGAGAGCACCCAATATAAAATTCCATTATCTTTAGAAAGGGGCAGGGATTTTTAGAAAGTTTTGGAGCGGCTGAAAAAAAGCAGATCCCCTCATGAGATCTGCCTCCATTTACATTTTCCCGAACTCGTCCACCACCGCAGGTCTGTTAGGGTACTCCGCGAGCAAATCGTGCTTTAATTGCAGCGCCTTTTCCTCCCCGCACGCATCCGCATAAAGAGCAAAGAGTCTTGCCGCCTGCCTGTATCCGCTTCTGTTGTTTGCTCGAGCGGTATGAGCTTTTATGTAGTGCCTGAATATCAGGTCCGTCTCTTCAGGGTAGTCCGACACAATATAAGGGTACAGGCTGACAGTACTGGATGGATTCTCCTCACAGTATTCAAGCATCTTATCTCTGAGATCCTCAAGCTTTAAGATTTCAAGATAAGGCGTATTCCAGGATGACGTGTTCAGTTGCCAAGCACTCCGATCTTCATACTTTTACTACAGCATAACAACTTCCGTGCCGGCATGCATCCCCTATTCCAGTTCCAAATGCTTGTACACCCTGTTCAAAAGCTTTTCCTGAGTATTCATTTTTTCGCCTATTAAGTCTATGTCAAATTGAAGGTTCTTGCTTGTCTTCTGTGTATCTTTTACAAGAACATATACATCCTCCAGCTTCTTTTCAACGCCTTCAAGTCTGTTCTCGATCTGTTCCATCCGCTCCGTCATGCCTTTTACGCTTTCTTGTATCAGCTTTGCAAGCCCCAGATTATCCATAGTGATTCCCCTTCCGATTTGTTTGACGAAATTTTATTATACCGCTTTTTTTCCAAGTAAAAGCCAGACCGATTCTTGATTTTTTGTTAATAGTTGATAAAGGAATTCGTCTTTTTTTTGACGAATAGGTTAACCCTAAGCCAAAATCCAGGAGGTCACATTGTGGATCATCCATACTTTACTTGTACGGAAATCCGGCCAGGTGTGTATGCTGCAATCGCAAAAGAAGGAATGGAGGCAATCGGCAACGCCGGTTTTATTGATTTAGGGGAAGAAACACTGGTTTTCGATACACTATCCCTGCCCCAGGCGGCTGCCGTATTGCGCACTGAGGCAGAGGAACGGACAGGCAACCGGGTAAAATATACAGTCAACAGTCATTATCACAGTGATCACACGAACGGCAACCAAATCTTTAAGGACACGGTCATTATTTCGACCGCAAAAACAAAGGCGGAGATGGCCGGCAGTCTTATATCGGAATCAGCCCCTGTGCAAGGACTGGACCTCATGGACCTTGCGGTTGGAATCATGGAAGAAACCCTCCCCACATTACTGATCGAAGATAAACTCGTTTTGGAAGGAAAGACCCGGTCAGCGGAGCTCTACCATTTCGGCTGCGCCCACTCCTGCAGCGACTTATTTTTGTATCTGCCGGTAGAAAAAATTCTTTTCGCCGGCGATCTCGTGCTCGCTGACCGCCATGCCTGGATGGGCTGCGGCAGACCCGAGGAATGGATCACCGTCCTCGACCGGATGGCGCCTTTTAAAATTGAAGCCATTGTTCCAGGACACGGCCCTGTCGGCGGCCCCGAAACCATTCAGAAAACGCAGGACTATATCCGGGAACTGATGGACCATGTTATGAATTTAAAAATAAAAGGCCGCACCCCAGATGAAATCCTCGCTGCTCCGATGCCCAAAAAACTCTCCGGCTTGGCACGGCACAGTGTGTACGAGCGGAACGTGCGGTTTTTGTTTGAGTATGCGGAGAGTGGGGTTTTGGGGTGCAGGTTGCCGGTGTGATCTGACGGTGTAGAGGTGGGGTGCCTGCACCGCTTCACCGCAGCGGGGGACAGAGGCTATGGCCTGCGAGCCCTTTAGTATCAACGGTTTACAGAGGCGGTGCCGGAGCTTTAGTACGGCAGAGAATGTGGGGACTGGCACGGTGCCAGTCCCCTGCTGCTTTAACGTAACAGGGGACAGAGGCTCGCTGCTGCGAGCCCCTGTCCCCCAACGGTTCGAAGCTTTACTGCTTCATCAGGATAAAGCTCCGGCACCTACTATTCAGAGAGGTGTTTATAATGAAAGAGGTAATCCATGTTTTCAACCAGCTTGCTGAAATCTATGAGCATTCCATTGATTCGGCAAGTTTATTCAACAGTGAATATGAAAGGCCGGCGATGCTGGAATGTCTGCCGGAAGACTTGAGTGGTCTGAACATTTTTGATGCAGGATGTGCTGCCGGGTGGTATACGGTGAAATTGGCGCAACGAGGCGCAAAGGTTACAGCTGCAGATATCAGTCCGGAGATGGTTCAGGCCGCTAAAAGGAGGACCGGACACCTTGCTGAAGTGCACTGCCTGAATTTAGCCGGAGCGCTCCCTTTCGAAGATCAGTCCTTCGATCAGATTGTGAGCTCTCTAACCCTCCATTACCTGGAGGATTGGTCAGCCACCTTCAAGGAATTCAACAGGGTACTAAAGCCTGGCGGAAAGCTGCTCTTCTCTTTCCACCATCCATTTACAGATGTACAGCTGCTTCAGGAGCCCCTTTATTTTCAAACCGACCGCATCGTCGATCAATGGAAAAAAGAAGGGCGGACCTTTGCGGTGCCTTTTTACAGACGGCCTCTTGAAAAAATTCTAAATGAAACGCTGTCCTGTTTTTCAATTAAGGAGGTCGTTGAGCCGAAGCCAACAGAGCGGTTTAAAGAGCAGAACCCGGAAAGATACGAAGAGCTTTTAAGGGCACCGGTATTTTTGATAATAAATGCGGAAAAGCACAGAGATTGAGGATCTGTGCTTAAACAAAGTATGCCGGTTTTTAGAAAAGTCGATATATTAATTTTTTGACCCATATTTTCTCTATAGGTCCTTCTTGAAATACAGCTAAATTCCTTCCATGCTATTCCCCTAAAATTTCCGATTTTTATTGACCTGGTAAAGTACGCTGTTACAGAATATCTGGGAAGAAATGCGTTTCTTCTTGTTTTCTTATATAATTGAGTATCTAAGCTTGTATAAATGAAGCAATGGCGATATTAGCTTTCAAAAAGGGAGTGTTCCAGTTTGCCGGATTCCAAATACTTTCGGATGGGTTATGCCATTATTATTATTTTGGTCATCATTATGCTTGCTGTGAAGGTTCAGTTTATTTTCACACCGCTTGTCATCATTTTTCAAACGTTATTTTTCCCGTTTTTGATTGCCGGTGTAATCTTTTACTTGTTCCGGCCAACCGTCCTTTATCTGAATCAAAAGCGGGTTCCGAAGACGCTGTCGATCCTTGTCATTTACGTTTTATTTATCGGCATCGGCACGCTGCTGTTCTTCCTCATTGGACCCGAAATTCAGAAGCAGTTCAAAACACTGATTGATAATGCGCCAGGTATTATTGAAACGCTTCAGACCAAAGCCAATGAAATCAGACAAAGTTCATGGATGTCCCGTTTCGAGGAAAACAGCAATATGACGGTGGAACAGGCGACGGCCCAAATTTCTGATTATCTTAAAAGCAATGTAAGCAATATCGGAAATGGCATTACAGGCGTAATTGGCATTATCTCAAGCCTTGCCACCATCATCGTGACGGTTCCATTTATCCTGTTTTATCTTTTAAAAGACAGCGAAGGCCTGTCAGCAAAGATTGCCCGCTTCTTTCCGTTAAAATCAAACGAATCAAAAAAAATTCTAAAGGACATGGACTCCGCGCTAAGTTCCTACATCCAGGGACAGGCAATCATCTGTCTTATAGTCGGTATCATGATGTACATAGGCTACCTGATTATCGGCGTCAATTATTCTTTAATCCTGGCGATAGTGGCCATGTTTACGAATGTAATCCCGTTTATCGGGCCGTTCTTAGCTATTATTCCGGCACTAATCATCGGATTCATTGACTCTCCATTTATGGCAGTCAAAGTCTTGATTGTCGCGATTATTGTCCAGCAAATTGACGGAAATATCAGCTCCCCGCTCATCATGGGGCGGAAACTCGATGTCCATCCATTAACCATCATCCTTCTCTTGCTCGTCGCCGGAAGCATGGGCGGCTTGCTCTTCATGATTCTCGCTGTGCCTGTCTATGCTGTGCTGAAAGTGATCGTCAGTCATATTTACCGGTTGTATCAACTGCATAAAATTCAAAAGAAACAAGTCCTGAAGATTGAAGAAGATGGCAGGTAAAGATAAAACGCAGAGATGGCTTTTCATCTCTGCTTCTTTATTATGCTAACTTGAATCGTCAGTAGGACTGGAAGAAGAAGAGCAAATCCTGTCGAAAAATCGATATTTCGTTGTTTTCGAAGATAAATCTATGTTTTCGTCGATATACTGGTTTTTTCGTCGATTTCTTAGTTTTTTCGCAGATAACTTGATATTTTCGTTGATAAGCTGCCTGGCTGAGAGGCTTCAATGGGAATTTTCTCAATTCAGCCGGCAAACTGCTCCGATGAGTTTCTATTTTAAAGCGAACCGGCTTTATCAGAGCCTGTTTTCGGAGAAATTTCTCTCCGTAACCGTTCCAAAAAAGAAAACCGGGGAGGCAATCTCCCCGGTTTACATCACTTATTCCTTCACAAACTCCTTTGTGCTCCGTACCGTATCAATCGGCCGTACCAGTCCCTCGATTTCCGGGCGCTTCGGCTCTAAAAATGGCGGAAGCGACAGTTTTTCACCAAGGGTTTCATACGGTTCATCGCCCATGAAGCCTGGTCCGTCGGTTGCGAACTCGAACAGAATCTGCGGGGCAACCCTTGCATAGAGCGACTCGAAGAAGTGGCGGTTCACATAGCCGGAGTTCGGCAGGCGGAAGCTTGATAGGCGGTCTGTCCACTCATCCAGCACCGTCCGGTCCTCCACCCGGAACGCGACATGGTGCACCGTTCCATAGCCCTGTACCGCTTCCGGCATTTCCGGCTGAACTTCAACGATCACCTGGGCTCCGTTCCCGCCTTTGCCGACTTCAAACAGATGGAAGTCTCCTTCCTCAGCAACCTCTTTGAAAAGAAGAACCTTCTCGAGCATCTGCTTAAAGAAATCGAAATTCGCAATCCGGACAAAAATCGGTCCGAGACCGGTAATGGCATGCTCGAGTGGAACCGGCCCATTTTTCCAAGGTGTCCCGGATTCAATTCCCTGATTGAATTCATCAGAAATCAGCTGATACCTCTGGTCATCAAAATCTGCAAAAGATATTGTCTTTTTCCCAAACTGCTCCTGGATGCCCTCATGTTTCACATCCAGACGGTCAAAACGCTTTACCCAGTAGTCCAGTGATGCGTCAGTCGGAACGCGGAACGAGGTTTTGGAGATCTCGTTCGTTCCATGGATCCCCTTCTGAATGCCCGGAAAATCAAAGAACGTCATATCCGTCCCCGCACTTCCCTTATCATCTGCGAAAAACAAGTGGTACGTCTGGATGTCATCCTGATTGACCGTTTTCTTTACCAATCTCATGCCCAATACATATGTGAAAAATTGATAGTTCTTCTCAGCACTGCTCGTGATCGCCGTTACGTGATGGATCCCTTTTAGTTGGTTCATCCTCACCAGCTCCTTTTTAATTATCTTGATTTCGAGATAATTTTACCCCGGAGAGCTGCGTAAGTCAACTATCCGGTCTTACTTGCTTGCGAGCCGTTTCAATTTCCTGTAATGAACCGCATTTGCAAAGTGGCTTTCGCCAATCCCCAAATCATCAATGGCATACTCCAAATGTTCAAGCCAGTCTGCATCCTGAAGTTCGAGGGCTTTGCTGACTTCTGCCTCGATATAGAGAATACTTCGTTCCTTTCCGATTTCTCTAAAAATCTCAATGGCTCCCAGTGCCCCAGGTCAATTCCGGTCCTGCAGCAGTGCAGCAAGCTTCGGCAGCGCCTTTTTGTTTCGCGGATTGCCGATTTCCTTTAAAATTGCTACTCCATTTTCCCAGCACTCTTTTCCATACTTCGGGATCAGCAGATCAGCTTTCTCAGGCGGAATCAGCTTTAGAACAGACATGGCTTCCTCCTGAATCTTTTTTGGGAGGTGCCAGTTTAGTTGATAAACATGGGAAATTATCTCTTCGTTTTCCATAAGTCCTTTCCTTTCTTGTGGTTATTCCTGCTCAATTCCTACCACCATTTCATCAAAGAATTCCCCATCAATGTAAACCTTCAGCTTCCATAGCCCGGATTCCGGAAACAGGATGCCAGATCGGGCATGTCCATGTATTTCATCACCCCTGGGGATTAAGATTTCATCTTTAAATGTGACTGGATTAATAGGTTCCTCTTCTCCGTGCCGGAATGCTTTTACTTCCCATCCTTTATCAGATATCGCATCATCTCCCCAAAAATGCCACATCCACTTTTGGCCGTTTTCTGTAATGGCTTTCGAGCCGATAATGCCAATTCTTCCTTCTTTTCCAAACATCTCTCCATATTCACTTGTAAAAACAGGGCTCGTGTCCTTCCACTTTTCAACCTGAACCGTTTTTTCAGATTGACAGGCCGTCAACGCGAAAACAATTAGCAGCAGCATGAACCGTTTTTGCATAAAATCTCTCCTTTTCCTTCTTACATCATTTCGGTTTCTTTTCTGGATTTTCCTTTTTTGCTTGCTTCCCTAAATGGGAATAGATACATTTATAGGCAAGTGAAAACTTTTGCGATGGGACTGGCCAGCAACCGGTCGTGTTATAAATGATCATTGAAATGGAAGGATATACTCTGCACATGCTTCTATACGGTAAAAAGTGCTCCACAATCCAGCTGATTTAAAAAATATAAAGCTGTGCAAGACAGGGCAGGGAACCTAGACGACCTTCCGGAAATGGGTGAAGTGGGGCCTGATTTCGTCATTGATACGGATACAAACTGGATTTATGCGCCGTCTTAAAAAAGGACAGGAGGTAATCTTTTGAATAGAGATTGGATCGTAAATGAAAAATTCACGGGCCCAACATTTAATGAACAGCTTGAATGGCTGAATGAGCCCGAGGAATGGGGGCTGGATGCGGAACTCATCCTGAGAACCGACGAAAAAACGGATTTCTGGCAAAACACCCACTATGGCTTCACAGCGGATAATGGACATTTTCTGTCTTTGAAAACGGACAAAAATTTCAGAATGACAACAAAAGTTGAGGCTAGCCCTCATTCCAGATATGACCAGGCAGGGTTAATGATCCGTTTTTCTGAGCAAACATGGGTGAAAGCTTCTGTGGAATATATCCCAGATGGTCCTAGCAAGCTTGGAGCGGTCGTAACCAATCGCGGATATTCGGATTGGTCCACCCAGTACATTTCATTCAATGAGAGACCCACCTATTTCAGAGCGTCCAGGATCGGTCAAAACTGCTATATCGACATTTCACAAAACGGAGAAGCGTGGGAACAAATCAGAATTGCCCACCTGGATCTCCCTGAACAAGCCGTTTTGTCTGCCGGCGTTTATGCATGCAGCCCCCAGGGGAAAGGCCAGCATGTCTGCTTTGAATTTTTCACAATCGAAGAGCTTTCGGATAACCCGGGAGAGGCTTATTTATAAAAGAGGAGATAAGTGATGAATACAGAATCGAAAATGTACTGGACGGATTATTGGAAGTCCAGACAGTCAGCACCGCCGGTTTCCGTCTCGGCCTGGCAATTCGGTGCAGACCCGGACCATCTTGCACAATTGGTCATCGACGGGATTAAAACCGCTACTTGCTCCGGCAGGATTTTTTATGAGCTGGAAAACGAGCCGCTTCCGGCGGTGGATGATTACAGTATTGTTTTGAGCAGTGAAGACAAGCCTCTAGCCATTATTAAGACGTCAGAGGTGTTTGTCCTGCCGATGAATGAAGTGCCGGCGGAGTTCGCCATCGCCGAGGGAGAGGGCGACCGGACGTACCAGTATTGGAAGGATGTTCATGTGGATTTTTTCACGAATGAACTGAAGGACAAGGGACTTTCTTTTTCGGAGGATATGCTTCTCGTGTGTGAGCGGTTCGAACTCGTGGATGTTAAAGATCATTGAAAAAACGCCTGAAATGGTTCCAGGCGTTTTTTCTGGCACCTCCCATTGAGCCCCCTAACTTTGGACACTACCTTTAATTCTCATGTTTTTTCCATTCTTCAAAGAGCAATCTTTCCGGGTTTTCCTTCGCCTTTTTATGTTTTTGAGATTCAGATCTTTTTTCCAGATTCACGTCAGCCACACTCCTTCAATACTATAGTCCTGCAGTTCGACATAATCTACTAATCTATTTACAAAACAAACAATATTTTTACAATTTAACCATAGAAAAGGCTGTGGCAATAGGATACGATTTTAATGACCCTGGTCATGCTATCCAAAAAACGATGGGAAAAGGAGAAAATTGTATATGTATAAAAAAATCGTTGTTAAAACAGCCATTGCGGCCGCTGTCCTGTCTTCCGGACTCAGTCTTAATCAAGCGAATGCGGAGGTCAGCCATGCGGACTTTACAAAGGTTTCGGCTCATACATCCAGTTATTATACATACCATCTAAATGATCTTCACAACCGTTTATCCGCTTACAAGGACGTTTACGGAAAACAGCTTTCTAGTAATGAGACCCTCCAGAACCTTAAAGAACGCACTTCAGATTATAAAGAAGCTGTTGCGCAAGGGGAAGAACTGCAACAGTCGGTTAATGAATTCCGTTCCATGTACAGCAATGCTCCAGATGACCAGATGCTTACTTCATACTATGAGCTTATTGAAGAAACGAAGCAGTACAGCATTCTCATTACCAAATTCCGTCCTGTTGTCCGTGAAGCGCTGACTATAAGATACGTCCAGCCTGCAAAAAATGCGTTTCAACTAGTAAGCTATGACATGGCTCAGTATGAGTACCTTCTCGAAGCCCGTTCCGCGCTGAACAGCAAAAACAAACCAGAAGCTGAAAAGATGCTTAAAAAAGCAGAGGGCCTGGAGAAAAAAGATCAGAAGCTTACGAAAACCCTTCTTAAATTGTACCCATCCCTGAAAAAAGATGCGCAAATCATCGAAAAAAACATTGATGCTGCCATCAAATCCGAAATGAAAAGCATTAAAGAAGCATTGAAAAAACCATTGGAAAATTTTGATCTTTCCATTCTTCACTCAAATGATACTCATGCAAATGTGGAAAAAGCCCCTAAACGAATCACGGCAATCAAAGAACTAAGAAATGAAAAAGAAAATTCGCTTCTTCTGGATGCAGGAGATGTGTTTTCCGGAACTCTTTACTTTAATGAATTTAAAGGACAGCCTGATGTTGAGCTTATGAATCTTGCAGGCTATGATGCTATGACATTCGGCAACCACGAATTCGATCTGGGTACAGCACCTTTGGCACGTTTTGTTCAGATGGCACAATTTCCTTTCGTAAGTGCAAACGTTGATTTTTCAAACGACCCGAATATGAAAGAGCTTTACAAGCCTGAAGTTTCTTCCAATCCGGAAGACGGAAACTCTTACAATGCCATCATTAAAACCATTAACGGGGAAAAAGTAGGGATCCTCGGGTTAACGACTGCTGAGACAGCAACGATTTCAAGCCCTGGAGACGGAGTAGCGTTCAAAAACTACATCAAAGAAGCGGAAAAAGCAGTTGCTAAATTAGAGGCTAAAGGAGTCAATAAAATTGTGGCTCTTACCCATATCGGCTTCGAGGATGGCGGCGGAGACAACGATGTAACGCTTGCTAAAGAAGTAGAAGGATTGGATGTAATTGTAGGAGGACACTCTCATACCCAGCTGAATGCACCGGTCGTGGATGAAACAGGAGAAGAACCAACGCTTATCGTTCAAGCTTATCAGTACAGCGACTTCCTCGGTCAGCTTGATGTAGAATTTGACTACAAAGGAAAAGTTGTGGCGCATGATGGAAAGCTGATCGACTTAAAAACGAAAACAGATGACGCAGAAGCGGTTGAAATCCTAAACAAGTACAAGCCAAAGGTTGAGGAACTTAAAAATCAGGTTGTGGGCTCAACAGACGTCGTTTTAGATGGTGAACGTGCGAATGTGCGTACGAAAGAAACGAACCTTGGCAATCTAATCACAGACGGTATGCTTGCGAAAGCAAAAACCATTGATCCTGAAACAGTCATCGCCCTGCAAAATGGTGGCGGAATCCGCGCATCCATCAATCAGGGAGACATCACGATGGGAGAAATCCTAACGGTCATGCCTTTCGGCAATTCCCTGGCGATCATGGAACTGACAGGAAAAGAGATTAAAGCAGCTCTTGAGCACAGCGTCGATTTGGCCCCTGCCCAGTCCGGAGCTTTCCTTCAGGTAGCAGGAATGAAGTTCACTTATGACAGTTCGAAACCAGTTGGAGAACGGGTGACAGAAGTACAGGTTAAAGAAGGAGATGCCTTTACTGCCCTTGACCTGGAGAAGACGTATAAAGCAGCGACAAATACGTTTACTGCTGCAGGCGGCGACAATTACACAATGTTTAAAACCGCTTACCAGGAAGGTAGAGTGAGTGAGCCAGGATTTGTCGATTGGGAGATTTTCAGCACGTACCTTAAAGAAAATGCTGGAGTTCAGCCTGCAGTTGAAGGGCGCATCACTGATCTGAAATCTTCCAGCAATTAATAGATTTCCCGAAATGAAGCAGGAGTGGAAAACGGTCGTTTTCCACTCCTGTTTTTTTATCAGTGTACCTTTTTAAACGAGCCAGATCGTCATTCCAACCGCAGCTGAAACCGCAATCCCAAACGATCCCAAGACGAGCCATCTTGGCGGAGTTTTCGTTTTCTTCATTGCTGCATATTCTGTCAGCCGGACGACTGCGTATAAAAGAATTCCGGGCACAAACAGGGTTTCAAATGTAATCGGACCATCAAAGGCAATCATAAGGGCAGTGAAAAGCATTCCGTAGACGAACATCGACATGAATCCATGACTCACCGGGCCAAACAGACCCTTTTGTGCAGTTTCCGAAGTCATCTCTCATCACCCCTGTTTTCCGCAACAGGACGGCCTCTTGTTTCCGGCAACGCTCCTGCAGCAGTATCCATTTGTTATGCCACACAGCTGCACTTATTTAATCACTAGAATCCCATCCGTAAAGTGCAGAGAATACGTCTTCTCGCCATCCCCTTTGTATGTATACATCTGAGACTTAAATTCCCCTCCGAGTCCATCTGATTCGGTGGTCAGTACGCCTTCACCGCCCAGGAGCTTGGTAACCTGGTCGATTGGCATCCCAAGCTTAAGCTGATCATACTGCTCCTGTCTGATCTGAAGCGGCTCATCCTCACTGAATCCAAACTGGCTTTTTGAATCTAGTTTGCTATCGACAAATTCGAAGACGGTAATGGCTATGCCCTGGTCTCCATCCGACGACCAAGTGTACCTTTTCGTGTTCTCAGGAAGCTTTTGCTTTGTATCCTCTTCGCCTTCCGATCCAATCAGCTTTGCGACTTCTTCATAGCTCAAGCCGCCCTCCACCTGTTCATATTTTTCCTGAGTAATGGTGTCGCTGCCTTTGGCAACCGATTCATCCAGTGACGGCTCCCCACCTTGTCCATCTTCGCCTTGAGTTTCCTTATCCTCTGCAGCCGGTTCCTCTGCAGCAGCAGGCTCTGTACTCTTCTCACCCTGCCCGCAGCCTGCAAGAGCCCCGCTCATCCCAAGGACTGCCAGGATCAAAAGCCATTTTCTTCTCATAAACGCCGCTCCCTCTTATCCCAATTAAGTAAAATAATGACATCCACCAGTCCTTTTCCACTATACTAAAGTCGATAAACCCATAAAATAGGAAAATGGGAACAGAAAAGATTACTCTCTCATACTGTCCTCTTTAGGCTTAGGAATAGGGGCATTCCGGAAGACACCGGGGGTGAAAAATAGGCAACTGGTCATATGAAAGCCTGGAACAGGAAATATACTTTAAAATCTTTACTCTATTTACAAAGCACAGCGGAAAGTGGTAGGGTATGGATAAATTTTCAGGAGGTAGGATGCCATGGGTCATGAACTGGAGCAAATCATTGAAGCATGTGATGCAGCAATCAAGAACGAGGATTTCGACACACTGATGAGCTACTATACGGAAGATGCTGTGCTGGTCGTCCGACCCGGTACAGTCGCCAGAGGAAAAGCAGAAATCGAGGAAGCCTTCATCCGAATTGCCAAGTATTTTGACAACAGCATCGTGCCGGCTCAAGGAAAGATGGAAATACTGGAAGCGGGAGACACTGCACTGGTCATCTCCCAAACCCTCCTTGAATCCACAGTCGAGAACCCCGATGTTCCAATGGAGAGAAAGGCCACCTACATCTTCAAAAAAGATGCTTCAGGTAAATGGCTGTGTGCGATTGATAATTCGTATGGGACGGATTTGATTTAAATAAATTCAGTGTTCCGCTTATTTTCTATCCTTTTTAGCCAGTACCTAATCCCTTTCCCGGCATATGGCTCATCTTTAAATCGGGGAATGATGTGCAGATGGGCGTGCAAGATGTGCTGTCCACCCACAGCATTAACGTTCCAGCCTATATTGTAGCAGTCAGGACAATGTATCCCATCCAACATCGTTTTTACATCCTGCAGTAATCCATATGCAGCTGACCATTCTTCTTCGGTTAAGTCAAAAACCGTTTCACGATGTTTAATTGGAATGATCAGCCCTGAACCCACTAAAACTTCTTGTGGAGCCTGTAGAAACATACAGAGTTCATTACGTAATACTACTTCCTGCTGTTCAATTAATTCCAAATTGCAAAATGGACATTCCTTCATCTGGCACCTCCTTACACATGTGTTGATCAAAACCTATAAAAATACCAGATTTCAAGAAGAGCAGTGCCGTTATGCACTGCTCTTCTTTTCCTATGCACCATTCAATCCACCATCCGATACATCAGCACATCATCCACATACTTCCCATCCAGCAAAAACTCCTCGTGAAGCCTGCCTTCTTCCTTAAACCCGTTCGCTCTATAAAAAGCGATCGCCTTTTCATTGCTGGAAAGGACCCGGAGTGAAATCTTCCGGACCCCCTGTCCACGTGCTGTCTGCAGCATGTACTCCATCAGGCGGCGGCCGACTCCCTTGCCTTGACAATCCGTATGAATGCCGATGGCCATATCGAGGACGTGCCGATTGGAGGGGAGGCTTGTTGGTGGCTTGGACGTGATGTACCCCGCAACCCGGTCATTTTCCAATGCGAGGATCTGTGTTCCTGCAGGATACGCTTTTTCATATTCCTCTGCTGAGTCCCACTGAAGCAAAACGGGTGTGTTCGTGCTGTCCCAAATGAGCCGGTCCAGCTCAAGCAGCTGCGGCATGTCCTTTTTCTGTGAAGGCCGAATGATGATCTGCATCTTGATTCCCCTGTCTAAGTGATTGTCAGTATACGCTCCGTAAATGTTTTAAAATCTTTTCTTGTTAAGAACTACATCCCTATTCATACACCGACCCGCTTTCCCTGATTCTCTTTAGAACGATTGCCCGTTCCTCATTCAGTCTTGCATACATTTTCAGCGTCTTCATTTCAAATATCGCTCTGCGTTTCTCATCATTACAGTAAATCGTTTGTCCAGTTCCAACAACTTGTGCAGCAAATACGGTAGTAGCTTCTTTTAAATCAATCAAATCCACATCCCTGTTCACAATTGCGGCAAGCTCCTGCGCCAGCATAAACCGATCATACATCCCTAAAACCTGATCACTTAAATAAGCAAGATCATAATCACTGTCTTTCCGGTCCGTTCCTTTCGCGGCGGATCCGAATAATACGATAAGATAGGGGTTTATTTTTTCTTTCATGAAAACCATTACCTGTTCCTTCAATGCATCATTCAATGAATCCGCCTCCATTATACTGTTTAGTATATCACGTTAGGAACGAACTTCCATTTTACTCATTATAAAAAGCCAGACCGCTAAGGCCTGACCTTCCATGCTTTATCTGCTTCCAAAGAACCTCTGCAGGTTTCTCAAGCTGTCTTTAAAGCCATCCATGACTTCACGAAGCTCTGCATCCCCTGCCGGCGCTTCTGAATTTCCGCCTTCCTTCACCCATACCTCGCAGCCCTGGAACGGGTTGGCTGTACCAAGGTAGAGATTGCCGTTGTCAGACGGGAACAGGTTGCGCACGCCATAGTTTTTCGGATTGCCGAGGCCGTTGAAGGTGATTGGGGTCCATAGAACAGCATTGCCGGACTTCCAGAGATCGAAGCCGAAGAACGGATTGGGAATCAGTTCCTTGCTGGTCAGGAAGGACATGACCATTTCCTCCATCATCTCTTCCCCCATCAGCAAGGCCATATCCGGGCTTCCGAAAATGGCTTCGAAGATCGACATCAGGCCAGGCGGGATGACAACGGTCCAATCAAAGGAGCCGGCGTAAATCTCCCCGTCATACCTCTGAATCTGCCAGCAGTAGGCATTGAACGGGTTGCCGAAGCCAGATGGATACAAGCCAAGGTTCCGGTTGCCTGTTACAGGCTCAGTCGGCACATCCGGCTTGCCCCCGACGATGATGCGCCATGTATCGTCCGCATCGATTCGCACGATGTCAAACCCTTTCGTAATGACCGGTGTGCCGTTCAGCAGCGGCAGGAACGGAACCATGCCAGTGCCGAGGTAGATGGCGTCATCAAAAATGGTCATGTCGAACGCGACGAAGTTGATGGCATCCCCGGCACCCTGATCGACGACAAGCTGCCATTCGCCGGATGGATCGCCGTCGACCGTTCTCCATACATCCAGACCGCCTTGCTTGGAAAGACCGATGTACAGCTGGCCGTTAAAGCTCTGCATGACCGTAATTTCCCCTGTAATTTCAGCAGGCAGCGTAATACGGGCAAAATTGTTCCCGGTCTCATCCAGGACGAACAGCTTCGGAATTTCCTGTGCCGTCGTAAGCGGAACCGTCGCTACATACAGGCGTCCAAGGTGCTCTTCCATTGAACGGGAAGTCCCGCCTTCAAGACCTGCGAACGCTACCCAGTTCACATCCTCCGTCCTGCGGTAGATGACCGCCAGGGAACCATCCGGAGAGGTCGCCGCCGTATACAGCTTTGCATCCGGTGCACCAAGCGGATATTGAATCATAAAACGAAAACCGAACGACGTCTCCGCTGTCTTGAAATCGAACTCCCAGTCACTCGTCCCGTCCTTGCGGATCCGCCAGATCTCCGCCCGGTAATCATTGTTCGGAAGGAACGCCTTCGGTATCGGCAGCCCGACTCCCTCAAACGCCAGGTTCGGAATGTTCCGCCCCGTCCCCACATACAAATAATCCCCAAGCTCACTCACAGCCCACGCATAATCATTCTGTCTCGCATCCGCCACATCCGGCGAAAACCCGTTGATCGGGGTAATCTTCTCAAATCCTCCAGTAAACACACACATTCTCCCTTCGACCTGTCCAAGGTCCCTAAGTCATCTAGCCAAGGCTACTGTCAGACTATGAAGGGAAATGCGGATTGGACAGGGCTGGTGAAGGAGGGGATTTGCGGAAGTTTCGGGTGCGGAATACTGGCGTTATTTACTAATTGTTGGCGTTATTTGATCCATTACTGAATTTATCGGATTGGTCGCGATGGTTTATAAATGTATGTGTAAGGTCCTTTTCTAGACAATAGAAAAAGGACAAAGTACTCTCTGAATATCACCAC
>NZ_WMIB01000020.1 GCF_009711125.1 Metabacillus mangrovi | reverse complement strand
TTTCTTGCTCCATTAACCTGAGTATTAAGGTCCAATAGATATTTCTCTCTAAGCTGATACGTTCGGATAACTTCTTCGTCAGCACTCAGCCGGCGTAATTTCTCGTCTGCTTTAGACACCAATTGGTCCATCTTTAACACCTCCATTAGGTTTCGCTGATCTTTATCTTCTGTTAAGAACAATAACCAGCGGTGAAGGGGGTTATTATCAGGTTTAGTCTTACTGAACTTAGGCAGTTCAATGCATTGAATCTCAAGCAGATTGGTAAGGAGTTCACCGGTATCGATGTTTTGAATTTTGAATACAGAGTGGAAATTTTGATGTTCATTAAATAAATTGTATCCAAAGATGTTGATAGCAATCGTTCGGTGTAAATCTGAATAATTTTCCGCAGCTTTCAGGTCTTCTGTATACAATTTAGACCAGTAGAACAACGTTCTTTCAATCATGTTGAACTCATTAAGCAGCTGAACTTCGATGTTGATTTTTTCACCAGAACTGCAAACGGCTTTAATATCCAGGATCCCTTGCTTATCGTCTATTTTGTCTTTGCTTAGCTTTTCTTCTACGATGTACAGGTCTTCCACATCTGTTTGTAAAACTGCATTCAGAAAACCAATCAAGATGTCTTTGTCTTTTTTTTCTCCAAAAAGCTTCTTAAAACAAAATCATTCAATGGTTTTAATCGTCTCATAACACAGCTCCTTTCTGCTATTATACTACGGTTATTGATTGCTTCAAAGTGTGGTTGGATAAAGGGACTGTTAGCGAATCAGGCTGGGATTTATTTGCTGAAAAATAGATTTATTTGCGAACATTGACCGCTTACTCGCGAAAAAAATTTTATATTTGCGAAAATCGCTGGTTTATTTGCGAAACTGATTTTTTTCATCCTTAAGCCTCAGTAGTCTACCCACCCTATAAGGTAAAAACTCACAAAATTCAGAAAACTAAATCGTTTCATTTGAACTCTTCCATTTTTCCTCCTAAAGTTAAGAGGAGACAATTTCCAGAGGGAGGAAAATGGATGAAAAGTTTAGTGAGAAAAAGCATGGCTCTCTTCATTTGCTTCAGCGTTGCGGTCGGGTCTGGTCCGTTCATGGCGGAGGCAGCGCAGGGTTCGAAACACACCAAAATGAGTCAGGTGGATGTCGGCAGCAAAGGAATGGTGGCTGCTGCTACTCCGCAGGCTTCTAAAATTGGGGCGGATGTGCTGAAGGACGGGGGAAATGCGGTTGATGCCGCGGTGGCAATTCAATTCGCCTTGAATACGACGGAGCCGATGATGTCGGGGATCGGCGGGGGCGGATTCATGATGGTGTATGATGCAAAGACGAAGAAGACGTCTATCGTCGACAGCAGGGAACGGGCTCCAGGGGGTGCGGAGCCGGATATGTTTCTAGATGAGGACGGCAAGCCGATTCCGTTTGCGGAGAGGCATACACACGGGAATGCAGTGGGCGTGCCGGGAACCTTGAAGGGCCTTGAAGCTGCATTGGACCGCTGGGGAACGAAGCCGATGAAAAAGCTCATTTCTCCATCCATCAAGCTTGCGGAAAAAGGTTTTCCGATTGATTCCGTCTTGGCAAAAGCGATCAGCGATAATAAAGAAAAGCTTCAGCGGACCGTGGCTGGAAAGGTATTTGTGCCATATGGAAGGCCGCTGAAGGAAGGCGAAATCCTTAGACAGAAGGATTTGGCGAAAACCTTCAAGCTTATCCGGAAAAGAGGCTCGGATGTATTTTATAAAGGAAAAATCGCGGATGCCATGTCTGCAGAGGTCCAGAAGTTCGGCGGGTCGATGAACAAGAAGGATTTAAAGAAATACAACATTACATGGGACAAGCCGATTTGGGGAGAGTACCAGGGCTACGATATAGCCAGCATGCCTCCGCCGAGCTCGGGAGGAATTTTCCTTCTGCAAATGCTTGAAACACTGGATGGATTCGATCTTTCCCAGTATCCTCAAAAATCATGGCAGAAATATCACTTGCTGGCTGAAGCGATGCATCTATCCTACGCCGACCGGGCAGTTTACGCAGGCGATCCGGAATTTGTAAAGGTACCGGCGAAGGGGCTGCTTGATCCGGCCTATATTGCAGAGAGACAAAAACTGATTTCATTGGATAGGGTGAACCCGGCTCCGAAAGCGGGAGATCCATGGAAGTATGAAAACGGACAAGCGAACTATGATCAGCAGCCGAAGCAGGATCAAAAAGCCGTCGGGGAGACGACACACTTCACGGTAGCCGACCGCTGGGGGAATGTTGTTTCCTATACAACAACGATCGAGCAGGTATTCGGTTCAGGCATTATGGTGCCGGGTTATGGATTTATGCTGAATAATGAATTGACGGACTTTGACGCCGTTCCGGGCGGAGCGAACGAAGTGCAGCCGAACAAGCGGCCGCTCAGCAGCATGAGCCCGACCATCGTCTTCAAGGATGGAAAACCGGCGATGACCGTCGGCTCTCCGGGAGGACCGACCATCATCACCTCCGTTCTTCAAACAATCATCAACAAGCTGGAATATGGAATGGAGCTGCAAGCGGCAGTAGAGGAACCGAGAATTTACACAAACAGCGTCACCTCCTATAGACAGGAGAGCGGAGTGCCGAAAGAAATTCTCGAAAAACTCAACAGCATGGGGCACAAATTCACCAGCCCATCCGAAGAAATCGGGAACGTTCAAAGCATTGAAATCAACGGACCTGAAGGAAGGTATAAAGGAGTCGCGGATTCGAGCAGGAACGGGACTGCGGTTGGGGTGGATTAACGGGAACGGATGGAAACTTAAGGAAATCAGCAATTATGGCATGGCAGTCAGCAATTAAGGTAAGAAAGTCAGCAATTAAGGTAAGAAAGTCAGCAATTCCAGCCAGGAAGTCAGCAATTATCCGAAGAAGTCAGCAATTAATCAAAGAAAGTCCGCAATTAAGCGAAAAAGTCAGCAATTAGAGTAAGATAGTCCGCCATTATGATAAGCAAGTCCATACTAAAGGTAGCAGAGTCAGCAATAACGCCGATTTAAGCGACTTTATCAGGCAAAACAGGCGGTACACAGAATCGGTTCTATCATTTATTTGCGATAATCTCAGGATATTTGCGAAGTCCGACCGCTTATTTGCGAAAAAAATTTTTTATTTGCGAAAATCGGGACTTTATTTGCGAACGCCCGGAGAACAGAACATGGTTCTCCGGTTTTTTCTGCAACTGTTCCCTATTCCCCATGCCGCAGTAAATAAATGGTTATACAATAGAGGAGAAAACCAATGAACAGTCAGGAGGAAGCGGATTGAAAAATAAAATGATAACGCTTACAATTATAGCTTCTCTAGTATTAACAACAGGTCCTATGGTGAACGCAGATGCGGTGGCTCAGACAACTGAGGTGCGGCCGGCAATCAAAGGTGCGGCCAATGTGATGGAAACCTATTTCAACGGGGAAAACGGCAACTGGCTCACGACGAAAAATCCGAAGCAGTATGAGCAGGCGACTCTTTACGGTAATCTTGGACTGGCTCCTTACAATTGGGGCAGTGCGGCTGAGGGAACCGGTTGGCATCAGATGTACAAGCCTGCAGAAGTGACCGGAACTCAGGTGACGGGGAGGTTTGATGACGCGCAATTTGTCATCCGCGTTCCGGATCAGTGGAACGGGAAGCTTGTCGTGGCGGGGATTCCGGCTACAAGGAATGAAACCTCCACTGATTTGCTGTTCAGTGACTATGTACTGGAAAAAGGCTATGCTTTTGCTGCGATTGATAAAGGGACACAGGGAGAGATCGACCCATCCGATCCGTTTGCGAAGGTGAAAAATGCGCTCGTCAATGAAGATGACAGTGTTGCCGAATGGCATGTCCGTTTCAGGCAGGTCACAAAGGCTGCCCAGAACTATCTGGCGGACAACTATCCGGACAAGCTCATCAAAGCAAATGACAAAAAGAATCCTGCGAGCGATTTGATCAAGAAAAATCATAAAGTGCCTACATACGCCATCGGTATCTCCAACGGCGGCTATGTGGTTCGGTATGCCCTTGAAAATGACGGGCCCGAAAAAACCAGGGAGCCGCGCCTTTTTGACGGGGGAGTGGATTGGGAAGGCGTACTGTGGACAGCGAAGGAGCCGAACCTGATTAGCTCTCTGACAACGGTCGTAAAACATGCGGATGAAGCGCTGTACGGACAGGGGAAAGAACAGCAAAAAGCAATAAGGCAGATGTATAAAGCAGGCCTTCCGAAAGGCTCCGAAAAACTATGGGCCTATCACGATCAGGTGTACTGGTTCGTCTCGCTGAATATTTACCGTGACCATTTTGACCCGAACGCTCCTGGCAGAACGGATTGGCGGAACTATTTGAACTTCACAGCTGATGGGAAACGGGACCGCAGCTATGATTCTATTTTTGAGGATTATGACTACAGCAGCCGAAACAAAGAGGTGAAGAAAAACATCAATAAAATCGCCAACACAGGTGACATTGATGTGCCGCTGATCAGCTTTACTGGCTCGCTCGACTCCCTCATTTTCCCGGACATCCATGCAAAGGGCTATGAAAAAATGGTGAGATGGCAGGACAAAGAAAAATTCCACCGCCTTTATACAATTGAAGGCGGCAATCATGTCGACTCCCTCGTATGGAACAAGCAGACCGACCCGGATCAAAAATTGCAGCCGCTGCTGCCTTATGCGCACCAGTCCTTCGATCTCCTCGTCGACTGGGTCGAGAACAAGAAAAACGCTCCAGCCAGCAAGAAAGTTCCTCTTCCGAAAAATCCGGTGAAAGTGGTGGATTTAAGGACGGGTGAAGAAAAAAACCCGCGGTAATTTTCCGATTCCCACCTCCTGGGCGGCTGCATAGAATAAATGGTCAGTACGAACAGGACGGAGAGGAGCATGGGTATGCATCACCCTTCTTATTACTTCAACCCTTACAGCCGCAACATGAATCCAGGAAGCATCAAGCTGCAGGACTATGGGCAAAAACCGTTTGTCGTCAATATTGATCAAGCCACCAGGCAGAACACCAATTACCGGACAGCACTCTGGACCGGCAAGCATTTTCAGGTCACCGTGATGAGCATCAATGTGGGCGATGATATCGGCTTGGAGGTTCATCCCGAAACCGATCAGTTCATCCGCATCGAAGAAGGCCAGGGCCTTGTTCAAATGGGGGACAGCAAAGAAAACCTAACGTTTCAGGTAATGGCCTATGAGGACTACGCCATCATGATTCCTGCAGGAAAATGGCACAACGTCACCAATACAGGCAATCGTCCGATGAAAGTCTACGTCATTTACGCCCCGCCGGAGCACCCGTTTGGAACGGTGGAGGAGACGAAACCGATAGAGAGCTGAATAGTTTTTTGGGCCGCCGTATTTGGCGGTTTTTTTGTAATCTTAGAAACGTATAGACTTGCCAGAGTGGATTCTCTTCAGCATTCGAATCTGGCCGCGGTGATTGATTTCATCTTCCATGACGTGAAACCAGAGATAATGGTTATTATAACGCACTCCGTTACTCCACGTGTCTTCTTCTAGTAGCCATCCATCATTTAGTTCCTTGAGCTTTAAAAGTCTGACTTTGGCCAATTCATTAAAATAGAAGTGAATGTCAAAATGCCTAATATCATTTCTGGCAGCTTCTCCAAGCTCCAGAGCGGGCTTCCATCGAATCAGCTCTGACTCACTTAAATCACGTTTTTCAAAGGATATCACCTGGTGCACATACTCAATGGAAGCAATATGCAGTAAGAGGGACCCAATTGAATTAGAGCCACCGTCTACCAGATGATCCAAATCAGCTTTGCTTAAATCCTTCACTTCTTCTAAAGTTACCGCTCTAGAGTGCTCCAGCATAGAGACGAGCTCCCCAATCTTTTCTGAAAAACCCTCTGCGTTCCTTATTCGATAATCTAACATCATGTCCCCTCCAATCAGCATGTACTGAGCGTAGTCCTTTTTTTGGATTGATTAAAGACTGATATTATTTGGAAATTAGAGTTATAATTAAAGTGAATAGGTATGGGGGCTACCATAGTGTATTTTTGTCTTCAAACAGATTTATGACTTAATTAGCAAGGAGCTGTAACCATGTACGGACTAATCCAAAAGGATTTCGAATATATAAATGAAGCACTAAGCCAGTTTGAAGACATTGAAAAAGCGGCAATTTTCGGAAGCAGAGCCCAAGGAAACTATAAAAAGGGTTCAGATGTGGATCTTGTGGTATATGGGGATCGCATTTCATCCAAAACCATATACAAATTAGATGATCTGCTGAATGAAGAGTTCCCGTTACCTTATTTTTTTGACGTCGTACACTTTGAACAAATCCAAAACGAAAATTTGCAATCCCATATAAAAGAAGTTGGTAAAATAATCTATTCAAAGAAGGAACGTTAAAAAGGGCTGCCAGATACTAGGCTGCCTTTTTAATTGAACCTCCCCATTGTACTCCCCAAACACCTATGGTATAGTTCTCTCGTTACTTATTAAACGTATTTAATAAGTGTTCAAGGCGGTGAATACAGTGGACGAAATAGGTTCAAATCCGAAAATGATCAAAAAGAAAATTCTAAAAGGCATCCGCACCGCACTTTTGCGGCAGGGGAGTGCAACGAAGGTTGAACTCAGTGAGGTCTTGGGAATCAGCTTTCCGACGATCAGCAAGTTTCTCGCTGAGATGGAGAAGGAAGGGGAAATTCTTGCGGCCGGTTTGGATGATTCCAGCGGCGGCAGGAGGGCGAAGCGTTACCGGTACAATCCTGAGCACAGGCTGGGCCTGGCCATTTTTCTTGAGAAATCGGAGACAAAATACACGGTGTTCAATTGCGATGGAGAAGTGAAGGATCAAGGTAAGGCTCCTTCCGTGCTTACCGATGATGGCCTGGCTCATCTGACTGCATGCCTGGAAGGGATCATGGAAGCTTTTCCGCGCATCCGTTCGATGGCGATCGGAGTACCGGGGTCTGTGAATGGCGGCCGGATTTTCTATATTCCCGGGTATGAAGAGTTTGAGAATTATGATCTAAAAGGGTATTATGAACGCCGTTTTTCGATTCCGGTCGTTATTGAAAATGATATGAATGCAGCGGTTCTCGGCTATTCCGCCAGCAGGAGCCTGAAGGGTCAGTCGCTCGTTTATTTGTATGCAGGCCAAAATGGCCCCGGTGCAGGAGTCATGCTAAACGGGGAAGTAGTGCGCGGAAGCACGTTTTTCTCTGGAGAGGTTTCATTTGTTCCTCAATTTGATCACATGAATTTTGGCCAGGCGATCAGTGGTGAAAAGGGAATAGATGCCGTCTGCCGGCTGGCCGCAGCGTACACAGCCATTCTCAATCCCCACACTTTTATTTTTTGCAAAGGGGAAGTAAATGCGATACACGATATTGTGAGCGGCAGCTCAAAATATGTGCCGGCCGAGCATCTGCCCGAGTTCACGGTAAGTGACTGGGAGCAGGACTACCTGTATGGGCTGCAAACGCTTTGCCTTGACGCACTTGTATAATTTTTAATCAGCTGGGAGGCATACATATGACCTTATTACTCTTACTTATAATCTACTTGGCTTTTATCAGTCTTGGATTGCCCGATTCCCTGCTCGGGGCCGCCTGGCCGGTGATGCAGCAGGAGCTCGGAGCTCCGCTTGAAATGGCGGGACTTCTGTTTATGGTCATTGCTGGCGGGACGATCGTTTCGAGCCTGCTCAGCGGCAGAATCATTGCACGTTTCGGGACAGGAACCGTCACTTTTTTCAGCGGTCTGCTGACGGCTGGCGCTCTGCTCGGCTTTTATTTGGCGCCATCCGTCGTCTGGCTATTTGTTTTCGCTATTCCTCTCGGGCTTGGAGCCGGAGCCGTGGATACGGCCCTGAACAATTATGTTGCTTTGCATTATAAGGCCCATCACATGAGCTGGCTGCACAGCTTTTGGGGAGTGGGCGCTACACTCGGGCCAATCATCATGGCGCAGTTTATCTCAGGCCAGCAGCTGTGGAGAAACGGTTACCTGACCATTTCCATCATTCAGTTCGCGCTGGCAGCGGTTTTGCTGTTTTCTCTGCCTTTATGGAAAAAGAACAGTGCGGCATCACCGGATGAAGCGGTGCCGGAAGAAAGCCATGTAAAGCCTCTGCAAATTAAAGGCGTGAAGCTTGCCATGCTGTCATTCCTCTTTTATTGCGGGGCGGAAGCAACAGTTGGGCTTTGGGGGAGCAGTTACCTCGTTAACGTAAAAGAACTCTCCGCTGCGGAAGCGGCACAATGGGTCTCTCTTTATTGGGGCGGTCTGACGGCAGGGAGGTTCTTAACAGGTTTTATCACATTCAAGTTGAACAATCTTACGCTCATCCGCTATGGGCAAATCATCGCATTAGCGGGTGCGGCACTGATGCTGCTGCCATTGCCGCTGCCCTTCACCCTGGTCGGGTTCGTCGTGATCGGTTTTGGACTGGCACCCATTTTCCCAAGCATGCTCCACGAAACTCCGGCCCGGTTCGGCAAAACCCATTCCCAGACCATCATGGGGTACCAGATGGCTGTCGCCTACACCGGCAGCACCTTGCTGCCGCCTCTTCTTGGCTTCGTTGCTTCGCAGACTTCTATTGCTGTATTTCCATGCTTCATTGCTGTTTGCGCAGTTGGGATGTATGTATGCTCAGAGAGGCTGAATGGAGTGGTTAGACAGAAAAATGTAGGCATCGGACGCTGATTGGCGGCAAATAGGCGGCAGTTTCCGGATAAATTTGAGAAGAATCACACCGTTATTGGACTTAAAGGTGTTCAAAACAGTGTGAGATGAATTGCTTTCCTAAGCTGGGGCGTGAAGCTGGGATTTCAAGCCCCTCCCGATTAAACGGAAATCAGATATCGGCGAAAATTTGAATAAATCGACGAAATTTTAAATATATAGACGAAAATCAGGATATATCGACGAAAATAAAAATATATCGGCGAAAATCCTGATATATCGATTTTTCGGGGAGATTCGACAAAACGTGGCGGACCCCCTGAACGTGAAATAGGAGTATATATCACGTACCATGCCCAACCGCACAAAAGACACCCACCTACTTCTGAAACTTATATGATAGATCCTCAACCCAGCCCGGCTGCTCAATATCCACACCGATTGTAAACCTGCCATCCAGATCGAGCTCTTTAAACTTGATCCCATACAAAGTGCTGTTAAAATCCGTAAAAAAGTAGTATCCGAGATTATTGTGATCTCTGATAACTGTCCATTGTGTCCAATCATAGACACCTTCGTATTCTCTTAAATAAACGGTTCCGACCGGTACGGAGAGGGTCTGGATGATTTGCCGGGCAGCTCCGATGCCCTGCTGAATAGTAGCAGGGGAGAATTGAGTCTGCTGCAGAAAGGATGCGCGGACAAAGCGCGACTGGGAGGTCGGATCACCTGGTATGCCAAGCTGTCCGCTGCCGACAAGCTCACTTCCGCAAATTTGGTTGCATTTGTCTGTCAGTGACAGCTGTTCATAAAGAACAAGGTTGTTCAGATGCCAATCGTATGGGGGATCGTTTGTCAGTACGCCGAGTTCAGTTCGATACGTCTTCATTTTCCCGCCAACAAATTCAACGACGAGATGATTTGCTGAGGCATCACTGATTATGTAGTGGAAGGTTGCATTCGGAAAAACAGCTGATTTAATAGTGGTCAATTTAGAAAGCCCCGCCTCAGCTTCCTCCACGTTTTGGAAGTTTCCTAAAGCGTAAGCAACTATGTTCACGCTAGAAAGCTGGGAGGGCCCGCGCTTCGGGTATTCCGTACACCCTAAAAATAAGGATGCAGCAGAAAGCCCCGCCTCATTTAACCCATCATAATAAAAACAGGTTCCTAAACCAGGCTTGAGCCCATTAAAGCCTGCACCAACAAACGCAAACTTATTTCTCCACTTGATTTCACCAGGTTCTTTGACTGCAGGAAAGGACTGCCCCCTGGGGACAAAATCAACCGATGTTGGCAGTACCTCTACCCAGTCCATCGTTCTTGCTGAAACGAGAGACTGGTGCTTATATGAAAAAGGAATCGCAATATTTGTACACATGGATGCCACCTCACTTTGGGTTGTATGTAATACCTTTATTCGGTGTAAAGGTGGTTGAGTACACAAGAAAAAAGGATAACTTTATTAATTAACTTTATTTTCTAATTTTCAAAAAACGATATTGACCATCTCTCTCTATATAGGATACTATCTATTTAAACGATTACGTAATCGATTAAATAAAAAATGGAAGCGATAACATTAATTACGTAATCGATTACCTGAGAAGGGGGTCTGAGATGAAGCTGCAGCAAAAATTACAGCACAGTGAAGTCATGGTCATTGAGCTTGAGACAAAGAAACAAATGAGATCTGCGAAGTGGAAGCGCGTCCTCCAGAATTATGAACTTTATCTTTTCCTTCTTCCCGCACTTGTTTATTTTATTGTGTTTCATTATGTACCAATGCAAGGAGTCATCATCGCTTTTAAAGATTTTGTTCCCACACTTGGGATCAATGGAAGCCCTTGGGTTGGCTTTGAGCACTTCGAACGATTCTTCAATTCATTTCAATTTGCGAAGCTGATGGAGAATACGATTTCTCTTAGCCTTCTGCAGCTGCTGTTCGGTTTTCCGTTGCCGATCATTTTGGCACTGATGCTGAATCAGCTTGCACAGGAACGGTATAAACGCTTCATTCAGACCGTTATTTATGCTCCGCATTTTATTTCAGTCGTCGTGCTGGCGGGTATGATTTTCGTTTTCTTTTCCAATAAAGGGCTTGCGAACTCCATCATTGTCCTGCTCGGAGGAGATCCCGTTAACTTCATGGCGAAGGCAGAATGGTTCCAGCCCCTTTATATCGGTTCAGGCTTATGGCAGGAGACGGGCTGGGCAGCTATTATTTATTTAGCGGCACTGGCCGGAGTCAGTCCTGAGATTCATGAAGCAGCAGTCATGGATGGAGCAAATAAGTGGCAAAGAATTCTCCATGTGGATATTCCGGCTATCTTGCCGATTGCGGTCATCCTGCTCGTATTATCAGTAGGAAACATTATGAACATTGGTTTTGAAAAGGCTTTCCTGCTGCAGACCCCTTTGAACGCCCCAACAGCTGAGATTATTCCTACATACGTGTACAAAACAGGGCTGCAGCAAGCACAATACAGTTTCGCTGCTGCCGTTGGTCTATTTAATGCCGTAATCAACCTTGTGCTGCTTTGGCTGGTTAACCGTGCAGCGAAAAGAATTTCCGGAAACGGCTTGTGGTAGGAGGCGGAGAAATGGAACAGATCACAATGAACAAACCGCGGCGCTGGGCCCGCAAATCAAAGGAAGACCGGATCTTTGATGTACTGAATATAACCGTTTTGACCATCATCGCCATCCTGGTCCTGTATCCGCTCTACTTTGTCGTCATTGCCTCCATCAGCAACCCGGACCGTATTTATTCAGGGGATGTCTGGCTGCTGCCAAAGGAAATTACGTTTGAAGGCTATAAACGGATTTTCCAGGATGAGATGATCTGGCTTGGATATAAAAATACGGTCATTTACACAGTGCTTGGAACAGCAGTCAACGTTGTGCTGACTTTAATGGCGGCGTACGCGCTATCCAGAAAAGATTTAGCAGGGCGGAACATTTTTATGCTGCTGTTCATCTTTACGATGTTTTTCTCCGGCGGGCTGATTCCTACGTATCTTGTCGTGAAAAACCTTGGCCTCGTTAACACCATCTGGGCGATGATTTTGCCAAAAGCCATTGCCGTCTGGAACCTCATTGTTGCAAGGACGTTTTTTCAGAGCAATATTCCGGATGAACTTCTGGAAGCGGCCAAGATTGACGGCTGCTCCAATACAAAATTCTTTTTAAAGGTCGTTCTTCCGCTGTCCAAACCGATCATCGCTGTGCTTGTCCTCTTTTACGCGGTCGGACACTGGAATTCATATTTTGATGCACTGATTTATCTCAACGACGAAGGGCTTTATCCGCTTCAGCTGATATTAAGAAACATTCTAATCCAGAATGAGGCGGCGGCAAATATGGTGGGAGATGTTGCTTCTTATGCTGCACAAAGAAGGCTGGCTGAACTGATCAAGTATGGGGTCATCATTGTAGCCGCTCTGCCATTGCTCATTGTTTATCCTTTTGTGCAAAAGTATTTTGTCAAAGGGGCTCTGATTGGCGGGATTAAAGGCTGATTAAGAGGGGATTCAAGCAAAAAAAATAAGGGGGAAATCAAATGAAAAAAGGGGTAAAAGCAGTCAGTGCACTTATGATCAGCACGGTTTGCCTGCTGGGGGCCTGTTCGAATCAGACTTCCGGGGAGAAAGAGAAAAGTGAGGCAGCGTTCAATAAAACAGGGCTTCCGATTGTAGAGGAAAAAGTGACCCTGAACTTTGTGTCGCCGAAAGCGCCGCTCGCTCCGAACTACGGAGAAATGGACATTGTGAAGAGCCTGGAAAAATCAACAGGGGTTCATATCAAGTGGAACAATATTCCGTCTGAAGGCTATCAGGAGAAAAAGAACCTGATGCTGTCAAGCGGTGATTTGCCGGATGCTTTCTATGATGCACAATTTTCTGATACAGACATCATTACAGCTGGAGCGAATGGTTCCATCGTTCCTCTTGAAGATCTAATCGAGAAATATGCGCCGAACATTCAGAAGGTATTTGAAAAACGCCCGGAATTAAAACAAATGGTTACAGCACCGGACGGCCACATTTATTCTCTGCCGCGAGCTGAAGAAATGGGTCTTGGAGCGGTGCCGAACTTTCACTCCATCAATAAAGCATGGCTTGATAAGCTTGGTTTGAAAATGCCAGAGACACTTGATGAATACTATAAAGTACTGAAAGCATTTAAAGAAAAGGATCCGAATGGAAACGGAAAACAGGATGAGATTCCGCTGAGCTTTATGTACAATTTCTGGACAGGAAACAATGGAGACCTGTTCGCTCCATTTGGAATGGCAGATAACACGGAGCACCGCATCGTCCGTGACGGCAAAGTCATTTATACGGCGGTCCAGCCTGAATACAAGGAAGCAATCAAGTATTATCATGAGTGGGTAAAAGAAGGCCTGATCGATCCTGAATCCTTTACACAGGAAGCCCCTCAATACCTGGCAAAAGGGAAAACGGAGGATCCGTCCCTGGGGTCTTACATCTGGTGGGAAACAGAAGAAGTAGTTGGACCTGAACGCAAAGGCGATTATGTTCTGCTTCCGCCTCTTAAAGGTCCGGATGGAACCCAGCTAATCGGCCGCTCCAACAACTCCGATTACGGCAGGGCAGCATTCGTGATCACATCCGCCAACAAAAACCCTGAAATCACGATGCGCTGGGCTGATCAGCTGTATGAGCCGAAAATGTCCGCCCAGATCAGCTGGGGGCCGATCGGTACGATTTTTGAAGAAGATGAAAACGGAATGCTTGTAAATAAAGAGATTCCGAAGGATGTAGCGATGGGAGAGCTTCGTCAGAAAGTCGCTCCAAACGGTCCGGTTGTTATCCTGAAGGAGCACTTCGGAACGGTTGTTGATATGGAACCTCGTGCAAAAGAAAGACTGAAGGATCTGAAAGCGATTTATGAGCCGTATTTGGAAAAAGAAAATTATCCGCAAGTTCTCTTCTCTGAACAGGATTTGCAGACAAAAGAACAAATCGAGGCAGAAATCAAAGAAGTGGTGAACCAGAAGCAGGCACAATGGCTTTTGGAAGGCGGCATTGAAGAAGAATGGGATGATTACGTCCAGCAGCTGGAAGATATGGGTCTTTCCGAGATGATGCAGATTTATCAAAAAGGACTGGATGACTTTAATAAAAAATAAGAGTGATGAGGAACTGGAGCTTGATAGGCTCCAGTTCTGTTTCAACTCTCTGCAGGAAGGAGGAAACCATATTGAGCAGCAATTTCGTACACTGGATATTTAATGAAGGGGACGGTAATACCGTACATAATCAAGTGCTTCCGAAGCCCCCGCTTTTATACAAAAACGACCGTGGTCTAAGGCCGCAATGGAGAAAGGGAAGGGCATCTGCCGCACTATGGCTGGATGGATACTCCAGTTATCTGGAATCTGAATATAAACTGGACCAAATTGATGCCTTTACAATCGAAGTATGGATTGCTCCACGCAATTTCAGCGGGTACAGCCAAGCCCCCTCCGCCATCATCAATCAGCACAGCAGAAGGGATCAGACAGGATTCTTGCTTGGACTTGATGGAGATGGGTGTGCCGTATTTCAAGCGGGTTCAGGTGCGGAATGGATCGAGCTGTCTGCTGACAAACCGCTTGAAAGAGGGAGCTGGAGCCAGCTTATTGCCGCTGTATCCAACAGCAGTATATCTCTGTACGTAAATGGCGAAAAAGCAGCAGACAGGAAGGTTCACAATTTCGCATGTAAACCATCGGACGCTCCGCTTATGATCGGTAAACATAATGAAGAAGAACGGATTGCTGGTGTCTTCATTCCCAATATGTTCAGCGGTCTGATGGATGAAGTGAAATTCGTTGGAGAAGCGGTTGCACAGGAGGGTGCATCAGCGCTCTTTCATTCTCCTCCGCCTGTCACAGAGGATCAGATTGGCCTTAACAGGAATGAGTGGAAGCAGGATCGCCACAGGCCGCAGTTTCACGCTTCCCCGCCCGGCCACTGGATGAATGAGCCACATGCTCCTTTCTTTTATAAAGGGAAATATCATTTGTTTTATCAGCACAACCCTCAGGGGCCCTTTTGGGGAAATATCCACTGGGGTCACTGGATAAGTGAAGATCTGATCCACTGGAAGGACCTTCCGGTGGCGCTTGCTCCGGGGAAATTTGAAGTTGATCCCATCGGTACCTGGTCCGGAAGTGCTTCGTTTGATGAAGAAGGCAATCCGGTCTTGTTTTTCACAGCGGGCAACAGTTCCTTTACTCCAAACCAGATGACGGGCCTGGCTTACAGTACAGTTAAAGAAACAGGAGATCTGGAACTCAAAGAATGGAAAAAGCATCCGCTTCCGGTTGTCACACAGCCAGAGGGGATGAATCTGCACCATGATGGATTCCGGGATCCCTTCGTTTGGAAGGAAGATGGCCGATGGTTTCAGCTTGTGGCGTCAGGGTTTGAAGGGAAGGGCGGGACGATTCCCGTCTTTGTATCTGATAACCTGACAAAGTGGGATTTTAAAGGGTTTCTAATGGATTTCCCTCATGAAAAATACCCGCATCTCGGTGAAATCTGGGAGCTGCCAGTCCTGCTGCCGATTAGTCCGGAAAAGCACATCCTTCTCATCAGCCCGGTTGGAAAAGGGGCGCATGTAGAAGTGTACTATTGGATTGGAGAATGGAAAGCAGAGGAAGCAGCGTTCCTTCCGGATTTTGAAGAACCGAAGCTGATTGATCTGGGTCTGTTTCATTTCACAGGTCCAAGCGGAATGATTGACCCGCACACAGGGAAAATCCTATTATTTACAATCGCTCAAGGGGAGCGTACAGTAGAGAAAGAATATGAATCCGGATGGGCGCACACAGCAGGTATGCCAGTTCAGCTTTCCCTTGATGCAGAAGGCGGTTTACTGGTGGAACCGGCAGATGCGGCGGAATCACTCAGAGAAGAAGCTCTGCTTGCTTTATCTGAAGTGACGGCAAAGGAAGCACAGCCTTACCTAAAAGAGGTAAAGGGAGATATGCTTGATATCTTGTTAGAGGTGGAAGCAGAGCGTTCCTTTGCCCTAAGGGTCAGAATGACACCGGATCAGGAAGAGGAAACGGTTTTCCTGTATGATGCAGCAGAGAACCGTTTTTCAGCAGACCGGACAAGATCAACACGCGATCCCGCAGAAAAAACGGGAGGCATCCAGGGAGGTAAGCTTGAAAAACGGCTCCCGGTCCTTAAGGTAAGGCTGCTTCTGGATAAATCGTTAATTGAAGTGTACCTCAATAACTCCCAGACGCTGACGACCAGAACGTATCCGGACAGCCTGGATGCTTTGGGAATCCGGTTAGATGGACCGGACGATCTCAAGATTAATGCGCTGAATATCTGGAGAATGAAATCCATCTATTACTGACTGAACAGCAGAGAAAGGGGGAAAGAGAATGAATATCGTAAATAAGAGGAATTCCCGCTTTATTTCAAAGGCAGCGGATTTTATGCTTGTGAATGTAATTTGGTTTATCAGCTGCCTGCCTATCATTACCATCTTTCCGGCAACCGCTGCACTTTTTGCAGTGGTAAGGCAGCATTATTTGAAAAAAGAATCTGAGGCTGGTCTTATGAAGACCTACTGGAATCATTTTCACCGCACTTTCCGGCAGCACTGGAAGTTAGCTATTGGCTGGACTGCGGCGGCTATGCTGATTGCTGCTGATCTCTTTTGGGCAAAAGCAGCCAATCAGGTGATCTTTGAAACCGCTCTCTCGGTTCTTGTTTTTTTATTTCTGCTTGTGAGCTTGTATATCTTCGCTGCTGCCGTCCATTTTGATGCGGATTCGAAAGGTGTGATCCGCAACAGTCTGATCATTCTGGTAGCCTTTCCGCTTAAAGCGATTTTTCTCGGACTCTCCCTTTATCTGTTTTTCATGCTAATCCTGGCATTTCCCGCTGCTATTCTCATGCTGCCGAGCTTATACACTGCTCTTGTGTTTGGCAGCTGCATGGATCTGTTTACAAAATATACACAGCAGGCTGACTATGCTTCACAATAAATGCACATATAAGGTGATGAAATGCTGAATACAAATGACAAATTTTCTTCAATGAAGGATGTAGCGGAGCTTGCAGGTGTCTCTACAGCTACCGTTTCCCACGTAATAAACGAGACCCGTTACGTATCTGAGAAAACAAAATTGAAGGTCATGCAGGTGATGAAGGAGCTTGATTATCGGCCGAATTCAATCGCGCGCAGTCTGAGAAGCTCCAAGTCCAAGACCATTGCCCTGCTTGTGCCGATCTTGGGGACTGATACGTCCAACTTCTTTTTTATGTCAATTGCCCAGGGGATTGAGAGTAAATTCAGAGAGCACGGCTATCATCTGATCCTCAGCAATACAAACGAGTCAATTGAAATTGAAAATGAGCAGATTAAGTCTTTTAACACACAGCTGATTGACGGTTTGATCATGGCGCCGGCAAGCCCTGATTCGGCTCACCTCCATGAGACGTTAAGCGGACGGTATCCGGTCGTGTTCATTGACCGGAAACCAAACGACTTAATAGGAGACTGCGTGCTTGCGGATAACCTGAACGGATCGCGTGAAGCAGTAGGGAGTTTGCTTGAACGGAGCGGATCCAAGGTTGGATTTATCTCTGGTGAACTTGGGCTGACAACAAGCGATGCACGTTTCGAGGGCTATAAACAGGCACTGAAAGACTATCATTTCCCCTTCCGTCCAGAGCTGGTCAAGATAGGACCTGCTACCTTTGAGGAAGGATACAGGCTTGCCAGAGAGCTGTGGGAAACCGGAAAGCCTTCCTCTGTTATGATTGCGAACAACATTATGACAATGGGAGCTATTTCGTTTTTTAATGAGAGAAAAATTAAGATTCCTGAAGAAATAAAAATTATCGGCTACGACGACTATGATTGGGCAAAAATTACTTCTCCGCCGCTGACAGTCGTTAAGCAGCCTGCATTTGAACTCGGTGTAAAGGCAGCGGAAGCTTTGATCAGCCGGATCGAGGACCCATCCCAGCCATTTCAGGATTACTATTTGCCTACGGAACTGGTAATAAGGGAAAGTACGAACTAACAAGGAGGAATGCTGGAATGGCAAAAGACATACAGAATGTACTAGACGCTGTACCTGTGTCAAGAGATCCCTTTAAGCTTGCCTACCATATCATGCCTCCAAAGAACTGGATGAATGATCCGAACGGGCTGGTGCACTGGAACGGGGAATACCATATCTTTTATCAGCACCACCCGCATGGGGTCACTTGGGGGCCAATGCACTGGGGCCATGTTAAGAGCACAGACCTTGTCCATTGGAAGCATGAGCCGATTGCACTGACCCCAGGTGAAATTTATGATGCAGACGGCTGCTTTTCGGGAAGTGCTGTAGATGATAACGGAAAACTTACCCTCATTTATACGGGGCACGTTTTCATTGATCAGGAAAAAGATCTCGTTGAACAGGTTCAGTGTATTGCGACGAGCGAGGATGGGAAAGTTTTTACGAAATATCCAGGCAACCCGGTCATCTCCGCGCCGCCTTCTGAAGGAAGCGGCCACTTCCGGGATCCGAAAGTATGGAAGCATGGAGAATCGTGGTATATGGTCCTCGGAACGAGAAAGGGAGACATCGGAAAGGTTGTCCTTTACAAATCGAAAGACCTTCATAATTGGGAGTATGTCGGTGTTATGCTGGAAAGCAACGGCCTTCAAGGCTACATGTGGGAATGCCCCGATCTGATTGAAATAGGCGGACGGCATGTCCTGATCATGTCACCTCAAGGCATGGAACCGGTCGGAGACCGCTATCAGAATAGATTCCAGACAGTCTACCTTACCGGGGATTTGGACTATTCAACCGGGCGGTTCACCTATGACACGTTTGAAGAGCTCGACAAAGGCTTCGACTTTTATGCTGCACAAACCATGAAAGACAAGCATGGCCGCTATATCTTATTTGGATGGATGGACATGTGGGATTCTCAAATGCCAACCCAGCAGCACGGCTGGTCCGGCGCTCTGACCATTCCGAGAGAGCTGCTGCTTACACACGATGGCAGGCTCGCCATGCAGCCTGTTGAAGAGCTGAAAAAATTAAGGGGCCGGCATTCGCATAAGGAAAATCTGCTGCTGGATGAAACTCAGTCCATCCTCCCTGTAGCAAACGGGGCGGCCCTGGAGCTTCTGGTAAGTCTGAAGCTGGATGGCACTGCGCAGAAAGCAGGACTTCTCGTCCGGTGCAGCGAAGACTTCCGTCAGCAAACGAGAATATATATTGATCAGAATGAACAAAAGCTTGTGGTCGACACAACCGCTTCAGGCGAGGGTCCCGGCGGAATCCGTATGACCCCATTAAATACAAAAGGACAGGAGGAGCTCATTCTCCACCTGTTCCTCGACCGCTCCTCCGTAGAAATCTTTACCGAAGACGGGCTGACTGTTCTCTCTAACCGGATTTATCCGGAAGAAACGAGCCTTGGGGTGAGTGTGTTTGCAGAAGGCGGGACCGCTGCCATTTCTACAGTAGACGTTTGGGAGCTGGAGGATATCTGGGAATAGATAAAAGTGACTTTATAAAACAAGGGGAGCGCAGTGATTGCAGCTCCCTTATTTTGGTTGGGTTGTTGTATAATTATGTAAAATATAGTATTGGCTGTTTTTCAGTCCGGGCAAATCAGTTGGTGTGAAATGCGAGCTGTAAAACGGATGAATTCGGTTATTGATGAATTTGAGTAATTATTAAGGAGGAGCGGATATGGATAAACCAGTTGCTTATGGCACTTTTGTAAAAAAGGGGAACGAAACGTATCGGACTTCAGCGTATCTTCAGTGGGGGGATTCAACAGAGTCTCTAGGGGCCTGTTTGCTGCTGAATCCAGGCTCTTCAAAAGGTGTTCTTGACGGAAAAATAACAATTGATCCAACGATGAATCAGCTAATCTCATTTATTCACAGAATTCGGGAAGAGTCCCAAGAACGTTCGGGAAGACTGCATATCTATAATTTGTTTAACCTCCAGGAAGCAAGCTCTGAGAAAGCCATTATAAAGTTTGAAAACCTTGTATCATCTGGCGAATACGATTTAGAAGAATCGCTCGCTTCTGCAGAAGAGTTAAAGGAACACCCATGGATTCTGCTGGGGTGGGGTGTCAAATACAAAAGTAAATGGAAGAACTTAAACGAGAGTAAGCGGAAATGGATGGAGCAAATAACAGAATCAAACATCCCTTACTTCGGAAAAGCACACCCTAAGAGGAACGACTATTACCATCCATGTCCACGCATATCCACTCAAAGGTCCCTTCTAATCGAAGACTTTGTAAGGCACTACAAACAGTCCTTCCGTGCAAGTCCAATGTAACAAACATAAGGAGCTGATCCCCTGCTTTCAGCGTTTTGCTGTTGCTATGTTTCTATTCTCGGGGAAAAGAAAAATAACCCCCCTATGCATTTAGTAGTTTAAAAATGTCGAAATAATCGTTATATTGTAAAAACATTGACGCACAAACAACATAACTTGTACCATAAATACAGGAGCTTTCGGCAAATTTCTGTTTGTAAGCGCTTTTAATCGATGTGAGGGGGGAGCACGATGAACGCAACCGCATTATGGGATTCAATGTGGAGGGTACATGATAAAACGAAGCAGCTGCTTTTATTCGCCATTCCCGGCAGTACGGAAAAGGCTGCGGCCGGCAGGAAAACGAACCAGTCTATTGAACCGGAGCCCCGCAGTTATAAAAGAGGGCAGCTAATCGGACTGATCCTTGGTCCGCTCCTTTTCCTGCTTTCTGTTCTTTTCTTTTCTCCGGAAGAGCTGAGCAGTGAGGGGCGCATGGTGTTTGCCATCACACTGTGGGTCGCAACCTGGTGGATCACGGAAGCGATCCCGATTCCCGCCACCTCTTTATTGCCGATCATTCTTTTACCCATCACGAGCGCGCTTCCCATGGACGAGGTGACTGCGAGCTATGGGAACCCCATCGTCTTCTTGTTCCTTGGCGGCTTCATGATTGCCCTTGCCATGGAAAAATGGAATCTGCATAAACGAATTGCTTTGAACATCATCTCGGTTGTCGGGACAAGCACGTCGAATATCGTTCTCGGCTTTATGATCGCGACAGGATTCCTGTCTATGTGGGTTTCCAATACAGCGGCCGTTATGATGATGATTCCGATCGGTACTGCCATTACCTATCAAGTATCCCAGGCTTTGAAAGGGAGCAGCAAAGACTTGGCGGCTGAGGAGGAGAAGTTCTCAAAGGTGCTCATTTTTGCGATCGGGTACGCGGGGACCATCGGGGGTCTTGGGACGCTGATCGGCACACCGCCGAACATCATCCTTGCCGGTATCGTCTCTGAGCTTTACGGAGTGCAGATTTCCTTCGGAAGCTGGATGCTGTTCGCCGTTCCTGTCGTCATCCTGCTTTTGTTTTCTACATGGTTTTACCTTGTCAAAGTGGCTCATCCTATGAAAATCAAAGAAATCCCCGGTGGGAAAGAACTCATCAGAAACGAGAAGTCGGCACTTGGAAGAATGAGTTTCGAGGAAAAAGCTGTCAGTATAATCTTCATCTTTGCCGCTTTCATGTGGATTTCTCAAACGTTCCTTTGGAAAGGAATCATTCCCGGCATTGATGATACGATGGTCGCCATCACAGCGGGTGTCATCTTTTTCTTGATTCCTGCCAAAAAGAAAGGCGAACGCCTTTTGGACTGGAGTGTAGCGAAGGATATTCCTTGGGGAATTCTGCTGCTGTTCGGAGGCGGTTTGGCCATTGCCGGCGGATTTAGCTCTACGGGTCTTGCTGAATGGCTGGGGAATCAACTGAAGGTGCTGGATGGGGTTCACTTCCTGATTATGATCATTGTCGTGACGACATTTGTACTGTTCCTGACAGAAATCACATCCAACACAGCGACTGCTACCATGATCCTGCCGGTGCTCGCCTCATTGGCAGTGGCCATAAATGTTCATCCGTATGCAATCATGGTCCCTGCAGCAATGGCAGCAAACTGTGCCTTCATGCTGCCGGTGGGAACTCCGCCTAATGCGATTATCTTTGCGACGGGCAAGCTGAAGATTACCGAAATGGTGAAACACGGATTCTGGGTAAACATTTTCTGCGTCATCTTGATTGTTGGGGCCGTGTATCTTCTATTGCCTGTGCTCTGGGGCGTGGATCTGCAGGTATTCCCTGACGCATTCAAATCATAGGTAGGGAGCGTGTTCAAGATGAGAAAAATTGAAATAGCTGCGTTGCCAGGAGATGGAGTAGGAGTCGAAGTCACAGAAGCCGCGAAGGATGTGCTTCATACTCTTGCAAGAGCTCATGGAGGGGTTGAGTTTTCCTTCACAGATTTTCCTTGGAGCTGTGATTACTATAGCAAGCACGGAGAAATGATGCCGAAGGATGCTATTTCAACCCTCAGCCAGTTTGAAGCAATCTTCCTCGGTGCCGTGGGAAATCCTGCGATTGTGCCGGATCACATTTCCTTATGGGGGATGCTCATTAAAATCCGGAGAGAATTTGAGCTTTCCGTAAATGTCCGGCCTGCCAAAAAAGTGAAGGGTATCACCTCACCCCTTGCCAATCCGAAAGACTTCGATCTGATCGTGATTCGGGAAAACAGCGAAGGCGAATACAGTGAAGTCGGGGGGCGCATTCACCGGGGAGAGCATGAGATGGCCATCCAGAACGCAGTGTTCACCAGAAGGGCGACAGAAAAGGTCATCCGCTATGCATTTCAGCTCGCAGAAAAACGAAACAACCGTTTAGTGAGCGCGACGAAATCAAACGGCATTGTGCATTCCATGCCATTCTGGGATGAAGTGACAAAGTCCGTGGCAGCAGAGTATCCTCATGTACATACCCAATCCACGCATATCGATGCACTCGCCGCTTTTTTCGTAAGTAAACCGGCTGAGTTCGATGTCGTGGTCGCAAGCAACTTATTTGGAGACATTTTAACAGACATCGGCTCCGCCATCATGGGAAGCATCGGGATTGCTCCATCCGCCAACCTTAACCTGGAAGGTCGCTACCCGTCCATGTTCGAACCTGTTCATGGATCTGCGCCGGACATTGCAGGTAAAGGGATCGCCAACCCAATCGGCCAAATCTGGACTGCGAAGATGATGCTCGACCATTTTGGATTTGAGGAGCTCGGACAAGTCCTGATGGATAGCATGGAAGAGGTGACGGAAGCGGGTATAAAAACGCCTGATATTGGGGGAACGGCCAATACGAGAGCTGTAACGGAAGCGGTGAAAGAGAAGATTCTTGAGACAGCGAGGGTTTAGCGGGGGAGAAGGCCGCAATTTAAATCAGAACAAGTAAAACCGATAGCGGCTACCCGTTATCGGTTTTAAATTTTCCGCAAACAAAGGATGCATCAGAGCATCGTCCGCCAAACGTTCTTCGCTTTTGCTAAAATCCCCTCAACAAATGGTCCCTTTCCTTCGGTATAAGCTGTTCTGTCAGAAGCATATTTTCGTGCCAATTCTACTTTCAGCCTTTCATATTCTCTCATTGCGTCACTGTTATTCCGCAAATAGTCCCTGAAAAGAATCTGGTTGTTCCAGCTTTCACTTTGATATACATAGAGATGAAGGTGGTGGGTTCCGGCTCCCCATTCACCCCTGCGAAAGAATCGCCTTTGGGGGAAGTGCGGATGGTGCACAAATTCATATCCGAACTCCTTCAATGGCCCGATATATAACTCAGCCGCTCTCAAATCAGTTACTCCTGCAGCAATATCCAAAATTGGTTTAGCCGCTAAGCCTGGAACAGAGGTACTTCCGATATGTTCAATGGAAAGGATGTCTTCTTTTAAGGCACCTGATAATGCTTTTTTCTCTGCTTCGAATTCTCTTGGCCATCTTTCCTGGTATTTTTCAATTTTGACGAAAGCTTCTCCGATAATAAGTTCCCTCCTGATTTAAGGATTAGCGCTCCTTCCGATAAACTGTCACCCCGTCATACTCTTTAAAATCCGTGCCCGCTAAAAAATCAAGCAACATCTCGTTGAATTGATCTTTTTTCATCGTACTCAGAGGATCAAAGGCATCTTTAAATAATGCGAGAACTGCATCCGGAATATGGTCGAACAAAGTCTGGGAACCCTTCTTTTCGTCCACACCCATCACCTTCTTTTCACCGCCCAAGACAAGAGTCGCAGCAGTGATGTTCTTCAATTCACTTGTATGCTCCGGAAACTCTGAGTTTTTGGCGAAAATAAGCATGTCTTTGTCAAAGGTGAATGAGTCCCGCAGCACCTTTTTCGTATATTCATCTTTCCCGTAAATCTTCAGCATCTGATTGATGATGGTATTATAAGACAGCATTTTGAAGATAGCATTGGAAAGCTTCAATACCCAGCCCGCCACTTTGGTTGGGATTTCACTGTATCCGTTTGAGAGCACCAGCTTATCGACATATTGCGGATATTTGGCTGCAAACAGCTGGGCAGTAACAGAACCATAGGATAATCCAACAAGGTGTACTTTCTGAAGGCCCATCCGATCCAGAAGGGCTTTCAAGTCATCAGCCATCACTCTTGCGGAAAACTTGTTATCAGGGAAGTGCTTGCTGGATTCCCCGTGTCCTCTCATGTCCGGCATAATCATCCGGTACTTGGAGGAAAAGGCCTCAATCTGCGGCTCCCACATCCTCCATCCGGCACCAAGGCCATGCAGGAAAACAACGGGAGGTCCATCACCCCGGACTTCATAATGGAGTTGAATGTCTTGAACTTGAATGGTCGGCATATAGAGTCCCTCACAAAATAACAGAATAGAAACATATCCCCTATTATAATCTGGTAAAATATGAAAGTGTATAGCGGTCAGTGAAAAAGTTTCTCTATTTGCTCCCGGTCATCATCCAAAATCCAATTCTGTCTTTTTTCATAAAGAGACCTCAACTCTTCTTTACGCGAGGCAATAACATCACAGCCCCGGTCATCGTACAGGTGATAGATGATTTTTCGGGTAAGATTTACAAAGTAAAGATCCACTCCTGCTTGAGGGAACCCCTTTCCTATTTTTGCAGGGTGATTGGTATCTTCAAACGAAATTACCCTGAGAAGCGCCTTATACCGGATATCCCCCTTTTGACAAGGCAGAAAAAACCGGTGCGTAACCATGTCTTCTTCATTAAAAACTTCAGGCAGGGTAAGATGCTGCAGCTTCTTTCTTTTCTCTTTGTCCCTGATGTATTTTTGATAGACATTCAAAGGTCTTTTTTTAAGAAAAGCATCGTTTTTTGCACAATGGATGTCTGTTACCAGGAGGACTTCGTCATGCGGCAAAAAAACATCATCAAAAATCCGGGTGCTTCTTTCTGCAATTTGCTGCTGATTTTGTGGATGTTCAGTATCCAACCCCGGCATGGAGATTTCAAACCGGATGCCGTACTTCCAGGAATAGAAGAGCGCCGGCCTTAATATGAGATGAGGGAAATGAGTGTTAAGAAATGGATGGATCATAGGACCTCCAATTTACGTTTTTAAAAGGAGTTTACGGTATGAAACTTTTTACTGCTATAGGTGTTTCCCATCTATCATTTTCTGACGGGAAATTGATAAAGAAAAAGTACAGGAAATTCGAATTAACGAAAACAGAAAAACTGACAGATTCTCTCTATCATTTTATTTTTCAAAAAGAAAACATGCCGATCCATAGCTATTATTTCATCGTGGATGACTTGGAAACAGAACGCTATCTATTCGTGGAAAACAACGAGTATTATAAGGATTTCTGTAAACAGTTTTTTAGGGTTCCTTTTATGATGCCTGAAACCGATATGGACGTTTATTTAGATGTGCACAAACCGGAAGAGGTTTATAAACAGGTGAATCAAGTATACCGGGATCACTTTTATGAAGAGCATGAATCCATGCCGATTTCTCACTTTTTCGGTCAGCAGGAATGGCATGGGAATGCCTATCTCATTGCGAACCGCGCTGCATTACTCGAGTTAAAAGATGCCATTGATACCGCCCTGCTTCATGGGGAATCCAGAACAGTCTCTTTTCCTTCTGATGGCGAGGGGTATTATACGTACATTAAATGTGTGGATGAAGACTTCGACTGGGAGCAGGTTGACATGCCGTATCACAACCCTAAATACTTTTCACGAGAAGAGGCAGAGCCATATAAAAGCTTTACCCATTACAAAAACCACTTACGCTAAAAGGAGAATACGATGAAAATCTTATTGTCATTTTGTATTATTGCAGGGCTGCTTTTCACTGCTGCGGCCTGCTCGCAAAAAGAAACCATGGTCCTGCTCGACGAAAAAATCTCAGAAATCAATCTTTCCAAATCGAATGGTACAGGAGAGATGAATGAAGAAATTCTGCTGTCTATTAAAGACCAGGAATCCATCCGGATTTTTGAACAAGCCATCACTTCCGCCGTCAAACAATCCGGCACTCCCAAAATGCCGATGCCGGATTACGATGCAGCGGTTCACTACAAGGCGGATGTACCGCCGCATGCCCTGCATTTTTGGCTTGGTGAGCAAGGAAGGCAGAGTACGTTTATGTATGTGACGGATGATGATGCAGTATACCTTACTTCGGCAAAAATGACGGAGAAGCTGCGGGAGCTGATGGCTGATCAAAAATAGTCTTTTTAGTGCCTTCGATTTCCAAGGACCATATGACTCCTTCTCTGATCATGTATTCCCTTGCCACTGTTTCATCCGGGGAGGAAGGTTCTTTTATTTTGATTACATTGTTCAGTAATAGCCTTCTATAATCGGCATCCAACGTTTCCAATTCTTCTTCAAGCCACGTTGAGCAGGAATAGAAAGGAGCCCATTCATTTTTGGAGAGCCATAACGGTTTTTCATTGTTCTCCTCACACTCTATGAATCTATTTTTGTATTGGCCGATCTGATTACTAATCGCAATAATGATTTGAGATTCAAAGATATCGTCTTGATTCACATTTAATCTTAGATAAAACTCGTCCTGGTGCCTGCTTAATACATGTGTCCAAGCTTGGGCAACATCCTCTAGTGCCTGGACAACTTCTCTCTTATACCAGAAAGGAAAAGAGTGAATGGAGTGATCGTTAAACATTTTCACATAATCGAAATGATATTCGAACAGGAAGGTGAGGGCTGGATGGCTGGATTCTTCCTTCCAGTTTTGAAGCTTTCTTATTTTTCGTTTCCACCCTCTTGTTCTCATTTGACACCTCTATAACGGTTACTCCCAGGGAGCTTCTTCACTTCATTCCATGCAGCAATGGCATTCCCGCGGCTTTTCCCTTTATTTTCGGGATCGGCATAATAATCACGAGTGAATTGATTGTACTCAAATTGAGGGGCTATGCTTTTGACGTAGGAAGGATCCTTTTTACGGGCTTCTTCCCCGTGCCAGGCATTTACCGCATCCCGATAGGTTTTGCCGGCATTTGTTTTAAAATAGTTTTGGATATAGGAAGAAAAATGGAATGCCGGGATGACCGTCTTGAAAAATTCTCTTACCTGCTGGCTGCAGCGGTGATTTTCTGCTATGACGGTATCCAGGTTTAATATTGATGTTGAATTCATCGCCCCGTTGGACGAATGTTTTTTCAAAGGCTTTAAAATTTCACCTGTCCGAAGAAAGGCTTCAATCCTTCTGGAAATCTCAATCTTTGAGCCGGAAGCACTTAAACCGTTTTCTCTGCAGAAAGATTGGAGTTCTTCTTTTAGCCAGTAGTAGTCTTTGAAAGTATCCGGGTTTAGTCCTGCATTTAAATGGGGTCTCATCTTTGCACCTCAGTTTTCTTTTATTATAGAACGTTTATTCCTATATGTGGAATGAAATGTTGAAATAAGTGGAAATTAGTTTGCGCATAGAAGTACATAAAACTAACTAGTTTTAGTATGTAGTTATTAGGGCGGAGGTGCTGACTGTGAGAAGACGGTTCTTTCTAATTATAACGATGGTGATGTTTGCAGTGACAGCTGTGAGCTGTGGTATGAGTGCAGAGGAGAAGGAAGAGCAGGAAAAGATTAAAGAGTACGCTGCCCCTATCGCAATTGAATTTGCAGAAGAGATGGAGGGAGGAAAATTTATTATTGATGGTTACGAATTTTCATCAAAGTTGGGAGGAGGCCTTCTATTTGTTCGTGGACATTATGAAGGAGAAAAACCTAATAGACGTACAGTTCAAATTTCTTACAATACAGATAATTATCGAGAAATGACTGCGAATGCTCTTAAATTATCTAATGGAAATTAACCAGGAGATGAATGTTCATGGTGACTGATAGACCGTAGAGCGCTTTATCCAATACACATAAATATAATGTTCATGTGATAGTAAATATAAAATTAGTTTTCATATATCTCCTTTTTCAATGGTAAGAAGCATTTATTGAGTTTTTTTAAAAGAAACAGGGAGGTACTGACAGTGAAAAAGATATTCTCTTTAATCATATTGATGGTGATATTTGTAATGACAGCTGCGGCCTGTGGTATGAGTGCGAAAGAGAAGGAAGAGCAGGAAAAGATTAAAGAATTGGCTGGCCCTTTGGCAGTTGAGCTTGCTAAGGATATGGATGGGAAGGAGTTAATCATAGACGAATATAAGTTCTCTTCAAAAATTGGAGGAGGAACAATTTTTGTGAGAGGACATTACGAAGGAGAAAAATCTAATTTCAGGTCAGTACAAGTAGTATATAACCCGGAAAACATTCGCGATATGGAAGCCAGAGGTATGAGCCATGGCAAAGAAAAAGAATAAAGGGGAGCTATATACTATCTGATTAATTATATGTGTGAATTATTCCGACAAGAAGTGCGGAGGTACTCGCAGTGAAGAAAATGTTCTTGCTGATTTTAACGATGATGGTATTTGGAATAACAGCTGCAGCCTGTGGTATGAGTGCAAAATAGACGGAAGAGCAGGAAAAGATTAAAGAATTTGCTGGACCTTTGGCAGTTGAGCTTGCTAAGGAGATGGATGGGAAGGAGTTTATTATTGACGGCTGTGAATTCTCATCTAAGATTGGAGGCGGTAAAGTTTTTGTAGACGGGCATTATGAAGGAGAAAAATCTAATTTCAGGTCAGTACAAGTAGTATATAACCCGGAAAACATTCGTGATATGGAAGCCAGAGGTATGAGTCATGGCAAATAATAAAGGAGAAAATTATGCAATATGATAAGTTTCCTTTCAGAACAAGCTTATGAGGATGATGAAGTCAATAAGGTTATGAATGCTTGATAAGCGGGCAAGAGCAGTCCTGGGAAATGATAGACAGCATTTACCCACACAGACAATAGTCTGGATGCACCAGTTAGAATGTTATTGAAGTAGTGATTATATACAGAGGAACAGAAGCAATAATTCTTATTAACTGAATATTCCTTCTTATTCAGAAGGGTTTATGAAGCGCGGGGTACTGACATTGAAAAAGATGTTCTTTTTAATTTTTACGATGGTGGTGTTTGCAATGATAGTTGCGGGCTGTGGTACGAGTGCAAAAGAGAAGGAAGAGCAGGAAAAGATTAAAGAATATGCAACTCCGATTGCAGTTAATTTTGCAAAAGAATTTTATGGAAAAGTATTTGAAATTGACGGCTATGAGTTCTCCTCGCAAAGTGGGGGTGGAGTTTTATTTGTTCGTGGACACTTCGAGGGGGAAAAGCCAAACCAAAGAACTGTACAAATATCTTATAATCCTGAAAATTATAGGGAAATGACTGCAGATGCTATGAAGAAGTCTAAGATCGATTAAGAAGTGTAAACCGATGGATTACACATAAAACATTCAGCTCTCTATCAGTAGCTGCTTTCGATAAAAATATTCAGATGGAAGTATATGGGGCGGGTCTCGAAAGCTGTGACTTGGTTGACAGCATCCATACCTATTTCCAGTTTTAGATGTGGCAATGTTCGAGAACGGTGGTGAAGTGATAATAGCACATAGAGGAAAAGAAGCAAGTATGAATATAACCCAGAAAAAATTCGCGCGAAGCCAGAGGTATGAGTCATAGCAAATAATAAAGGAGAAATCTGTGCTATCTGATTATTTATATAGTTTCCATTCAGAACAAGCTTATGAGGATGATGAAGTCAATAATGTTGTGAATCCTAAGATAAACAGGCAAGAATTTTAAAAAAATACCCCAATGCGATTGTATTCGCATCCTGATGCAGGAGGAACTTATAATGGATGAACTGAAAATCGTCATCGGCGCCGGCCCCTACAACAACAACCCCGGCTGGCTGCATACGCAGGAAGAAGATTTGAACCTGCTGGACTCCGGGACTTGGAAGAGGCAGTTTGAGAAAGAGTCTGTTTCAGCGATTCTGGCTGAGCATGTTTGGGAGCACCTGACTTTTGCTGAAGGGGTGGAGGCGGCAAAGTTGTGCAGGGCATATCTGAAGCAAGGCGGCTATATTCGCTGTGCGGTGCCTGACGGGTATTTTCCGGATGAAGGTTATTAGGAAATTGTACAGATAGGGGGACCCGGACCAGAGGATCATCCTGCGGCGAGCCACAAAATCGTACATACCTATCGCACATTGACTCAAATGTTTGAGAGTGCCGGCTTTGAAGTAAAACTGCTGGAATACTGCAGCGAGGACGGAACGTTTTATGAAAATCTCTGGGATGGGGATGACGGGGTCATTTTCCGGTCCAAAAAATTTGACCCGAGAAATCATGGGGAAAAGCTTGTTTTTCCTTCGCTGATTGTGGATGCGGTGAAGCGATAGAGGGAGGGAATTAGATGAGCGGCTTAACAATTGAGGAATATTTTCAAAAGCGAAATCAAAGTGATGATTTAATGGAATACATACAAGGAGAAATCTGTTTCCTTCCTTCACCATCTACCGTCCATCAGCGGATTTCCGGACGGTTGTTTATCCAGCTGCTGCCACTGGCAGCAAGCAAAGATTGTGAAGTGTTTTATGCTCCGCTTGATGTTGAACTGGCAAAAGGAGAAGCGGTGGTCATCCCCGACATCACTGTCATTTGCGACAAAAGTGGGTTGGGCGAGCAGAGATACACGGGTGTTCCTTCGCTAATCACAGAAATCATCAGCCCGTCCAATCAGTCCCATGACCTGGTCACGAAGCTGAATCTGTATATGCAGTATGGAGTGAAGGAATATTGGATCGTTAATCCTCTTCTTCAAACCATCCAGCTTTACACCCTGGCAGATCAAAACCAATACTCACTAAAAGACGTGGTAAAAGAGAAGGGAACCATTCAGTCCGGTTTGTTTGGAACGTTCTCTGTCAATGCGGAAGCCTTGTTCCAATGAGCAGGGCTTTTTATTTTGCACCCATTTCTTCCCCCGCCCATAAACTAAGTATCAATTAAAGGGGGGCGGCCTATGTATGATCATCAGAGGGCTGTGAATCAGCCGCAGGTTGTGGCGTTTGCCAGGGGAGATGTAACAGGGGACCGGGTGCCGGACAATGTGTATCTGACCGGGGTGAAGACAGCGGACAGTCCGTTTGTCCAGAACATTACGCTTGTTGTGCAGAACGAAAAAACAGGGGCTGTGAGAAGGGTGACATTCCGGAATAATGCCGGATATGACCCGACGCTTTTTCTTGGTGATTTCACTGGGAACAGGACGGCGGATATTTTAGTCCGGATCAATAGCGGCGGCAGCGGGGCTTTCACGTACGACTACATGTATTCCTTTCTAAATGACCAGCCGCGAAAATTGTTTGATTCAGATCAATATAATGAGCAGTACCAATACGAGGTCACCTATCTGGACAACTACAGGGTAAAGGTGCTGAGTCAGTATAACGGCCTTCAGTATTTGATTGATATTTCAGGCAGGGACCGGGAGTATCTGAATGAAATTTACACACCGGACGGCAAGCTGAAAATGCCGATTAGCGGCTTTGTCAATCCATTGAGCGGGTTGTACCCCGTCGATTTTGATTCGAATGGGGTGTATGAACTGCTTGCCTATCAGAAAATAGCAGGGCGGTACAATGCAGATGCGCTCGGATACGTGATAAATACATTGGGATGGCAGGCGAATCGGTTCATTTTGGAAAATCAGTACGTTGCTATTTCAGGAAATACTCCTTAAGCCGTGGGCTGAAGGAGTGTTTCCATTTATCTGTTATCTCCGTATAATGACTGTAAGGGGGCTTTAGATGGACATTTATTTGGATGAAGTAGAGATGTATAGGGATTTTGATGAACTGGCTGCGGATTTGTTAAACATGGCGAATGAATTAATACCGGACAAGCTGATTTTTTTAAGTACGTTGACGGACACGAAACAAATCGTTTTAAAAGTGATGGATCACCATACAGACATTGCGATTAAAGAGGGGATGCAGGCGGACCTTCCAGAAACAGCATGCAGCCGGATTGATTTTGAACAAAATGAGCCGCTCGTATTTGAAGATATATCACAAGCTGACCTGGGTGAATTGAAAACCCTCCTTTTGGAACGAAACATTCAATCTTATATGGGCGTCCCAATCACATTGAGAAATGGTGAAACGTTCGGAACGCTGTGTGCAGTGAAGCAAACCCCTGCTGTCTTCAGCGCGAAGAGCATCAAAATGTTTCAGCGCCTGGCCAAAATGTTTTCCTACTACCTGGAGCTCGAACGAAAGGCATTAAGAGACTCATTAACCGGGTTATACAACCGGGAATTTCTTGATAAAACGTTTGGCCATACGGAATCCAGCGGAGGAGCCCTATTTTTTATAGACCTTGACGGGTTCAAGCAAATCAATGACAGCTATGGCCATGATACCGGGGACCAGCTGCTGAAAGAAGTGGCAGAGAGAATTCGCTCCTTTATGGGAACACAGAGCGGATACGCAGTCCGTCTCGGTGGAGATGAATTTATTCTTTGTTTTACGGATCTTGCCACAGAAGCTCATATCTGTGAGCAGGCAGAAGGGCTTCTTGCTCAGTTTGCTGAGCCGCTCCTGAAAAACATTCTGGTTTCCGCCAGTATCGGAATTGCCCCCTGGTCCCCCGCGGACAAAGGAGACCTGAACCAGCTCCTGAAAAAAGCGGACAGTGCGCTTTACGATGCCAAAGCAGGAGGAAAGAATACATACCGGATCAGCGGACATCAGGACTGCAGCTGATAAAACCCGCTATAGCAGCAGGATAACGGCCCTTGAGACCTAACCGGGCCCGACCGGTCTCAGCGGCCGTTATTTTCGCGAAAAGGAGCAATTTCCGCGGTGACCGGTCTCAGGAGCTCTTATTTGCGGGAAAAGTGGTGAATTTCAGTGCAGAGTGGAGGAATAGCTGCATCTGAGACCGGAAGAGTGTAGGAAAGCGCTTATATATTAAAAATAGCGGCTCTGGAGACCGAACAGGGCCCAATCGGTCTCAGCGGCCGTTATTTTTGTGAAAAAAAGCGATTTCCGCGGTGACCGGTCTCAGGAGCTCTTATTTGCGGGAAAAGTGTCGAATTTTAGTGCAGAGAGGAGAAATAGCTGCATCTGAGACCGGAAGCGTGCAGGGCAGCACTTACATACTGAAAATAGCGGCTCTGGAGACCGAACAGGGCCCAATCGGTCTCAGCGGCCGTTATTTCTGAGAAAAGAAGCAATTTCCGCGGTGAACGGTCTCAGGAGCTCTTATTTGCAGGAAAAGTGGTGAAATTTAGTTCAAAGTGGGGAAATAGCTGCATCTGAGACCGGAAGAGTGTAGGGTAGCGCTTACATAAAGGGAATAACGGCTCTGGAGACCGAACCGTGCCCAATCGGTCTCAGCGGCCGTTATTTCTAAGAAAAGAAGCAATTTCCGCGGTGAACGGTCTCAGGAGCTCTTATTTGCAGGAAAAGTGGTGAAATTTAGTTCAAAGTGGGGAAATAGCTGCATCTGAGACCGGAAAAGGAATAGAATGCGCTTACAATAAAAAATAGCGACTCTGGAGACCGAAACACGGCCCTAACCAACTCAACCAAAAAAGACGGGGATCAGCCTCCCCGTCTTTCGTTTATTCGCCTCCGCCGTTCAGGCCTTCTTCAATTAATTTCTGCACATCACTGTTGTAGAGGTATGCGAAGTGGTTCACACCGCGCAGCTCTATGTTTTTCGCACCGTCCAGCTTGGCTAGCTGGGGGCGGACGATGTAGTCACTGGTGCTGTAGATGGATGTATAGCGTATGCTTTCGGGAGCAGTTGATCCGACAAAGCGGTTGGGTGCTCCGAGGGTGACAATGTCTTCGACGTTTTCGGCTCCGCCGAGTTTGGTTGTGTAGTAGAGGGCGTTCATGCCGCCGGCACTGTGGCCAATGATGTCGACCTTGCTTTTGCCGGTTTCTTTTTTGACTTTATCGACAAAGCGTTCAAGCTGCTTGCCGTTTGTCAGGTTGTTTCCCGTTTTATCGGCCATTTCTATTGCGTACAGTTCATCAGGGTTCCAGCCTTTTTTTACAAGCTGGTTTTCAACGAGCTTGAAGCTTGCACCGATGCCGCCTGCGCCATGGATGAAGATGACCGGGTTGCGTTCCTGCTCCGCAGCCTTTGATGGAGCCGGCTGTAGGATGGAAAAAGATAGAAGTAGTGCAAATGAAATCATTGCCGCAAGATTTTTCATAGTGCCCTCCCAGAAATAAAGTAGTTTGCTTGCTTCTATCGTTATATATTCTGGATGGGGATTCAAGCGGCAATTTTTACTAACAAAAAAACACCCGTTACGGGTGCTTTCAAATGATTGATAAATCCAGAATTAGTTTGCAGCTTTGTCCTGAAAATTCATAGTGATAGGTGCCCTTCAGGTTTTCCAGTTCTCCCGCAGCTTCAATTATTGTGCCGGGAGAATCCAGGTGGCCTTTGTCAAATATTCCATGTTCTTCAGCAGTGAAGGTGCCGTATTTACCCAGGTACGTTCCTTCGAAATGGAGAAAGCCTGAGGTTTTTGACGTAGCCAGGTGACCGTCTGCCTGGCTTGAATTTAAATAATAGAGCAAATACTCCACATGTGCTTTTCCTGTTAAATCCCCATTTAATTCGTATTCGACGTGTGCAATATGAACGGGGAAAGCTTCTCTTGTGTCATCCACCGGTTTTTCATCCCACTTGCTTACAGTAAATTGTGCCTCCATTTTCATCTCCCTTTTCCAATTAATATTTATCGTTTGCTATTAAAAAAACACTGGAGCAAAAGCCCCGGTGTCTTGTTTATCTCAATTCCCATTTAGCCACGTTGACCGTTGTTCCATTTTCCGGACAAGATTCGATGAAAAATTCGTCCATCATTTTTTTTACGCCGGGGAGGCCTGCGCCAAGGCTGCCTGATGTGGTGAAGCCTTGTTCCATGGCCTGCCGGATATTCTTAATGCCGGGTCCGGAATCAATGGCTGTGATCCGGATGCCTCTTTTCATTTGTTCCTCGACGGTTTCAAATCGAATGTGGCCGTCTCCCGCATAGCGATATATATTTCGGGCAAGCTCTGACACAGCGGTCAGAATTCTTGCTTGATTGGCAGGTTTAAACTCCATCAACTGGGTCAATTCTCTTGCCGTTTTGCGGGCTATGATGATGTCGTCTTCTTTCTGGATCGGAATCACAAGAATCTGATCCATCTCTTGAATATTCATTCAGTCCACCCCTGAGAATACGTCCCCGTATTTAATCTATTAAAAAAAGCCAAAAGAAAGTAAGCTTGCTTTCTTTTGGCTTATGTCTAGTTCTATCGCCTAGCTCATTGCTGCCGTTATGAATGATTAGGTTTGAGAATAAAGAGAAATACACTTTTGTCCCGGTCGAAATCCCAGGAAGCAAAGATGTCTTCAAAGTCAGCGTCCAAAAAGCTCTGAAGCTGGTTTTTATGTTCATCTATAAGGCCCTTTTCAAGATTCCGTTTGGCGAGTGTCAGGATCTCCGGGTATCCAAGCTGGATGATTTCTTTTTCAATCGATGTAAGGATGCGCTTCCGGACCACGATCAGCGTTCTCGGATTCAACAGGCTGGAATACACATTGCCCGGTGCTTTTTCGGCTTTGATGCTTACCTTAATGATTTCGTTATGAACATCCTGCTGGTTCGGATAAGTACTGCTGTCCTCAAGGGAGTCAGCCGCAATCCCTGTAAACATGCCGGTATGGGTTGACAGGTTCCAGTCATAATAAAATTCTTCGATCTCGATGTCTATGTTCAGCTTGATGTAGGCTTTAATTTCTTCAATCAGCTTCTCCATCAGCATATCGCGTATTTTCTGGACGTACTTGTCCTGCTCACTGTCGAGCAGTTTATTTTCCATTGGTGTAAGAAAATCCTTGATGTAAACTGTCACATAAGGATGGGATATGGCGGCGAAAACAGAACCCGGCCCTTTTCCAAAGTGATCCCTCAGTAGTTTTCCAATGTAACTGCCAAGCTCTTTTTCCTTCGTATTAAGTGCCAATCTCGTCATCCTTTGCCAAAACATGATAACCAGCGATAACTCTGAAATAATCAGCAGTTTCTTCTATTATAACGTATACGCAGGTATTTACCTACCCATTTATCCATATTAACGCGAAAACTTTCTAAATTTTGGTTTCTTTTTTTTCAATAAGGGTATAGCAGTATTTAGCATATTGTCTATTTAATTTTTTTGGGACCGATGATAAAATAGGAAAAGGAGAGAGGATATGATGCTTCTTTCTAATGGAAAGGCAGTTTCAAACGATGGATATTAAGGCGCAGCAGACAAAGCTGGCAAGCAATTTCGGTAAGCTGCTGCGGGATAAGTTCGGCAAAGGGCCTGAAGCGCTCCATGTAACGATTGCACAGCCTTATGTACTGGTGTACATAAACGGCTTCATGTCGGCGATGGAACAGGTGCTTCTTGACCAGGGTCAGGACATGACAGTGAAAAAAGCCCGGGAATACTTGATGAAGTCTCTTGACCCCGAATTCCGCGGGCAAATTAAAGCGATTACGGACATGGATATCCAGCATCTCTACTATGACTGGAATCTGTCCAATCAGACCGGGGTACTGGTCGGTGTCTGTCCGGAGCTTCCGGCAGGTGGTACGGATACAATTGCCTCGTACGATGGCAAAGAAGAGGTACACAAGGAAATTATTAAAATCAGCGAACGGGCCGAAAAAGTGCCGGACGGGGTTTTTTCCTATCTTCTTAGTCCGCGTTCTTTGATTGTAATCCGTGAAGGGATTCTGGTCCCTATTGAAAAACAGCTGATCTCCCTCGGTTTCGATGAGAATCTCCGGATTGCCAAACGGCAGCTGGAAGGAGACATGCTGATTAACAGCACTCAATTTTCTAAAGTATTAAATGCCGTTGTTCAGGATGTATTTGTGGATTGGGATTTTGTTCTGGATAACAGCGTCATCTCCTTTATATTAAAACCGAATGAAGTTTAAGGCAGTAATGAGCTGGACAAATTGTGCCGGACATAAGCCGAAAAGAACAGGAATCCTTCTGTTCTTTTCGGCTTTTTCTATTTTTTGCAGCCGGAGGGGCATGACGCTCAACTAAGAATTCAAGCGAAGGGGTTTGGGTGGATGAATCACGACCTGGAGTTAACTTTAATGAAAAAAGAGCTTGAAAGACTGCAGCAGGATTATCATACATGCGAGAGCCTGGATTTAAAAAATCAAGTAAAAATGGATATTGAAATGCTGAATGCTTTTCTCGCGCAGTACGCTGAGAAAGCATGAATCCCTCAATCGTTTTTAAAGCGTCTTTCATGTGGAAAAGGTATAATACATGGTTAAAGACGGTACATTAAAGGCGATAAAATGAGGGGGAAATCAGATGAAAACCGGATGGAATCTGGATATGAGCTATACCCGTCTTCCGGAGACGTTCTACAGCAAGGTGGATCCGAATCCAGTCGTATCCCCAAAGCTTGTGATCGTGAATCGAAAATTAGCCGAATCTCTCGGATTGAATGCGGATGTGCTGGAAACACCAGATGGAATTGAAGTGCTCTCCGGAAGCCGGGCTGCAGAGGGGGCTGTTCCCATTGCACAGGCCTATGCCGGCCACCAATTCGGCCACTTTACGATGCTTGGCGATGGAAGGGCAATGCTGCTTGGTGAACAGATGGCACCGGATGGAACACGTGTCGACATCCAATTAAAAGGTTCAGGGAGGACTCCTTATTCCAGGGGCGGCGATGGGCGGGCAGCACTCGGACCGATGCTCCGTGAATACATTATCAGTGAAGCGATGCATGGACTTGGCATCCCGACGACCCGGAGCCTCGCCGTGGTGGAAACCGGTGAAGGGGTCTATAGGGAAACCAAACTCCCGGGAGCCGTTTTAACCCGAACTGCTTCCAGCCATCTGAGGGTCGGCACCTTCCAATATGCTGCGAACATGGGAAGTACAGAAGATGTAAAAGCACTGGCCGATTACGCTATCCAGCGCCATTATCCCGGCGGAGCGGATGAAGAAAACCCATATCTGGCTTTGCTTGAAGGTGTCATTAAACGGCAGGCAGCCCTAATTGCCAAATGGCAGCAGGCTGGATTCATCCACGGCGTCATGAATACCGACAACATGACCATAAGCGGTGAAACCATAGACTATGGACCATGCGCATTCATGAATGAATACAGCATGAGCACCGTTTTCAGTTCCATTGATGCTCAGGGCCGCTACGCTTATGGCAATCAGCCGGGAATCGGCGGCTGGAACCTGGCGAGATTTGCGGAAGCTCTCCTTCCCGTTCTGCACGACGAAGAAGATGAGGCCATTAAACTTGCTGAAGCCGCCATCTCCGCCTATCCCCGGGAGTTCTCGGAAAGCTGGATCAGCGGCATGAGAGCCAAGCTTGGTCTTTATAATGAAGAAAAAGAAGATGAAAAGCTTATTGAAAATCTGCTCTCTCTTATGCAAAAGCATAAAGCGGACTACACCAACACGTTCCGTGCCCTGACCTTTGACCGCCTGAAGGACAGCAGTCTTCATGAAATACCGGAATTTGTCCAATGGGAAGAAGCCTGGCAGGAACGTCTCGTCCGCCAGGAACAAACCACTGCACAATCCAGAGAACTCATGCGCACAAGCAACCCTGCAATCATCCCCCGCAACCACCGGGTGGAAGAAGCACTTGATGCCGCAGTGAACGGGGACCGGAGTGTAATGGATCAATTGCTGAACGTATTGGCAGATCCTTATGCGCATTCTGCAGAGCAGGAACCATACACTGCACCTCCTGGACCTGAATGCGGACCTTATCAGACTTATTGCGGGACATGATTTTAGTAGAAGAGATTGGCCTTTGCAAGGGGCCAGTCTCTTTTTTGCTGCATGGGATTGGATTATGAACGGGTGAGTGCCTCTTGGGTACATATGGTTGGATTTGTGAAGGGTATGTCCTCTTCGCTGCATAGGATTGGGTTTGTGGAGGGGTCAGTCCCTCACTCTGATAAAGCACTAAAGCTCCGGCACCGGCTCTGCAAACCGTTGGGGCACAAGGGGTAATGGTGTTGAGTCTCTGTCCCGTGATGCGGTGAAGCAAGTGGGGACAGACCCGGTGCCAGTCCCCACATTCTCTGCTGGACTAAAGCTCCGGCACCAAGTCTGCAAACCCTTGGGGCGCAAAGGATAGCGGTGTTGAGTCTCTGTCCCCTGATGCGTTAAAGCAGAGCGGGACTGACCCCGCTTATCCTATGAGTCTATTAAATCCAAAAACACAAAAAGCCGGCCCCTTGCACAGTGGACCGGCTTCTTCAATTTATATCCTTGAAAACAAATTCGCGGTGTTTGCTGAACCCATTCTTTTCATAGAAGCGTTTGGCATTTTCGTTTCCTGCCCAGTAATCGAGTTCAATTTTGCTGCAGTTGCCGGCTTTGGCGAGCTGCTCTGCTTCTTCAAGCATGAGCGTGCCGCAGCCTTTGTTTTGGTATTCAGAGGCAATGCTGATCTGGTGGATGTACAGAGATTGATACGCTTTTTTAAACGCGTTTTCGGGATATTGGCGCCATTCGGCCCAAAGGTAGCCTGCCGGCTGTTCTCCATCCTGAATGAGGAGAAAGAGATAGTTTTCACGATTGATGATTTTTTGGAAAAAGCTTTGGATCTCTTCGAAATGATAGGGTTTGAAATATTCCGGGTAGAGGGCGGTATGGAGTTCGTGGACGTACCGGTTCAATTTGGAAATGACTGTATAATCCTTTGTCTGGCTGATCTGCATCATCTTTACCCCTCTTCCTTTTAATGGATGATAACATGGAGGGGGTTTTCCTGCTACTCTTTTATTTGAATCGCCGTTTGATTCTTTCGAACAGGCTGACTGGTTTGCTCCATACAATCAAGAAATTTTTATCTCCGTTGGATAAAAGACGGATTCTTGCTTTTCTCTTAAACACCCGCTGGACAACCTCCTTGTTTTGAAAATCTTTTATAGTAAATGCTTCATCAGCAGAATCGGTTCATAGCGGACGCACATTTGTTACCAAAAAGTATCTATCACACAAAAAAGTGCCTTCTTTCCAAAGTTCTTCTCACAGAGCATACTAGATGCATCTCGAAAAAAGGAGCATGATCATGTCCATTAAAATAGATGCATTAGAGTTAAATAACGGCACGAAGATGCCTGAGCTTGGCTACGGGGTTTTCCGTGTGGAAGAAGGCGCTGAGCTTGAGAAGGCCGTTGTTTCGGCAATTAAGATGGGGTACCGCAGCATCGATACGGCTGCCATTTACGGCAATGAGAAAAGCGTCGGGAACGGCATCCGCCAGGCTATTAAAGAAGGCTTTGCTGCGAGAGAGGATCTGTTCATCACCTCCAAGGTCTGGAATGACGGCTTGACGTATGAGGAGACCATCCAGGCTTATGAAGAAAGCCTTGAAAAAATGGGACTCGATTACTTGGATCTTTATTTGATTCACTGGCCTGGAAAAAATCAATACATGGAGCCATGGAAGGCGCTCGAGACTCTGTATAAAGAGAAGCGCGTAAAAGCAATCGGGGTCAGCAACTTCCAGATTTCGCATTTGGAACACCTGCTTGAGAATGCAGAGATTGTTCCGGCGGTCAATCAGGTGGAGTTTCATCCGAAGCTGACACAGACAGAGCTGCGGGAATTCTGCCGTAAACAAGGTATTCAAGTGGAAGCCTGGTCTCCACTGATGAACGGAGATTTGCTCAAAAATGATACCATTCAGAAAATGGCAGACTTCCACAGCAAAACTCCAGCTCAGATTGTCCTTCGCTGGGATCTGCAGCATGGTGTCATTACCATTCCAAAATCGATGAACGAAGCAAGAATGCTTGAAAACATCGGCATTTATGACTTTAAACTGTCTGAAGAGCAAATGGATGAACTGGATGCGCTGAATGAAAATCTGCGCAGCGGTCCGGATCCGGATGAGTTTAATTTTAAAATCTAGAAAACGAAGACGGCGAAAGTCGTCTTTTTTCTTTGTTTATTAATAGTTCGTATTACCTAAATTTAGAATATTAAAAGAAAAAACAATTATTTATTATATGTAAACCGGGACTTTTTGCTCTCTTATTGTGGTATATTGAAGGAAAATGACCGGAAGTGGATACATAAGGAGGAGTTGTCATCTATGATGCTGGCGGAGAGTGAGTTTTTTCAGCTGGAGGAGGAACAGGATACCATTTATTTGACGATCACTAAAAAAGAATACGCTCTATCAGATTTTAATTCGGTGCTGAAGGATCACCCTCGTGTATCGGTTACATCCTTTCCCAATTTGAAAAATGCTTTTCAGGAAGCTTGCGGCCGGCGGGTCAGCATCGGGCAGCATCTTCCGCTCATTGCACATTCTATAAGTCAGGATAAGATGACCGCAAGTGTGAAGATAATGGCTGCAGAGCCGGAATTCAAAGAACTTTTACCAGAGCTGCCTGAACTCGTGATTGAAAAGCTTAAGAATGAAGGGGTCCAGCAGGGGCTTTTGCTGGATCAAATCAAAAACAGTCTTGTTCCGATGAAATGGGTGGAGGCTGCAAAGGGTGTGGAGCCTGTTCACGGAGAGGATGCGGCAGTCCGCTATTTTGAGCTGTCGGAACGGAAGCCGGTCATTGAGGAGACGGGGAAAGCGGACTTTTACAATATGAATTTTGTCGATGAGGTGGAGGAAGGTGATTGGCTCGGTGAAAAAATCCCCCCGACTGAAGGGGCTAACGGAGTCAATGTTCTAGGTGAAGAGCTGAAGGCGAAAAGGGGCAGAGACCGGAAGCTTCAGTATGATCCGAAGTCAGTCCTTGTAAAAGAGGAAGCTGGTAAGATGGTGCTCCGCGCCGCTGCAAAGGGGATTGTATCCAGAAAAGGCGGGCGTATTTCGGTGGCAGACCACCTTGTTATCGACGGCGATGTCGGAATCGGAACAGGAAACATTGAGTTCGACGGATCGGTAACGGTGAAAGGGACGGTGCAGGAAGGCTTTTCTGTTGTAGCGGGGATGGACCTTGCCGTCCTGTCAGAAATGGGAGTCCGGCAGGTGGAGCGGATTGAAGCGCTGAACGGAGACCTTTTTATTAAAGGCGGAGTGTTTGGAAAAGGAAGCATTAAGGCAGCGAAAAGTATATTCGTCAAGCATGCAAATGAGTGCTCACTTGAAGCGGGAGAAGACCTTCATATCGGCTTTTATTCAATGGGAAGCAACCTGACAGCGAAGAACGTCATCACCGAACAGCAAAGAGGGAAAATCATCGGAGGCAGGATTACCGCCCAAGGTAAAGTGTTTGCGAATGAAATTGGCAACCGAATCGAGCTGAAGACCCATATCCAGGTAGAGGGCTTCGACCGGGCAGCGCTAAAAGAGCAATACACTCACCTTCTGAACGAGTACAAGCAGGCAATTCAAAAAATGGAGGAAGTACAGCGCCACGTTGAGATCTATGAAAACTTTGCCCCCAACTTGAACGGTGCACAGGAAACACAGCTGAGCAGCCTGCGGAGTACCCATAGCCGGATGCTGAAAGAACTTTCCGCATTTGAAGACCAGAGGCAATCCTTGCTGAAAATGCTTGAAGTAAAAGGAGACGGCGAAATCTCCATATTCCAAAAGGCATACCCGGAGACTTACATTGAAATCAAGCACATGAAGAAAAGGGTAGAAAACGAAACAAAAGGCACTTTTTACGCAGTAGGGCGCGAGTTGAAATACGAATGAGGAGCTTTCAGATGACCCCAGAGAAATCGGACCGGTATGAACTGCTGCTGCAAGCGATCGAAGTCTTTACTCAGAGATATGATAAAGATGTACTTTTGCAATTTGCCTTTGACTTTGCAAACCAGCTGCTGAAGCTGGAAAAATCCGCTTTGTTTAAAAGAAAAGAAGACCAGTTCGTCCTCATCAATACAGAAGGCTATGATTTCAGGGACTACACGATTCCTTCGACTGAGAAGCTTGAGGGGCTGCCGCTTTTTTACGGAAGGCCGTTGTCCAATGGGCTGCTTGGCGAATATTTTACGGCTGGACAAATCCGTGATTTTGCTGCGGTTCATGCGATCCCGCTCATTAATGATACCGTGCTGGACGGCCTGATCCTTACCGATACCGCGATCAGCCAGGAGGAGGAAATCACCTCTGCAATCCTGATGAGCTTGGTGAACGCCTCTCTTGAAAACAACCAGCGACTGCTGGATTTTCAAACCGTCCATGCAGAACTGGACCGCAAAGTGTTCAGTCTTTTTGTTTTGAACCAAAGCATTAAAGCACTCCTGTCAGAGCTCGATATCAGCAAGCTGTATGATATGGCGACCGATGTGTTCAGTGAAATCTCAGGCAGCCGCGTCACCGGCTTCGGTACATATGATCCTCTCTCCCATAAAATCCAGCTCAAGGGCTACCGGAACGTCCACTCCTTCAAACGGCTGTATGCCGAGCTCTCACTGCGGGATACCGGAAGCTGTCCGGGCCTGACGGTAATCAATTTGAAGCAGGAAAAAGAATGGGTGGCGAGTTTCTTTGAGGATGCATCTGCCCTTGAGGAGCTTGAAGCGGAATACATCATTCTCATTCAAAAGGAGAGGCTGCTCGGACTGGTGACCCTGAGTGAATCAAGACTGGGGGTTCCATATGACAGCGGAACATTCGAGCTGATTGAAACGCTCGCCTCCTCTACATACATCGCCCTCAACAATGCCCAGACATTTGAAAAACAAGAAAAGCAAAAGCGTGAAGCGGAATCGAAGCTTGGCATCCTGCAAATGTACAACCGCCTGATCCGAACCATCAACTCTTGCAAAACGAAGGAAGAATTGATGAAGCTCTCTCTCAGCACAATCGAGCTCGGGTTTGGGGTGAAAAAAGCGTTCTTCGCCTTTCAAACGGGTGAAGCGTATCAAATTTCGGCTAGCACGGATGCTGATCTGGCAGGGGAAACGTTCACGATGAATGAGGACATGCAGGAGAAGATTGGAGAAGACATTTATTACGATTATCTATCCGGAAAACTGTCTGCATGCTTCAGAGAGGAATGGTTCTGCCGCAAGCTTGGAGAATCTTCAGGGCTTATCATCGCCCCGATTTGCATTACAAATGATTTCAGTGAAGATCCGGTTCGGCCGTATGGATATTTAATCGTCACGGAAACGGCATCCAGCCTGCAGGAAGAAGAAATTTTGCTCATCGATACGCTCACCCGCAACATTACACCGCTGATTTACCACATGGATCAAAGAGATCATGTGATCTTTTCTGAAACAGCAGGGGACAGCACATGGAATACATGACGATTATTAACAAAGACCATCAGTCCTTCTCTGCCGCCCTTCATTATATAGAAGGTGAACTCATGAACATCGTAGTCAAGAACCTGGATGGCATTGAGCTCGGCGGCAGGCTGATCTGCAAATTCGAAAACCGGACATTTTCAGCATACGTATTAAAAATAGAGAACTACAATCTGTACCTGTACGTACCGATTCAGGAGGAAAAAGCCCCGAATGACCGGCGGCGCTTTTTCCGGCATTCCTGTCAATTAACCGGGAAGCTTGCAGACCGGGGGAAGGAACTTGTCGAAATCACCATCATCGATATCAGCCTGAACGGCTTCGGCTTTATTACAGACCGACCGCTCGATCAGGAAGCTGCATACACACTTACGGTAACGCTGGAAGGCGGGGAAACCCTCCAAACGAACGTATCCATCCAGAACCAAACGTCCCTCCCTGCAAGTCTGCGCCGCTATGGATCCCAAATCCAGGCGATTACCGAAGACGGCTTGTTAGCCCTCAGAAAATATTTGCTCCACCAGCAGCTGACCACGGTTGAATAACGGGTTGGCTGCTTTTTTGCGTAGAGAAATGAAATCGGCTTATGTATGGTGATTGTAGAAGGGAGAGGAAGATTATGGAGGGTAACCTGAAAGAGGGAAAGAAGAGTAGGAAACGCTGCAAAACCTGCAGGCGGAAGCCGGGAATCGAGACGCGCTGGAACAGTGACGGGATTTTGTTTTGCTCGGATGACTGCTATGAGGATTATGAAGGTTCACCAAATGACTTCAGCGATCCTTATATCGATGACTACGAAGCCATCCGGAGGATCTACATAGAGTGGATGCAGGCAGGAGATGAGGATGGACTGTCAAATGGGGACCTGATCGAACTGATCGACGAAATCCTGTTCGATTTCAGGGACTATTACCGCCTCGAAGGCAGCGACGGCATTTTTTCCGAGCAAATCTATCACTATCTGCTAACATTTGAAGAGATGCAGGAAGAATTGAGCGGGGAACGCGGGGAAATGGAGTAGAAACTTCTAAAATAGCCTTCCAACACGGTCTGGAAAACAGGCAGGAAACAGGATATCGGCGAAAATATGAATATATCAGCGAAAATCCCAGTATATCATCGCAAATTTAAATATATCGACGAAAATCGTGATATATCGGCGAAAATCACGGTATATCGATTTTTTGGGGAGGTTCGACATTGGGTTGGGCTCCAAATTCGAGTCTCCTGCCTTTCTATCGGGGTCAAAATAAAGATGCAGGCCTGCCAGCCGTTCTTCATTATTAAGGAGTAAGCCATAAAAAACCAATCCATCAAAGCAATTACTGCTGGAAAATGAGCTCTAAATCCCCCAGTCTCCTGCCGATAATAGAAAGGTAGAGAAAAAGATGGGGGATATACAATGAAAATTGCATCAATGCTTCGAGTCATTATTCTATCAGTGATTATTTTATCCGCAGCCGGTGCTGGGAGTCTTACCATGCTGGTCGCTTCCATGATCCAAAGAGGGGAAGCATTTGACCGCCAGTATGAGTATCTTTCCCTTTCAGCCGATTTAAGAGGTGCTTCGGATTACTTAACGAATGAAGTCCGCAATTATGCTCAGTTTGGAGAGAAAGAGCATTTTGATAACTATTGGAGAGAGGTAAATGAAACAAAAACACGGGACCGTGTGGTCAGCAGACTAAAGGAACTGGATACTCCGGAGGCGCTGCTTTCCCTGGTAGAAGAGGCGAAGCAGAAGTCTGATGCCCTTGTTTTGCTTGAAGGGAATTCCATGAGTGCCGTAAAAGAAGGAGATTTTAATGCTGCGCGTGAGTATGTTTTCGGAAAGGAGTACGAGGAAGGGAAATCAAACATCCTTGTGCCTCTAGATCAGTTTGAAAAAAATTTGGCAGACTGGGCAGTGAATCAATCCGATGAGACCAGCAGCAAAATGCAGACATACTTAATTCTGACTGGTGTCAGCATGCTTTTGCTCATGGCAGTCATGATCAGCAGTCTGCTTTTGTTCAGAAAAAAAATCAACCCTCTCAAAGAACTGACGGCTATCGCCAGAAGTGTGGCAGCCGGAGACCTTTCTGCCGGAAAAGTGAAGGCTGATTCAAAGGATGAGGTTGGCATGCTTGCCGGGTCCATTAATGGGATGGTGGATAATTTACGGACATTGATTCAAGAGGTGGGCCAGGCATCTGAGCATGTGGCTTCGAGTGCTGAACAGCTGACGGCAAGCGCCGAAGAGAGCAGCAAAGCGGCGGAGAGCATTACCGGTGTGACACAGGAGCTCGCTTCCGGTTCGGAGAAACAGCTTGCTGCGATTGAAGAAAGCAACCAATCCTTCCATAGGATGTCTGAAAATGCCGGTGAAATGCTGAACCTGGCAAAGGTTGCTTCCGGATCTGCCAGAATGGCATTTGAGAAGGCGGCAGATGGTAATCAGTCGATTTTGACATCGGTTCGCCAGATGGAGATCATCGAGGAAAATGTAGGAGATTTATCGAGAGTGGTAAAAGACTTGGGCGGAAGATCAAGGGAAATCGGCAAAATCGTGGATGTGATCACCGGTATAGCGGACCAGACCAATCTTCTTGCTCTGAACGCAGCGATTGAAGCCGCTAGAGCGGGGGAACAGGGAAAAGGCTTTGCTGTTGTCGCAGATGAAGTCCGCAAGCTCGCAGAACAATCCGCAGCTTCAGCTCAGCAAATCTCGGAGCTCGTCCGGCTCATTCAGGAGTCTGCCAGCCAGGCAGGAACCGAGATGAATGAAACGACCGATGAAGTAGCAGAGGGGATGACGGCCATCCACTCTGCCGGGAATCTTTTCAAAGAAATCAGCACCTCCACAAAAGAAGCAGCCGCCGAGATGGAAGCACTGTCAAACCAGGTAAAAGAGCTTGCGGATCATACCTCTGCAGCAGAACAGGCCGTAAGATCAATCTCTGCTGTAGCTCAGGAAACATCCGAAGGCACCCAAATGACTGCAGCAGCCTCTGAAGAACAGCTTGCCTCAACAGAAGAAATCACTTCCTCAGCTGTCATGCTCGCAAAAATGGCCGAAGACCTGCAGAAGGCAGTAGGGAAATTCAAAATGTAAGTAGGGTGGCAGGCACTCGCCGCTTTCACTCAAATAGCGTCCCTGGAGACCGAACCACATCGAAGCGGTCTCACAGGACGCTATTTTTATGAAAATGCATCATCTTGAGAGGTAACGGTCTCAGCGGCCGCTATTTTCAATGAAACAATCAAATCATGACATGAAAAAGAGGAATAGCTGCGTCTGAGACCGAAACGGCGGGAAATCAGTGGATATGGACGAAATAGCGTCCCTGGAGACCGAACCACATCGAAGCGGTCTCAGAGGACGCTATTTTAATAAAAATGCGTAATTTTTAGAGGTAACGGTCTCAGCGGCCGCTATTTTCGATGAATCAAGCAAATCATGCCAAGAAAAAGCGGAATAGCTGCATCTGAGACCGAAACGGCGGGAATGCAGTGGATATGGACGACTGGAGACCGAAACACATCGGAGCGGTCTCAGAGGACGCTATTTTAATAAAAAAGCGTAATTTTTAGAGGTAACGGTCTCAGCAACACAAGAGATTCTATTGAAAAATGCGTCCTTCTAAAAGGAACGGCCTCAGTACTCTGCTCAATCAAATTTCTTCCTATGAACCTATAAAAAAACAATTGAAAATTATGTAAAGGGTGGTATGATGATGTAGGAAATGTGTCCTGCGTCATTTTTGGTACATAAGTCATTTGTTTTTATCTGGATGCATGTTCCAATAAAAATAGAAATGAATACAGGGGGAGAACATGTTTACGAGAAAGCCGGTTTTATTGATTTTGATTTTCCTATTGTTTGCCGGTGCAGCTGTGCCTGCGAAGGCGGCGCCTGTTGCGGTTCCGAAGATTTACAGTCAATACGGGGCTGTTATAGATGCTGCGACGGGGGAGCTTATTTATTCTAAGAAACAGAATGAACGCTGGTATCCTGCAAGTATGACGAAGGTGCTGACGGCTATGATTCTGATGGACCGGGTTAAGCCGGGGACCATGATGACGGCGAGCAGGAATGCTGCTAATAAAGATGCCAGCAATTCGTATTTCCGTCTCAAGCCGGGTGAGAAGATGAGCAGGGAAAATGCTTTGAATGCGCTGCTGATTTTAAGCTGCAATGATGTGGCAACGATGATTGCCGAGCATGTAGCCGGAAGCGAAGCGAAGTTCAGTAAGCTTATGAACGAGAAGGCGAAGAAAATTGGGGTTCGGAACAGCAATTTTGTGACTCCGAGCGGCCTTCATCACAGCAAGCATTATACAACGGCAGAAGATATGGCCTTGATTGCAAGAGAAGCGTATTTGCGTTACCCGGCAGTTCTGAAGACAATGGGGACAAAATCTGCGGTCGTCCAGACCTCCAGCCGAAAGGTGAAAATGACAAGCCGAGCGACGTTCCATGGACTTCCGTATGTAATTGGCGGAAAAACAGGTTATACAAATGCAGCCCGTAATTCCCTTGTTGAGATTGTCAAAAAAGGCAACGTGACCTTGATTGGCGTTGTGATGAAGTCCAATAAAGGGAATGCAGTCAAGGATCTTACTGCCATGACCAATTATTCCTTTTATATGATGGAAAACATCCGGCCGATTAAAGCAGGGCAGACGGTTACAACGATAAAGGTCAGCAATGTAAAGGTACCGATGATTGCTAAGAAATCCATTTCCATTATGGCTAAAAAGAACTCTAAACTAAAGATTACTGTTAAAAACATCTTCCCAAGAACCACCATTACATCTATAAAACTCGGGCAGGCATACGGAGAAGTAACCATTTGGCGTAACAACATCAAAGTCGGCAGCTCTCCGCTTGTAGCAGGAAAAGAAGTAAAGAAGCCTGTGAAATAACAAAACAGACAATCGGCCGGTGCTGATTGTCTGTTTTTCGTTTATCATGATTAAAAAAGGAGGGCGCGATATGCTGCACCACGTTGAAATTTATGTTTCAGACCTAAAGCTTTCTATGGAATTCTGGAGCTGGTTCCTGGAAGAGCTAGGGTATACCGCCTATCAAAAGTGGGACCAGGGCCAAAGCTATAAAATGGGCAGCACGTATCTTGTTTTCGTCCAGACAGAAGAACGTTTTCTCGATGTTCCCTATCACCGCTGCCGGACGGGTTTAAACCATCTCGCCTTCTGGGCCGAATCCAGAATCCAGGCAGACGAAATGAAAGAAAAGCTTGAGAGCAGAGGAGTCCGGATGCTTTATCCAGAGAAATATCCTTACGCAGGTGGAGAGCAGCACTATGCGGTCTACTTTGAGGATCCGGACCGGATTAAAGTGGAGCTTGTGGCACCTGCTTGAAAAAAAGAGGAGCAGCCCGGACAGAAAAACTGCAGGGCCGCTCCTTTTATTTGTTTAAGATGCTTTTTTCCAAAACATCATACTTGTTCTCGTAATTCCGTTCAATATGAACCTCACCCCAGGCGCACAAGGCATCCAGAATATCCTTCAGTGTCCATCCATAGTCAGTCAGTGAGTATTCCACACGAAGCGGAACTTCATTGAATACTTCTCTGCGAATAAGGTGATCCCCTTCCAGCTCTTTTAATTGCTGGGAAAGCATTTTTTGGGAAATGCCAGGCATTACACGTTTCAGTTCGCTGTTCCTTCTTGTACCCAGGATCAAGTGGCACATGATTACGACCTTCCACTTTCCTCCGATCACATCTAAAGAAGCCTCGACAGGCATCGTATATTTCTTCATTATTTCCTCCAAATTGACAGGCACTAATCGGTAACTCCGGCACCCGATGGTTACTAAATCACCGCAAAGTGCGTACTTCTCATGGTTTAAATTATATTGCATACTAAACAGGCTAGCAAATGGAAGGCAATAACAAACCATAAAACTTTGAAAGTGAGATGTTCAGAATGGAACTTCATTTAACAGATAAATTAGTACTTGTAACAGGTTCAACTGCTGGGATTGGCAAGGCGGCAGCTATCAGTTTTTTGAACGAAGGAGCTAAAGTCATTATTAATGGCCGGTCCAAAGAAAATGTGGAGGCGGCAGTAGCAGAACTTTCTCCGCTTGGAACAGTTTATGGAATTCAAGGCGATGTTTCCAAAAAAGATGAAACGGATAAAATGATTGCCCAAATCAATGAGATAGGCGATCTTGATATTCTTGTCAACAACACGGGTGTATTTACAGTCAAGCCTTTTGAAGAAGTAACGGATGAAGAGTGGCTGGATTACTATCAAATCAATGTCATGAGCGCAGTTAGACTTTCCCGGGCATTCCTTCCAAAAATGATTGAACGGAATGAAGGCCGTATTATTAACCTTGCAAGTGAAGCGGGTATCAAACCTTATCCGGAGCTTGTGCCATATGGTGTTTCTAAAACGGCTCTGATTACGTTATCAAGAGGGCTGGCAGAGGTGGCAAAAGGAACGAATGTAACCGTAAACTCCGTCTTGCCGGGTCCTACGTGGACAGAAGGATTTGGGACTTTTATTGGTGATATGGCTTCTGAGAGTGGCATGGACCTTGATACGTATATTAAGGAATACTTCAAAAATGACCAGCCCACTTCACTAATTCAGCGCTATGCAACAGTTGAAGAAGTAGCAGATACAATTGTCTTTTTAGCCTCATCCAAAGCATCGGCTATCAATGGAACCGCCCAGCGCGTTGAAGGTGGCATCATCCAGAGTATCCTGTAAATAGCAGCTGGAATTTTTGAATCTCTTGAATTTGTTTCGAGCGGCACAGGTATTTCCGTTTCTATAGAAGGAAGATAAAAAAGGAAGAGGGATTTTTTAGCCTCTTCCTTTTTTAAGTTGAGAGGGAACGTTCAGTTTTAGTTGATTCGAATTAAAAACGCTTTTGAACCTTCTTTTTCTCAACAAGGGCAAAGCCAATATGCGACAAAGCGTCTGGAAGAGACTTTTTCACTAAAATCCGGTCTATAATCAAACTGCTGTGAACCATTGTTTGAGCCTGCTCTGGCAGAATGCCGGTTAAAATTGGGGTTACTCCAATTAGAGAGAGCATTTCTGCCAATTGAATGAGCAGCTCGATCGTCTCTTCGTTGATGCGGAGGATCCCTGATAGATCCAGGATGAGATACTCCAGACATTGCTCGGAACTTTGACTCAAGGTGGACTGAATAATGATCTGTGCCCTTTTTCTGCTGATGTCACCGATGATGGGAAGGACGGCTAGACCGTCTGTCAGGGGAACCATTGGAGCAGACAGCTCTTCAATTTCACGGTTTACTCTGTCCAGGTCGAGGACGTAACTTAGAAGAGACGCCATGGTCGTGAACAGCTCCATGTGCTCATTTTCAAACGTTACCTTTTCAGTGTCCAAACCGCAAATGGTTCCATAATTTTCGCCAGTACTGAAATTAATGGGAATGCCGATAAAGCTCCCACCCTGTAAATTTCGGGTTACCTCCATGTTTTTCGTCTGGGCATTCTGGTTTAAGTCTTCAATCATTAAAATGCGATTTCCATGATCCACACTTAGTTTGCAGAACGTATCTTCAAACGGCAAGGTCTCCCCGCTTTTCAGCAGGACATGATCCCGGTTAATAACCTTCTCGATCTTATTGAAACGCTGATCATTTTTAGCAATAAACAGAGTGTTTACGGGTACGACACTGCTCATAAACTTTAAAATATTTTCTGCTGCCTCTTCAAAATTTTTAATCGAATGGATCATATGAATCCGCCCTCTTTTAGTATGATGGTTGTGCACCTTATTCAAATCATTTAGCATAATCTAAATGAAAACAATACCCCTGATTCATGAACCTTAAACCCTACGGAATTTCATGTATTGCTTACCCAATGAAAGCGGTTAGCTTTTGTTCATGATACACTTGCACTGATGCTTAATTCAGCAATTTAAGAAAGTGAAGGGGGAAGTGCAAGTGAGTTCAGAAAAGCAGAAAATGATCCATGGTAACCTTTATTATCCGGGGGATGCTGAGCTTGTTAAAGACCGGGCGAGGGCAAGAAAACTGGTCAGGACCTTTAATCATACGGAAGAAGAAAAGGAAGAAGAACGGGCATCGATGCTGAAGGCCTTGTTTGGTTCAACGGGGGAGCGGATCTATATTGAATCCGATTTCCGCTGTGATTACGGCTACAACATCCACGTTGGGGAAAATTTCTATGCAAACTTTGACTGTACAATCCTCGACGGCGGACCAGTAACCATCGGAAAAAACTGCATGATGGCACCGGGGGTTCACATCTATACCAATACCCATCCGATTGAGGCAGAGGAGCGAATCACAGAGATGGAATACACCAAACCGGTGACCATTGGGGATAACGTGTGGATAGGCGGAAGGGCAGTCATTAATCCCGGTGTGACGATTGGGCATAACGCCGTAATTGCTTCCGGTGCCGTCGTTGTCAAAGATGTACCCGACCATGCGGTAGTGGGAGGCAATCCGGCGAGAGTAATCAGGATGCTTGACAAAAAATAAATAGATAGAAGACAGCTGGCTTTAGTGCGGCTGTTTTTTTATTGAAAATATCCAGATTGATGGTACTATAGATATAGGTATATATGACTATTTGAGAGGAACGTGAACCATGGGTTTTCTGAAGTCACTGGGTAAAGGGGCCGGACAGGCTGTTGGGGGAATCACTGGAGGTTTGATTAAGGGAGTAGGTGAACTGACAGGTTCACAGTTTGTTAAAGAAGTAGGGGACGGTGTGAAAACATCGACGGAGTTCGCAGGTAAACAACTGGGCAATCTGGCTGAAGGTGCCTGGAATGTGGGAAGCGGAATGATCGGAAAAGATGAAAGCAAAATTGATCAAGGATTTTCCGATATTGGAGAAGGTGTTTCAAGCACAGCGAAAGCATTGGGACGAGGTATATCAGAGACAGTCAAAAATGTCGGAGAAGTGGCCGGAGGGGTGTTGGAGGGAGACGAAGACAGATGGAAAAAGGGCCTGCGAAGTGTCGGCAAAACCGTTGCCGTCAGCGCACTTGGTGTATCAGTCCTGGAAATGACGGATGTCGTAGACGTAAACGGCAATGAAAGTGCTCCTGTGGCATCGGATGACACCCACCTTGTGGACGCACACTGGGTGGACGGTTACTACCGAGCGGACGGTACATATGTAGAAGGCTACTGGCGTGACGGAGACGGAGATACGAGTGTGAACCAGAACAGCGGGTGGGAGCAGAATAACCCTGGAACGGCAGCCGCGGCGGTGGACCATAACGGCACCCATCATGTAAGCCCACACTGGGTAGATGGCTATTACCGAGCGGACGGTACCTATGTAGAAGGCTACTGGCGTGACGGAGACGGAGATACGAGTGTGAATCAGAACAGCGGGTGGGAGCAGAGCAACCCGGATTACCGAAAAGCATAAAAGAAAAAAAACGAGAGGAGGCCATCCTCTCGTTTTTCTCTATCTAGGCCTCGCAATCGCCCTTACAAGCGATCCGATGGAAAGAACACTGGCAAAGATCATTAAGACAATCAGAAACTTAGGTGGCTCCCGTAAAAGGATAAAAACAAACGTGAAGATGACAATCGGAACAATTGAGCCGGTAACGATAATATCTTTGCGCAGTCCGGATTTTCTAGAGACGATAATAGCAATCAGAACAACAGCGGCTATCAGAACGGCAAAGCTTACTAGCTGAATGGTGAGCATGGTTGGTAACCTCCAGTAATCTCCGCTGGGTTTCCGTGCAGAGGGGGTGTAAGAAAACATTTCCATCGTTTGCTTCTTACTTACTTATACCTCTCTCGCATTACTGGAAACCAGTTTCATCCTCCGGAATAGGCTGAACCCGGTTTTGTTCGCGTTCTAAAGGATTTCTCGGCAGGATGCGGTACCGCGTGAAGTGACCGATCAAAGCAAAATAGCGTCCCTGAAGACCGATCCCAAACCAACCGGTCTCAGAGGACGCTATTTTGGAGAAAAACCGCTATTTTAAGAGTTATCGGTCTCAGGAGCCGTTATTTTCTAAAAAACAGACGAAAATTGCCCCGAAACAGGTAAATAGCTGCATCTGAGACCGAAACGTGGAAAAAATGCGGTTTAGAGTGCAAATAGCGTCCCTGGAGACCGAATGCGATCTTTTTCGGAACAGGGATCCGTATTTCTGGTTTCATCTGTAAAGGGCTGGCCCGGTTTTTTCAAAATTAACTGCAAAGAACCCAGTTACGGGTTCTTTTTCCCCCAATCACAAAAAAGTGCAGATGTTCCTAAAAGAATGCTAGTTGTTACCGCTTTCATGGTAGTGCTTTCATCATATAATTGGGCTGTAATCATAAAACGGTTCAGGGGGTTTCATAATGAATAAACTTTTTAAAGCGTTTTCATCCCTGCTTGTGCTGATGCTGTTTGTCGGGATGCTTGCAGCGTGCAACAGCAGCAATACAGGTGGAGGAGGCGGTGGCGTTGATGTAGGAATCGTGCTGCCGACGAAGGATGAGCCGAGATGGGTTCAGGATGAGCAGCGTTTCAAGGAAGCGCTGAAGGATTCAAAATATACGACAGAAATTCTGTTCAGCCAGGGTTCTTCCGCCAAGGAAAAAGAGAATGTTGAAACATTGCTGAACAAAGGAATCAAAGTGCTGATCATCAGCCCGCAGGATGGCGATGCAGCAGCGGCTGCGGTTGAAGCGGCGAAAAAAGACGACGTAACGGTTATCTCGTATGACCGTCTGATCACGAACACAGACGCAGTGGATTATTATGTGACGTTCGACAGCCTTGCGGTTGGAGCGGCACAAGGGCAGTATTTGATCGACAATGCGAAAGGACAGGGAACTCCATTGTACCTTTACGCTGGAGCTGCATCTGACAATAACGCATTCCTTTTCTTCCAGGGAGCATGGAGCGTCCTTCAGCCGAAAATCGCGGATGGAACGTTCAAAATTGCAAACTCCAGTGAAGCAGAAGCACTTAAGGATAAGCAAGAGCTTTCCCGTGACGAGCTGAGCAAAGTGCTCGGTCAGGTAACGACGAACTGGGATCCGAATGAAGCGAAAAACAAAGCACAGACTCACCTGACTGCGGCTGCTGCTGACATGAAGGGCGACGTTGCAGTTCTTGCTCCGAATGACGGAACGGCACGTTCCATCGCAGATGTATTCGGTTCTGACGGCGATGTGAAAAGCTTCGCTGTAACGGGCCAGGATGCTGAAAAAGCGTCTATCCAATATGTCATTGATGAAAAGCAGTCCATGACGGTCTTCAAGGATGTCCGCACACTTGTAAAGGATGCAATGGGCATGGCGATTGAAATTCTGGATGGCAAAAAGCCAGAAACATCCGGTGAGTATGACAATGGTGAGAAGAAAGTAAAAGCGAAGCAAACCGATATTATCGTAGTGAACAAAGAGAACGTGAAAAAAGAGCTAGTGGATTCCGGCTACTACGAAGCAAAAGAATTCTCCGGCCTGTAAAAATTCAAGCACTGCGGAATAGTGATAGCGCCGTCTATCACTATTTCGCCATTGTACCAGCTGTTTTGCGAAGGAGGAGTGCACGATGAGCGAAACCATTCTGGAGATGAGAAACATCTCCAAGCATTTCACGGGTGTCAAAGCACTCGATCAAGTCAACTTCAAGGTGAGAAAAGGGGAGATCCACTGCCTGATCGGTGAAAACGGTGCGGGAAAATCGACGCTGATGAAGGTGCTGAGCGGGGTCTATCCTTACGGAACCTATGAAGGGGACATCGTTTTTGAAGGAAAGGTCCAGCAGTTCAACAAAATCACCGACAGTGTCCACACGGGCATCGCGATCATCTATCAGGAGCTCGCTCTGTTCCCGGATCTGACGGTCTATGAAAACATCTTTGCCGGGAACGAGATGAAGCGCGGCGGTGTCGTGGACTGGAACGAAACGATCACGGAAGCGACGAAGCTGCTTGAAAAAGTAAACCTGAAGGTGAATCCCGATACCCTCATCAAAGATTTGAGCGTCGGGAAAAGACAGCTTGTTGAGATCGCAAAGGCCTTGAGCAAGGACGTGAAGCTGCTCATTCTTGATGAACCGACGGCAGCACTGAATGAAGACGACAGTGAAAACCTGCTTCAGCTTCTTGGTGAACTGAAAAAGCAAGGCATCACCTGCATCATGATTTCCCACAAACTGAAGGAAGTCATCGCGATCGCTGATCAGGCGACGGTCCTCCGTGATGGGCAGACGATAACGACGCTTGACGGGGAGACAGGGGAAGTCAATGAATCAACGATCATCCGCAACATGGTCGGCCGTGCAATCGATGACATTTATCCGAAGCGGCCCGACAAAGCACCGGGCGAAACGATCCTCGAGCTGACCAACTGGTCCGCCTATGATCCGCGGCTTGGCAGGAAGGTCATCAAAGGTGCTGATTTTCATGTGAGAAAAGGAGAAATCGTCGGCATCGCCGGGCTGATGGGCTCAGGGCGGACCGAGCTTGCGTTAAGCATCTTCGGCAACGCGAAGAACTACAAGCTGCAGGGAGAAATGAAAATCAACGGCAAGCGGGCGAAGCTGAAGCACCCGAGTGACGCCATCAAAGCGGGCATCGCCTATGTGACAGAAGACCGGAAAGGGGACGGACTGTTCCTGCTCCAGGATATCAAAAGCAACATTTCGGCTGCGAACCTGAAAGGGATTTCCTCCAACGGGGTGCTGAACAACAATGAAGAAATTAAAATTGCCGGCCATTATAAGCAATCGCTTCATATTAAAACCTCTTCGCTCGAGCAGCTTGCCGGGAACCTGAGCGGAGGGAACCAGCAAAAGGTCTCAATCGGCAAATGGCTGTTCGTCGGACCGAAGCTTCTCATTCTCGATGAGCCGACCCGCGGCATCGATGTCGGAGCAAAATTCGAGATCTATACGGTCATGAACGAGCTGATCAGGGAAGGGATGAGCATCATCATGATTTCATCCGAGCTCGGGGAAGTGCTCGGCATGAGCGACCGGGTCTACGTTATGGCCCAAGGTTCCATCAAAGGCGAGCTTGCCATCGAGGAAGCGAGCCAGGAAAACATTATGCAGCTTGCGACGCAATAGGAGGGAATTGTTATGAGTTTTTTACGGGAAGCCAGAACCTTAATCAGCGAAAACATCCGTGATTACGGGATGTACATCGCATTATTCGTTATCATCCTTATCTTTTCCATCATGACGGACGGACTGTTCATGTCGTCCCGGAACATCAGCAACCTGATTGATTCCGCCGGCTACATCGCCGTACTCGCGGTCGGCATGACACTCGTCATCGTCATCCGCCACATCGACCTGTCCGTCGGATTCGTCGCCGGGTTCCTCGGTGCGATTGCCGCCATCCTGCTCACAAACGCAGGCATGCCGATGCTAGCCGTCATTCCGATCATCCTGATCATCGGGATTGCTGTCGGCTTGTTCAACGGGCTGCTCGTCGCACAAATCGGCATTCCATCTTTTGTTGCGACCCTTGCCGGGATGCTCATCTTCAGGGGCGCGCTCCTGCAGGTAACGGAAAAATCCGGAACGATCATCATCCAGGACGACACCTTCAATGCCATCGGGAACGGCTTCATCCCGTCACTGGTCGAAGTCAACGGCCTGCACCTGCTGTCGCTGCTCGTCGGACTCGCCGGTATCCTGTACTTGATTTACAGTGAGATCAAAACACGCCGCAACAAAGTAAAATACGGATTCGAAGTCACGTCCATCGGCATCTTCGCCCTGAAGCTCGCCTTCATCGCCGCGATTATCGCCTACATCACCTGGATTCTCGCCGGCTACAACGGCTTCTCCTGGACGGTCATCATCATGCTTCTCGTCGTCATCGCGTATCATTTCCTGACGACCAAAACCGTCCTCGGCCGCCACATTTACGCCGTCGGAAGCAACCCGGAAGCGGCACACTTAAGCGGAATGAACGTTAAAAAGATCACCTACATCGTCTTCGGATCCATGGGCATGCTCGCCGCCCTGTCCGGAATCCTTTTCACATCCCGCCTCCAATCCGCAACTACTACAGCCGGAACACTATTCGAGCTCGACGCCATCGCGGCAGCCTACGTCGGCGGCGTATCCTCTGCAGGAGGAGTTGGAAAAGTAACCGGCGCCATCATCGGTGCGATCGTTATGGCCTCCCTCACAAGCGGGATGAACCTGCTCGGAGTGGGAATCTCCTATCAATATATGATTCGCGGGGGAGTACTTGCTGGAGCGGTGATTTTTGATGTGATGACGAGGAAGAAGAGGTAAATGCCAAGAGAATGAGCCCTTTTACAAGAAAAAAGGGGATTGTAAATCCAGCAACGGCAAGCACTTCTAATTCTACTTAAGGACAAAGTCACAATATGATCTTTCTTATAACAACAGCAAGCATATTCCGAACTGGGTGAGCGTCGACAGCGGTCCTGCGAACTAAATAAGAATAGCAGAGTGAGACGCGGTTTCACTCTGCTTTTTTACTTTTCGAAAATCCAGTTATGAGAAGGCATGCTGCAAAATGTCACACAGGTCACAACAATTCACCATATTTTAACTTTGGATTTAATAGAGAAAAATAAAAAAAGAGAAGCAGTACAACCCGCTTCTCCTCCAGTATTACCCCCAGCCCTCTCTATGGGCCCCAGCAAATTCACTTAAACTAACCGGCTTCTTCCCAATGACCGTTTCAACTGTATTGGTAACACGGTCTTCTGCACCGTTTGAAATCTCTTCTTCCAGTCCTGCCATAAAAGCGGCATACTCTGGTGTTAAGCCTCCTTGAACCATAGCCTGCTCATACTGGCTAAGAGGCATGTTTCCGTATTGAATGGGAGTGCCGGCTTCATGGCCGATGATCGAAACCGCTTCTGAATAGCTCAAAGCCTCCGGACCGGTAATGATGTGGCTCGTGTTATGCGGCTCTTGATCAATCATTGCACGAACGCCAACTTCCGCAATGTCATCTGCACTGACAAAACCGATTTTTCCATCACCGGCTGCCGACCAAATCTTGTTTTCTGATTTAATGGTGCGAAGGTGGTGAGGGGCCAGGAAATTCTCCATAAAATAAGAAGGACGGAGAATGGCATATTCAGGTGCCAGCTGCTTGACAGCGAGCTGCAGCTTCCCAAACACTTGGCCGTCATCCGGAACAATGGCCGCACCGAGCATGACCACCCGTTTCACTCCGGAATTCAAAGCTTTTTCCAAAAAAGGCAGAACGGCAGGCAGCGGATCAAGCACACCGACCGGTGCAACCAGGTACAATTTTTCGATCCCGTTAAATAGTTCAGCAGGAAATTGCCCGCTGTGCCAGTCGAAAGACACATGCTCTGCACCAGCAAGCCTGGGAACCGATCTGCTGGCAATGCGAATAGAATAGCCCCGTTCCAGAAGCTTGGAAGCAATCCGGCTTCCTGTTGTGCCGGTTCCGCCAGTAAGTAAAATAGTCATGCTATTGACTCCTTTTTAGAAATTTTAGAAATGCCTGAGGTTCATCATTGTAAGCGCCAATAAAGATAAGCGGATTCCAATAATCTTTGTAACGAAGGATTTTTCCTTCCTCATACTCAATGACACTAATATATTTTTGGTTGTAAGGCAGTCCTGTTTCAAGAATCACTGCTTCACATTCAAACTCTGCGATTACCGTATTTTGGCCTTCGACAGGGTAGTAGTTCGGCTCAGAAAAACGGGTGAAGTTCAATTTTTCGGGAAAATCCTTAACATGATTGTAGATGGCATCAATTCCTTCCAGTTTTGTTAAAACACCAGAAGGGGCATAGGGAATTTCAAATACAGCGTCTTTATGCCAGATCGTCATCCACTGTTCGATATTATTTTCCAGCATACCTTGAAAAAATTGATCCATGATCTTTACGTATTCATTCATCATCATTGCAGCTCCTTTTTTGACTGATTAGTCCAAAACAAGTGAAAGAAAAGCCTCCTATTCAATCCAGAACAGACAGGCTGACTTTCGCATAGCTTTCCAGTGCATCAAAGCTTTTGTTCGTTTTCGCGATAAAGGTAAGGGACAGTCTTGATTGATTCAGGTAGCGGGCAAGGTTTCTTAAATCACCGTGCCGATCTGTGAACTCCCCCTCTTGCTTTCCGCGCAAAAGAGCATCATAAAAGGCATCTTCAAGCAGCAGCGACTGCCTGCTGAAGTATTCGGCAAGCTCTTCCTGAAAGGGAAGCTGCTCGACTGCACTATTGATAATATAGCATGCAGCAGAACTTTCCGGGTCCTTCAAAGCCCTGATACCTTCAGCAAAAATATCTTGGACAGCTTCTTTAACTGAACCCGCTTCGCTCAGTCTTTGAACAACCAGCTGATTCTTTGCCTCCAAATACGCTTTGACGGCGGAAAGAAAAAGGTCCTTTTTAGTGCCAAACGTGTCGTATAAACTTTGCCGGCCAATCTCCAAATGCTTGAGCAGCTCTGGAAGCGAGGCACCTTGATAGCCCAGCTGTCCAAACACTTCAGCCGCTTTGCGCAAAACAGCTACCGTATCAAATTCTTTGCTTCTTGCCAATTGCATTCCTCCCTTTCAAAAATAGATTATCTTTTTTGGACTGATTAGTCAAATATTTAAACTTTACTTAAACGAATCGGTTTTAAAGCATCTAAAATCTCAAGAATCAATTTCCATTAATTAGAAAACGAGTTATTATAAGATCAAAAGGAGATGATTCAATGGAGTTTTTCTCATTGCTGATCAAATATCCAGTAGTGTTCTTGTTGCTCGGGGTTCTGCTGGGTCTTCTGCAGGTGAAATACCAAATCAGATACTTCTACTAAAAATTCGTTCATCTTTAAAAATCACCCAATTCTATCTCCATGATGTTATTAGACTTCATAGCCAGTTATTAATTTAATTGGGCATTCTTTAATATAGACCGGTTTCAGCCAGAAGAATTTATTTCTGATAAGACCCTACCAGATGGAACATATACCGTTAAAACTTATCTAGACACTGGCTGGACTTCGGTTAGTTATGCGGTATTATTTTCTAAAGTATTATTCTGAACTTTTCCTTTCAAAATACTGATGCAGCCTATACTCACAAATCTCCTTCGTCCATTGAAAAAGAACAGGATTGCTGCCATCTGCCTGAAACGAAAACTTTCCATCCTTAAAGCAAACAAGCTCATGGGTACTGCTCCCGCTCCACTTCCTCATCGGCATCCGTTCAATCAAAGCAGCTGTTTTTCCTTCATTATACTCCCACAGCTTTTTACTCTGCCCATCCGAAAAATCAATCCGCTTCCGGTAATCTTGCGAAGTTAGGTAACGATGAAAGAAAGGCGCAATCTCTCTTGCAGTAACAGGTTTATACCAATTATCAGGTCCTCTTTCCAGCATCGCAGCGAGCACAATCATTTTATAGCTTTTGTTCATCCCAGTCCGTTCCAATTCTTTAAGCCAGTTTTCATGATGTAATAAAACCTGTTGTTCCTCTTCGGTCAGTTCCCCGGCCCAATTCAGAAAGTTAAAATATGATTCTGCCCGATACTCATTAGCCGTGATCTCGCCATGCAGATGCAGCTCCAGATAAGTCGGTCTGCGTCCAATCTCTTCCTTCACCATTTCATAGTTTGCCAGCAGACGTTCTCTGCGCGGCTGTCTCTTTTTCGTCAGTTCTTTTAACAGGTTGATTACCTGGATATCCAAATCGATCGAGCATGTTTCCGGAAGCACTGGCTGGATGATGCGTTCTTTTGCTCCTGCAGGAACCGTAGTATCAAAGAGGCTCAGCTTCACATCGGCGTTCCGGTAGTTCCCGATCAGGTCGATGATGACGCAATGCTCTTTGTCCGGATGAAGTCTCAGGCCCCGGCCGATCTGCTGGGTGAAGATAGTGAGTGATTCGGTCGGGCGGACGAACAGCAGCGTGTCGACGGATGGTATATCAACCCCTTCATTAAAAAGGTCGACGATGAAAATAGCATCCAGGTTGCCGTCAGCCAAATCCCGGGCAGCCGCTTTCCGGTTCACCTGCTTTTGTTTGGAGTGCAGGGACACGGTACGGAAACCTTTTTCCTTAAAAGAAGCAGACAGAAAATCCGCTTGGCGGATGGATGAACAGAATACAAGAGTTCTCGTTTTTCGATGCGTTTGCCATGCTTTGAAAATATGCTCTGCCTGCTCCGTTCTGAGCTGGGCAGCAGTGAGTTCATCCTGATCATACTGGGTCCCGCGCCAGGTGATTTTTGAGTAATCCGTCTCGTCAAAAATGCCGTAATACTGAAAAGGCGAGAGCCATGTTTTTTGAATGGCTTCCAGGAAATCGATATGGTACGCAACATTTCCTTCACAGATTGCGTAAACATCCCGGTTGTCGGACCGGTCCGGAGTAGCGGTAATGCCAAGCAGAAAAGCAGGCGTAAAATAGTCGAGAACCTTTTGATAGGAAGCCGCCGCTGCATGATGAAACTCATCGACTACGATCAAATCAAATTGTTTTGGGTCGAACACTTCCAGATGGCGTTTCATGCTGAGCGTCTGAATGGAAGCAAACAGCAGCTCCGCATCCGGGTTTTTCTCGCGCCCGTTATAGATTCCCGCTGTCCGCCCGGGAAGAACCTTTAGAAAGGAGGCGGCAGACTGATGCAGGATCTCCTCCAGATGGGCAATGAACAGTACCCGTTTAAAATTCTTTGCGAAAAAGCCAGCAAGATAGGTTTTACCGAGCCCGGTGGCCATGACGACCATCGCTTTTCTGTAGCCTTCTTCTACTGTTGTGTGGAGCTGCTTCAGCGCTTCAATCTGAGCGAAGCGGGGAGCAAGCAGAGTATAGCTTTCCTGTTCCTCGTGAACAACCGTCCCCGGTTCATCCGGTCCATCATCGGGGAGCATCAATTCCTCTTCTTCCTGAATGGACCATTTTTTAGCCAGATTAGGGTGCTCTTTATGAAACTGCATATAATCGTTCTCATACCGTTTTACTGTCTCCAGGTTGAGGGTTATCGAATGGTCTGCATAAAAAAGCCCGATGAACTTCCGGCTTGCTTCATCAAACAGCTGCTTTTCCTCATCTTCCCTGACTCCGACATTCCACTCCACCCCATGAGTCAGAGCAGATTTTGATAGATTAGAAGAGCCGATGATCGAATGGCTTCCGTTTGGATACTCAAAGAGGTACGCCTTCGGGTGAAAGCTGATGCCGCTGCTTCTCCAAAGGCGGACTTCCATGTTTTCATGGATGGATGCCAGTTCTCTAAGCGCTTCCGGCTGGGTGACATACAGATAATCCCCAGCCAGAAATTTGATATCAGCTCCGCGTTCAGCCGCCTCCCGCAAGGCAGGCTTCAGCAAAGCCGCCCCCGATTTCATTGCAAATGCCGTGACGATGTAAATCGTGCTGGACTTCCGGATACAGTCTAAAAGCGTATCCACCAGGCGGTCTGTCGTTAACGTGATTTCTTTCATTTAATCCTCTACCTGAACCAAAAAGATCTTCTCCTCAAACCCCCCGCGCTTCTCCGCTTTTTCCTTTCGGATGTTTTCAATTTCCTCCAGATTCGACCCGTGCAGTTCGGCAAAGGCTTTGACAATTTCCAGCAGATCAGCAAGCTCTTCGATCGCTGCCCCGTTGGTTTCAGCTGTCATGTATTCGTCCAGTTCCTCAAAGCTCTTTTTCTTCAGTTCATTTATGTACTCTTCGTTATCCAAAATGCGCGTTTCAAAAGTTTTTCCGGTTGCTTCGATGATAGCTGGGATCTTGTCCCGTACGAGTTTGTTATAGATGGGCATGTGGATTCCTCCGTATGATTGATTTCCTCTATTTTACCATTATCAGATCTCATTTTTTATAAAGAATAATTATGGATATAAATTGAATTTAAGTGATAAAATGGATTAAAACCAATAATGGAGAATCCGATGAAACCATTTATAAGTTTACTTGCATGTATGGTGATTGCAGCTGCTGCCGGGTGTTCGAATGATGAGAGTGTAAAAGAGTTCAATTTTGAAAGTGAAGCAATCGAGTATGGCATGAAAGAGTCTCCGGAAATTAAAGAAATCATAGGGGAGTCCAAGTATGTAGGGGATGAGAAGGTTTTAGTTTACCTTTTCAAAAATGAGACGGGAACCGGCACAGGTACGGCTACACTTGTGCAGAACAAAGACAAAGTGAAATGGGTAATAAACGGACCCGGAGTTGTGGTTCAGCAGCCCGAAGGAAACGTAGGAGCCAGTCATACGTTTGAAACGCCTTCAGGCTTGAAATTTGAATTGTACTCAGGTGTGGCTGAAAATCAGAATGTTACGGTTGAAACAAAGATCGATTATGGTGTGAAGCCCCATGTTCATGAGGAATCTACAATCTATTATTATCTTTCCGCAGTACCTGGCAAGTAATACGGGAATTGCCGATAAGGCCGTGATACCGGAATCTTTGGAAGTCAGCAATTAAACGGAGAAAGTCAGCAATTAATAGAAAAAGTCAGCAATTAACCGGGTAAAGTCAGCAATTAATAGAAAAAGTCAGCAATTAACCGGAGAAAGTCAGCAATTAATAGAAAAAGTCAGCAAATAATAGAAAAAGTCAGCAATTAACCGGAGAAAGTCAGCAATAAGTAGAAAAAGCCAGCAGCTAATTAAAAAGGACTCAGCGACCAAGGTAGTGTCAATAATTATGTGTAAGGCAGTACTCCCGGGATATATATACTCGGTTATGGGGACTTTCCCCTCCGGAGGCCGAGGCCTCCGGAGGGGAAAAATCTCATTCCATTACTCTTGTCATCTTTCTTTTCCATAACGTTCATCAAACATCTGGGCGATTTCTTCTTTCGCTAACCCAAATCCTCCTAATTT
>NZ_WMIB01000019.1 GCF_009711125.1 Metabacillus mangrovi | reverse complement strand
AACAAGGAAAAAACTGAATAACTACATGATAAAGGATCCACGCCTTCTCTTTAAGGTGTGGATCCTTTTACGCTTACGATTATTTCGGTCAAAACGCATCACTTATCGGTCAATATTTCAATATATCGGTCAACCGTCGAACCAAAGGCAAGGCTGCCAGCACAGCCTTGCCTTCAACTATATATAAAAGGAGCTAAATCCATGCGAAGTGAACTGCAATCCGATTGCTCACGCTGCTTCGGTCTCTGCTGCGTGGCGCTTCCGTATGCCAAATCAGCGGACTTCCCGACAGAGAAAAATGCTGGCGTACCGTGTCACAATTTGCAGCAGGATTTCCGGTGCCAAATTCATGAAGACCTGCGCGAAAATGGGTTTAAAGGGTGTACCGTATATGAGTGCTTCGGAGCCGGGCAAAAGGTATCCCAATATACTTACAAGGGGGCTGATTGGCGTACAAATCCGGACACAGCGGCAGAAATGTTCGACGTGTTCCCAATCATGCAGCAGCTTCATGAAATGCTGCTCTACTTAACGGAGGCTGCCAGCCGGAAAGAAACGGAAACAATCAAACCGAGTCTTTTAGCCATGATAGAAGAGACAGAAACCTTAACTCTATTAAACCCGAAGTCCCTACTAAATCTGAACATCCCAGCCCACCGCTCCAAAGTAAACGAGCTCCTGCTCCAAACCAGCCGCCTCGTCCGGGGCAAAGCGAAACCAAAATCGGTCAAAAAGAATAGCACCGCCTATCTCGGTGCCAAGCTTAAAGGAGCCGATCTAAAAGGAGCAAGCTTGAGAGGAGCCCTCATGATTGCAGCGGACCTCCGCAATGCCGATATGAGGCAAGCGGATTTTATCGGAGCTGATCTAAGAGATGTCGATTTGAGGGGGGCCGACCTGACCGGCAGTCTTTTTCTGACACAGGCACAGATTAATTCTGCCTATGGAAATAAAGATACGCGATTGCCGCTTCATTTGTCCCTCCCTGCACACTGGAGTACTTAAAGATAATTCATCAAGGATCAAGCGGTGTGGTAGGATTTACGGCTTCTCTCTCAATTCAGTAAATGAGAGAGCCTGCAAGTAGGTCTATACAGAAATTAGTGAGATGGACGGGATCTAATCTGGATTCGGTCTTTTTTTATCGAATATTAATAGGGTAATTGAAATGGTGGAATGAAAAATTAACAAAATCTTTACAGCGCGAAAAATGGATGGACGTTTCCAATCTTCTTTAATGATGGTATAATTATTTATTGTAATATTTTAATGGACAGCCAAGGATTTACATTAAAGGAGCAGATTATGAAAAAAATCAGCATTTTGATTCCTGCTTTTAACGAAGAAGAGGTACTTTACAGTCTTTATTCCCGTTTAAGCAATGTGATGGATGGATTAATAGAATATGATTTTGAGATACTTTTTGTGAATGATGGAAGCAGTGACGGCACGCTTTCAATTCTTAAATTTTTAAGAGAAAAAGATGAAAGGATCAATTTCCTTGATCTTTCCAGGAACTTTGGGAAGGAAATTGCAATGATTGCCGGTTTGGATTTTGTTAAAGGGGATGCTCTCGTCATTCTTGATGCCGATCTACAGGATCCTCCTGAACTGATCCCGGAGATGATTCGCTATTGGGAAGACGGATATGATGATGTCTATGCGAAACGGAGATCAAGAACAGGAGAGACATGGGTTAAAAAATGGACCTCAGCTCAATATTATAAATTGCTCAGGAAAACGACCAGAATTCCGATTCAGGAGGATACTGGTGATTTCCGGCTGCTCGACCGGCGCTGTGTGGAGGCATTAAAGAAACTTAGAGAGACACAGAGGTATACAAAAGGCATGTTCAGCTGGATCGGATACAACAAAAAGGAAATCCTGTTTGACCGGGACCCCCGGGCTGCCGGCCAGACAAAATGGAATTACTTGAAATTGATCGATCTGGCCATTGAAGGAATTACGTCTTTTACAACGTTCCCTCTGCGGGTTTCATCCATAGCCGGTATCGTTATCTCCTTTTTGGCATTCGTCTTTATGATATGGACAGTTGGTAAAACTTTGCTGTTGGGCGATCCTGTCAGCGGTTATCCGTCTCTAATGGCCGTGATTTTATTTCTTGGGGGAATTCAATTGCTCTTCCTTGGTGTCATCGGTGAATACCTCGGAAGAATTTTTAATGAAACCAAAAAACGCCCCTTATATTTTGTAAATGAATATAACAATGAAAAAGCAACGAATCGCGTACAAAACGAGGAGCCTCAAAATGAAAGATCTATTAAGTAACGCAAAAAGAGAAGTGGTTATGTACGCCTTTTTTGGCGTGCTGACCACTGTTGTTAATTTTGCTGTTTTTTTTATTTGTTTGAACGCTTTTCATCTCGACTACAAAATTTCAACGACCGCAGCCTGGATTCTCTCTGTACTGTTTGCTTTTATTACGAATAAACTTTATGTGTTTTCCAGCAAATCATTCGATTTTTCCATTCTGGCAAGAGAAGCATTGTCCTTTACCGGGTTCCGCCTTGCCTCGCTTGCTGTTGATCTTGGGTTGATGATCGTGCTGATTGAAGTATTGGCGGCTGATCAAACCATTTCAAAATTACTAACAAATCTTTTGGTTATTGTCCTGAATTATACCGTTAGCAAGCTATTTGTCTTCAAAACAAAAAGAGAAGCGAGCACTTCAACTGATTGAAGCTGTATAGGAGAGTAGACTGTTTATGAAATCGATTTTCAGCTTAAAGGGAGCATTGTCCATATTGTTTTTACTGGCTTCTTCCTTTGCAACACACTTCTATTTTTTACAATCTGATTCATATTTTACAGTGAATGCAGACGCACTGCACCAAATGGCTGTTTTTCAAAAATTCCTGGCAGAAAACTTCAGGAACGGCAACTTTATGTGGTCTTGGAATTATGGTATTGGCGGGGACTTGTTTGGAGAATTCGGCTATTATTATAGTACTTCTCTGTTTTTCTGGATATCGGTCCTCTTTAATTTTGATACGATATTTGACACGGTTCAGCTCAAACTGGGATTCAGCATTCTGAAGTCCTTTTGTTCCATGTTCATCATGTTTATCCTGCTGAAATACCTTAAGCGGTCTTATGTGGCTTCTGTTGTGGGAGCTCTGATGTATGGAGGATCGATTTTCTTTCTTAAGCATTCACTATTGTGGGATTTTATGGTCGACTCAATGGTTTGGCTGCCGCTGATGATCCTTGGATTTGAAAGATGGTTAAAGGAGAAGAAGTGGGGACTGTTTATAGCAGGACTATTTTTCATGCTCTCTACAAACTTTTATTTTGCTTTTAAATCGAGTGTATTTCTGATGATTTATGCAATCTTTGCTTTTCTCGGTACGAAACAGGACTTTACCGTTAAAAGTATCCTGCGATTTTTCATAGGCTGGGGGAAATTTTATCTGCTTGCCTTTGGACTTGCGGCTGCAGCGTTCATCCCGTCAATTTATGCGCTTTTTCATACAGATCGGGGCGGAAAGGTTAATGATATCCCGCTCACTTTTGCTCCAGAATATTACGCAGGGATACTGGAAAAGACATTTAATCTGGACGGGACCTATTCGATTTTAGGGCTGCCTGTAGCGCTGCTATTTTTGTATATTGCAGGCTACACGTTTTTAAATCGAAGAGAAAAGTCTTTCCTGTATATGAGCCTTTTCATGTATTTCCTGTATTTTGTTCCATTTGCCCATTCATTTTTTAATGGCTTATCCGAAATGCAAATCCGATGGGTCTACTTGCTGGTGTTTTCCGTCTCTATTACCAGTGCCTTCTTAATAGATCGAGTTGCAGAAAACAAAGAAAAAATTATGACTTCCAAAGCAGTAATCCCATTTCTGGTATTAATCTTCGGCTTATTCGCCCCTATTTATAAGGACGGTGCTGCCTTTACCGCATATGAATGGTTAGCCTTTTGTCTGACTGTTCTATGTTTTATCGTACTGCTGCTTGCAGGCAAACTAGGAAAAAAAGCTTTCTATCTATTAATTACAGCCATTTTGGCTGTAAATACGTTCGGAACGCAAGCTTACTTTTCTAAGAAATCCCTTGGTTCCTTTTATGGACAGGATAGGATTGACAGCAGTGTTCTAAGCAGACCCGGACTGGAAAACAAAGCAGAGCTTGATATGATTCGCTCTATTCAAACTAGCGACTCAGGCTTTTACCGAATCATAAACGATGGGAATAACTATCATAATGCTCCGATGTATCAAGATTATCACGGTGCAGGCACGTACAGCAGTCTCCTTAACGGTAAACTTCAATATTTCTTGAAGCAGCATCATAATGTTTTGTTTGATCGGGATTCCATTAACAAGTTCAATCACTTTAATAATCGCTTCTATTTAGAAAGCTACATGGGGATCAAGTATCATATCGTTCCCCGAAATGCCGATGCTCCAATAGCCGGCGCCAAAATGATCAATCAAAATGAAACACTTAAAGTGTATGAGAACTTGTATGCTCTTCCAATTGCCTTTATGCAGACGGAATATGCGAGTAAAGAAGATGTGGAAGATCTCTCCTTCATAGACCGGGATGAGCTGCTTCTGCAAGCCGTCTATACAGATAAGCCGGTCAAAGTTTTGGATTGGGAGAAATACAACGTTAGTGACCTTAATTCAGAACGAATTGATCGACCGGAACAGCTCATTGCCGAGAATGTTGAGCAAAACGGGGATGTCTGGAAGGTTCATGAAAATGGAACTGTAACAATTCCAATTGAAAAGCGCCAAGATGGACAGGTCTTAATTGAAGCGGATTTAAAGAGTGCACAGGGAAATCGCTTTGACATGGAAGTGGAAGGAATCCGTACACAAAAGGTTCCTGTTAAAGATAAATATGCCTATCCTGCAAAAGGTTTCGTGTTCAATCTTAGCCCCTCATTTAATAAAGATTCTGTAACGATCAAACTCAGTCCAGGGGAGTACCAGGTTTCTTCCATAAAAATTTATCATCAAAAGATGGACACAGAGAGAGTCAAGCAGTTACAGAAGCAGTCTCTCACCAACATTCAGTATGATAAAAACAAGGTTAGTGGAGAAATTAAAGTAACCGAGGATGGAATGCTTACGGCATCCATTCCTTACAGCAGAGGCTGGAAAACATTTGTGAACGGGGAAGAGGCTGAGACTTATACAGTCAACCAAGTATTTGCAGGCACTCCATTAAAAAAAGGAACGTATAAGATTGAGTTTGTTTATACAACTCCTTTGCTGAAAGAGAGCTTAATGGTCTCAATTACAGCGCTGTTCATCACAATCTTTGCCCTTTTCCGAAGCAAAAGAAGAAAAGATTAACCGAAAGCCAGCTGCGTTAAAAACGCGGCTGGTTTTTTTTAGGAGTGTTTTGCTGCTTGCACTGGTTCAACTAGACCCTTTTCTCTTTCGCTCACGATAAACCCGCGCTTCAATTCCATAATAAAAGGCACCAATCAGGAAAAGGATGTTGGACAGGTAAAAGACGAGCATCCAGTCGACTTTAAAAATAAGGATATTGAGTACAGTAACATTATGCATCACAAACAGAATCGCAAATAAAATAGTAGATGTTCTCACTCCAACCCACCTCCTGCCTACAGATTAACAAAAATTCCCGGTTGGCACCATTGACTTTTCAATCCCCACGTGCTAATTTGTATATGCAAATGAAATGAGGTTTGATGAGATGAATCAAGAGGAAGAGGTACTGATTTACTGTTTGTACTTTACAGCGAGCCGGTTTGCGAGGAACATGAATAAGCTTGCTGAGGAGATTTTCGATTTCGGTGATCTGGCGCCTTCTTATCTGTATATGATCATGACGGTTAAATTCCATCCGGGAATCACTCAAAAAGAGCTATGCCAGAAGCTGTCCATCGCGCCTTCGACGAGCACGCGGTTTATTGATAAGCTGGAAAAACAGAAACTAGTTACTAGAAGGATGGAAGGCAAGCAGTCTTTGATCTCGCTTACAGATGAAGGGGAAGCCATTTACCAGCAGTTCAGGATGTCATTGAAAGAGCTGTTTAGGTCGTATTCGGATGTCCTAGGAAAAGAATTCAGCCTCGATTTAAGCAGGATGCTGCATGAATCCAGCTTAAAGATTGAAGAGGGAAAGTAAATTTTTTTACTCTTTCATTTGCATATACAAATGAATAATCGGGAGGAACACACATTGAAAACACTTGTACTAACAGCCCATCCAAATATGAAAGATTCCACTATTAATAAAGCGTGGACTGAAAGACTCCGCCAGGAAAACAACATCACCGTCCACGACTTATATGAAGCCTATCCAAATTTTAAAATTGATGTGCAAGAAGAACAGGAACTGTTGCTGAGCCATGACCGGATCATTTTCCAATTCCCGTTCTACTGGTACAGCAGCCCGGCGATTTTGAAAGAATGGCAGGATGTTGTGTTGACCTACGGCTGGGCATACGGTGCACAGGGAACGAAGCTTCATGGCAAACAGTTCGGGCTGGCTGTCTCTACCGGCGGCCCGAAAGAAGCTTACCAGGCAGGCGGCTACAACAAGTACAGCATGAACGAGCTGCTCAAGCCGTTTGAAGCGATGTCGAACCTGACAGGGATGAAGATCATCCCCGCCTTTTTGGAGCAGGGAGTGCGGACGATGTCGCCTGAGCAGGTTCAGGAAAGTGCGGAGCGGCTGGCTCAGTATGTGACAGCTGAATAATTCCATTGCTTCCACCCTCAAAGAGAAGTACTCTTTACTAGACAGAAAGGGTGGGAGAAATGGCAGAATACATGAAGGAGCTGCGGCAGTATGTCGGAAGCAGGCCGCTGATTTTAACCGGCGCTACCATCATTGTAAGAAATGAGCGTCATGAAATCCTGTTTCAGCACCGTTCGGATACAAAGGAATGGGGACTTCCGGGCGGAACGATGGAAATAGGAGAAACCCTTGAGCAAACAGCTGCAAGGGAATTGTTCGAAGAGACAGGGCTTAAAGCAGATGGTTTTACTTTCGTCGATGTACTCTCCGGGGAGGATTATTATTTTAAATATCCCAATGGAGACGAGGTGTATAACGTGATATGCGTGTATACGGCCGAGGGAGTACACGGAGAGCTGGCCATGACAGACGGTGAAAGTCTGGAGCTGAAGTATTTTTCACCGTATGAAATGCCGGGTGAGCTGGATGAACGTGCGAAGCGGATCATTGAAAAATATTACATGTAACAAAGCCGCTCTGGGAATCTCCAGGCGGTTTTTTGTGTCAGCATCAATAGGCTACTCATCCCAGTCATCCCCATCTTCATCCAGGACTAGTTCATAATCTTCCAGTTCACTGTCAGGTTTGTCAGGAAAGGCTTCTCGTAACGTCGCCATAATGCGTTCGTGCATTGAATTCGGTTGTGCGTTCTTTTTTTTCATAAATTCGAAGGCTTCCCGTGAAATCTTCCAGTCCCCGTCCTTTTCCAGCTTAACGGCAGGATACTGGCCGTTTTCAATCCAATCCTCAACTTTCTGGCGGGCCACTCCAAATTCGTCTGCAACATATTGTGTGCTTAAGTATTTTGTGTTTTTATCCTCATCCGCTGCCATAGCGATCCAGCCTCCTCCTTTTATTGCTTCACATACACTCTTTCGGTTTAAAAGTGTCCTTTCCTCTTTTTTTTGTAAAACGTGTAAAATAAATGGAAACCGCCAAGAGTTTAAAACGTATACTACATACAGTCTGAAAAACTAAGGAGTGTTCCCATGGAATCCCTGCTCGTAGCAATCGCGGATTTGATTGGTTCGATCGCGGCTCTTTTTACCGCTGGAGATTCAGAGGAGGAAGAGTAAGAACGGTCATTGCCTTCATTAAAGAAGAACAGGCACTCCATCAAGAGTGCCTGCCTCGTTACTTCATCTTCCCGTTTACATACTTTGTAATTTCCGCTCCGCCGGCTTCTTCCCATTCTTTTGCAAACTGTTCGAAGTCGCTGATCGGTCTTTTGCCAGTGATGACGTCGGTTGAGAATTCTTTGTACAGGTTTTCGGTGGCATCCCATTTGGCGGATGCTTCTTCTGTGAGCATGACTTTGTTGTCTTCACTGTAGTAGTCTCGGGCGAGCTGGGCGGATTGTTCCGCTGGCTTGGAGAGGAGGGGGGTTTTTAACGGCTTTTCCGTTTCAAACTCGGCCGGCTCCCAGAATCGTGCGTACCATTCGCTATAGTATTTTTCAGTGAGCTCAATCTCGTCACCGGATAGCTTGTAGTGCTCTCCTTCAAAGCCGATCCGGTCGATCATCTGGCCTCTCGGGCTTGCCATGTAATCGAGTACTTTGAATGCGAGGTCTTTGTTTTTTGATTGCGAGGATATGGCGATCCCGCGTGATTCTTTTGAGATATCTGTCGGCCCGTAGCCCTGGAATTCGCCTTTTGCAGGCGGAAGCACGGTGAGCTCTGCTTCTTTGCCGTTCACCTGTGTCATTTTCCCGTTGTAAATATCGATGACTTTTCCGTTCGTGCCGGTGATCACACCAGCTTCCCCGTCGTAGAAGGCTTTTTCCTTTGTATCCCATTGCTTTGTTGCGAACTGCTGATCGAGAAGCCCTTCTTTGTAAAGCTCACTGTAAAACTGAAGCTTCGCCTTCTCTTTTTCTGAAACCTTTGCGTATTCATAAGTGCCATCGCTTTTTTTCAGCCATGTCTGATTGATTCCGAAGGCCATATTGAAGATGGAATCAATCTCGGTAATATCTCCTGCTGCCGTAATCGCGTATTTCGGCTTTCCGCCGCCAGGCGCTTTTTCCGTCAGCTCTTTAAAGAAGGCCTTGTAGTTTTCAGGACTCGGATCAGCCATGAGCGTTTTTGAAGAAGACAGCTGATTGAACCAGTCGCTGCGGATGACGGGTGTTTTCAGATCAAGCGGCTTGATCCACAGCAGGTATGGATAATTTTTCAGCCGTTTTTCATTGTAAGGCTCCATGATGGATTTGAGATGCTTCGATTTTTCCACATAAGGCGTCAAATCTTCAAGCAAATCCTGCTCGGCGATTTGCTGGTCCCCGCCCTGAAAATAGATCATATCCGGGATGTCGCCGCTGAATAAAAGCAGGTTCAGCTTTTCAGCGTAGTTGCCCTGAGGCATTTGGACAAGCTCGAATTTGACATCCAGCTTTTCATCCTTTTTCAATGCCTTCTCCAGGTTGCTGAAGTACTTTTTGGTGGCCGGATTGGATGGATCTTCATCCTTCAGCACAAGCTTGATGGTTCCTTTTTTGCTGTCTGATGTGGACGCACTTTCCCCTGAGCATGCTGAAACGGTGAACATCAGCATGGCGGCTGTGAGTATAGCTGTCAGCTTTTTCATTTCCCTACTCCCCCTTGAGCTTCGTTTTATAGACCCCGGTTAATCCTTCACACCTCCTTCAAATGCCCCTTTTGCGTAAAATTTTAAAATGAGCGGATAAAGGATCAGGATCGGCACGATGGAAAGAATGATCATCCCCGCTTGAAGGGAGGAAAAATCAAGGCTCGCGATCTGATCATAGGAAAGGACATTCTGTGTTCCAAGCAGGGAAGCATTGTCCTTTTGAACGACAAACTGGCGGAGCACCACCTGTAGCGGCCATTTGTTCGGATCCGTGATGTAGATTGTCGCCCGGAAGTACTCGTTCCAATGGTATACCGCATAAAACAGGCCCAGCGTGGCAAGTCCCGGTTTGGATAGCGGGAGCATGATTTTCGTGAAAATCTTAAAATGGCCGGCCCCGTCCATTCTTGCCGCTTCCAGGATGCTGTCGGGCACGTCCTGAAAGAAGCGGATCAGGATGAACAGATAATACACATTTATCGCTTTGTAAAAAATAAGGGACAGGTACGTGTTCAGCAGTCCGAGATCCTTAACGAGCAAATATTCCGGGATAAGCCCGGGCTCAAACACCATGATGATGATCAGCAGAAGAAGGACAAGACGTTTCCCCGGAAAATACGTCCTCGACAGCACGTACGCTGCCATCGCCGTCAGCAGGAGATTGAGGGCAGTGCCCGCAACCGTCAGAAAAATAGTGTTGAATATGCTCCGGACGATCAACGGATTTGAAAACAGCACCTGATAGTTGATCAGAGAGAAGCCTTCAGGGAATATATCGAGCCCCCCGAGCTTCTGCACCTTTAACGGATCTGAAAACGACATGGCGAGCAGGTTGAGGATCGGAATTAAAACAGAAATCGACAGCAGCAGAAGGAGGAGGTAGACCGTCACAGAAAAAGGCGTCAACTTCTTCATCCTTACCACACCCCTCTTCCGGTCACGCGTTTTGAAATGAAATGGGTTCCTAAAATCAGGACCATTCCAATCACCCCTTTGAATAAACTGGCCGCTGTAGCATAGGAATACTGCCCGTTTACCAAGCCGATCCTGTACACATATGTATCCAAAATATCAATCACGGATATGACGGAGTTGTTCATTAGGTTGAACACCTGGTCAAAGCCGGCGTTCATAAAGAAGCCAAGGTTTAGAATGAATACCGTTACAATCGTTCCGGCAAGCTCAGGAATGGTAATGTAACGGAGCTGCTGCAGATTGGATGCCCCGTCAATCCTTGCTGCTTCATAGAGAGCGGGGCTGATTTTCATGATGGCGGCAAGATAAATGATCGAGTCCCATCCGGCACTTCTCCAGATCTCGGAGAAAACGAGCACCCAGCGGATATGGTCTTTACTCGTCATGAAATCAATCGATGGGAGCTGGAAAAAATTCCGGATCACATTGACGCCCCCGTCTTCCGGATTCAGCAGGCTGATCCAGATTCCTGCGATGACGACCCAGGACAGGAAATGGGGAAGGTAAATAATGGACTGCACAGAATTCCGGAACCGTCCGCTTCGCACCTCATTGATGAGAATCGACAGCAGGATGGGAACTGGGAAAAAGAAAATCATTTTCATCGTACTGATGATCACGGTATTCTGGAGGACCGTAAAAAAAGCGGGAGAGCTGAACAGCACTTCAAAATGCTTGAACCCTACCCATTCGTGGTTGCCAAGAATGCGGTAATCCTGAAAGGCAAGCTTCATGCCGATCAGCGGAACGATATGAAACGTAACAAAATAGATGAGGGCAGGAAGCAGCATGGCATAGAGAACCCAGTCTCTTTTCATCAATTTCCACTTCGTCTGGAACATCTGGGGTCAGCTCCTTTTCAGGCGGTATGTGCAGCCGGAATTTTTCATCACGTTTAGTCGATCTGTTCACCTGGTAAGGATGCAGGATAATGCTAGAATGATAGATTTTTGAAATCGCTTACAAATAATAGTAGTTGTAAACAGTTTTTCCGTCAAGCAAGTCTTTGATTTCCACGCTTCAAGGCAAAAAAAAAAGCAAGCATGCCATTAAGCATCCTTGCCGGTTCGTTCTTTCGGTTTGAAAAATGAGAGCCAAAGTACGGCTGCGCTGAGGAGGACGAGCTGGGTGAGATCCCAGAAGGTTGACGTCCTTTTGACAATGGAGGCGGCGTCCAGGATGGGGATGGATGCCAGGAACAGGCCGATGTAGGCAACGGGGATGGCGCTGGTCCGCTCGTTTTTTGCATAAAGACGAAATCCTGCCACTATCAGAAGGATGCCAGCCATTCCGCTTGCCGCAAGCAATAAAACAGGAAGGTCAAAATGAAGATTCAACATGCTGCACCTCGCTTTAAATTTTGCTCCCTCTTCGGTTTCTCCTTTTCCCCATCATTTTATGCAGAAGGTGGGACAACATTTATCTTTTTTCTGTAAATGTTTTGGGACAGGTTGTACATCCTATAAGACAAAGTGTTCGAAAAAGGAGTGTACTGGATGCGGAAACCAATATTGGGTGTCATCTGTGTCTTTCTGCTGCTTATGCCTGCAGCGGCCCAGGCTGTCTCAAATGCGCCGATCAACTGGGGGTTTGCGAAAAGCAGGAATCATGTACCGGCACAGGCGGGGAGAGAGCGGTATGAACTGCTTGCGAAGTACGGCTCGTTTTACCTTGGAGATACAGAAAAAAAGGACATTTATCTGACGTTTGATAACGGATATGAAGCGGGATATACACCAAAGGTTCTCGATGTGCTGAAAAAGCAGCATGTACCGGCCACGTTTTTCGTGACCGGGCATTACCTCGAAGACCAGCCGGATCTTGTGCAGCGGATGGCGAACGACGGGCACATCGTCGGAAATCATTCCTGGTTCCACCCCGATCTCACTGCTGTAGGGGATGCACGTCTAAGAGCAGAACTGGATAACGTGAGCAAGCGGGTGAAAAAACTGACCGGTCAGGACGCCCACTACCTCCGACCGCCGCGGGGGGTTTTCAGTGAGCGGGTACTGTCGCTCGCCAATGAATACGGCTACCAGACAGTCTTCTGGTCCCTCGCTTTCGTAGACTGGCACACAGATGCACAAAAAGGCTGGCGCTATTCATATGACAACATCATGAAGCAGATCCACCCCGGTGCCATCCTGCTGCTGCACACTGTTTCCAAGGACAATGCGGATGCACTGGATAAAGTGATAATGGATTTGAAAAAGGAAGGATACCGGTTCAGGAGTCTGGATGATTTGATGGTGGAGAGGTCGGAGCTGCCGTTATAATAAAACAGCTATACATTTAAAAGAAAGCTGTTGTACTTGGCTATTGATTTCCGCTGCAGGCGTTCGCTTTCCGCGGGGCGGGCGGTGAGCCTCCTCCTCGCTTCGCGACTGCGGGGTCTCACCTGTCCCGCTTCTCCCGCAGGAGTCTCACGCCTTCCGCTCCAACCAACAGGTGTATAAAATTAACGTCATTTTTTAACAAAGTCCAAAAGAAAAAATGCTTGGTGCTGTTAAATTCAAGCATTTTTTTATATAAAGGGCAAAGTCTTTAAATATTCGTTTGCCATACTCCACCTGAGCCGGTTATAAATCCGCACCTATTATAAAACTGTGTTTTATTTTCCTCGAATGTGACTGTAACCATGCTTAATCCAAAACGTTTAGACTCCAATAATAATTCTGTTACTAGCTTTACACCAATTCCCTGTCCCTGGTATTCGGGATGAACAATTATGTCTTCCAGATAACCGTGTTCCAGCCCCATCCCACAAACATATCCAAACGCAATTAATTTTTCATGCTCATCTCTAACCCCGGCCCAAAAATTGCATCGTTCCAACAATATAGGGTAATCATCATCTCTTCTTCCCCAACCAACAAGCTCCCTCAAATCAGGTACTTCGTTATTAAAAACTGGTAAATTAATTACGATGTAATAGCCGATTAAATACTCCTCCAGGCTCAGCGTGTTTATCTTTTATAAATCCTCACACCATTAGGATCAGTAACATCAGGCATTCCTTTAATGAATGCCTCCTTAATCGCTACCATCTCCCCCGTTTCAGAAACAATGTGCGAAACAGGCTGTCCAAATAAAAGGGACAGGTCATTCTCTAATCCATTTCGCTTCGTAACAATAGTAAGCTTTTGCAATTCAGCTTCTTCTGTGATTCCATCAATGGCGTCCTTAGAAGTCTGCAGCTCGATCCGAAAAGAATACGGGGTAGCGATAAAGGTGCGTCTTTCGCTGACTTGCACATCCCAGCCCATGTTCCGGGCGTTTTTGCAGATTCGGTCATGATTTTCCGGTGTGACCAAATAGCCGATATGATCAAACATGACTTTTTTGCCGAAGCCAAACGTGATGTTCACTGCACCACGCCTTGCTTCAATAATTCTGAACAGGATGTTTTTTTCGCGGAAATCATTCCATTCGAGCGGCGGGTTAAATTCCTGAAATTCCCCCTGATATCGGCCGACGCGCTGGGAGATGCGAAATCCGTTTTCTCTATAAAACTTCTCGGTTTCTTCGACATGCGGTGTCCAGTAGTGGTAATGAAAAAGCATCAGATTTCCCCCCTCATTTAGCTGCCACAGGTACATATAAGTCCACTTTGCATTTCCCTTCCGGATCCTCTGCAGGGTTGTTCAGGTTGTATTCGAGTGTGGGCCTCTTTGGGTCTGCCTCATACTCACTGTCCGGCAGCCATTCTCCAAAAACATACTGATAAGCCTGATTCAGCTGATCTGGAGCATCATAAAAAGAGTAAACGGCATACTGACCGCCATCCAGCCGCATGAACTGCATGTCTGGATGCTTTTCTTTTTCAAAGCTTTCCGGAATCGTCACGCACGCGTCGTGACGGCAGTTTGTGGCTTCAACTGTGTCCGGGTTATCCAGTGAGATTCCGATAAACGATTGGGCGGGCGGATACAGCCCGTTGCTGATGGCCCAATGAATCAATTTCCCCCAATGCTCCTGCGGTTCGAAGTAACTTCCGGTACGGCGTATGTATGCAACTTCGGATTGCGGCATTTCTTTTAGCATGACCTTCATTTGATTTCCCCCATTCTGGTTATGATTTTAACATAAATATCCAATGAGGAAGTTGAAAAAAAGCAGCCCATATTGGACTGCTCGTAAATTTAATACGCCCCTTGCGAATACGTCAGCTCATAGCTGTGCGTATAGATCTCGAAGATGTTGCCGAATGGATCTTCGACGTAGACCATTTTGTATGGTTTGTCACCCGGGTAGTATTCGCGGATCGGCATGCGCTGCTTGCCGCCGTGGGCTTTGATTTTTTCAACAAGGCCTTCGATGTCCGGGTCCTGGACGCAGAAGTGGAAGATGCCGGTTTTCCAGAATTCGAAGTTGTTTTCCGGCTTCTCGTTTTGCGGGAATTCGAACAGTTCGATCCCAATTTTATCTCCGGTTGCGAGATGGGCGATGCGGAATTTGTCCCAGTCATTGCCGAACACGTCGCGGCACATTTGCCCCACAGGTGAGTCGTCGTTCTCGACATCAGACGGCTCCATGATGACATACCAGCCGAGCACCTCGGTATAAAATTGAACAGCCTTGTCCAGATCAGGAACAGACAGGCCAATATGTGAAAAAGATTTAGGATACGGAAGCATTGAATTTCCTCCTTGAGATTGAGTATGGTTTTATTATAGACAGCGGCAGAAATTTTAGTAAGAAGGCACTTTTTTGTGGGAAACTTACCTAGAGGTAAGAAAGGACGTGTATGACTGTGCAGGTAAATGAAGACGGAAAGCTGAAATGCTCGATTGAATATACATTGAGGAAAATCGGAGGGAAGTGGAAGACGGTGATCCTCTGGCATCTCGGAGTGGACGGCACATTGCGCTACAACGAGATCCGCGCCCTCATGCCCGGCGTCGCCGATAAAGTAATGAGCGGGCAGCTGAAAGAGCTCGAGGAAGACGGGCTGATCAGCCGGATTCAATACGAAACCGTTCCGCCGAAGGTTGAATATAGCATGACCGAGCTTGGGAAGACGCTGATGCCGGTGCTGAGGGAGATGCACCGGTGGGGGACGGAGCAAGAATAAACAATGACAGATGCGTATCGATGTCTTGAAAACGTGAGGAGTTGCTATGTTTCCATCTCATATAACTTTATCAAAGAGCGGATGAATCATCATAACATTAATGGTTTAAGCGTTTCAGTAATCGAAAGCGGTCAAATTAGCGGAATAGAAAATCACGGGCTGTTAGAAGCAGGAAGCGACAACAAAGTGGACAATCATTCTGTTTTCAATGCTTGTTCAATCAGTAAGTTTGTAACAGCATTACTTGCGTTGAAGTTAACAGATGAGGGTTTCCTCGATTTAGATGAGGATGTGAATACACGATTAAAATCGTGGAAGTACCCCTACAATAATTCGAAGGATAAAAAAGGAATAACCTTACGAAACTTGCTTAGCCATCAATCCGGAGTAATGGACCCTGAAGGAAGTTTTATGGAGCTGAACGCCAATATAGGGATACCTTCAATGGCAGAAATATTGGGAACGACGCCATACTGTGAAACACCGATAGACGTGAAATATCAGCCAGAGAGCGATTTTTACTATTCGGATGCAGGATTTTGTATGATTCAGCAATTGATAGAGGATGTGACTGGGAACTCTTTTATAAAGGTTGTTAAGGAACTGCTGTTTGATCCTTTAAAAATGACAAACAGCACATTTTTACAAAATACCTCTGAAGAGATCAACATGAATGTTTCTTCTGGCCATAACAAGGAAGGTGAAGTGACAGAAGGAAAATATCCAATCTATCCTTATCCCGCAGCTTCTGGACTTTGGACCACTACTGCAGACTTATCTCAATTCATTCTTGAAACAATAAATGCACTCCATAATAAAAGCAGAGTTGGGATTTCTGCAAACAGTGTAAAAGAAATGATTAGCGCCCAAGGATGTAAAAGCTGGACTGGACTTGGAGTGTTCTTGGACGGTTCAGGCAAAGAAATTGAAATCTCGTCATTTGGCTGGGGAAAAGGGTTTCAATGTATGATGGCAGCCTATCCATATCTAGGAAACGGCATGATCATCATGACAAATACAGATTCAGGAGTTCATCAATTGAAGGGTCTAATTGGTGAAGTCTATTATTCCTTAAAACCTTTATTGAATCATGCGCAATCTTAGTAAGAGTAGAAATGCAGGGCCTTAATAAAGTTAAGTTCCTGCTATTGTATTTTGGCTCTATAGTAAAATGTTTTAGATTATTACCTGTTTAGCCCCTGTTTGCTTTGCAGCGTTTCCTTTCTAAAAAAGTCACTTATAGGACTGCAGCCGGTCTTCAGGGCCGCTATTTCGCTCCAAAAGCCTGCTTTTTCAAAAAATCGGTCTCAGATGCAGCTATTTGCCGGTTTCCGAGTGAAAATCCGCTCAATCTAAGAAAATAACGTCCGCTGAGACCGTTCGGGAGAAAATGGCTCGTTTTCATTAAAATAGCGTCTCCTGAGACCGGAAAGCATGGAAACGGTCTCCAGGGCCGCTATTTCTCAGTAGGAAATAGAATTTGAAAGGGGTAAAGCCACATGAAGTATGAAATAATGATCCGCGATTCAATAGATGAAACGAAAGAATTGGATGCCATCTTAAAACTTCATAAGGAGGTCTTTGGATCATCAGATAATTTGGTTCAAAAAATGCGGAGTAAACCCAATTTGCTGATCATGGCTGCAATGGATGGGGAAAAAGTGGTTGGATACAAGCTCGGGTATGAGCTTGACCAGCATACATTCTATAGCTGGCTTGGCGGTATAGATGCTGATTATAGAAAGCGGGGGATAGCCTCTCGATTAATGGAGAAGCAGCATCACTATTTAAAGGAGAAAGGCTACACGGTGGTTCAGACTAAAACGATGAACAAGTGGCGCAGTATGCTGGTTTTGAATATAAAAAGCGGGTTTGATATTATCGATGTTTATACAGATGAAAAGGGACAGCGAAAGATTGTCCTCGAAAAAGAGCTTACTTTATAAAAAAGCAGCAAGGAGAACGGCCATCGTTTTCCTTGCTGCTTTTTAGTGCACTCTCATTCCGGATAATAGATCACCATGCTCAGCCGCACGGGTGTCTCCCCGTCATTATGGTAGCTGTGCGGTCCATCGGCTTTGAAGCGGATGGAGTCGCCGGCTTTGATCGTGTGTTCGTTCTGCTTGATCCTCACCGTTAGCTCGCCGTCGAACACGGTGATGAATTCCTCTGTCCCGGGGTTGTGGGATTCAGAATCGAGGTAGCCCTCGGGATCAATCTCCACGCTGTACATTTCAAAGCGCCGTTCATCTTCAAATGGAAAGTAAGGGAATACGCGGTACCTTCCTTTATCAATGGACAGCATGTTCACGCTGTCTTTTTTGACGACCTCCGTGTCGGGCTGCTGCTGGTGGATGAGGGAGGAGAAGGACACCTTCAGTCCGTTTGCGATTTTCCATACGGTTGTAATGGTCGGGCTTGATCCGCCGCGCTCGATCTGGCCGATCATCGTTTTGCTGACGCCGGTCAGCTCCGCCACGCGTTCGAGACTTAGATTGTGCTGCTCCCGGATCGCCTTCAAATTCCTTGCGAGAATGAGATTTAATTCCTCCACAAAAACACTCCTATATAATGATGTACAATATAACGACTATAATGTACAATATGTAGTAATCGTTATAGTGACCGTTTTAGTCATTTTAACACACATCTAGAGGGGGATGAAGATTTTGTCAGTCGTTTCTTTTCTTCTTTTTGCCTTTGTAACGTCCTTTACCCCAGGCCCCAATAACATTATGGCAATGGCATTCGCCAACCAATACGGTTTCAAACGGACCTTCAAATTCTGCCTCGGCGTCGGAGCCGGCTGTTTCCTGATCCTGCTCGCCTGCAGTTCGTTCAACATGCTGCTTGGTACATACCTGCCAAAAGTCGAATTTTTCATGACCATCATTGGTTCCGCTTACATGCTTTACCTCGCCTTTCAGATCCTGAAAAGCAAACCGGGATCAAAAAATGACTCGAACCCGAAAAACATCAGCTTCACCGCCGGCATGATGCTCCAGTTCATCAACCCGAAGCTGATCCTGTACGGAATCACCGTCATCTCAACCTTTATCCTGCCATACTACGCATCACCCGCAAGCTTCCTGTTCTTCTCGCTCTTCCTGGCCTTCCTCGGTTTTCTGGCAACTATCCTATGGGCCTTCTTTGGAGCAGTTTTCCAGAAATTCCTGCAGCAATACCGGATGCAGTTTAATGTGTTGATGGCGCTGCTGTTGATGTATAGTGCGGTGAGCATTTTAGTTTAAAGCAGACCTGATGAAGGTCTGTTTTTGTTTAGGGATATAATGGTAATATTGAAGAAAAAGAGAAGGATGAAACAATGACCGCTATCGTGATTCTAGGCTTTCTAGCAGTATTCGGTTTGATTTTTCTTTTAATCAGTAAAAAAGTTCCTAATTGGGTAAAAGGAACGGTGTTATTGTTAGTAGGGATTGGAGTGAACATTCTGGTCATCCCGGTATCCCTGTTTATTGGGGTAATGGCAACAGATGCACCAGGAAGCGGAGTAAGAGAATTCATCATTGGAATCCTGTTCATTCAGGCAATTCCACTCCTATTCCTGATCGGATGCATCGTGTTTTTTATCGCTATGCTGCGAAAACCGAAGGAAAAAGGGGAGAGTTTGTAATCTTGGACAGGGATATCTTCGAAAAAACCGGGTTGTCTCCGGAAATTTCCATATATCATCGAAACTGCTGATATATCTCCGAAAATAAAATTTTATCTCCGAAAATCGCTGCATATCGATTTTTCGGGAGGATTCGTCAAAACTCTATTTCAGGGTATCAAGCTTGAGGATCGATGCATTAGAAGCCCGTTCCTTTCTTTGCTGTTCCTTCACGTAAGCAATTGCCTTTTCAATTGTATTGATGTTCTCCTTCAGCCAATGCTCGCCCATTTCTTTTACCAATAGGTGAACCCTTCCAATGCTGCTGAAAATATTCTCATAATCGAGCAGTACATAAATGACTTCATCGTTTAACCCCATTGTCTGCAAATCTTTTATAAGCTTACGATCATCCTCGGTAATGATCCCGTAATGTTCTTCGATAAAGTCAATAGGGGTTGAGGATTTCACTTTGTTTATATACCACTCTTCTGAAGACATTCCCGTTTTGGCTTTGAACTGCTGTTCATGCCACTCTTCAATCGTCGTTCCATGCAGCTCTTTAAACCGTTCTTCCGGTGTCTCACCTTGGACTGTTCGATTTTTGTTATTTTCTTTCATCCGTTTCACCTTTCATGTTTGGTGTTAACGAATAATTCGATGCAGTGTTCAACTATCCCTTCTGCATGATAGTGCCATATGGAGAAAGGAGCAGTCTGTTTTTGCATGGTGTTGCTATCTTAAAAAAAAAGACAAACAAAAAAAGCCCCATAGAGAGGCATAAACTATGATTATAGAGGATTTGTGGTAAGAAAATACAATATATTTAGTATTACAAGGGTTACTATAATAGTGATTACTACCTTTTTCATAGCTTATCCTCCCTTTGATGGTTATACACTAAATCTATTAATACATTACAAGAATTATTCTAACAATTGCTTACACAAAACGAACAAAGCCAACCAAAAGTGACAGCTTAAGATGAAAGGGAAGTGTTCAGATGATAAAAACCGCTCTTTTCGACCTGGATGGAACCTTACTAAACCGGGATGAATCCGTAAAAGCATTTGTTGCCAGGCAATACGAAAGGTTACAGAACCAGGTGGGGCACATTCCTAAAGAGACGTACATCAACAGGTTTATCGAACTGGATCAGCGCGGTTACGTCTGGAAGGATAAAGTGTATCAGCAGTTAGTTGAAGAGTTTTGTATAGTGGATCTGACTTCGGAGGAACTTCTTCAGGATTACAAAAATGAGTTTAGGCATCACTGTGTTCCTTTTGCCCATCTCACTTCCATGCTGGTAGAGCTGAAAAGCATGGGGATCCTGCTTGGCATCATCTCGAACGGATATGGCCAATTTCAGATGGATAATATAAAGGCTCTCGGGATTGAGCCGTATTTTGATGTGATTTTGGTTTCGGAGTGGGAAGGGTTGAAGAAGCCGGATCCTCAACTATTTAAGCGGGCTGCTGAGCGGCTTAACGTCCTGGCGGAGCAATGTGTATTTGTTGGCGACCATCCGGACAATGATGTGAAAGCTGCCCGGAATGTGGGTATGAAGGGGATTTGGAAAAAAGATGTCCAGTGGAGCCATGTAGAAGCGGATTTTATAATAGAAGATTTGGCGGAAATACCTTTCATTATCGCGGGCTCAGCTTAGCAGGGCTATCTGGCTCCGTCCCGCCGGATATCTCCGATAAAACCGATTTATCTCCGGAAATTTCCATATATCTTCTAAAATCCAGTTATATCTCCGAAAATAAAATTATATCTCCGAAAATCGCCGAATATCGATTTTTCGGGAGGATTCGACACTTCCGAAGCTTCGTGCCCCCGAATTTTTAGACCACCTCCCAACTATGCTATAATACAATCACCATTTCACGCGCGAAAAGAGGGGTTTTGGATGTGGCAGGAACAGGTTCAGGTGGCGGCGCCTTATGATTTTGACCGGGTGCTGGAGCGGCTTTCGATTGATTCGATGAATGTGCTGGATTTGGCGGAGCGGTATGTGAAGGTTCCGCTGCGGCTGAACGGCTTTGAGCCGCATGTGGTTACCGTTCAGGCAACGGGGACGAAGCAGGAGCCGGCTTTTACCGTGACCGGCAGGACGGAGGCGGTCAAAGAAGAAGCGATGGCGGAGGTTCGCCGGATCTTCCAGTGGGACTTGCAGCTTCAAGCAGTGGCGGAGCATTTTAAGCCGTCAACGATCGCTGAAATTTTCGCAGAGCACGAAGGCACGCCGCTCGTTCTGGATTTCAGCCTGTACGGAAGCCTCATTAAATGCATCATCCACCAGCAGCTTAACATGGCGTTCGCGATGACGCTGACGAAGCGGTTCGTGCAGACATACGGGGAAGAGGTGGACGGGGTCTGGTTTTACCCCCATCCGGAAAAAGCTGCCGCCATCCCGGTGACGGAGCTCCGTGAGCTGCAGTTCAGCGGACGGAAAGCGGAGTACATCACCTCCATATCCGCACTCGTCGCAAACGGCGAAATTGATCTCGATAACATGCACAACCAAACTGACGACGAAATTTATGAGCAACTCATTAAAATAAAAGGAATCGGACCGTGGACCGTGCAGAACATCCTGCTGTTCGGCCTCGGCCGCCCGAATCTGTTTCCACTCGCCGATATCGGCATCCAGAATGCACTGAAGCAGCATTTCCAGATGGATGCGAAGCCGACAAAGGAAGAAATGCTCGCCTTCAGCAGGGAGTGGGAGCCTTATTTAAGCTATGCGTCCCTTTACCTGTGGCGCAGCATCGAAAAAAGAACGGAGCGTTAGCATGAACAACAAGCGTACACATCAACCAAAACAGCAGTCCGGCATCACGATGGAAATGGGACAGACCTTTCCACTAACGATAAAACGCCTCGGCATCAACGGCGAGGGAGTCGGCTATTTCAAAAAGCAGGTCGTCTTCGTATACGGCGCCCTGCCCGGCGAAGAGGTCGTCGCGAAAGTAACGAAGCTTCATGCGAAGTTCGCCGAAGCGGAAATTAAGAAAATCCGGAAAGCATCCCCTCACCGGGTCAAAGCGCCGTGTCCGTATTTCGGCAAATGCGGCGGCTGCCAGCTGCAGCATCTCGACTACCAGCAGCAGCTGAAGGAAAAGCGCGATATCCTGATCCAGGCACTCGAACGCCATACGAAATTCGACCTGTCCAAGCTTGAGATCCGCCCGACGATCGGTATGGACAACCCATGGGAATACCGGAACAAGAGCCAGTTCCAGGTCGGCAAACAAAACGGCAAGGTAGTCGCGGGACTGTATGGACTGAACACCCACCAGCTCGTCGCCATCGACCACTGCATGGTGCAGACACCTGCCACTGACCGCGCCACGCAGGGCGTCAAGCAGATCCTGCAAGATTTCAAGGTAGAGCCATATGATGAACGGAAGCGCCAGGGGCTCGTGAAAAACATCGTCACCCGTGCCGGCATCGAGACAGGCGAGGTGCAGGTCGTCATCGTCACGGAAAAAGAGGCCTTTCCGAGGAAAGACCTGATTGCGGATGAAATCATGAAGCGCCACCCGGACGTCAAATCAATCGTGCAAAACATTAATCCGGGCAAAAACTCAATGATCTTCGGGGACAAGTCCGTCAAGCTGAAAGGGAAAGACACGATCGACGAAAAACTCGGTGCTCTCTCCTTCGGCCTGTCGCCAAGAGCGTTCTTCCAGCTGAACCCGGAGCAGACAAACAAGCTCTACAACGAAGTCAAAAACGCAGCCGCACTGACCGGTAAAGAAAAAATCGCCGACGCCTACTGCGGAGTCGGAACAATCGGCCTTTGGCTCGCCGACGGCGCCAAAGAAATCCGAGGCATGGACGTCATCGAAGCCTCCATCCAGGACGCCAATAAAAACGCCAAAAACCACAACATCAACGCCACCTACGTCACCGGCACCGCCGAACACTGGCTCCCGAAGTGGACGAAAGAAGGCTGGAAACCAGACGTAGTCGTCGTCGATCCGCCAAGAACCGGCTGTGACCGGACACTGCTGGATACAATCAAGAAAGTAAAACCGAAGAAATTTATCTATGTGAGCTGTAATCCATCTACTCTTGCGAAGGATTTGGAGTACTTGGCTAAGGAATATAAGGTGGAGTATATGCAGCCGGTGGATATGTTTCCGCAGACGGCGCATGTGGAGTGTGTGGTGCAACTTGTTTTGGAAGAAGGCAATTAACCCGAATGGCTATTGCCTTCTTTTGTTCCTGCAATAGTTTTCCAAAGCAATCCTTGATGTAAATTGATCATCTGTTTGGCAAGTGCGGTTTTCACAAGACCACTTTTAAAATGAAATTGATTATAGACTTTTTTCTGTCCAATAAGTAAACTACGAAACTGAAGTTTGATGTAAATATTTTTTCGGTTACTAATTTATTGGTATTATGGATATGTGGCAGACCGCACATGGCTTGCTAAGAAAAACTTATGTCAATTGCGTGGTTTCTTTAAGTATCAGTTCGAGAGGTTTACTAGATGGCGTCATTGATTACTATATCCAGATAGTATTAATGGACTCCTACCGCTATTCTTGCGTAAGAACCAAATTTAGCTTGCAAAATACAGTGTGCAATATTAGTGGAGCATGTCTTAGGGAACTAAGATATGCTTCCTTTTATTTATAACCATTTATTTACAAAGTGATTTATAATAAAAGTGGAATATTAAAAAGGAGATGTTAGAAGGAATGTACATTTCTAATATAGAAGTTAAAAATTATAAAAATTTCAGGTCCAACATAATTGAATTTAACGAGGGTATAAACGTAATTATCGGTCATAATAATGCTGGGAAATCCAATTTACTAAAGGCTATGGCATTGATATTTAATCCATCTACAAAAAAGAATTTAACTATAGATGACTTTAATAAAACCATTCCGTTAGAAGAATTAAAAGTTCAGCCGCCTAGTGTTAATATTTCAATCACCCTTACTCAAGAAGAGAAAGAAGATCTAATGGGTGATGACTTAGTCGTTCTAAGTCAATGGCTAACCAAGTTGGAAGAGCCGTATGAGGCAAAAATACATTATGAATATTGTCTCCCACTTAAACACCACGAGGATTACGAAAGAATGCTATCTACTACAACTTCTATACTAGAAGCGTGGGAGATTATAGATAGAAATTTTTTGCGTTTATATACATACAAAATTTATGGTGGAAAGTTAGATAATCAAATTACAGTAGATGGCGAGTACTTGAAGAAGTTCGACTTTCAATTTTTAGATGCCATTAGGGATGTCGAAAGGGACATGTTTAGTGGTAAAAATACACTATTAAAGAACGTTTTGGAATTCTTTATGGACTTTGATATTAAATCTAATGAAGGCTTAGATGACGATGGTAAAAGACTGAAAATCAAAGACGAAAAAAGGAAATTTGAAGAGCAAGCAAGGAATTTAATGGACTCATTGAATGAAAGGATGGCAGAAGGAAAGAAACAAATTTTATCCTATTCAAAAGATATAGGTGCCTCTTTCGATAATGCAGAGCCAAATTTTGCAGGTAGCATCACAGATATTGAACTTTATTCAGCTCTTAAACTAATTGTTGAATATCAAACAGGAATTCAGTTGCCTATAACACATAATGGACTTGGATATAATAATTTGATTTTCATGTCTTTATTATTGGCAAAAATGCAAGTGAATGCCAGCGAAACGTTTTTAGGAAATAACGCTAAAGTTTTTCCGATGCTTGTAATAGAAGAGCCAGAAGCGCATTTACATCCTTCAATGCAAAGGCAGCTATTAAAGTTTTTAAAACAGAATTTAAGAGATACAAAAGTACGTCAAATATTCGTATCAACCCACTCAACTCATATAACGGGAGCATTAAGTCTAGACGAATTAATTTGTTTATATAAGGCCGATTATGAAACGCAAGTTAGTTATCCAGGTAAGGTTTTTGGAACTAACGAAGAAAGTAAAAAGTATGTACAAAGATTTTTAGACGCTACAAAATCTAATATGCTTTTTGCTGAAAGACTTATTTTGGTAGAAGGATTAGCGGAGCAATTATTAATGTCTATTTTTGCCGAATATGTAGGGATGTCTCTAGAAGATAATCATGTTGCAGTAATAAATGTAGGCGGAAAATACTTTGATCATTTTTTAAATCTATTTAACACTAATAATCCAGCTGCAATAAATAGAAAAGTAGTTTGTATTACTGATAGGGACCCAGAAAGAAAAGACCTTACAATTGAGAAAGGGTCTTATAAAAAATGCTATCCATTTGAAATGAATATAGAGCCTTCAAAATACGAATATAAAATTAATGAGCAAGGATTAGAATGTCCACCTAATATAAAATTCTATTTGCAAGATGAAATGAAAGGTAAAACCCTTGAATATGAATTAGCATGTTACAACCCAACACTTAAAGAATTAGTAACTGATTCAATGTCAAACAAAGAAGAAATAAAAGATATGATGGAACTATATAAGGAAGGAAAAGGAATTGATGAGCTTTATAGTCTATTAAGTAATTCAAAAGAAAACGCTAGAATTATAAATGCCTTAAAACAAGGATATTTAGATTGGAAAGATGATGAAAAAAAAATTGCATTAATAGCTGCTAGATATTTAAATTCAGTTGGTAAAGGTGTTAATGCTTTGGAATTAGCATATGTATTGGAAAGCAATCTGGCTAAACGAGGTACGGAAGCTTATAAAGACTTTATGGTACCAGACTATATTAAAGAAGCTATTGAGTGGGTGTGTAAAAATTGATTACAATTTCATCTAGCAATTGTATTGGATTAGAACAACATTTTAAAGTTACGGCCGGGCCAGGTGCAGGTAAAACGCACTGGTTAGTCAACCATATTAAAAATACAGTTAAAGGATCTTTGCGATTAGAAAAAACTCGTAAAATAGCCTGTATTACATATACAAATGTCGCTGTTGAAACGATTATGAAAAGGCTAGGTACTAGTATAGCTAATAGAGTAGAAATTTCAACGATTCATAGTTTCTTGTATAAACATGTTATTAAGCCGTATTTATTTTTAATAGCTAATGAATTTAATGTGAATGTAGAAAAGATTAATGGACATGAGACTGTGTTTCCTCAACGTTCTATTGTTGAAAATTGGTTAGAAAATCATAGTCGTAGAACTGATTTGAAGCACCCTAATACAGTAAGACAATTACAATTTATAGATGATAAAAAAAAATCTTTGTGGGTGTGGCTTTCCAATATAGAATATAAGTTTAATACTTACGGGCACCTTGAGTTAGTTGGTAAAAAAGATAAAGCAGGGTCTATAAGTAAAGTGGCGAGAATTTTAGAAGATGATTTACTTAGCTATAAAAAATTAAATTGGGCAAGAGGTAAGATTGATCACGATGATATCTTGTTCTTTAGTTATGTACTAATTACAAGGAATCCATTTATATTAAAAGTCTTAAGAGCAAAATTTCCGTACTTCTTCTTAGATGAAGTTCAAGATACAAATCCTATCCAAACTAAAATTATAAAGTTGATAGCAGACGAAGAATCAATAGTTGGTGTTATAGGTGATCCTGCTCAGTCTATTTATGCCTTTCAAGGTGCAAACATTGAAGAATTTAAAAAGTTCCAATTAGAAAACATGGCAGAATATCAAATCCTTGAAAATAGACGTAGTTCAAACCAAATCATTGATCTGCTAAATAAAATTCGAATGGATATTATGCAAGATAAATATAAAAATGTTGATGAAGATTTGCCTACATTATTTATAGGTGATACTGTAGACGCTTATAAAAGAATTAAGGATATATACGGTGAAGACAGTGTAATCCATACACTTTCTAGAGATAACTCTACAGCTAATGCAATGAAGACGTTGATTTCTTTAGATGGAATAGATTCTAAACTTTTAATTAAATTTCAAGAGTGTGATAGTAATTCCGTTAGACTTAGAATAATAATCAGTTCTATAGAGGCAGTGGAATTTGCGCGAATAGGTGATTATAAAAACGCATTAGAAAAAATGAGAATGCTTTTCACTGGATTATCTGAGAAAGAACAAGTTAACAAATCAATTTCGTTACTTCAGGTATTATTAAACACATATAGTACCTATGAATCTGAAGCGATTATGGATTTCTATAATATTTTGAAACTACATAATCCAATGGCTGGTTTCAAAGCTGGTGTAGCTAAAGATTTTTATAATACTACTTCATATAAACATCTTTCAATATGCATAAATTTCAAAGAGGATATTAGTGAACATCGTACTATTCATACTATTCATAAAGCAAAAGGTGACGAATTTGAAACAGTTTTATTAATCCCTAATTCGTTGGATTTTCTAATTAATCCTAATATAGAAAATGATGAGGAACACAGGATTTATTATGTTGGTTTGAGCAGAGCTAAGAGTAGATTGTTCATTGCTTTTCCTAGAGTGCAAAAGAAACATCTAAAGTTAATAGAGGAAAAATACAATATCAAAGTGGAAGACTTATCTAAAGTTCCTAAGTTAGTTTAAATTTCAATACGTTCCATTCGAAAGCTAAAAAAATGGATTAGATAATATAATATTAATATTAAAACTAGTATATAGAAATCGTAACTATACTGGATTTGAAATGTCTAAAATACACTTATTAGCAAGGGATGTGGATGTCAGGGTATCAATTAAGCTATGGAATGGATTCGGGAAAATAGAGCGTAAAGATTGGATGGGAACGAAAAGTGGAGGGTGAATTTATGGCACTTGAAAACTTGAAATCTTTAAAAGACGACATGGTGAGTAAGAAATGGACAATATGTAGTTTTATATTTAGTTACAAAAAAATTGAATATATTGTACTTGTAAAGAGATTTGTTGGCACTGAAAAGAGAATAAATACTTACGCCTTGGTAAAATTACATTTTATGAAATCCAATAACTTAGGAGATGATTTTAAGGTAGAAGCAAACAGTCATAGACTACTCACCGATTCAAAAGATTTACGTCAATATTTTGGAATAGAATATAAAGAAAATTTAGGAGATATTCTTAGTCAATTCACAGAGCGTTTAGGAGGTGTTATTCCTTTATATGTCCCTGATAAATTTTCAGTAACCGAAAAAACTGCAATGGTTCAATCTCTTAGCAAAAGTGATTCGGAAGACCCGAATAAGATTTATTGTACGAAGGTAAGAAGAAACCCAAATGGTGGAGAACGAAGTGAATTTAATGCAGATAAAACAAAATTGTTACGAGAATCACTGTTCAAACATTTTCGTAATGAATTAGGAATTAGTTTTTGTTATTCTAACGAGGCAAGTAAGGAAAACGATGATCCCATAATCTTGAGGAATTTTGCGGCTAATAACTCAAAATAAAAGTTCATATACCCCCATGTTGAATACATGGAAAATATCCTAAGCGCTGTATATAATAGCAAGTCCGTGTCAGGATTCAGGGGAAACTAAGATCTTGAAGAATCACCGTGCTGATTCTTGTAACACCATCTCATTTGTTGCCACATACAGTCATACATGTGGAGTGTAAAGTGTAAAGTGCAGTAGCTGATTATGAGAGAAGGCAACTAACCCGATTAGGGTAGTTGCCTTTCATATATCCTCAGACCCACTGTTTATGTACGAAACCTGAAAAATATATAACTTATTCATAATAATTTGGAATTTCCAATGGTTTTCAAGCGCTTTACAATAAAAGGAGAAAAGGAACAAAACTCATCGCATAGTCAGGTTACATTTGTAAGCGTTATCAAAATTACCTTAAACAGACAGGAGAATCTATATATGCCCAGTAAAAACCACTACAACGTAACAGAATGGCCAATCGGCAATCCGTATGAGGATATTGGCGAAGTGATAAACAGCATAATCGCTGATATAAAAAAGCGCCAAACAAACAAAGATGAAAATAAAGGCGGCAAGCCGGGTGCGGTTATCTATATTCCGCCGGGAGATTATCATCTTAGCACTCAGGTCATGATCGATATCAGTTTTCTTAAAATTATGGGGGCTGGGCATGGGTTTACTTCTTCGAGTATTCGATTCAATACTCCTGAAGAGGAATGGGCAGATTTGCATGAATTGTGGCCTGGAGGGAGCCGCATACTCGTTGATCTTCCCCTGGAAGAAGATGACGAAGAACATAAAGGTGCAGCCTTTTATGTGGAACGAAGTGGGAATCCCCGAATCAGTTCGGTGGAGTTTTCGGACTTTTGTATTGATGGTTTGCATTTCATTGAAGATGGTTCAGGGATGACCAATCCGGAAAACACGTATACGAACGGGAAAACGGGTATTTATGTTGCAAGTGCTTGTGATTCCTTTCGGATTACAGGTATGGGATTTGTGTATTTAGAGCATGGGATCACGATTTATCATGCAGATGCCCTGTCTATTCATAACAATTTCATAGCGGAATGCGGAAATTGCATCGAACTGCGGGGCTGGGGGCAGGCTTCGAAAATCACGGATAACCTGATCGGAGCCGGTTTTAAAGGTTATTCCATTTACGCTGAGAACTTTGGCGGCCTTTTGATTACAGCGAACAACATTTTCCCGCGAGGTGCGAGCAGCATCTGTTTGGATGGTGTGACTCGTTCCAGTATCACGAATAACCGGCTTCATTCGTTTTATCCGGGAATGGTGGTATTAAAGAGAAATTGTTCGGAAAACCTCGTTTCATCCAATCACTTTTTACGTGATCATGAACCGTGGACTCCTTTCGTGAACATAGACAATGGCCTGGATGATTTGTATGGTCTCCTCTACATCAGCGGCCATCATAATTCTGTGGTTGGCAATCACTTTTCTGAAGTGATTCATAACATCAAGCCGAAAGGTGCAACACCTGTCATCATCCGCATTGTTTCGGGTAATGGAAATTATATTTCCACGAATCATGTGGTGGCAACAGAGGTTCATGCCAACACAAGCGATTCCTGCTACGATGCGCAGGTAGAAGCATTGCTCACGACCGAAGCAGCAGAGCCGCTAACCGTAACAACCGTATTGGTCGAAAAAGAATCGCTTCAAAATATCATTCTTGATTCAGGAAACGATGCGCAGGTTGTGATGGACAGGACTGTGAATGCGTTTAGGGCGACTCCGGTGCCGAGAGCGTAAATAATTTCTTTGATAGATACAAAAAATTTGAGTAATCTAGGAGAGATGTTCATGATCTTTTTATGTATGGGCTATTTCAACCCTGAAAAGATGGACGAACGGCCAAGGGCGGAAATTGAAGAAGTTATGAATGAATGTCAGCCGCACATTGAGAATTTTTATGATAGTGGTGAGGTCCTGCTTGATGCGGGGCTGGAGTCAGAGATTAAAAGCCTTCGCCGTGTGAATGGAAAGATAATCGCAACAGATGGTCCATTGACAAAAACAAAAGAAAGGATTGGCAGCGTTTTTATTTTTGAAGCAGAAAGTATGGATGAAGCGATCCAGCTAGCCTCTCTTCATCCGACCACGCAAGTCAGCAAAGGGGAAGAGTTTGACTGGCGAATTGAAATCCGGCCTGTTCATTACTTTAAGAATGATAAATGAGTCACCATGTGAAGGGTGTTTCTAGTAATCACTAATGGAGTACAATTTTGACTACCCAATACACGGGTAGTTTTATTTTTGCCTATAGTCCATCGTCCTTGCTATTTGGAGATTTTTGTAGAGCGAAAGTAATGGAATGGGGGCTTGATTTAGGGTAAGATTTGTTTGGAAGAAATTTCTTGAAGGAAATGGGAGGAATACATGAAAATTATCAAGACTCTAAAAGTGATTGTCGCCCCTATTGTTTTAACAGGAACATTACTGGCACCTGGCAGTGCGTTAGCGGCACAGCCTTCCACTCATCTCGAAGATCGAAACATGAAGGAGGTTGTAAAAAGATATCTCCAAACACCGAATAATCCGAAGCTTAAAACGCCTCTTACATCTCCTATACAAAGCAAACCCTTCGCCGCACACTCTCTAAATCCTATGAACGATGACTACCTGTATGAGATTGAACCCAACGACTATATGGATACTCCTAACAGTCTGCCTCTGAATCGTTATGTTGTTGGAACGTTTGATTCTGTCTACGATCTTGACTTTTACTTCATTGAACTGAAAAACAAAACGAACGATCTGATCATTGCCTCAGCTGGTGATGAATACAGTTCCATCCAGCCGATCAGTTTGCTTTTCGATGTAAATGGCAACCCGTTGTATCCGATAGATGGAATGGAAGATGACATTGATAATGTAAGGGCATATGCTTTCAGTCTGCCGGCAGGTTCGTATATTGCAGGGGTAATGAACTTAACCGATGATGCAGATCCATCAACACCTTATGTCTTTACTGCCGCTCTTCAAAACCAGCCAAAGCCGGATACAACAGCACCTGCAGCACCGAAAGTGAATGCTGTGGATGATAATGATTACAGCATTACAGGATCTGCTGAGGCCAATTCAAACATTGCCGCTGTGATTAATGGCAAGACTGCTTACAGGGGGAAAGCGGACAGTAAAGGTAAATTCAAACTGCCAATTAAAACGACCAAGGCAGGCACCGTCATCTCCTTTACTGCTTCTGATGCAAGCAAGAATACAAGTAAAGTGACAAAAGTGACCGTACTGGATCGAACAGCGCCTCCATTAAAAGTGAATAACATTACCACAAAAACCAAGGTTGTCACCGGATACTCAGAATCTGGAGCCTCAATAACCGTTAAAAGGGGCAGCACCGTTATTGGAAAAGCAACTGCAGACAAAAAGAGATATTTCAAAGCATCTATTAAACCTCAAAAAAAGGGTACGCAGCTGACTGTTATTACTACTGATAAATATAAAAATAGCAGATCGGTTAAGATAAAAGTTAAATAAGAGGAAATGAGGAGGCATCTTATAGATGTCTTTTTTTATAGGTAGTCAACACGGAAATGGAGTGAAACTAGATGCTGGATTACCTCAGAAAAATGAACATGAACACAGCTGTTTTCATGGGGATCAGTTTTTACTCTCTAACAATCTTACTCCATGTCCTGGTACTAAACGGCATGATTCCTTTCACATGGGTGAATGGCGGCCGGTCTGAATCCTTCTCTGCTCAGGTTCCGCTATCTGTGATCAGTGCCATTATTGCTGTTTTTGGCGGAGTTTTTACGCTGTTTGCCGGTGGGATCATTCCTAATCCGTTCAAAAGAGTAACAACCGTTATCTGTTGGTTTTTTGTTGTGTTTTGGATATTTGGATTTATCCTTCAATTGCTAGGGACACCTTTTGAAAAAATGGTATGTTCGTTGCTTTTGCTTCTCGGGACTATTTCGAATTTGCGTTTCGCTATAGAAAAGAGATAGCTATTTGCGTGTGCCAGGATGGTTCTGCTGCTTCAGAAGCAATAGAACCGTCCCCTTTGTTTAAGCCGCCAATCTTTATCCCAGTTTATAAACGTCCTGTCTATCCTCAATTGAATTCAGAACAACCTCAACAAACGCCTCTACTGCTGGAGAACGCCATTTTTTCTTCTTGATCAGCATATGTGAATAGAATGGATCGAAATTTCCGGAGTGTTGTAGGATTTTCAGTTTGCCGCTCTGAATTTCTTCTTTGACTGTCATGTAAGGCAGGGCAGAGAATCCAAGGCCGCTCATCACAATTTGCTTAATGGCTTCGATGCTCCAAAGTTCCATCGTTTGAAAATGGTGGATTCCTTGTTTTATGAGATACCTTTCAAACATGGTGCGGTAGCTGCAGCCTTCTTCATTTGTGATGAAATAGTGGTTGCCGTCATCCTTTTTATTTTCATCTAAATGGTCAGGGCCTTCCTTGCTGCTTACAAGTACGATTCTTTCTTCCCCAAGAGAATAGTGTATGCATTTTTCATGTTTTACTTCCGGATAGACCATGAGCGCTACATCGACCCGCCCGCTAATCAAATTCATCTGATTTTGACTGCATGTACCGTTCGTTAAGATCAATTTAACATGAGGATAGTTCAGCGAGAATTCCTTGATGATGGGAGCTAATTTGGAGATGGTTAGAGACTCCGGTGCAGCTACTTTTAATACGCCTTTCACTTCTTTTGTGCTCTTCATGCTCTTGATCTGATCGTGAGCAGAAAGTAAGTCTTCTGCTAGAGGAATTAATTCTCTGCCCAAATGAGTAAGCTGCAGATTTCGATTCGTGTAGGTGAAAAGTTCACCGCCTATCGCATGTTCCAGTGCTTGTATATGAGAAGTGATGGTGGATTGAGTATATCCGAGTTTTGCAGCCGCTCCTGTATAGCTTCCAATTTCTACTATCGATTGAAACGTAAGAATGTGCCTGATTTCCATACCTTTTTCTCCTTTCTGCTTGATGTATCGAAAAAAATGATAATGGATAATTTAATTTCGATTTTATTAATCGATAGTTTCATCATACAATAAAGCTGGTGAATCGTAAAATAGCTAATAGAAGGTGAAGATTATGAGTATAGCAGCGTTTCTCTCCTATGTGATTCTTACATCCATTACTCCTGGTCCCAGTAATATCCTACTCATGAATGAAGCGAGAAGATTTGGTTTTATAGGATCTTGGCGGTTTATATGCGGGATCTTGGCAGGATTTGCGGTATTGGGGATATTAAGCGGAATATTTACAACAAGTCTGTACAACTGGATTCCAGTTGTGGAGCCTTATTTTAAGATGGCGGGAGCAGCCTACCTTTTGTACTTAACTTGGCAGGTCAGCTTGTCAAAGGGGTCAAAGAAGGATGGCAGAGAGGTGCAAACCTCATTCCTTTCAGGATTTATCTTTCAGCTTATCAATATCAAAAGCATTTTGTTTTTCCTAACCGTACTGAGTGCGTTTATTTTACCATTTAACGATTCTCTTAAATCTGTAGGTTTTTATTTGTTTTTATCCATTTTTCTTGGCTGGCTAGCCTTGCTCTTATGGTCCGGCTTTGGTTCGCTGTTTAAAACGTTTTTCGTCAAATACGACAGGCCGTTCCGGCTGGTGATGGGTTTGTTTTTGATGTACTCTGCGGTTACGATTTTTCTGTGAAGCAAAATGAAACGGTTTTGAGTTAAGAAGGATTAAGGCATTTTATATGGAACTTAATAAATGTTAGTTAATTGTGGTTTTTTGTCTCAGTAGATACAAATAATTTGAGTGATCTAGGAGAGATGATCATGATCTTTTTATGTATGGGCTATTATAATCCCGACAAAATGGATGCACGGCCAAGGGAAGAAATTGAAGCCGTTATGGATGAATGTCAGCCGTACATCGAGAATTTTTACGATAGTGGTGAGGTCCTGCTTGATGCGGGTCTGGAGTCAGAGACTAAAAGCTTGCGCCGTGTGAATGGTGATGTAATCGTAACAGTTGGTCCAAATATAGCTGCAAAAGAAATGATTGGGAGCGTTTTTATTTTTGAAGCAGAGAATATGGATGAAGCGATCCAACTAGCCTCTCTTCACCCGACAACGCAAGTCAGCAAAGGAGAAGAGTTTGACTGGCGAATTGAAATTCGTCCTGTTCATTACTTTAAGAATGATAAATGAGTCACGATAAAAAAGGCAGGAGCGTTATTGTCAAAAAAAGTACGCAGCTGATTGTTCAAATACAAAATAGCCGATCGGTTAGAATTAAAGTTAAAAATAGGCGAAGTAATGAGGCATCTTATAGATGTCTTTTTTTATAGGTAAAGATTTTCAACACGGAAATCATTACAAATTTCGATAATATGACACACTAATGTCGAGTTATGGATCTTATCATGAATGAGAGGTGATCTTGTGCAGAAAAGCAGGCTGTTTTATATCGTATATATTTTGCTTGAAAAAGGATCAATTACTGCTTCGGAACTTGCGGAGTATTTTGAAGTTTCTACACGAACCATTTATAGAGATGTCGAGGCGTTGAGCCAGGCCGGGATTCCTATCTTTGCAAAACAAGGAAAAGGAGGGGGGCTGTATTTAGTTGACAGGTTTACTTTAAATAAAGTATTGCTTTCTGATAAGGAACAGGATGAGATCCTGCTTGCTTTACAGAGCTTATCTGCTGTTCGGTTTCCAGATCTGGATCAAGTGCAATCTAAATTAAACAGTTTATTTGAGAAGGATCGTGTGGATTGGATTGAAGTGGATTTCTCACCGTGGGGGAGTGGGAAGTGGCAAAAAGAGCTGTTTTATCAGCTTAAACAGGCGATAATCAACCGGCAGCACATTGAATTTGACTATATTGGTATTTCGGGAGAGAAAAGAAGCCGGACAGTCGCTCCAACGAAACTTTTATTTAAAGATAAGTCTTGGTATGTCCAAGGATTTTGCTTTGAACGGAATGCTGTAAGAACTTTTAAAATTACACGTATGAATGAACTTTCAATTATAAGTAAGTCTCCTGTAAATGGCTACACGGAAAGGATAAACGCTAAAGCAGACTCGAATGAAAGAGACACAGATATGATCCCTCTCAAACTGAAAATAGCAGGTGAAGGAGCCTATCGCATTTACGATGATTTTCATGCAGACGATATAACGGTGGAGGAAGATGGCTCCTACACGATTCATGCAAATGTTCCCGGTGGGGAATGGATATTTAATTACCTTCTTTCTTATGGGAGTTTGCTTGAAGTGATCGAACCTAAACAGATACGCTCCGAGTTGGGAAGACGGATAAAACATATGGCTCAAAAATATTTCAGCTAACTGGACGCATTGCTGTCAGGTTACGTGTCTTATACTAGTGTTAGCAAACAAGGTAGAATTCGTGCAATCCGATGTAAGCAAACCAGAAAGAACTGCTAACCTAAAGGAGGAAAATAGTGTGGATAAAATACAACTCCCACAAGTCATTAAAAAATTTATTGCCGCCTCAAACAAACCTGATCCGAAAGCGTTTGTTGATTGTTTCGCAAATGAAGCCATTGTTGTAGATGAAGGACAAGAACGTACAGGTAAGCTGGCTATCAAAAAATGGAGTGACGAATCTCACTTTGGATTTAATGTAAAGCTTGATCCCGTTGCAGCCCGACAAGATGATGAAGCAATTGTTACCTTTAAGCTCTCTGGGGATTATGACAAAACGGGTTTGCCGGATCCATTACTGTTGGATTTTCATTTTCACATTCACGATGGCTATATTAAAAGTCTCTTGATCACTGAAAATGGTAAGCATGTCTGATAAGGATGTAAAGGAGGCAGCGTATGATTGTGAATAATCTGCTTTTAAGATTAAAAAAGAATGACAAAGATCAAATCATGCAAACACGAAACGTTCTTCTAAGTATGAAAAACAGCATAAAGTATTTGCTTAAAATACAGGTAGAGCTAAATACTCGTTTTGGAGAAGATGACTATGATTTGATTCTTATTACTACATTTAAAACACGGGAAGATATGGGGAAATATCTTTCCCATCCTAAGCATTTGGAAGCTGCCAAGTTTATATCCGGCGTACTTGATTCACAGGCATCTGTTTGTTATGAGACTTCATGAGGTTTTTCTAGTATTTTGGAGGAGGAGTGGGCTAGTTGAGTACATGTTTATGGCCAGGGAATAATCAGCTTATGAAAGAATACCATGATCGGGAATGGTGCATCCCCAACTATGATGATCGATTTATTTTTGAAATGCTCACACTTGAAGGTGCCCAATCAGGATTATCATGGAATATTGTCCTATCCAAACGAGAAAGTTATAAAAAAGCATTTCATAACTTTGATATTAGCTACTGTGCGAATTTAACCGAAGAAGAACTAGAATCTATTAAAGACGAGTATCAGGTAATAAAGCACTTGGCTAAAATTCGCTCGGTTAAGAATAATGCAATCCGAACGTTAAACATTCAAAAGGAATTTGGGAGTTTATCTACCTTTCTTTGGCAATATGTGCAATTCACCCCGTTAATAAATAAAAGAAATTTCGATGCAGATATTCCAGCTCAAACTGATTTATCCATCCAGTTGAGTAAAGACTTGAAAAAACGCGGGTTCAAATTTGTTGGCCCGGTCATTATTTATTCTTTTATGCAAGCAATAGGAATGGTTGATGACCATATTGAATCCTGTCCTTTTCATACTCATCATCGGACAAGCTAATTTGGTTAGTGTGATGGACAATTGCTGTAGTTACACTTTAAATGCAATACTGAGTACCCCCCTGTTAGAATATAGACTCTCTTCCCGAGGGGATTCTGTACGGTAACTAATGATCTTTATTTTAATGAAAAGCCAACAGCATTTTACCCGTCGTAAAACGTTGCCGGCTTTTTCAGGGGCGGGTGTATCCCAGCCCCGTTTAAAGAATGCAGCTTAATTAACCTCAACAGAAGGTTTATCAATCTTAACTCGATTCCCAAATCCTAAAGCAATGGCAGCTCCCATACAGCTGGATAGACAACCTGCTATCAAGAAAATGGATAGGGTTGATTCCCCGATTACAACAGAAGCGACTCCGCCAATGGCGGGGAATAGGGCTACCATATACCCGCTCTTTGCTCCTCCAATTTTTTCTACTAGTTTTAAATAAAAAAGCCAGGCAATAAAAGAAGCAATTACCGTTAAATACAGTTTTACTTGTTTTAATTCTTGCGACCTCAATATATAGAAATGCTCTGTGGAGGGAAATCTTTGCAGGGCTTTTTTGCTTGTTATCTGGCTTCTGCATGAAGTTTGTTACTTAAAATGGAAGATAGGGTATAACCCTTTGAGAACCTAAATATGGAATTTAATTGATGTTATGGAGAGGGAATATGCTCATGAAAAAAAGTGCTTTACTATTATGGGTCAGTTCAATATTTCTTTTAAGCAGCTGCTCCTTCAGTTCTAGCGGAACCTATTACATACACTTTCCAAAAGAAACAAGTCCAGCTTTATCAGATTACATAAGGGAAAGAAATACTCAAGGATCGGAAAACTTGCTGAGAAAAACAGATGGTTCTTATATTATTAGTCGAAGAAACTTAAATGATGAGAAAAATATGGACTATTACTCCTATTCTGAGAGGGATCTTACAAACCTGTATAGCCCGATCCTAAAAGGGGATCACGCATTTGAAGACATCAATACTCTCATGGGAACTTTTAAAGAGAATTTATGGGACCCTATAGAAAACCCTATATATAACAGATTGCCCCTAATATCCATAGAAAACGACAACCAGCTTAATATAAAAACATCTACAGCGAGCAAGGTTTTAAATTTACAGCAGCTGAGTAATAACAAGATTACCACTCAGGACGAATTGGTTATCAATATGATTTCTTCCAATAAACAGGGATTTGTTCTGGAAATGCGAATTCCTATTAAAAAAATGGTTTTCTACTTATTTTCTTTTAACAACTTTTCTTCGTCCGATGTAATCAATAAAGAAGAGTTCGAGAATGGCACGCATTCTGAAAGGATGAAGAAATACGTCTTATTGTTCAAAAAGGATGATAAGCAAGAGTACGTATCTTTTTTAAATCAAATATTCTCCGTGAAAAATAACGCAGTTTTTCAGGTTAGAAACGGAGACCTTATAAGCATGGATGGTATGTTTGTATACCTCAACGGCACCTTTGAAGGAATATCAGAAGGAAAACAAAAAATCCAGACCATCAAGGATTACGCAGAAAGCAACGACCAGTATCACGCAGCATTCAATCTGGATTATGGAGCCATTGCAAAGGAGCTTGATCTGAAAACAAGCGGGAAACCGAACACAAGCATTCAGTATTTTAATAAAGATTATGTCGTCATTAAAATCATTTATAATGGAATCATTTGGGGTCAAGCCGGGGCACCGACCGTCATTGTGGATTTGCAGAAAGATAAGGAGAAGCCAGACTTTTATTTGTTTGGATTGGCCTCTTGAAGCATACCGAATAGCCCCGTGTGGGACAAGGTGACAGGTACCTCGACCCGCCTAAAACCTGTGTGGGCAGCTTCTTTTCATATTTCTATAATAGACGGAGCAAGTAGACCCAATAAAGGAAGTGGTACTGATGGAATCAAAGAATGGATCGGATCGCAAATCATTCCAATTTAATGAAGAGAAAAAAGTGAGTGAAAAAGGATTTTTCAGAAAAGGTAAAGTTCGAATAGCTTTAGCGCTGGTTTTAGCAACTGCCGTCTGTTTCTTCGGTTATCGTTACATGAATGTAAATTCCGGGGTTGAGCCAATGGTAAGAGAAAGCCTGGCTTCAAAACTGCGAATCGAGGAAAAGGACATAGGAAATCCCTATAAGGAAGATGTTAAAGAAGTGACAAACAATTTAAGGAAATCTTTTAAAAAGGGCGAATTGAAAAAAGCGCATGCCTGGTCTTATTCGTATCGAATAAACGGAAAGGCTTATCACACCACCGGCCTGGAAATAAAGCTGGAAGACTACGATAAATACATCATTTTACTGGATGATGAAGTACTTGCTTCCTATCAGACTGATTAACCTTTGGAAGCAAACCCTTCATTATAAATAATCCAGAATAGCCATTATTTTCTGCCGTCGCCAGCTACTCTGGATTGATAATCCTCCCAACACATGATATAAGTGTTAAAGAAGTTTTTTTAAAATAAAACCTTTATGATCCACCCATATAGAGAGGAATGGAAGAACAAATGAGTACTAATTTTTGGCGTGATTTGCCGCGGCCGTTTTTTGTGCTGGCTCCGATGGAGGATGTGACGGATGTGGTGTTTCGTCATGTGGTGAGTGCGGCGGGACGGCCGGATGTGTTTTTCACGGAGTTTACGAATTCGGATAGCTATTGTCATCCGGATGGCATCGAGAGTGTACGCGGGCGTTTGACGTTCACGGAGGATGAGCAGCCGATGGTGGCGCATATTTGGGGAGACCGTCCTGATTATTTCCGCCAGATGAGCATCGGCATGGCGGAGATGGGCTTTAAGGGCATCGACATCAATATGGGCTGTCCGGTTCCGAATGTGGCACAAAGAGGGAAGGGCAGCGGCTTGATCCTGCGTCCCGATACGGCAGCAGAGCTGATTCAGGCGGCGAAAGCCGGCGGACTGCCTGTCAGCGTGAAAACAAGGCTTGGTTTTAAAGAGATAGATGAGTGGAAGGAGTGGCTCGCCCATATTCTGAAGCAGGATATTGCGAACCTGTCCATCCATCTGCGGACAAGAGACGAAATGAGCCAGGTGGATGCACACTGGGAGCTCATTCCGGAGATCAAAGCACTGCGTGACGAGATCGCTCCGGATACGATGCTCACGATCAATGGAGACATTCCCGACCGTCAAAAAGGATTAGAGCTTGCTGAAAAGTATGGCATTGATGGCGTGATGATCGGGCGGGGGATCTTTAAAAACCCGTTTGCCTTTGAAAAAGAGCCGCGGGAGCACACCAGTGAGGAGTATCTGGATCTGCTGAGACTGCAGCTGGACCTTCAGGATCAGTACGCGGAAACCGTACCGCGTTCCGTCACGGGCCTTCATCGCTTTTTCAAAATTTACGTCAAAGGCTTCCCCGGAGCTGCTGAACTGCGGAGCAAGCTGATGAACACGAAGTCGACCGATGAAGTGCGGGCTTTGCTGGATGGGTTTAAACAGGAAGGGACTGCTTAAACTAGCACGTTTACCCTTGGGACAATGGATCCCAGGGGTTTTTATATTGGAGAGCAAGGAAACACACGTGCTATACTTACCCTACCACACCGCCAAAGGAGGAACGCACATGAGACTAGGGATCATCGGACTCGGTGACATCGCTAAAAAAGCGTACCTGCCCGTTCTGTCTGAAAGGGAGGATATCGAGCTTGTCCTTTGTACGCGAAATCCGGATACATTAAAGCAGCTGGCGCAAAAGTACCGGCTGAACGAAACGGTTCAGACAGTGGACGAGCTGGTAACGAAGAAGATCGATGCTGCGGTCATCAGTACAGCGACAGAAGCGCATGCGGAGATCGCTGAAAAGCTGCTGGAAAACGGGATCAGCGTTTACATAGACAAGCCAGTTTCTTTGAATTACAGGGAAACGAAGAGAATTGCGAAGCTTGCTGAGAGCAGCGGTAAAGTAGCGATGACAGGCTTTAACAGGCGGTTTATCCCCCGGGTTCAGGAGCTGAGAAAACACGGGAAGGCGAGCCTGATTCTGATGCAGAAAAACCGGTTTGCTGCACCGGATCATGTCCGGAGATTTGTTGTCGAGGATTTTATCCATGTAGTGGATACGCTCCGGTTTCTGATGGACACAGAGGTGACGGATGTCAAAACGCAGTTTCTGAAAAACGGAGAGTTGCTCGATCATATCGTAGTCCAGCTGATCGGGGAAGGATGCACAGCTATCGGGATCATGAACCGGAACGGCGGGGTAACGGATGAAATCATCGAATACTCAGCAGGCACCCATAAATATACGGTGAATAGTCTGGTTGAAACGACTCACTACCATAATAAAGAGACCAGTGTGACGAAATTCGGAGACTGGGAACCGACCCTGCTGAAACGCGGGTTTTATCAGATCATCGATCATTTTATTGATTGTGTGAAGGAAAACCGCACACCCGATCCATCCATCCAGGATTCCCTCATCACCCATGAAATTTGCGAGCAGATCGTCAGGCAGATTGATCCTGAAGCGTGAGCGGGGTATTTTCGATTAAACAATGGAATAATGATTTTTATAATAAGCTTTTTTAGAGGATGACATTGACTTTAACACCTGTTGATTGGAGCGGAAGGCGTGAGACTCCGAGCTGAGAGCAGCGGGACAGGTGAGACACCAAAGTTGCGCAGCGAAGAGGAGGCTCACCGCCCGCCAAAGGATAAGCGAACGCCTGCAGCGCAAATCGACAACTAAGTTCATAAGAGCGTTATTAAAAAGAAAAAGAGGTCGAAAACATGATTGCTAAAACAGAAGAAGATTTTAACGGTTTAAAGGAAATTGGAAAAATTATCGCATCCATTCGGGACGAACTGGTCCAAAAAACGGTTCCAGGCATCACAACGAAAGAGCTTGATAATCTGGCAGGAGAGCGCTTTGAAAAAGCAGGGGCCATTTCAGCTCCAAAAGGCGAATATGATTTCCCAGGGTTCACGTGCATCAGTGTGAATGAAGAAGTGGCGCACGGAATTCCGGGTAACCGGGTCATCCAGGAAGGAGACATCGTCAATATCGACGTATCTGCTTCCAAGAACGGTTATTTCGCGGATACAGGAATCTCGTTTGTCGTAGGAAACGGCGAAGAAGTTCTAACGAAAATATGTGAAGTGGCGAAAAAGGCATTTGAAGCGGGACTTGAAAAAGCAAAGCCCGGTTCCAAAAAAAGCCGAATTGGAAAAGCGGTCTACGAAACAGCGAGACAGCATGGGTTCACCGTTATCAAAAACCTTACCGGACACGGGATTGGACGCACAATTCACGAAGCTCCTGACCATATTTTGAATTACAATGACCCGTGGGATAATGAAATACTAAAAGAAGGAATGGTCATCGCCTTCGAACCGTTTATCTCCACCTCTGAGGAAGAAGTGTTCCAGCTGGATGACGGCTGGACCTTTGCTACGGAAAAGAGCTTTGTCGCTCAGATTGAACATACGATCATTCTGACAAAAAACGGTCCGGTTATTTTAACCCAGTAGGAGACCTTGAAAACGAATCAAATTGTGCGGTATGCTTAGACATACCATTCCAACGTAAGGCTGTGATGAACATGCGTATTAATAAGTTTATAAGTGATTCCGGAAAGGCGTCCCGGCGCGGCGCCGACCGGCTGATCGAAGAAGGCCGGGTCATGATCAACGGCAAGAAAGCGAAGATCGGGGATCAGGTGAAGCCCGGGGATGATGTCCGCGTGAGCGGCGATCAGATTCAAGTGTCACGGAACAATGTGTACATCGCATTGAATAAACCGGTCGGCATCACGAGTACCACCGAGAAAAATGTCAAAGGAAACATTGTCGATCTCGTCAATCACCCTTTGAGAATCTATAACATCGGACGCCTGGATAAAGAGTCCGAAGGCTTGATTCTTCTCACGAATGACGGCGATATCGTTAACGAAATCCTGCGTGCTGAAAACGAGCATGAGAAGGAATACATCGTTTCCGTGGATAAGCCGATCACGCCGGAGTTTGTTGAAAAAATGGGCAGCGGTGTGAAAATCCTTGGAACGAAGACCCTTCCATGTGAAGTGGAGCAGCTCTCGAAATTCGACTTCAAGATCATCCTGAAGCAGGGACTCAACCGCCAGATCCGCCGCATGTGCGAAGAGCTCGGCTATGAGGTGTTCAGGCTGCAGCGGGTCCGGATCATGAACATTCACCTCGGAAACCTTCCACCAGGGCAGTGGCGGGATTTGTCTAAAAAGGAAAAGAATCAGCTGTTTAGTGAGTTGAATTATGATCCGCAAGAGTGGTAAACAGAAAGGATGGGCCTGGGCCCATCCTTTTTTATATGTTGATATGAAGTGTATGGATTTAAAATAATAAATCGGTTATGGAACTTTATGTTAATATTTAGAAAAAGAGTGAGTAAGAGGGGGGAGGGATTAGAGTGAAATATCTTTTTGATTTTATCCTTGCAATAACGTTGAATGGTTTTTCTTATTTTATCGCCAGCTTCATTCTAAAAAACGGATTGCCTTTTTGGCAGGCGCTGCTTATTGGTCTTTCTGTTGTTTCGTTAGGCGCTTTAACTGAAAAGCTTGGAAGCCCCATGTGGTTAATTGTATTCATTCCATTTCCAGTAGGAATGTTTTTACTTTATTCATTTCTGAACGTGACTGTTTCTCAATGGTTTTTAACCTATATCATTACTCTTGCGATCTACACGGTTATCCATATACCTATGAGTTATTTTTTGAATTTCCATTCTTTGATTCCAGCTTGGAAACTTTCTTGAGTTAAACCATACAAAGTACTCTGCTAAAAGCATAGTTTTACGCTTTCTAATTGAATAAATGAGGTGCAAGTTCAATGGAATTTAAGATAGAAAAATTAAGGGGATTCAGCTCCCAAATAGGCCATCTTGTCTCACAAATGAACTACGCTAGAAAAACAACTTTAGAATCTGTAAATGGTTTATCTACTAAAGAATTAGATTTTTTACCTGCTAAGGAAAGCAATAGTATCGGTTCCCTATTATTGCATATGGCTGCTGTTGAAAAAGGGTTTCAAATTGAAATTTTTGATGGCAGGAGACCAAATGAACAGGAGATGGAGGTATGGGGCGCACCTTACAGTCTCGGAGATAAAGGAAGGGCATCTATTAAAGGTTACCCCTTAGAATTTTACATAACCAAAATGGAAGAAGTTAGAAACAGGACCTTGCGTGAATTTGCTAAGCTAGATGATGACTGGCTGTATGAGAACAGAGTATGGGATGATCACCCATCTAATAACTATTTTATTTGGTTCCACGTATTTGAAGATGAAATTAATCATAGAGGCCAAATAAGAATGATTAGAAAGATGTTGTCTCGGAATTAAGCAGGAAATCATTCCTGCTGTTTTCTGAAAAGTGGCTTTCTGAGAAAGCTGTAACATCAATGGATTGAATTATTATTGAAAGACAAAAAGGATGGGCCCATCCTTTTTTATTTGTAGATATGATGGGGCTTCCTGGTATGATGGCAATGGCCGTCCTTACCGAGAAGAGATAGGTCCGTTCATAGCCAGATGCTGCTGGATGTATTTTGAAACTGATGGTTTGTTCTTATTCCGTTTAATCTCCTCTATGTTTGCCGTTTTACCCGTATTCGATCCTATTATTCTATGAAAAAAGAGCACCGGCATCCGATGCTCTTTCTTGTCTATTCTTGATCAAATACGGCATTTGAAATCAGCCTGAATAAATAATCCGTATGGTCCCTGAAGCCTGCTTCAATGCCGATTAAGGTAACCGGCTTGTCTTTTTCCTGCACGATGACTGGCTGGCCTTTCGCTGGTGAGCGGTCTTTCCAGTGGCCGGCGGTAAAGAAGGAGTCATTGTTCACAAAAGAGGCGGCAATGTTTGTGCCCTCTGTGCTGGAATACCAGATGGGTCCGTATACGAAACCGGCATCGTTCTTGCTGTACCCCGCAGTAAGAGGGGATGGGAGATAATCCACTTTTACAATTCCGTTGCTGCTGGAAAAGCCTTTATTGATCTCTACTTCCGTTAATCCTGCAGCTTTTGCAGCCTGTGAACCGCCTGCTCCGATTGCGATAAAATGGCCATCCTGTTCGACAAACTGCTTGATCTGTCCGTTAAACCTTTTCAGTTCCTCTTCATCGGTTAAACCAAATTCTTTATTGGCTTCACTGAGCTTATAGGATGTAAGGCTTGCGCTTCCGCTGTAAACAAAGGTATCAAATCCATTTAAGCCGTTATTGGCTACTTCTCTCGGATGAACTTCCGACACTTGGAATCCAAGCCTCTCAAGTGCGAGCTTTGTGCCTGAATGGGACTGGGCTTTACCCAGGCCGCCATCCTTTAAAAACGCAACCCTGTGTTTTTTAAGAGGGGTTGCTTCTTTAGGGACTGCTTTGGTTCGCAGGGTTAATCCAGATACCTGAACAGCTCTTTGAATGGCTTTTCCTTTCCCTTCAGCGTAAAAATGGCCATCCTTATCTTTTTTGACGGAAATGCCCTGATCAATAAGAGAGTTTACTAGGTGGACCGCGTTTACCGATGTATTCGGAATGGAGTAGGGTCCTTTGCCAATTAGTTTTCCGCGGACACTTTCCTCCCGAACTTCTTTTGTTTGGACGATCAAATCATCTTCACTTTTGATAGCATCAAAGCCCCAAAGCTCAGAGAGATTCCAGGCGGAAATATCATACATGGCATCCATGTCGTTTGTAATATCCTCTCCGTCCCATAGAAAAGCATTCGCCAGACCTGCCTTTGGCTGGTTAAGATCTATAATATAGGTCCCTTTCTCATAGCGCTTTCCATCTGCGTGAAATGACTTAGCCGCTTGCTCCACTTTCACATCGTTTTTAAGTAGGTGATTGACCACCTTTTGCACCGCGCTGTTATCCTTTTGATTTTCCGGGATGATGTAGCTGTCAGGATAAAAGCCCTCTTTATTGTTAGGGTGCTCGCCCTTGACTCCGCGGTCAAATACTTCAAGCTGGTCATGAAGCATGGCCTGTTTATTTTGTAAAGCGAATGTCAGGGCCCCATTCACAGCATCGACCTGCCATTTCACACCGTCCCAGTCATTTGTCGGTGCTTCCAATGTATAGCCCAGGCCGCCATGGAGCATAGCATAAGCCGGGGTATAAATAGGAGGGTAGACATCCCAGCCGGATTTTGAATCTCTTAATGGGATGTGAGTGCCTTCCAGTGTTTTGTATAATTCGGTCTCATAGTGATCTCTTTCGCTGACAATATTCGATTCCATCGCTTCTGCCTGCTGATTCATCCACTTATAAAGCAAATCGTATTCATAATTCGGGTTGTGAGGGGGTGTTCCCGGAAGAATCAAACCCGGATGCTTTGCTTCTCCGCGCTGTCTGACATATCCGTGAAGGTCAAGAAGAACGAGAGGGTTGAGCTCGGCGATTTGCTTAACGGCCGCCTGCGTTTCAGGCTGGGACTGGGTCACGAAGTCACGGTTCAGATCAATCCCGTTTCCGTTAAAGCGGGTAGCATCGACACGTCCGTCAGGATTCGCGTCCACATTGATAATCAGAGTGAAGTTCTTCAGAATCTCCTTTGTTTCCTGATCGTTCTTAAATCCATACCGTTCAATTAACCGGAGCGCCGCATCTGTTCCGACAAATTCGGTTCCGTGAATGGAGGCATGAATCAAAATCGGGGGCTTAATATCCGGATTGGCTTTCAGGTAGCGCTGCGCTTTTTCAGGATTTTCGCTCATCAGCTTGCGCAATCCCTTGTACTTAAGTTCACTATGCTTAGACTTACTGTCTGAAATGGTGACCGTGTACAAATCTTTGCCGGTGGAGGATTTTCCTGTAATGTCCAATTGAACGCGTCTGCTTTGCTTTTCATAGGACTCCAGTTTACCTTTAAGAGCATCATACGTTATGTATTCGTATTGTTCTGAATTGAAAAGACTCTGCTTTCGTTCGGTCTCCCCGGCTAGTGCTTGAGCGGGAAGAAGACTTCCCAGTAAACTTGCGCTCAGTAAAACGGATAAAATCGGCTTCTTCTTCATTTCGTTCCTCCTAAAGGTTTTACAACACAGAAAAGCCTCTTCCGGATAAGAAAGAGGCTTTGCACACAAAGGGATCCCTCTCTCTTATCTGTCAGCGTAAACGCTGCAAGAATTAGCACCGTATTGACCATGGTCAACCGGTTGCCGGGCTTCATAGGGCTTGTCCCTCCGCCTGCTCTTGATAAAAGAGTTTTCGTATTGAATTAGTTTGAATTATAGAGGTTTTTAACAGCGCGTCAATATGAAAATAGGAAAATGATTCTTTGTGTTTAGGAGAAAACGGTAAAATAGGAACAGAATTTAGAGAAGAAAGATTACATGAACACAATCTTTTTTATCCCTCATCTTAATCATTCCTGCTGCCATTTTTTCTGGATATAGAAGGATTCAAGCCGGTCCTGCCCAGCAAATCTTTTTTCGCTGCATCAATAAAAAACAGGTTCAAAGTGCAAATTGAACCTGTTAAACTCTTAATGGATTTTACTGTTGTTACACCGTCATCTTCCAGCTCGACCGAGCAAGCCACCCCTCATCTTCCTTATAATCCGGAATCAGTTTTCCAACAAGCCGCCAAAATGAGCGGTCGTGGTTGAGGTGGACCATGTGGCACATTTCGTGCACGACCACGTAGTCGATCACTCGGGGCGGGGCCATGGCGAGGCGCCAGTTAAAGGTTAGCCGGTGTCCGGAGTCGCATGTTCCCCAAGTCGTTTTGCTGTCGGTGATGCGGATGGATCTCGGTTTCGTTTTAAAATGCTTTTGATGGACGGACATTCTCTTTTCCACCAGTGCCTTGCATTGCTGGTAATAGAAGCGTTTTAGTGCCTGCTTGATTTTTTCCTCTTCAAGCTGTGTTACCACAACATGCAGTTCGTTTCCTTCCATGCGGACAGAATCCTGCTTGGCCTGAGGATCATGCTGCACGTTTAAGGAGAAGGCTTTTCCCTGATAAAGAAAAGTTTCTCCCTGTTCATACTGCTTGACCTGAGGGCCGAGCAGCCGTTCCTTGTTTTCTTTCACTTTTTGCTGAATGAGCTCCCATTTTTCCTCGATGACAAACAGGACTGCGATGTCTGGAGTGCCTTTCGGAGCGTGGACCTCTATGTTTCCATAAACATCTACATAGATGCCGATGGCCGAACGCTTCTTATATTGAACGTCGAAGCTGATAGTCTCTCCTGAATACGTATGGATCATTTTTTTCACTATCCCCGATACTTGATTGCCAGACCTTTTAGAAAATTGCGGGCATACTTGTCTCCGCATTCCTTGTAGTTTTTCTGGCCTTCTTTTCTAAGCAACGCACCGAGTTCACCCTTTGTGACGGTCACTCCGGCAAGCTCCAGAACGTCCATCATCTCCTCGGTTGTAAGAGATAAAGCGATCTTTACTTTTTTCAGTAAAACGTTGTTGGGATGTCCGTGTGAGATAGCAGGCTGTACCGGCTGCCCCTCCTGCTTTCCTCTTTTGAATACGATCAATCCATTCAAAAAGGACTCGTACAGAAGAGGACTGCAGCTGAGGTGGTTTTCCTCGTCTTCTTTCGTCAGCAGCATGCCGATCTCTTCCCTGGAGACGTTCACGCCGCCATAGTCAAAAATCTCTTCCATCTCTGAATTCCTTATATCAAGTGCATATCTCAGCCGTATTAACCGGTCATTGTTATTCATAGTCATCTCCTGGTTACGCATTTTTCGTTCTTTTAGAATAACACGTTAAAATCAATTAGTTAAAATAAGTTTTGAAATGGATAAACTGCGCATCTTTCATTTCATTGTCTGATTCAACGGAATCTTAATCCAGAACCTGATTGGATTTGACCTGTTGTTTCTCTAGTGCCAGTAATCGAAAGTATAAAAAGAGCGGAAATGCTAAAGATAGCCCAACTGTTATGGTTGCTAAGATACAAATCCACCATTGTTTTATTTTGTACTTTTTTGTTTCCGTATATAAGAATGTCAGAAAGACAATACAAGAAATGAGAAAGTCTGCAGCAAAGAATGCCGAAACGCGGTTAACAAACAGTAATTCAGCAATTGACATGATATCTAATCCATTGTTGATAAGAAATGGGGTGAAAAAATAATAGGGAATGATTGTCCCCATTGAGGCCAAAAGCAATAGAATTGTTTTCATTTTATCTTGTCTCCTTCTGTAGTAAAGAATTCTTATTGAACAAACGTTTACTGCGATAACTTCTCTGCATGTTCTAGCACGACAGCCGCCGCACCATGATCTCTAAACCCCATATAATGGCATGAAAATGATTTTTTAGGGGCGAATTCAATGACGGAGAAAAATGAATCTGGATGCTGCTTTGAACCATTCATCAGTCCGAATCCGATTACGACAGTGAATCCGGTACAGAAATACCCTTCCATAGATGATACATCGTTCATCAGTCCTTTTTCCAGTGTGATCGGGGACGTGATGATCAAGGATAATGTGTATGTGGCTCCGAACGTCAGCATCCGCGCAGACGAAGGAACGCCATTTTATGTTGGCTCCAATACAAACCTCCAGGACGGCGTGATTCTGCACGGCATCGCCAACAAGAGAATCTCGGCCGGCGGGCGGAAGTATTCCATTTATATCGGCAAAGAAGTCAGCGTTGCCCACGGAGCCCTGATCCACGGTCCTTGCTTCATAGGAGATAAGGTCTTCGTTGGCTTTAAAGCAATTGTATACAATGCCATTGTCGGGCAGGGGGCATTTATTTCATACAACGCCGTTGTCACAAACGGCGTGAAAGTTGCCGCAAACCGCTTCGTGCCGCCTGGAGCAAACATTGATTCCCAAGAAAAAGCCGATGCGCTGCCAAGGGTGCCAAAGGACAACAAGGAATTCGCGGAGGAAGTACAGCGCGTCAACCAGGAATTTCCTGCCTCGTATCATCTGCTGTTCGGAGAGCACCGCTGTTCCTGCGGGATGGCTTATAATTAAAATGGAAAGCCTTCGTTTCTCAGGAGGCTTTTTCTATTTTAAAGATAGGGTGAAAAACACCAATTCCCGGACTAAATTGTTTTTTCCACCAATACATTAAAGAGGCAGAGAAATTTCTCGATAATGGGAGGAATAGCATGAAACTTGTCCGGATTTTCGTCTTCTTCTTTTTGGCTGCGGCCCTGCTTTTTTCATCAGCCGGCCCGGTCTCCGCAGTGGAAAAACCGCGTATTCAGAACATGCCCGGCTTCCAATCTGTTATTACAGCAAACCTCAGCGCTGCCCACCAGTTTCTCGCAATCAGTAAAAGCAATCCCGCTCCCGGCAAAATCGGCTCACAGGCGAAAAAGCCTGCCGCCAAAGCCCAAAAAGTTGCCTACATCACCTTCGATGACGGCCCGAATAGATACACCTCTCAAATCCTCACCATCCTGAAAAACAAAAAGGTCAAGGCGACGTTCTTTGCAGTGGAACCGAACATTAAAGCCTATAAAACGAGCATGATCCGAGTGAATAGAGAAGGGCACTATATCGGCCTCCATAGCGTCACTCATAATGCAACAAAGGTGTACAAAGGCAGCTCCATTAACGTCGCCAAGGAAATGGAAACGACACGGAAAACCCTGAATTCCGTCGTCAAGGTGAACCATTATCTCGTCAGAGTACCGTATGGAAGCAAGCCCTATATGAAAAAGCCGTTCAGGGACTGGCTCGTGAAATACAAGTTCAAAATGTGGGACTGGACGATCGACACGAATGACTGGCGCTATAAAACGAGCCAGTACACCTCCATTATCAACAATGTCAAAACCGCCGTCCCAAAAGTGGAAAAACAGAAGAAACCCATCATCATCCTCATGCATGAACGGCCGCAAACCGTTAAAGCCCTGCCTCAGATCATTGATTATTTGAAGGGCAGGGGATATACGCTGGTGCCGTATCATCCGAAGCAGCATGTGGTGAGTAATTTTTGGGGGGATGGGAGGCTTTAAGGGGAAAAGGCTATTCTTTTTACCAAAAAGAATAGCCTGCTTCTTATTAAACGTTTCACACCGGAAGCTCCACTGTGAACGTGCTCCCTTCCCCAGGCTTGCTCTCAACCGTGATCGTTCCTTCATGTATTTCGACGATTTTTTTAACGATTGGCAGCCCCAGCCCGGTTCCAATGCCGGACCGCGATTTGTCTGCTTTGTAGAACCGTTCGAAAATCCGCGGCAGATCCCTTTCATGGATGCCAATCCCGTTATCGGCAATGGAAAAGATGATCCTGTCATCCGTTTCCTCCAGAGTGAGGCGGATGACTCCCGCTTCAGGTGTAAACTTGATGGCATTAACAAATAAATTAAGCCAAACCTGCTGAAGCAGTTCTTCATCCCCTCTAAACTGGATTTGATCCAGGTCAACGTGCAGACGGATCTGTTTTTTCTCCCATTGATCCTGCAGCAGCAGGATCACACGGCGGATTTGCTCATCCAGATTGAAGGTGTCTCTTTTATATTGAACGGCCTGGTAATCGAGCTTGGAAAGTCTGAGAAGGTTGGATGACAGGTTTGACAGACGCTCGCTTTCTTTCATGATAATGTCTGCATACTCCTTCTTCTCCTTCTCCGGCAAGCCTTCCGTTTTCAGAAGCTTTGCAAATCCATTAATGGAAGAGAGTGGCGTTTTAAATTCATGGGATACGGAAGACACAAACTCTTTATGGAGGTATTCATTCGCTTTGAGCTCCTGCACCATAATGTTGAAATTCTTCACAAGTTCTCCGACCTCATCTTTTCCTTTGTGCTGGATCTGGACGTCGAACGTTCCGTTGGCAACTTGTACAGAAGCCTTTGAGATCCTTTTGATCGGCTTGACGATCATGGATACAGCTGGAAGAATCAGAAGAGAGCCTAAGATAATGGCTGTCAGAAGAACGGTTTGTGCTGTTTTTTGAAAGCGTGCAATTTGATTGTTTTCTAGGTCTGGATAGACTGTGACATAATCCCCGCTGATTAGAGCAGCAGCAACAGGCAAAGGCGGATTGCTGTTAAATTCTTTTGTCACTACGCTGCCCTGATGCAATTTTTTCAGGTCTTTTTCAAGGACAGTAAACTGCTTTGCTTCCAGCAGCTCCTCCTGACTCCTGTATACTTGGATGGTCAGCTCCTGTCCATCCAAATAACGGATGGCTTCTGTTAATGGAACATCTCTTTCGCTGGCAAGTGAATCAATGGCCGTGATCTTATCCTCCAGCTGTTCCTGAACCATTCCTTTAACACCCTCCAGCTGAAAAACCGTTACGATGCCAAGGGAGAGAAGAGCGGATAGAATCAGAATTCCAAAAAAGAGAAGAATAAACCTTACGTATATGGAATGCAGCAGTCTCCTCACGAACAGCCTCTTTTCTCAGCCTTATAGCCAAGTCCCCATACTGTTACAATCTCAAAGTCTTCAATCTCTGACAGTTTCTCACGGAGGCGTTTTATATGCACATCAACCGTCCGTTCGCTGCTTTGGACGTCATACCCCCAGATCTCATCCATCAGCTGCTGCCGGGTGAAAATTTTCCGGGGCTGGGACAGGAGCTTATGGAGAAGCTGGAATTCCTTGGCGGGCAGTTCCAAAACCCGGTCCCCGGCCGTAACCGTCAGCTGCTCTTGATTCAATACAGTGTTGCCTATTTCAAGAACCTTTGAAGAGGCTATTTTAGCCCTCCGTAAAAGAGCTGCAACCCGAAGCAGCATTTCTTCCATATCGACCGGTTTGACCAGGTAGTCATCCCCGCCCGAGGAAAACCCATTTTTCTTGTCCTCCAGCGTTTCCAGGGCGGTGATCATCAGGATCGGAAACTCATATCCCGCTTCCCGCAGATCTCGAGTCAGTTCAAGACCGTCCATTAAAGGCATCATCACATCTGTGATCAGCAAATCAATGTGGTGGCCTTCCATAACTAGGAGCGCATCATCTCCGTCTCTCGCTTCAAGCACGCGGTATCCTTCTTTCACAAGGTGATCCTTTATCAGCCTTCTTATGTTCACATCGTCTTCCGTAACCAATATGGTTGCCATGTTTCCACCGCCTAGTACACGTTTTTCCTGTCTTGCTTTTGTTTTCTCAGCTGAAAGAGCCGGAATGAACTAAATGCGATGACAATTGCTGCCATTATCATAGCGCTTGCGGTTCCATAGTTCAACTTTTCGGGCGGTGAAGACCCCATCTCCCCTGGTTTCAGTTCAGGAGCCGAAACCCCGTTTTCCTTCATAAACTGCTCTGCCTCTGCTGGATCAACGTTTTCAGGTAACATGGCCCCGTTCAGCCCCCCTGCAGGCAACTCTTCCATTGGAGGGAGGCCCTGCGGAATTGGACCTTCAGCAGGGGGCTTCATGAAGAGGGGAAGTGCCGACAAAATCATGACCGTGATGGACAGCCCAATCAAACTGATAAAAAACCATTTTGAGTTTCTCATTTTATCTCCTCCATTAACTGTTTCTGAGCGCATCGATCGGATTAAGCTGTGAAGCCTTTTTAGCCGGTGCAAAACCGAATAGGACCCCGATGGCAGCAGAGAATCCGACCGCAAGCAGAATCGTGGAAGCGGACAGTGTAAAGCTTGTACCCATAATGCTGCAGACGACAGCGGCGATGACGAGGCCCAACACTAAACCAATCGCTCCGCCAATCAGAGAAAGAAAAACCGATTCGAACAGGAACTGCTGCTGAATTCGTTTCGGCTCAGCCCCAAGTGCTTTCCGAAGGCCGATCTCCGCCGTTCTCTCTGTTACGGAAACAAGCATCATATTCATAATTCCGATTCCGCCCACAACCAGGGATATAGAGGCAATGCCTCCAAGCATCAGGGACATCATCGATGTAATGTCATTAATGGATGAAATCATATCACCCATGTTCATAACCGAGTAGCCTTCATTTTTATAGTTGAATGCCTGATTCATGGCTTTTTCTACACCACTTGTTACCTCATCTGAGTACTTGGCGTCCTGCATGTAAATATCCGCATTGGAAACGGATCCGGCTTGAAGGAAGCCCATGGCTGTTGTATAAGGCATGATGACCGTGTCATTGGATGACTCATTGGAGTAACTGTCCGATGCTTCAAGTGTGCCGATCACAGTAAAATTCACGCCTGCTATCTGAATGGTTTTCCCGATCGGATCTTTGCCCCCGAACAGTTCTTTTTCAATGTCCGAGCCGATTAGAATGACCTTGTTTTTGCTTTCCACATCCAGTTTGTTGATGGCTCTTCCATTCTCGATCAGGTCATCATTTTTGCGGAAATGCATGTGGTTTTTCCCCTGTATCGAGACGTCTTCCATCACGTTTTTTGAATAAACGACCGAAGATTTGCCGGAAAGGGTAGGTGAGACGCCTGAAACGTGCTGAATGTCTTCAAGCTTTTTTATATCCGTTTCAAGCAGGCCCTTTTTTAGCGGGGTGCCCTGGACCTGAACCGTGATTTTGTCTGCTCCAAGAGAAGACATCTGCTCTGTCACTTCTCCTGTGGCCCCTTTCACAATCGTTATAAGGGCGATAATGGATGCGACTCCGATGACAATGCCTAAAATGGTCAGGAAGGAGCGCATTTTATTTTGCGCGATATTCTGCCATGACATTTTACTGTTTTCAAGAATCAAGATGGTTCACCTCCCCAAGCTCTCCGTCCAATATACGGATGATTCTGCTCCCGTTTTTAGCGACGTCTAGATCATGTGTAATCATGACGATCGTCTTTCCTTCTTCATGAAGCTCCCGGAAAAGCTTCATGATTTGCTGGCCTGTCTTTTGATCCAGTGCACCGGTCGGTTCATCCGCAAGAAGGATCGAAGGCTGTGTCACTAAAGCTCTTGCGATCGCCACCCTCTGCTGCTGTCCGCCTGACAGCTGATTGGGACGGTTATGCATTTTTTCTCCAAGGCCTACACGGGAAAGCATTGCTTCTGCCCGGCTTCTCCGCTCTTTAGCAGGCAATCCTGAATAGATGAGCGGAAGCTCTGTATTTTGAAGCGCAGTCCATTTTTGAAGCAGCTGAAATTGCTGAAAAATAAATCCGATTTCTTTATTTCGTATGGCGGCAAGCTCCTTTTCACCAAGATGGTCCACCAGGCTCCCCGATAGAAAATAGCGGCCGGATGTCGGTTCATCGAGCATCCCGATGATATTCATGAGCGTGGACTTCCCGGACCCGGATGGACCGAGCACGGAAAGAAATTCCCCCTTTTTAATCTCGAGGTTTATGGACTTCAGAACCGTTTGTTCGTCTTCCCCCATTTGGTAGGATTTAGAGAGCTGTTCCAGACTCAGGATGGTTTTACTCATTTATTGTCCCCCCTGTGTGCCGGAAGGAGCCATTCCTCCGGGTCTTGGAGGCATAAATCCGCCAGGTGCTGCCGGCTGTTCTTCTGATTGGATCACGACTGTATCCCCATCTGTTAGTCCTTCTTTTACTTCTACGTGAACCCCGTCATTGATGCCGGTTTTGATGTATTTTCTTTCAGGCTGCCCTTCCTTTGCCTGGACGAGTACATACGGATGATCGTTCCCGTCAAACAGGACAGCGTCCATAGGCAGTGAAGGAACATCTGCTGCCCGTTCATTCTGGATTTTTGCTTCAGCACTCATTCCTGCGCGAATGTCCTTGTTTTCTTTAAGATCTATCACAGCTGTGAAATAGGCCACGCCATTTTCATTGACTGCCTCTTTTGAGATGGAGGAAACTTCACCTTTCACTGTTTTATCCAGAGCGGATATCGTGACATCTACCTTTTGGCCTTCTGCCACACTTTTCAGATCGTACTCATCCACCTTCATGCTCGTCTGCAGATCGTTATAATTTACGATCTCAAGAAGCTCTCCTCCCGCCATGATCTGTCCGTCTTCTTCCGCCGCTAAGGAAGATACCTCTCCATCAATCGGGGAGGTGATTTCTTCTCCTGCAGACGTCGTGAGCAGGACATCCTCTTTCTTTACAGCGTCGCCCTTCGCAACCTTGACTTCCTCCACCTGCATCGCTTTCTCAGTTCTTACCGTCTCACGCTCCTTCGCTTCTACAATTCCTGAAAAGGTGTAATAGGATGATAGGCTGCCATTCTCGACCGTCACTTTTTTGTAGGCTGCCTGACCGGGCGGCATGAATAGCGGAGCTGCTGCTGCCCCCATCACTACAAGTCCAATCGTTAATCCAATCACCCATTTTGTTTTGTTTTTCTTCTTTTTAACACTCATGTTTTATCCCTCCAACTATGTGATGAGATAAAACTACTTGAGAATTATGAACTGATTATGAATTTTTTTATGAAAGCTCCCGGGAAATTCTGGAGGGATCATGGGATAGTGATAGACTGATGGATTCGGTAAACTTGCCAAGGAAATTCTGGTAATATGAAAAATAAAGAGATGCAGGAAAAGGGGAGTTTTAATGGAGAGTCAGAATGACAGAGAGAAATACCTGACAGGCGGAAACGTCTCCGGCGTATACAAGGTTGGGGATACAGTCCGGCGTGAACAGAAGCCCGGCAGTCATCGGATTCATGCTTTACTCAACCATCTTGAAATGAAGAGTGTGGAAGGTGTGCCAAGGTTTCTTGGCATTGACGGGAAAGACAGAGAGATTCTGTCTTTTATCGAAGGGGAAGCAGGGAATTATCCATTGAAGACATACATGTGGTCGGATGAGGCGCTAAAAGAAATAGCGGGGATGCTCCGTACCTATCATGATGCGATAAGTGATTTTCCCATTGATCAGGGCTGGCAGCCGATTGATAACACACCAAAGCCGCTGGAAGTGATTTGCCACAATGATTTTGCGATTTACAACCTGATCTTCAATGAAGGAGTGCCTGCTGGCATCATTGATTTTGACATGGCGGCTCCAGGCCCGAGGATTTGGGATATCGCCTATACGCTTTACACGTGTGTGCCGCTGAGCAGGCTTTATCATAAGGAATCAGGTGAAGCGGTATATTACGATCGGAAAAAAGATGATGTCTTGATTAAGAAAAGAGTGGATCTGTTTTTTGATTCTTATGGAATGGAAGGGATGAAAAAAGGCATTCTTGAGATGGTATTGCTGCGGGTGGAAGGATTATGCAAAACGATGCAAAGGAAGGCAAAAGAGGGCGACGCAGCTTTTCAAAAAATGATCGATGAAGGACATTACGATCACTACCAAGAGGACCTGCGCTTTATCCGCGAACACGGGAGAGAGTGGGTTTGAAAGCAGGGGCAGGAAGTGTCTCCTCTAGAAAGAAGGTATCCACATGAACTGGAACCCATTCAGAAAAAACAGCACGTTGCCAGGTGATCACCTCTCCCATCAGGATAAGGAAGCTCTGCTGCATTCACTTCTCATAGAACGTGATTATACCAAGCTTCCTGCTGCGTTCCCGATGCTCCTGACGAGCTCCGCTGACTACAGGACAAGAACAGTAGAGGCGATCCATACATGTGTATCCAACCTGACAAATAAGGAGTTACTGCTGCTGGATCCGCTTTTTCGGGAGATGTATTTCGATAAACATGACAGCTGGAGAAATGAGTACCCCGGAGATTTACATCTTGCTGATTGGCCGGAGGAAGAGAAAATCTCAATTTCAGGGCTATGTACGTTTCATCCAAACGGATATGTTCGGGAAGAAGCCATGAACCTCTTGGCTTCATTCCATACAGGAAAAGAGCTTCCATTCCTGCTTATACGGTGCAATGATTGGGTTTCAGAGATTAGGAGCCTTGCCAGGCGGCTGACAGAGGATCGGATTGAAGGCAGCCAGATCGAGGCTTTTACTGCGAATTTACCGGTCATATTCAAGCTGAAGAACGCCAATCGCGCGGATCATGATGTGCTTTTTGAAAAAATAACAGGTCTGCTTTCCCGGCCGGAGGCGCTTCCGTTTTTGCATGAAGGAACACAATCTAAAGAACATAGAATAAGGTTGGTCTATTATGACATGATCATTCGTTCGGGACAGGCCAATAAAGAGAATCTGATGGATTACTTCAGGCGGGAAACGGAACCTCATGGAAGGCTGATTTTATTCGGGGAGATCATGAATGAAATCAGTGAATCAGTGTTCCAGCGTTTTTACACCGAATTTAAAAAAGATAAGTTTCCAAGAATCCGGGCTGCGGTTTTGCAGAAAGCTGTTGAAATTTTTCCAAATCATAGCCTCACAGAGCTTGAAGCAGCTCTCTTTGATAAAAGCGGAACGGTTAGGTCTCTTGCAAGATATCTGCTAAGTAAACGGAACATATCGGATTTTGCATCCTATTATACGGAGGCTATTATGAAGCAGTCCGGCGCAAACCTCCGGGAAGCCCTGTTAGGGATCGGAGAGACTGGCCGCAAAGAACATGCAGTGCTGGTTCTGCCGCTAGTAAAGTCGGATGAAGCGGGAATCACCAAAGCAGCGGCCCGTGCGCTCGCTATGCTCGATCCAGACTCCAATCGGGAGGCCTTCATCAGCCTGTTGAGCCATGATCATCCGGGAGTTTCAAAGGAAGCGAGACGGTCCTTGCAGGCAGCACTTTATGAGGACAAAGCGGAAGAACTATACAGAATCTACAAGGAGGCCGACGCTCCTCACAGCAGATACCAGGCGGCTGTCTTACTGTGCTCGCTATCAAAATGGGCGTCTATCCGGTATATTCTTGAGCTTTATGTAAACGAGGACAACCCTGCAATCAGCAGGTTAGGCCAGCAGCAAGCAGCAAAGTGGCTTGCGGGCTACAACCGATCCTTCACCGTTCCAAGCAAAGAGCAGGCGGCCTCCGTCCGAACCGCGCTAAGCAAATATGGAAGCGGACTAAGGGAGTGGGAGAGGGAGCAGCTTGAGTTTTGTTTGAAGGGGTATTAAATAAAGCAGAAAGAGGTTTTTCTATGAAATCAATATTGTTAATCGGACAGTCAAATATGGCAGGCAGAGGATTTATTGAGGATGTATCTCCAATTTATAATGAACAAATACATATGCTGAGAAACGGAAGATGGCAAATGATGGCGGAACCAATAAATCCGGACCGTCACGTATCTGGTGTCGGTCCGGCAGCCTCTTTTGCCCAGGCTTGGACAGAGGATCATCCAGGCGAGTCCATTGGGCTCATACCATGTGCCGAGGGTGGAAGCTCGATTGATGAGTGGTCAATGGATGGGTTCTTAACAAGACATGCAATCTCAGAAGCAAAATTCGCTATGGAAACAAGTGAACTAGCGGGAATTCTGTGGCATCAAGGGGAAAGCGACAGCTACGGAGAACGTTATAAAACGTATAAAGATAAATTGCTTACATTGTTTAAACACTTGAGAGAAGAATTGAAGGCTCCGGATGTCCCTATCATGATCGGGGAGCTGGGACATTTTCTTGGAGAGACCGGTTTTGGAAAAAGTGCCGTTGAGTATAAACAAATCAATCAGGTAATATCTGAAGTTGCCCGTACTGAAGGGAATTGCTACTTTGTAACCTCAAAGGGCTTAACAGCAAATCCGGATGGCATTCATATTGATGCCCTCTCTCAAAGAAGATTTGGATTGCGATACTATGAAGCTTTTTCAAAACAAAAGCATGTTTTTGATGTTTTAGACAACGAGCATGAATGGATGGAAAAGGCAGCGAACCGAGAGCTGACTAAAAATGAAAAGATTTTTGTCCAGAGTACGAAGTTTGCCTTAGGGCAATTGAGCTTTGAGGAGTTTTCTATTAATCTTTCTAATGTAAATGAAAGTAAGTAAGGTAAAGTGGATAATAGCTTATAAAGCATAAACCAGTTAAAGTTGTTGATATTGATCGAAAAACGGAACTTCCATAAAACCGGAAGTTCTGTTTGACTTATTTTTTCTTTTTGAACGTACGCGACCCGATAGCTAATTAAGGTAAAGAATATTCACTTTACAGTTGCGTCCATTGTTTCTTAATTCGCATTGGCTGCCGCTCTTTTTCTTCGGATTGAAAGCCATCTACCATAAGTTCCACATCTCCACAGCCATTCTAACGGCCCATATTTAAAAAACGCAAGCCAGTACGAAGAAGCTATGATTTGCACGATTACTACAAGGAGACACGTAATTGTTGCAGTTGTGTATGGTACAACCGAATTAACTGGAATAAACAGAGCAAGGAGAATCAGGATAACGGATTGACCAATGTAGTTTGTAAACGCCATTCGTCCGAATGCATGTAAAGGAGATAACCATTTCCCTGCAAGAGGGTAGAGCAAAACAAGAAAACTGACATAAAAAACAGAGAAAAACGGAGCAAATGCTAAGGACAACTCTGTGTAGGCATAAAAGGCAACGTTCGAGTCGACTTGTGCTTCAGATAACTCAATTCCTTCCAGACGTTTTACGGATCCATCGTCAGGAGCTTCTTGCCAAAGAAAAACGGATAGAATACAAGTGGCAGCAAATGAAAGAATAGCAGCTATCGTCCACATTTTACGATTTTTTAATAAATATTCAAATACACGATATTGCCCGAATGCGAGACCCAGCACCATTAAGGGCAAGGTTGTCAGCAGTTTGTTCCCCAGGTAACTCAATATAATCACCCCTGCTATACCTGCCACTAAGTTAATCCACTTTGGGATCCTATGAAGGAAAAAAACAGGAAGACTCATGATTGCATAGACTAGCAAGGCTTCACCAGGGTTTATGAGCTGATGCACTACTCCTGCTGCAAACAAAAACAGCATACGCCGAATAAAAAGGGCAGTTGGATGGTCCCTTTTTTCTTTTGCCCTGGATAAGAAAATCCAAAGTCCCAATCCGAACAAAAAGGAAAATATTGCGTAAAAACGTCCTTCAACAAACAAATACAGAAAACGCTGAACCCAAATATCCAGTTGTGTTCCTGATAAATTAACGTTTGTTCTCCAAAGAGCAAGCACATTAACAAAAGGAAGCCCCATCAAGGCAAATCCTCTAATTAAGTCAATAACATCCATTCGTTCCTTATTTATAGTTGGTTCCATTATTACTGACCCCTTTTTTCATTTCTCCAACGATAGAAGTTAAAGATAATTCGCCACAACTGCAGTCAGTATGGTGATTGATCCATTGTAGGTTGCATGGACAATAACTCCGGGCCACACTGATCCCGTCCGGTAAAACAAATAACCGGCAGCCAGACCGGTCACGAAAGCAGCTACCCATACTTCATTCAAACCGTGAACCGTGGCAAAAATAAGAGCACTGCCAATGATGCTGATCCATGGACCATACTTTTTCAGCGCATTGGTTAAAACGGCGCGGAAAGCAAATTCTTCACCGATCGGCGTCAATACAGCAATCATTAAAAATTGTGCGATGAAAGCAAGAGTGCCTCCACTCGCTGCAGATTCATAAGACGCCTGGGTGCTGCCGCTAAACCCTAAATAGTACATAATCAAAGCAAAACCACGAGTAAACAACAAAACACCGATCCCGAAACCAAGGCCAGCCAGCAGCCACCTTCCAGATGTCCCCCGTATGCCAAAAGCTTCCCATGAGCGAATCCGCAAAACATAAGCCGCAAGGAAAGCACCTAATCCGGCTAAACCGGATAATGCAGCAAAACTGATTCCGCTTATAACCGAAGCATCCTCCGTGGTCATATTAATGATTTGGGCGATCCCAAGCACAAGAACAATATAGGCGAGGCCCATTATTCCAATCTCAGGCCATCCAGGCTCCTTGTCGTTCCTTACCGTTTTTCCTGATGTATTTAACTGGGGAGAATTCAACATAAATCATCACCCTTTGAAAGAATTAAAAAACGTGTGTGTGAACAATTCCATTTTTAGAATTATTTTCTTAATACGGTTACACTCTATAGAACGTAAAGACTGTCAACACCTCCTTGGGGATCCACTTATTTGAAATCTCAGTCAAGTGTATACAAATGAGGACAAAGGGCACCGGATGTTTATTATTTTTAATTCCCCATTTGCAGTTATGGCAACCTCACCTGCTCCATTAATAGGTGACCCGTAATATGTGTCACTTTAAGAATGATCATTCGTCAAGCCCTGATGCGTGGCAGTGCCCGCCCGCTGTTCGCGCATCCAGACAAAGGCGACCATGGCGATGTTTACCGCGGCGAGAATAAGCAGGGATGGATCTCCGGTTTCCGTGGAACGGTCCAAGGCGTATACTTTGCCACCCGCCATAAGCGAGTTAACGGTTGACATCATGACGTTGTTGGCGACGTGGAACGCGATCGATGCCTCAATGCCTCGGCTGATGATCGCTATTAGCGCTGTCGAGGTACCGACAACGAAGAAGTACCCGAACAGCCAGGGGTCAGTCGAACCGTGCATGACCGCGAAGTGAAAGCTGGAAACCAAGAGCCCGACGGCTAAGGCAGGGAGAACTGGACGGACCCATGACGCAGCTGCAGGCATGACGGCGCTTCGATACATCAGTTCTTCACCTATGGACTGTATCGGAGTGAAGAAGAAGGTGACGACAAGCATAGCCATTGTTGTGCCAGTGAAACCGAAGGCCGTCCATCCCGGGGCTTCGGGTGCGACGAGCGCGATCACACCTATCCCAGCGCCCACAAGCAGCGCCCCGCCGATCAGGTACTGAACTAAGCGCCGTCTGTCGAATGCCCGCGGTGAGCTGAGCAGGCTGCGCCAAGGTACTTTGGCCAACCATGCCAGGAGCAAGACCGCCAGTACTCCTGTGACCCCTATACTCAAGCTGTCGGATAGAAACCTCAACGGTGTATAGGCCGCTGACAGCGGTTCGTCGCTGCCCTCAATTAGGCCAACGGCCATTCGGAACAAGACTTGCACGACAATCAGCAGCACCGACGGGACAACGATGATTGCGAGTGGTTTCCACCAGCTCATACGGATGTGGGCACCGAATGGTCTGGTGCGATCATAGGCCGGCCGGGCATTCTTCAAAACTGTACCTCCAGCCGCATTGTTTTCCTCTTCATTTCTTTTTTCTTGTGACATAGGGTTCATCCTCCGATTTATTTTTTTCAGTAATCTTCTAGGGATCCCTCAGGAAATTTAAATTCTATTACTCAGTATAGACTGCCTCTATTTCTCTTAAAGAAACAGGAGTTTACTAGCTGATAAACTTTAAGGAAAGTTGTTAATATGCTCGTAAGGTTTGTGTGCTACGATATTCATCGAGGTGGATAAAAGTGGAGAATGCGGAAATTTTGTTAGTAGACGATGAGAGATCAATCGTGAAGTTAATGGAAACCGTTCTTAGAAAAGAAGGATTTACCCATATACATTCAGCTTTTACTGCAGAAGAGGCGCTTGAGTGCGTTTCCCGAAATCCCATTGATATTGTAGTTCTTGATGTGACGCTTCCCGGACAGAGCGGTTTTGCGATCTGCCCGAAAATCAGGGAAATCTCCGATGCTTATATTCTCTTTTTGACAGCACGCGTCTCCGACCTTGATGTGCTGACAGGATTTGCGATTGGCGGGGATGATTACATAACCAAGCCCTTCAATCCGCTTGAAATCGCAGCGAGAATTAAGGCGAGGCTCCGGCGGAACCAAGCTCCTTCCCATTCCTTAAAAGAGACGGGCAGGAAGCATGATTTCGGACGCTTTATCCTGGATGAGGAGGCAGGGGAACTGATTGTCGATGGCGAGGCCGTGCAGACGCCTGCCCAGGTATTTCTCCTGCTGCAGTATCTGTGCCAGCATCCCAATACCGTCCTGTCTAAGACGAAGATGCTTGAAGCGGTATGGGGCTTTGACAGCTTTGTGGATGACAATACCGTCACTGTACACATTCGAAGAATCCGGGAAAGAATCGAGAAAGACCCGAGCCATCCTGAACTGCTCGTGACCGTACGTGGTCTGGGCTACAAGCTGGTCAAGGGGAAAAAGGGCTGATGTCACTAAGGCGTAGGCTGGCTTTTCACTTCTCTCTTCAGTTTATTTCCATCATTGTATTTGTTGCGATTATTTCTCTCGTGCTTCTATTTGTGCTTCTGACGCATTTAAATAGAGAAGCAATGAAGCAAAACTTCCCTGCCGGTGCCCTTGAAAACATTGCGATCGATACGCAGATCGAGAAAAATAAGGCCACCATCAGCGATACGTGGAAACAACAGCTGCAAGACCGAAATCTATGGGTGCAGGTAGTTGATATGGAAGGAGACGTCATCGGGTCAGAAAATACACCTGAACTCCTGCCTGACTCCTACTCAGTCACCGAGATTCTCCAGATTGAAAAAACGAACTATTATGAAGGATTCTACGTATACTCTCAGGTTGACACTACCTTCAAAGATCCGTATTTTTATATGCTCGGATATGAAAACAAGGAGCGGGAAAGCCTTCAGCGCTGGTTTTCACTGTATTCAAGCAACGGCAGGATTTCCGGTGATAACCTTAAACAGCTGAAAGAGGAATTAAAGAAGGTGGAAGGGTCCATCCAGGTAATAAACCAGGAGGGGAAAGTGGTCCAGTCGACCTCTGATAAGATGAAAGAGGTCTACAAGCCGCTGGACGTGCTAGTCAGGACAACGTCACCGGGAAAATTCGATACCCACTCAACGATCTTCATTGATCCGAAATCCGGTCTTACTTGGATTCTAAATACACCGAAGCAAGGTGCAGAGCCAGTGGCCTTCTCCATTTTTTCCGAAATGATAAAGCTCATCATTATCGCAGCAGTTGTCCTGCTCACCTTAACGTTAGGCATTTCCTTCTGGCAGGGCTTCAGGTACAGCCAGCCCCTCCTTCTCTTCACCAGCTGGCTTGAAAGAATGGGCCACGGAAAGTACGGGGAAGTACTCACAGAAAAAGAGCGGAAAAAGGTTTTCAAGAGAAATGGAAAATTGCGCCTGAGGTACAAGCTTTATCAAGAAGTGATCGGTGCTTTCTACGAAATGGCCGAAAAGCTTTCTGCAACAGAGAAGGAAAGAGACCGGCTGGAAAAAACGCGTGAAGAGTGGATGACTGGCATTTCCCACGATCTCAGGACACCTCTTTCCACGATCCAAGGCTATGCCCATCTGCTCGAAAGCGGACAATACCGCTGGACCGATGAAGAGCTCCTGGACATGGGAAAGATGATCAGGGAAAAAGGAGATTATATGACGGCGCTGATCGAGGATTTCTCCCTTGCCTTCCAGCTCAAAAACCAGTCACTCCCCCATCAGCTGAAGCCTGCGGAACTGAATGAACTTATACGGGACATCATGCTGAAGTTTGCTAACGACCTAACCCTTGAGGATGTTCCATTTACCTTTAAAGGCACAGATTCAAATCTATACATCCATGCAGACCGGCGCTGGTTTGAGCGGATGCTCGATAACCTGATCTATAACGGCATCAAGCATAACCCAAAGGGAACAAGCATCACCGCCTCAGTCAGCAGACACGGCGAATCAGCCATTGTCACGATCTCTGACAACGGTGCCGGAATGGACGAAGAAACGGTCCGGTACCTCTTCGACCGCTACTTCCGCGGCACAAGCACAGATGAGCAGACAGAAGGCGCCGGTCTCGGCATGAGCATTGCCCGCGCCATAGCCGAACTTCACGGCGGCACCATTCATGTGTCTTCTGTAAAAGATAAGGGCACTGTATTTCGGCTTGAATTTCCTTTGGGAGGGGAGCGGGGAGAAAGACATCTGAGGAAGTCATAGACAGACTCTGAGTTGAAATGTAAGCATGAAATTCCGCAGCAGGTTCGTTTTTATAGACAAGTCATGAAAAAGGAGATTCATTCTGTTGCTGGGGCTGTTTGTCCAAAACCTAGCGGATTACGACGGAGGAATCGCGATGACTGCTCAGGTTATTTTTGTGGTCGGGTTGGTTGTGACGTTTGCGGGTGTTTTTATTAAGGAGCAAAAATGATGAAAAACCCAAGCGGAAAGTGACTCTGCATGGGTTTTTTTCGAATAAGATTAATCCTGATAGCACCTCTCATACTCATCCTTCATCAGCAGGCTCTGGCAGGCCAGCCCGCTTTCATCATAAATCTCTTTATCTGGCTTTAATACAATGCTCCGGTCCTCATCCGGATAATCCGGATCGTTGTTCACAATGGAAAGCTGGTCATCATCGATCCATTTCATCGAAAAATCGATTTTTGCATCAGCAAAATAGATGGTTTTTACCTTTTCTTTCTCCTGATGGTGTGTAATCTCCACCCACACATTCACTCCGCCCGCCGCACCGCCATAAGGTTCATAAAACGCATGGGCTGAATAGTTGCCGCTTGGCGACGGAACGGGTCCCGGGCCTTGCTCCATATTGCTCCGGTCGATGGAGCTGAATGTGAAGAAATAGGTTTGGTAAAATAGTAGAGAAAATACTAGGATAACACCTGTTGAAGCAGTGATAAGCAATTTTTTCGGAAAAGGGTTCTTTTTTAGAAGGAAGCCAATTATTTTAACACAGAAGGTGATGAATAACAGAACAGTCAGCAAAGCGATTAGTAGACCGAGAATGGCAATAATCATAATTGGAGTGTCCTCCCGCCGTGAAGGCCTTTTATATGAATCGATCCAGCAAGAAAACAAAAAGAAAAAACATGGACAAAAGGGCAAGTTCTCTTAACACCACAGTTTTCGAGTATCTGTTTAAATAGATGCTATACCCATATAATACAGTTCCTGTTATATAAGCCCATGCAAAAGTTGGGATGAAGATGGCAAGCAAAAGTGGGATGAAGACAATAAAACCAACAGCAGCACCCGACGGATTTTGTTTTCTATTCTTCGTTTCGTCCACGATCTACACCTCCAAGATGCACCAAAAGTAAGAATCACAATATGTCCTTATATCTTCCTGCAATACCTCAAAGACACGTAGCTCTCATCCTCTTCGCTTGCATAGCTTTTCTGCTCACTTACAAATTGAAATCCTCTTGCTTCGTAAAAAGGGATGCCTTTCTCATTTCCTTTTGAAACAGAAAGCCATTGCTGCCTGGCGCCCTTGCTTTTCTGGACATTAGTAAAGGCTTGAAGGAGCTTGGTGCCAATGCCTTCACCGCGGCGATTCGGATTGAGGTAAAGGACATAAATTTCACTTTTGTCCTCCTCAATCATTCCGCCGCCGATTGCGCCAACGACCGTATCTTCTTCAAGAGCGACATAATATCCGTCCCATCCGCTGTCTGTATGAGTGACCTCGTGAAGAACCCGCTCCGGGTTATAGAATTCCTGAATTACCCTTTCAATGTACTCCGTTGAATGGGTGATGCCATATGTATCGCGGTTTCCTTCTGAGCAAACCTTAACAATTCCATTCACATGCCGTTGCTCTGCTTTTTTTACTGTTATCAAAGGAATTCCCCTTTTGGAAAAATATGATAAAATTAATTTATCATAGGAATTATTTTTCTACTACTAAAATTTTTCTAAATGTTAAGAAAAGCCGGAAAGCATTTAAAGTGCTTGTAGGTGTTAGCGGTAAATAGTGAAAACCAACGTTAAAAAAGGCAGCAGGATTTTCTCCTGCTGCCAGTTGTGCTGTCCATTTAATTAGCGAACTTCCTTTTCAAGCTCAATTACTTTATCCAAGGGCAGTCCAGTGAATTTAGCAACATCTTGTACAGACAGACTCTGAGACTGGAGCATGTTTTTGGCTATTTCAAACTTTGCATCGGTTCTTCCAGCATTTCTTGCTCCATTAACCTGAGTATTAAGGTCCAATAGATATTTCTCTCTAAGCTGATACGTTCGGATAACTTCTTCATCAGCACTCAGCCGGCGGAGTTTCTCTCTGCTTTGGACACTTAACGCACTTCTTTTTCAAGCTGAATTACTTTATCCAAGGGCAGTCCAGTGAATTTAGCAACATCTTGTACAGACAGACTCTGAGACTGGAGCATGTTTTTGGCTATTTCAAACTTTGCATCGGTTCTTCCAGCATTTCTTGCTCCATTAACCTGAGTATTAAGGTCCAATAGATATTTCTCTCTAAGCTGATACGTTCGGATAACTTCTTC
>NZ_WMIB01000018.1 GCF_009711125.1 Metabacillus mangrovi | reverse complement strand
AGAGATCCGCTCGACTTGCATGTATTAGGCACGCCGCCAGCGTTCGTCCTGAGCCAGGATCAAACTCTCCAAAAAGTAGTTTGACTAGCTCTTGTTTAAAACTTTAGAATTAACGTTGGCACTTCGATTTGTTCAGTTTTCAAAGATCATTTTCTTCAACCGCTTCGTTAGCGGCTTTAATAATATAACACGCCTTTAGACAACAGTCAACAACTTTTTTAAATCTTCCTAAAAAAGCTATTCTAATTATTTTTGGGGCAAGAAGTAATATAGCACGTTTTGTCCTTTTACTGCAATAGTTTTTTTAAAAGCTGTACCGGTATTTTTCAATCGCGATGCACGGTCCTTCTTCTATTTCAATTCCTTCATCTGCCAGCAGCTTAAGCTGCCATTCCAAAGCAGACTGATCTTTTATAGAAAGCTCACCGTTCCTGCTCACCACCCTGTGCCATGGCAGATCGTATTTTCCGCTCATTGAATGAAGAATTCTGGCAACCTGCCTGGCACCTCTGGGGGCTCCTGCTGCAGCAGCAATCTGACCGTACGACATGACTCTTCCTTCCGGTATACTTTTTATGATGGAGATTGCTTTCACAGTAAATGATTCCAAGAGATATGCTCCTTTCAGCTGCATGCTTTTCTTTTTCCTTCTATCCTTATATGAAACGAATAAGTGGAAGCAGAGAATGCATCCTCTAAATCATAAAAGAAAAATTAAACGTTGTCGAAATTTGGTTGATAGTGTATAGTGAAAATAATTAAATAATTCGGTATTCGACCACAAGGGGAGCCTTCGGCTGAGAATGAACGTTCTGTTCTAGACCCTTTGAACCTGTTAGTTAATGCTTGCGTAGGGATGTGGCTTGATCGTTTATTATGTGATCAAAGCAGTGTGTGGAAGCAAGTGAGCATTCCCCGCATTGCTTTTTTTATTTCTCTTGTGCCGGTACTGAAATGAGAAGGGGATACTATTGAAAAACAAAGATCTGCTATTCCTCACTGAAACAGCCATTTTAACTGCCCTGGCAGTTATTCTGGAAATGCTATCCGGCTTTTTCATTAAAATGCCGCAGGGAGGATCACTTTCACTCGGGATGATCCCGATTTTTATTATGTCGTTTCGCTGGGGCCTGAAAGGCGGTTTATTGACAGGATTGCTGACTGGAATCCTGCACCCGATTGTGATGCCTCCTGTTATTGTCCACTATGCACAAGCACTTCTCGACTACCCGCTCCCTTACATGCTTGCAGGGATGAGCGGAGTTTTATCCGGGTGGGTGCACAGGAGCTTATCACAAGCTAAATGGAACACACTCATGGCTGTTTTTGCCGCTGCAGCGATTGGTTCCATTTTACGCTCAGCCTCACACATATTATCCGGAGTCATTTTTTTCGGTTCATACGCACCGAAAGGAACACCTGTCTTTACGTACTCTTTCATCTATAACACAACATGGATGCTGCCGACATGGATCATCGCTTCCTTTGCAGTATGGCTCATCCTTCTTAAATCACCGCGCGTTATAAAGAGCAGCCGCAAAAAAACCGTAAGCTTATAAGCTTACGGTTTTTCTGTCTTAATTAAATTGGCGACAAGCACATATCGTTCTGGAGCTGATCCGATAAAATTAAATGGATAGCAGGTGGACACTGTCAGAGTGGCTCTTGGCTTCGGCACGATAACCGTCCGGTCGTCTTCTTCCACAATCCTGACTTTCCTTACCTTATACGTAAAGCGGCCCGCTGATGTTTTGACGATCAGCAGATCATCAACTCCCACTTTGCCCAGCTCCCGGAACACAGTGTCGCGATGACCGGAAAGAACTGAGTTGTCTTTTTCCCCGGGGAGAACTGACTGGGCAAAGTGCCCTACCCCTCTTTCCAGTTCATCTTCATCTGTTCCGTGGTAAATAGGCAGAGCGGCTGACAGCTTGGGAATGGTAAGCTCCCCCATCATTTCCCCTTCTTCAGGACGCTCTTTATATAATTCGGCCGGTTTGGCTTTAACTGCGGGAACAGAAACTGCCTCCACCTTGCTATCGTTTTTACTGACCTGTTCGTAGTAAAAATAAGCCTTTATCAGCGGCAGAGCGTTTGCAGTTAACACATACAATCCTGCAGCGAACAGCAGCACGGTACCAAAAAGAAGAAGCATCCGCTTCTTCTTTACTGATCTTTTCATTCTCAAGCCGATGCACGCAGCTTTCTGCTAATCAGATAAGCGGCACCCATCATTAAACCTCCAAGGATCATCCAGTCTGCATGGAAACCGGCCGTTTCCGGCATTCTGGCTCCCTTAACTGTCTTTACTGTCTTTACAGGCTTTTCCGTTTTCTCTTTAACTTGCGTAACTGCTTCTGCAGTCTGTTTTAAATCCTGCCCTGTTTCTACAATCAGGTCAGATCCGATCATTTCTGCAGTAAGTGTTAAATCCAGCAAAAATTGATTGTCCAGGTTGTACAGCTCGACCAGCAGATCTGCACCGTTGACATCTTGTATCGTCATCATCGTCTGCAGGGATAGTTCTTTTTTAATTCCATCCTTAAGGAGGTAGTATTTAGGCTGAAGCTCCAGAAGATTCATCATTTCGGAATAGATAGAAATCATTTCCTTCATATCTTCTTCAGAGATTTCATCCACTCGTTCGAAATCGCTGATGCTCATCATACGGTCTCCAAGCTCCATCAACTGGCTATCAAGATTCGGGTTTCTTTTCGATACCTCTGCCAGGTGTTCGCTTAAAACTAATAATTCCTCTTCTGTAATTCCGATTTCATCAAATACACCCTGTAATTCTTCTTCCAATCCGGGAAGTTCAATAGATGAGTAAATGGCTTCATCTAATTCTTCAATAGACTCGTAATCTTCAATTCTAAGATCATGCTCTTTTAAAAATTGATCAAATTCTGCTCTTGATTCGAAATCGTAGCTTTCCCACAATTCTCTAATCGTTTCATCATTGATTTCTGTATAGTAGTCTCCTGCTGTCTGAATGGTTTCATCCAGGAAGTTTTCAAAATAAAAAACATCCTCGATTCTCTCTCCATCAGATAAATCCCCATTTTCAATAAGCAGTTCAGTTAATTCATCTTCAGTGAGTTCATAATCTGAAAGCAGTTCCTGAAGTACTTCCTCTGACAGTCTTCTTCCGAGGTATTCCCTTAGGTCATCTACGCTTTCAAATTCCTCAAACATTGTATTTTCGTAGTTCTCCAGGTAATCTACCAGCTCAGTGTGCGTTAAACCGACTTCTTCTAAATAGGCCTTGTAACTGCTGCTTTGTACGTCAATCTTGCCTGCTGCGAGCGCTGTTTGAAAAGTAAGCACTTGAAGAAGCACAAGACACGCCGCGATTATTTTTTTCAACGCGGTATCCCCCTGTAATATTTGTAATTTATTTTATTATATAGTGAAATTTTTGTAATGTATAGTAGGTAATTTCTAAATTTTACAAGATTGTTCTATTTTTGCTAGCTGATGAATGTAATAGAGTAGAAAGAAATTTAGATGGAGGGCTCGGAAGTGAACTTCATATTCTGTTTTATGCTGGGATGTATGCTCCTTTCTGTTTTTCATTTTATGTATAGCTATAAGGAAGCCCTTAAAATCAGCAATGAGGAAGGACCCGTTTTCGGATGGGGGCTGATTTTTCATTTGCCGCTTGCTTTTATGTTTGCCATTCTCGCAAACTTATTCCACCAGCAGCTGTCATAGTGCTCCCGGCAAGCTTCCTGAAAGAGAAAAACCAAAAACCCGGAATGCTTATGGCTTCCGGGTTTTTGGTTTCTCTATTCAGTTCATCAACGGTTTCCCTGCAGAAGCATTGCTTTCAATCGCTCGAGGTCCTTCCATCCGTAGGCATATTCGGTGAATTCACCTGTGCCGATTTGGCACTGCTCCTCTCCTGCCAGTTCAGGAAAATAAGACTCGTAGAATGCACGGGAAGGATTATCTCTCAGTACCCATACGAGTGCAGAGTTCCATCCCTTTTTCAGCATATCATCTGCTGTATTCAGTAAAAGGGCGCTCCCGATTCCCTTGCGCTGTACCTCTTCTAGGATATAAATCGCATAAATCTCGCTGTCAAAGCCATATTTGCCGGTCCGCTCCCTGCCGTATCCTGAAAATCCGACAATACGCCCCTCTTCATCCTCAGCAATGATCACTTGGCTTAGATCGGCCTTTGCCCATAGCTCTCTCTTGCTCTCATATGTAATAGATTGCAGATAATCTTCATCGATCAGCCCGCGGTATGCGGTCCTCCAGCTGTCTACGTGAACCTGAGCGATTCCATTTAAATCCTGCGGGTCTGCTTTTCTGATTTTGAACACCTTACATCATCCTCTCTGGGCTCTCGGCTTCCTTTACCTTTTCTATACCCATTTTCCTTCCTTTATCATCCAAATCTTCATGATGATGATGTTCTTTCTTTTTAAAATCTCCTGATAAAAAGAGGAGGATCCCTGCAAAAATAACGAAGCTTCCCGCAGCCTGATACCAGGTGACACCTTCTCCTAAGATGAAATAAGCAAGGACGATGGCTCCTGCCGGCTCAAAAAGGATCGCTACAGAAATGGTGTTTGTGCTAATCCATTTAAGGGACCAGTTAAAAAGGGAATGACCCAGAAGGTTCGGAAAAACAGCGAGAAGCAAAAGCCACATGAGATTCTCGGAATTTCCCGGGTGAAGATTGTAAGAGAAAAAGACACAGTAAATAAAGAGAACCACTGCACTGATTCCATATACGAGGGTTGTATGCAAAATGAGCGAATGCCGTTTGCGGACATCCTGGCCGAATAGCAAGTAGACTGTAACCATCAGGCAGGCGGTCAGCGCAAGTAAATCTCCTGCAAGTGCCATTCCGCTGATCCGAAAATCCCCCCAGCTTATGATCAGGCTTCCGAAAATAGCAAGAGCTGCACTCCATATTGCCTGCCTGGAAGCCTTTTCCCCGAAGAAAAGATACGTACCGGCAAAAGCGAACAGCGGCTGCAAGGTAACAAGAACAACAGAGCTTGCAACAGATGTCAGCTCCAGCGATTCAAACCAAAGAATGAAGTGAAAGGCAAGAAATATTCCCGCAAGAGAAATCAAAATCCAATCTCTTCTTGTCATGGAACGGATTCCCGCTCCCTTCGCAGCAACAAAAAACGGAATCATCAGCAGCACGGAAAAGAACATCCGGTAAAAGGCGGTTACAGGCGCCGGAGTCACCGTCAGCCTGACCATGATGGCGGATGTTGAAACAGAAATGACTCCGATTAGTAAAGCAAGATAAGCATAAGTCTTTGGGCTTCGATTCATGTTGTTCTCCTAAGCCGTAAAAGGCGAGATTTGTAGAAGGATCGTTATTATACTATTCTGATAATGATGTATAATGAAAGCGTTAACTTTAGAGACAGGAGGAAGCTCTATGGAACCGCTAAAGCAAGTAACAATCGGCAGCATGCTTAAAGAAACAGTCCGGAAATACGGCAGCCGGGAAGCAGCTGTGTATTCTAAAGAGGGAATCCGCTATACCTATCAAGAATTCTATGAGGAAACGGAAAAAATTGCAAAAGCTCTTATGGGCCTTGGCCTCAGCAAAGGAGATCATGTGGCAGTATGGGCAACAAATGTACCTGAATGGCTTCTTCTCCAATTTGCCACTGCACGCATGGGAGCTGTCCTTGTAACAGTCAATACAAGCTACCAGATTCATGAGCTGGAATATCTGTTAAAACAGTCTGATGCGAAGGCGCTGTTTCTGATTGACGGTTTCAAGGGCACTTCCTATACCGATATGATCTCCTCTATCACATCTGTGGATGGAAATCCTCCAGCTAAACTAGAGCATCAAATCTACATAGGTACAGGACAGTCTCCTGAAAAAATGATGTCATGGAATGAATTTCTTATGCAGGCGTCTGCTGTCTCCAGTGAAGAATTGGCGCAGCGTGAGGACGGGCTGGATCAGCATGATGTAATCAATATGCAGTATACCTCAGGAACTACCGGATTTCCGAAAGGGGTCATGCTGACCCATCATAACATTGTGAACAATGGATATCTAGTTGCCTCCTCTATGAAGCTGACCTTTCAGGACCGGCTTTGCATTCCGGTGCCATTTTTCCATTGCTTCGGCTGTGTCTTAAGTACAATGGCCGCTGTTACTGTTGGTGCAGCTATGGTTCCAATCGTAGAATTCAGTCCGGACTTAGTGCTGGAAACGGTGGAAAAAGAACGATGTACGGGACTTCAGGGAGTGCCGACCATGTTTATATCTGAGCTGTCACTGGATTCTTTCCCATCTTACGATCTCTCTTCCCTTCGAACTGGTATTATGGCAGGGTCTACTTGTCCGATTGAAGTCATGAAAAAAGTGATGAATCAGATGGGGATGAATGAGATCACCATCTGTTACGGGCAGACGGAATCTTCTCCAGTCATTACCCAGACGACTACAGATGACCCAATCGAGAAAAAAGTGGAGACCGTAGGGAAAGCCCATCCCCATGTTGAGATTAAAATTATCAATCCCGCCACAGGAAAAGCAGTAAACTTAAACGAACAAGGTGAACTGTGTACAAGAGGCTACCATGTGATGAAGGGATACTATAATATGCCGGAAGCGACATCTGAAGCCATTGATTCAGAAGGCTGGCTGCATACAGGTGATCTCGCTTCAATGGATGAAGACGGATACGTGAAAATTACCGGAAGGCTGAAGGATATGATCATCCGGGGAGGAGAAAACATTTACCCTCGGGAAATCGAGGAGTTTTTATACCGCCACCCTGCCATCATAGACGTTCAGGTTATAGGCGTACCGGATGAGAAATACGGTGAAAAAGCAGCCGCCTGCATCCGGGTCAGTGAAGGGACCCTTTTAACAGAAGCAGCCATCCGGGAGTTTTGCCAGGGGCGGATCGCTTTCTATAAAATTCCGGAGTACTGTTTTTTCGTAGAAGAGTACCCCATGACTGCTTCGGGCAAGATTCAAAAGTTCAAACTCAGGGAGCAGGCGCTTGGCTGGATAAAAGAAAGGGTATAACGTTCTGTGAACCAATTATCAATAGAAGACATCGTGCAGGGAAAGAGGAGGAATCGGATATGTTTGATCATATGCAGCAGGTAAGAGAAGATTTGCTTAACACGGTAAACAGTATAACAAATGAGCAGTTCAATACGAAACCGGCTCCTGATGAGTGGAGCATCGGACAAGTGATGGATCATCTTCAAAAGATAGAGCATGCCGTCCTTACCAATTTGAAAAAGTCGATTCAGTTTGCCGAAGAAAAAACAATCGAGGAGAAACAGCTCGCTGTCGTAACGGACCGATCACATAAAGTGGATGCGCCGGAGTATACCGTACCCGGGCCGGTTCCAATTGACCGTATTGAGGCAGAAACTGCATTAGAGGAAGCCAGACGAAATCTAAACCATTTCGCACAGCTGCTCGCAGAAGATTTTGACCTTTCCAGCAAAGCTCTAAAGCATCCTGTCCTGGGGGAGCTTTCCATTAAGCAATGGATTGAATTTGTCGGCTATCATGAAGAACGACACCTTCTCCAAATACATGAAATAAAAGAGCGTATCGGAGCATAACTGCTCAGTACGTCTTATACAAAAACAGGGAAATGGAGAAAGCGTGTTTTCCTGTTTTTGTTTCCTGCAGAAAAGACCAAAGCAGCGGGCCTTGTCCATTTCATTTAAGCGGGCAGCTCAGTTTGGGATGTAAAAGCGGATACAGACGAGCACATTCACTTTATTTCAAGCAGTTTCACAGTTCCTGTCATTCGGTTTACAGAGTACGTCAGCTCTTCGGCACCTGATGCAGCCGTCCCGTCTTCCACCCAGGATGCCCGGCATATGTATTCACGGTTATTTTCAACTACAAACGTAGCACCTGCCTCCTGTTTGCCACCTCTTTTCAGATGATCGACAACAAGCAAAAGGGCTTCATCCTTTGTTACTTCCTGATCAGCCAGCACCTCATGCTGCAGTGCAGACTTAAAACCGGCTGCATTACTCAGCTCTTCCCCAAAAAACTCACAAATCATAAACACAGCCAGTCCCGCTGCCAGCACCGCTTTTACTATCTTCATGCTTTATGCCCCCCGCTCATTCTCACTATTTAGATTATCGGTTCAAATAGATCAGGAATAAAGTATGCGAATGTAAATTGATTGTAAAAATTGAAAAGCCGGTCTTTTAGATCGCCCATTCGAAATTTTAAAATACATGTTGACTTTTTCCGAAAAAACATTATGATATATATTATGCACTAACGAAAGAAATATTACGGGGGCTTAGCTCAGCTGGGAGAGCGTTTGGCTGGCAGCCAAAAGGTCAGCGGTTCGATCCCGCTAGTCTCCATCTCAAAAAACACCCTTGCATCAGCAAGGGTGTTTTTTTGTTTTCATTTATTTCAAAAGGGATCTCTTCGTTGCCGGTCCCACTAAGCCATCTACGGCAAGGCCCCGGGCTTTCTGAAAGGCTTTTACCGCTTTTTCCGTGTTCGGACCGAAGATTCCATCTGCTCCCCGGGTACTGTATCCTTTCGCCGTAAGCCTTTGCTGCAGCTCTTTTACTGCAGCGCCCTTGCTGCCTCTTTTTAATAGACCGCTGTTCATAAGTGAGGATCCTGACTGCGGAGGAGCTGACTTGTTTAACGCACTCCAAGTTGCAGGTCCTGCGATGCCATCTACAGTAAGTCCTCTGCTTTTTTGAAATGCACGGACCGCGCGATCTGTGGCAGACCCGAAGATTCCGTCTATTCCTCCCGGACTGAAGCCGCTGCTCGTTAATTTCCTCTGAAGCTGTGCAACTGCTTCTCCTTGGCTGCCCTTCTTCAGCGTCACCCCTGCATAATCGGGATTGCCTCCCGGCTTCGTACTATATCCATAGGCTTTCGCAATCGCATCAAATGATTTACCGGAGCTTGTAATGATGACTGCTGTATGGATTGGAACCTGTTCAAAAAGCCACTCAACCTCATTATCGTACATTCTGACACAGCCGCTGCTCACATATCCTCCAATGGATGCCGGATTGTTGTTGCCGTGTATCCCATAGGTTGATCCGGATGTTCCTCTGGCATTAAAGCCCATCCAACGGTTTCCGAGCGGATTTCTCGGATCTCCCCCCGGGATGTTTCCGGTGTAGTAGGGTCTGTTCACAATCTTCTGGACGATCCTGAATTTCCCCTCAGGCGTCAGTGACTGGCTTCTTCCGGTTCCGACTTTAAATACTCGCTTCAGCTGGCTGTTTTCGTAATATGCCAGCTTGTTTGAAGACTTATTAATGATGATAAACTTTGATGATGCTGCAGATGCATTTGGTATTCCCGCCCAGAAGAACAGAAGAAATACACTGCAAATCCCAATAAGCCATTTCTTCAGCAAAGATTTCGACCCCCGTTCAAAGTTTTAAACATTTATACTTATGCGGGAGCTGGATCGAAAAGTTCCAATTTTACCAATCCAATTTTAAAAATGGTAACAGGAAACACTCCTATCCTTTAATAAGTGGTAAAATTCTGAAAATAGTACGTGCTAACCTTCTTCTAATGCTATATAACTAAACTATAGAGATGTAAAAAAAATGGAGGGGGGCCTGGTCATGCAAACAAATACACAGCCTGAAATTAAGAAAAAGCGGCCATTCAGAAAATGGCTGCTTATCAGCATTTCAATTCCGGTTTTGATTTTGCTGTCGGCTGTCATTTTTGTAAACGTTTACACAGACAGGAGTCTGCCTAAGGTTTCCGGTGAAACACAAATTGCGGGATTGCCGAATGAAACAGTGGTAACCAGAGATCAGGAAGGCGTTCCTCATATTAACGCTGAAACGGAACAGGATCTGTATATGGCTCAAGGATATGTACAGGCACAGGACCGGCTGTTTCAAATGGATTTAAGCCGCCGTCAGGCATCAGGAATGCTAAGCGAAGTTGTAGGGGAAGCGACCGTTGACAGAGACAAGTTTTTCAGGACCCTCGGCTTGCGAAGGGCAGCTGAAGCATCCATAGAAACTTATGATCAAGAAGCACTTGATGTTCTTCAATGGTTCGCTGATGGAGTGAACGCCTACATGGATGAAGCAAAGAAAGAGGAAAAGCTTTCTCCCGAGTTCACCCTGCTCGGGTATGAGCCCGAAAAATGGACTCCAATTGATTCCCTGACGATTGGGAAATACATGGCGTTTGACTTAGGCGGTCATTGGCAGGGGCAGGCCTTCCGATACTGGGCAGCAGACTCCCTGACAAAGGAAGAAGCAATGGAACTTTACCCAAGCTATCCTAAAAATGCTCCTGAAATTCTCTCCTCTTATGAAAACCTGGATCTGGATGTTAAGAAGTCGTTTGCAAATGCCGTTCTCCCCCGTGAGTTCAATGGAAGCAACAACTGGGTCGTCAGCGGGGAAAAAACAGCAAGCGGCAAACCGCTTTTAGCGGATGACCCGCATCTCGGTCTTGCCACTCCTTCCATCTGGTATCAAATGCATCTCACTTCCAAGGAGCAAAATGTAAGCGGAGTGATTTTTGCAGGCGTCCCTGGCATCATCCTCGGACATAATGAGAAAATCGCCTGGGGTGTAACCAATACGGGGCCTGATGTCCAGGACCTGTATATTGAAAAGCGGAACCCGGATCACCCTGAGCAGTTCCTTTATAATGGAAAATGGGAAAAGGCTCAGCTGATCGAAGAACCCATTAAGGTGAAGGGGATGGAGACCATCCCTTATAAAGTGACCGAAACACGCCACGGTCCCGTAATCTCCGAATTTTCTCATGATAAGAAAAAGGATACGGTCCTGGCCATGAAATGGACCGCACTCATGCCAAGCACAGAACTTCAGGCAGTCCTTCAGATGAACCGGGCAGAGGATTGGCCCTCTTTTGAGAAAGCTCTGGAGGATTTCCATGTTCCGACCCAGAATTTTGTTTTTGCAGGAACGGACGGAACCATCGCCTATAAAGCAAATGGAAAAATTCCGATCCGGAAAAAGGGAGATGGAATGCTCCCTGTACCCGGCTGGACGGATGAATATGAATGGACCGGTTTTATCCCATGGGAAGAATTGCCCCGGAGCACCAATCCGGAAGAAGGATATCTCGCAACTGCAAACAATAAAGTGATCGATGACTCCTATCCCTATCACATCAGCCATCACTGGGCACAGCCGTACCGCTATATGAGAATAGCAGAATTTCTGGAATCCAAAGACAAGCTGACACCTGATGATATGATGAAGCTGCAGATGGACCAGAAAAATCTGTATGCAAAAGAATTTGCACCGGAGTTCCTCAGTAAAGCAAAAGAAATGGATCTGACGAAGGAGGAAGAAGAAGCACTGGACTTATTGAGGAGCTGGAATTACGAGGATGATCCAGGAAGCGGGGCCCCTCTTCTCTTCCACCTCTGGATGAAAGAAATACCAAAGGTGCTTTATTCTGATAAGATCCCGGAAGAAATGGATGAATTATTTGAAGGAAAAGCACAAATTACGGATGAGCTGCTGAGAAAAGCGTTAGCTGGAAAGCGGTCTGTCTGGATTGAAAACAAAGGCGGGCTTCCATCCGTTTTAAAGACATCATTAAAAAACACATTGGCGAGGATCAAAAAGGACTTCGGAAACGACCCGGAAAAATGGAAATGGGGAGCGTATCATCAGGTTTATTTTGAGCATCCCCTCTCCTCTGCCTCCCCTGTTCTCGAATGGGCGTTTAACCGTCAAAAACCGCTCGCTGCCGGGGGCAGCCAGGTAACCGTGCAGGCAGCTGCCTACGAGGAAAACGGGATTACTGACCACGGAGCACCATGGCGCTTTGTCGCCGACTTATCAGATCTGTCCAAAGCGTACCACAGCAACAGCCCCGGCCAGTCCGGACATGTTAAAAGCAAGTGGTATGACAATCAGCTGAAAAACTGGGTGGATGGCGTTTTCCATGAGACCACGTTGAACAACACCCTTAAGAATGGCGACAGGCTGGTTTTAAAGCCAAAATAGAAAAGCAGCCGGATCAATGAATCCGGCTGCTTTGCTTTTTAGTTTTTCGGCAGTTCGATTTCAACATATGCCTGTTTCTGATCGAACAAGTACTCTGTCTTGTCATTCATTAATGGTCCAAATTTAAAGGACAGCTGATCGAGAATGCCAAACTCATCTTTGTTGAACAGGTAAACGCCCATCCGCTCCGCACTCTCGCCCGGCTGAATAACATCCGGCTGATCTTTTGGTCCAAGACCGGATTCAAGGGAAACAGAAAGCTCATCCTCGGCCATCCCCGTGTTGGAGTCCTCCAGGCTGATCGGTGTCTTGGACTGATTTTCCACTTTGAATTTCAAAGAAATGGCCACCATTTCTTCATCAAAATTCTTAAACTGCTCTTTAAAGGCGTCCCGTATTTTAAGATCCGTATACTGGTAGGAGAGCACGGTAGCCTTTACCCCTTCCAGCGTCACGGATTGATTATAGCTTTCATTTTCAAGGATCATCGTCTTCTCAGCTATATTTTCCATGGTCAGTCTGTCCTGATAAAAATCAGCTTGTCCGCCGGCAGTTTTTCCTTCCTCATCACTGTAAGGAAATTCAAAGATTTTCTCTTTTAAAAGTCCGCCTGACATGTCTTCATTAGGAGAAGCACCTGCTTCAAGAATAAACTTCGGCGGTACATCCCCCAGCATTTCGTATTGCTCCTCCGTCATATCAAACGTAATGAATCCTGTTATTTTCTCACCTGGAGCAAATTTACCAATCCCTTCCTTCTTGGAACTGATTTTGTCCTCGTCGCGGATATAGTCTGAAGTACTGGAATAAATGTTGCTATAGACATCTGTCGTGCCGATGGCAGCTGTACTGTTATAATGGATGACCTGATCGCTCTTGTTCTCAACGGTCATTCTGGCTGTTACGACATAGCCTGAGTCCTGGCCGTCAAAGCGGATTCGGCTATCTTCCTTGATTCCGGTTACCTTTACGATCTGATATTCATCTGCACTTACTTTAAACCCTGGTGCTTCGTTTACAAAACCAGCTTTTTTATTTGTATAAATAACTTCTGCTTTTCCTTCGGTTTCTTCTTCAATATATGTATTCATGATTGAACCATTACCGGATGCTCCCTCTTTATCAGACTCTTCCTTTTTTTCAGCCGGTTTTTCCTCCGCTGCAGCTGCCTTTTCTTCTTTTTTCTCTCCTGTTGTTTTTTCACTGCTTCCGCATGCTCCCAGAATCAGTCCCAGAGATGCAAAAATAGAAAGAAGCACAAATTTCTTTTTCATTCCATCACTACCTTTGTCAAATATTTGGCACAAAAACGATTATAAAGGATTTTCAAGCTTAGGAGGTTGTTTTTCCAAATAATCCAAATAAAGGTGCTGATGGACTATGCCTTAAAAACCAACTGCTCCTCATTCTTTTTAACTCCATTTATACGTTTCTTTCCATTTTCCGTGCTTTTTCGCCATTATTCTCCTCCTTTTGCCCCTAGATCGGAAAGTGACTTTCTGCACCTGTCTTTTTTCCCTTCGCAACCGGGAGCTGTAATCGATTAGAATAGAGGCATATGGACTGGGGGGGTAAGGATGAAAAGCTACATCGATCAGAAGGATGGAATCGTTAAGTCGGTTTGCTCTCTTGATTGTCCGGATCAGTGCGGCCTGCTTATACATAAAGAGAACGGCAGAATTTCAAAAATAGAAGGTGATCCGGATCATCCGGTAACAAGAGGGAGTATTTGCAATAAAGTGCGGCATATGGGTGAGCGGCTCTATGATCCTAAAAGACTCGTCTATCCTATGAAGCGGACGGGGAAAAAAGGGGAAGGACAATTTGAGAGGATCAGCTGGGAGGAAGCCGTTCATTTAATCCACTCCCGCTGGAAGAGTCTCATTGAAGAAGAAGGCCCTGAAAGCATTTTGCCATACAGCTTTTATGGCAACATGGGGCTACTTAATGCAGAAGGCATGGACAGGCGTTTCTTTCATCAGCTTGGCGCCAGCCGGCTGGACCGGGCCATCTGCAATGCAGCAGGCTCTGCCGGCTACAACTATACGATGGGCGGAAGCTTCGGGACAGATCCGGAGGATACCATCCACTCGAAACTGATTATTTTGTGGGGGATCAATGCAGTCAGTACGAACATGCACCAAATGACACTTGCCCTGAAAGCCCGGAAGAACGGGGCGAAGATTGTCGTTATTGATGTCCATAACAATCAGACCGGGAGGATGGCGGATTGGTTCATCCCCATCCTCCCTGGAACCGACAGTGCCCTTGCGCTTGGGATGATGCACATCCTTTTTGAAAAGAAATTTACGGTGCCCGAGTTTCTGGAATCCTGGACGACCGGCCACGAGGAACTGAGGAAGCATGTCCGACAATATGACCCTGATACTGTTTCTGCTATTACAGGCGTTCCCCGCGAAGACCTTTATCAGCTCGCGAGGATGTACGGAGAAATCTCCCCATCTTTTATCCGGATCGGCAATGGACTGCAGCATCATGATAATGGCGGAATGGCAGTCAGAACGATTGCTTGCCTCCCTGCTCTGACTGGACAGTGGCTTCATAAGGGCGGCGGGGCGCTAAAAGGAAATTCAGGATTTCTTCAGCACGATGAGGCTGCTCTCACACGGCCGGATTTGCTTCAAAATAAACAGACAAGAACGATCAATATGAATGAAATCGGCCGCAGCCTTTTGGAGCAGGACCCGCCGATCCGCTCATTGTTCGTGTACGGCAGCAATCCCGCCATCGTAGCTCCGGAGGGGAATAAAGTAAGAAAAGGCCTTTTAAGAGATGATCTTTTTACAGTCGTGCATGATTTGTTTTTAACTGAAACGGCAGCTTATGCAGATCTTGTGCTTCCTGCCTCATCTTCTTTTGAAAACATGGATTTTTATACATCCTATTGGCATCACTACATGCAGCTTCAGGTTCCGGTCGTTGAAAAATACGGAGAGTCCAAATCAAACGTGGAGGTGTTTCGCCTGCTCGCTAAAGCCTTTGATATGGATCCAGAGATCTTCGGTGCAGAGGAGGAAGAATTGATCCGGCAGGCCGTTGATGATTCGCCGAATCCATATATAAAAGAGATCACGTTTGAAAGACTCCTCCGTGAACATTACGTCAGGGCGGCCGTTAAGCCCTTATTTCCTGGAAAATTGCCGACCCCAAGCGGAAAAATAGAATTGTATTCAGAACAGATGGCAGAAGCCGGCCTTCCACCGCTGCCTGTCTATACTCCTCTGGTCGAAGATGACAGCTATCCGTTTTTATTTGTGCCTGGGCCCAACCACAGTTTTATGAACTCTACATTCAGCTCAAGCGAAAAGCACCTTCGTTTAGAGAAGAGTCCTAAGCTTTATCTAAATGAGGCAGATGCCGAAAGGCTCAGCATTTCGAATGGAGACAGTGTGAGAGTATGGAATGACAGAGGGGAATGTGAGCTTGCTGCAGCACCCGGCCCAAATGTGCTTCCCGGTGTGCTTGTTACTCAGGGCTTGTGGGCTGATACTCCTTCCGGAGCCAAATTCCACGTTAATGCCCTCACTCCTGACCGGCTTGCTGATATGGGCGGCGGTGCCGTCTTTTTCTCAGGGAGGGTAAACGCCGAGAGAGTCGGAAAAGCAGCAGAAAAATAGACTGGATTTCTGTTTTCTTCATTCAATAAAGAGGGGGAAATAGCTCCGGCATGTGCTTTTTTAGTAGTTATAGAGATAATAGTGATCCGAACAGCCATCACTATTGCAGGTGAAATGAAGTCTGCCAGAATTTATCGGTCAAATTCCGAATATATCGGTCGAAATTATATAACAGCCGCCGAGACCGAAACTTTCCGAACCGGTCTCAGATGAAGCTATTTGGGCTGATATCTCGCCTATTTGAACGCTTTCGGTCTCCAGAGCCGTTATTTAGCGGATGCGGGGCAATTATAGGCATAAATACAGCGAATAGCTGCCGCTGAGACCGAAACTGTGCTCTAACCCGCCAATTTGACGGAAATAACGGCCGCTGAGACCGAAACTTTCGGAACCGGTCTCAGATGACGCTATTTGAGCTGATATTCGCGTATTTCAACGCTTTCGGTCTCCAGAGCCGTTATTTATCGGATGCGGGGCAATTTCAGGCATAAATACAGCAAATAGCTGCCGCTGAGACCAAAACTGTGCTCTAACCCGCCAATTTGACGGAAATAACGGCCACTGAGACCGAAACTTTCGGAACCGGTCTGTGATATAGTCAAATTCCTAATCTATCAGTCATAATCCCGATATATCAGTTACACCCCTATAATATCTCAGTCAAAATTATGTCTATCGTCCAAAACAGGGCCGCAACGAACTGCTGCTGCAATCATACAGAACAGGAAAAACCACCCGGCCGGGGTGGTTTTTTCCATGTTCCCTATTCAATTATTCTCCCCGCGGTCTACCCGTTCATGGGCTTCCTGCGGTTTGTTTTTTTCTTTATGCTCTGTTTCCTCCCCCATTCCCTTCAGGAAGGTAAACAGGAGGGTTACTGCCCGGTTGATTTCCGGATCTTTTAAAGAGCGGACTATGTCAAAGTAGCCTGTTTTCCGATCGGTATCTTTCTCCTTTGCTACCCTTTCGACGCCGTTGTTCACTTTCAGCATCAGCGGCTCAAGTTCCCGCACATTAATGGTACCGAGCATTCCCATCATAAGCAGCAGATTTTTCATAGCGTTCGCGTTTTCAGGAGTATCAATTGCTTTGACTAGCACCTGAAGCACTTTATCCCCTTGTCCGAACAGTCCGTTCAGAAGCGGCAGCACTCCCTTGTTCTGCATGTGCTGCATAAGCTTTAACGATTCAAGAATCGCCTCTTTATTCTGGACTAATGCATCTTCTACTTCTCTTAGATCCCGCTGCCGCTTTTCCTCATCACTCAGCTCAAACCGTTTAATAGTGGTGGTTGCCTTAGCCATTATGCTTCCGCTCCTTTTTCACCAGATCACCGGGGAAGGTATAATCCTTGCGTGCCCATTTCCTTTCAACTTCCACCCCTCGCTGCGGCTGTGGATTTCCGTTGCGGTGGTTATTTCTTGGAAGAGGGTCGATTCCTTCCGTTTCCAGTACTTCAAGCTTTGCTTTTACTTCTTTATAGGCCGGTGTATCGGTGTCCTTATCTGCGTGGCTGCTTGTCAAAAGGTTGATGGCGGCTTCTCCATTATCATTCATAGGAAGGTATACTTCCTTTCCGCGGACCCGGTCGGTCACATGTGCTTGAACTTTCACCTGGCCATACGGTGATACAAGTCTGATAAGCGAACCGGTCTTGAAACCTTTCTCTTCTGCAAGAGCCGCAGATACTTCAAGGAAGGTGCGCGGTGTTTTGCTTGTGATGCCTTTTGACTGATAGGTCATATTCCCTTCATGGAAATGCTCCAGCAAACGGCCGTTATTCACATGTATGTCATAGTCCGGTTCATAGGTAACCGGAGCCGTCCATTCCACTGGCACAAGCCTTGCTTTGCCATCAGGGAAAGGGAAGCCGTCTGTAAACAGGAGCGGTGTATCTGTACCATCTTCCGCAACCGGCCACTGGAGGCTTTTGTATCCTTCCAGCCTGTCATAGTTCACGCCTGCGAAAAGCGGTGCAAGCTGAGCGGCTTCTGCCATAATCTCACTCGGATGATCATACTTCCAATCCGCTCCGAGCCGGTTGGCAATCTCTGTGATGATTTTCCAATCCGGTTTCGATTCACCCAGCGGTTCAAGCACCTGATAAAGGCGCTGAATTCTTCTTTCCGTATTCGTAAAGGTTCCTTCCTTTTCAAGACTTGGACTTGCAGGCAAAACAACGTCTGCGAATTGCGCAGTCCGCGTGAAGAAAATATCCTGGACCACGAAGAAATCCAGCTTTTCATAGGCTGCATGGACGTGATTCATATTAGAATCCACTACGCCCATATCCTCCCCTTTTAAGTACATCGCTTTTAGGGTTCCTCTATGAATTCCCTCAATCATTTGATGGTTGTTTAAGCCCGGCTCCGCAGGGAGCTTCACTCCCCAGCCTTTTTCATATTTCGCTCGCACTGCCGGATCCGTCACTCTTTCATAAGAAGGAAAACGGTCAGGCATGCTCCCGAAGTCACTTGCTCCCTGAACATTGTTATGTCCGCGAAGCGGATAAGTGCCGGCTCCCGGCTTCGCATAATTACCGGTAATCAGGAGCAGGTTTGAGATCGCGGTGCTCGTGTCGCTGCCTCCCAGATGCTGGGTAACACCCATCGCCCACAGTGCACATACCGTTTCTGCTTCATGAATCATTTCAGCAATTTTGATTAAATCCTCTTTGGCGATTCCTGTTGCCTCTGCGGCATAATCCATTGTATATGGCTCAAGGCTGCGGACATAATCCGTCAGGCCGTTTACTTTTTCATCAAGGAAACTTTGATCTGCCCAGCCTTTATCCACAATGTACTTCGTTACAGCAGACAGCCAGACAATATCCGATCCAGGATTTGGCTTAACAAATAAGTCTGAACGCTCTGCCATTTCATGTTTTCTTAAATCGGCTACAATCAGCTTCTGCTTATGAAGCTTGTGGGAACGCTTAATCCTTGTAGCAAGAACGGGATGAGATTCAGAGGTGTTGGAGCCTATCACCAAAATCAGTTCGGATTGCTCGATGTCTTTTATGCCGCCTGAATCGCCGCCATGTCCAACTGTACGGAACAGCCCCATCGTCGCAGGCGTCTGGCAGTAGCGGGAACAGTTATCGATATTGTTTGTTCCGATGACGGCTCTGCCAAGCTTCTGCATCAAATACGATTCTTCATTCGTACATTTGGATGAGCTAATAAAGCTTAGAGCGTCCGGACCATGTTCCTCTTTGATTCCTTTGAATTTACTCGCAATCAGGTTCAGAGCTTCTTCCCATTCAGCTTCCCGGAATCCGTCTCCTTCTCTGATCAACGGTTTTTTCAAGCGTTCTTCACTGTTCACAAAATCCCAGCCGAATTTTCCTTTCACACAGGTAGAAATGCCATTTGCCGGTGCTTCCTGCTGCGGTTCTATTTTCAGGATTTCGCGGTCTTTCGTCCATACGTCAAAACTGCATCCTACTCCGCAATACGTACAAACCGTCTTGGTTTTCTTGATTCGTTCATTCCGCATTTCGGATTCCATATCCGATATGGTCAATATAGAACCATAGCCTGTTTCAACGTTCTTCGTGATTTCAATCATCGGTCTTAAGGTATCCTTCGGGATTCCTGTCATATACCCGGCTTCGCCTTCCATTCCTTTTTCCATCATCGCGTTGCAAGGGCACACGGTTGAACAATGCCCGCAGGAAACGCAGGAGGATTCATTGATCGGAACATCGTTGTCCCAGATTACCCTCGGTCTGTCTCTCTCCCAGTCGATCGTTAACGTCTCGGTTACCTGCACATTTTGGCAAGCCTCCACGCATCTTCCGCAAAGGATGCACTGGTCAGGATCATACCTGTAAAAGGGGTGGGAATTGTCCACCGGATCCGGCTTCGGTGAAAAAGGGATGCTCTGATGATTGATTTTCATTTCTTTTACTGTGTTATGTACCTCACATCCGCCGTTGTTATAATCGCATACTGTGCAATAAAGTTCATGATTTTTCAGAATTTTATCCATCGCGATCACTTGGGCTTCTTTTACTGATTTTGAGGAAGTATCAATGTGATCCCCCTCTGCTATTGGAGTGGAACACGAACGGACGAATTCTCCGTTTACAAGTACGAGACACGTATCGCATGTTTCAATTGGGCCAAGGCTCGGGTGATAGCATACACTGGGGATATCAATAGATGAGTCATTAAGAAGGTTCAAAATCGTCTGGTTTTCTTTTGCTTTTGATTCGATTCCATTGATCGTCACGTTAAAGGTGCTTGACAATTCTTCTCTTCCCTTCTGCTTAGCATAATCTGAATAAGTACTACTTTTTTCCTTTCCCTAACTTGCCGCCACTAAACGTTTTCATAAAAAAAACAGCCGCTCAGGCTGTCTTTTCATCGCTTCTGTTCATAGTACTTTACAAGTTCCACCAGTGCACTGCCCATCCGCTCCCGTTCAGGTGACAGTACGTGAGGGATGCCCTCATCGAGCAAGGTCTGAGCTGTCACTTTTCCTACGGCAAGTACTGCAATGTCCTTTGTGAATGCATCAATAACCTGTTCTGCAGCTCCTTTTCTTCGGGCAAATTCCATAAGGAATCGGCCCTGGGGCTTGCTGGTGAAGTAGACAGCATCTATTTCCCGGCCGGTAATCTCCTTCAGCAGCTGGTCCATGGTTTCTTCCTCCGGTTCGATATGGAGGTATGGCTCAATCTCATAACGTTCTGCACTCTGCCCGTCCAGAAACGCTGCAAGCTTTGGGGCTTTTTCTCCATGGAGCTGGATTGCCACTCTTTCATTAGTCAGATCAAACTTCTCCATCTGTCTGATCAGCCCGTCCATGCTCCCATCCTCATCCCGTGCAGCCGGAACTGCCCCGATTTTCGAAGTGAATTGAGCAGTTTTATAGCCTCTGATTCCTATGGAAAGCTTTTTCAGTTCTTCTATGTAGCGGGCTTCTTCCCCCATTTCCTGTGCTTTTTTCAGCATGGCTTCAGCTCCCATGCCGGTGGTGAGAATCAGCCATGTAAAGGATCCGTTCAGGATCAGCCTGACATCTTTTTCGAGCTGCTCATCATTTAAGAAAACAGTACCCTGGGATGGCCGGTGAATAAAGGTGCCTCCATAGTTTTCAATCATTTTTTTTATTTCATCTGCTTTTCTCTGACCGGCAAACACAATCTTTTTCCCGTTAAGCTTTTTCATCCTGATCCTCCAGTACCATAGCAGTAAACGACATACCGCTCTGGTTCATTAAATATTGCAGCGCTGCCCTGAATGTTGAGAATGCTTTTACGTTTTTCACAAAATCCGATCCGGACATGATGAGCATCCGGGAAATAGACGGCCGAAATCCTACGTACAGGACCTGGACACCCATAATATTCAATGTCGCAGTTACGTTCTCTATATATCTTCCAAAAACGTCTACTTCACCAATTTCCTTTTCTGATATAGCGGTGAAGTCGACTACAGCGGTACTTACTGAATTGGAATGGGCATAATCAGTCAGCTTGGCTGTTATGACTTCAAAGCGGCCGGGATCCAGCATCCCGGTTATGGGAACCAATATGGTTTCCGGTATGATGGAAGGAATAATTGGAGCAGATAAGTCTTTAATCAGCTGCTCACATTCTGCAAGCTTTTCTTTAAGGTTTCGATTTTCTGCTATTAATCGGCTGATGTCCTGCGGTTCCCCCATCACACTTCACCTCTTTTTCTATTATTTTCTATAATGCAGTTCGCTGCTTCTTAAAGGAAGCAGCTGAACAGGTGTGTTTTTGTCAGCATCTTTACTATAGTATAAAGCCTGCAAGGAAGCAAAAAGGGCCACACTCCTCCAAGAAGTTTCGATTAATTTTCCCGCTTGGGAGGAAGGTATGGGAATCCGCTTAAAGAGAAGCGGGAAAGGCGGTGTCCGGGCGCCAGCAGGAACGCAGCCGGCTGCCACAGAGCACTCCATGAAAAAGAGAACCGTTTTCGAAACGATTCCCTTTGTAAGTCAATCAACGTTTTCAGCTGACTTTATAGCGATCAAGAATTTCCTTCGCCTTCATGGAAGTATCATTCATAAGGCTTGAGATTTTCGCACTGTCATTCGTGAACGTTTCAACGGAAGCGTTCATTTCTTCAAGTCCTGCGCTTGATTGTTCTATGATTGCAGCAAGCTCGGAAGTCGATTTTTCAATTTCAGAGCTGTTCTCTGCCACATGGCTGCACACTTCCTCTGCTGCAGAAAAATCTTCATACATCCTTCTAATCCTCGTTTTTAACGTTTCAAAATAATTTCCTACTTCATTCGAGGATCCGAGGACGTGCCGGATTTTACTGCCGCTTTCCTCCATCTTTTTAAGTGTCAGGGAATTATCCTGATTCACCTGCATGAGATTTGCCGTGATGCTTTCTGCTGTCCGATTCGTCATTTCTGCCAGCTTGCGGATTTCTTCCGCAACAACAGAGAAGCCTTTTCCTGCATCCCCTGCTCTTGCCGCTTCAATTGATGCATTGAGAGCGAGCAAGTTGGTTTGTTCCGATATTTGTTTGATGCTGTTGGAAAACGTATTTGTTTCCTTAACCTTTTCGCTGAGCTCCTGAAATGACTGGTTTAAATCTGTGATGGTCTCTTGAATATCCATCATATCTTTTGTAAAGTGGCTGACTTTTTGTTCTCCTTCAGCCGTAATTCCCTGAGTTTTTTCTGCTTCGGACAAAAGGGTCTGAATCTGATCAATGAAGGCAAGCAGCTTTTCATGAGATACAGAAGTATTTTGTGAGATGCTTGAGATCTGTTCTGCCTGCTGATAGCTTCCCGCTGCGATTTCGTTCAGGCTTGCTTTCATATCGCCCTGTGCCTGCAGGTTGCTCTGAATCCTTTCCCCGGAAACGGCTACACTGTTCAGGATATGTGTCATGTTGCTGCTGAGCTGGCTCGCTTTTTCCTTTTCCTGTTCTGCAGCTGCCTCCGTATCAAGCACAAGCTGACGAATCATTTCAGCCTGCTTTTTATTCAAATGAATCAGCACACCGAGGACTGCTCCGGAGAGGACATAAGCCAGTAGAATGGTTCCAATGTTTTCCTGAATGCTCGCTGCTTCCTTCGTTCCAAAAACTGCGTTTAAAATTAAAGTAGCCAGACCAAGGAGATACCCGATGGCAAAAACCGGCCGGCTGAATTGTACAACCGCAAAGATGGCCAGGAAAAAGGTCACAATCGTGACAGTCCAGCCGCCTCCTGCCGCAAAAATGCCTGCCATGGTGAAGAGGTTTACGAGCACGACGTTACGTAGGGGAAGAGGATGGTTTTCTTAAGCAGTTTTTGAGAAACAATAAAGGCCGCAGTAAAAAGCAGCAGTTCAATTGAAAATAAAAGGATCGTTTCTATTTCTTTTGCACCTAAAGATTTTAATAGTGCCAACACAAGTGAAATGGTAAAGGACACATACATCAGCACATTCTTCTTGCGGATGTCTGCATCGAGCATTTGCTGAACTTTCTCCATGGTAATCCCCCGTTTTATCTGTTAATCAATGAAAAACCGGACAGAGATTCCTGCCCGGCCTCTTTGTTACGGTCTTATATCTGACTTGAATACGGAAAAACCGTCATCTGCCATGACGACTGTTCCATTCAGGGAGCGTGCTTCATCTGTTGCCAGGAAAGCTACAACAGATGCGATTTCTTCCGGTTCAATCAGTTTTCTTGTAAGCTGCTGCTTCTCCATATACTCAAGCAGGCCGGCATCCCTGTATCCTTGAACAATCTTCGTGTTTACTGCAGCAGGACCCACACCCACCACTCGGATTCCATAAGGTGCGAGCTCCAATGCACCATGCTTTGTAAGCATGACAACAGCTCCCTTTGCTGCCTGATATCCCGCGATGCCGAGTGTGCCGACAAATCCGAAAACAGAAGCGTTGTTAATGATTACGCCCTTCGTGTTCAATTCTTTCATTTTCCTTGCTGCGGCAAGCATTCCATAAAACACGCCGTGCTGATTTACATCCACCACTTTGTGATAATCTTCCGGAGAATGATCCAGGAACGGCTTGTTCAGACCGATTCCAGCGTTATTAAACATAATGTGGATGTTGCCGAATGTTTCAACAGCAAAGTCGATCAAAGCTTCCATTTCTTCAAACTTCGTCACATCTGTTTTAAAGAAACTTGCCTCTCCGCCGTTTTGCTTTATTTCCTGTACAAGGGCTTCTCCAAGCGCTGAATTGATATCGGAGACAACGACCTTTGAACCTTCCTTGGCGAGCCTGATGGATGTTTCGCGGCCAATTCCTTCTGCTCCGCCTGTTACAACACTTACTTTATCCAATAATCTCATGTTTCGGCCTCCCTGATTTAACTGCTACATTTCCTTTTTCGGCTGATATGGGGAAAATTTGAAGAGCATCTGAAAACTTTTCTTTCACTGAAAGAGAATATTCATTATTTTTCTATAGCATCCCTGCATCTCCAAAACGTTTTCATTCCATTCGAAATTAGCTGTCCATCAGCAGGGACCTGGCTTGCAGCCAGCAGAAAAACGAGTGCATCTACAGAGGAAGCAAGCGAATGGATCAGCAGAACGATTTTCATCTGGGTATTAAACAGACCGAAGATTCCTGCCAGTACCGGCAGAATAATTGAAAGAATGAGATAAGGAGCTGCAGTTATGAGCAGAAACCTGTGCTTACTGATTACTTCCTCCGTATAAACAAAGCCGCCGAAAAAAGTGAATCCGAGATAGGTACGTTCAGAGCTGAAAAAACGGGGAATGAAAATTAAATGAATGAGTTCATGAACGATGATGATCACTAGCACATAGAAAATAGCTTCAAAATGAATAGTAAACGTAAAGCCTTCTTCACCCAAGCCAAAATCTTCAAGTGTAAACGGGGAGAACAGGGAGATGACCAAGAATGTAAGAAGTGTGGTAAGGAACATAAAGGGGAAAGACTGAAGGATGGCCGAGGAAAGAGTTACGGGTTCTTTCAGCGGAATCCAACCTTCTTTAAAAAGCAATTCATGCTTGCTGCTGCTTCCTTTAGGGAATTTAAAAACGATCTTCATATGGATGATCCGCCTCCTTTTTTCCTGATTTTAACATGAAGAAGCGGATTTTTCGGGATATTTCCATAAAAATGCTTCATGACGGTGTATGATTAAAATTCTCTTTCTATACTAATTCTGGTAAAATGAAAGTATGAGGAACCACAGTAGGAGGATCAGTAATGGATATCAATCATGCACTTCGGACCTATTTTAATAAGAATGCCAGCAGACTGACAGAGGAATGGCACAGTACGCTTGACCCTTACGATTCCACCACTGTCTACGGTTCGAAGGACCCCGAAATTGTAGAAGGTCTTAAGAGCCAAAACTTTGAATTCCATCATCATGCTCCTAATATTTTTATAGAGGAGAAAGGACCCTTCCTTTCCCGTTTTTACGAATGGATTCAAAAAATTGCCCAGGACGGTGCTCATTTACGAACCCCTACGCATTATGTCATTAAGGAATTTAAGCGGGTACGCAATCAATATATCGATTTAATCAAGGAATTTATCGAGCAGCATGAAGAGGAAGTTTCTATGGTTCAGTTAAATGAATGGAACGAGAGAATCATAGAAGTGTTTGATATTGCCGTCTTAAAATTTGTAGAAGAAGCAGAAAACAACGCCAAATCCCAGTTGAAGGCACAGCAGGAGATGATTTATGAACTCAGCTCTCCCGTCATCACCCTTGCCAACAAGGAGGCGCTTCTGCCGCTTGTAGGGGATATTGATACAGCGCGGGCAAAAATCATTTTGGAAAATACTCTTCAGCAGTGCTCCGATAAGGGAGTGGAGCATTTGTATATTGATTTATCGGGCGTGGTCATCATTGATACGATGGTCGCCCATCAAATTTTTCAGCTGATTGATACATTGAACCTAATTGGCGTCAAAACAACTTTATCCGGCATCCGTCCGGAAATCGCCATGACAGCGATGCAGCTCGGGCTGTCATTTGACAAGACCAATATCCGATCAACTCTTTCCAAGGCTATCGCTTCTAGATAACGGATGACATATGCCGCATGTAAAAACCCGGAATGCTTACGAGCATCCGGGTTTTCATTTGCCGTCAATCAGCTATATGAATCGTGTTAATACTCAATCGTGCTCCCTTTTCCAGCGGCTTATGGGCTATTTTATATGAGTAGACCTCTTTGCCTGAGTTCACATTGTATCCTTTTACTGAACGGCTGTATACCACAAAAAGAACATCATCTTTGAAAGCCGCAGCTTGAGAAGCTTCTGCTGCCTTGATCTCTGTAAGTATATCTGTTTTTTGCGTTTTGGAATCAATCTCGGAGACTGTGATTCTTCCGTTAACGTAAGCAGCCTGGTAAAGATTCTCTGAACCTGCACCATAATAATTCATTGTCTCAGACTCGGAATTCAGCTTTACACTCTCAGCAGTTTCAGATTCCAGGTTAATGATAAAAAGTACTTTTGAAGCCGTAACTTCCTCCCAATGACCCTCCTGCTTTTGGACTTCTTCAAAAAATTCTACTTCATAAACCGCTTCTTTTTCCGGCCCTGTCTGATATTGTTTATCATAAAAATTAAATCTTGAAGAAATGTTTTGATCTTTTTCTTTCAACTCAAAAGATTTTTCCCGGATAAGCTTTTGGCTTTGGAGACTGAACGTATAGAGAACCAGCTGTTCGTCCTCTCCCAGCTTTTCAGCCAGCACCTTCACTTCGTTGCCGATTCTTTGGACATCGTGAATATCAATCCAGCTGTTTCTCTTATTGGGAATATCCGCTAGAAATTCCATCTGCTTTTTGGTTTTCTTGTCTGCTACTTTAAAGGAGAAAGTGCTCCATTGCTCGGGACTGTTAGCCGGCTGTACACTGACCAGCCATTTTTCATTTTCAAATACTCCGCCTTCCCATTTGACGCCTCTCATAAAATCACGGTGTTTTCGCTGAAGATTATCGTAATCCGGGTAAGAAAACCAGTTTGATTCTTGCTGCTGAATATAAGAAAGACTGTTTTTATAGCGTGAGCCGGAGAGTGTAATATTAACAGGCTCGTAAGAATACTCTGACTGTGCAAGTGTACTCCTTTCCTCGTAGCTTCCCACAAGAGTCAGCTTCGGGCTGCCACCTTCCCCTTTTTCCTGCTGCAATGTAAATTCCGGCAAGCTGCTTTTCGATAAAGCCTTCTGAATATAAAACGAACCGATTCCTGCAGCTGCCACAAGAACGATAAGACTAAGCTTCCAATACTTTTTCATTCTCTCTGCTCCTTACACTGTAATTTTCGAGCGGATCAGCTTGCGGCTGACAGCTATAGAGATAAAGCTTGCCGCCAAGAGGCTGGTAATCGAGATATAGACCAATTCACTCCCGTAGAAATAATTGGTGCGCACACTGATATACATAGGAAGTCCGATTATCAAACAGGTGGAAATTCCATATAAAACTGCATATCCTACGCCAGGCCATCTGTAGCTTCTTTCGAAAAGAATGCCTGTAGTCATGACTAAAACAAATGTGACACCGGCCAGATAATAAATCACAAACTCCTGAAACGTATGAGGGAGAAGAATGTTTAGATAGTTTACAGACCCGGAATATCTTTCTCCCATCAAAGACGAAGCTCTCAGGTTTTCAGGAATGATACTTTGGAAAATAAGATGCTCGGCAGGAAGCAGGAGCATTTGCAGTGCGATAAGTCCAAACACCATCAATACAATTGTGCAGATCTTCGAAAAATAAACATTCATCCTCGACCCAGGAATCATAAGAAGACGATAAATGAACGGACTCCCTGCGAACCAGTCCCGGTACCAGATCAAAAAAACATATAGGATAAGAGCACAGATCGAAAGCATAACCGGAGCCATATACAGTAAATCCGACTGAAGATTGGAGAAGGTAAAAAGGGGTTCCTTATCCAGATACTGTTTCACACTCAGGTTCTCTTCCTTCATCTGCCTGAATGCTTCTTCCGCCATATTATTGGAGCTTATTGCGACACTCGCAATCTGACAAACGATTGTCAGTCCTGCAAGGACCGCGAAAAACTTCGCAAACCGGTTCACTTCAAAGTTTAAAAGTTTAAGGAATGTCATCCCTGATACACCTCTCTCATTACATCCACTACGGACTTTCCTTCTTCGATTCTCATTTCTTCTGCATAAAATTGTTTCATCACGACTCCGTTATCCACGAGGACAACCTGATCAATTAAATGCTCAATGTCCTGTATTTCATGAGTTGTGATAATCACTCCCCTGCCTTCTATCAGATGGCTCGTAAAAACACGGGCAATCTGTTCCCTGCTGAACAGGTCTATTCCGGAGAATGGTTCATCCATCAGAAGATAATCCGTATCGAGTGCAAGCCCCATCAGCAGGCTCGCTTTAGCAGCGTTGCCTTTAGAAAGATTGCCGATTTTCTCGCTCTTGCTCAGACGGAAAAATTGGAGCAATTCAAATGCACGTTCCCGGTTCCAGTTCGGATAAAAATCCTCCATAAATTCCATGTACTGCTCAATCGTCATCCCCTGCTGCATGATAGGAGCATCCGGTATGTAGGTGATTTTTTTCAGCATGTTCTTATCAAGCTTCTGTCCATCGATCGTAATGGAACCGGAATGAATCGGGGTAAGTCCCATGACCGCTTTTAAAATTGTTGTTTTTCCGACACCGTTTATCCCAATCAGGCACGTGATTTCACCCTTTTTGGCTTGAAAGGTAATTCCGTCAAGAACCGTCTTCCGTCCGTATTTCTTCTTGGCTTCCTTCACTTCAATCATGTTTCTGCATCCCCCTTCCGCCGGTCTCGGTATATCTCTTCTGAATGATCTCCAGCAATTCTCCAACCGGCACCTGAATCGGCCGAATGGACTCAATAAATGACTCCACTGCCTCCATAATTAATTCATTGCGCACATTATTTAAAAAAGATTGATCACTTGTAATTTTGCTAGGCACATTCCGTTCCGTAAAAATCAATCCCTGGTCTTCCATCTCTTTATAAGCTTTCTGGGCAGTATTTGGATTAATGTTCAGCATTCCGGCCATTTCCCTCCTTGATGGCACTTCATCTCCTGCCTGCAGATCCCCCGTTGCAATCCGCTCTTTAAAATACCGGACAACTTGAAGATAAACAGGATCCCGATTATTGAAAACAGGTTTCATCGTACACCTCCGCTATAAAACTGTGTGTACTACTTAGTTCATACAGTTTCTATTTGTACTATACATGTAATACAGTTAGCTCGTCAACATTTTTTTCCAATAAAAAAGAAGCCGCTGTTATGCAGCTCCTCACTTCGATTACACCTTCAATGAAAGTCCCTTCAAATAGCTTAAGCTTGAAGATATGCTTTCAAAGGGAGGCCTTTTGCATTCATCCTGCTCGACGATCAGCCACTCTGCGTTTGCTTTAACAGCTGCATCGCCAACAGATGACAGATTGATCACACCTTTTCCAAGCTCTTCAAATGACCTGCCTTCTCCAGACTCCATATCCTTCATGTGGATAAGGGAAACACGATCCTGATACGTGCTGATCCACTCTGCAGGATCCTTTCCGGCAAAAGCAAGCCAGTAAATATCCAGTTCCGCCTGCACCCATTCCGGATTGGTTTCTTTTAATACAATCTCCAGGCCGGTCCACTCTCCAAAGGAAGCAAGCTCAAATTCATGATGATGGTAGCTGAGTGTAAGTCCTGCAGCATTCACTTTCTCTCCCATCCCGTTCAGCTTTTCAGCAAGCCGGTGGTACTCCTCTTCCTTTTCCATCCGGTCATACGGATAGGCAATCGCCAAATGCCGGCTGCCAAGCACCTGCTGTGCTTCGATACATTGTTCCAGGTTCTCTTCCATCTCTTTCAATACAAAGTGGCTTCCTGCTGCTTTTAAGTCAAGATCATCGAGGGTTTTCTTAATTACAGCAGGATCTGTATCATAATACCCTGCAAACTCCACTCCGTTAAACCCGATTTCTGCCACCTTATGAAGCGTTTTCAAAAAATCCCTTTCGCATTCATCTCTCAGTGTATACATTTGCACAGCCAATGGAATCTGATTCATCTGCTCCGCCTCCTCATCTATTGCTCTCTTTAGTATAGTACCATTTTAAGCAATGGAAGAGGGGGGTGTTTGGACCGATTTTTAGCTCGGACTGTTTTCTTGTCTTCGGTTTGAGCCATGTACTCTAATTTTAGGCGATAGCTTATAGTTTGACGATATCTTGCGATTTTGACCGATATCTCTAGTTTGACCGATATACCCTGATTTTGACCGAGATATCCCCAAATTTTCGCCTGAATCCACTGCTATGCTCGCTGTTTTTTTTAATCCAGACCGGCTGCACAGTGGAACGTTACTCCATACTGCACCTCATCTATTTTCTATATAGCTCTGTTAAACTTGGTTGTTGATTTCCGCTGCAGTCGTTCGCTTTCCGCGGGGCGGGCGGTGAGCCTCCTCGCCGCTGCGCGACTGCGGGGTCTCACCTGTCCCGCTGTTCCCGCAGGAGTCTCACGCCTTACGCTCCAATCAACAGGTGTGAAAAATCAACACTATCCTTTAACAAAGCCTTCTATATAAAAAAACCGGCTTTCACCGGTTTTCTCTGCTGTATTTATAGCGGAAAGTCTTTCTGCCTTTTGTGTTGGTTTTCACTTTGAATATCGCTCCGGCCAGGGGCTGCTCTGCCAACTGCCCGCCTTCGAGATTTTCCCGTCCTGTTGTGATGTAAAGCTCATCCAGATCCGGGCCTCCAAATGTACAGCACGTTACCTGCGATACCGGCAGCTCAATTTCTTCGAGCTTTTCCCCGGTTTCCGGGTTCCATCTTGATACCCGGCTGCCGTTATAATGAGCGATCCACAGCATTCCCTCTGCATCAATCGTCATGCCGTCCGGGTGCCCGTCTTCCTCCGGCACTTCAATGACCGTTTTTCTGCCTGAAATACTGCCGGACTCCAAATCGTAGTCATAGGCGGCTACCTGTTGGGTGGGTGTGTCAATGTAATAAAAGATGGTCCCCGCTTCGTTCCACGCGAGTCCATTGGATATGCCGACCCCGCTGATCAGCTGTTCAAATTGGCCATCCCCATCAAGACTGTAAAGGGCTCCTGTTTCGCCCTGCCCTTCAGCATGCATGGTTCCGGCGATAAATCTTCCTGCCGGATCGGCCTTCCCGTCATTGAAGCGGTTATCCGGAACATCCTTTTCAGGATCAGCAATGAAACTGCGCTCACCGCTTGCTGTGTCGATGAGATAGAAGCCGTCCTCCATGGCAGCTGCCAGCCTGCCATCTTCGGTCAGGGTGATGGTCCCCACTTTTGAAGCTGTCTCGATCACGGTATCTTCAGTTGTTTCGGGATTGTAAATATGTATCACTTTTCCATGGATATCGATCCAATACAATAGGTTTTCACGGTCATCCCACACCGGGCCTTCAGCTAAAATAGCCTTAGCATCATACACTAGTTCTGCTTTCCCCATATTGATCCCTCCGTTCTTTGCTACTATTTCTTTCCCTGAATTCAAGAAAACTATGCTCTCCTGCTGAAATTTTCCGGGACAGGAAAATCCCCTCTTTCATTCATCTTTTAGTATAATAATAGTACTAAACTAAATGATGGAGCCTAAAATGAAAATACTAATAGTAGATGATCACCCGGTTAATTTGTTCGTTGTTGAAAAAATCCTTAAAAATGCAGGTTACGAGGATACTGTTTCTTTATCCTCTGCACAGGCATTGTTTGATTATCTGCAGATTGAAACGATCGGGAGCAATGCTCCTTCTGCGGACCTTATCCTGCTCGATATTATGATGCCGGATATCGACGGAATTGAGACGTGCCGGAGACTGCAGCAATTTGAACACCTGAGGGAGATTCCGATTATCTTCGTTACTGCTCTGGAGGACTCTAACAAGCTTGCCGAAGCCCTTGATGTGGGAGGGCTTGATTATATTACAAAACCGATTAACAAGGTGGAACTGCTGGCCCGCATCAGGGTTGCGCTCAGATTGAAGCAGGAAAAGGACTGGCATGCAGAGCAGGAGCAAAAGCTTTCCCATGAATTGGATCTTGCGATGCAGATTCAGAAAAGCCTGATGAACCCGCCGCTTGATGAGGACAATATTTGCATCCACATCTCCCACCTGCCATCCAACAAGCTCGCAGGGGACATGTATTACTGGCACCGATTCAGTGATCATAAATACGGGGTCATCCTTCTGGATATGATGGGCCATGGCATCTCTTCTTCAATGATTTGCATGTACATCTCCTCCGTACTAAGGGATTCCATCAAGCAGCTAACAGACCCGGTGCTTGTGATAAAAGAATTAAACCGGTATATGGCTTTGCTGTCGAATCAGACGAAGGAACACAATTACTATTTTACAGCGATTTATCTCGTCATTGATACAGAAGCTAAAACGGTGGAATACGTCAATGCAGGCCATCCTCCGGGATATGCACTGCTTGACGGAAAAGAGCTTGCTGCCCTTGACCGCGGCTGCTGTGCGGTCGGTTTTTTTGAAGAAATCCAGATTACAAGCACGACCCTTTCATACAGTGAAAGGGTACAGCTTCTCCTGTTTACAGACGGAGTCTATGAAAACTTCGGTGCAGATGAACAAGTTATGCTTGAGAAGCTGCGCTATATTGCCGGACAGGAATGGTCCGGCAGAGCAGTCTCTCCCATCCATCTTCTCGGTTTCCAGGAAGGAAGCGAACCGCAAAAGGATGATATGTGCATTTTGATGATCCAGGGAAGAGAAAAAGCCTGAACCGTTATCCGGTCAGGCTTTTTTCAATTTCCTATAAATCTTCTCAGCTGTATCAAATTCCTGATACTGATAGGCGACTTCCGTAAACTTCAGTGATTCTTTGTCCCCGAGTCCAAGGAAGCCTCCGTCGCTTAAGCTGTCATAAAACAGCTGGTGCACCTGGTTCTGCAGTGCCCCCGTAAAATAGATCAGCACATTTCGGCAGACGATGACATGAAATTCATTAAAGGACTGATCCGTCACGAGGTTATGCTGGGCAAAGCTTATATTCTTCATCAATTCAGGATGGATATAGGCGTACTGTTCATCCGCTGAATAAAACTCAGAAAAAGAGCGGCTTCCTCCAGAAAGCATATAATTCTTCGTGTAATTTTGCATTTTATTCAATGCAAACTTTCCCTGTTTGGCTAGATTCAGCACCCGTTCGTTCATATCCGTAGCAAATATCTGGGTACGGTCTGACAGACCCTCCTCTTCCAGCAGGATGGCCATCGAAAAGACCTCTTCCCCAGTCGAGCACCCTGCATGCCAAATACGGATAACCGGAAAATTTTTAAGATGAGGGACTGCTTTTTCTCTGAACGCCTTAAAGAAACTCGGATTTCTGAACATTTCTGTAACATTTATTGAAAAATCATTCAACAATTTTGTAAGCATCTCAGGCTCATGAATCGCCTTCTCAAGAAGCCCCGAAATCGTCGGGATCTGCTCGAGCCTTAACCGGTTCTGAATTCTTCTGCCGATGGAAGACCGCATATAGCTTCGAAAGTCATAGCCGGATAAGCGGTATACACCCTCAAGCAAAAGATCGATTTCCATTTCTTCCCGCGCACTGAACGAAGGTTCCTCCTGCGGGCTGTACGTTTTTTCAGTCATCTCTTTCAACCTCTTTTAAGCTGTCAGCCAGACCCTCATGGCTGACAGAAGCTGTTCAATCTTAAGCGGTTTGCTTATATAGTCCGAAGCCCCCGCTTCAATGCATTTTTCCCGGTCGTTTTTCATCGCTTTGGCTGTAAGGGCAATGATCGGCACATCTGTCATCAGACGCTCCTGGCGAATGGCTTTCATCGTTTCATACCCATCCATGATCGGCATCATAATATCCATTAAAATGATATCCGGGGTCTGTTGCGCTTTTGCCAAAATATCCAGGCACTGCCTTCCGTTTTCTGCAGAAGTAACATTCATGCCTTCATTTTTCAATGCTGTCTCAAGGACGAATATATTCCGGTGATCATCATCCACAATCAATACATTCTTTCCTTTGAAGCTCTGCATTTCTCCTTCTGCCATGTTCGCTGCAAGCTCTTCCTTTACAGCTGTAACTTCTGCAGCGGCCGCCGCTTCATACTGCACCCTCTGCTCCTCAGGAAGTTCTGATAAATCCGGATTCACCGGGAAGGTCAGTGTAAAGGTGCTGCCTTTTCCTTCTTGACTTTCCAGAGCGATTCCGCCGCCGAGCAGCTTGGCAAGTTCTCTGCAGATGGACAGTCCCAGGCCTGTACCGCCATACTTCCTTACCGTTGCCCCGTCACCCTGCTGGAAGGCTTCGAAAATCAGTTCGTGCTTATCCTTCGGTATTCCAATTCCGGTATCAATGACCGTCAGTGTCACCATGTCCTCAGGACTCCGGTCCAGTTTCACCGTGATGCCGCCCTCAGATGTAAATTTAATGGCGTTGGAAAGCAGGTTTTTAATGATCTGGTTCAGACGTTTCTCATCCGTATATACAAGGTCCGGCACATGCGGGCTTTTCTCCATTTTTAAGTAGAGTCCCTTTTGAGAGGCTACATGTGAAAAATTGCGCTCGATGTATTCAGGTATTCCATCTGTGTTCACCTCACTGAAATGAACCTCAAGCTTTCCTGATTCAACTTTGGAGAGGTCGAGAATTTCATCGATCAGATTAAGAAGGTCCTGTCCTGAAGAGTGAATAATTTCAGCGAACTCTTTTTCCTCTGAAGCCAGTTTTCTGCCGGTGTTTTCTGCAAGCATTTCAGACAGAATCAGAATGCTGTTGAGCGGTGTCCGCAGTTCATGCGACATGTTCGCCAAGAACTCCGATTTGTATTTAGAGCTTGCGATCAGCTGCTTTGCCTGCGCTTCAAGCTCTTCTTTCGCCTGTTCAAGCTCTTTTGATTTATCTTCCGCATCTTCGCTTCTTGATTCAAGCTGCTCATTGATCATTTGAAGCTCTTCTGACTGCATCTGCAGCTCTTCTGACTGTGTCTGCAGCTCTTCTGACTGAGTTTGAAGCTCCTCGGTCATTGCCTGGGATTCTGCCAGAAGACGCTTGATTTCCATCTGTCCGAGAACACTGTTTATCGTCAATCCCATGGATTCGGAAAGGGCCTCCAGCAATTCAATGTGCTTCGGCTCGTATTCATGAATGCTGAAAAGTTCAATAAGCGCTATCGTGTTCTTTTTATAAATGATGGGTGCTGCGAGAAGGCCCTTTGGATTTATATTTCCAAGGCTGCTTGTGATGAGCTGGAGATCTGTTCCTGAATTGATGCAGACAATCTTCTGATCCGCTGCTGCCTGCCCTGCAATTCCCTCTCCGGGTAAAAAGGATTCGGCAGCATCTTTCCCTGCAGCAAATCCGGCTCTCTTCACAAACCGGTCTCCATCTTTTACATAGAAGACACCCATGGCTGAACCGGTCAGAGAAGCGAGGTTTTTCAGGAATGTGTCACCGAGTGGCTCCATTGAAGATAGCCCCTGGTTTTGCGTGTTTACTTCATTAATTCCTGTCTGCACCCAGCTCCTGTCTTCCATTACATCAAGGAGGCTGTTGGTAGCCATTGCCAGTTCTTTAATTTCATCGTTGGTTCTGACGTTCAGCCTTCTAGAAAGAGTTCCTCCACTTGTCATCGCCCGGATGTTCCGGATGACTTCCTGAACAGTCGAAACAATCGATTTTGATATGGCAAGTCCGATCGCTCCTGCCAGTACAATAGTCAGCAGCATAAGGCCGTACATTGTAAAGCGGAGATTTTGATTTTGTGAATCCAGGCTTTGTGCACGCTGCTTAGTGAGGGAAAGCTCTGTATTCCGGAAGGCATTAAATTTGTCGCGTACTGATTGGATGTCAGCAGTATCCGGATTCCGGGCATAAAATGCTTCAATATCCCCGTCCCGGCCATTTTCCTTCAGCCGGAGCAGCGGTTCACTCGTATTGTCCGTCCAATTATCAATTGAAACTTTAATCTCCTGGAGCCTGTCCTGCTGGGAGCGGTTATCGCTGATCAATTCATTGAGCTCCGAATAGTCATCCTCGAGCTTGCTCTTGGAAAGCTTATAGGCCGCCGAGTAATCGGCATTGCCGGTCAGCGCAAATCCGCGCTGGCTTGTCTGCATTTCAAGCAATGCATTCTCGACCTGTCCGGTCAGATTAAACACCTGTAAATCATGATTTATAATATAATTTCTTTGCTTCTGCATCTGCGATATCTGGCTGCTGATCAGCAGAATGGATGCAACGAGACAAACAATAATGACAGCGTAGCCGAATAGGATTTTATTCCTAATTCCGATTTTCATGATCTCTCTCCTTTTGTAATCTATTTGAAATTATATACTAAAACATTTGGCATGCCTATTAAGAAAACACATTCTGACTTTGAAATTTTTCTTGCATCATTTCCTGATGGTGTGTTATAGTACGAGAGCGATGAGCTGAGTTGCATAAGTCGAAGGACACACCTTTATGGTACGGACTATGTGGGGTCCGGTCCTTCGCCGCAATACGCAAAGGCACCTGTTTACAGGTGCCTTTTTTATGTGTAAGTGCTAATATTTTTTAGCCGGAACTTCATAATTTCTCGGGCTCTCCTATTATCAATCTTCTTTTTCTTCCATTGTATATGCTTTTAGAAATCCAGCATGGCTCCCCTTTCATCAAATACGGAAGAAGGATTCCAGGCAATTTCCCACAGGTTTTTTTCCGGATCGGCAAAATAGGCAATCCTTCCTCCCCAAAACGCTTCATGCGGTTCTTTGATGATTTCTGCTCCCGCTTCCCTGATTCCTTCCATAGCCTGATCGACTTCCTGCGGTTCATTTACGTTTATGGAAAATGAGATCGCTTTGTATCCTCCGGCACTAAACTGAAGTCCCGAATCTCTTTCCAGCTCTTCTTGCGGATAAATGGACAACAGCACCCCCGCAGTCTTGAACACCGCGTATTCATCTGAGCTGGATTCCGTCTCTTCCCACCCAAGCTTTTGATAAAAACTCCTTAAATCCTTTACATTGACAGCACCGACCGTGAGTAAAGAAATACGCTGATGAATCATGCAGCATCCCTCCCAACTATTATTGTTATCTATTTAGTTCAATAACTACGTACAGACTCCTTTTTATTACAAAAATATTTCATTAATATTACAAAATTCTACACATTTTTGGATTTCTTTACATTATAATAAGTTGGTAAATTCATTTATTACTAGAAATAACAGGAGGAAATGATGAAAAAATTAGCTTGCTGCTTACTTCTCTTCTGTATATTGGTCTGCGGATTTTCACCCCCGGCATCAGCAGGTTCAAATCAGCTGCTGATCATTAACAAATCGATCAACAAACTCGCTTTTTTTGAAAATGGAAAGCTGGTAAGAGTATTCAGTGTAGCGACCGGCAGGAAAGACAGCTATACACCGGAAGGGACTTTTCCGATTGTTTCAAAAATCGTAAACCGGCCTTATTACAAGCAGAATATACCTGGAGGAAGTCCAAGGAATCCGCTGGGCGACAGATGGCTTGGTTTAAATGCCCGCGGCACCTATGGCACTACATACGCGATCCACGGGAACAATGATGAGCGTTCAATCGGCAAATATGTCAGCAGCGGCTGCGTCCGCATGTATAATAACGAAGTCAGATGGCTTTATCCGCGTGTAAATAAAATGACAAAAGTTGTTATCCTGAAGTCCAAAGATTCATTTGAAACCATTGCCAGGAAAAAGGGATACAAACTTAATGAAGATTCTATCAAGCAAACAGCCGCTGTTCAGCAAGGAAAACTGCTGGCAGGAAAAACGGCTGAATATCAAAAAGCCATTAACTCAGGAAGCATTTCAAAGGTAAACAGCCTTTATGACGGCTTCACAAAGCAGATCAAAACAGCAGAAGCATCCATCGGAAAAGTTTCAGTCAAATCGGTCCGGGACGGATTAGGAAAACAATATGTGCTGCCTGCTAAAAAGTCTCTTGAAAGAAGTATGTATGAAGTATCTCAATACAGACTGATGCCGAGGATTAAAACAACCATTCAAGCCAGAAAGCTGACACAGGCCGACACAGAACTCAGCCAGCTTGACCGTCTCCAGACACAGGCCGTAAGGATAAAGAAAGAACGCGGCTATGCTGCGATTCCTTCAGGCATAAAAGGGGCTCTGGAAAAGCAGGAGGCAGAACTTTACGGAATGCTGGCTAAGACCCGGACAGCCGATTACAGCAAAGTCATCGCATCCACAAGCATCTATTCTCTGGACCGCGCTTACAATCCATTCCTCTCTTACATCTCGAGAGCGGAGCGGGAGATCAATGAAGTCTCCCATCAGGAAAGCCGCAAAAACCTGCTGGAATCTTCAATAAAGCCCGCTAAGATTTCTCTGGACCGGACGAAGTACCAGGTATCTATGCACCGTCAGATGAACAAAGTCCACTCGCTGCTCCAAAATAAGAAGACAGCCGATGCCAAAAAGGAATTTGAAGTGCTCGACAGACTTAAAAGCCGGTTACCAGCCAATGATCCTGTTCTGAAGCCGGTCAATAGCCGCCTGGTAAATCGTTATACTGAGTTAAAGAAAAAATTACTGTAAGAACCCTTTTTAAAAGGGTTTTTTTTATTAAATCCTTTGCAAATTCCTGCTTTTTACCTAATTTTTCAACTCGAAATATTTTGACAACAAAATAAATTTAATAGTAATATAGTATCTTATAGAGGGAGGGTACTATCAATGAAACCTTTGAATCATGATCAGGTGGCGAATAGCGTCCCGCAAAAGGGATTTTTCGGCCATCCAAAAGGCTTATTTACATTGTTTTTCACAGAATTCTGGGAACGGTTCTCTTATTATGGAATGAAAGCTATACTTGTTTACTACATGTATTACAGCGTTTCTAAAGGAGGACTGGGCATCGACCAGGGCACAGCTCTTGCCATCACTTCCATTTATGGATCCCTGGTGTACATGTCAGGAATCATCGGTGGCTGGATCGCAGACAGACTGCTCGGTTCAACCCGTACCGTCTTCTACGGTGGTGTATTCATTATGCTCGGGCATATCGTCCTGGCATTCCCTGGATCATTCACCGCATTCCTTATTTCAATGGTATTGATTGTCATTGGTACAGGTTTATTGAAACCTAACATCTCCAATATTGTAGGGGATCTGTATACAGAGAAAGATGAGCGAAGAGATTCCGGATTCAGCATCTTCTACATGGGTATTAACCTGGGAGGTTTCCTTGCCCCGCTGATCGTTGGAACAGTTGGTATGAAATACAACTTCCATCTCGGATTCGGTCTCGCTGCAATCGGTATGCTTCTGGGACTTATCGTGTATGTATTAACGAAGAAAAAGAACCTTGGACTAGCAGGTTCCGAGGTACCTAATCCCCTTTCTCCAGCTGAGAAAAAGAAGTCCTTTACGATTATCGGAATTGCTGCAATTATTCTTATCATCGCAGGATTTATCGCTGCACAACAAGGCGCACTGACTATTTCAAGTTTCATTAATATTGTCAGTATATTAGGTATATTGATTCCAACCGCTTATTTCATTGTCATGTATAACAGCAAGAAAACGACAGCAGTCGAACGCTCTAGATTACTTGCTTACATTCCTTTATTTATTGCCGGAACCGTATTCTGGGCTATTCAGGAACAAGGGGCAACCATTCTTGCTGCATATGCGGATCAGCGAACCATTCTTGACATGGGCTGGATCACAATTGAGCCTGCCTGGTTCCAATCCTTGAATCCATTGTTTATCATCATGCTCGCACCTGTATTTGCATGGCTGTGGATTAAACTTGGTGAACGTCAGCCATCAACGCATGTGAAATTTTCAATCGGCCTGATATTCGCTGGTTTATCATTCCTTATTCTTATTGTTCCAAACATCCTTTCAGAAGGAGAAGGTCTCGTCCATCCGATTTGGCTCGTACTCAGCTTCCTGCTTGTTGTAATCGGTGAACTGTGTCTCTCCCCTGTAGGATTATCTGCGACGACGAAGCTTGCTCCACAGGCATTCTCGTCCCAGACGATGAGCCTCTGGTTCTTAACCAGTGCAGCTGGACAGGCAATTAATGCACAGGTGGTCCAGTACTTCGAAACGGTTTCCGAAACGGTTTACTTCGGAATTATCGGCTCCATTGCGTTAGTTCTTGGATTTGTTCTATTGGCTGTTTCAAAGAAAATCAAAGTCCTAATGCATGGTGTCCGCTAATAAAATTTTATTTATAACCCTTTCAAACTGCTCTTCTAATAGAAGAGCAGTTTTTTTGTGTTAGATTATCTAACAAACTGTAAACGTTATCAATAAAAAAACTGAATTTATTTATAATTATTTATTGATATTCTGGTCCTTTTCACATATGATACTAAATATAACAACAGATGTTATAAAAACTAACATCAAATTTTAGGGGGACTGAAGAATGCAAATGGGCGACTCGGTTTTAATGTTTACAGCTACTCTGCTCGTATGGCTTATGACACCCGGAATTGCGCTGTTCTACGGCGGAATGGTCCGCAGCAAAAATGTATTAAGCACAGCTATGTACAGCTTAAGTTCGATTGCCATTATTTCAGTACTATGGGTTATTGCAGGATATTCACTCGCCTTTTCCACAACAGGAAATCCTTTTATCGGAGGATTGGACTGGATCGGTCTTCAAGGAGTAACGTTTGAGCCGAACCCAGATTACAGCGAAACCATTCCTCACAGTTTATATATGATGTTTCAATTAACATTTGCCGTTCTGACATGTGCCATCATCTCGGGAGCATTTGCTGAACGGATGCGCTTCTCGGCATTCGTCCTGTTCAGTGTCCTATGGACGTTCCTCGTCTATGCCCCGGTTGCACACTGGGTATGGGGAGTAGGAGGATGGCTCCGTGAACTCGGTGCTCTTGATTTTGCCGGGGGAAATGTCGTTCACATCTCTTCAGGGGTTGCAGGACTGGTGCTTGCAGTTGTCATCGGGACCCGGAAAAGCAAAAATACCGTATCACCGCACAATCTTCCTTTGACGCTTCTAGGCGGCGTTTTAATCTGGTTTGGCTGGTTTGGCTTTAATGTAGGCAGTGCGCTTACATTAAATGAAGTAGCCATGACCGCCTTCATCAACACAAATACAGCTGCAGCTACAGGGATTATCGGCTGGATTGTTGTAGAATGGCTGATCAACAAAAAGCCTACCATGCTTGGTGCTATTTCCGGGGCAATAGCGGGACTTGTAGCCATCACTCCGGCATGCGGCTTTGTCACACCTGCTGCTTCTATCCTGATCGGCTTTATCGGAGGCGCGGTTTGCTTCTGGGGTGTATTCTTCCTAAAAGAGAAGCTTGGCTATGACGACGCTCTTGATGCGTTTGGACTTCATGGAATTGGCGGCACATGGGGCGGAATCGCCACCGGATTGTTCGCTACCACTTCTGTCAATTCTGCTGGAGCAGACGGGTTATTCTACGGAAATGCAGGCCTTTTATTAAAACAGCTGATTGCAATTGGCGCCACCTATGTCTTTGTTGCAGCAGTCACTTTTGTTCTGATTAAAGCGGTAAGTTTCATCGTCAATATCCGTGCAAGTGAGGAAGAGGAATCAATGGGGCTTGATTTAACACTGCATGGAGAAAAAGCATATCAAGAAACCAACTTTTAGGAGTGGATGAAATGAGCGATGTACTGACAAAGATAGAGATCATTTCCCGGCCGGACCGCTTTGATGAATTTAAAAGAGAACTTGTAAAGATCGGAGTAAGCGGCATTACTGTCTCCAACGTATTTGGAGCAGGGCTGCAGAAGGGTTTTACTGAGCTGTACCGCGGAGTTAAAAAAGAGATCAACTTGTATGAGCGTCTGAAAATTGAAATCGTTGTATGCAAAGTTCCGGTTCAGGACGTAGTCGACCTGGCTTGCAAAATTTTAAAAACAGGAAAACCGGGTGACGGAAAAATCTTTGTCTATCCCCTTACAAATGCCTATAAAATCAGAACGGGGGATGAAGGCTGCGAGGCGCTGCAGCATAAAGATTAGAATGCACCATTAAAAATCATCTAAAACCCCGGAGTGCTTCAAACACTCCGGGGTTTTACCTGTACAGCTATTGATTGTTTAAAGGTAAGAATCACGAGGTACCCTTACTCATCTTCCGAAATTTTCCCAAGGAAAAAACCGTCAGCCTGATCCAGCCGGCCTCTCCACAAAAATTCACTTCCGGAGGGGGTTGGCTTACTGTCACCGCAGTAAACCTTAGCATCCTTCAGATGGATAAAAGCAGCTTCATCCGCCTGCTCGACATTCTGTTTGCTGGCACTTAAAAGCTTATCACTGATTTTCCGGGAAAGATCATTTCCCCCTTCAAACACTTCGCTCATCTCTTCAAAATACTCCCTGGCCGAAATCAGCGTGCCTGTTACCAGAGAGCCTTTCATATTCACTGTCAGATTTAAGGAAAAGTCATGCTTATTCGCTGCTTGAACCAGCATTTCCAATATCGTATCTCTTGAATTTAAGGACATATCCAGTCCTCCTTCTTCAGGCATTATTTAGTTGTTGATGCTGAACTTGCCGGCTTGGCTGGATTGCTTGCATTCGTCCCCTTTTTGGCAGCTGCAGCGTTTTTCGCTGATGCAGTACCTGTTCGGGCAGCTGTTTGCGCCGGTGCCGGTTTCGGCTTTTCAATCGCGGCCTCTTCTTTTTCCTTTTGATTTGAAGCGGATTGTCCGTTATCTGCCTGGTTTTCTTTTTCAGCTGCCTGCTGAAGCATCGCTTTATTTTCCTCTTCTTTTCCAGATGCAGTGTTCACTGCCTGTTCTTCTTGCTGGGAACTGGCTTCCTGCTTATTATTTTCTCCGGACTGATCGTCTTTTTTTACAATGTATAGAGCGGATTTTTTAATTTTTTCTGCTGCTTCCTGTGTCTTAAGCGTTCCTTTATCCTTTAAAGCAGAGAATTTATCTTTTGTGTTTCCGCCAAATTGCTTGCAGCTGTCAAGGACAGAGGAAGAAGACTGACCTATGGAAGATCTCATCTCTTTCCCGGACTTAGGAGCAAGGAGTAATGTGGCGCCGATTCCTGCCAGTGCTCCTACAATCGAACCTGAGATAAAGCCTTTGTTTCCTCCTGCTTTATTACCTTTAACCTGCTCTGCTTTTCCTTCAGCATTCTTTTTTGTTTGCTCATTTGGTTTAATCATGACAATTCCTCCTCTAATTTTTCGTTCCTCTGTATTTATACCAATCTGTTTGTTTCCATCTTTTCTTCAAGCAGTTTAATGCGGTCGTTCAAACGTTTATTCTCTTCTTCCAATGCGCCATTTTGATTATTCGCTGCTTTAGAGCTGAGATATGGGTCATTTTCCCACCAGTCCATGCCAATCTCTTTCGCTTTATCAACAGAGGCAACAATCAGTCTGATTTTAATAGTCAGGAGTTCAACGTCAGCCAGTCCGATTTTTATATCGCCTGCAATGACGACTCCCTTATCGAGAACTTTTTCCAATACATCTACGATGGAGCTGGAATTGTTGTTATGCTGAATTTCATTCATCCTGAGCCGCTCCTTTCCGTTCTGATATAAGATTTAAAAAGGAGGCTTAAAGCTTCCTATTTTATCAGCAGGGTAAAATTAGATAAGGTTGCCGAGTGGTCCTAAATCAATGTTAAGGTCTTCATCCTTCAAATCAAAAATGTCTTTCATTTCTTCCATCTTGATTTCGAGGTTTGCAAGAGCCACTCCTAAGTCTTCAATCTGCTGGTCTGTCAGGCTTCCGCCATCCACACGGCGGATCGCATGGCGCTCGACAAGCTGCCTAAGCAGTTCAATTACCGTCAGAACCAGCTGTGCAAGTCCTTGCTCCGCTGAATCAGGATCAAGGTTAATCTTTCCGTTCGCACTTTGCAGCCCGGTTTTAGCGCCTTCTTGATTCTGTGACATATACAAGCTCCTCTCTTTCCCGATCCATTTCCTTAGATGACAGAGTGTTATTCCCGCTCGCTTCTACCAGCGTTTCCACAGCGGATATCAGCACTCTGAGATCAAGGTAAATCAGGTCGATTCCTGCAATAGATATAATCAAGTCGCCTCTGAGGACGACCCCCTTATCTAAAATCACATCCAAAATATCAAGCAAGGAAACATCACTGTTTTCAATTTGCCGGGGCTGATCCATTTTTTATCTCCTCACCTGCTGTCAGACTTGCAAAATGATAGGAAGGCCAAGGACCGGTCGGTTCAATCTTCCAGCCGTATTCAGCAAATTCCTCTGCCGTTTTTTGCAGCATTTCTTTGAATGCAGGAATCTTTTCCTGCGGCAGCAAATAAACACTGTTCCAGCACATTTGCTCATCCCTGCCTGTGACATCCTGGCTCCATGTTTTCTTAACCGTGCTGTCAGCAGAAAAAGGGAGCAGGTCTTCATGGATTTTTTCACATAAGCGGTTCTTCTCTAGCTCCATTTCCCTGTCCACCAGCTGATCCAGTTTCCGTTTCTCAAAATATTGCCGGCCTGGAGGAAGCTGGGCTATTTCTTCTTTCTTTGCCATTACCGTAGGGTTGTTTTCCCCGTAAGATTGTCTCAGCTGTTTATCATCGCTGAAAATTTTCACGTTCCATTCTTCTTTTCCTTTAAGCGATTCAAAAAGATCGAGCATCCGATTTTCATACTGAGTAACGGTCTCTTTCAAGCTGTCCAGCGAAGAATAAATGGTACAAAATTTAGTGGGAATCAGTGTATATTCTTTTTCGAGCATCATCAGCATTTCATGATGGTGGAAGGCTTTTTCGTGGAGCCATTCCATCTCATTTACTTTTTCTTTAATTTGTTCCTCGGAGTATTCCTCAGGGTTCAGTTCGCTGATTACGGCTGTGACACGGCCAAATTGTTCGGTGCGGCCGTCATGAACCTGGTCAAAGCCCTTGAAGGATGGGACTTCAGACTGCTCCGCCTCTTTTGAAGGTATTAATCCATAAAGATAAATCAGCTTATTCATTCATACCCCTCATTTCCCTTGGTTCAGCATTTCGTTGTATTCCTGCATTTCAAGCATTTTAGCTGTTTCGTATCTTTCAAGAAGCTGTTCTTCCTGTACTTTATACGCCTGCTCATCCACTTCCCCAAGCTCATACATCATTTGAAGCTGAATGAGCTTCTGCTGGATCGTGGGAATATCGTAAAGTTCTTTATCCGCTTCTTCTTTGATCTTCTCTCCTACTTTGACAACCAGGTTAACAGGTGCCGTGAAGAGTTTATGAATCATTTTGCTTCCTCTACCTTAAGCTGGATGTTGATGAAATTATAAGCAGGCCATGGGCCGGTGTAGTGAAAATCAGCTTTATTCTTCCATTTTTCATGAAGTTCATTCACTCTTGCGTCAAAAAGTTCTTCATATTCCTTGCCTACTAAAAATGCGCCGTTCAGCAGCATTTTCTCGCCGATTAGTTTATTTTGATTAGCGGCATCGGAAACCTGCTGCAGCGGCTGAAAAATTTCTTTGTTCACCTGCTTCTGCAGTTTTCCGAAAAACTCCTGAGCCATTCCGCCAAGCTTGATTCTCTCATAGTAAGTGGCATCCTCGGATTTCCCCTTAACAGATTCCTTAGCGTCGAGAATATCTTTTCGTGACGAAAGCTCATCATTGATCCATTTTTCCTTGGCGACAACCTTTAGGCCCAGTTCCATTTTGCCTTTTATTTCAGGGAATAAAGTGCTGAATTGGGGATATAGTTTTTCAAGGAGCAATTGAACATCTTCTTTTGAATGAAAGATGTTCCCGAAGCTGATTGGAATGACGGTGTCATTCTGCTTGAGGATGCCGGAAACAACCTGCTGATGAGTCATTACGTTCTCTTTGTTTGGATGGTAGATTTTCATCGGCACTTCAGCAGCTGCTATGGCTGCATCTTTATAATAAATGGCAAAAAGCGGATATTCCTGTCCTTCCAGTTCTACAGTTCCGCCTTCCCACTCTTTTTCCTGTGTCTGCATTCCGCAGAAAATATAAATTCCTTGATCGCTCATATCCTTCACCCCTGTACTTTCTTGCTTTCAGATAAAATCATATCCAGTATTTTAGAATCACTTTCTTTTTCAAAAGCTTTCCTCATCTGATACCAGACGATGTCACGGCACAAATTCTGAAACTCTTCATTTTTTCCGCTGATTTCAATGTTCTGAGCCAGAGCCAGCTGTGCAATCATGATAGAAGCCCTTAAAGAAGGACCTTCTTTTCCTTTTTTCCTGCACTGCTCTCTTAAGCCGCGGACCAGCTCGGATATATCCTTTGCTTCTTCTTCCCCTGCACCCGTTCTTGATGAAATGATCTGCGTTTCGCTCTCAAGGTCCAGAAAGGATAAAGGCAGGGTGATCAGCCGGTCCAAAAGCGCTTCCTGTGTCTGGTAGACACCTGCATATTCCTCAGGATTACTCGTGAAAATCACGGAGAATTCCGGATGAACTTTTATGAATGGTTCTGTATGCTTTGTCCCGTAAAGGGGAAGAACCTTTTCTTCCAGGATGGATAGGAACAGATTGTTAGCGGAAGGCTTGGATCGCGTAAACTCGTCATAAACAAGCGTATAGCCGTTCTTCACCGCTTCAAGCAAACGGCCGTTTTTCCATGTTTCTGATACATTCTCTTCCTTTTTATAAACAGAACGAATGTAATTATCTTCAACTTTAGTAGCTGTGTATCCGGTAAAAGAACCGATCAGATCGGCATTGGATAATTCATGATTCCCATGCATGAGCATGACCGGACGGTTTCGCTTCTTCGCCAGATTTAGCGCAAGAGTCGTTTTTCCGACTCCGGAAGGTCCTGTAAAATGGACAGGGTAACCGGCTGCCATGTAGGCAGAGGCTCTTTTCATCAGGTCTTCAAAGGCACCTTCATAAAACGTATCTGTGCCGCCTGTCTTTTTTTGTTTAGCCTGCTTTAATACGCTCAAACCTATGCCTCCAATCGTGAACCTCTATTCCTGTTCCTGCATCATTGCACTTCTCGGTCTTAAGCTTTTGCGGGTATAAGAGGTCACATCATATTCTGAATCCAATGTCACATCATACACCCCCAGCATTTCGTCTTTCGCATACTTTCTCATATATTCTCTTTCTTCAATCACTTCTACAATCGCCTTGCACCCTTCTTCAGTCGGTTCGATCGAAGTAATTTTATGTGGAGGTGCAATATGCTCTGTAAAAAAATCATTCAGAGCGTTCATTACTTCCTTGATTTTCAAAGGAGATCACCGCCGCTTTCCTGTTTAAAAGGAGCCGCCGGGACTTATGCCCCGGCAGACTTCTTCTATTGATTACCCTGTTTCAGCTGATTTGGAAACGTTCCTTTTAAACAGCCGGGTCCACTGTATTTCCGGAAATTAAATGCTGAACTGCTTGCCTCGTTCATTGGATTGATCCGGAAGAGCATCATCCTCTTCCACATCGTCTCTTAGAAGGCCTACTGCATTTGCATAGCGGAGCCAAGTATCCACACTGGCAATAACTACCCTTGCTTCAATCGTGATTAATTCAATCCCTACAAGTGATACCCTTGCGAACACATCGATTACGACCCCTTTGTCAAGAATACGGTCAACTACTTCTGCCAGACTGGAACTGTCAGTACTTTTTTGAACAGCCATTTTATCATTCTCCCTTCTTACTTATTGGAAATGGAACTCATCGTTTTGATGTCGCTTGCCGATTTGATTTCACTCGGTCTTTTCAAATTGGCCGCGCTTTTCATTCCAGAAGCGCTCTTTAATTGATTCATGCTTTTAATATCCCGGACGCTTCGCATTCTGCTCCGCTGTCCTTCAGGCTTGATCTTCTCCTGAAATTCTTCTCCAGCTTCTTTAAAGTCCTTCAGCTTTCCTCTTACTTTAAGCAATGCATCCTGGACTTTGTCTCTCATTTCTTCTGCTTTTCCATGAACGTTTTCTGCATTTTTTTCTTTTGCCGCTTCAAGCTTTCCAGCAGCTTCTTTCACCTTGGACTGAAGCTTCTTCTGAATCTGGTTCTGCATTTCGTGGGCGAGCTCTTCCTTGATATCCCGCTTCACATCAGCAGCTTCTTCCTTCACATCTTCTTTTACATCTTCTTTCTTATCCTGGACTTTGTGCGCCGCTGCTTTAACCTTTCTTCTTACCTTTGGAAAAATCAGCGCTCCGGCACCGGCTCCTGCCGCGGCAAGGCTCCCATACCCGATTTTCTTGTTTCGGTCTTTCTTCTCAGAGCTCATTTGAATGCGTCCTCCTTTCTAAACTGAAAGGCGGTGGTCCGCTTTCAATTTCGTTCTATTTTTGGTGTTACCCTGCCGTGTTTGTCCATCAAACTGGGTAATTTTTCTCTTAACGGTTCAATCACCCCAAAAGATATATCTGTAATGTATGTTTGGCGTGGTGACTGGTTTTGACAAGCTTACATTAAAATTGTTTCAATTGTATTACATTTCGGTTTATCCTTTTCACAGATGAACAGACATAAAAAAAAGCCCGAACAATAAGATTCGGGCACTGGGATTTCAGCTTGATAACAGCTGATCAATTATTTTTTGAACCAAAGGATCTGACTTATTTTTTGCTTTAACGCCTATGTAAATATTGTTGGAGGCAGCAAGCTCCGGGTAGATCCATTTTATTTTTCCTGCGGCCAGTGAGTCACTTAGCAGGTATTCAGGAAGCACACTGATTCCAATCCCATGCTCAACTGCCGTTAAAATGCCTCTGAGATCGGGGATAATGTAGACCGGATTGATTTCAGGCCGTTTTCGGAAATGTTCCCTCCACAGCCTTCTAATGATCGGGAGCTCCATCCCATAGCTGATCCACCTCTGCTTCAGCAGCCATTCTTCAGGTTTTTCTTTAGTTGCTTCTTCTGCCATTCCAACAGGAGCAACTATGACGAATCTTTCTTGATCCATCAGCTTGTATTCAATGCCGGGTTTTTCAAATCGCTGAGTAGTAAGGATTAAGTCAGTACGGTTGTTCTCAAGCATTTCAAATAACGCATCCGCTTCCCCATTATGATGAACCACTCTGAGGCTGCAGTTCTTCAGTTTATTTAGGGCTCTGACAGCAAAATAGTCGATTGGAGAGCCGATGCTTACGGCCTGTTCGGCCTGGAGAGAGTGCCGGATCTCCAGTGTCGTTTTCTCCAGGTTCTCAACCATGGGAGCAAGTCTTGAATACAGCTCCTTCCCCCGTTCCGTTGGTACAATTTTTCTCGTGGTACGGATGAACAGCGGCTCCCCCACTTCAGCTTCGAGTGCTGCCAGATGCTGGCTCATAGCCGGCTGTGTCAGTATTCTGGCTTTTGCTGCCTCTGATACGGACTGATGCTTATAAATGCTGATAAAGCTTCGGTACCATTCAAAATCGATCATTCAGCCGACGCCCCGCTCCAGCATTCTTTTCTCTCAATATTCCGTTCTTCTGCATATTCATCTCCCCATACGCACATTTCATTCAAGGTGGGCTGAAGCTTTTTGCCAATTGCTGTTGGGGAGTATTCTACTTTAGTCGGAACCGCCTCGTAAACTTTCCGGTCAATCAGCCCGTGTTCCTCGAGTTCCCTAAGCTGGTGGGAAAGCACCTTCTGGGAAACATCGGGAATGGCTTTTCTAAGCTCTGTAAACCTCATCGTCTTTTTATTCAGATTCCACAGGATGAGAACCTTCCACTTCCCGCCTATTAAATCAATCACCAGATTGATCGCACATGGATATTCGTTTTCTAACGGTTTCACGCATTTTCCTCCTGCCGGTTTCCAATCGGTAACTATCGAACAAAAAAGTGCCTTCTTGTACAATTGGGTTCTTTCTTCTTATTATATACGTATATACGGACAATACTATGATGAAGGAGTGAAGTCGAATGAAAGCATTGCTTCTAGAAGAAAAAGGACAATGGAAAGAAATGAAAGCGGGCCAGATCGAGGCTCCTGTTCCTCAAAAGGGAGAAATTCTGATTAAAGTTCATGCATCCGGCCTCAATCCGGTTGATTATAAGACGGCTGCCAACGGAAACCCGGCTTGGACGTATCCGCATGTTCCAGGCCTGGATGCAGCCGGAACGGTTGAAGGACTGGGAGAAGGTGTATCCGGCATAGAAATCGGCGACCGCGTTGTCTACCACGGCGATATGACAAAAGGCGGCAGTTTTGCTGAATATGATACGACACCTGCCCATATGGTTTCCATCATTCCAGAAGGTGTAACATTTGAAGATGCAGCTGCTCTTCCAACTGCCGGCTACACGGCATACGAAGCGCTTTTCCGTAAAATGCCGATTCACACATTTAAGACGATCCTCATTCAGGGAGGAGCCGGCGGAGTGGGCGGTTTCGCGATCCAGCTTGCCAAACAGGCAGGCTTGGAAGTATTCACGACGGCTTCAGCTGAAAACCATGATTACGTCAAATCATTGGGTGCTGATCACGCCATTGATTACCGATCTGAAAATGTAACAGAAAAAGTCCTTGAGCTGACAGGAGGACGCGGAGTGGATGCTGTCCTGGATACAGTCAGCAGACAGACCGCGACGGAAGCACTCGACTATATAGCATACCGGGGTCAGCTTGCCCATATCGCAGGTGCACCGGATACATCAACTATCAAACCGTTTACAAAAGTAATTTCTTTCCATGAAATTGCTCTCGGCGCTATCCATAAAGCCGATTATGAGTCCCAAAAAGACCTTGCTGCTATGGGAGACGAGATGCTGCAGCTTTTGAAAGATGGAAAAATCCAATCTCTTCTAGCTGAAAAAATTTCACTTGAAGAAATACCGGATGCTCTTGTCCGACTGTCCGAACGGCATGTAAAAGGGAAAATTGTTGCGGTGATCAATAAATAATCGTTGTTATCAGGGGGACGCTACTCAAGCGTCCCCCTGTTTCTGCCTTTAGAATATAATCAACGTAAATCCTTTGTTTAAAGACATTTTAAGGACATCCGTTCATATTTTTGTAAAATATGATTAGGAAATTTGCCTTTCCTGCCCCTCCCCGTTTTACTGGAGCCTGGAAAAAATCTATAATAGCTAGGTGAACGCATTTAAAAAGGAGCCAATCTATGAATACGAAAGAAAGAAATTATACACCGGTTATTGTGATCCTCACGATCGCTATCAATGCAATTGTTGCCGTTTTGTACTTTATGCCTAAGGGGAACAGTCTTAGTCACGTGGACCTTACGTTCCTGCCGTTTTTCAATGCCGTCATGAACAGCTTCACGTTTGTCTTCCTTCTGGCAGCCCTGTTTTCAATAATTAAGCAGCGCAATATTAAGCGTCACAGGAATTATATTTTTGCTGCATTTACAACGACGGCACTTTTCCTTGTTTCCTATGTTACGTATCATGCGCTCGCGCCGAACACTCCGTTCGGAGGAGAAGGGATCATCCGCCCCATCTATTATTTTATTCTCATCTCCCATATTCTCCTGTCCGTCATCATCGTGCCTCTCGCTCTTATTACACTGGCACGCGGCTTGAATATGAAGGTGGAAAAGCATAAAAAAATTGCAAGATGGACGATGCCTCTCTGGCTTTATGTCAGCTTAACCGGCGTAATTGTCTATCTGATGATCTCTCCTTACTATTAAACAGGCAAGGTAAAGGAAGCCCTGACTTACTATAGAGTCAGGGCTTCGTCATTTTTTTCTGTTAAAATCTCCTTCCCCAAACGAATTGAAATATGGTAACTTAATATGGATGCAGATTTTTGCAAAAGAATGAAAAAGTAGAGGTTGAGACAAATCATGAATATATGGGAATTGTTTGTAGCTTTAATCCTTGGAGTCGTAGAGGGTCTGACCGAGTTTGCGCCTGTTTCTTCCACAGGGCATATGATTGCTGTTGATGATTTACTGTTAAATTCAAAAGACCTGTTCGGTCCACAAGTAGCTAATACCTTCAAGGTAGTGATCCAGCTTGGATCAATCCTTGCTGTTATCGTTGTATTCCGCCAGCGGTTTATTGATATGCTTGGGTTGAATAGAAAAGGAGCAGCCGGGGCTGACAGAGGACCGAAACTTTCCCTGATCACTGTAATCATCGGGATTATCCCGGCCGCTATTCTTGGCTTTGCCTTTGAGGATTACATTGATGAGTACCTTTTTTCGGTCAATACCGTTGTGATTGGATTAATTGGCGGAGCACTTTTAATGATTGCTGCAGATTTGCTTCAGCCTAAAGTGAAGACGAATACCGTTGATAAAATGACGTACAGGCAGGCATTACTGATGGGATTATTCCAGTGTATCGGCTTATGGCCCGGATTCTCACGCTCCGGTTCCACGATTTCCGGGGGTGTGCTGCTTGGGATCAGCCACAGAGCTGCATCTGACTTTACGTTCATCATGGCCGTTCCGGTAATGGCAGGAGCCAGCGGATTGTCTCTCATTAAAAACTGGGAATATTTCACAGTTGATGCCCTTCCGTTCTTTATTGTCGGGTTTATCACAGCATTCATTTTCGCCTTGATCTCCATTCGCTTTTTCCTGAAGATGATCGACCGGGTAAAACTTGTACCGTTTGCTATTTACCGAATCGTACTCGCGATCATCATTCTCCTGATGATTATGTAATAATAAAAGCCTGCAGATCCAATCTGCAGGCTTTTACCATTCAATGACCTTAAGTTCAGGCCACTTGCTTTTCCACTTCTCCGCTTTACTCTCATATACTTCCTTGCTCACAAGCTTTTTGTTTGGCCTTACAGTCAGCTGAAACAAATCTTCCAGACCGAAAGGGGCGTATATTTCGTAGCCTCTTTCCGCTTTTCTTACTCCAATCGCTGTTGCGGTGGAGGGCCAGGTATCAATAGCCTCCTCCATAGAATGATACGGCGGCGCGGGATATCCAAATTTCCGCTCATACCAGAGGTGGACCCTTGCCTGGTTCTTCACATCCAGCTTCGGAAAGGAATCGGGCAGATGGGCTTTAATCCTGTATTCCAGAATTGTTTCATCTGCATCCGATAACCGGTCTTTATCAAAAAAGATCACGTCGGCGTCTCCTATCCCATGGAGGGGCTGCTTTTCCAAAAGGACATTCCAAACCGTCTGCACGATACAGCCTGCCCCAATATAGTAATGGCCGATTTCTTTCGAAGCAGCTGAAAACAGACATGGCAGCCACTCACTTTGATCCAGAATCTTGACCAGCTGTTCCTCGTAATCCGGATTTTCTTCCATTATTCCACCGGATCTTCTTTATACCGTTTGCTACCAGGTGAGCTCGCATAATAACGGTTGTAGCGGATTTTATAAAGCTTATAAAACTGGAATACAATCGTCCTTAAAATCGCATAAGCCGGTACTGCGACAATTACGCCGATCACGCCGAATAAATGGCCTGCTGTCAGAAGAACAAAGATGATGGTCACCGGATGAACCCGGAGAGATTTCCCCATGATCTGCGGTGAAATCAATTTCCCTTCCAGCAGCTGAACAACCGTCCAGACAAACGCAAGCTTTATCAGCATGAAAGGCGATGTCACGATCGCGATGATGATTGCCGGAGTGATGGCAATAACCGGTCCCAGGTACGGGACTACGCTTGTTACACTCGCAATAGCTGCAAGCACTAACGCATAATCCATGCCGATGATCAGAAATCCGATATACAGCATAACCCCAATGCAAAGACTCACAAGCAGCTGTCCCTGTATATAAGCTCTTACTTGATCATCAATTTCATGAAATACTTTTCGCGTACCTCCGCGCATTCTTGGAGGAAGAATTCCAATAAACGCTTTTGGCAGTTTTTCTCCTTCTTTTAACAGATAAAAAAGAATAAACGGTGCGGTAATGATGCCGATTGTGATGCCGGTAACTGCACTCAGAACCTTTGTAAAACCACTGAGCGTCTCAGTCGCTACGTTGGAAGCATTGCTGCCGACCGATCCGAATATACCTGAGCTTCTCTGTTTTAAATCCTCATATACGGGTGCAAGATACGACTGGCTTTCCACATAGGATTCCAGTCCGGTAATAAACTTGTCCCAATACCCCGGGAAGGACATAAACAGACTTTTCGTCTGGTCCACCAGAAAAGGCACTACAGAACTGATCAGCAGGACGAGTAACCCGATAATTAAAATCATCAGCAGGAAAATCGATGTCGTTTTCCCCACACCCGCTTTCATCAGCAGCTTCATCAAAGGCCTCAGCAGATAATAGGCGACTACAGCCAGGATTACCGGGAGGGCGACCGTTCCTATAAATTCCGTAAGAGGCTTAAAAATAAAAGATACTTTTGTATACAGGAAAATGTTTAATCCAAGGAGCAGCAAAACGCCAAGAACATAAAGCGTCTTCCTCCCTCCCATGAACTGAATAATGGGATTTTTTCTTTTTTCCAAGGTCCATAAGCTCCTTCTCTAATATGAAAATACACTTTACCGAATTGAAATGTTTTTCCCTACTTCACAGGGTCCAAACCTTTATTGATTGATTTCCTGGTTTGCCACATATTTCAGCGCCAGAATTTCGTCCTCACTCAAGTAATTCTCAGCAAGCGCGAGCACTTCCTGCTGTTCACCTGCATCCAGGCCATCCTGTGCCATGGATTGGATTTTCTGCAGATTCCCGGGCCCTACTTTCGTCAATACAACCCTTGTAGCTTCTTCTTTAGAAGTAAACGGCAGCTCGGAAGGATCAGCCTGTGCCCCTTCTTCTAAAAACTGCCTGACTTCCGGATTGGCATTCGCCGCATTTCTTAAATTTTCATATCCGCCGTTTTGTTCCACTTCTTTATCAATGTAGCCTGATAACTGATCAGATGCAATTTTAGGGCCAAAATAATAAACAGCCCCTCCTATTACTATTAATATGACCGCTGCCGTCATCAAGCGCTTCAGCCACTTTGGTTTGCGTTTTTTGTTTTTACTGGAACTCATTCTGGACTCATATCGTGAAGCCATACTAAAAACCTCCTGGTTAATTAAGCCTGTCATAATAAGGATAATCGAACGCGGCGCCGGTGTAAATGGAAGGAATATTCAAATACACCGACACTCTGCAGAAATACAAAAGCCGGCCCTCCGAGAGCCGGCTTTTGCATACTATTTATTGCTGAACATAAACGGATGCGGATCCGCCGTTCACATTGAACGTGGCCCATCCGTCTGAACCGATGGTCACCTTATCTGTTCTGTTTCCTGTCAGATCATACCACACCTCACCCGCATTCCGGGTTCCCACATACATTCTTTTGGAACCGCCCGGCCCATCTGTAATCAAAGTGGCCAAACCGGACTTCGATTTTTCTGTGTTCCCTTCTCTCGTCCAGCCGATCACATCCTGATGGTCGATGTAATCACGCTGCGCCCCATACGCAAAATCTTTTCTCGCTTTTAAAAGCGGATCGATTTTTGATTTCAGGGAAGGAATCTCTCTGCCGCTCGTTCCCTTTGTCCCATAAATATCACCATAAAATACATTCGGATAACCGGCTTCCCTCGTCAGAATAAACGAGTAGGCGAGCGGCTTGAACCAAGTCTGAACCGTAGACTCCAGAGCCTGCCCCGGCTGTGTATCATGGTTATCCACAAATGTAACGGCTCTGGTCGGAACCTTGGATGCTACCGTCCCATTTAAAAGGTTTCTCATATCATAGTATCCACCCTGCGAAGAAGCTGCCTGAAAATTATAGTGCAGCGGCACATCAAATACAGAATGGTTATTGCCGCTCTTATTTAAATAGTTTTCAAGGGACCCCAGATTATTCTGCCAATACTCAGCAACCGTGAACATCTCTTTTCCTGTGGACGTTCTTACCGACTGCACCCAGTCACCGAGGAAAGAATGCTTGATGTGCTTTGCAGCATCAATACGGAAGCCATCAAGATTCAATGTATTGGCATACCACGTACCCCATCTTTTCATTTCATTCACCACGTCAGGGTGATCATAATCTACATCAGCATACATGAGATAATCATAGTTCCCATACTCAGTCGCCACTTCCCAATCCCACGCTTTGCCTGTGCCCCTGAATTTATAGATTTTATTTTGCAGCTTCCTGGATTCATCCCAGTCTGTTCCATCAAAATGATACCAATTCCACTTAAAGCTGGAATGCGTATTGCCGCGGCCCGGGAAGGTAAAGCCGGTCCATGCTTTAATCGTATATTCGCCGGACACTTCCTGATTGCGGTTATCCCTGTTAACCTCTACTGCTTTTACATCTTCAGTAAAGTCAGCTCCTCCTTTATGATTCATGACCACATCTCCGTAAACATTAATGCCCTGGCCGTGAAGAGAGCTGATGGCGGAAATCAATTCACTTTTCGTTCCATACTTGGTCCGGACAGTCCCCTTTTGATTAAATTCACCGAGATCATACAAATCATAAGCACCGTACCCGACGTCTGCCTGGCCGTTTCCTTTATAGGCCGGCGGAATCCAGACCGCTGTTATCCCTGAGCCGGATAAGTAAGCAGCATCATTTTTCATCTTATTCCAATGCTGACCGTCATTTGGCAAATACCACTCAAAATACTGCATCATCGTGCCATTCGTTGCAGCTCTAATGCTCTCTGCCGGCAAAATCAGTGCAAACGTTAGCACAAAAATCAAAAACAGCCCCGCTACTCTCTTCATCTGCTCCAACCCTCTCCTTTAGTAAATTAAAGCGCTTACAAAAAATACTATACAACGGAGAAGGATAGCCCGGAATGAGCACATATTATTATTTTTACTATTCAGTTTATTATCCTTTTGTGAAAGAATGCTCGCCTCCGTTATAGGTGGTTTGGAATGCTTTTAACTGTTTTCCCCTTGACACCCGAGGCTTTGGTCATTGCCCGGCTCATTTGATGGTCCACTATAATTTGTCCGTCCAGCGCTTTAATCTGTCTGTTAGCCCACTTTATCTGGCCGTCCAGCTGCTTTATTTAGCCGTTGACGCTTCTTTTTTGTCCGTCCTCTTTTATTTGTCCGTCCGGCCCTTTATTCTTTCCGTTGCCCCACTTTATCTGGCCGTGCAGCTGCTTTATTTAGCCGTTGACGCTTCTTTTTTGTCCGTCCTCTTTTATTTGTCCGTCCGGCCCTTTATTCTGTCCGTTGCCCCACTTTTTCTGGCCGTCCAGCTGCTTCATTTAGCCGTTGACGCTTCTTTTTTGTCCGTCCTCTTTTATTTGTCCGTCCGGCCCTTTATTCTGTCCGTTGCCCCACTTTATTTGGCCGTCACGCTGCTTTATTTGTCCGTTGCCGCTTCTTTTTTGTCCGTCCTCTTTTATTTGTCCGTCCGGCCCTATATTCTGTCCGTTGCCCCACTTTATTTGGCCGTCACGCTGCTTTATTTGTCCGTTGCCGCTTCTTTTTTGTCTGTCCTCTTTTATTTGTCCGTCCGGCCCTTTATTCTGTTCGTTGCCCCACTTATTCTGGCCGTCACGCTGCTTTATTTAGCCGTTGACGCTTCTTTTTTGTCCGTCCTCTTTTATTTGTCCGTCCAGCGCTTTAATCTGTCCCTTGCCCCACTTTTTCTGGCCGTCACGCTGCTTTATTTGTCCGTCCCGTTTTATTCGTCCGTCAGGCTCTATAATCCGTCCGATGTCCCCCTTTAGTTTTCCGTCCCTCCGCCTTATTTAGCCAACCGCTTTTATTGTTAGCTCGCCTCCGCCGTTCCACAGAATTCCAGAACATAAAAAAAAGAGACCCCGGTTCAAGCCGGGATCCCCCATAGTCCTAAATCCTCTTATTCCTTCTCAAGCAGCCCGTTCTTCGTCAGATAATCCTTCGCGACTTTGTCGGGTGATTGGCCCTCGACGTTCACCAGGTAATTCATTTGGCGCATTTCATCGTCGGTTATTTTACCGCTCAGTTTATTCAGCGTTTCTTCAATTTCAGGGTATTCTTCAAGCGTTTCTTCTCTTACAAGCGGTGCTCCCTGGTATGGCGGGAACAGTCCTTTATCATCCTCGAGCGTGACCAGGTTGTATTGAGCAAGCTCACTGTCTGTAGAGTAGGCATCGATCAGGTTGACTTCCCCTTTTTCAATGGCTGAGTAACGGAGGGTTGGTTCCATTGTTTTCAGGTTCGGGAACTGGATTCCGTAAAGCTCCTGGATGCCTTTGTATCCATCCTGGCGGTCAGAGAATTCAAGCGTGAAGCCTGCCTTCATATTCTGCTGAACCTGTTTGAGGTCTGACATCGTCTTCAGATCATACTGCTCGGCCGTTTCTTTCGGCACGGCAAGTGTATACGTGTTATTGAATTGCATCGGATCCAGGTAGGCCATGCTGTATTTTTCCTGCATGCCTTTTTTCGCCTGTTCATATACTGCTTTTTCATCCCCGCCCTCAGGCTCTTCTTTCAGGAAGGTGGATAAAGCAGTACCTGTGAATTCAGGATAAATATCGATGTCCCCTGATTCAAGTGCATTGAAAAGGAATGAAGTTTTCCCGAGACTCGGCTGGAGCTCTACATTCAGATCGGTATCCTGTTCAATCAAAAGCTTATACATATTGATGAGAATTTCAGGTTCAGAGCCCAGTTTGCCGGCGATCACCAGATCCTTTTTCCCGCCGCCCCATACTAGAGGGACTGCAATGATCAGTGCTGCGATGATTGCGACGATTCCTGCTTTTTTAGCAGAGCCTTTTACTGCTGATCTCTCGGCAAGACGCAGAAGCACGTCAAAGAGAATAGCGAGCAGAGCAGCCGGGATGGCTCCCAGAATGATCAGCATATTGTCATTGCGGTCAATTCCAAGAAGGATGATTTTCCCCAGTCCTCCGGCACCGATCAATGCTGCAAGTGTCGTAGTCCCGACGATTAATACCATTGCAGTACGGATTCCGGCCATTATCACTGGAAGGGCAAGCGGCAATTCCACTTTAAACAGCCTCTTCATATTGTTCATGCCCATGGCCCGGGCTGCTTCAATGAGCGATGCATCTACTTCTTTGATTCCTGTGTATGTATTCCGCAGAATCGGAAGGAGAGCGTAAATAACGAGAGCAATTATTGCCGGAACGACTCCGATTCCAACAAGCGGGATCAATAATCCAAGCAGCGCCAGGGAAGGAATGGTCTGCAGTACGGCTGCTACCCCGATGACACCCTCTGCAAGCTTTGCCTGTCTGGTTAGAAAAATGCCGAGTGGAATCGTGATGACTACAGCGATCAGCAGCGCGATAAATGAAATCTGAACATGTTCAATCAGTGCAGTCCAGAGCTGATCCTGCCTTTCCTGAAATACGGTGAAAAACGAATTCATCGGACACCCTCCATTCCCAGCTCACCCGCAAGATACTCCATCATCATTTCTGCTGTGACAATGCCTATAACCACGCCATCCTTTTGAACAGATATGGCCTGTTTGCCCTTTAAGCGGACAATCGCTTCACTGATCGGGAGCTCATAAGAAACAGGAGCTTCCGGAAATCCTTCAGGGGCGGGCTGGAAAGCAGTAGACAGATCCCCGATTTTTCCATCGCGGAACTTTTTATCCGGTATGGACCGTGAACCGATAAACTCCTTAACAAAGTCGTCTGCAGGATGATTGACAAGCCCTTCAGGTGTATCGACCTGAACGATGCGCCCCTCTTTCATGATGGCGATACGGTCCCCCAGTGCAAGGGCCTCCTGCATATCATGGGTAACGAATACAATTGTTTTTTTAATTCTCTTTTGCAGATCCGCAATATCATTCTGCAGCTTCTCCCTGCTTATCGGGTCCAGTGCACTAAAAGGCTCATCCATCAAAATAATATCAGGATCAGCGGCAAGGGCACGAACAACTCCGATTCTCTGCTGCTGTCCTCCGGAAAGCTCACTTGGCTTCCGGCTGCGGTAAGTGGCAGGATCCAGACCTACCATCTCCAGCAGTTCATCTACCCGCTTTTTTATTTGTTCCGGTTTCCACTTCTTCAATTCAGGTACTATCGCAATGTTTTCTTCGATCGTCATGTGGGGGAACAGGGCAATTTGCTGAAGAACGTACCCGATATTCCAGCGCAGCTCATGAATCTCGTACTCCCTCACATTTTTATCCTGAATGAGGACCGTTCCATCTGATGCATCGATGAGACGGTTGATCATTTTCATCGTTGTCGTTTTCCCGCATCCGCTCGGACCGATAAATACAAAAAATTCACCTTTTTTGATTTCCAGATCCATTGTGTGAACCGCTTTTGTTCCGTCTGGATAAACTTTTGTTGCCTTCTCGAACCGGATCATGCCATCACCTGCTTTACTATGTATAATTTCAAAACACTCTACTGTTTACCCGGTTTGCTGAGCCGATAAGCCTATTATAGTGGAAGAAACACTCTTTCCAAAATAATAGGAACCGGCCGGAGCCGATTCCTTATGTTACCCAAAATTACGGAATGATTTCCGGTTCCGTCTAATGGCTCTTTTTATCCGAAATACCTGCTGTAAAGCGATCTTGCTTCATCCGGTTTTTTTGTGCCGTGAACAAGCACCCGGCCATCCTTGAACGCAACAAGTTTAAATGGCCCTTTTGTAAAGGCAAGCAAGTAATCGTTTGAAGTGCACTGATCCACTTTGCCTGCTAATCTTTCTGCTGTTTTGGCCAGGTCCATCTTCACCCCTTCAGGAGGACGGATCTGCACCGTATCCCTGCCGCAAAGAACTGCAGTTCTGGCTGTGTTCTCTTCCTTCAGGTAAGGATAATCCGGTGTGTGTCCGCACGTTGGACAATTTTCTTTTTTCATCCGGTCAATTTTTAAAGACTGCCAGCTGCTGTTCCATACATCAAATGAGCACAGCTCTGTTTTAACGGCTTCTTCATTCCCGGATAAAAGCTTCAAAGCCTGTACCGTCTGATGGGAGACGGTCATACCGACTGCAGGGGCAATGATCCCCGCGGTATCACATGTTTCCCCGCCCATCGGCATTTTCTCCATCAGGCAGGCAAGGCAGGGCCCTTTGCCTGGAATAAATGTGCATGAAAGACCATAGCTTCCGACACACGCTCCGTAAATCCAGGGAATGCCATGGAGATGAGCTAAATCATTAATCATCCAGCGTGTCTCGAAATTATCGGTTCCATCCATGATTAGATCGATTCCCGGGAGCAGCGGCCTGACTGTTTGCGGACTTGCATGGTGCACATATGCCTCGATCTCTACATGGCGGTTGATCTGCTGCAGCCTTCTCTTCGCTGCTTCCGCTTTTGGCATCTGTTCCTGAACATCCTGTTCTGTGAACAGCTGCTGCCGCTGCAGGTTGCTTTCATCCACATAGTCTCGGTCAATGATCAGAAGTTTTCCGATACCGGCGCGGACAAGCGTTTCGGCAATCCCGCTTCCAAGAGCACCGCAGCCGATCAGAAGCACTTTTTTTGCTGAAAGTTCCTGCTGTCCCTGTTCTCCATTCGGGAAAAACAGGGTTTGTCTGGAGTAGCGGCTATTCAACTGTACTCATTCCTTCACTTGGACTGCTTGCGGAAGCGTATCTTTTCTTGGGAATTCTGCCAGCTTCGAACCCAAGGCGGCCTGCATGGACCGCAAGCTTCATCGCCTCCGCCATCTTGACCGGATCCTCTGCCGCCGAAACAGCCGTATTGAGAAGGACTCCGTCCGCCCCCATCTCCATTGCAAGCGCAGCATCAGCAGGACCTCCGATTCCGGCGTCGACGATCACCGGCACTTGTGCCTGTTCAATGATTAAACTCAAATTGAGCGGGTTCACGATTCCCATCCCTGAACCAATCGGGGAAGCACCCGGCATGACAGCGTGCACACCCAGCTCCTGAAGTCTTTTTGCCAGAATGACATCATCTGAGATATAAGGCAGAACGATGAATCCTTCCTCGAGAAGCATCTCGCAGGCTTTCATCGTTTCAAACGGATCAGGGAGGAGCGTTTGGAAATCACCGATCACTTCTACCTTGATCATGGTGCAAAGGCCTGAAGCTTTTGCCAGCCGGGCGATACGGACAGCCTCTTCTGCCGTTTTGGCTCCAGCTGTGTTTGGAAGAAGAGAGAACTGTGTTGTATCGAGTTTTTCAAGAAGGTTGGGCTGGGATGCTTCAAAAATATCCATCCGCCTAACTGCAAATGTCAGAATTTCCGTTTCCGATACTTCTACCGCTCTTTTTTGAGAATCAAAGTCAGGGTACTTGCCTGTTCCAAGCAGAAGCCTGGATTGAAAAGTGAGTGGTCCGATTTCCAGCATGTTATCCGCCTCCTACAAATGTAACGATCTCATAAGAATCTCCGGCCGAGACCACAGATTCTCCATGGTTTTCCCGCTCCAGAATTTCCGCGTTTTTTTCAACTACGATTGTTTTTTGGTCGATCCCCAGATGCTTGGTCAGGTCACTGACATATTGAATGGAATCTGGAACTTCCGTCTGTTCTCCATTGATTTTCACCTGCATGCTAATGCCCCCCTGCCGGTATTTTTTCTACGAGATCTGCCATCCATTTTCCCGCTGCGGGACTGAGGAGAATGCCGTTCCGGTAATGTCCGGTACAGGCATACAGCCCCTTTATTCCTGGATGCTCCTCCATGAACGGGTCTCCCTTGCTGCTTTGCGGCCTAAGCCCGCTCCATGCATCCTCAAAGCTTGCTTCCCTGATGGAAGGAAGAATTCGTGCTGCCGTTTCCATCAGCCCCATCATTCCGTTCAGGGCGATATGTTTAGAATAGTCGCGCTCCATTACTGTAGCCCCTATTAAATAGCGGCCCTCCCGTTTCGGAACAATGTAGAAACCGTTCTTGTAAATAGGGGCATGAACGAGTCTTTTTCTGCTTAAAACACTGATCATTTCCCCTTTAACCGGATAAGTCTCCATTCCGCACTGAAAGTGCTTCAGAAACGGGGTGCTCCATGCGCCTGCAGAAATGATGATCCGTTCAGCCTCTATGACTTTTCCTCCTGAAACCATGATTCCGGCTGCTTTCCCGGAGCTGACCAGCAATTCTTCAGCCGCTGTGTTTTCAAAGATCTCCGTACCCCTTGCCAGTGCAGCCTGTTCATATGCCTTTGCCAGAGCAGGTGCGATAACATGCCCGTCCTTCGGGTAAAATACTCCACCGGCAAGGGCGGATGTTAATAAGGGTTCTTTTTCTGAAAGCTCCCTGCCCGTCATCATCAAAGCAGGTTCCCCGGCAGCTGTCTGCCAGGCTGCTGCTTGCTCAAGCAGATGCAGTTCTTCTTCCGTTTCCGCAATTTTATAGATTCCTTTTTCTTCGTAGCCGATATCAATCCCTGTTTCCAGTCTTAATTCAGCTGCGGCCTCCGGAAACATTCTTCTGCTTTCCTTTGCCAAGTCAAACAATGGATCGTATTCATCCCATTCTGCCTGAACTCCTAAAAGCCCCGCTGCTGCTCTGGAACTCTCATTTCCGGCTTTTCCTCTTTCAAGTATAGCGGTTTTATAGCCTCTTTTCGATAATTCGGCTGCGATTGAACAGCCGATGACACCGCCGCCTATAATACAGGCATCATATGAAGTCATGCTCCAGCCTCCTCTTATTCGCTAGCAAACCGGTAAGCTCTCGCCCGTTCCAGCCAGTTGCCGCTGCCCCAAATCCCGGACATAACAGCAAATCCCTTTATGCCTTTTTGCTGCAGCAGCGGGATATGAACAGGCTCAATCCCCCCTATAGCCAACACTTCAATCTCCAGGGCTTCCGCGATCTCACCTGCCTGTTCCAATCCTTTCGGCTCAAGTCCCTTTTTGCTTTCTGTGGGAAATACGTGGCCGAAGAGAACGGAATTTGCCCCCTCCGCTTCTGCCTGTAACGCTTCTTCCAGCGAATGAACGGACTTACCCGCATGCATTCCGGAAAAAGCAGCCTTCACAGCAAATGGCGGCAAGCTTCTGTAACCGAGCTGCACCCGGTGAATACCGGCAGCTGCCGCTGCATCCGTCCGGTCGTTTACGATCAGCTTTTCTGGAGGAACACCCCGGCTTGTTAAACACTGGATGCCCTTATACACTTCCAGCGCGCTCCGATCGCTGTCCCTGATATGCAGAAAATCAATGATTTCTTCAGCCTGTACCATAAAATCCGCGATCTCTTCAAAAGGGATCATGCCGTTCGTCACAAGATGAAATTCCAAATCCATTCTCCTTTCTTAAAGAAAGCGGAAAAACCGCTTCCAAAAGGAAACGGCTGCAAATAAAGAAATGCATGCCACTTCCCTTCGCCGGCATGACCCGGATCAGGTAATAAGGGTTAAAGGATACACCTTTTCTCAGCCCGTCAGAGGGCACCCCCAGTGAAAAAAACCATATAAAAAGCCCATTCTGCATAGAGAATGGGCTGAACATACAGCGATGCACAATGCCGCTTCCCTACGCTAGTACGAACTAGATCAGGTTAAAGGGTCGAAAACTCCTGTTTTCCTCTCAGCCGGACTACCGGCTCCCCCAGCAAACAATTAATCAATCAATTGGTAATTTTCTATCATTATACCATTACAGGAAAATAAATCAATGCACCTCAAAGTACAGATGCTTATGCAGACTGCAGCCTGGATTAAACTGCGCGCTGCAGGATGGGCAAATGGAATGGCAGCTTAAATAATCATGAACGGTGAGTTCATTCCGGCATGCCCCGCACAGCACAGCATTCTCATCAAACTTTCCGGCCGGCCATACTTCCGCTTCATGGTCCGCAAGTTCTTCATGGCAGCTGTGGCAGGAGTAGTACTCGCCGCAGCAATAAAATTTAATGGCGATCCGGTCCCGCTCGCTGTGATAATGGCGGCATCGTGTTTCAGCATCTGCTTCAGAACCTCTGACAGAGATTTCTTTTTTGCACATCATCTGGGCCACCTTTAAAATCTTTTTATCTATTTTAGATTCTATTATAGGAAGCAGCTTCGGAAAATGAAAGAGCTTTGATCCTGTTATCTCCCCATAAAAAGATGCCGGCACAGGCCGGCATCATCCATTATTGCTTCGTATTATTGTAATAGTTCACACTGTATTGGGCACCTTCCGATACCATCTTGTTGTCCTCTTCATCCTGTGGATCCGGATTTCCCGCCTTTTCCACAGGAAAGTTTTTATCCTCTTTATCTTTTCCCGAAAATATGGAGACCACTTTTCCCTGTGCCTGTTTCACTCCGTCAGTTAGTTTGTCCCGTCTCGCTTTATCTTTAAAATAAACAGTTGCTGCTCCGGCGACTGATAATGCTGCTCCTGAGATCATTAATCCAGTTCGTTTATTCATAAATGATATCTCCCTTCTTTTCCTGTGCTGTTTGTTTTAACATACCCCGCTCCCCTGCACCTAAACATGCCATCAAAATGAAAAAGCTGTCCCGCAAAGGACAGCTTCTTCTTATTCTTCACTTTTAACGACTGCATGTCCCCCGAATTCATTCCGGAGCGCAGATACTACTTTTCCATGGAATGTATCATTTTCCTGAGATCGGTACCTCATGAAAAGAGACATAGCAATGACAGGTGCGGATGCTTGAAAATCAAGAGCTGCTTCCACCGTCCATTTGCCTTCTCCCGAAGAATTCATTACTCCGCGGATGCCCGATAGCTTCGGATCTTTCGAAAATGCATGTTCCATTAATTCCATGAGCCATGAGCGGATCACGGACCCGTTGTTCCAAACTCTGGAAACTTCCTGGTAATCATAATCGAAATCACTTTTATCGAGGATTTCAAACCCTTCTGCGATGGCTTGCATCATCCCGTACTCCACACCGTTGTGAACCATCTTCAGAAAGTGGCCGCTTCCCGGTTTGCCTGCATGAAGATAGCCGTTTTCAACGGATAAATCACTGAACAGCTTTTCCACTTTTTCAAAAGCTTCCGGCTCTGCCCCGATCATCGTACAGATTCCGTTTCTGGCGCCATCTGTACCCCCGCTTGTCCCGCAATCGACGAAATAAATACCTTTTTCCTTCAGCTCCTGACCGCGGCGGATGGTGTCTTTATAGTTGGAGTTTCCTCCATCAATGAGGATATCTCCTTCACTTAAGTACTGCGTAGCTTGCTGCAGCACATTTTCTGTAATGTCCCCTGCCGGAACCATCATCCAGATCACTTTAGGTGAAGGCAATTTTTCAGCAAGCATCTGAATGCTGTCTGCTGTTTCAAGTCCCTCTGACCGGATGCTTTGCATCGCATCTGCACTGACATCATTGGCAACGACCTCATAGCCATGATCCTTCATATTAAGGGCAAGGTTATAGCCCATTTTTCCAAGTCCAATCAAACCGATTTTCATTGTACTGCCTCCTTCAATTTACCCATTTCCTCTATGTACAGCTCCTTAGATACTATACCATTTTTCAGCCTGAACTGACGAAAAATCTTCTGGAAATCACGCAGCTTACAAAGTCTTTCAGGCGTTTTACTTGCTGTGCATAATCTGTCGGTCGTAACGCAATCTAAGGAAAAGGTTAGCAATGCCATTTTTAAAAGGAGGTTTTTGGCCATGAAAAAATTATTCGTTCTCCTTCTTGGTTTTTCTGTGCTTCTTTCCGGCTGTATGGGAAGCGGAAACGCAAGCGATGAAAATAACCAGCCGAAGATGATGAAGGTAAATGAAAAGCCAAGAGTGGATCAGATCAGCAACAAAACAAAGGATGTAAATCCTGCAGAGACAGAGTATAAAAAAAGACAGATTGAAACCATCGGATTCCTTGAGCCGACCGATGACAAGGCTGCAGCCAAGGAAGTCCGGAATTCAGGCAATCTTCTTTCCTATACAGCATTTTTCAGCTATATGGTCAGGGAGGACGGAAGCCTGATCCCTATTAAAGATGAAAAACCGCTTGCTGCCGTCAAAGATACAAAGACGGTACCGATGCTCGTTCTCACTAACTTTATGGACGGAAACTTTTCCCCGGAAATAGCTCATAAAATTTTCACAGACAAAAAAGCTTCTGAAAAGCTCATTACCGGTGTCATCGATACCATGAATGCAAAAGGCTACAAAGCCCTTAACATAGACTTTGAACATATTCGTGAAAAAGACCGGGAGCTCTATAACGGATTTTTAGAGACCATCATTCCCCGTGTGCAGAAAGCGGGCTATCCAGTATCAACCGCTCTTGCTCCAAAAACGAGTGATGAGCAGGCAGGGCCATGGCATGGAGCTCATGATTATAAACGGCATGGGGAGCTTGCGGATTTTGTGATTCTGATGACGTATGAGTGGGGCTGGTCCGGCGGTCCTCCAATGGCTGTTTCACCAATTGAACAGGTTAAAAAAGTAGTGGATTACGCACTTACCGAAATTCCGAGGGAGAAAATTGTAATGGGTTCGCCGCTTTATGGGTATGATTGGATCCTGCCCTATAAGAAAGGAAACCCGTATGCAAAACGAATCGCTCCACAGGAAGCAGCAGATCTGGCCACGGCTAAGAAAGCAGAAATTAAATTCGACAACAAAAGCCAGTCCCCTTACTTTTATTACAAGGATGAAAATGGGAAGAAGCATGTCGTGTGGTTTGAAAACGAACAGAGTGCGCGGGCAAAATTTAATCTTTTGCAGCAATATAAATTGCGCGGTGTAGCTTACTGGGTCCTTGGAGAACCATTTCCTGAAAACTGGGAGCTGCTTGAAGAACTGTTTGACATTAAGCAGCCGAAAACGGAGGGATAATCTTGGCAGGGATTTTCGAATCCATCATCAGTGTTATGAAAGAAAATCTGGATGGAGAGCCTAAACCGCCTCTGCATGTCGGTGAAGTGATGGCCTTATGGACCCTCTACACCATGTATGAGGAAGCAAAATCTTTTTATGGTGTCTTTTTAAACATCACCACAGATCTGCAGCTGAAGCATTCTGTGGAAACCGCTAAAAAAGATACGGAAAAAGCAGTAAACCTTTTAAAAGAATTTTTGAAGGCAGAAGGCGTCCCGCTTCCAAATGCAGGCCAGCAGGATAAACCCGACTCGAATCCTTCTGCTGTGCCGCCGGGGGTGCGGTTTACGGATGATGAGATCGCCAACTTCATCGGAGTAAAAACAGCAGCGTATATTTCGATGATGGCAGCCGCAATCGCCCAATCCATCCGGACGGATGTAGCAGCCATATTTGCCTCACATATGATGGAAGTCATCAAATACGATGCTGCTCTTAAATCCATGATGATTAAAAAAGGCTGGCTGAAAGTTCCGCCTTATTATCTCCCTACCGGCTCCCCAAGACCGGGCAGCTAAAAAAACAGACAGCACCGGAGTGCTGTCTGTTTTCATTGTTGAACGATTGTATTCTCCGCTCTACACTTGAAGTTCTCCCTGATCTGAATTTCTGAGAAACTTCCGGTGCTGGACGGCTGCAAAAGCAACCGCTCCCGCCCAAGTGAACAGGATTGCACCATAAACGAACGGGTAAACACTCTCATTTGGCACCCAGATCTGCAGCAAGGTCCTCGCGTTTGTTAAAACGATAAACCCCCCTACCAGCACACCAAGCAGATGCGCCGGAACTTTCCGGACGAGCCAGGCTGCGATCGGTGCTGCAATGACACCCCCAACCATAAGAGCCCCTGCCCACATCCAGTTTACCTGCTCCCATCCGAGTGAGATAAGAAAACCGAGTGTTGCAGACAAAGCGATGGCAAATTCACTCGTATCCACCGTCCCTACTACTTTGCGCGCAGAGGTCCCTTTTTGAGAGAGCAGAACCGGTGTTGCAATCGGTCCCCAGCCGCCCCCGCCAGTCGCATCAAAAAATCCTGCCACAAGGCCGAGCGGAACCGCTTTTTTCGTAGAGAGCTCCAGTTTGTCTTCAACCTGCTTTGACTGACGCACAAGAAATAGGAATCGGATCATAACATAAACACCAAGTGCGAGCAAAAAGACTGAAACGTACGGCTTAACTAAGTCGCCAGGGAGACTGCTTAAAAAGCATGCCCCTGCAAAAGCGCCGATGGAGCCCGGAATAATCAGCTTCAAGACTGCCTTCTTATCCACGTTCCCAAACTTTATGTGGGACGCACCGGAAGCAGCTGTCGTAGCAACCTCTGCAATATGGACAGAAGCAGAAGCAATTGCCGGTGCAATCCCAAACGTCAGCAGGAGTGTTGTAGAAGTTACTCCATATGCCATTCCTAATGCACCGTCAATCAACTGGGCAAGCAGTCCGACCAGAATAAAAATAATCAGCTTATTCATTATAAATCCCCCTTTGCCGATAAAAAAAAGTCCTGAACAAATGTCCAGGACCTTCGGTTTACCGATCAGTCATGATAAGTTGGCTAACTTCAGTTTATGGCGGCCGGAACAGAACGGTACAGCCTTTTACCGATTCAGCCTAATTTATAAATTTAGTTTATTCAATTAATTCCGATTAGTCAACTGTGTTTTATCGACATTAACCGGTTTTTGTAGTTATTGTGACAAATGACAAAATGGGACATGAACCAGAGCTTGTATTGTATATAATGAATGTAGCAACCTGTTAGAAAGGAAGATGTATATGCTTATCTCCACACCAATTCAGCGGCTCCGGCTCATAGGAACGATTGAAGGAATCTCCTTTATTGTCCTCCTCTCCATCGCCATGCCGCTCAAGTATATGGCCGATATCCCAATGGCCGTAACCATCGCAGGATCTCTGCACGGCCTGTTTTTTGTTCTGTTTATTCTGGCCGTTCTCCACGCCGCTTACCGGCACCGCTGGAGTATTATTAAAATGGGCCTTGCCGTATTAGCCTCTATCATTCCCTTCGGCACATTTTTTCTGAACAAAAAGCTGCCTGAAAGATAAGACAAAAAGCCGGAACGCTTAGCTGAAGCGTCCCGGCTTTTTATTGTTATCCATAATTCTAAGCAGGTTACATCGTTTTTTCTGTGCCAAAACTGAGGGTTTTCGTGCCGTTTGAAAGAGGGTTCGTGCCGCAAGCTCAACTTTACGTGCCACTCCCACCTGGTTGCGTGCCATTCTTCTTTTGCGTGCCAAAACTGGGGGTTTTCGTGCCGTTTGAAAGAGGGTTCGTGCCGCAAGCTCAACTTTACGTGCCATTCCTAGCGGGTTACGTGCCATTCTTTTTTTATGTGCCAATACTAGGGGTTTTCGTGCCGTTTGAAAGAGGGTTCGTGCCGCTAGCTCAACTTTACGTGCCATTACTAGCTAGTTACGTGCCGTTCTTCTTTTATGTGCCAAAACTGAGGGGTCTCGTGCCGTTTGAAAGAGGGTTCGTGCCGCAAGCTCAACTTTACGTGCCATTCCTAGCTGGTTACGTGCCATTCTTCTTTTATGTGCCAAAACTCGGGGTTTTCGTGCCGTTTGAAAGAGGGTTCGTGCCGCAAGCTCAACTTTACGTGCCACTCCCACCTGGTTGCGTGCCATTCTTCTTTTGCGTGCCAAAACTGGGGGTTTTCGTGCCGTTTGAAAGAGGG
>NZ_WMIB01000017.1 GCF_009711125.1 Metabacillus mangrovi | reverse complement strand
GTTCCGGTAATAACGGGTTTGATGTTATCAATCACTGTTACCTTACGTTGGACAGAAGAGGTATTACCGGACTTATCGGTGACTGAATAAGTTAACATGTAGATTCCCGCTTTATTAATGCTGACTGAACCAGCAACTTTGATAGAAGAAGTTAGATCCCCATCATTGTTATCAGAAGCAGAAACACCAGCTAAAGGATCAAAAGCTTCATTAAAATTAATTTGTTTATCTTGGGTTCCGGTAATAACGGGTTTGATGTTATCAATCACTGTTACCTTACGTTGGACAGAAGAGGTATTACCGGACTTATCGGTGACTGAATAAGTTAACACGTAGATTCCCGCTTTATTAACATCGACTGAACCAACAGCTTTGATAGTGGATGTAAGGTTCCCGTCATTGTTATCAGAAGCAGAAACACCAGCTAGAGCATTAAAATTATTACCAAGGTAAATCTGTGTATCCTGTATTCCAGAAATTTCAGGTCTAATCTTATCAAGAACCGTAATGATACGAGTTACAACAGAAGTGTTTTTTGCTTTATCCGAAACTGTATAAGTAATTTTATAAACTCCAGCTTTTTTCAAATTTATTGAACCGGATACCTTAATAGATTTGGTAATATTTCCATCCACATTATCTTTTGCTGTAACTCCTGCCATAGTGCTAAAAGAAGTACCTAGGGATATTGTTTTATTGGCAGCTCCACTAATAGAAGGTTTAATCGAATCTTTTTTTACAGTAATAGTACGGGTGACGGTCGCTTTGTTCTTTGCTCGATCCGAAACGGTATAGGTAAGCTTGTAATTTCCTCTCTTCTTGATGTTAACTGAACCAGACACTTTAATAGATTTAGTAATGTTTCCGTCTGCATTGTCTTTCGCGGTAACTCCCGCCAACGCGCTGAAAGAATTCCCGATATAAATTGTGTTATTGATGGCTCCGCTAATTGTAGGTTTAACCGTGTCCTTTTTTACAGTAATGGTACGGATGACGATCGTTTTGTTCTTAGCTTTATCCGAGACCATATAAGTAAGTTTGTAACTTCCGGCCTTTTTCGTGTTAACCGTGCCTGAAACTTTTATGTTTTTGGTCACAATTCCATCTATGTTATCCTTGGCGGTTACCCCCGACATAGAATTAAAAGAATTACCAATGAATAGAATCTTGTTTCCAGCCCCTGAAATTATAGGCTTAACTTTGTCTGAAGCAGCTGAACTTTGATTAGGTAAAATTAAGCAAAATAAAAAGCAAGCAACGATACCATATTTTAATAATTTTAATTTCAAACCTATCTCCCCTAAATCTAGTATTATTTACCTACTAATATTATACCGATTTGTATAAAAATACTATAAAAAATTTATACAGAGTTTAAGTCACCAGATTCTTTAGGAATACTTCGAAAACCGAAATAAATTGATTGACACCGCTTTCAATAAAAAGTATCCTGAATTTACAAGTTAACGATGGTGAGAGACTGGAGACCCATGCTTTTAGGACCCTTTTACGAAGGTCCTTTTAAAGTACGGGTCTTTTTTTGTCTGCTATTGACTTGGAAAAGAAAACATTATAGGAGGAAAAGACTCCTATAATGAGAATGAGGGGGAGAGCAGATGAATAAAAAGAGATCATTCCGGATGCTGGTCATTTCATTGGTTTTATGTTTGATTAGTGCGATTGGTGCATCTTTGCTTCAAACGTCAGGCGGTCAGGTGAAAATAAAGGATCTGAGGTGGGAAACTTCTTCAGGCCATATGCTGAGCGGATTGCTGTTTGTGCCTGAAAATGCAACGAAAGACCAGCCTGCTCCGGCTATTGTTACGAGTCACGGCTGGTACAATACACGGGAAATGCAGGACTTGAATTACGTGGAATTGTCTAGACGGGGTTATGTGGTCATTTCCATCGATATGTATGGCCACGGCAATTCAGATGCTGTAAAACCTGAGGAGTGGCCTGTAAATGGTACAGGAATGTATGACGCTGTAAAATTACTTGCAGATCTTCCTTACGTAGATAAAGAAAAGATCGGCATTACCGGCCATTCCAATGGTGCAAGGGCTGCGAACTGGTCCATCAACGAGGACAATAAGCAGGAGAACCCTCTCGTATCGTCCGTTCTGCTGATCGCCAATGATGCCATGTATACGAGCGATCCCGGAGAACCTTTATACTGGGCGCTGAAGCCTAAGGACGCCAAATATGAAAACGTTTACGGATCAAGGGACGTAGGGGTAATCGCTGCCCAGTATGATGAATTTTTCTTCAGAACGATGGGTGCAGACGGAAAACCTACCGTACCAAGAAACTACATTCATACAGACCCGGCACAGTCCTTTTTAAACTTTGGGAAAGATCCCGCTGAAGGGGAAAAGCGGGAGAGCTACAAATTGTATAAGCAGACCATTGATGGCGAAGAAGCCACCCGGGTGATTTACAATCCTGCCCAGATCCATCCATGGAATCACTTTTCGAAGGATGTAGTCGAAAGCACGATTGAGTTTTTTGATGATTCATTAGGAGCTCCTGACCAGCTCAATAGCTCTAATCAAATCTGGCAATGGAAAGTCTTCTTTAACTTTATTGGGTTAGCTGGCTTTGTCCTGTTCATTGTCTCTGTGACGAAGGTACTTTTGTTTACAGCTCCTTTTGCTTCTCTGCGTGCTGATCAGGAAGTGAAGGCACAAGCTGCACCTAAGGGCATAGGAAAGCTCTGGTTCTGGGGAGGCATTGCTGCGAGTGCACTCGTTTCTTACTTTAGTTATCTCGCTCTTTATAACTGGTCCGTTGCTAGTATTCCGGCATTTTTCCCGCAGTTCCCGCCATTTTATATCGGAGTCTGGTGTGTTGTGACGGGATTGTTTGCTTTAGTGATAATGGCTGCTTCCCACTTCTTCTATTCCAAGAAGAATGGCTTGGATCTTAAGGAAACCGGCGTTCTAATCAGCTTCAGAGCTCTGATGAAAACTCTGGGTCTCGCGTTAACGGTATCTGTTTTAGCCTATAGTCTCGTATTCATCGCAGACTACTTCTTCAAAGCGGATTTCCGCATCTGGGTACTGACCATTAAAACCTTTACACCTGATAAACTGCTGATCGCACTTAAGTATCTCCCGTTTTTCCTGCTGTTCTATGTTGCGAATTCAATCGCGATCAACTGCTTTAATTTTGTGAAAATCGGCAGCCGGGAGTGGGTCAATACGGCAATCATGGCTCTCGCCAACTCCATTGGCATTATCATTCTGGTAGTCATTCAATATATGAATTTCTGGATTACCGGTGAAGTGTTCTACAATGATCTGTCCCATATTATCGGAATCTGGTTATTCCCGATTATCATCATACTCATTGTGGCTGCCGTCATTTCACGCAAGATTTATAAGGTTACGAGAAACCCGTATCTTGCTGGATTTATCAATGCGTTTATCATAACGGTTATGACCGTGACGAATACGCTCACACAGCTTTAATAAACGATCAGGCCCCCCTTCTAAACCGGAGGGGCCTTTTTCTTTTTCCTCTCTCCCCATCCTAAAGGAACTATGCTACATTTAAGAAAAAGACGATCTAGTTGAGGGGAAAACCGTGAATTCTGATTTAACTGCAGCGATCACGCTGATCGGTACGTCAACGGTACTGAATTTATTTTTATGTTCATATGTGTATATCAAGCGCAGGCATTTTACGAGAATTGCGAACGTATTTATCCTGCATTCCTTTTTTTCACTGATTTATTGCTTTGGTTCGGTTTTCGCTCTTATGTCGGAGACAATGGCGCAAATGACGGTTTGGACGGTCGTTCTGTATGCCGGAATGCCTTTTTCTGCGGCGATGGGGCTGCTGTTTGTTATCACGTATTTAGGGATTCCTTTTTCGAAAAAGGCTTCGTGGCTGCTGATGGTTGTGCCGTTCATTACCTTTTGGATGGTCGCCACAAACGATTTCCATCATTTGCACTACCGGGTTTATGAGCTGGATCCGGTTCTCGGAGCCCCTTATGTGCATCAGGAAATCGGCATTTGGTATGTTTTCCACGGGTTGTATACCTTCGGATGCATGATGGCTGCATTCCTGCTGATCCTGACGAGGTGGCGGGAAACCGCATCAACCTACCGCCCGCAGCTGCTTTCTCTGCTCGTTGGGCAGCTGATCCCGATTGTCACTGCATTTCTTTATCTGGTCGGACTGACACCGTACGGAATCGATCCGGTCCCGATGGTGCTGTGGCTCACCTCCCTGTTTTACTTGTGGTCCGCCGCCACATCCCGTATGTTCTCGCTGATTCCCATTGCAAAGGATGCGATCTTCAACAGCATCAATGATGGAGTAGCAGTTCTCGATCAAGATGGCCGCATTGTGGAGTTCAATGGAACTTTTGCCGCGATGTTCCCCTCAGTGAGCTCCGAAATGTTCGGAAAAAGCTTTCAGGAAGTCTGGCCCCTCCTATCCGGCGGAGCAGAGCCGATTAAAAATGTCCAGCTGTCCATGCAGCAGGAAATTCAGCTGAGCGGTGATGATGGAAGGATTCATACCTATCAAGTCCGGACTTCCCATATTCAGGATGTATCCAAGCGAAAAGGATGGCTGCTGATTTTTACAGACTTCACCGAGCTTAAGCAGCTGCAGGACAAGCTTGAGCATTACGCCTACTATGATGAGCTGACAGGCATCTATAACCGGCGGGCGTTTTTCAAGCATTGTGAGGCCGCACTGCAGTCATCTCTTGAAAATAAGATCCCATTTACGCTCATTCTCGCTGATCTGGATCATTTTAAAAAAATCAATGATACGCACGGCCATGCGATCGGGGATGAGGTGCTCCGTCATGCAGCGGCGGTTTGCCGCTCGTTTCTAAGCGGTCAGGGATGGCTCGCCAGGTATGGAGGAGAAGAATTTGTCATCGGCTTGGAAGGCTGCACGGAATCAGAAGGAGCAGAACTTGCTGAACGGCTGCGGAAACAGCTCGAAGACCATCCGCTCCACACTGCGGAAGGTTCGATCACCGTAACATTCAGTCTCGGTATAGCCGGCGCGGAAGCCGGCAAAACGCTGCATCAGCTTCTGGTTGAAGCGGATAAAGCGCTGTACTGCTCTAAAGAAACCGGGCGGAACCGGGTGACGACCTCCGGAAGGAATTCATTTGAATTTACCGGCTGACAGAACGCACGGAAAAAAGAGTAAACAAGGAGCAATCATATGCCGATTCTAAACATGCTGGCCTCACAGCTGGGCCGCAAAGATGAAGAGCCGAACATTGAACTGGCCCATCAGCTGGCGAACAGCGAAGATGCAGAAGGGATAAAAGAAATCATAGAAAACCTGTCAAACAAAGAGAAGAAGATCCGCCATGACTGCATCAAGGTGGCTTATGAAATTGGCAAGGTCAGGCCGGAGCTTACGGCAAGCTTTGCGCCAGACTTTATCGGACTGCTGAAAAGCCATGATAACCGGCTTGTTTGGGGCGGAATGACGGCACTGTCAGTGATCGCGGACCGATCGGCGGAGAACATCATGGAGAATCTTGATACGGTCAAACAAGCCATTCTGGCAGGCTCTGTAATTACAGTCGACAAAGGAATTTTAACGCTGGCTAAAACGGCGGCTGCAAGTGAGCAGAACCGACAATCTATTTTTCCATTTCTGCTCAGCCATCTGGAAACCTGCAGGCCAAAGGAAATTCCCCAGCATGCAGAGAGCACTCTTCATGCCGTAAACGATGCAAACAAAGCGGAGTTCGTAAACGTACTAAGGGAGCGGGAAGCATACCTTTCCCCTCCGCAATTAAAAAGAGTCCGCAAAATCTATCAAACTATTGAAGCTGGGTAATCTCTGCTCAGCAAGGAGGAGAAACATGCTGCCCTCACTGCCAGCCATCCTTACCGGAGCCGTTTTATATATCCTGTACGGCACCATCTATTATTCCATTTTACTTAAAAACAAAGAAAACAAACCGGTTCACTATGTCCTGTCGATTGTGATTGCATTCATCAGTTCCTTTTTGGTCGGCGTCATCATCCAGACTGCAAATGTCCAGGAGATCGGGCAAGGAGCCTGGATCGGCCTGCTCATAGGCGTCATCATCAGCGCCGTCTACCTGAAGAATTCCGTATTCGGATTGATCAGTAAGAAAAGCTTGAAGATCGCAATCGGCGATCATCTCGTGATCTTTACTGTGCTCGGTGCAGTACATGGTTTTTTTGGCTGAATGAAACAGAGCCTCTGTCCAAGTTTGTGGACAGAGGCTCTATTTGATTGGAGAGGCTGTTTCTGTTGGATTTCTTTAGTACTGAGTTCCTCCACCTGTGTCGAAATCTCCCGAAAAATCGATATATCGAATTATTCGCCGATATATTTTTATTTTCGTCGATATATCATTATTTTCGCAAATATATGAAAAATTTCGTCGATATATGGATATTTCCGATAATATATTGGTCCGCCGGTATAAATAAGAAGCTTTAGGCTGCATTTGCTAGGCGCATTTTGGCCTTTCTGCATCCCTTGGACAGACTTGCTTCTGTTTCTGAACAAAAAAGTCTCCATTTTAGCCCGTATTCTCCGATTTCCCACTCCAAAAAGCCGTCTGCAGAAGAAAAAGCTCAGGGTCCATCCCCTGAGCTTCTATACAGCCTTTTTCACAATGAAGCTGCCCAAACGCAAGCGCCTGCTCAGTAACCATGAGTGCACCCTAGACAGGGGACGAAGGAATCAGAGCACAACCCCTGCCATTCCGCTCACTTCCTCATCAGCAAATAAACAAAATAAGGGGCCCCGATTAGCGAAACCATAATCCCTGCAGGTACTCCGCTTGGATCCAGTATATTCCGTCCGATCGTATCCGCGAACAGCAGCAGCCAGCCGCCGAGCAGGAGGGCGACGGGGATGAAGAGCTGATTCCGCGGTCCTGTAATGGCTTTGGCGATGTGCGGGGCCATGAGGCCGATGAAGGAGATGCCCCCTGTGACCGAGACAGCGGATGCAGCGAGCCCGACTGCGGTGAGGAGCAGGATCAGTCTTTCTTTTTGCAGTGCAACGCCAGCCCCGATGGAGACGGGTTCACTCAAGCTGAGCAGGTTGAGGGTGTTGGCCTTATAAAGCGCAAACGGAATGAGAACCACAAGCCACGGGAGCAAGGCCCAGATGAAGGGCCAGTCGGTTCCCCAGACGTTTCCGGCGAGCCATTTGGCGATAAAGTCGACTTTTACCTGGTCAGCTGACGAAATCAGGACGATCATCGCCCCGGAGAGGGCCATGGAGAATCCGACCCCGACGAGCACGAGGCTGACGGGCTGCATGCCGTTTTTCTTGCTGTAGGCGAAAAAGTAGATAGCTAAAGCGGTAAGCAGCCCTCCGATAAAAGCGGTGAGCGGCAGGATGTAGATAAAGGAACCCGGTTCGATTGGGACGAATAAAAAGAACACGGTAACCGCGAGCCCGGCCCCGGAGTTGATGCCCATGAAACCGGGGTCTACGAGATCATTCCTTGTGATGCCCTGCAGGATTGCTCCGGATAAAGCAAGAGCCATACCGGCAAGCAGGGTGATGAGGATTCTCGGCAGGCGGAGGTCGAACAGGACAAACTCCTCCTTGAACGTTCCCTGGCCAAAAAGGGCGGGGAGAATCCGGTCGAAAGAGACGGAGGCTGAACCCAATCCGAGACTGACGGCAATCGTTCCAAGGATCAGGATGATGGAAGCCGCCACTGTTATACGCTGTTTACGGATCAAAGCTGGATCGATCATCGGATTGCGTTCCCTCCCTTACGGACAATCAATAAAAAGAAAGGCAGTCCGAGCATGGCGACAATAGCGGCGACTGGTGTCTCGAAGGGCGCATTCAGCGTGCGGCCCGCTGTATCGGCAAACAGCATGAAAATTGCTCCGGCGACCGCAGACATTGGCAGGATGAACCGATAATCGTTCCCGGTTAACGGGCGGACGATGTGCGGGATCATCAGACCAAGAAAGACGAGATTTCCGGCCAGGGCAACCGCTGAACCGGTCAGAAGGATAACGGTCAGAAACAAAATGGCTTTAACCGCTCTTGTTTTCTGGCCCAGTCCGATGGAGACCTCTTCATTCAGGCTCAAGATCGTAAGCTGTCTGGAAAGCAGGATGGACACAGCCAGTCCAGCAAGGATGACCGGAATGATGATCTGCAGCTGATTCCAGTTCGTCCCGATCAGCCCTCCGGATGTCCACATCGTGACATTTTTTGAGACTTTGAAATAAAGCTTCACACCGTCCGCGATGGCGTAGAGGAAAGCGGAGATGGCTGCCCCTCCGAGCACGATGCGCAGCGGGGAGAACCCGCCCCTGCGGATAGAGCTGATTCCGAACACGAGCACGGCACCGATGCCCGCTCCTGTAAAGCAGGCCGCCATGACGGCCAGGTAATTGGCAGAATCAAAGAGTGCGAGCACGACAGCGAGTGCCGCATAGGCCCCCGCGGACAGTCCCAATAATCCGGGATCGGCGAGCGGATTCCTTGTCATCCCCTGCATGATCGCTCCCGAAACAGCCAGGGCCGCCCCGACAAAGGCCGCTCCTATTTCACGCGGCAGGCGGATCTCCCGTAGAATCGTGATGTTTTTCTCTGCGGAATCAGACGATAAGGCAAGCCATACATCCTTAAGTGTCACATCGGCTGCCCCAAAAATCATGGAAGCCGCAAACATAGCTGCCAGCAAAAGCAGGGCAGCTGCAAGTTTTAATGCAAATGAAAGAGAACGAAGCGCTGATTTAGCCATGATTTGCCGGATTCCTTTCGTAAGATAAGGCTATGGTAAAGCATGCTGTTGATTTTTTCCACCGCCTGCAGTAGTTACAGCAATTTTAACAGAGCTTAAAATAAAGAGGAATTCTGTAAAGAATTCCTCAACTGATCAGCTTTCCATAAATGATTTTTTGATGAACTCCAGCTGTTTTTCGAGTGTAACCGGGTCCGTGAAGGATGCGCCTTCGCCTTTCATTTCAAACAACTGGCCGCTTTTGACTGCCGGGATGTTTTTGAACGTTTCGGTTTCTTCAAAAGAGGTGTCTGCATCGGAATATTTGCTGAGGATCACGTAATCTCCGGCGTAGTCAGGAACGACTTCCGCTGACAGCGTGTAGTAGCCTGATTTCAAAGCGACTTCCTCTACTTTTTTCGGCATTTTCAGCTTCATGCCCTGATAAAGGATCTCGGTTCCGCGGGCCCAGTTGTTTCCGTACACATACAGGTCTTTTCCAAATGCTTCAATAACGGATACGGTTGCATCTTCCCCGATTTTTCCGCGGATTTCATCGCCCGCTGTTTCGGTGCGCTTCTTAAAGTCGTCCACCCAAGCCTGGGCTTCTTTTTCTTTATTCAAAAGCTTCCCGATTTCAACGTGCTGGCTTAAGTAGTCCAGTTTTCCCCACGTGTATGTCACGGTTGGAGCAATTTCCTTTAACTTATCAACGTTTTTAATATTGGATAAGCCGATGATCAGGTCCGGCTCGAGCTCGATGATTTTTTCGAGGTTTTCATCGGAAACTTCTTCAACACTTTTCATTTCTTTTGCGAAGGTCGGGTTGTTCTTGGACCAGACGTCCGCTCCGACTACATTCACGCCGAGGTGCAGGACATTGCCTGTGAACCCGGATAGCATTACAACGCGTTTTGGATTGGATGGAACTTCGACCGGTCCTGTTTCCGATTCATATGTAAACGTCTCCGGTTCTTTTGCTGCTGTGTTTTCTTTTTCTGTTCCTTCTTGCTTGCCGCAGGCACTAATGATAAGAACCAGTACGAGCATAAGCGGGATGAATAGCTTCTTCATGTTTCTGATCTCCTTTTATTAAATTGTAGGTCATGCAAAGTGGTTTAAATGTATGGGGATCCCGTCCGATCACGGCTTCAATCTGGAAAACGTCCCTTAGTGTCTGGGTAGTGACAATCTCATCAGGCGATCCTGCTTTAACGAGCTTTCCGTCCTTCATCGCGATCATGTAATCCGCAAATCGTGCTGCCTGGTTCAGGTCATGCAGCACCATAATGATGGTCCGTTCCTGTTCCCGGTTCAGGGTCTGCAGCAGCTCCAGTACCTCTAACTGGTGAGCCATGTCCAGGTAAGTCGTCGGCTCATCCAAGAAGATGATCTCCGTTTCCTGGGCGAGAGCCATCGCAATCCAGACCCGCTGGCGCTGTCCGCCGGACAAGGAGTCGACCGTGCGGTACTTGAATTCAGACGTACCTGTTACGTCCAGTGCCCAGTCGATGGCTTCGTGGTCACGGGCTGATAGTCTGCCAAGTCCCTTTTGGTGGGGAAAGCGTCCGTAAGACACAAGTTCTCCGGCTGTCAGTCCAGCTGCACCCTCAGGAGTCTGGGGGAGGATCGCCATTTTCTTAGCCAGTGTCTTCGTATTCTCTTTTGAGATCTCTTTGCCGTCCAAAAGGGCTGTCCCGGATTGGTGGGAGATGATTCGTGTAATGGCTTTCAAAAGAGTCGATTTCCCGCACCCGTTCGAGCCGATAATGGCTGTCACTTTTTTATCCGGAATCTGTACATTCAGATTTTTGACAATGAGCTCTTCCCCGTAGCCGATGCTGAAATCTTCTGTAAAGAGCCGAACCATCTGTCATCCCTCCAATTTGTATAAGTAGTAATGATAATCATTATCAGTATACGTTAACTATATCGCCTGTCTTCTGAGAGTGTCAACTAATTTTTATTAGCAAAAGCGAACTTTAAATTGTAAAGCAGCGGAAAATGTTTTATTCTTATTGATAATGATAATCAATTACAGTTGATTGGGAGTGGACGGATATGGCTGAGCGGGAATTGTTTGATGTCACCATCATTGGCGGAGGGCCGGCGGGGCTTTACTCTGCTTTTTACAGCGGGTTAAGGGGAATGAAAACGAAGATTGTGGAATACCAGCCGGCTCTGGGAGGCAAGCTTCACGTATACCCGGAGAAAATGATCTGGGACGTTGGCGGGTTAACACCGGCGACAGGCGCAAAAGTCATGCAGCAGCTCGTCCAGCAGGGGCTTACCTTCCAGCCGGAGGTCGTTCTCAACGAAAAAATTGAAGCCATTGTCCGCAATCAGGATGGAACCTATACGCTGACAGCTGCTTCAGGCAGCAGGCATGAGACCAAGACCGTGATCCTTGCAGTGGGAAGCGGGATCCTGAATCCGAAAAAGCTCGATATTGACGGGGCAGACAAATATGAAGTGGCCAACATTCATTACACCATTCCTTCTTTAATGAGATTTAAAGACAAAACGGTCATCATTTCCGGTGGAGGCAACTCTGCCGTGGACTGGGCAAATGAGTTGGAGCCGTTTGCGAAGCAAGTTTATATCGTCTGCCGAAAAGAAACCCTTACCGGACATGAAGCGCAGGTTGCCCAATTAATGAACAGCACCGTTCAATGTCTTCCCCATACTTCCATTACAAAGTTGATCGCCTGTGAGAATCAGGATGCGATCGAAACCGTTAAGCTGTACAACAGCGAGACAGGGGAAGAGAGTCATCTGGATGTCGATGATGTCATCATCAATCATGGATATGAGCAGGACACAAGCCTGCTGAAAAACAGCGGTCTGAATATTGAGATGGCGAATGATTTTTACATCGCTGGAAATGCGTCCAGTGAAACATCAGTGGAAGGAATTTTCGCAGCCGGTGATATCCTGAGCCATGAAGGGAAGCTGAATTTGATCGCAGGCTGCTTCCAGGATGCGGCGAACGCGGTGAACCGGGCCAAGACCTACATCCAGCCGGAAGCGGACCCCTACGCGATGGTGTCCTCCCATAATGAAGTGTTCCAGGAGCGCAATAAAAAGCTCGTGAAGGAAAAATTGCTTACAGACAGCGGACATGACAGCCCCGCCCGTTTCAGCTATAATTAATCTCATTGTTTTATTCCCTGGAAAGGGGTTTTTTTATGATTGCACTAAGAAATGTCAGGAAGCATTTTTCGAAATTCGAGGCAGTTAAGTCTGTGTCTTTGACGATAATAGAGGGCGAAATTCACGGCATCATCGGTGCGAGCGGTGCCGGAAAATCCACGCTGCTGCGGCTGATGAACCTGCTTGAGGCTCCGGATGAGGGGGATGTCGAGGTCAGCGGAAAGAACTTGACCGCGATGAGCAGCCGGGAGCTCCGTGAGGCCCGAAAATCGATCGGGATGATCTTTCAGCATTTCAATCTGGCGGCGAATAAGACGGTCTATGGCAATGTCGCGGCTGCATTGGAACTCGCCCGCTATCCGAAGAAGGACCGGCGTGAGCGGGTGCTGGAGTGCCTCCGCTTTGTCGGCCTTGAGAAGCTTGCGGATCAATATCCGGCACGCTTGAGCGGCGGGCAGAAGCAGCGGGTCGCGATTGCGAGGGCGCTTGCCAACCAGCCGCAGGTTTTGCTGTGCGATGAGCCGGCCTCCGCACTTGACCCGGGAACGACCGCAGATCTGCTCAAGGTGCTGGAGAGCATCAATCAGCGTTTTGGCGTGACCATCGTCATCGTGAGCCATGAAATGGAGGTCATCAAAAGCATCTGCCAGCGGATCACCATCATGGAAGACGGCAAAATTTACGAAACGGTGGACCGGCAGCCGGATGGGGTTGCAGTGATCACTAAATCGGCCCGCTATTTTGCGGATGAGCTGAAGAAGGCAGGTGATCCCGGCCATGCCTGATATTTTGATCCAATACGGCCCTGAAATCTGGCGGTCGATCGGCCAGACCTTTATTATGGTCGGCGTTTCCATTCTGGCAGCGGTGCTGCTTGGATTGCCGGCCGGAACGGTTTTGTTTTTATGCCGGAAGGGCCAGCTGCTTGAGAACCGGGCGGTGTTTTCAACACTGAATTTGCTCGTCAATATTATCCGCTCGTTTCCCTTCTTGCTGCTGGTCGTGTTTTTGATTCCGTTCACAAGACTCATCGTCGGGACAGCGATCGGAACCACGGCGGCCACCATTCCCCTCGCCATCATCGCCATCGCCCACTATTCGCGCCTTGTCGAACAGTCCCTGCTGGATGTGCCAAAAGGGGTCATCGAGGCGGCCGTTTCCATGGGGGCTTCCATCCGGGAGATCGTGTTCAAGTTTCTCTACGTCGAAGCCCGCTCCGGTCTCGTTCTCGGATTGACCACCTCGATCATCAGCTTTATTTCTTATTCGACGATTATGGGAGTCGTCGGAGGCGGCGGTATTGGAGATTTTGCGATCCGGTATGGCTATCAGCAATTCAGAACAGACTTGATGATGGTTATGATCATCATTATGGTGATTCTGGTCCAGCTCGTTCAATTTACTGGGACGACAGCTGCCAGAATTCTTGATAAACGATAACACGTTGGAGGATAACAGCATGAAAAAATTAACTGTATTTATGATGGCCTTCCTTATTTTGGCCGGCTGCAGCCAGGGAAACCAGGCAGAAGAAAAGAAACAGGAACCGAAGCAGGAGGACGTAACGCTGAAAGTAGCGTCGCTCATCCCGCCGATGACGGAAATTCTCGATGAAATCAAACCGCAGCTTGCCGAAGAAGGGGTGAAGCTTGAGACGGTTGTACTAAGCGACAACGTTCAGCCAAACACCGCCCTTGCTGCAAAAGAAGTCGATGCGAACTTCTTCCAGCACGTTCCGTACATGGAAGAATTCAACCGGAAAAACAATGCAGAGCTCGTTTCCATCACACCGGTCTACTTCGCCAACTATGGCCTTTACTCTAAAAAGTTCAAATCAGCTGAAGAGCTTCCGGAAGGAGCGACCGTGGCGATCGCGAACGATGTCTCCAACATCGACCGTTCCCTTTCCCTGCTCGCCCAGCATGACGTCATCAAGCTGAAAGAGAAAAAGGATGTCTACTACACCCAGAAAGACATCGAGGAAAACCCGAAAAACCTGCAGTTCAAAGAAGTGGACCTGCTCATGCTTGCAAGAGCCTACGATGACACGGACGCTGTTCTTATGACACCAGCCTACGCTGCACCGCTTGGCCTCACACCGAAAAGCGACGCTCTGCTGACAGAAGGCACCGAGAACGACTTCGCCATCAGCCTCGTCGCCCGGGAGGACAACAAGGATTCAGAAGCGATCCAGAAGCTGTCAAAAGCCATCAACAGCCCGGAAGTCCGCAAGTTTTTAAAAGAGAAATACGATGAAACGGCGATTCCGGCGTTTAAGTAAGAATAACCAGCACGCTGGACGCTAGCGGCGGGATTTGGCTGAAACGGGAGCCGGGGCAGAATCCCATGCTGATTTCCCGTTTCGCAAATAAACCTCGGATTTTCGCAAATATCCAGTCGATTTTCGCAAATAAATGAAAATTTTCGCAAATAAGAGAGCAGATTTCGCTGATAAACGGCGGGTCTGCTCTTTTTTTTCAATGGATGGATCGGGATTTTCAGGTCAAAACCCCTGTTTTCCTGCTCCCGGACCTGCTGAACCCGCCCGGAAAGTTGATATCCGGCTAGATTTGATCATTAAGTCATAAAAACGATCGATATTTTGGCAAAATAGTTGATATCCTGAAGGCTAAGTTCAATTTATCTGATAAAAACACTTGTAACTGCCCCTCTCTCATAGTCTTAAAAGAAATAGACTAAGCCCAACCATTAGAAGCATCACACCCATCCCCAAAGCTCGAACTCCGTATAATTCCCACTCTGATAAATCTCTTTTTCCGTTCATTTTTCGCCAATCCGGATAAAAGAAACCTATCACATGAACTGAAACTAAACCTATAGATGCCAGCAGCAAAGATACGATCTCCAATTTTGCAGCCTCCCCTGAAAAGTCTTTCTCCATTATATGTAAACATACCCTTATTCCTAGTTAAATGACCCGTTCAAATGAACATATTGATCCGGACACGTTTTAGAAAAGAAAGTCCCTGTTGATTCATTCAAGATTTCTCATATTGGTACTGCGGTAATTGATTCACCATTTGGGTCATACATTCCTGAGGTACAGTAGAAAAAATCACAACCGGGTGAAGTGCTTTTCCTCCAACATCCGCCCATTATTTTCCCTCTCCAGCCCATCGTTCATCAATTCACACTTTTTAATTACTTCAAAATACTTTATAATTATCTGATAACGGAACTTATTTTCCTTTTGTTTTGAGGTATAATGAAATTGAAAGCACATACATTTGGTTTTGGGATCTAGGCGGTGCCGCTGCTTGCTGAGGAACTCCAGTGTGGGGACCGCCTTGTTATATAAATATAGGGGATGAGGAAGAGTGAGCAGCATGCAGAGGAAAACAGATGTTATTTTAATCGGTGCCGGTGTCATGAGTGCAACGCTCGGCGCGCTTTTAAAGGAGCTTCAGCCGGAGTGGGAGATTACAATCTTTGAAAAACTCCCGAGTGCAGGTGAGGAGAGCTCAAATGAGTGGAACAATGCCGGTACAGGGCATGCGGCCCTGTGCGAGCTGAATTATACGACTGAAAAGCGGGACGGGACTATTGATATCAGCAAGGCTGTCAATGTGAATGAGCAATTTCAGCTGTCGCGCCAGTTCTGGGCTTATTTAGTGGAGCGCGGGCTGATCAGCCGTCCACAGGATTTTATCATGCCGATTCCGCATATCAGCCTTGTGATGGGGGAGAAAAATGTATCCTTCCTGAACAGGCGATTTAAAGCGCTCTCAAACAATCCGTTATTTGAGGGAATGGAATACACAGAGGACAGGCAGAAGCTGAAGGAATGGATGCCTCTTATTATGGAAGGCCGGAAAGTAAGAGAGCCGGTCGCGGCGACGAAGATTGATTCCGGAACGGATGTGAACTTTGGAGCACTTACCCGACAGCTGATCGGACATTTGCAGACGCGGGGTGTAAAGGTCCACTACAGACATAGTGTCAAGGATCTGAAACGTGCCGGTGACGGATCGTGGAATGTAAAAGTGCAGAACCTGGAGAGCGGCAGAACGGAAAATCATCATGCAAAATTCGTCTTTATCGGGGGTGGAGGCGGCAGCCTGCCGCTGCTGCAGAAGACGGGTATACCGGAGTCAAAGCAGATTGGCGGGTTCCCTGTCAGCGGGCTGTTCATGGTCTGCAGCAACCCGGCCGTGGTGGAAAAGCACCACGCAAAAGTGTACGGCAAAGCAAAGGTAGGCGCTCCGCCGATGTCTGTGCCGCATCTTGATACACGTTACATCAACCATAAAAAATCCCTGCTGTTCGGTCCTTTTGCCGGCTTTACACCGAAGTTTCTTAAGACCGGTTCCTACTTTGACCTGATCGGTTCGGTTAAGCCGAACAACCTGATGACGATGCTCGCAGCCGGTGTGAAAGAGATGGGGCTGACGAAGTATCTGATTCAGCAGGTGTTATTGTCAAACGAAAAACGGATGGATGATCTGCGCGAGTTTATTCCGAATGCAAAGAGCGAAGATTGGGATATCATCGTGGCAGGCCAGCGCGTTCAGGTTATCAAGGATACAGAGGCTGGAGGCAAGGGGACGCTGCAGTTCGGGACAGAGGTCGTCAGTGCAGCAGACGGGTCAGTTGCCGCTCTGCTTGGAGCTTCTCCGGGTGCTTCCACCGCCGTTCATGTCATGCTGGATGTCCTCAACCGGTGCTTCCCTGAGCATATCGGGCAATGGGAGCCGAAGATTAAAGAGATGGTGCCTTCATACGGCATCTCTCTTAGTGGAAACCAGCAGCTTTTCCGCGAGATCCATGCGTCCACTGCAGAGACGCTCGGACTAATCGAAAAAAAAAACTGGACTGCCGTTCATTCTTAGGATGAACGAATAAAAGCCAAGTAACGGGCCGTTACTTGGCTTTTTTCTGTTACTTGTACTGCTTCCTGCGCACCCAAACGGTCGCGGCCCATTTGTCTCCTTGAATGACGGGTGCTCCACCGTGGAGGGTCAGTTCGTTCAGGGCAGGATCCTGATAAAAATATTCAAAATATACGGCTGTCCCTTTTTGCGGCAGGACAGAAAATTTGAGGTGCGGGAAGTAGGTTTCCCCGCCTTCCTCCACATCGTTTAAGTACATCACAAGCGTGCAGATCCGCGGGTTGCTATTTTCTTTTTTAAAATAGTCGAAGTGGGCCTTGTATTCCTGTCCCGGTTTATAGTTGAGGATATGGATCCCTTCACTGTTTGCAGCGGGGACACCCATCAGGCTGCATACCCTTTTCTCCACTCTCTCCACCACATCATTTCCTGTCTCGGGAAGAAAGGTGCTGCTGCTCGTGCGAAGGCTGCTCACATCTCTTGAAGATCCAATCTTTGAACGGTTCAGCTGGTCCTTGGAAATACGGATCAGCTCATCGCATTCCTCATCGCTAAGTACATTTCCGAGCACAGCCACCATCGGCTCCTCTATTCTTGCGAGAATTGAAATGTCACGGTCGCTCGTGATGATTTTACTTCCGGTATGCCTGAAGATTGCAGGCTCTTTTATCTCAATTGCCAAAGTAATCAACCTCTTTTAATTTATCAATATAGTAAGCGTTTTCAAAAAAGCGGTGTCACACTGCATGGTATTAATCTGAGTTTACCACCGGGAGAGGCCTTTGCCTATTCAATTTTTAAGGGGAGGGGAGCAGCACGTATAAGGATGGTTGCTGCTGTCAACAATTCATGTATAGAGGCTGTTTGGAGTGGATGAATGTGTACTTATTGCTTGTTATAGCGGTTTGGATCCTGTTTGCGTGGAAATTTATCGATTGGTCGCAATGGAAAAAGCAGTATCCGACCATCTTGTATTTTATCGTCATTAATCTTCTATACAATTATTTTTATTACAACCATACATTGTGGGCCTTTCGGGGAGTGACGGCGGAATGGCTCAATCATTCCCTGATTAACGCAGCGTTCACCTTTTTTATTTGTCCGATGGGGCTGATTATTTACCTTCAGCGCTTTCCGGAGCGGAACCGGATCTTCTATATGTCCGTGTGGGTTGCCTTTTACTCGGTGATTCAGGTGCTGTTTGCGCACAAAGGGATGTATGTATATGACCATGGCTGGAACAGCTGGCTGAACATTCCGCTGAACATCATTCTTTTCAGTGTCCTGTATGTTCATTACCGGAATCCTGTCGCTGCTTATTTCCTTTCTGTCCCGATTGCTGTCATTTTTTATTTGTTTTTCCCGTTCCCATGGGACAGCCTAAAATAAATAACGAAAAAGGATGCTGACACATGCTCGTTCAGGATATATTTTCTGCGCCGGTCTTTTTAGTGCTGCTGCTGCCGGTTTATGCAGCGATGTGGATTTACTTGATGAGAAAAGACGTGAACAAATAAGGAAAGCGGAATCCCGTTAATAGGGATTCCGCTTTTTTCTATTCCATTTTTTCGCTGAGGGCATAATTCAGGCGGGCGATCAGATTGTTCGTTTCCTGCTTCGTCTCCAGAAATTGCTTCATAAACTCTTCTTGATTGCCGGCGGGGTCCTCAAATTTGCCGAGCTGGCCCCACATGCCGTTTACCTGGCGCATATTTTCGAACAGCTGCAAATCAATCGGGGTCTGCGGGGCGGGAATCAATACCATTGGAGCCCCGGCCTTCTCAAATTCGGCAAGAAGGAGCGAAAAGGATTCATCGTCATACTGCCCGTTCGCCGCCATGTAATCGACAGATTGAAACACCGGGGCTATCAGGTAAATCATTTTCATTATGCCCCGCTCCAGGTTGGTCGCTTCCTCCCAAGTCCTGTATTCGGATGGATCTTTACCTTCAAGCTCTACAGGAGGATTGCTCAAGTAGAATTGGTACACAGACTCTATGACAGCAGGGTCTGAAATTTCATAGGCAACAGCCGGATCGCTGCCAATATCGATAAAAGCATCGCTGTAGTTGGTAATGTTTTGGACGTTGCCTTTCTCTCCGCTGATGATGCTGCGAATCGGGTTCTCATCAAGCCCGAAGAAAATTCTCCCTTTATCATCCATATACTTCTCTACTATTTCTTTTTCCGTATGCTTTTCCTTTATATTTCCCTTTTCATCATAAGGAGAAGCAATCTGAACGGTTGGAACAGGTATCTGCTCAGAGACAGGGGGCATGTCGCCGGCCTCGGGAGCTGGTGTCTCTTCTTCTTCCTCAGGCACCGTCTCTTCTGTGCTCTCTGGTGACTCATCGGCAGGCAATGAGTCCTCTTCTTCATCACTCTCAGTAGAAATTTCTTCAGCTGCATCGGTTTCAGCCGCCTCCGCTTCAGGAGCAGCCGCTGTCTCTGCAGCTGGTTCTTCTTTTCTCCACGGTGCGAGCGGATCGCAGGCAGCAAGGAGCGTACAGGCAAAAACAATAAAAAGAATCTTTCTCATACCCGTCCAACCTCTCATTCTTAATGAATTCAAAACAGGAAAACCTTCCAAAGACCTAATTGGAACAAGAGGATTTCTGCACTTTAATATTCCTTTAATACCCAAATAATCCAGTGATAAACAAAACCAGGCTGCTTACCGTTCTATTACTGGTTTTCTTTAAGAGAGGAAGGATATCGGACAGGAGAGCACGGAGGAACCGAGCTGAAAAATCCAGTAAAGGCGGAGTTTAAGGTGAAGTTGCAGCTGGAGTACAGAAGAGGAAAAAATAGGATCAGGGCGCAGGGCTGACCTGAAGAAAACAGAATTGTTTTGCTGGATGAGCACAGTAGGATCTGGTGCTTGGAGAGGAAGGAATGGGAGAGAAACGGCGGGATGGAGGCTTTGGTCCGTGTCGCTGGAGTCCTCAGCTAAGCTTAAGCCGGCATGGAACCGGACAAAGAGGAGGAGGTTTACAGTGCAGCGCTCTTCAACTGCACGATTTAAAACGGCTATGGGAAGAGAACAGCAAAAAAGGAGTGTTCCAGCTAGGCCTCGGTCTGGCAGACTGCGTCCACGGAATGAATGGTGCTTAAGCGGCAAAAGCCAATGCCGATGGCGGGGCTGCTCCACGACTCTCTGCTTGCCTCTGCGGCCAAGTACAGGGAAAGTGAGGACTGGGCAGCCCTTACAAGAATTGCGTCCGAAAATAGGTGGAAGGATTTTCTATTTTCTAGTAAAATCAAGATGTATCAAGATATGGAAAGGCAATCTTCTGGCTTGCTCCTTTCACTGCAGCCTTCATGAACGGGCCATCTCTAATGTCATTTCCAACTGCTGCAGCGGAATGAATTTGCTCTTTCATACCGAAAATCTCAATTGGGCCATATGCAAACACAAATTCTGATCGGCCTTCCTTTAACAACACGGCCTCTCGCTTTTCCTTCTGAAGATTTCCCATTACGGCAGCAGCCTTCTCGAAGATATTGGCAGCAAAGAGACTCTTAATCGGTAAGGCAGTCATATATGATTCAACAGCGGCACGGGCTTGTCCAGCCATGCCTGCAAGTAAACCGCTTAATGTTAATAGAAAGGCAAATGCGCCTGATAATCGTTTCATTTCACGTCCCCCGTTTTTGTAAAGAATTTTCTTACAACTTAAGTATAGAACCGGAAACCAAACTTCACAACGGGGTGTTTTTGACTTGTTTTGTCTTTCTTTCAAGCGAAAAAAGAGTGATTGGGTCGATTGGGACAATAAAAAAGAGAATGGCCTGTTTGGGCAGTAATCTAGAACACGTGTCTTAGGTGACACAGTAAATGAACCATAACTAAAGGTGGGTAAAAGTGAAACTCGGGATGAATGACTATTTAAAAATAGCTGGTTTGAGTATATTTGTTTGGGTTTTCACTCTTCTGATGGGGAACTATACGCTAATAGAAACGATTGGATTAAACCTCTTCGTTATCTTTGTGTACATGATCACCCCCATAATAAAGAAAAGAAAGCAGAAATAGTCTGCTTTCTTTCTTAATGTTTTTAAACTACGAGACTTAAAAGCAAGATGAATCCAAGCCCTGCTACTGAAATAATCGTTTCAAGCAGGGTCCAGGTTGCAAAGGTCTCTTTCATGGTTAATCCGAAGTATTCCTTGAACATCCAGAAGCCGGCATCGTTTACGTGCGAGGCGATTAAGCTTCCGGCACCGGTGGATAGAACGACAAGCGCAAGGTTTACATCTGTCTGGCCGAGGAGCGGGATAACCAGCCCGGCTGTTGTTAAAGCTGCAACGGTTGCGGAGCCAAGAGAGATCCTGAGAATGGCTGCAATGATCCAGGCAAGAAGGATCGGTGACATGGAAGAGCCTTCAAACAGCTTCGCTACGTAATCTCCAACACCGCCGTCAATCAATACCTGCTTAAAAGCACCGCCGCCTCCGATAATCAGAAGCATCATCCCGATCTGGGTAATAGCTGCCGTACACGAATCCATTACCGTCTGAATCGGAATCTTTCTGGCGATTCCCATTGTATAAACGGCAACCAGCAATGAAATGAGGATGGCAATGGATGCGTCTCCAATAAATTGAACAGCTGCGAGAACCGCATTCGGCTCAATGCCCATCGTCTCCTGCGTCAGTTTGATAATGGTGGCAATCGACATTAAGATGACCGGCAGCATCGCTGTTAAAACACTGATGCCAAAGCCTGGAGTATCCTCAAGCTTAAACTGCTTCTGTTCGCCGAGTGAAGCGATGCTTCCGCTTTTTTTGAAAGATGCCGGTACAATTTTCATGGCAATCTTCGTAAAGACCGGACCCGCGATGATGACGGTCGGAATGGCGATAATAAACCCATACAGCAGAACTTCCCCGAGGTTCGCGCCATACTCCCCGGCAATTACTGTTGGTCCCGGATGGGGCGGCAGGAATCCGTGGGTAACGGAAAGCGCAGCGGCCATCGGAATACCGAGGAACAGGATGGAAATCTTCAATTCTCTCGAAATTGCAAAAACGATTGGGATTAAAAGAACAAGCCCTACTTCAAAAAACAGGGCCACTCCGATGATGAAAGAGGATGCAACAATCGCCCATTGGATATTCTTCTGGCCAAATTTTTCTACAAGCGTCATGGCAATGCGCTGGGCTCCGCCTGCATCGGCAATCAGCTTCCCGAGCATCGCCCCGAGGCCGAAAATCAGAGCCAGATGCCCGAGCGTTCCGCCGATTCCGGTTTCAATCGTCTTTACGATGTCCTCAAGCGGCATTCCAAGGGCTAATGCGACAAGAAACGATACAATCAAAAGGGAAACAAACGTATTCAGCTTCAATCCCATAATCAAAAGCAGCAATACGAGTATTCCGGCTGCAACAATCACTAATGGCATGTTCATCTCTCCTTCAAATGTAGTAACTGGTGCGGAAGCTGTTTAGCTTTCGTCTTTCTTTGCCCCTTTTGTGAGGAGGCGCTGAGACATCCAAAGGTCTTCAACCTTCCCTTGGACATCATCAAAGTTCTGATGAAGCGATTGAATCATCAAATCCCGGTCCTTTGTTCGGATCGCCTCGATGTAAAGCTCATGATTAGCCAGGACCCGGGCAAAATCTTCGTACTTTTCCTTAAAACGGACCCGCATTGACAGCAGGATCAGGCTCTCCATCACCGGCTTCAGATTATTCCAGATCATCAGGATGTAGGAATGATCGATTGCCTTGATGATGGTTTCATGGAACAGAATGTCCTGAAAAGAAAACTCATCTGCATCCCCGTATTTAATGGCAACCTTCATCATCTCAAAGATTTTTTCCAGTTCATTTGAGAGGGGGACGGTGTCGGCTTTACTAAGCCTTTCAAATACAAATGACTCAATCATGAGGCGTACATCATAAATCTCTTCAATGTGACGGTCTGTTACGCCGTTCACCACAGCGCCCATTCTCTCGAGCCGAACCATGTTCTCCGAGCCCAGAATCTTCAGCGCTTCCCTTACAGGCGAGCGGCTCACGGAAAAATCAGCAGCAATCTTGTTTTCCGACAGGATGGTACCGTTTTCAATTAATCCTGAAACAATGGAAATTCTCAGCTCACAAGCGATCTTTTCCCCAGCCGATGCGCGTGACAGCCATTTTTCAGGGTACATGGACTCAATGTGTTTAGCCATTATCCAACCTTCCTAATATTCAAGTATACTTGTATACAAGTTTAACAGGATTATATGATTTTGCAAGCGCTTTACTTTTTAGAGCTGTATTGATGCTGTATCCGTCTATTTAGACAGGAAATAGGCAGGGTTTGAGCGAATAGAATGTTATTGGATTACCTGAAAGCTCTTGAGAGGCGGAGAATTAAATGAGTAAGAATATTCTGTTTTTTATTGTTCCGATAGGTTTAGTGATGGCCGTTTCATTTGCACAGCTGATGAGACCTTTTGGACCAATGGAAATTGTAACGGTTCTTGCAGGTTCAATCGTCACGGGGGGCTTGATCGGTGTCGTATTGTTTCTTGTTAACAAGCATTGGTTCAGGAAGTTGGACAGATTTTCAAAGTGATCGAACAATACGAAGGCTGACAAGACTCCTTTTGAAGGAGTCTTTCTTTTATAGGGAAAAGACGGAACCTGCAGGTTGCATGGCTTTGCACCTTCTTCAATAGAAACGTATAATTTACTCAACATGAAAAATCGGATGAGGAGTTTCTTGCTTTGAATAGACATGTAAGCAAAAAAACGATTGAGCAGCTGTGCGGCAAAGTCTCGGTGCGGAGTGGAGATGCGCTGCGCCGTTCAAATAAAGTGAAGTTTATCGAATACCTTGAGGACAGCTGCCGGGCCGAGGTGCATAGCACGGAGGTTTTTGAGGTTTCCATTCAGGATGGACCGGGTGGCAGCTTCCAGACCGCATGCAGCTGTCCGAAGCTTGTTTCCTTTAAGCAGGAGTGCCAGCATGTTGCAGCTGTCCTGCTGTCGATTCATGAGTATCAAAAAAACGGTACCTTTCCTGACCGGAAGAGGAAGCCTGCTGAAGAGCCGGATTATGGATATGCGGCCGGTCTGCTTACGGCTTTTGACGATCAGCCGGTTCTCTCCACTGGTGAGCAGCATTATTTTGAAAAAAGAGAAGTGCTTCAGGCGGCTTTCACCCTGAAACCGGTTCAGATCGGTACCGGGGATAACCGGATGGCTCTGAAAATGACGGTCCATGGTGAAGCGGTCGAGAGAATCGGAGAATTTTTAAAGCATATAAAACAGCGGGAGGCCTATCCGTTTTCTTCCTTCCTGTTTGATACCGGCCGCTTCTGTTTTGCTCGCGAGACGGATGCCGTATTCGCAGCGCTTGCGGAACACTCCCGCTATGATGAAGGGGAAGAGCTCATCCTGCAGCCGGAAGTCTGGAATCAGGTCCTTCCGTTATTAAAAAAGGCCCCGCTTGTATCAGTGGAAGCAGGGAATCGCGCCTATGACGGGGTGCTTCAATCCAAAGACAAGCTGCCGCTGCAGTTTGATTTGTATGAAGAAGACAGGGGGTACCGGCTGAGAACCGACGGCTTAAAGCAACTCGTGATGCTTGCGTCTTTCGAGACGGTACTTGCTGATGGAGTCTTCTACCCGCTCAGCACGTTGGATTACGCCCGCCTTGCGGAGATCAAGCGGGTTACGGATTCAGCGGGGAGCAAATCAGTCCCGATCCCTCCGGATCAGATCCGCGTTTACCTTCAAAAAGTCGTCCCCGGCCTTCAAAAACTCGGCCGCGTTCATGTATCGGATACGTTATCCAAAAAGATGGCAGACACCCCGCTGAAGGCAAGGCTCTATCTGGACCGGCTGAAGCAGCGCCTGCTTGCGGGACTCGAATTTCAATATGGGAGTATCACATTCAATCCGCTGGATGAAAAAGAAGTCCTGGCGTTGAAAAGGGTGATCCGTGATTCAGAAAAAGAGGATATCATCCTGAAAATGATGGAGGAGAGTTCGTTTGCGAAAACGGACGGCGGGTATTTCCTGCAGAACGAGCTGCTCGAATACGAATTTCTATACCATGTGCTTCCGAAGCTTGAAAAGCTTGTACAGGTGCATGCAACGACCGCTATTCGCACCCGGATTGTGAGGGAACCGGCTCCGCCGAGAATAAAGGTGCAGGCGAAAAAAGAGCGGACCAACTGGCTTGAATTCAAATTTGAGCTTGATGATATCCCTGAAAAACAAATCCGCGAGGTGCTGCTGGCGATCAAGGAGAAGAAGAAATACTACCGCCTGAAAAGCGGTGCGCTTTTATCCCTTGAAAAACGGGAGTATGAGGAAATCCGGCGGTTTCTCGAAGCTGCTCCTGTGCAGGAAGAAGACTGGGATCAGATATTGGATGTGCCGATGCTTGAAGGAATGAAGCTTCTTGACGCATTAGAAGGGTCGAATCCGGCAGAGCTGCACGCTTCTTTTCACAGGATGATGGACCGAATCCTGAATCCTGATGAAAACAAGTATCTGGTTCCGGACCGCTTGGACCCGGTTTTGAAGGAATACCAGAAGAAAGGCTTCCGCTGGCTGAAAGCACTCGCTGAGATGGGCGTTGGCGGGATCCTTGCAGATGATATGGGACTTGGAAAAACGCTGCAGAGCATCGCGTTTATTTGCTCCATCCTTCCTGAGATGCAAAAAAACGGGAGACCGGTCCTGGTAGTCTGTCCGTCCTCCCTCGTATACAACTGGAGGAACGAGTTTGAAAAGTTCGCCCCGGAGCTTAAGGTTTCAGTCATGAGCGGAAGCCGTGCAGACCGGCTGAAGCTCTTTGACCAGGATGCACAGGTTCTCATTGCTTCCTACACGATTCTTCGCAAGGACATTCATTCATTTGAGAAAAAGCTGTTTCATACCGTCTTTTTTGATGAAGCACAAGCATTTAAGAACCCTGTGACCCAAACAGCACGGGCTGTGAAAAAGATAAAGGCGGATCACCGGTTTGCGCTAACGGGAACCCCTGTTGAAAATTCGCAGGAGGAGCTCTGGTCGATTTTCCATGCGGTCTTCCCGGAGCTATTCATGGGAATCAAGGAATACAGCAAGCTGACCCGCAAGCAAATTGCAAGGCGGATCCGGCCCTTCCTGCTGAGGAGGATCAAAGAGGATGTCCTGAGCGAGCTGCCGGAAAAAATGGAATCCATCGAAACAGCCGATCTCCTGCCGGAACAAAAAAAGCTGTACGGTGCCTTCCTTGCCAAGCTCCGCCATGATGCGCTGAAGCATCTCGACAAGGATACATTCCCAAACCAGCGGATCCGGATTCTTGCCGGGATCACAAGACTGCGGCAGATTTGCTGCCATCCGGCCCTTTTTATCGATGACTACAAAGGCGGCTCGGGTAAATTTGCCCTGCTGCTGAAGATTCTGGAGGAAGCCAGGCTGTCGGGCAGAAGAGTTCTGATCTTCTCACAGTTTACACAAATGCTGGATTTGATCGGCCGCGAACTGGCACAGAATGGAGTGCCGTTCTTCTACCTGGACGGTCAGACGCCGCTTGAAGAACGGGTGGAATTGTGCAGCCGCTTCAATGCCGGGGAAAACAGCCATTTTCTCATCTCTTTAAAAGCTGGAGGAACCGGTCTGAACTTGACCGGAGCGGATACCGTCATCCATTACGACTCATGGTGGAACCCCGCCGTCGAAGAACAGGCAGCAGACCGCGCCCACCGGATGGGCCAAACCAGCCAGGTACAGGTCATTAAACTTATTTCCCGGGGAACGATTGAAGAGAAAATGAATGAGCTGCTGAACAGGAAACGGCTGCTTATTAAGGAACTTATTGATTATAAATCCGATGCTCTGCTGACAAGAGAGGACCTCATGCATCTGTTGGACTGACCCAGTCGCGGAAGAAGCCGTCGGCCAAGGTGATAAGGCAATAATATCCACGTTTACCCTTAATAAGAATGGGAAGAATTCATATTGTGCATGCCTATACATGTGCGCTTATTCTTCACTTTTTCATTAGGAGGGGTGCAGTGGATATTCAGGAAAAAACAGTATTGTTGATCCCGGCTTACAACCCTAATCATCAACTTATCAGCTTAATCGAAGAGACTGTTGCAGCCGGGTTTTCCGATATTATTGTCATAAATGATGGAAGTAAAGAAGAGACACTCCCTATTTTTGATACACTGGCACAGCAGCCCCAAGTGGCTGTTCTTTCCCATTCTGTCAATCAAGGAAAAGGCAGGGCCCTTAAAACAGGGCTGGATTACATAGGAATAAATTTTTCAACGGACCTCAGAGTGATCACGGCAGATGCAGATGGCCAGCATGCTGTGAAAGACATGCTGAAAATAGCGGAAAAAATGAAACAATCTCCAGAGAGTTTAATTCTTGGAGTGCGGGATTTTACTGAAAAAGGAATTCCTGCCCGAAGCCGGTTTGGAAACAACTTAACGAAACTGATTGTAAGATACGCTGTCGGAGTGAGGATTTCGGATACACAAACGGGATTAAGAGGAATTCCTTTCACTATGATAAAGCCTCTTCTTCATGTAAAGGGAGAACGGTACGAATACGAGATGAACATGCTGCTGGAATGCAAAAATGACCAGCGGAAAATCGAAGAGGTTCCAATTGAGACGATCTATATTGATGACAACGACTCTTCTCATTTTAATCCCATTATCGACTCTATTAAGATCTATTCCGTGTTTTTTAAATTCATTTCTTCGTCCCTTTTGTCCTTTGGTGTAGATATCCTTTTGTTTTCTGTTTTCTCGCTCCTGTTCCGAGATGTATTTCCGGCACAGTTTATCTTAATTGCTACAGTATCAGCCAGGATTCTTTCGTCATTATTTAATTATGCTTTAAATAAAAATGTGGTTTTCAAATCTAAATCAAAGAATACGATGATGAAATATTACATATTGAGCGTCATTCAAATGATTACTTCGGCTCTCCTGGTGAATGGGTTTTATCAGCTCATCGGCGGAGGAGAGGTCGTCATAAAAATTATAATGGATTCCATCTTGTTTCTGATAAGTTACGTCATTCAACGGGATTGGGTTTTCAAAAGCCGTGAAGTGAGGAGACAGGTGAATTGATATGTTGGAAACTGCATTACAGTTCGGCCTCCTGTTCCTATCCTTTGCTGGGTGGGGGCTTGCTGCATTTACTGTATTAAAAATGAATAGTGCGTTCATACCGGTGTTTTTACTGTCCGCTGTAACTGTGGTATTGTTCGGGGCCGGCACCATTCATTTTTTGCCGGAAGCAGCCTGGGCCTTATATGTAGGGGGCTTTGTGGCGCTCGCTCTGTTTTTATTTTTTGCAGGCAGAGGAAAATGTGCTTTGGACAAAAAACAGCTTCTTTCACCAGGTGCTGTTTTCTTTGCGGTTTCAACGATTATCCTGATGATCCTGCTTCAAGGGCTCTATTTTATTCACTATGACAATTTCAGCCACTGGGCTTTAATCGTTAAGGAAATGTACTTGATGGATGGACTGCCGGATGATTCGACAGTCATCACCTTTCAAAACTATCCGCCTGGAACGGCTGTTTTTATTTACTATGTGCTTAAATTTGTCGGATATGGAGAGAGCTATGCATTAATGGCTCAGGGCCTTCTCGTTCTATCCGGTTTAACCGCTCTTTTTGCATTTACAACATGGAAGAAGCCTTCTTATATCATAATGACGTGTATTGCCGCAACTGGGCTGTTCTTTTTGGAGTTTCACCGCATCTATAATTTACTTGTAGACTTCCCGCTTGCAATGATTGCCTTTACCCCGGTCATCATTGCCTATTACTACCGGACAGATTGGAAAAGAAGTATTTGGACGACTGTGCCGATCCTTGTTCTTCTTATTCTGATCAAGGATAGCGGAAAACTCTTTCTCGTCATCAATGTCCTTTTTATAACGGGCATGATGCTCTCTTCCGTTTGGAAGAAAGAGAAAGGATGGAAAAAGACTCTGGCTCCTGGCGCCGCCGCTGCTGTTTTGGCAGGGGTTCCGATTCTTTTCAATCTTCTATGGGGCAAATATACCGAAACAGCCTACCGGTCTTCTTATGCGGAGAATAAATTTGCGATTACTCCCTCCAAGCTTTTTGATCCGGAGAAAGGCAGTGAGTTTATACAAACGCTGCTGCTTAAAATGATCACCACGTTTATTAACTGGGAATCGACGGGGTTTATCACCTTTCTTGCCCTGAGTGCTGCTTGTGTTGCCGGCTTGATGCTGTTTCGCATATACAGCCGGAGTATTCCGAGGATGCTCATATACACTTTTACTTTTTTAATCGGGGCATTTTTGCTGTATATGACTTCGCTCTATCTGATGTACCTGTTCCTGATGCCCGAAAAGGAAGCGGTGGTCCTCGCTGGGTTTGGACGGTACACAGTAACCATTATTCTTTATACGGGTGCGATCGGAATGGGGGCTCTTCTTCTAGAATGGAGCAGGATCAAACAGCCTGCTGTAAAGACGGTCTCTGCTGTCATTTTTGCCCTTCTGTTTCTCACACCGGTTTATCTGAATTATGACCAGACTGCCAGGCCCGAGTTACAGGATACAGTTCGCGCGAAAGTAAAACCTGCGCTTGAAAGAATTGAAGAAGATGAAAAAGAAAACGCACGAATTCTTTACTATAGTCCAAAAAGCCAGGAAGATTCAGGTTATCTTCATTTCCTCGCTACGTACGAGCAGCTTTCGGAAAATCACGCGACCATCAAATCCTGCTCCAATGACGTTCAGAAAAAACAGTTCCGCAGCGAGTTGAAGAAAGCAGATTACCTGGTAATTGTCGATCACGACAACAGCTCATGCCTCACTACGGCTTCCCTGGATGCAGATGGCATATACAAAAGAGACGGAGCAACTTTTAAACGTCTCCAATAAAAATCATACAGGAAGACATCTGCCAGCTGGCGGACCAAGTTGAATCCCGGGACTTCCCGGGATTTTTTTAGATGAGAAAAAATACTAAATAACAGTGTAAAAAGGTCTATATAATCCGATAAAAAGGTTGTATGATGATTCTTAGGGCTTATAAAGACAATGAATATATTAAAGAAAAGGGTGCAGGGATGAAAAGGTTTAATGGGGTTGCGCTAAAGCTAATGATGGCCATATTGCTGCTCATTTCGTTTTCAGGTTATCAGCCGGCTGAAGCGGCAGAACAGAAAGTTTACAAGGAAGGTACTTACACAGTCGGCAAAGAGATTGCAGCTGGACTGAACAAGATTACCGCACCTGGAGGGACGGCTGAGATTTCTTTTGCCCGCGGTGATGTAATATATGTAGAAGAAGTGATCGAGGATGAGTACGAAGATGTCGATCAGTTTACGGCCAGTTTAAAAGCCGGGGATGAAATAATCATAGAATCCTATGCGGGACCTTCCGGTGTTCATATTGAGCACACAGCGAAAGCAGATTTGAATTACCTTCCTAACGGGTTATATGAAATCGGAAAGGACATTCCAGCAGGGAAGTACGCGCTGGACTTTCCGGAGGGAAACAGCAGTTTAGAACCGGAAATTTATATATTGGATTCCGCCTTTACTCAGAAAGACGGTTTTATCCTCTTACCTGAAGATCCGGCTTTGACCAGGACTCTGACAACCGGAGATTATCTCTATGTATCTTTTGTTAGTGATACCATGTATCTCAAACTTTTAAATCCGGCTCCATCCAGTATTACACTTGATAAAACAAGCCTTCAGATTCCAGCCGGGAACTCCCATACCCTTAAAGCGACTGTCCTCCCCGTGAACGCATTTGATAAAAGTGTAACGTGGAGCAGCAGCAGCAAACAGACAGCCACGGTAGATTCCAAAGGAAAAGTGACAGCGATCGCACCGGGAACGGCGGTGATTATTGCAACTGCTAAGGCAAATCCTTCTGTAAAGAAGTCGATTACGATAACCGTTACAAAGCCATTGCCTGCAAGCATCAGCCTCAGTAAAGGGGCGTTGAATATTACACCGGGACAAACGTACAAGGTAACTGCCACTGTCCTGCCTATTCAGGCGAGCGATAAGACCGTCCAATGGAAAAGCTCCAATCCGAGAGCGGCTGTTGTAGATTCCAAAGGTGCCATTAAAGGGGTCAAGGATGGAACAGCTGTCATTACAGCGACTGCAAAAGCCAACACGAAAGTGTACAAATCCATAACCGTTAAGGTTACTCAAAAAAGTGTAAAAGTGAGCAAGACTAAAACGTCTCTTTTTCAAGGAAAGACGGAAACGCTGACAGCTGCTGTTTCACCTTCTGACAGTATAGATAAGGCGGTTTCCTGGAAATCCTCCAACACGAAAATTGCAACGGTGGACAGCAAGGGGAAAGTAACGGGGAAAACAAAGGGAACAGCGGTCATTACTGCCTCCGTCAAAGGAGCCAAGACTGTTAAAGTAACGGTTACGGTAACTCCGCCAGTACTTGCTTCCTCAGTAAAAATTAATAAAGCATATGCTACCGTCAGCAAAGGAAGCTATGTGACTCTTTCTGCCTCAGTCAGTCCCGCGAGCACGACCAACAAATCGGTAAAATGGTCTTCTTCCAACACGAAAGTGGCAAAAGTGGACAGCAAAGGAAAAGTAACAGCTGTAGGAGCTGGATCGGCAAAAATAACAGTTTCGACTTCTAACCGGAAGACGGCCGTGACCACCATAACTGTCCCTTACGTAAAAAGCCTTGGTTCAGGAAACTGGAAGGGCGGGAAAGACATTCCGGCAGGCCGCTATAAAATTACAGCCCAATCCGGATACGGAAATCTGGTCATCGGTATGGGAACAGACCGGTTTGTAAACGAAATCCTTTCCAGTGAATACGATGAGTATGCCGTAACTACAGTAACCACAGACATCAAGTCAGGGGACAGCATTGAAATCTCAGGAATGGAAAGAGTTCAGTTCGTACAAGTGAAGAATGTAAAATCCAATACGCTTCATGCAGGACATTGGACTGTCGGAAAAGACATAGATCCCGGGAAATACCGGATTACCACGACATCTCATTCAGGAAATCTCGTAGTAACGCGCGGATATCAATTGCTTGTAAATGAAATCCTGTCCAATGGACAAAGTGATTATGGGGTAACAAGTGTAACGACAACCCTGAAATCCGGAGATCATATCGATATTGCCGGTATGAGCAAAGTAGTGTTTTCCAAAAGATAACAGATATAACGTTCAGCCGGCAGATGAACTGCCGGCTTTATTTTTTCACCGCCTTCTCTTTCGAATTTCCCTCATATGATGAGCCCTTCTTAGATACATTCATAAGAGGGATCCTATAGGAGGCGATAGCTTTGAACGTGGCGGTGCTGAATGCTTTAAAAAGTCCTGATAAGGCGGATCTTAAAGAGGCTCTGCGGAAGCTTGACTGCAAGCTTGAGGACGTGTTGCCGGAATTGAATGAATCAGACGGAAAGCCTTATTACCGGAAGCTGTTGTTTCAGAATGATGAGGTGGAGCTGCTTGTGATGAACTGGTCGGCCCTTGAGTGTGCCCCGCATGATCATGGGGAATCGCATGGCTGGATTCAGGTGCTGAGCGGGGTTTCAAAAAATACAGTGTTTGAGGCCCGGGACAGGTATTTACCGCGGGAGCTATTTGAAGAGCTGCACGAAGAGGGCAGGCTCTTTTTTGCGCCTCGAAAAGGGGTTCATAAAATGAAGGCGGAAGGCGGAGGGGAACTGGTCACGCTCCATTTGTATGCCCCGCCGATTACCGGGATGAAGGTGTATGATCTTGAGGCTTGTGCGGCCTGTGTAGTATCTGATGACTGCGGGGCGTGGTGGCCGGAGGAGCAGCGGCAGAGGGTGAAGGAAATCCGGCTTGCATATTCAGAGAACTCGTAGAGCATTATCCTTTTATAGGCCGTATCTGCAGCTGATAAGATAAGCAAAAAGAAAATGGGGCAGGCAGATATGGAAAAACAGCATATGCATCAGGCAAAAGCGCTGGTCAGGATGGCAGCAGAATATGAGATGACACTTAATCAAACTCCGTTGGGAAATCAGCTGATTGAGGGAGCCTTTCCGGTTGTCTGGCTTGGTGAGTCAAGGCCGGGGAGCTGGCTGACAATTGCCACAAATCCATCGCCTAAGGAATTTTTGAGGAGGGATGGCCGGCTTCTTTCTGATGAATCAGCAAGGTTTCCCATCCGGAAATTGTTCCGGGAAGAAGAGCAGCTTGAAGAATTAATTGAAGCGTATGAATCGTATTTTACAGGGGGAAAGGCATACCAGACATGGTTTGGAAGGCAGGGTGGAGCTAAGCTTGAGGGGTTTATGAACGGGCTTGGCGGTTCTTTTTACAGTTCCAATCATCACCCTGTGATCCATTCTGATCTGTTTCCATATGCAACGCGCACGCACATGGGGCGTCTGAAAGAAAAGGTGCAGCTTCTGAATTCCCCGTTTACGAGAGAGTTTTTGCAGGCAAAGCTTGAATTTCTGAAGCCGAGCCTGATTGTTTTTCTTGGGAAGGAGCATTGCAGTATGGTGCAGGGGCAGGGCTGGGGGATTGAATTTGAGCCGGAGCAGGCAGCATCCTCCTATCCAAGTGCCCGCTGGCAGGAGGGCTTCTATTCAAAGCTGGACATCCCTGTCCTCGGTCTGCATTTTAAGCCTTCCGAACAGTTCCTCGGTCTTGGCGGCAGTACGGACAGCCTCCAGAAAAGCCATGGAACGTATGGAACAAGGGCCGCTCTTACTGAAATTGGTCAGGAAATCAAGGAGAAAGCGAAAAAAGCTTTTTCCTGATGCTTTTAAAAATGGAAAAGATGGGTAAATAGAGATGGAAATCATCTTTATGACCAGGAGGAATGGCATGAAAAGGGTAGCGGAGACAGTGATGACGGTAATAGGAATGATCCTGTTTGGAATACTGGTTTTAGGAAGTCTGCTGTTTCATTTTATCTTTGCCAATTCGGAGCAGCTTAAAGCGAGCGGATCGTTTACCTTTGAGGAGAACATTCCGGGCTTCTCGGAGGAGCAGGTGATGGATTTTATGAGCGGAGGTGCCTTATTCATAGCAGCAGCTGCAGCCGTTTGTACGGTCCTTGGCCTTGTTTCCCTTCTGCTTTTAAAATCGAGACCGGGTGCTTCTGCAGTATTGAGCATCGTGGCTGGCGCTGCGGGAATCATCTTCACGGCAATGATTGGCTTTGTGGGCGGGGTATTGTATATAGCGGCCGGCATCATGATCCTCGTTAAATCAAAACGTGCATCCGCATCTTTACATAAGGAGGCCGGGCTTCAGTAGCCCGGTTTTTTATGCAACATCCCGCTTAACAAAAACTCCCCAGGCGAGCACCAGAAAAGAAGCAAGATGGAAAATCAGTACAGCTGCAGAGAAGCCGGGGCTCATCCCATCAAATACCGGCTGGGCATTTTCTGCGTACTGGCTGAAATTTGTGTTGGCAAACAAAAGATATTTTCCCCACTCCGCACCGGAATAGGCGAGCACTGATATGCTGCTTTTCGCAGCGAGGGTAACAATGAACGTCAGTCCGACAGCGAGAGCGGTACTTCGGAAAACAGCTGACAGCATGAAGGCAAAGGTCACAATCATGATCGATTCAACCAGTCCGTCAGCATAACTCCGCAATGCGGACTGAAAAAGCGCATCACCGGATTCAGTTGATGGGCCGAATAATAAAAGCCCGAGGAGCATGGACAGAAGAAAATACAAGAATAGAAAATACAGCGAGAAGAGGACCGCCGTAAGGTATTTGGCAGTCAGAATTTTGCTTCGGCTGGCTCTGCGGATGAGCAGGAACTTAATCGTCCCCCGCTCAAACTCGCTGGACACAATGGCACCGGATACGGCGGCTGCAAAAAAGGGGAGGACACCGAGGAATCCCGTTGTAAAAGAAAGATAGCCATAAACGTTTTCCCCTACTCCTGCACTGCTCAGCATTTTTTTCATGAAGATGGCCATGATAAAGCAAATGACAGTTAGGGAGATAGCAAGCGTCCACGTGCTTTTTTTGAATAGTATTTTCATATGTTCATTTTTCAGCAAGCGAATCATCGGTTCGGCTCCTTCGTTAATTCGAGGAAAGAATCTTCCAGATTTTTTGGCTTCGGCTGAATCGCATACACTCCGATACCTGCTTCAGCAAGTCTCCGGTTAACAGCCGGAATCTCTGAATGAGGGATCAGCAATTGTATCCCATCCGGTTTTGCCTCTGTCTGAGTGCCTTCCAAAAGCTTTACAGCCTCATCCGGCTTGTCTACCTCAAAGAAAACCGGAATCGGGAGGCTGTCCCTTTTTCCGCGGACCTCCTGCACCGATAAGATCTCACCATTGTTGATAATGGCTGCCCGGTCGCACAAATCTTCCACTTCCTTCAACAGGTGGGTTGAAATCAGGATAGCCGTATTTTCTTCATCCCTCAGCCGTTTCAAATAATCGCGGAGCTCACGTATCCCGGCCGGGTCAAGTCCATTCGTCGGCTCATCCAGCAGCAAAAGCTTCGGACGGTGCAGGATGGCCTGGGCAATCCCGAGACGCTGCCTCATTCCGAGTGAATACGTGCGAACCGGATCATGAATCCGGTCTATAAGGCCGGTCAGCTGTACAACCTCCGAAATCCGTTCACCTTCAACCGGATCACTCATGTTGGCAAAATGGACAAGATTTTGATACCCGCTCAGATAATGATAGAATTCAGGATTCTCCACAATCGCCCCTGCCTGGCTGATGGCTTCCTCAAACCGGTCTCTAATCGAATACCCCGAAATCTGAATAGCTCCAGTGGAGGAAACAAGCCCGAGCACAGACCGGATCAGCGTCGTTTTGCCGGAGCCGTTCGGACCGAGCAGGCCGACAATTTCCCCGCTGCTGACAGTAAGGCTGATCTCATTCAGTATCCTCCGGCGGCGAATGGTTTTGCTTACCTTATGAAGCTGTAAGACAGCTGTTTTTTCCATGCTCCTGCACCTCCAGTCTCTTCTTAGACTATAGCTCAATTTGATCCTGTAAGGGGGAAATAAATTGCAAAAAAGCAGCCTATGGCTGCTTTTTGCAAATGTCGAATACGCTCGAAAAGTCGATATATCTAAATAATGGTCGATATATCTTAAAAATCGTCGATATATCCAAATTTTAGTCGATAAAACGAAATAATCGTCGATATATCAAAAAAATGGTCGATATCCGTGGTGTTGCAGTCCCGCTGCCTCTTTTAGAGCGCTTCTTTGATCACTTTCCGGTAATAAATGACTGACAGCACTCCAAAAATAGAATACAGCCCTGAATAAATGACCATCACGATAATAATGGGGGTCCAAAGCTCTGCTCCGAAGAAGAACCATCCGGATTGCACGGCAAAATAGCTGTGGAGCAGTCCGAGAATCAGCGGAATTCCGAAATTGAAGAGCTGCTTAACGCGAATTCCGCTGATGAGGTCATCGCGGGTAAATCCAAGCTTCCGCAGAATCGTGTAATTTGGTTTTTCCTCCTCGCTTTCGTCCATTTGCTTAAAGTAGAGGATGCACCCTGAACTGATCAGGAAGGCGAGGCCGAGGAAGCCGACGATGAACATGGTGAGACCCATATTGATTTTCTGTCCTTCTGCTTCCTGGAATTGGGATACCTGGTACTCTTTCACGGCTACGGTTTTGAACAAAACGTTGGCCGCATCAAGGTTCTCCGCATCCGGAATGTCGATTCCGATATACCGATTGTTATCCTTCTTTATCGCGGGGTCCTGATTTTTTTTCAGTTCCTGAAAGACCGCTTCATCTACAACAGCAACTGGCATTCCGCCAGTGAAATTCAGTGAAACGATGAACGGGTCTTCCATGCCTGTATACTTTTGCGGAATGGTCTGATTCCCGATCTTCCATGCGATCTCTCCCTCAGGCTTCAGGGGCAGAATGCGATTCTGTATATCTGTCATTCCGGTAAAATAAACTTCTTCCGGTGAGAGATCGGGCCCATCCGTGCTTTTATCGCTGACTACTGGCAAAACTGCCCTGCTTGAGTCAAAAGCAGCGTTCTCGGTTTCAGATAGGAGGATATCCTGAAAATCTGCATAAGCCTGGAGGACCTCCCTGGTATCCAGTTCAAAAGGAATCCCTTCCTCTTTCAAGGCTGTCTGAAAGGTTTCGGCAGACTCCTGGTTTGTAAAGGAGAAGTCGTTTGGCACATAATATTCCGCTGTTTTTTCTGCAGAATAGTAGGAAATATAACTTAAGGAAAGCAGGCCCAGAGCAAGAGCTGAAACCGTCGTGATGATCGTCAGCAGCAGGGAGTTGGATTTCATCCGGAACATGATGGATGAAAGCGACAGCACATCCCGGACCGGCATGTACCCTTTTTTGCGCCTGCGCATTATATTTAATAGAAAACGGACAGAGCCTTTATAAAAGAAGTAGGTTCCGATAATGACGGATGCAAGGATGAAAATCATAGACATAAACAGGGCCATCATGTTGGTGAAATCCCCTTCAAACAGTCTTGAAGAAACATAATATCCTGCTCCGATCAGACCGATTCCAAGTATTCCTATAACAGCCTCCAAAACCGATGTCCTTTTTACTTTTCCCTCTGTTGAGGATGTTTTGCGGAAGAGGGAAAGGATTGTCTGGCGCTTTATATAAAGGTAATTCATCGCCATGATCAGCAGGTAGCCTGCTATAAACACGATCGCCGTCTGCAGGAGGGCTTCCGGAGAAAACCGCAGGGAGGCGATCGCCTGGACTCCGGTAATTTTATACAGAATCATGATAATGAGCTTTGAAAAGAAGAAACCGAGCAGGATTCCGGCCGCGATTGAGCTGAAATATAAAATGAAATTTTCAGCGGTTAAAATCCTGAAGATCTTCGACTTTGTCATGCCGATCAGCTGAAACAAACCAATCTCCTTGCTTCTTCTTTTAATGAAAATGGTGTTGGCATACAAAAGAAAAACAGAAATAATTCCGACCAGCAGGACAGAGGCTGCTCGTATGGCTGCGCCTCCTTTGATGGATCCCTCCACTTCATCCATAGAAGGGTCGTATTGAAGAGTAACGAAGGCAAAGTACAGGGCAGCGCTGAAAATCAAAGCGAACACATACAGGTAATAATTTTTCAGGTTTTTCTTCAGATTGCGGAAGATCAGCTGATTAATGCTCATTTTGCACACCGCCAAGCACGCCTTGCGTCTTCATAATATCCTGAAAGAAGCTTTGTCTCGATTGATCTCCTTTATGGAGCTGAGTAAACAGCTGTCCGTCTTTTATAAAGACCACGCGGCTGCAGTAGCTCGCAGCTGTGGGATCATGGGTAACCATAATAATGGTGGCGTGCCGTTTCTTATTCAGATCATACAGCTTATTAAGCAAGTCGGATGCGGCTTTTGAATCAAGTGCCCCTGTCGGCTCATCTGCAAAAATGATACTAGGTTCATGGATAAATGCCCGGGCTGCAGACGTTCTTTGTTTTTGCCCCCCGGAAATTTCGTTCGGGTATTTATTTTCCAATTCCAGAATACCAAGCTCTTCGGCAACGGTCTGAAACCGCTGCTGTGCTTCCTTCCGGGGAGCTTTCGTAACGGAAAGGGGGAGCAGGATGTTCTCTTTAACGGTAAGGGTATCAAGAAGATTGTACTCCTGAAAGATAAATCCGAGGTGGTGCTTCCGGAACTCGGCAAGCTTTTTTTCTTTCATAGAGGTGATATCCGTGCCCTGGATGGAAATGGATCCGCTGTTGATCCGGTCTATTGAGGAAAGGACGTTTAGAAGAGTGGTTTTGCCGGAGCCGGATGCTCCCATGATGCTGACAAATTCCCCTTTGGAAAACTGAAGGTCCAGTCCCTTTAAAACCTCCTGCCTGTTAAATTTAGTGCCATAGCTTTTATGAATGTTGGATGCTTCTAAAATCATCAATATAATCGGCTCCTTTACTCGCTGTTACATAAAGTATAAAAGCATTTCCCGTGGTTTTCCTTTGAAACAGGGCACAAAAAGAAAAACCATGTGACGATTTTGTCACATGGTGTGGATCTTCACAAATTCATTCTGGTCAGGGAAGGTGAGGATAAAGCTTGTCCCTTCATTAGGCGTGGAGCTTGCCTCAAGATCCATGTGCATAACCCGGGCGGCTTTATTTGCGAGGTACAGCCCCATACCGGTCGAGGAGGGGTCCAGATGATGAACGGCGGAAGTAAATCCCTTATCAAAGATTCTCGGCAAATCCTTCGGGTCAATTCCCCGGCCAAAATCTTTTATTTCAAGCTGCACCTTGCTGGCGTTAAACTTGCTGGTGACATGGATATCACTGCTGCTGCTGTATTTCACGGCGTTTGTAAGGATCTGCCGGAGAATAAAGGCCAGCCATTTTCCGTCACTTAAAACAGAGCCGGCTTCAAGCTGCACCTCAAAGCCGATGTTCTTGGCCATGCACCATGCCTGCAGTGTTTTTAATTCACTGAAGAGGAGCGATTGCAGATTTACATTTTCGATATAGAGGTCATTTTCCATAAAGGGCAGTCTCTTTTGATGCAGCTGCCGGTCCAGCAGCAGATGGATCCGGAGCCACTCGTGATTTAACTGGCTCTTTATCTTTTCATCGTCGATCCTTCCAATAATCAGATTCATAGCTGTAAGGGGTGTTTTGACCTCGTGTATCCAGGCGAGCAGTTCATCCTTCTCCCGCTCAAGCTCTGACCGCTGGGCTGCAGCTGTTTCCTTCAAGTGATGAAGGTGGGAGACCATGCTTGCCTCTACAATCTTCTCAAAGGGGCTATCCGGTTCAGCGATCCCTGTCGTATCAAGCTCTTCCCCCCGTTCCAGAAGGCTCCTGTAGAACCTCGTTTCTTTTTGATAACGAAAGCAAAGAAACAAAAGGAAGATCCCGGTTGAAAGAGCGACCATATACAAAACCGAAGCGAAGGGAACGGTAGAGTCAATAAAAGCGGTAAAAAGGATGAGGGATTGTGTAAACAGAAAAACGGCGATCCAGCTTATTTTTTCCCTTATGTATTTACTGATCATAGCTGTCTTCCTCATATGCGATGTATCCCTGGCCGACTTTTGTCTGAATGCAGTGTCCAAGCTTCAGTTCATCCAGTCTTTTCCGAAGGCGGTTTACGTTGACGGTCAAGGTATTATCACTGATAAAGCGTTCATCATCCCACAACCGGCTGATCAGTGCTTCCCGGCTGACGATCTTGTTTTTCTGCTCAACCAGCAGTTTTAAAATATAGCTTTCATTTTTTGATAGTTCGACCGAGCCATATTCATTGCTGACGGTATTTTTTTCATAGTCCAGTGCAGCACCGCGCCACGTTTTTAGTTCGGGCTTCTCTGCACCATAATTGTATGCCCTGCGCAGCAATGCATGAATTTTAGCAATCAGCACGTCAAAATGAAAAGGCTTCTGAATGAAGTCATCGGCGCCGAACTGCATCGACATGACGATATCAGACGGGTGGTCCCGGGAGGATAAAAAGAGAATCGGAACATTTGAGCGGGAACGGATCATCCTGCACCAGTGAAAGCCATCATACTTCGGCAGCTGGATATCGATAATGACCAGATCGGGGTTGATCTCGATAAATTCCTGAAAAACCAGGCTGAAATCGTGGATTCCATGAATTTCATAGGACCATTGAGAAAGCCGCTCTCTTATCTCTGAAAATAGCGTTGTATCGTCTTCAATTAGTAGGAGTTTAAACAAAGGGGTTCACCACGTTTTTACAGTAATTGTATCGAAAAAAGAGAGGATGTGCTACCGGGGAAACCATCTTGATTCAGAATGGACTGGAGAAAAGGATGCCTATTTTCTCAAATCTCTCAATTTCTCACCTGCTTTCTCCTTTCTGCGCTAATCATACATGAGACAAACGCCAATTTTGGTGAGTTATACCTTTTTTAGGGTTTCAGACCAAGCAGAATCTACTAATAGTAATACCTTATAGAGAGTTCCAAATGATTGTTTGGAATATCTTTAAGGAAAGAGGCTGAAAGAATGAACAATTGTTTTAATGAGTGTCCTTGCAGTACGGAACTGGCGCCGATCAATGAAACGTTTCCGGTTCCTCCTTGCGTTGCAAGCATTGGCACACCGACTGTTTACAGCTGTCCGATTAATCTGGATTCTGAAAAAGGGTGCTGCTCCGCAGAGGCAGAGGTTGAGATTTGCGGACAGAGCCTTGTCTGCTCCATTGACCTTTACTACGTCCGGTACAGCGGGATCGTAACCTTTACAATTGTGCTTCCAGTGTTTGATGGCGAGACATGCCCTGTGCCGGAAACCATCACGCTGGTGATCCCGTATGACATCGGTTCTCAAATCTGCTATTACTGTGAAAAAACGTGTCCGCCTGAACTGCCATGTGATGCGTTTACACTTGAAAATCTTCAATTTGTTTTGGATACAGAAGCCGATACCATCACTGTTACTGCACAGCCGGTATTTGAGTGCCCGCAGGCAGCTGAGTAATTGATTGAACAGTAAGAAGAAGGCCCCGGCGGTTGCCGGGGCCGTCTTTTTAAAAGAGAGCTTTCATTTTTGCAAGGAAACGGTGATACCAAGCTCCTTTTTTCACGTTACCTGCAGCGGGTCTTTTAGAAGCTGCAGGACCTGAAGAAGAACCTTCTTTCACAATGATTTTTGCCTGCAGAACAGGTTTTCCTCCGCAGCCGCATGGCTTCTTTTTAGCAGCATCCTTTTCAGCCAAGGACCCTTCACCTCCTTCATCAAGCTCCTTTTATAGTATGCTCTACCAAAGAAGCTTGTTTGGACATCTATCAATTTGGCCATTTTACCTTTCAGCCGCCAAAGATTCGATAAAGGCGGCCACATTCATTTTGCTTTCCATCGCAGGGGAATACACCATTGAGAGTTTTCGTTTGAAAGAATGTCCCTGCAGCGGGATGATCGAGAGGGCATGGTGCTGAACCTCCCGATCGATGACATGGCGGGATAAAAGGGATAACGCATCCATTCCGCTTATCAGCGTCCCTTTGATCCCCTGGTTGCTGCTGATGGTGAGAAAGGAATTCACCTTTAATCCGTTGGATCGTATGACATGTTCGAGATACTCCCTTGTACCGGAGCCTTCCTCCCTCGTTACCCAGTTGCGGCTGTGAAGATCGTCAATCATTACGCGCTTTTTTTGAGCGAGCACGTGGTCTGCAGATGAGACGAGAAACAGTTCATCTTCCATGAACGGTTCAACGGTCAGTTCCTTTTCATTTGTCTGTCCTTCAATCAGGCCGATGTCCACTTTGAAAAGCCTGACCGATTCAATGACCTCTTCTGTGTTCCCGATCATCACTTCGATGTCGAGGTCCGGATATTTTTTCTGAAAGCCGACGAGGAAGGCCGGAAGGATGTATTCGCCGATTGTAAAGCTGGCCCCAATCACAAGCTTTCCTTTCACATCGTGATGGTGCTCGAGGATATCAAGCTTCGTCTGGCTGTATATATTAATGATTTGCTTTGCGCGGTTATACAGGATCTCGCCGGTTGGAGTGATTTTCAAGGATTTTGGAGACCGCACGAAAAGGCTTGTCTGAAACTCTTTTTCAAGGTTTTTGATATGCAGACTGACGCTGGGCTGTGAAATATGGAGGATGTCCGCCGTTTTTGTGAAGTTTTTCACTTCTGCGAGAGTAGTGAATGTTTTGAGTGAATCTAAATGCATAATAAGCCGCCCCTCTGCTAAAAAGATGAATCGTTTCTTTCTACTTTACAAATTCCAATACAGAAAATCCATAAGAAAAACCGGCCCTTTGATGAAGTACCGGTTTTTCTGGCTTTATTTTTGAATCGTAATCGTTTCTGTCGTTCCGGCAGGAATCGTTCTTTTTACTTCCAGATACTGTTTGCCGTCCGCGCTATAGTTTTGCACCGTTTTCCCGGCTGAAACCTGATAGGTTCCCTCTTTCATATAAACCGGAACGGAAACGGTCATCGGCTTCTTCAGCCTGTTCGTCAGTGTGACTTGCTGGGATTCAGCCTGTCCGTCATTTGCTTCTTCATAGGAGGCTTCATAAGACATTGTTCTCGTCGTGATGTCCCCGTTCTCATATATAGGGATGGAGCTGTGTTCTCCTTCGTAGATGTAATCTTTGAGGAGGCCATCTTGAACCGTGAAATTCCGGAAGCCAGCATAAGGCTTGCCTGACAGTTCAATCGCTGTGGTTGTCGCATAAAGGATGCCGTTCTGTTCGGTGATGTTATCCTCGTGCGTATGACCGTGCAGGCTTGTATCTACCTCATACTGCTCCATGACATCGACAAGCTCCTGGGCTCCTTCTCCATGCCACTGCTGGTCATACTTTATGCCGAGCTTCATCCCGAGGGCAAGCGTAGTAAGCTTTTGCGGGTCATGCTGCTCATCATACTGCTCCCAGTACCTTTGAACGTCATGATCGGTCTGCGGCCAAAGATCACGGTCCCTCCAAAGCGGGTTGTGGTGGGAGAACAGGCCACGGATCTGGCTGTCATCCGACTTTTCGGCGTTTTGCGCAAGGTCGTTTTTGATCCAGTCCAGCTGCTCATTCCGGATTTGCCCGCCCCAGGTCGGGACAAGGACAGTTCCGCTGCCGCTGCGGTTGATCTTATTCCAGTCAAAAGAGTTGTAGCCGATAAAGTGGGCGTACGGACCATAATCAAAGGAGAAATACTGCGGGCCGAAATAGTTTTCCCAATACTTCGCCCCGTCTGTCAGAGTCGCATCCTGCGCATAGTAGTCGTGGTTCCCTGGTACGAGAAAAACCGGCACATTCAGTTTCTGCAGAACTTCGTACGTTTCTTTATATTCGTATACGTACTCCAGCGGATTCAGCTGTCCGAACATTAAGTCACCGGTAATCACAACAAAATCCGGCTTTGCCAGATTGACCTCGCTGATTGTTTTTTGAAGGTAAAGCCAGCGCTTATCCTTGTCTGGGTGCCACATCCCGGTTTCTTTAGACCGGGCGATACTGACTGAAGAAATGCCGTCAGCAAGGTTGCGGGGGGAGCCGACGTGCGTATCCGTCACATGAAAAAACGTAAAATCCTTCTTGAATTCATCAACGGCTTTGACAGAGTGGGGCTGCCTGTCTGTTATCTGTTTACCGTCTGCCGTATAGGAAACTTCCAGATCATACAGCTGCTCCGGCACTTCAGCAGGAATTTCAACTGTAACATCCTGTATGCTGACGCTTTTCTTCCAATGTGAGCTTCCCGGAGCTGTATTTTTCACAGGCAGTTCATATTCAGAGGATAGCGGGGAATGATTCGTTGGCGTAAGCTTGACGGACCAGTTATCGGCGGTTTTTCCCTGAGTATCGACCTTCACTGTCATGGCAGTGCCTTTTTTTGTGATGGAAGGAGTGGAAAAGAGCGGATACAGAATCTGATTCACTTTTGCATTCTTAGCTGTAATTCCCGGTTCTTCATCCAGAAAATTTTCTGTATCGCCAATCCCGCCATCCTGTTTGGGATTAGCTGGTTCTTCAGCGGCAAGGCCTGAAGGGGCGATGGAGAAAAATAAAACGGCAGTGAACAAAATAGACCAGAACGATTTCACACGTACAACCTCCTTGTTTTAAACAAAGCAATCATAGCAGTGAATTGTTAAGCGGGTGTTTAGAATGGATGACAGCACTGTTCGGATTTTAAAATCAGAAATACTAATAACGACCATTATAACTATGTATTTTACTAATAATAGAAACCGGGTTAGAGTAAAAGAAGCACAAGAAGGAAGTGGTCCTATGCAAGAAGTTCTTCAAAGGAAAATAATCCGGACAGACTGGATGAAAGGGGCAGCCCTCACTTTCGCCCTCGCTGCCGCTGCAAAAGCAGTGTCCGGTTTACCTGTGCTTGCCATCCTTGGCCAGCTGGTCATTGCCCTTGGATTGGGAATGGCGTACAGGTCAGTCTTCGGAGTTCCTGAAACGTTCGCTGCAGGTACGGTTTTTTCGAGCAAATTCCTGCTGCGGGCAGGCATTGTCCTGCTCGGGTTAAGGCTTAACTTTTCACATATATACGAGGCAGGCTGGAGCCTGCTGTTCTTATCAGCTCTTCATATCATTTTTGCTTTCACAGTGGTCTATTACCTGGCACGCTGGTTTGGTGCGGAAAAAACGACCGGATTCCTTGCTGCATGCGGGACAGCGATATGCGGCGCGGCGGCTATTGCAGCGATCGCCCCGCAGCTGAAGGCGAACCATGAACAGACAGCCGTCAGCACCGCTGTCATCGCGGTGCTTGGGACGATCTTCACATTAGTTTATACGGTGTTTTATTCTGTCCTGCACCTTTCACCGGATCAGTACGGTTTCTTCGCCGGGTCCACCCTGCATGAAGTAGCCCATGCGGTAGCTGCCGGAGCTGCCGGTGGGCAAACGGCTGCCGACAACGCCATTCTGGCAAAACTGACAAGAGTTGCGTTTTTGGTCCCTGCTGCTTTGCTAATCGGTATGGTTGCCGGGCGAAGAAAAGAAGGGGCAGACCGGAAAGCATTACTTTCTGCATTTCCCTGGTTTATCCTCGGGTTTCTGGGAATGGGTGGCCTCAACACAATAGGAATTATTCCGGAAGAAGCGTCCCGTCTCCTGCTCAGTCTGGCTTATTTTCTGATTGCCATGGCTATGGCAGCGCTGGGTCTGAACGTTCATTTTAAGGCGTTCCGGAAGCTCGGACTCCGTGTTCTCCTGGCCGTCTCAGCCGGATCCTTATTGCTTGCAGGTCTTGGCTACTTTTTAGTCAGGTTCGCTTTATAATTTAAGAAAAAACGGTTAGCACTCTTGATGATAGAGTGCTAATTTCATATACTGGTAGTGGAAAGATTTTTACAACAGAAAGGAAGATCACAATGGAAAAGAAGCAATTCCAGGCAGAGTCCAAGCGTCTGCTGGAGATGATGATCAACTCCATCTACTCCCAAAAAGAGATTTTTTTGCGCGAGCTGATTTCCAATTCCAGCGATGCGATCGACAAAATCTACTACAAAGCGCTGACAGATGACTCCCTCACCTTCAATAAAGAGGACTACTACATAAAGATTTCAGCGGATAAGGAAAAACGTACGTTAACAATCGCTGATACAGGAATCGGAATGACAAAGGAAGAGCTTGAAAGCAACCTCGGAACGATTGCGAAAAGCGGCTCTCTTGCCTTTAAAACAGAAAATGAAGCGAAGGACGGCCATGATATCATCGGACAGTTCGGCGTCGGGTTCTACTCTGCGTTCATGGTGGCAGACACCGTAACGGTTCTGACCAAGCCGCTCGGCAGCGAAGAAGCGTATCTTTGGAAATCGGAAGGCGCGGACGGCTATACGATTGAAACGGCTGAAAAAGAAACCGTCGGCACTGAAATCGTGCTTTTCATCAAGGAGAATTCTGAAGAGGACAATTATGAAGAGTACCTCGAAGAATACCGCCTAAAATCCGTTATCAAAAAATACTCGGACTTCATCCGCTACCCGATCAAGATGGATGTAACCGAAAGCAAACCTAAAGAAGGCAGCGAGGATGAGTTTGAGGACGTTCAGGAAGAGCAGACCGTCAACAGCATGGTGCCGATCTGGAGGAAAAATAAAAATGAACTGAAGGATGAAGATTACGCGAACTTCTACGCAGAAAAGCGCTACGGCTTCGACAAGCCGCTGAAGCACGTTCACATCAGCGTAGACGGGGCTGTCCGCTACAATGCCATTCTGTTCATCCCGGAGCAGACACCGTATGATTACTACTCCAAGGAATTCGAAAAAGGGCTCGAGCTGTATTCCAACGGCGTTCTGATCATGGAGAAATGCTCGGATCTGCTGCCGGATTACTTCAGCTTCGTGAAAGGGATGGTGGATTCAGAAGACTTGTCCCTGAACATCTCCCGTGAAATGCTGCAGCATGACCGCCAGCTGAAGCTGATCGCGAAAAACATCAAAAATAAAATCAAGAGCCAGCTGCTCAGCATGCTGAAGGATGACCGCGAGAACTATGAGAAGTTCTATGCATCCTTTGGCCGCCAGCTGAAATACGGCGTCTACAGCGATTTCGGCGCAAACAAGGAAGACCTTCAGGATCTCCTGATGTTCCATTCTTCCACGGAGAAGAAGCTTGTTTCCCTGGCCGATTACGTTTCCAGAATGCCTGAAGACCAGAAATACATTTATTATGCAGCAGGCGAAAGCAACGAGCGCATTGAAAAGCTTCCGCAAACAGAGATGGTGTCTGAAAAAGGCTACGAGATCCTCTATTTCACAGATGAAGTGGATGAATTCGCCATCCGTATGCTCATGGCTTATAAGGAAAAAGAATTCAAATCCGTTTCCAGCGGCGATCTCGGCATTGAAGACACAGAAGCGGAGAAAACAGAAGAGCAGGACGAAGAAAACAAAGAGCTGTTCGGTCGTATGAAGGAAATCCTCGCCGGCAAGGTGAAGGACGTCCGCGTCTCTAAACGCCTGAAGTCCCACCCGGTCTGCCTGACAGCAGATGGAGACATCTCGATTGAAATGGAAAAAATCCTAAAGGCGATGCCGGATAACCAAAACATCCAGGCAGACAAAATTCTTGAGATCAATCCGAATCACGAAGTGTTCCAATCCCTGAAGGATGCGATCGGCAAAGACGAAGAAAAGCTTGCTCTATACACAAGCCTCCTCTACAATCAGGCCCTTCTCATCGAAGGCCTGCCGATCAAGGATCCGGTTGAATTTACGAACGACATCTGCAGAATCATGGTATAAGAAAACAGGCTGTCCCGGTTGGGGGCAGCCTGTTTTTTCAAAACGAGCGGAGACTAGATTCGTTCTTTCACTAATAAAATGATCGTAGTCTCCTGATGCTACGTATGGTTCATTGCCGTTTTTTCGGCCCCTAAATACTCCACCCGGTTCCTTCCTGTCCGCTTCGCTGCGTATAGGCCTTGGTCAGCCGTTTCATAGAGAAGAGCCGTCGTTTCAGTATTTTCGGGATAGCAGGCTGCTCCAATGGATGCTGTAAGGCGGATGACGGTCCCATCCGGGAGAACGAAAGGCTCCTCTTCAATAGCCCTGCGGATCTTTTCAGCAAGGGCTGCAGCGGATTGAAGATTGCAATTATAGAGAACGATGCTGAATTCTTCCCCGCCGTTTCTGGAAACCTCTTCCTTATCCCTGGATTGAAGCTCAAGCAGCCTCGCAGTCTGTTTTAAGACGGCATCTCCGGCAGGGTGGCCATATGTGTCATTGACCCGCTTGAAGTAATCAAGGTCGATGAGAAGCATAGAGAGGTTCTTGCGTGTTTTGAGAGCTCTCCGTACGGACGTATTCAGTAATTCATCGAAGCGCCGGACGTTATTCAGACCGGTAAGGTAATCTTTGGATGAAATGTTTTTGAGATTGTGAAATTGGATGTTGGAGCGTTTAATATAGTCGGCTACATAGGTAAGGAAAAATCCTGATGGAAGTCCGACCAATAGGATCAGCTGATACAGCTTCAGCAGCTGGCCGCGGTCTTGGAGCACTGTATAATAAGCAATCATAACGACTGCCACGGTAGAAAAATTCATAAGAACGGCTTTCATGAGCCGGTTCAGCTTCGCTTTTGCGATCAGGGTGCAAATCGCAGCAATCATATACAGTGCAGCGACTGCAGTCATCGTAGTAAAACTCCATCCATAGATCGCAATTCGTGCAGCATTGATGATGCTGGCTGACAGAAAGGAAGCAGACATTCCGCCGTACATCGCAGCTAACAGGACAGCAAAGAATCTGAAATCCAAAAGAAGCTGCCCGTCAACAGGAATTGAATAAAAGACCATGAGGAGGGTGCCAAGCACTCCTGCTGTAAGCCCTGTAAAGAGCCGGGTATATACATTTAAATCTGTGGGGTGGTTTCTGAAAATCTGGCCGGCGATAAACAGGAAAGAAGTCAGAATAGCGGTATGGGTGATCAGATCCCGTATCAGCACAGGAAACACTCCCTCCATCGGTTTTACTAGTTCTATTATCCTATTTTGCTGATCGAAAGTCTACTCTGATCTGCGCATTGAGAAAAGTTTGTATTTTACTAGTAAGGATGTAAAAATAAGGGTATATAGTAGGATGTATCTGCGGAATGAGCGAAGCGGGGGGTTAGAATGGACGAATTGAGAGCAAGACTTCAGCAGGCAAAAACAGCTCAATCACAGCTGTCTGCTGAATTCGGTGAATTAGTAAAAATGTATGAAGCACAGGACTACATAAAAGAAAATGAACAGCTGCGGAAGGATTATGAAAATACTTTACAGCAGGCTGAAGAATTGAAAAAGAAAAACCGTGCCGTTCAGGATGAGAACAGCAGGCTCCGTCATGCCTTGCAGGAGCAGATGCTGGATGAGAAGCTCAGCATTCTGAAGGCTTCACGGCAAAAGCTCCGTACATATTTCGGAAAAGAGAGCAATGACCGGGAGAGCCGTCTGCATGATTTGGAGGCAAACGCAAAACGGGATATTCAGCAGCTGAAGGAGCGGGCTTCGAAAAACCTTGGGGACGAAAAGCAGGAAATCCTGGCTGCGCTGGAGCGGTTTTCCGGTATGGTAGAGGAGCGGATCCGTCAGCACAGGGAAGAGCTTAAGAACCGTGAAAAAGAACTGGGCGGCAATTTAGCCGGACAGTATCAGCAGCTCGCGGATGAACAGCTGACTGAAGAGGTGATGCAGAAGCGGATGAAGCAGAATCAGGTCGAAATGAAAATTGGCCTGAGCTGGATCAACCGGATCGGGATTTTACTGATCATCCTTGGTGTTGCCGCAGCCTTCCGGTATACGTATGCCACGTGGTTCAATGATTACTTTAAAGGCGCTACATTCTTCCTTTTGGGCGGCGTTATGCTTGCCGGAGGAGAATGGCTGTACCGTAAAAAGCAGAAAACGTTTGCTCTCGGCCTGATCGGGGGAGGAATTGCCGTCTTGTACGGGTCGATCTTCTTCAGTTATTTCCTGCTGGATATTATCGGGATGGTGCCTGCTTTGCTGCTCTCCGTTCTCGTCACAGCAGCGGCCGTGCTGTTATCCCTGCGCTATCATTCAAGAACGGTCTGCACCTTTGGCTTAATCGGCGGATACATTCCGCTTTACTCCTTTGTTTTTGCCATCGGACTTGAAGGCAGTGCGGTTTTTGCGGCGATGGGCTATGTCCTTTTACTGAATATCTTTATTTTATGGATCTCATTCCAGAGACAATGGAGCATTGTACATTCAATCAGCTTTGTATTGAACATGCCGACCATGCTGTTCTTAATCATTCTGTCCGGAAATGCCGTTTTGGATCTCGGGTACGCGTTCCTGACCTTCCTGCTGTACCTTGGCGTAACGATCGGTTTTTCCTTCAGGCGGAAGGTGCCTCTTCATGTAACAGACGTTCTGCTGCTCGGGTTTAATACCTTTATCAGCTCTGCTGTCACATACGCGCTGTTTTATGAGCTTGACTGGAATCATTTAAGAGGGCTTTTAGCCATTTTGTTTTGTCTTGTTTATTTCGGGCTCGGCCGTTTTGCTGAAAAACGGATGCCGAAGGAAATACAGACGATGCTGCTATTCTACGGCACATCACTGACGTTTGCGGTCCTCGTCATTCCGTTCCAGTTCGGCATGGAGTGGGTATCTATCGGCTGGCTTGCCGAGGCGCTTGTTCTCATGTTTTACGGTCATGCATCGAAAAATAAAATGCTCCAGCAGGCCGGATGGGCGATCTATGCACTTTGTCTCTCCGTCTTCCTGATCGAAGCGGCCGGAAAGCGAATGGGGGCAGACAACCTCGTTCCGTTCTTTGAAATCAAATACACCGCTGTAACAATCGGTCTTCTAGCTGTACCGGTTTATTATTTCATGCAGATGAAAAAGCAGACTGCCTTAACGGCACCGTTCAAATCGTTTCAGAAGGTGCTGGACGGTTTGAAATATGCGGCTGTCGTGAACGTATGGATCTACCTCATCTATGAAGCAGGTCGGATATACCGGGAGAACGTTCCGGGAGACTTTGAGCAGTATACATTCTACGGGGTCATGATGTATGCCTTTATTACCGTCGGACTTGCTTACGCTCTGCCGAAGATTACCCTGCTTTATGACCGGTACGTGCGCTGGTTTGCGGTATTTCTCCATGGGGCCGGCAGTCTGCTCGGGCTTTTTGTAACAGTACTGCTTCCGGTCATGAATCCAGTATTAGCAGAAAATACGTTCACCGAATACATGGCACTCATTTTGTTGCTGGGCTTTAACGTGCTGATTTTCCTGACCGGACGGGATTTGCTGCTCAAATACATCCGTAGCCGGTACATGAATGCAGAAATTTACCCATCCATTCTCAGTGTCTATCTGCTTGTCATTCTGGCAGCCTTCCTTTATGTCCAGTTCCGTCTCGGGGATGTGGGGGTGCTCGTCAGCACGATTTTTCTGGCTGTCTCGATTGGCTATATTTTCTACGGCTTCAGAAAGCAGTACGTCTACGTCAGGAGGATTGGACTCGGGGTCACGCTCCTTGCCACCGCCAAGCTGATCCTGCTTGATTTGGCCTTCCTGACTGAAGGCAGCAAAATCATTGCGTATTTCTGTTTTGGTGTTGCACTTGTGGGCATTTCGTATATGTATCAAAGGGTATCGAGCCGCCAGGAGGACCCATCCAATGTTTCGGCGGATTAAGGGGCTCATATTGGCATCCGTTTTTCTGACTGCTGTCCCTGCTGCAGCAGCAGAGGAACAATGGAAGTATTCTAAGCCGATTCAGACTCCGGAAACCGGAAACTATGTCTCTCTTTTTCTTGATGAAGAGGTGTATGCAGGAGCGAATGAAGATCTATCGGACCTGCGCATCCGGAATGAAAAAGGGAAAGACATCGCGTATTACGTGAATAGCGGCTATATGGACATTTCGGAGGAGGAAACGGTTTACTCTTCCGAAAGCACAGGAAGTATGGAAGAGGATGGAAGCATTTTCTATGATTTTAAGCTGCTCCCGTTAGAAGAAAATACGGACATCAGCGGCGAAATCATTCAAGTGGATCTTCCGGAACCGCCATTTTTATACAAAGTTACCCTATTTGGAAGCTATGACGGCTCCAAATGGGAGCCTGCAGCGGAGGATATTCTATATGATACGGGCGATGCTGTAAAAGATACGATTGAACTTGGGGAGCCGGAGAAATACCGCTACTACCGGCTGCAGGTGAAGGGAAGCAGCAAAGATAAGCCGTTTGACGGTCTTACTCTCCTTCACAGTGAAAAAACAGAAAGCTTTAAACAGTTTCTCAAGCAGAAAAAACCGGAATATAGCATTCAACAGCAGGATTCCGAGACGATCATTACTGTCCGCAATCCGCAAAAGCTGAAAGCGGCCAGCATTTATGTGAAGGCAGACGGCAGCTTTAAAAGACTGGCAGATGTGACGGATAAATCCGGTGCTTGGTTTTTAAAAGGTGAAGAACTGTACAGTGCAGATTTCAAAGAAACCAGCATTCAAAAAACCACTCTTCAGTTCAATGAGCCGGTGGCCTCAGAGGAAATCCTCATTGTGATCGAGAATGGTGACAGCCCGCCGCTGAATATAGAGGAAGTAACGATGGATTATTACATGGACCAGCTCGTTTTTGATAAAAGCGGCAGCAAGTCGGTTTCTTTATATTACGGTTCCCCTGAAGCACAGGCACCTCAATATGATCTGGAGGAATTTAAAAGCTTCATAGAAAAAGAAAAGCCGGTGCAGGCTTCCCTTGGACCTGTAAAAAATCAGCCTGAGCCTGAAAAAGAAGCAGCCCCTGCTCAGGAAAAACAAGAGAATACCGAGTGGTACCAGTCCCAATGGACGTTTAACATCATCATAGGCCTCGTGTCTATTCTGCTCATTGTATTTATCCTGCAGAAAATGAACCGGACCGGCCAGTAAGACAAATGCGGGCACCTTACCATTTTCATTCCTTCCCGCTCCCCGCTATAATGGTCAGTAACTACGATGGAAAGCAGGAATGGCCATGAGTCTTACCTTGCATGCACGATATTTTGATTCGTACCCTTTACTTGCTGTTCTTCCGCTTGGCAAGAAAAATAAAGAAGTCCGTTCAGTTGGGCATAAAACGGAACGTGCTTTGCTGAACCGGGTGCAGGAAGCACTGGATGGACTTCAGCCTGCCGGCGGGAAAGACATTCAGCAGTTTCTTAAACTTGAGGGAAAGGCTTATTTTCCCGTCTTCCTTAATCGCGGGGAAGAGGTGCATCCCCACTTCATGAAGCCTGAATTCTTTTTATGGAATGACTTTTCCAGTGTTCATGGTATCCCAAAGAACAAAGAAGCTTTTTATGATGAAAATTTTGCAGATCTTTCAAAAACAGGGCTGAGCTCTCATATAGAGGAAGTCCTTAGAGACTACCGTTTCCTTGCACGTGTTGCCATGAAAAGCAAAGCAGAGTGGGAATCTGAAATTGAGAAAAGCTATGATCGCCATCCATTTGTGATGCTTGCCAGAGACAAGGAGCCGGTCATACAGGCGGTTGAAAAAATGAACCGCTCCTCGCTTCTGTCCCTGCTCTCCCCGCCAGAAGAAACAGCGTTTTGGCGCCACAGAGTAGAGATTGTCATGCGGCCGTACCGCGAACTTCCGGAGCCTTGCGAGCATGAGAAAGTCCTTTCCTTCGATTCCGAAAGAGAATGGATCATTGAGCTCTGTGAGGATTGCGGAAAAAAGAAATTGTTTCATGTGGAACAAAAAAGGGTTGAACTGGAAGAGGAACCGGATATGGACAAGGCTGTTAAAAGAATCGCCACCATTGAACGGCAATTCAACGAGCTGGCCGGTAACAATGTGCCGCTGATTGAAGCATTGGAAAAGATGGTCCGTTTTAAGCACAAGCTTAGCGGACTGGACGAAGTGCTGCGTTTAAAAGAAAGTCTGTCTAGAAGGCCCGTCCGCTCCAGCCTCCTGGAAGACCCTTTCCTGTCATTTGCAGAAAGACTCCAGCAGACGGCGGTACCGCAGGAACGGCCATCATCTGCCCTTTTATGGTTTGCACAGTTCCGGCTTCCGGACGTTGCCCTCTTAAAAGAAGTCAGGCGGCGTTCTTTGGAAGAGGCTGAGCAGGAACTGCAAACTGTTAAGCAGAAGCTTGAACAGGAAGCAGAGCAAAGTCCATATGATGCTAAAGAAGTGTGCCTGACCGTAAAAGGCAAGGATCTTACATTTGAGCAGGTGTTCAGCATTCTGCAGGAGCTGGGAAATTCACTTCAGAGCCAGCCCCTCCATCTAATCGCACAGCTGCTGAAGGGAAGAACCTCCAGCCAAATACGCGGACAGGAATGGGATCAAACCCCGCTCTACGGATATTTAAGCAGCTGGGAAGAAAAAGACATCCAAAAAGCCTTTAAAAAGCTTGAAAAAGAAGGCTGGATCGAAAAACAGACAAAGGGGTATGAAGCCCTGATCCAAAACCTCGCTTCCAGGTGAAGCGGGGCTTTAGTTTGGATAATAATGGTTTATATTTTGGAGGGAAGAGGGAATAAGGCAGCAGGATATGAGGGAAAGAGAGAGCGAGATGGGATATAAGCTCAGTTTCGTTTTCGCCATACTTGGAAGTATTTTGCTCTTTATTGGGCTTGCAGCAGCGATCTTTCTGTTTTCCATACTCATTTTGTTTGCAGAAGGTGAGCTGACTCAGCCGTTCTGGTTCATAACGGTTATTCTGGGAACCCTCTATCTTTTAATCTTCTATGCTGCCATAAGAGTCTGGATGAAAAAGAAATGGTGGAGCATCTGCTTTCTCCTGTGGGCCCTGATTAGCGGAGCCGGAGCCGGAATCTGTTTTTCTATCCAGCCTCTCGATATAGAAAGTTATTTCTTGCTTTCACTTCCCAGTCTGCTGTTTCTTGCTGCCTTTATTTCTGCGATGACGGGGAAAAGGAAAGAAACCTATAAACTGGAAACGTAAAGGCGGTTTCCTGCTTGTCCGCATTGGAAATGCCCTGTAAACTGTACTGCACATATAAAAAAAGAGCCGTTACCCGGCTCTTTTCTTTCTCTTATCGGTTGCATACAGGACCGCTAAAAGAAGCAGCATGATCCCGGTTAAAGGTGAAGGGATGTGTATGACAGGTTGGGACGGATCGATAAATCCCGTATAAAGACTAACAGAAATAATGGCGAAAGAAACCAGAATCAGAGATGTTTTTAACCAGATCATCGGCATCTCCCATCTATAATGGCCGTTTGATTCATTCTACCATTAAACCCTATCCTTGCTCCCCCTTCCCCGCAATCCTCTCAATCACCTCATGCAGCCCTTCAGGTTTATGAAACTCGATTGGAGAGAATCCTTTTTCAAACGAAATGGTGTCTGCCTCAACGAGCAGCACATAACGGCCGTTTATTTTAGCCAGGTGGATGGAGTCGCCGAATTCAGCGAGGAGTCCTTTGATCTCTGTTTCTCCGAGCTTCATCTTCAGCTGGGCTTCCGGGGTGTGCTCCACGATTTGGGCGGCGGCTTCGATGACCTGGTGGGTGTCGAGGCGCTCCTGGATTTCCCTTTTTTCACTCGCTTCCCAGATTTCCATATCATGCTCGAACTGCTGGCGTTCCTGGCTGTTTTCCTCGAATGTCTCGAGCACATGCTCCTGAACCATCGTCATGACCTGGGTTTTCATGATTTCCGGCATCGATTCGCCATACTCTACATATTTCAGGAAATCTTCAAAGTACCGGGCATGGGAGGCCTGGTGGATTTTGAGTTCGGATTCTTCGGTCATGCCTTCCTCCGGCATATGCGGATACTGGATGGACTTCATGTTTTTAGTGGTGATGGCCATCTCCACTTTATGGATCAGTGCTTTTTCATCGGCGATGGACGCGACCTTCGGCTCGAAGTCACACTTCATGATGAACACAAACGAATCGTCAAAATACTTCCGTGGCACTGCCGAGGCGATCAGAAAAGCGCCGCCCCTGACAGCACTTGTATCAAGATAGGTGCGGACGAGCTGCTCGCTGCCCTCCATGAACGCTTCTTTCGAGTCTGCATAGCGGATCCGGTGCAGCATATTGTAATTCGGATTGGAATCAAGGTCATATCCAGGTTCTACCCCGAAATAGCCGATCTTCGTCGGGACCTGTTCAGAAGCCGGGTGCTTTTCTGCTTTTCTTTTCACAATCCGCTTTAATTCCCCGTCGAGAAAATCCTTAAGTGCACTCGCTTCAAATTCTTCCTGATTGAGTGTCTGATAGTGTTTAAATCGTTTTGAGTCCTGATCCTCAGCCTGAATGACGTAAAATGACAGAAACTTCATGGCAAAATCCATTCTTTTACCTCCCGCTTTCAATTCTTTCAGTATAGAAAACCGGACAGCTTCCGTCAATTTCCCGGCAGCTGTTAAAGAAGCCGCTGCTTCCGTATAATAAAGAGAGACTATGGATGAAAAGGAGCTAACGCTTTGACTATAAACAGCTTTCGAGATTTTGCACTGGACGCAGACATTCTGCGCGCTTTGGACGGACTTGGATACGATGCGCCGACCCATGTACAGGAAAAAGTAATTCCGCACGCGTTGGAGGGAAGGGATCTGGCGGTGAAATCCCGCACAGGAAGCGGGAAGACGGCAGCGTTTGCGATTCCGCTCTGCCAGCTGGCCGATTGGGGGGAGAACAAACCTCAGGCTCTGATCCTGACACCGACGCGGGAGCTTGCCGCTCAAATTAAAGAGGATGTTACGAACATTGGCCGCTTTAAGCGCATTAAGGCTACAGCCGTTTACGGAAAGTCGCCCTTTCACCGGCAGAAGCTTGAGCTGAAGCAAAAAAGCCACGTTGTCGCCGGTACGCCAGGCAGGGTACTGGATCACATTCAGAAAGGGACGCTTGCTCTCGACCGCATCAAATATCTCGTCATCGACGAGGCAGATGAGATGCTGAACATGGGCTTCATCGATCAGGTGGAAGCCATCATTCAGGAGCTGCCTGAAGACCGGACGACGATGGTCTTTTCTGCCACGCTCCCGGCAGATGTGGAGGCCCTCTGCCACCGTTACATGAAGGATCCTCTCGATATTGAGGCAGAGTCAACTGCACAAACCGGCGGAAAAATTGAACATATGCTTTATACAGTCAGTGATGAGAGTAAGTTCAGGCTTCTGAGGGATGTAACCGTTGTGGAAAACCCCGACAGCTGCATCATTTTCTGCCGGACGAAGGACCGGGTGGACGAGCTGTTTGAGTGGCTGGACAGGCTCAGCTACACTGTTGACAAGATCCATGGAGGGATGGTGCAGGAAGATCGGTTTGCCGTTATGAACGAATTCAAGCGGGGCGAGTTCCGTTATCTTGTAGCGACAGATGTGGCAGCGAGGGGAATCGATATCGATAACATATCGCTTGTCATCAGCTACGATCTGCCGCTGGAGAAGGAAAGCTATGTTCACAGGGCAGGCAGGACCGGCCGTGCAGGGCGGTCCGGAAAAGCCATCACCTTTATGGAGCCGGCCGAGGAGAGGTTCAGGGAAGAGATTCAGAATTATACCGGGTTCGTCATTCCGGAATCCTCACCCCCTTCAAAAGAACAAGTGAAGGCGATGCAACGTGCTTTTTCAGCAAAAATGGAAGAAGAGCCGGTAATCAAAAAGGATAAAAGTGAAGCGCTGAACCAGGACATCATGAAGCTTTACTTTAACGGCGGCAAAAAGAAGAAAATCCGTGCTGTTGATTTTGTCGGAACGATTGCAAGAATTGATGGGGTGGAAGCATCCGATATCGGGATTATCACCATTGAGGAGAACGTCTCTTATGTAGAAATACTCAATGGAAAAGGGCCGTATGTGTTAAAAGAAATGAAGCAGAAAACAATCAAGGGAAAGCAGCTCAAGGTACATGAAGCAAGGAAATAATTTTTCCTGATAGTGGAATAAACGTGTTTCGAAAGTCCCTCTTGGTGGTATTTGGATAATAAATAAACTTTAGACCTAGAGAGGACTGTACACGATGAAAAGACGACTAGCCTTATTGCCCGTTTTTACCCTGTTCATGCTTGCTGCCTGTGCGAGCCCGCTGCAGGAAGAGCTGCTAACGTACATTAATGAGGAGCTTCCAGAGCTCAGCAAGGTTGAGGATGAAGTGATGAAAGATTATCAGGAAGTCCTTCAATCCAATGCGGACAATGAGCAAGCCATTGCCGATTCTCTGAAAAGCGACGTGATTCCGGCATACACCAAAATTGCAGATGAAGCCGGAAACCTGACAATAGAAGATGGAGAGCTAAAAAAGCTTCACTCACGCTACATAGATGCCGTCAATGATCGGGTTGACGCATTAGATATGGTCGCTCAGTCGATTGAACAGCAGAATGAGGAACTCTATAATGAAGCAGATGAAAAGCTCAATAAAGCGTCAGAGGATATGAATGCTTTCAATGAAGACCTCGAAGCATATGCACTAGAGAACGATCTTGAGATGGAAGAACCAAAAGAATAACTGCAAAAAAAGGGGCTTGTCCAAATGGATAGGCCTTTTTTATTTTGGGAAAATCAGGTCTGGCCCGCCTACTGGGTTTACAGGCCAGCTTCGCTCATTTTCGGGTTCACGGGCCGGTTCTGTTTTGTGCTATATTAAGGGTAATCCCGAATACTGGAGGTCTTATGAAAGAAACGATCGTTTTCATCCACGGCCTGACCGGTTCCAGGAAAGCCTTCAAGAAACAGATCGATTATTTCAGCCATTTTTACAACACGCATGCTTATGATCTGCTCGGGCATGGGGAAAACCTGGACAAGACGACCGATTTCACTTTGCACGGTCTCGTTTCCCAGCTTGAACAGCTTTTTGAGCAGAAAGAGATAACGAAAGCCCACCTGTGTTCCATCAGCTATGGCTGCTACCCGGCTACCATTTTCGCTGTAAAGCGCAAAGAAAAGGTCCAGAGCCTTTGTTATATCGGAGGCCACTACAATTCTGATTCCCCGCTATCCTATGTGCTGCGTCATTTCAAGGAGAACAGCTACAGCAGCTACAGTGACTGGCTGAAGAGATATTCAAGAGATCTGTTCCCTAACAGCAGTGCAGTCGACCCTTATGCCATTATTTCAACAAGAATTTACTATAGATATGGCCTTCATCTGAAGGAAAACATATTAAAAAGAGCGATCGATCACCGGCTGGACTATGATCTGAAAAAGGACTTAAAACAGATTACGGTTCCTGTCCTGTGGGTCATGGGAGACCACGACAACCTTTTCAAATCGAGTATTATCGACCTGGATGAGGTTATTCCACATGTGTTCTACAAAGAGATCCCCCACACAGGCCATGCCGCCAACATGTTCCGGCCCTTTGCGTTCCGGAGACTTTATGCAGAATTTCTGAGGAAAGGAAAAGGAACCCGATGAGTACATATGAAGAAGTGATGTCAAAGCTTGAAGAACTCGGTACGGAACAGACGAAGAAAACGTTTTTTAATCATGGTGCAAAGGAGCCGATGTACGGCGTCCGGGTCGGAGATATGAAAAAGCACCTTTTGAAAAAGGTGAAAAAAGACCAGGAGCTCGCTTTGAAGCTGTATGAATCAGGAAACAGCGACGCGATGTATCTGGCCGGGCTTGCGGTGAACCCGAAGAAGATGACAAAAGGAGAACTGCAGAAATGGGCGGAGCAGGCTTACTGGTACATGCTCAGCGAATACACGGTCGCTCAAGTAACTGCAGAATCCCCATATGCTTTGGAGCTTGCAAGGGAATGGATGGAGTCCGAGCAGGAAATGATTGCATCCGCCGGTTGGAGTACCTACTCCAATTACCTTTCCATTACTGAGGATTTAATGATTGACGAAGAGGAAGTGAGGAGCCTCCTTCTCAAAATAGAGCAAAGCATTCACGATGAACGCAACCGCGTCCGCTATGTGATGAACGGGTTTGTCATTGCTGCCGGGGGCTTTTACCCGCCGCTGCTGGAAGAATCAAAAAGAGTCGCAGAAGCCATCGGAAAAGTCAAAGTGGACGTCGGGAATACGGCATGCAAGGTGCCTTTGGCGACTGAATACATTGGGAAAATGGAAAAGCGGGACGTCATCGGGAAGAAGAGGAAAACGTGTGTGTGTTAAAAAAAGGACCGGGCAGTGAACCCGGTCCATTTTTTAGTAAGAGCTATGCTTTACTTTTAATCTTAAGCTGATGCCAGAATCTGATTTTGGGCGAGTACAGCTCTTGCTTGTTCATCGGCTGGCTGGTAGCCTTTTTCAATTAGTTCTTTAATGTAAATCTTGTTGTAAATAAAGGAGAAAACGATCGCAGTGACCCACGCTCCAATTCCAAAAGTAAAGGAACCGATTACTGCTTCCGCCAGAAACATAATCAATGCCCATTTCAAATCTCCCCTGAACAAAGCTGGAAGAAATCCGAAAAAGAAAGTAGTCCAGCTAAACCCTACTTTTACTTCTTTCGTCAAGCCTGCAGGGCTTTTCAATAAAACCTTCATCGTGCTCACTATCCTTTAAACGTAGTTAATAATAGAATTTAAAAAGTATATGAGTGCAAACAGCATCTATTATCACGTTACGATTATACTATATTTCCAGCCTTAACATTGGCTGTTTTCCCTGAAATTTGAAAAAGCTCTCTTGCTCAACATGTCGCAAATAGTCCAAATTGCCGTCACAAAACGGTCAACGAAACAAGAAAATAGGTGCAAAAGCGTGAAAAAGGGTCTGTTTTGTGAAAATAAGAGCTGTGGAGACCGAACCAGACTGTAGCCGGTCTCAGCGGCCGCTATTTTGATGAAAACGCCTGATTTTTGAATGTACCGGTCTGAGGCGCAGCTATTTGCGTGAACCCGGCTGGATTTAGCCCCGAAACAGGAAAATAGGTGCATCTGAGACCGAAAAGCGTGAAAAAGAGCCTGTTTCGTAAAAATAAGAACTGTGGAGACCGAACCAGACTGTAGCCGGTCTCAGCGGCCGCTATTTTGGAAAAAACGCCCGAATTTTGAACGGATCGGTCTGAGGCGCAGCTATTTGCGTGAAAACAGCTGGATTTAGCCCCGAAACAGGAAAATAGGTGCATCTGAGACCGAAAAACGTGAAAAAGGGTCTGTTTCGTGAAAATAAGAGCTGTGGAGACCGAAGAGCTTCGATGCTGTATGGAATCATATGTATCATCTGTGTGAAGCAAGCCTGTTACTTGTTAAACTCTGTTTGATTGACTGTACAGCACTGAATTTGCTTTTGAAGGCTATCAAAATTTTTAGTGAGATTTTGAGAAATATCGCATAATACGGTGATTGCTTCTGATTCATTGTCAGATAACTGAAAGATGATATCTTTAAATAGGGTTTTTAAATATTCTAAAGTATTTAGAGAGGCATGGTTATAAAGCTGAACATCTTTATAATTACTGGTTTCAAAAATAGCAGTTTCAAAGTATGGCTGGAAAAATTCAATAAGTTGAGGGAGATGCATGATTAGTTTTGCAATCCCTTCTTGGAGTCCTTGAACTAAGCTTAGCACTTCATCAACGTTTTCAATTATTTTATCGGTATAATTTTTAATTTGCGCATCAAACTCTTTGAAAAGTTCTGTAAGGTCAGGTGTAATAGTGACTGCATAAGCAGATGCACCCTTTACTGCAAAAATGATGCCTTGTAATATAACAGCTGCAGCAGTTAAGACATTCTCAAGACCTATAAGGACAGGAAGCAGTTTTAAAGTACATTCTGTTCTGAAAACAGCATAACCTGATTCAAAAACGAGATCCTTTAAATCCGTTGAAAAATGAAAGTAAGGGGACTCGTCAATCGTTCCGGTAAAGGTATTCGGAACAAATCCGACACCCTGTATAGCTCCGGAGCCGTTCGCGATATTAGTTTTAAGGTTCTCATCTCGATTAAAGAACTCATTTGCTGTACTGCTGATCTGACTCTTAAAATGTTCAATCTGGGAAGTAATGACCGCTGTGTTTCTTTGAAGAATTTGATAGTGATTGTTGTATTCGTTTACCACTGCATCATTTGTAAAATCGGTACCGCCGCGAATCAGAAGCGGGATGGCTGTTTCAATGATATGACTAAACATAGATGTAGTTTGAGTGACAGCATTAAATGAGTAATTCATCTCTTTCCGAAGTGTACTGAATAAACTTTCCACACTAATATCAGTTGAGGTAATGAATTCTACGAGCTGTGAAGGAGGAGAGTTCAAGATCTGATTAAGTCCTCTGCAGAGATCCTCCGCAAAATCTATGATTGTGTTGCAGCCGTTCAGTAGTGATTTTGCTGCTTCACCGGTTTTGGTTAAGCTCTGAACAGCCGGATCACCTATTGTCGCCTTTATCTCTTCTATTAACACATTTTGCAATTTTTCAATTCTTTTATTAAAAGCATCGGCTTCAATTTGTACAATCGTTTCACTTTCGGTAATGTATTTGCTTATCAGTGAAGCCCTGTCTTTAATCTCTGTATCCAAACTATCAGTGAGAGTGGTCAGGGCATCTTTATCCAATTTGATCTTGACGGAAGCACCTTCTCCATAAAGCGGCTCTCCGGTCCAGATGCTGACAGCAATAAATTCATCAGCACCGATATTTGTAATTAGATGATTATCCGGATTACCATATCCTGTGTGGTTATTGAGTGTATATTCAAATCCAGGCAAACCATTTTGAATGGTAATATGATTACCGGGAATCAGGGCTGCCAGGTTTGAGCTTACTAAAGCTCCGGTTAAAGGATCGTACATGCCAAAATAGCTGGTCATGTTCGGATAATCTTTTTCAGGATCGACCATTCCTTTAGGAAGGGGGGCAGGATTATATGCTACGGTTTTGAGTTTAGGGTTATTGACTCCAACACTGAGAGCAAGACCGCCTCCCAAGGAATTTCCTGCTACAGAAGTAACGTTGTATTTTTTTTCATTTCCTCATAATATTGGTTTGCTTCGTTAATTTGTTTAATATCGAGGTCACTTAAAAGTTGAGCATCAGTATAAATATCATTATAGTTTTGATCCTGTGCAGGTTCCGTACCAACAAAAACAATGGAATATTCTTCTGTATCGTTATTTTTTACGGTAATTGCGTCAAAGCCGCTTGGGTTGTCGTAAGAGGTATCAATGATTTTATATTTAGATTGGTTGACTCCAATATCGGTGAAAACTTCAGGATATTGATAAGCAGTACTTCCCGAAAGTTCAACCAAATCTTTGTGTAAGCTACTAACCGATTGTTTATGTTTAGTGGCCATGAAAATTTCCCCTTATCTAATTATTATTGATTCATCGACGGTTTTTAAACTATTATCCTTTACTCCTGTCCCAGTCCTTTTAATTATTTGATTGTCATTTAAGATAACGTTATAAATACCAGGAGGTAGATTGCGATTTTTTTTGATTTCTTCTGAAATTTGATTGATTATATTTTGACGAGGCTGTTCATTGGCAGTATTCATAAACAGACTTATAGTTATATTTATTTTCATTGGATCTAAAGAGGGCGTATCACCCGATATAATCAAATTTTTAACATCCATCGGATTCTCAATATAACGGTCACTTAATTCTTCAAGCGATTGATCAAAATTGGATATGTAATAGGCTGGTTTTGTAAATCCTGTAGCTTGGGTGTTTTCAATGGCTTCTTTTTGTTTAGTGGTTACCGGAAAACGTTTTTGCACATCTTCTATATAGTCATCAAGCTGTTCAAGTCCTTCTTTATAAATCATTCCATAAAGTCCAGACTGGATAGAATTTTCAATTTCCCCTTCCAAAGGTGCAACTTTATCCAATAAAACTTCCTCATCCGATAAATTTACAGGGACAATTGCCAGTGTATAAAAGTGGGGCTCCCCCTTTGATTCCACAAATACCGAAATGGCATCCTGTGCTCCCACTAAATTATGAACAGTTACCGGAGTTTTATAGTTGCTCATAAAAAATTCTTCCACGGCTTTAGTTATTTCATCTTTATGCTTTTTGGCCAATTCAACTGTTACTGGGCTGCTATTAGGTAAATAAAAACCCTCACCTGTATATTCCTGGACACTGGCATAAATATCCTGCTCTTGACTGCTCTTAGCTGCTTTTTTATCTTTATCTTCAAACCCTCCCATAAATGAACATCCCCCTGTTAACAAAATTAAACTTAGCCCAACAGACAAGAAACTATATGTAACTTTCATCATTTTCCTCCCTCTATAAAGTTATTCATTCACGGTTATTAAGCTTAAGTATTATTGTTTTATATAAAATAAAATAACAAAAAATACTTATTCACTTTATATAAGTATATAGTCAAGAAACATAAAAATTTTTATTATATTTACTTGAAACAGCATAATAAATTCAGATGATTTTAGTCATATACCTCACCGTAATCCAAAATAAACCTTATATTTACATATAAAGTAAAAAACCGACCTTTTAAAGGTCGGTTCCATCCATCATGCCCGCTCTTCAAACAAACCTGCGATCCTCACAATCACTTGTACAGACTTCTGCATGTTGTCGACAGAGGCAAATTCATAGCGTCCGTGGAAGTTTTCTCCGCCGGTGAAGATGTTCGGTGTCGGCAGTCCCATGTAGGATAGCTGGGAGCCGTCGGTTCCGCCGCGGATCGGGGAGACGAGCGGTTCGATATCGAGGCTTTTCATCGCATCGTAGGCGATATCCACGATTTCTTTGACCGGTTCGATCTTCTCGCGCATGTTGTAGTATTGGTCGTTCATTTCGAGAATGATGCGGTCCTCTCCGTAGGCTTTCTGGAAGTCCGCAACGGTCTGCTCCATGAGGACTTTCCGGTCCACGAACTTGTTCTTATCATGGTCGCGGATGATATAGCTGAGCTTCGTTTCCTCAACGTCACCTGTAATCGAGGTGAGGTGGTAGAAGCCTTCATAGCCATCGGTTGCTTCAGGAGCTTCCTCAGCAGGAATGCGGCTGTTGAACTCCATCGCAATTTTAGCGGAGTTGATCATTTTGTTTTTGGCGGTACCCGGGTGGACGTTCTTTCCTTTAATCGTCACCTTCGCACCAGCCGCGTTAAAACTCTCATACTCGAGCTCCCCGAGCGGTCCGCCGTCCACCGTATAGGCGAATGATGCGCCGAACTTCTCTACATCAAACCGGTGTGGCCCGCGTCCGATTTCTTCATCGGGAGTAAAAGCGACACGGATTTTTCCGTGCTTGATTTCCGGATGCTGGATCAAATAATGCATGGCGGTCATGATTTCGGCAACGCCTGCTTTATTATCAGCACCGAGCAGGGTGGTCCCGTCCGTTGTGATTAGCGTGTGTCCTATGTAATTCTTTAAGTTCGGAAAATCGTCCGGAGATAGAATGATGCTTTGCTCCGCATTCAGTACAATCGGTTCTCCGTCATAGTTTTCATGAAGCTGCGGGTTCACATTCCTTCCGGTGAAGTCCGTTGCCGTATCCACGTGTGCCAGGAACCCGATAACAGGGACATCTTTTTCCGTATTGGAAGGGAGGGTGGCCATGACGTAGCCGTTTTCGTCCATGGTGACGTCTTCCATGCCAATTGTCTCTAATTCCTGCTTCAGCATCTCCGCAAGCTCTAGCTGGCCGGATGTGGAAGGGCAGGATTCGCTCTCTTCATTGGATTGTGTCTCTACTTTTACATAGGACACAAAACGTTCGATCAATTCTTGTTTCATCAGCAATACCCCCTTGGTTTCATCATCTTATTTTACACATAAGCAGACCAATTTCCTATTACGGGACGGAATACTCTTAATTGTCAGAATTCAAATCTTTGTTTCATACCTCATAAAAATCCTCATTTCCGAGCAACATTTTCAGCGCAAAGCTCAGCAATTCAATCCTCTAACCTTTATCTCTAAAATTTCACAGCAAAAATATACATAAAAAAAGATAAATAGATAAAACGGGGTCTGCATGATGAACTATGATTGCGTAGCCGGCAGTTTCCGTCTGTATTGGGATGGAGACATGCCGGTAAAGGTTTTGAAGGTTTTGCTGAAATGTCCCTGGTCATGAAAACAGAGAATCATGCTGATTTCAAATATGCTTTTGGTCGTAGTGGAGAGCAGCAGTTTGGCGCGTTCAATTTTAATTTTTTTCGCATATTTCATGATGCTGATGCCCATTTCCTTTTTAAAGCAGGAGGAAGCATAACTGGCTGATATGTCGAGATCTTCCGCAAGTTTTCTGATGGAGACATGATTTTCGATGTTCATATGGAGATAAGGCAGTATTTTATTGGCTGTAAAGCTTTTTGTCACTTCTATGTCATGGATGACCAGATCAAAGTAGGCAGAGGACATTTCAAGCTCGAGCGATTGAAGCTCCTGCAGACGGATTTGCTTCGGGATGACTGAATAAAACCGGTTGTAGAGGGTGTGTAGGTATTTTTTGGTCACACCAAGCTTCATGATTTCTCTGGTGTATACAGCATTCCAGATGTAGAGGTCAATTTTCTTCTCTTCAGGGGCGAGGAATTGTTCCGTTTCTTCTTTATGTTTAGCTGAAATAAGCTCCATCATTTTTGGTTTATCTCTTGATTCGATCAGACATGCTGCATCTATCGTGAACAGGTGGGGATCGGAGCAATATGTTTCATGCATGGATTTATACACCTCATAAATCATGATTCTTCTGCCTCTATTATAGTCCATTTGATGGAAGTGCAAGAAAAAAATGTTTTCATAGGAGAGAGTTTGAATGAATAAGTATGCTGTTTACCATTTGCCGGATGTTCCTTACGCTTACCCGAAAGACGATCATACGCTCACTGTCCGGCTCCGCGCAGCAAGGGGAGACCTGAAAAAATGTGTCATCCGTTATAAAGACCGGTATGACTGGACCTCTTCTTTTTATATAAAGGAGATGAAGCTGAAAGAATCAACCGGCCTTTTTGCATTCTTTGAAGCCAACGTCCAGCTGGAACGCAACCGGTACCGGTACTATTTTGAACTTACAGATCAGGAAGGGAATCTGCTTTTTTATGATGAACGGGGCTTCAGAACACATGATTTAGAGAAGAACGAGATGACCGCGTTTCAGTATGCATACATTGCAGAAGCAGATGTATATGAGCAGCCGGAATGGCATGGAAAATCAGTCGTGTATCAGATTTTCCCTGACCGCTTTCATAATGGAGACCCTTCCATCAATCCACCGGGTACTCAGGCGTGGGGAAGTGAGATAACGGCTGCTTCCAAGTTTGGGGGGGACCTTCAAGGGATTATGGATAAGCTGGATTACCTTGAGGATCTCGGCGTTACCGTTGTTTATATGACGCCCGTTTTTCCCTCCTCTTCCAACCACAAATACAATACCGCAGACTATTTCTCGATCGACCCGCAGTTCGGTTCGCTTGAGACGGCGAAGGAACTGATCCGCAAGTGCCATGAAAAAGGCATGAAGGTGATTTTTGATGCCGTGTTTAACCATACGGGAAGTGATTTCTTTGCTTTCAAGGACCTGCTGGAAAATCAGGAGAATTCGAGATACAAAGACTGGTATTTTGCAGACAGCTATCCGGTCAGCGAGGAAAAAATCAATTACTATACATTCGCTGTCGGAATTCCGGAGATGCCAAAGCTGAACACGTCCAATCCGGAGGTCCGCGATTACTTGTTAAACGTGGCGGAGTTCTGGATAAAAGACGCTGGAATTGATGGCTGGAGACTGGATGTCAGCGACGAGGTGGATCATGAGTTCTGGCGGGCCTTCAGGAAGAGAGTGAAGGCAGCGAACCCGGAGGCAGTCATCATTGGGGAAATTATGCATGAATCGAGCGCGTTTCTGAAAGGCGACCAGATGGACAGCATTATGAATTACCCGTTTAAAGGGGCGATGGCAGATTTTTTCGGTACACGTACCATCCTTGCAGAAGAATTTGATGATATCCTCACGTACAACCGGACCATCTATATGGATTCTGTCACACGCCAGATGTGGAACCTGGTGGGCAGTCATGATACGAAACGGTTCATGACAGAATGCGGGGAGAGAGAAGCATCGATGAGACTCGCTGCTGCGTTTCAGTTCGCCTATATCGGAGTCCCTTATATTTATTATGGAGATGAACTGGGACTGAGCGGGGGCGAAGAGCCGCAGTCAAGAAACTGTATGATCTGGGATGAGAAGGAACGCAACGGGGACCTGCTGGAGTTTTTCAAAAAGCTGATCCATATCCGTAAATCCAGCAAGGCACTGACAAGCGGAACATACAGGACGCTGTACGCAAAAGAAAACCTGTTTATGATGATGCGGGAGCATGAAGAGGAAACGATCCTTGCCATCTTTAACAACCGTGAAACACCTGCTGAGGTAACAAGTCCGGCAAGCGGCACAGATGTACTGGACGGGGCAGAGATAACGGAAGGGAACGTTTTAAAAATGGACCCGTTGTCCTTTAAATGGATCCGCTGCTGAAACAGAAAGATCCGCTGATTTCTCAGCGGATCTTTCTTTCTTTTATGCTTGATCAGGAAGCGCCCATACTGAAACACTTTCACCGTTCACAGGGAAAAGCCCGAAGCCATCCTCTCCGATTTTCACGGTATCCTGTCTGTTCCCTGTAAGATCCTCCCACACTTCTCCTGAGCGGTCTTCTCCGACAAACATCCGCTTTTCTCCTTCATCCCCGTTGGAAATGACAACAGCGAGACCGGAACCTTCCTTTTCTTCGTGTCCTTTCCGGACCCAGCCGATCGTATTCGGATGATCAAAATAATCATCCTGATCCCCGTAGGCTTTGTTGCAGCGGGCGTTCAGCAGAGGATCCAGCTGTTCTTTTTTCCCCTCTACCGGCTCTTCGCCGCCAATTCCATAGTAATCTCCGTAAAATACGCATGGATAGCCGTCTTTTCTAAGGAGAACCAGTGCATAGGCACTCTGCTTAAACCAGTCACCAACCCATGATTCGAGTGCTTCGTTAGGCTGGGAATCATGATTGTCGACAAAGGTAACTGCATTCATAGGATGGGAATTGACGAGGGTATCGTCAAAAATCGTCGTTAAATCAAAATCCCGCTTCGCAAGGGATGCTTCATGCAGTTTATAATGCAGGGAGACATCGAATAAATCCATTTGATAGTCAATGTTATCCAAAAACTCCTGGCATGCAGCAAGCTCGGAATTCCAGAATTCACCCACCATATAGAAATCATCCCCGCGGTGCTTTGAAGCTTCTTCCGCAAACGTTTTAATGAATTCATGATTGATATGCTTAATCGCATCCAGCCTGTATCCGTCACAGTTTAATGTATCGGCAAGCCATTTGCCCCAGCCGATCATTTCCTGCTGAACATCCGGATGATCATAATCAATGTTCGCAAACATTAAGTAGTCATAATTCCCGAACTCACTGTCTACATTTTCGTTCCAGTCTTTCCCTTTGCCTAAGATGCGGAAAATTCCGTTTTTGCCGGTTTTCGCATCATAATCGGTCCCGTTAAAATGGCCGAAGTTCCACTTAAAGGAGGAATAGCGCTCCCCTCTGCCCGGGAACGTAAACTTTGTCCAGCCTTCAATATCAAAAGGCTCCGAGATGACTTTGCTTCGGTCATCCGGGTCCACTTCAACGACCTTGAATGTTTCCGTTTCATCTGCTCCGGCTTTGTGATTCATCACAACGTCCGCGTAAACATGAATATCGTTTTTATGACAGGCAACAATCGCTTCAATCAGTTCCTGTTTTGTTCCGTATTTTGTTCGAACCGTTCCTTTTTGATCAAATTCTCCAATGTCGTACAAATCATAAATTCCATAACCGGTATCTTCTGCAGACTGTCCTTTTGTAACGGGAGGAATCCAAACAGAATCGATACAGTTCGCCTTCAGTTCCGGCGCCATCTTCGCTAAATTCTTCCAGTGTTCCCCGTCTGCATCCAGATGCCATTCAAAAAACTGCATCATCGTGTGATTCTGCGGCATATTCATTCCTCCATCTTTTAACTTCTATAAAGGTAAATAGCCTTAAATGAGGGGCTTGTAAACCTTTTGCCGGATTATTTTTCATAATGCAAGGAATTAATTCGGCCAAAAGTACTAAAGGCTTGTACTGGTTTTACAGTATGAATCGTGGTAGGATTTCATAGTATAATTCTTAATGCTATTAGAAAAAGAATTTTTTAACTTTTATTTAATGTAAGCGGTATCAAAAATCACGTTCTGACTTGTGGTATGATAGGGAATGGCAGTTTGCAAAAGATGATAGTGGCAATGTCCCAATGCTCTGTTAATATAGAGTCAGCAAACGTTTTTGGAAGGAGTCATATTTATGCAAAATCAGCAGAACAATGAGCTGAAAAGGGGACTAGAGCAGAGGCATATCACCCTCATGTCGCTCGGGGCTGCCATCGGGGTAGGGCTTTTTCTTGGATCCGCGGCTGCCATCGAAATGGCGGGGCCGGGAATCTTGCTTGCCTATGCCTTTGCCGGCATGGTCATGTTCTTTATCATGAGGGCTCTCGGGGAAATGGCGATTCAAAAGCCGGTAGCCGGTTCATTCAGCCGTTACGCACGTGATTACCTTGGACCGCTTCCGGGATTTTTGACCGGCTGGAATTATTGGTTCCTATGGGTCGTCACCTGTATGGCCGAAATAACGGCAGTTGCCAAGTATATGACCGTCTGGGTGCCTGAAGAACAGGTCGCACCATGGATTTGGGCGCTGCTCGCACTTATTATTATGACACTCGTTAACTTTCTCGCTGTAAAAGCATATGGAGAGCTCGAGTTTTGGTTTGCCTTGATTAAAATTGTCACAATCATCGGAATGATTGTGATTGGAGCAGGGATTATTATCTTTGGGATCGGGAACGGCGGAGTCGCAACCGGGATCTCCAACTTGTGGAGCAACGGAGGATTCTTCCCCAACGGACTGGAAGGTGTCCTGCTGTCCTTATCGATGGTCATGTTTGCCTTTCTTGGAATCGAACTGATCGGTGTTACAGCAGGTGAAGTAAAAAATCCTGAGAAATCCCTGGCAAAAGCGATTGATACCGTATTCTGGCGCATCCTGATTTTCTACGTCGGCGCATTATTTGTCATCATGTCAATCTACCCGTGGGATGAAATCGGGACTCAGGGCAGCCCGTTCGTGCTGACCTTCGAAAAACTGGGAATTCCGGGAGCGGCAGGAATCATTAATTTTGTCGTGCTCACAGCAGCACTTTCCTCCTGCAACAGCGGCATCTTCAGCACAGGCCGGATGCTGTTTAACCTTGCCCAGCAAGGGGAGGCGCCGAACACCTATGGCAAGGTCACAAAAAATGGTGTTCCTGGAGCTGCGATCCTGACATCTGCGGCAGCCCTGCTGATCGGTGTCGTCCTGAACTATTTGGTTCCTGAAAAAGCATTCGTCTGGGTCACGAGCATCTCTACATTTGGAGCCATCTGGACTTGGGGGATCATCCTCCTGTCTCAAATGCGCTACCGGAGATCTTTGAGCCCGGAGCAAGTGAAAAACCTGAAATACAAAATGCCGCTGTTCCCGATCGCCAACTACCTGGCATTGGCGTTCCTCGGTATGGTTATCGTCCTGATGGCATTCAGTGCGGATACAAGAGTGGCTCTCATCGTAGGTCCCATCTGGTTCGCTGTGCTGCTTGTCGTTTATTATGCAAAAGGCTTTCATAAGCGGAGCTATACACCTGGTGAGTGAACGGGCGGCTTATAGAGCGGTCGTCCCTAGCTTCGTTACCTGTTCTGTCAGGAATTGATGAAGCTGGTCTCAGAGAGCTGAGCTTCATTCCCAAGCCTCCTATCGTTAAAAGTAAAAAGCCGTCCCGGCAACAGCAGGGGCGGCTTTGTTCGTTTTATTAAAATAAAAGCAGGCCTGCAAGACGGCCGATTCCATATCCGCAAACGACTGCCAGGGCTCCAAGCATAATGTAGATACTTACCCGAATAAATTCCGGCTGGCGGTATACCATATCTGCTGCCATTCGAAATCCCTTCTCCATTGCCATTCCTCCAAAAAATTATTCCTATCCAGAAAGAAGGATAACCGGATTTGAAGGGAAAATCAATAGGATGGAGGATTAAATTTTTCGTCATTTTCCTGGAAATGACTAGCAGGATCTATCAGGCTGTGGAGACGCCTGCGAGCGACTCGGGAGAATGCCCCAAGGATAGCCGGCTGATTTTTGAAAAACCTGCTTCAGAGTGGTTCCGTAAAATGGCCTGCAGTAAATGAAACTGCGGATCCTGCTTCAGTTTCTCCGCTTCTTCTACATATAAACGAATGACGGATGCCTTTGCGGCGTCGGGATAATATCTGCCTGGTTCGGTATCCAAGAGCAGGGTTCCCATAAAATGATGCTTAAATTGAAGCTGCCGAGTGAGATTTACGAGATGGAGCCATTTAGTATAAAGACCAGGATGTTCTGCTTGCACTTTTTTCAATTCATCTTGCATGGTTTTTAACTCTTCCAGACTTGACACCGCTACCATTGTGTTCCCGCCTCTCTTAAATTAGTCCCATGGCTTGCTGAGTGTAATGTTTTTAGCCAGTTCCTTGCTTTTAGTCCGCCGAATCTTCCTCATCTCAGCCCTTCCGTCTGCAGTCTCAAACAGAAATTTTTCTTCTTCCGTTTCGGGAATGACAGCCGGCACTTCAAGCGGCTTTTTATCCTCACCCAGGGCTACAAAGGTCAAAAAGGCAGTAGCTGCAATCCGGCGATTCCCATTCATCATATCCTCAGCGATGACTTTGCAGAAAATTTCCATAGATGTTTTCCCCGTGAAAGACACGAAGGACTCGATGCATACCGAATCTGTCTGATGAATTGGACAGAGGAAATCGATGGAATCCGTTGACGCAGTAACGCATTCCTTAGCACGGGCATGGCGTCTTGCAGACAATGTTGCACAGCTGTCCAGCTTTTTCATCAGCACTCCGCCGAACAAGGTGTTGTAGTTATTTAAATCGCAGGTCAATACCTGGTCTGTATTCACGATGCGGCTCTCTGTTGCTCGTTTCGCTTCCATTCCACCCAAATCCTTTCCTGCCTGATCTGTTCTACAGGGCTAGTGTATGATGAGAAGAAATGGAAGTAAAATGGATAGTTTTTATGCTGATCATTCGTTTTATCTATGTAACTGCTTCCAATAATGAATATACGCGGAAAAGAACCGGAAGGGGGACCTCCAGATCCTTATAACAATTGGTTTCTTGTATAGGAAAGCCATTCTCTTGCTGCAAACGGGAGGTACTGTTCTTTCTTCCAAATAACAGCTAATTTCCAGGTGATCGAGGGGTTTACAATTTTTAAAGTGCACACTTTAGAGGATAGATTTTGACAGATGCTCTCCGGAAAAAGCGCTGCTCCCAAACCGCAGGCAATCATTTCTTCGATAAATTCCCATTGAGAGCTCTCCGATACTACCTTTGGCTGAAACCCTGCCTTGCTGCATGCAGAGAGAATCCGGTCGTGCAGCACGAAATCCTTGTTAAAAAGGATGAAAGGTTCTCTCTTCAGCTCCGGCAATTCTATTTCTTGCCGGTGTGCAAAAGGGTGTTCCGGATGAAGGACAAGCCTGAAGTTCTCTTCTTTATAGGGCAGCGTTTCGAACGCATCTTCATTTGCAGGAAGAACGACAACACCGGCGTGAAGGATGCCGGATGCTACTTCTTCTTCAATCCGCTTGGAGCCGTGTTCCGCCAGATGAAAAGTAATATCGGGATACTTTTTGTGAAATGCGCCAATCATTTTTGGGAAAAAGCTTGTCCCGATAATGGGAGGAAGGCCAAGGCGAATGACTCCTTTTTTGAGGTTCCTTAATTCATCCAGCTCCTGCTGCAGGTTGGTGAACGCTTTATCGATCAGCTTCGCCTGGTCGTAAATGACCTGACCGGCATCTGTAAGGATCAGCTTTTTGCGTGAGCGTTCAAAAAGCTGAACCCCAAGCTCCTCCTCAAGGTTTTTCACCATTTTGCTGATGGTCGGCTGAGTAATGAACAGCCGGTCAGCTGCTCTTGTGAAGCTTTTGCAGTTTACGGCTTCAATAAAATACTGAAGATGCTTAATATCCATTCTGTCATCCTCCTATCCATCTATATCCATCTTAGCAGACCAGCTGCTTCCTTTTCCTCCCTCTTTTGCATGATTGGTTAATTAGGAATATACTTATTTTAGAATAGACAGGCGGTGGATCAGATGAATTATGCAAGTATGGCAGAACGCACAATGAGTACGAGAAAAAAGCTTCGCCTGCAAACGATTGATGCTGTACTTCATGAGTTTGACGGTGAAATCATGAATCTTCCCCGGCATATGAGACTTGAAAAATACAGAAAAATGGCGGAAAGCCCGTTTCGGTTTTTCAGAGGCAGTGCCTACCTTTTCTATTTTGATACTACTAAAATCCCTTTTTCATTTCATACTCCGGAAGACAAGCCAACCTGGATTCAAGGCGATCTGCATTTTGAAAACTTCGGTGCGTTTCAGAATGAAAAGGGGGACATTGTCTATGATGTAAATGATTTTGATGAAGGCACAATGGGTTCTTACCTCTATGATGTGCTCAGGATGGCTGTCAGCATCGCTTTGTTTTTAGAAGCTGAGGACGTTAATGAGGTGGAGCAGGAGCAGCGGATCAGAACGTTTCTTCATGCATATTGTGCACAGGTAAAACGCTTTGTTAACCGGAAGGACAACCCCGTTTCATTTTATATTACCGAGAATAACGTAAAGAATCCGATACGCAAGCTTTTAAAAAAGCTCCGCAAAAGAACGGGTAATAAATTATTGGACGATTATACCGAGCTGACAGAGACGGGAAAAAGGAAGTTCAAATGGTCCGAAGAAATTCAGCCGGCTGCCGATGCAGAACAGGATGCAATCCGGAAAGTGTGGCCGGACTACATCTCAACGCTGGACCAGGAGGACCGGAAGGAACTTTCCTATTATTTCATTAAGGATATTGCCAGGAAGCATGGCTCAGGTACCGCTTCTATCGGATTGGACCGATTTTATCTATTAATCGAAGGGAATCAGGGGAGTGACGATCTTGTCTTGGAAATGAAAGAGGTTCGGGCTCCGGTACCTGGCTTCTTCCTCCCTCAAAGCAGCCAGTTCTGGGATGAACACGTCCATCAGGGAGAAAGGGTAATCGCTACACAGAAAGCCATGCATCATCACGAAGACCCGTTCCTTGGCTATGTAACATTTGAGAATCGGCATTTTTATATACGGGAACGTTCACCGTTTAAAAAGAAATTAAAAGCTAAGCATATAGCGGATCTTCATGCTATGGATGCAGCACTTGAAACAATGGGTAAGATCACTGCTAAAATCCACTCCAGATCGGATGCTGATTTTCAGGATGCTTTGCTTACCCATCATAGTGAACTAGAAATTATGAAAGCAATCGGTCCTGATCCTAGCCGTTTTATTGATCAACTCTCTTTTGCTGCAATTGCCTACAAACGCCAGACCAATTCTGATTATGGGATCTTCCTGGAATGGCTCAATGATTTTTGAGAAATGCAGATTGCATTTCTCTTTTTTTATCCTCTTTTGTAGGGCATTTTTATATTTTCTCTTTATTTGTACGCAAATTTATTTTCTCTTTTAGTCTGGTTTTTCTGGAATTTCAGCTTGATTTTTAGATGTTTACAAATAAGTTTACAAGTATACAAAAAGAATACTCATGTGGACAAAAGTGTAAACATGTACACAAAGTTGTACGCATGTTGATTTGACAAGATGTGTACACAAAAGTAAACATGTATACAAAGTTAAGCTTCTTGTATACAGAAAAGTAATCAAGTAAACAAAATTGCAAACATAATAATTCCTGTATTGAAAGAATTGGCCATATGTATTACCTTAAAAATAAGCCATGCTTTCGAATGGTGTATGGAACTTAACATGAAAGGAAGTATGACCATGACCATTTCAAGAATTGCCGCAGTAGATGTAGGCAACGATGCCGTGAAGGCACTTTTCGGAAAACTTGATGCAGAACTATACATACCAAACGTAATCGCAAGAGATTTAGAGGATCGTCCGGTAATCGGAATAGAAGAATTAAATGAAAAAGATCCACTGGAAAACATTCACATTAAAGTGCACTCCCCTGCTTTGAAAGAAAACAACGTGATTTACCGAGTTGGAAGCCTTGCTACAAAAAGCAATAATTCGACAGAACTAGACCCGGGCAGCAGCAAGTCAGAGGAAGATCAGACGCTCGTGATGCTGTTTGCTTCTCTGGCACTTGATGCAGTTGAAGGAACTTCTGAAAAAGGCTTTAAAAAGAACAACCAAGTCATTGACGCAAACTATACGCTCGGAACCGGGCTTCCGCTTAGGGAAGTAAAAGAAGGAAAAGATGTCGGTTACCGTTCACAGCTTCTGGGCTCTGTCCATCAGGTGGAATTCCTTGTAACCCCGAAGTACCAGGGGCTGAAGATCAATATCCGTTTTGATGAGGTGAAGGTATATCCGGAGGGCTTCGCAGCATTCGTGAACCTTGTGATGGATAACGATTTGAACATTATCAATAAAGACCTGATCGACAAACGTATTCTGATTCAGGATATCGGCGGTCTTTCTACAGATATCGCGGTGATACGGAACCGGAATGTAGACGATGATAAAGCACAGGGCTTCAATCTGGGTGTTTCTGAATCGCTTGAGGCAATCCGCGAAGAAATTCGGACGAAGCATGGGGTAGAATTGGACAGCAGGCGTGATGTGGTGGACATTATTACCCGCAAAAATGACCGCAACCATATTATGGTGCGCGGAAGCCGGACAAGCGTTCACGATATTACAGACCGTATTTTGCTGGAGCTTGCGAAGAAACAATATCGCTTCCTGCGTAATGTTTGGCAACGCAATTCCCAGACGGAGATCTGCTACTTTGTAGGGGGCGGTGCATCTGTACTGAAGGATTATTTAAAGGCATTGAATAATAATCTCGACGGATACAACATTGAATTTTTCGAGGATGAGAAAGAGAGCATCTGGATGATGTCCAATGCTTATTACAAGCTGATCTCTGATTTTGTCCGCAAACATACAAAACAAGAAAAAAAGGATGAAAAGCAGCCGGCTTCCTCATCCAAATAAGGTGATGACTAGATGAAACCGTCGGAAAAACGTATAGAGCGGGGCCAGGCCATTACATTTCGGGTCCCCTCTGATACTCCCGATCACCTGCTTAAGCAGCTAGCGCGTCTGAAGGAAACCGAAAAGAGAAATTTTTCGAGCAGGATTGGAGAATTTGTCATGAAGGGGGTAAGTGAATCTCTTTCAAAAGAAAGGCAGACTCTTACCATTCCGCTTCCCCGGCAGCTGACGAAAGAACAAAGAAACTGGCTGAAGCACGAGCACTCAGAAGCGCTGCTAGGAAGCATGATTCACCAGCTTCTTGCAGATCCAGTGAGGGCAACAGCACTTCTTGCCAGTCTGAACAGCCATACACTCGATCCGGAGGAGCTGATCCTGTTTGAAGAGCAGACTGCAGCAGCCTCTGAACCTGCCCCTTTTCCTGTTAAAGCCGAAGAGAACACTAAGGCTGCAGATTGGGATGACTCAGATGATGACCTGGAAGGCTTTAGCTTTGACCGGGTCCAGCAGGAAGTCCGGAACAGTGAAATGGAATCAGATGAAACAGAAGAAAGCGCAGATGATTTGCTCGGTGATTTCCTGTCAAGCATGAACAAATAAAGCTCCCGTTGAGGGAGCTTTATTTCATTTCCTAGGAAATTCCTTCATCTTCCACCGTGAAGGTCAGGACTTTCGGATTCGCTCCGTTTACTCCGCGCTCCATGATTTCAATCACCGTTTCAATTTCTTTATTGCTTACCGGTTTTGGCTTGCCGTGAACGATCGAGTCGTATAACAGGTCGTAGATCTTCCCGTAATCCCCGAGAGGAGTAGGGAGAATGTCTGTTTTCTCCATGCCGTTCTCCATGTAGATGAGTTTCCCGTAAGAAGCTTCAGGATCTTCACCAAATCCTTCTTCGCCCGGTTTTTTTCCGAGCTTCCTGAGATGGTCCTCCTGCTGGTCGATGCCGTATTTAATAAACGTTCCACTCGTTCCTTGAATCAGAAACTTTGGGTAAGGTTCTTTTACAAGATGGCTCATCTTGAGAATATACTTGAAACCGCTGTAAAAAAGCTCAATATGAAAATAGTCGTCTGGATTGCCCGGATTCCGTACCGACCGGATATCATAATACATTTTTTCCGGTTTTCCGAATAAAGAGACGGCCTGATCGATTAAATGAACGCCCAGACCGTAGACAGCTCCCTTATACCGGCTGCTTTCCGGCGAATCCGGAGCTTCCGGCCGGTAGTAATCAAAATGGGATTCAATTTCGACGGGGTCTCCCAGTTTTCCGCTTTCCAGCGCCTGCTGAACAGCGAGGAAGTCTGAATCAAACCGCCTGTTCTGATAAGGCATAATGATTAAATTTCTGCTTGCAGCAAGCCTCAGCAATTCTCTGGCTTCTTCGCCTGTAAAAGAGAAAGGCTTCTCCACTAAAACATGCTTGCCGTGTTCGAGGCATGCTTTTGCAAAGTCATAATGTGTTTCATCAGAGGTGCAAATCGTAATCAGGGAAATCGATTCATCCGCGAGCAGCTCCTGCAGATCATAGACGAATTCGATCCCGTCCTTTTTGTATGGCTCTTCCATTTCCGTTTTCTTCGTCCGGCTGTAAATTTTCTTAACCTTAAGGTTGTCCCTGATTTGCAGATAGGGAAGATGGAAAACTGTGGTGCTCTTCCCGAAGCCGATGAAACCAACGTTCAGCGTCATGTAAAAACCCCCATTTTCTATTTGCTTGTCTCATACATTCATAATTTTAGCAAAACACGGCAAAATTATCGTATGTTATACTCGGGCAGAGGAAAGATTACTGGATTCGGAGTGAAGGAAATGATAAAAAAATTACAGGCAAAACCTGCTGCTGCAGGTGAATATATAGATGGGCTCCCTCTTGTGGAGAGAGCTTCGGTCACCAATCCGGATGCACTCTCGGAAGAGGGGGAGCTTTTTATCCTGTCGGATCCGAAGGGCAGATACCTCGGGACAGGCTACCATGGGCTGCAAAATAAAGGGGTTGGCTGGCTTTTGACAGCAAATCAGGAAGAAGAGATCGATCAGCGTTTTTTTAACAGGAAAATCCGCAGTGCTGTTGAATACCGTTCTTCTTACTTAAAAAGTGCTGAAACAACAGCCTTTCGTCTTTTTAATGGAGAAGGGGACGGAATCGGCGGTTTGACCATTGATTACTTTGAAGGCTTTTGCCTGATCAACTGGTACAGCGCAGGAATTTACCGCTTCAAAACGGAAATCGTCCAGGCTATCGAGAAAGCGGTGGAGCCAAAGGGCATTTATCAAAAGAAGCGGTTTAATGAAAAAGGCGGTTATATTGAAGAGGATGATTTTGTCTCAGGAGAAGAGGCTCCTTCTCCGCTGCTTGTAAAAGAAAACGGGGTCCAGTTCGCCGTTTATTTAAATGAAGGGGCCATGGTCGGTGTGTTTCTTGACCAAAGGGAAGTAAGGAAAGCCATTAGAGACAAGTATGCTGCCGGTAAAGCGGTTCTGAACATGTTTTCCTACACAGGTGCCTTTTCTGTATTTGCAGCGCTTGGAGGGGCATCCAGGACGGTCAGTGTAGATGTGGCAAACCGCAGTCTGCCCAAAACGATTGAACAGTTCAGCATAAACGGGATCGACCATGAAGCACAGGAAATCATCGTGGAGGATGTATTTAAGTATTTTAAATACGCAGCCAAAAAAGGCAAGGTATATGATCTTGTTGTCCTCGATCCCCCAAGCTTCGCCAAAACGAAGAAAAACACCTTCAGTGCAGCCAAAGATTACAAAAATCTGCTGAAGGATACGATCCGGCTTACCGCTGACAATGGAATAATCATCGCTTCTACGAATGCGGCCAATGTAAGTGAAAAGAAATTTCAAGGATTCATTGATCAGGCTTTTAAAGAATCCGGCATTTCCTGCCGGATCCTGGAAAGCTTCAGCCTGCCGGATGACTTCAAGACCATTCCTTCATATAAGCAGGGCAACTATTTAAAAGTGTTTTTTGTTCAGGTCAACAAATCAGGCTCTCAAAAATAAACCGTCTCTAAACCCGGAAACCGTTTTCCGGGTTTTTTTGAGATGACTGCGGATCGGCTCGTTGCAGATTGGCTTTCTTTATATGTAAAATTAAGTATTTTATAGTTTTATTTTCCTTCGGAAGGGTATAGGTATTTCAGACCCGTATGCATCATTTTCTGAATCAATCAGCACGGGAATATGGAAGGATAATGTGCAAAGATTGTCGAATGTATAGAATTTGAAAATATGTTTTTTTATGATATAAGCTGTGTCTGGAAATTATTTATCCATAATACATATACTGGAGGAATCAAAATGGACAATCGAACAACAAGGTCAGAGACCGCAGCAGCGACTGAGACCGCTCCTAACTTGAAAAAGCCCGGGTTTCCGCTCAAATGGGTCATTGCCGGAATTGTAGCGTTTTTAGTGATTGGCGGCACAGCAGCCTTCGCCCTATTTGCGAATAAATCCCCGAAACAGCTGTATCTGCTATCTGAGATCAAAACACTGGAAAAAGCCGGCGAAGAGCTCGAAGATCAAAACGGGGAACTGGCTGATTTTCAGGAAAAAATGACAGAACAGCCGTCCAGTACGAAAGCCGAGATAACAGGCGGATTTGGAACGGATGCGTACTTGCCGCCAGAGCTTGAAATGATGCAGGAGCTTTTGGCCGGACTTTCGATTACGACTGAAACAGAGCAGGATCCGAAGGCGAATAAGAGCTTTACAAAAGCCGGAGTGGAGCTTGAAGGGGAAGAACTCCTGAATCTGGAGCTCCATCAGTCCCCAGTGCAGCTTGCAGCTGCCGTTCCTGCCCTTTACGACAAGCCTTTTTATTTGAATACGGATGAATACGGACAGTTTATGCGCAAGACGGACCCTTCATATTCAGGGCCGGAAAAGCTGAACCTGGAACCTCTGAGCATGAAGGATTTTGAGCTGTCTGAAAAAGAAGAAACGCATTTGAAAGAGACTTATGGAGACTTTCTTTATAAAGAGCTGAAAGATGAGTATTTTACGAAAAAAGACAACGTATCATATGAACATAACGGAGAAGATCTGAACGTGACACAGGTTACGATGAAGCTTTCCGAAAAAGAAACGAAAGCGCTATTGGACAATCTTTTTGAACGGATGATTAAAGATGAAAAGCTTCATAGCATCGTAAGCTCCCGAGTTACAAAACTGGCAAACTATAATGTGAATCAGATGGATATGATTGGAGCAGCAGAAACGAAAGAGGATTTTGTTGAGGGGCTGGAAGATGCGAGGAAAGAGCTGAAGGGTGCTGAATTACCAAAAGGATTCACGTCCGTTATCCTGATCAACGGGGATGAGCAGGTCATTGACCGAAAGATGGATCTGACCGTAACAGGCGATGGCTCAGAAGTGCCAATCAGCATTCACACGGTTGATGTGGCTTATGACAACGGGAATAAACGTGACCAGGAGCTTAAGGTCAATGCCTCTTCAGAGGGAGAGAAAGTTGAATTCCTTCTAACAAACAATAGTGTGAAAAAAGATGATGAGAACCGCAAAGAAAACCTGAAAGCAGAGATCCGCACCGGCACTGAGCAAGAGAGCCTTACCTTCACAATGGAATCCGATATTAAGGGGAAAACCGCTGCAAAGCAAACTGCTGACCGAAGTTTCACACTAAAGTCTGACGGGGAAATGAACCCTGTAAGCTTAACAGGGAAATTAGTTCAGGAGCAGAATGTTGATGCTGAAGATCAGACCAGCAAACAAGTATTTGACCTTGAACTAAACGGCGGAGATGAGATGGGCAACATAAACGTTTCGTTAAAGGCAGATCTTGAATCAAAGCTGAAGGAAAAAGCAGATCTGCCTGAATTGGATGTCCAGGATGCTGTAAATGTAAACGAAGTGACACCTGAGGATATGGATATGATCTCAAAAGATATCACTCTGAACATTCAGAGGCTGTTCCTTGATCTCGGGTTATTCTGACACAGGGGATGAAACCAATCTTTTATCTAACCGGGTTTTTTTTGAAAGGTTTACTGAGAAAGTGGAAAGTTCTCCTTTTCCTTTTCACCGTTCCGCTCATTTTAATGGGCGGATCGGCTTATATTGCGGGCAAGGCGTTCACCGACAAGGAACGCCTTGAACCATTTAAAGCGGCGATCGTGGATCTTGACCAGACGGTTCAGACTGAATATGTCATCAAGCAGCTTCTTGGCAGTGAAGAAATCACAAAGGTTATACAGCCGGTTGTGACGACGGAGGATGAGGCCTTAAAAATGCTCGCAGAGAATCAGATAGCAGGAATTGCTGTTCTCCCTGAGGGCTTCAGTAAAAGCGTAATAAATGGAGTAAATGTGCCTCTCACAGTAACAGGGAACAGTGAAAAGCCGCTGCAGGCCTATTTGTTCCGGCAGATTATGGAGAGTGCTGCGGATTATACGTCTGCTGCCCAGAGCGGGATTAATACGGTCTATGATTTTATGATCAGGGCAGAACTGCCGGAAGAGGTCGTAAAAAAAGAATACCGCAAGGATTTGCTCTCTTTTTCCCTCCACGCACTGGGACGGAATGAAGTGTTCGAACAAACGCAGGAAAACAGCCTGTTTATCAAAAATGTCCTGTCTTACTACGGGATCTCGATTTTTGTTTTGCTTCAGATGGTCTGGTCCTATCAAATTCTTCTCTTTATGAGGGGACAGGTGACGGAAGGAGTGGCATCACGTCTTCTGCTGTACCAGGTGAATCCGTGGAAGAGGACAGCGGCCGAATGGATGACTGCGGGTGTTTTCCTCCTTCCCCTGCTTTTTCTCGGTCTGTTTACTTTAAAACAGGCTGGTATATGGAATGGGGAAAATCTGCTGCCGGCAGCAGCAGGGACAGTGCTGACTGCTATGCTGTTTGCTTCATTGTTCGCTTTTCTGTCCGCACTGTTTAAAATGGATTGGCTTTTTCAGCTGATGTCTGCTCTGATCATTGCGGCCGGCTGCCTGTTGGGCGGTCATTTTATTCCCGATTTTTACCTCCCTTCATGGCTCGAGCCTTATCATGCTTTTACGGTTAATACATATGCACTCGAAACCGCCTTCGCTCTATTTGACGGGAGATTGGAAGGTTTTGGAACCCTTGCAGCTCTTCTCGCAGGCATTATGCTGATGATGGGGCTTGGATCTTTAATCAAGGAAGCGGGTGCTTTCAAATGATGCAGAGAAGGCTGAAAAAGCTGCCCTATCTCCTCCTTCTGCTTTTCCTGCCCGCAGCGGCGATACTCGCTATCCATTATTTTTCAGGGGAGGTTGAGGGGGATCTGTCTATTCCGGTAGCCGTCGTAGACCAGGATCAGTCAGACCTCTCGAAGACATTGATAAAAAGGCTTAAGCAGCAGGAGCGGCTAGAGCTTGAGGAGACTGGGAGTAAAGAAGCCCAAAACCTGCTGCTTCGTGAAGAAACAGACACAGTGTTTATCATCAAAAACGGTTTTGAAGAAGCGGTCAATAATGGAGACCGGGAAGAACTGATCGAACTGAGGACCACTCCTTTATCTGTTGCATCCGGAGTAGTAAGGGAAATGGCTGCCAGTGAAATCATCCGGCTCACATCGAACGCCAAAGCAGCAGATCGGGTGGAGAAGCTGGCTGATCAATACAATGCTGCTTTTCCCGCATCCGGGAACCTCCGGGATGAGGCTTACCAGTATGCGGATCAGCAATGGGAACCGGAACCGCTCATGACCATCGAGTACAATGAGGCAGCGGTCAGCGGAGCCCAAATGCCTGAGACAGGAGAGAAAGCAGGATTCCTGCCGGGTCCGCTTCAAATATGGACGGCAATCACCCTTGTCTTGTGTATGATTTCATGTGATTGGATCATTAAAGAGCGGGACGCCCTTTTCAAAAGAATTACTACAACCCCGGCCGGATTAAATGAATACATGTTGAAATCGTTCGGATTCATTGCTGCGGTCCATCTTTTGCAGGGAATCGTCAGCTGGACCATCACCAGACAGCTGGATCCTTCTGCACCGCTGTCACTGCTGTTCCCGATGAGCATTTTTATTTTGTTCACTATGTCTGTGCAGCTTCTCATAGCGGCATTTTCCGCTTATCCGGGAAATTATTATACAGCAAGCACAGTGTGGATATTTCTCATCAGCCTGTTTGGAGGCAGCATTCTGCCGGCTGGTGAAATTCTGCCGCAGCTTAAGGAAGCGGAAAAGTGGTTTCCGCAAGGACCGGTACTTGCCTGGCGGAGTGGTGCAGGTCCGGCGCTGTATGTGTTTATGCTTTTGGGCGCGGCCTTTATTTTTACAGCTATGTCACGCTTAAGGAGGACCCGATGATCGAGATTCAGAATGTCTCAAAATCCTACGGCAAAAAACAGCCGCTGAACCGTGTGTCACTCACAATTCCGGAAGGGGAGGTCTTTGGACTGCTCGGGCCGAATGGTGCAGGGAAATCCACTCTTCTCTCCATCCTTGCGACGATTTCCGTCCAGGATCAGGGTACTGCGCAGATCGGCGGTCTGGATAGTAAAAAACAGAAAAAACAGGTCCGTCGGAAAATAGGCTACGTCCCTCAGGATGTCGCCCTTTGGGAGCAAAACACAGTTAAAGAGAACATGACCATTTTCGGCAGGCTTTCGAAATCCAAGGCAACTAAGGACGAACTGAAAAAGCTGTGTTCGGACGTAAAGCTCGAGGACCAGTGGAACGAAAAAGTGAGCAGCCTCTCCGGAGGAATGAAGCGAAAACTGAACATTGCAGCGGCTCTCATCCATGATCCTGATATTCTTCTGATGGATGAACCGACTGTCGGGATTGATCTGCAGTCCAAGCTTGAGATCAATCAGCTTGTTAAAAGGCTGGCACAGGATGGAAAAACGATTGTGTATACCACCCATGACCTGAACGAAATCGTAACCCTTTTTGACCGGATCGGCGTGCTCAAGAACGGTGCTTTTTCGTTTGTCGGAACCGCTTCCGAGGCAGAGGAGCGCTACTCCTCTGATAAAGGGAGCGACTGGGTATATGCGATGCTGCAGTGAATGGGCTTGAAGGGTTTTTTAATTTTGTATGGAATAGGAAAGGTATACGCAAATCTACCGGCGCCCTCTCTTAATCAAGCACTTATTCCTTCCGCGTATAAAATCCGATTGGAGCGTGATTTTATTGGAATGGATGACAGCAGCTGACAGACCGCTTCGCTATACCGAGGATGATGCGGGGGTTACCGAGCTTCTGCCAAGCTACCGCATTGATATGAGGCATGATGGGCACCGGGACCGATTTTTTCATGCAGGCCTTGTCAGTGATTGGTCCCAGCTGACCTGGAAGGAAGCCCGCAAGCCTTACGAAGTCCGGACGGTGGCCAAATCGAAGCGCACGTATGAAAAGGAAAACGGAGAGATGTCTGTTAAAACGTCATGGGAATATTTCAACCGCTCCTTTCATGAGTGGTTTGTAAAAGACGTACCGGGGGAGCTCACCAAAAGCAGGCAGGAACTGAAAAGCCATCTGGCACGGTTCCGGCTTGCCGATGTGAAGGAAGCTCTGGGTGAAACGGTCCGGTTGTCGCTTTGGAATTATGCCCACCGGATTGAAGATGGTGTATGGGGCCCCGTTTGAAGGCTTGGATGTCAGCAAACCGAGGATCCTGTTTCTCGGGGCAGCTGAAGGGTATGAAGCTATGCAGTTCCATGCCATGTATCCCGGCGGAGAGATTGTGATGGCTGACTATGACGAATTCTGCAAAACTGACCGGTTCGGGCACTTCCCTGAGACGTATCCGTTTCTCGGCACTAATCCTGCAACAGGAAGTCTCAAAGTATGGTTTAAAGATCAGATGAAGATCACGTACATCGTGGAAGATATCCGCAATCTATCATTTGGAAAAGAATTCGATATCATCCTCAGTGTCGGACTGCTTGAGCATTTTCCAGACGAGCTCAAAGGAGAGGTCATGGACTGGCACCGCAGGTTTTTAAAGCCTGGAGGCTATGTGATCATGACAACACCGAGGCTGCAGATGAAATCGAAGCTGTTCTACACCATTATGGCGGACGTCATGAATCATACGTACCGGGAGCTGATGGATATCCGGCAGATGGGGCTGTACATGTATGAAGGCGGTTTTGATATTCTCCGTCACGGTTACATCAAAGTGCACAACGGGATCATTGCCCGTCCAAGATAATGATGAAACTTTTTACAAGGTAAGACGTAAATAATAGCAGCCTGAATGAAGAGAGGAAGAGGACAATGTTTGGAAAAGTAGCGTCAGATATGCTGGGACTCAGCGATATTGGAAGTGTCATCAAGCCTGCGGATTTTGATAAGGTGGATGCGGATGACTACATCCTGCACGAGGATAATGAGCGCATTTACTTCTTGATCAAATCAAAAGCGGACGAATACTGCTTCACCAACCGGGCCCTGGTACATCTTGATGGAGCAAGCGCAGCCAGCAAAAAACGCACCCTGAAGCGCTTCGAGTACCGCGCCAATAAGATTACCGATGTTTTCCTCGAAACAGCCGGCACGGTCGACCTGGACGTAGAGATTAAATTCAAGCTCGGAAACACAGCTTTCTCCATTGATGTACATAAAAAACACCTGGAAGAGCTGAAAGACCTCTACAAAGCCTTGATCAAAATTGCTGAAATCAACCGTGAAAGCCACCAGGCCCTGGAATATGCGAAGCAAAGTCTGCAAATGGCATCCACGACTCTCGGCAACATGAGAAGCACCGACGGAAACCTCTCCGAAGAATTCAAAAAAATGAACCAGACTGCATTCAACTGGATGATGGACACGAAAAAGCAGTACAGCATCAGAGATTTCGGCTACGTGTTTGAAAAATACATTAATAATTAAAGAGAAAGCCCGGTTCTGCTATTCAGAACCGGGCTTTCTGCCTGCAGGCTATTGAAAAACGGCTCCTGTCGGCTGAGACAACGGTTTTTTTTAGCGAAATATTGACCTGCGTTTTGATATCGACGATTTTCAGAGTATATCTCTCAGGCCCCCTAACTCGTTTGGACACCTCCTCTGATTCAAAATATAATGAGGGCAGAGGAGATGAGGCCAAGAT
>NZ_WMIB01000016.1 GCF_009711125.1 Metabacillus mangrovi | reverse complement strand
GGAAGCAGAGTCTTCGGTCTCCAGAGCCGCTATTTGGTCCGAAAAGCGCGATTTTCCGGTGAAACGGTCTCAGCGGCAGCTATTTTAGGATTTTCAGCCGATTTGGGGCCGGAATTCCGCAAATAGCGTCTTTCAGGACCGAACGGGAGCAAAAAGATCAAAATTAGCAGAAATAGCGTCTCCTGAGACCGGAAGCAGAGTCTTCGGTCTCCAGGGCCGCTATTTGGTCCGAAAAGCGCGATTTTCCCGCGAAAAGGGTCTCCAAAGCCCTTATCTGATCCACAAAGCGCGATTTCCCCACGAGCCCAGCCGCCATAATTAATTTTCACCACCTCTAAAAACTGCATCATCAGCCGGGAGCGGAACCGTGGTTCTGCTTTTTCTCTGTTCCCGGCCGTAACGGTGGCCGGGCAACAGGCCGACCCTCTATGGTCCCTAGGAAATAGACTCCAGGTACAATGGTTTGCCATCCTTTCTTATTCTCCTAACTGCCTGACGGCTTGCATAGATTAAGACTATTGAAGTATTGATAAGTGGATGAAGATTATTTATGATTAATGAGATTGATTCTCATTATCGAAAGAGAGAGGTCCTTTTCCTATGAATCAAGTGAATCCTTTACATATAGCTAAGATGGGCATTTTGAACAGGCTTGTTCAAAGCCTGATCCGTGAACAGCTTGTTCCATACAGAATCGTTGGAGATGAGCTGTTCATCGATTTACAGCAGAAGGCATCCATCCGTGTTGAGATTAAACAGATGTTTTTTCTTAGCCGGTTTGAGAACGGCCGTATAGAGCTGCTTCAGGGTGGAGCATCAGAAACCATTGAGGAGGCTTCTAAGCTGATCGGCCTTCTGCAAACACATGGTCTTTTTCCTGTAACGGAGGAGGCAGATCATTTCAAGGCGGAATTGCAGAACAGTGAAGAAAATTATGCGATCGGTCTAAGCTCGTTTTACAGGCGCCAGTCTGAGTGGAGTCCGGAAAAGAATACTTTACTGTGGCTGGAGGAGCTGGCAGTAGAGGATGACTCATTCAGTCCGCTCGCTTTTCTTGAACAGCTTGCGGTTCATGGGCATACGCTCCATCCATGCACAAAGACGAAACGGGGGATGAGCAAGGCGGAGGTTAGAGCCTATTCTCCTGAGTGCGGAGGGAGAGCGGATATTGTGTATGCCGCGGTTCATAGAAGCCTGACCGCTTCAAGTCTTCTGCATGGTGAAAAGGTGAAAGAGCTGCTGTTCAGGCAAAACAGCCGGCTTGAATCGGTTTTTACGAACGAGCTTCAGCAGCGGTCGCTGAACCCCGATGATTATGAATGCATCCCGCTTCATCCATGGCAGGCAGAACATACTGTAATGGACCTTTATCAAAACGAATACGAAAGCGGCTTGATTTTGCTGCTAAAGGGTCTCAGGGAGCCGGCTTTAGCACTCGCTTCGCTCCGCACCCTCTTGCCGGAAGGAAAGGGAAGGAACAATCCATTTCATCTGAAAACAGCGATAAACGTGCAGGCAACGAGCGCAGTCCGGACCGTTTCCCCCGCATCCGCCATTCACGGACCGATGTTTTCAAAGCTGTTTAAGGAGCTATCCAGCCAGAAAGGCTTTCCGAAGAATCTGATCCTTCTCGAAGAAGCAGCAGGAATTCATTTTAAAGATCCGGAATCGGAGCTGCGGGAGAAAAATCTGGCAGCCATGATCCGGCTTAATCCGGAGCTTGAAATCAGCATCAGTTCCGGAGAAATCGCTGTGCCTGGTACAGCCTTTATCTCGGATTCTCCAACCGGAAAAGGTTCCTTTCTTTTGGAAGCAGCCGCTTTGTATAAAGAGACGATGGGGATCCCGACGCTTGAGCAGGCCGCAAAAAATTGGATCGGAGACTATGCAAGGGTGCTGTTCGAAGCCCTTTTGCCGATGATGACAAGGTTTGGAATCAGTCTTGAGGCCCATCTTCAGAACAGCATTCCGGTCCTGAAGCGAGGAGTTCCGGTAAGGCTGATGGTACGGGATTTTGGCGGGATCAAGATACTCAATCAGCGTCTGCAAAAATCAGGAAAGCAATTTGTGTTTTTAAAAGAGACCCATGTGGAAGCAGAGAATGAAACAGCCCTTCATGACACAGCAGCCCATGCAATCATTCAAAATCATCTTGGGGAGCTGATTGTTCAGCTTGTTAAAGAACTGCGGATAAATGAAGCCTTTCTGTGGGAAACGGTATATGAGGAAATGGAAAAGGTTTGGAGCAGCCTGAGGGATGATCCTGACATGGAGACAGACAGAAAGGCGATGGCAGGGGATGAGCTTTCCCTGAAAAGCCTTGTCGGGATGAGGCTCCAGTACACGATCGATAACATTTATTCGAAGGTTCCCAATCCGTTTGCCATCGTGAACAAGGGAGGAAGCATGCATGCTGAACTACAAAACTGATGCCAAAAAACATAGAAATCCGTATGCTGCGGGAATGAAGGAATTTATAGAGGAGAAGCTTCCTCATTTGAAACAAGCCTTTCTTGAACAGCTTCCTGCTGCGGAAGAGGCTATATTATACAAATGGGCGGAATCGCTTCTGCGGGAAGATGTACTGCAGCTTAGATCGGGTGCAATTGAATGGGAGCAGAAGCTTCCGGGAAGAGAAAAAGGTGCGCTGTTTCTTTCGGTTCCGCTGAGAGACAGGGCAAATCTTATTTTTTCCTGTTCAGGCAGACATGCCTTTAACCGGTTTATGATCTCCGAGCTTTTTCTGCTGAAGGACGGATTAAAAAAGATCCATTCCTGTCGGGAGCTGCTTGACGTGCTGGAATCTTCCCATCCGTCCTTTTCGGAATTTGAAGGGAACTGGGAAAGCTATGCCGATGAACTGATGAACGGAAGCGCAAACCTGGCGCTCACTTATGCCGTATATGAAGAGAGAAGGAAACATCTGCCGGAAAATCAAAATCTGCTGGAGTATGCCTTAGGGCTCGAAAATCCCTTTCTTTTCTTTGAACAGCTGTGCATTGAAGGACATCACCTGCATCCCGGCACTAAAACGAAAATGGGAATGGAGCCTGAGGAGGTCTACCGTTTTTCTCCGGAACTGAACGGAAAGGTATCCATCTCCTTCATGCTTGGGAAAAAGTCTGCTTTCCTGTGGAAGGTAAAGGATGGAGAGGATCCGAATGAATGCATGTACAGCGGGCTCCCCGGACTGAAAGATAAAGCAGAAGCCTATTGCTGCGCTTCAGGTTTGGATCTGAACGAATGGCTTCTGATTCCAGTGCACCCGTGGCAGCTTAAACACATCGTTCCCGGGCTGTTTGCAGATGAGCTGGAAAATGACATTCTGATTCCAGCTGATTTAGAATGGGAATGCTTTCCGACGACTTCGTTCCGGACAGTCGTTCCAAAGGGAAATGACTGGTTCCTTAAGCTTCCGGTCCATTCCCAGATGACCTCTACGAAAAGGTCCGTTTCAGCACAGACTGCTTTAAACGGGCCTGTCGTGTCCGAGCTTTTGATGGAGATTGTGGAAAAGGAGCCGCAACTGAAGGATACATTCATTCCCGTACCTGAAATATATGGAGCCGCTTTAAAAAGTGAAAATCCATTAAAAAGCCGCAACATGACGGCCATGGTGAGGAGCGGTTTGAAGGAGCTGCTCGGCGAGGGGGAAATTCCGGTTACGGCTTCTTCCTATAACAGCCGTTCGCCCTTTACTGAACGGCTTATCCTCGAAGATCTATTTGCTGCTTTTTGCGAAAAACACAGTCTTAGCCTGAAAGAAGGATTTCAACCCTTTATCAAGTCGTATATATCCATTGTGCTTCCCGGCACACTTACATTGATGACAAAGTACGGCATCGGACTTGAAGGGCACATGCAGAATTCTATTGCCGTTTTTAAAGACGGGAAACCGGTTAAATATCTATTCAGAGACTGGGGCGGAGCGAGAATTTACCGGAAACGTCTGGAGTCTCAAGGGTTCGAGCCGGAATTTATGCCGGGTTCCGTCTCACTGACAGATTCTCTGGATGAAATGCGGAGGAAAATGCATTACACCGCCTATCAGAGCCACTTTGGAGAGGTGTTCCGGATTCTGTCTGTCTTTACTGGCTGCAGCGAGGAAATCCCGTGGAAATGGCTGGCGGAGGAAACAAACATGATCCTGAGCACAATTGGGGGCAGCAATGCAGAGGAGGACCGGGAGTTCTTGTTCAGCCGGGCTGTAAAACACAAAGCCCTTTCCTCGATGAGGCTGTTCCCTGACCGGGACGGGTATGTATATGCAGATGCTCCAAATCCGCTGAATCTGGATTGGACAGTCGGATGATGACCGAATCTTCTGCTTTTCGTTCCCGTGCCTACCGGCTTTTCTATACATCAGGCTTTGCAGGGAGGCTGTGGGAGTGGGCGGATTTTACGGTGCTGAATTGGGCTGTTTTGCAAATGACGCAATCTCCGCTCTACTTGGGGCTGGTCAATGTGTGCCGTCTACTGCCAATCTTCCTGTTCAGCCTGATGGGAGGGGTGCTGGCTGACCGGTATCCGAAAAAGCTTGTACTGCTTCTCAGCCAGCTAATGATCATAGGTACCACCGTTTGGCTCATTTCGGCATGGGACGGGCCGATGACCCTCATTTTAGCGATTGTCTTTATCCGTTCCGCCATTCAGGCTGTAGAAGCACCTGTACGGAATGCCTATCTTGCCGACTTAACCGGGAAGGAACGGTTAACGAGTGCCGTTGCCCACTACAGTTCGATGATTCATGTCGCCCGGCTGCTCGGCCCGGCTGCTGCGGGCATGCTGCTTGGCGCCATGACACCGGAGTTTTTATTTACTGCGTTTCTTGGTTTGCTCGCTGTCTCGTGGGCTGTCATGATTTTTGTTCCGCCTGGACAAGCTGTCCGCAGCCGGAAAGGGAAAGAAGGCGGAGCCGGTTTGCGGGAAGCCATTACATATGTGAAAAAGGATTCCTGCATCCAGGGGCTGCTCCTGCTTTCTGTCATTCCAATGACTTTTGGGTTCCCCTATTCATCCATGCTCCCTATCTTTGCTGATTCGCTGATGGATATAGGCCCGGATGGATTCGGGCTGCTGCTTTCCCTTTCTTCGTTTGGGGCGATTATCGGGACGTGGCTTTTAGCGGGAGGCTGGATTCAGACGAACCACTGGACAATGATTGGTTCTTCCGTCCTGTTTGGTTTGTTCATTATGGGGATGATGACAGCTGCAGCAAGCACATATCTGCTGTTTATGATTGTTTTTTTGATGGGATTGTTCGGACAGCTATACCGGACGCTGAACAGGATTTCTCTGCAGCAGCACGTTCCTGCCCATTACAGAGGAAGGATTTTAAGCATCGCTCTTATGGACAGGGGGTTTATTTCCTTTGGTACCCTGCTTTTTACTCTTCTTGCTGAATGGAATGTGTATTGGAGCGGAATGATGATGGGGCTTTCCTGCTGTGTACTGACCCTTGTCATCGGGATCCTTTTCAGCCGTCCGCTTGGAAGAATGCATAATAATTCGGGAGGATAACGATGCCCAATACTGAACGGCTTATAAAAGAAATGATGAAAATGAAGACTTCCCCTTTTTGCGCGTACCTGTATGATGTGAAGGGGATGGAGGAGCATGCCCGAAACCTCGCTGCTTCCCTGCCGGAGAAGGTAAATCTTTACTATGCCATGAAAGCGAATCCGGATCCTGTATTGCTCCAGACCCTTAACAAGCACGTGGACGGTTTTGAGGCTGCGTCTCTCGGGGAACTGGACAAGCTGTCAGCTTATCCTGATCATCGCAAAGTCATCAGCGGACCGGCAAAAACGGACGATTTTCTTAAGGCAGCGATCGGGAGAGAGATCCGGATGATCCATGCGGAGAGCATATGGGAAGCAGAACGGATCGATCACATCGCCCGGATGATGGGGAAAAAAGTGGGCATCGCTCTCAGGATCAACCTTGAAAAAGCCATCGGAAAAGCGAGGCTGACCATGGCAGGCAAGCCGACACAATTCGGCATCAGCGAGTCAGAGCTGCCGGCTGCGATGGAAGTAATCAAGCAGCTTCCATTTATAGAAGTGAGCGGATTTCACTTTCATTCAGTCTCCAATAATCTGGATGCAGAGGCGCATCTCTCCTTTGCAGCCCAATGCGTTGAACGGGCTAAGCATTGGGAGCTGCTCTATCATCTGCAAATCGATTACGTTAACTTTGGCGGAGGCATTGGCATTGATTATGAACAGACAGATGCCCCGTTTAACTGGGAGCTTTTTGCTGAAAAACTGCCGTCCATTACGGATACGGCACCAGACCGGTGGGAGCTCGTTTTCGAACTTGGAAGATATCTTGCCGGACCGTTTGGATTTTATGCGGCAGAAGTGATGGATGTAAAAGAAAATCACGGCCAAGCCTTTGCGGCAGTAAGGGGAGGAACCCATCATCTCCGTCTTCCGGCAGCCTGGAAAATGAGCCATCCCTTTGAAATCGTGGAGATCGAAGAGTGGCCCTATCCGCTCCGCCGCCCCGAACTCAAGGGTAAGGAGATTTGGATTACGGGCGAGCTCTGCACACCAAACGATGTACTTGTGAGGGGTATGCCCTGTTCTAGAATCCGTGTCGGTGATATTGTCTTGTTTCACCAGGCAGGCGCGTATGCCTGGACCATCTCCCACCACGATTTTCTCAGCCACGGGAAGCCGGAGATGATTTACATGTGAATGTTTCCGGTGACCGATCCCACTCCCCTTCGATTTAATGGGGGGTGTTTTTTTATATTTGGCTTTGTTAAAGCATAGTGTTGATTTTTCATATTTGTTGATTGGAGCGGAAGGCGTGAGACTCCTGCGGGAGCAGCGGGACAGGTGAGACCCCACACTCGCGAAGCGAGGAGGAGGCTCACCGCCCGCCCCGCGGAAAGCGAACGCCTGCAGCGGAAATCAACAGCCAAGTTTAACAGAACTTTATATTTAAGCGATGTGTTGATTCATAAAAAAGGCTGCTGAACAGGGAGGGCAGGCAGGCGGATCCTTAAATCTGCCATCACGGAGCCTGTACGGAGGAGCGGGCGGAAAAAAATTTGGATATTTTCCAACCGAAAATACCCTTTTTTCCTAGAAAGAAATACCTGTTTATTCGAAAAGATTGTTTTTAAAATTAGAGGGAATTCGCCTATTTTCCCTTTTTTACGGCATTGTTGTCGGGATAGTTCGAATGAAGGCGGTTAAACCCTTTGGAGAATTTTCTGAGAAAATTAGGCAATCGGATTTATTTACTTAATATTCTGATAAATTTATGATGTGTAAAAGGAGGCGAGACAATGGGAAAAGGAAGAATTAGAGTGGAGGAGAGTATTAAAGTTGAGACGAATGAAGAGATGTACAAAGCCACCCTCGTTGACCAGAATAACTCTAAGGAGAAGAAATGATCCGGCTTCCATAAACCAACGTTTTCATGCCTTTTCAAGAAACTATACTTAAATCCTGCTTTAAGCTGCCAGGCCCCCCTAAACTGGCGGCTTTTTTAATTTCAGACAGCTTAAAAGAAAAATTAGCCGTTTATTTTTTATTGATACAGGTATAGATAAATAGACACAAAAACAGCTTCTATTAAAACAAATCTATAGTATAATTCTTTTCTGTATTCAGCAATGCCTGTTCGAAAGGGAGAGACTGCAAAGTGGAAAAATGGCTTACATATGAAAATGCAGTGCAGATGGGAATCAGTGTTGGCATCCTGCTGCTGTTTTTAATCTTGAGGAAACTATTCACAAAGTACATTTTTCATTTGATCATGAAGATCAGCAGAAGGACTCCAACGGAGTTTTTTACGCATATTTTGCTTTCATTTGAAAAACCGATCCGATGGCTTTTCGTTTCGATCGGCCTTTACCTGGCCATCATTTATTCTCCATTTTTCACGGAGAGGATGGAGGTTGTCAACGAGATTTACCGGTCCGCCATCGTTGTTGTCATCTCGTGGGGACTGTACAACCTTACAGGGTCTTCTTCCTTGTTTTTTAATAAAGTCAATACAAGGTTCGACTTGCAGATTGACGATATTCTGGTCCCGTTCCTTTCCAAGCTGCTTCGATTTGTCATTGTGGCGCTCAGCTTCAGCATCATTGCCCAGGAATTTGACTACGACGTGAACGGGTTTGTGGCCGGGCTTGGTTTAGGGGGACTCGCCTTTGCGCTGGCTGCAAAGGATACGATCGGGAATTTCCTTGGCGGCATCGTGATTATTACGGAAAAGCCGTTTACGATCGGGGACTGGATTAAAGCACCGAGTGTAGAAGGGGTAGTTGAGGACATCACGTTCCGAAGTACAAAAATTAGAACCTTTGCCCAGGCGCTCGTTACAGTACCGAATATGACGCTTGCCAATGAGCCGATTACAAACTGGACGAAGATGGGAAAAAGACAGATTAATTTTAAAATCGGTGTTACGTATCATACTACTCCGCAGCAAATGAAGGTTTGCGTAAAGAGGATCGAACACATGCTTGATGATCACGACGGTATTGATGATGAATCCTATCAGGTGAGCTTCGATACGTTCGGTGCCAGCAGTCTTGATATCTTGATCAATTGCTTTACGAAAACGACTATCTATGGCGAGCATCTGAAAATTAAGCAGGACATGAACCTGAGAATTATGAGTATATTGGAAGAAGAAGGCGTTGAGTTCGCGTTCCCAAGCCAGACACTTTATATTGAACGGTCGATGGAAGAGGAGAAGCAGCGGCAGTATTCTTAAAAAGGCAGGTTTTTTTTATGAACGGGCAAATTCAGATGCTGTCAGGATGGCTGGAAGAGGCAAACAGGATATCTGTTATGACGGGAGCAGGTGTCAGTACGGAATCCGGAATTCCGGATTTTCGGTCTTCCCGTGGACTATGGACAGAAGACCTTTCCAGAACAGAAGTGATGAGCCGTTCTTATTTCATGAGCCATCCGGAAAAGTTCTGGTTCTATTTTAAAGAGATTTTCCAGACGAAGCTAAGCAGCCAGCATTTGCCGAACAGGGGGCATCTATTTTTAAAAAGGCTCGAGGAGCTTGGAAAAGACGTATCCATCTTCACTCAGAACGTGGATGGACTTCATGAAAAAGCCGGATCCGGGAAAGTGTACAATATGCACGGTTCGATTCAGACAGCAGCCTGTCCGGAGTGCGGTGCCTCCTATGGACTTGATCATATTCATGAAGAGGATGTTCCGAGATGCAGTTCCCGCACTGAAACCGGCGAAAAGTGCGGGACCATCCTTAAATCAGATGTAGTCTTGTTTGGAGATTTTGTTCAGCATATGGAAGAAATCTATTCTTCTGTGGACCAGTCGGATCTGCTTATTGTGATGGGCACCTCGCTTGAAGTATATCCGGTCAATCAGATTCCAAAGGACTTCCGGTACAGGGGAAATAAAAAGATGGTCCTCATTAACCGGGAACCGACCCGGCTGGATCACTTATTTGATCTCGTCATTCATGATTCGATTGGTGACACAGTCGACGAGACGGAACAATGCATGAAGAAAGCCCGGCAGTAAGAAGCCGGGCTTTTTCCTATTGAAGATGGACAGGAATCATTTCCTCCTGTATGGATGCGAAAGAGTATCCTCTTTCTTTCAGCTTCGGAATCAATTGATCCACTGCTTCAGGTGTGACAGGCCGGTCATGCATTAAGATGACGATGGGCTCCTCCGGGAAGTCCTTCGTCCGCTTCTCAGTCTGTTCGAGGACATTTGACACAAAATCCGGCGTGCTGTGTTTCCAGTCGAGACTGTCCACATTCCAATCCCAATACTGAAATCCTTCTGCAAGCAGTGCCTCCTGCTCAGGCTCCGTTAAGTTCGGTTTGCTGCCGTAAGGAGTCCTGACAATACCCGTTGATACGCCGGTCAGCTTTTGGAGCGTGTCATTTGCGGTTTTCATTTCTCCTGTGGCCGATTCGGGACTGGCATAATAAAGATCCGGATTATGGGTTACTCCGTGAAGTCCTGCCGCATGGCCCAGCTGGATCGTTTTCAGCACTTCTTTGCGGTGCTTTCTCATATTCGGCTCCAGCATAAAAAAGGTAGCGGGCGCTTTGTGTTGATCAAGAACCTGGAGCAGTTCATCGGTGGATGCAGAAGGACCATCATCAAATGTAAGAAAGACGGTGTTTTTCCTGATTGATTCAACTTTTTCCGTTCTGGTCCAGTTCATACCCTGAGGGTCCCGTTTGAGCAGTTCTTTTTCGCTTCCATGACTGAGCACAGGGACTTCTCCGGTTTTGATTTTGGCTTTGACAGGTGTATGCCATTCGTTTCCAATCCAAAGAAAGATCAGCGCACCGCATAAGCCTGCAAGCAAGCCTGCTTTTAAGGCTAAGTATTTCACCGTCGGCTGTTTGCTTCCCACTTGAACATCTCCTCTTTGACGTTATTTTCTATGTATCCTTCTAGTAGTGTAACGGAAGATAACCAGATTGTTGTTACAAAAAGGTAACAATTTTGCGACAGGCAGCAAAGGATGGCTGATAAAAGCCTATTGTCCTGATGACTATATAATGGAAATCTCCTTCTGCTGTAATGGAGTTGACATTTATCAGCTGTACGAAGTATACTCGGATTGTAAGTTTAAGTGTTTAAATGTTTAAACATATAAAGGAGGAGATATTTTGAACAGGACCATGCTAATTACTGGAGCATCCGGAGGAATCGGACTTGAATTAGCAAAACTGGCAGCCGCAAATGGATTTTCACTTATACTGGCAGCGAGAAACAGAGCGAAGCTTGAAGCCATTTCAGCAAATCTTACTGAACAATTTGGCATAACTGCAGAGATCGTTCAGGCCGATTTATCAAAGCCTGAAGAAATCAGCAGGATGGCTGCCAGAAAAAGGAATCCGCGTTACACACCTCGTCAACAATGCAGGATTCGGGCTGTACGGCGAGTTTTCGGAAACCAATCTTGAAGAAGAGCTGAATATGATTGACCTGAATGTCCGTTCCCTGACTCATATCACGAAGCTGTTTTTGCCTGAGATCACGGCTGCTAAAGGCGGCATACTGAATATTGCTTCTACTGCAGCCTTTCAGCCCGGCCCGCTCATGGCTGTATACTATGCTACGAAAGCGTATGTGCTGTCCTTTTCAGAAGCTCTTGAAAATGAGCTGGAAGGGGTAAATGTATCTGCCCTTTGTCCCGGCCCAACTGCTACCGGCTTCTCTGAGAGAGCGGAACTCGGCAAATCGAAGCTTTTTAAAAGTGGAACCATGTCTGCAGAAGAGGTAGCAGAAATCGGTTATAAACAGTGGATGAGTGGAAAATCGGTGATCGTTCCTGGCTTTAAGAATAAGCTGCTTGCAGCCTCCGTCCGTATCTTGCCGCGTAAACAAATCACTTCCATCGTCAGAAAAGTGCAGGGAAGAGCAGATGGTGTATAATGGTTGTACTTGATTAAAGAAAGGCTGATTACACATGTCTGAACCAGTTTTAGACCTTTTCCGATCCTGCACACCGATTTTTCAAGCGCTTGGTGATGCAGCGAGACAGGATATTATTTTACAGCTTGCCAGCCAAGACACGTTAACGGTTAATGAAATTGCAGAGCAATCCCATCTTTCCCGGCCTGCGATCTCTCATCATCTGAAGGTTTTAAGAGATAACGGGCTGGTAGCCATTGAGCAAAAAGGGACACAGAGGTACTATTCTCTATCTCTCGGACCATCCGTCGACTTGCTGAAGCAGCTGATCGGAAAAATGGAAGAAGAGTGCGATCTCTGATAAATGCAGATCTGCTCTGTATTAAATGTTTAAAAGTTTGAACGTACGAAAATAATAAACGAGAGTCATTTCTGAATAAAGGAGACGAGAGACGAATGGAAACATCAAGAAGCGAAATCACCGATCTTCTCAGCCGGCAAAAAGCTTATTTTGCTGACCAAAAAACGAAGGATCTTTCCTTCCGGATCGAGCAGCTGGTTAAGCTGAAAGCAGCGATAAAAAAGCATGAGGGTAAAATAACAGAAGCGCTCGCTCTGGATCTGCATAAATCAGAACTAGAGGCTTACTCGACAGAAATTGGGATCCTTTATGAAGAAATCAACTTCACTTTAAAGCGGCTGAAAGGCTGGGCAAAGCCTGAGAGAGTCAGAACAGCATTAACACATACGGGTTCAAAAGGCTTTGTAATAAAAGAACCTTTTGGATCTGTATTGATCATTGCTCCATGGAATTACCCGTTTCAGCTCGCCCTGTCTCCACTCGTAGGCGCTATTGCAGCAGGGAATACGGCGGTCATCAAACCTTCAGAGCTCACACCGAATGTATCAGCGCTCATTAAGGATCTGCTCGGGGAAATCTACACGGATTCTTTTATTGCAACAGTGGAGGGCGGAGTTCCGACGAGTGAGGCACTGCTGGAGCAGCCTTTTGATTATATTTTCTTTACCGGAAGCGTGCCTGTCGGAAAGATCGTCATGGAGGCGGCCTCCAAGCATCTGACTCCTGTCACCCTCGAACTTGGCGGTAAAAGTCCGGTCATTGTCCACAAAGACGCGAACATTACATTGGCGGCAAAACGGATTGTTTTCGGCAAATTTACGAATGCCGGACAGACCTGTATTGCTCCGGATTACCTGCTTGTTCATAAAGAGGTTAAACAGGAACTGCAGGAGGCGATGCAGGAAGCTGTCCTTGAATTCTACGGAGAGAACCCGCTTGAAAGCACGCGCTATTCCAAGATTGTCAGCAAAAGACATTATGACAGGTTAACGGGCTACTTAAGCGACGGAAAAATACTGTTCGGCGGGAATCGGTCGGATGAAGACCACCGGATTGAACCGACGTTCCTCGATAGTCCGGATCCGGCATCCCCAGTCATGAATGAAGAAATTTTCGGACCAATCTTCCCAGTGCTGGAATTTACGGAACTGGAAGAGGCCATCACCTTCATAAATGGGCGGCCGAAGCCCCTCGCACTGTACCTTTTTACAGAAAGCAGGGAAATTGAAAAGGAAGTGCTCGGCAGAGTTTCGTTTGGAGGGGGCTGTGTCAACGACACGCTAATGCATATTGCCACCCCCTATCTCCCGTTTGGAGGAGTGGGAGAGAGCGGAATGGGCAATTATCATGGAAAGTACAGCTTCGACACGTTTTCCCATTCAAAAAGCGTCTTAAAGCAAACGTCAAGGTTCGATTTTTCGTTCCGATACCCTTCAGCTAAAAACGGATTAAAGCTGATCCGCAAGCTGCTCAAATAATCCAGCATGACAGGACGGTTCCCTTTTCGTCCTGTTTTTTTTTTTGGATTTGTCGAAAAATATTAAGGATCTTAAACGCATTAGGCTGATCTGTTTAGGACTATTGTACGTTATAGTAATTGTTAGCAATACTTACAGGAGGAAAAATTCATTGAATGCGTCTAAGAACCGGCTCATGCTCTGGGTTTCTGCAGTGTGCATCATCGTTGCCTGCGGAATTCAGGCCATCCATCGCTTTTGGCCTATGCACTGGAATGAAAGCCATGCGGCCCATTACTCACCAATCCTTTTTACAGCTATTATCTTGCCAATCGTGACACTGACAGCAGCTTTTTTTCTCTATCAAAGGGATCCTGAGCATAGAAAGGTGCCGCTGTTCATTGTTCTTACCCTGACTTTTTCAAGTATGGCCATGATTGTTTCCGGAGAGGGCATGGTCGTTTATCATTTCTCCATTTTTTTCGTTGTGGCACTGGCCGCTTACTATGACAATATTAAACTGATTTCAGTCATGACGGTACTTTTCGCTGTTCCGCATTTGCTTGCGATGTTTGCGTACACCGAATTATTTTTCGGGGATCATCACTACACCTGGTTTATGTTCTTTCTGCACGCTTTCTATCTTGTTCTGACATCTGGCGGCATCTCCTGGCAGATTCATACGAAAAACAAGCTCACGAAAGAACTCGTTGAGAAAAATGAGTGGCAGCAGCAATCCCTTGACCGTTTGACAGAGGAGCTTGCTGTAACAGCAACCCGCATCTTCGAGAGCGTGGGACAGCTTACAGAGAATGCAGAACAGACCGGGAAAATCAGTGCCGAGATAACCGGCACAGCGTCCGAAGTCGCTTCCGGAGCAGTAGCCCAGGTGGAGGATGCGAGACAGAGCGAGGAAAAAATGCATTTCCTCCAAAAAGGGGCTTCTGAAATATCGGCGGCAGCTATTGAAATCAGAAATCTGTCCACAAATGCCGATCACCTTGTGGCGGCGGGGAAATCCTCGGTCGTAGATACAGAGCAGCAAATGGAACAAATCCACCGGACGTTTGAAACACTGTCTCAATCAGTTGCGGCTCTGCATTTGCAGTCAAAGGAAATTGGCGGCATCGTTTCTGAGATAAATGCCATTGCCGACCAAACGAATCTCCTTTCCTTAAACGCAGCCATTGAAGCGGCAAGGGCAGGAGAATCAGGGAAAGGATTCGCTGTTGTGGCATCCGAGGTCCGTAAGCTTGCCGGCCAATCCGGTCAATCCACGGAAAAAATTAAAGAACTCATTGAGACGATCCAGTCCAACATCGACCAGGTCACCCGTGAAATGAATACCGGAACGAACGTTGTTGGAGAAGGGATGAAAAAAGTGAAAGCGACCGCCGCAGCCTTTGAACAAATTGCAGCTGCTTCCACTGAAACAGCGGCCGGAACTGACAGGGTAGCCCACGAGGCATCCGTGCTGATCCGCACCATTCAGGAAGTGAGTGACTCCATCACCGGTATGTCCACCGCTCTAGAACTAAGCCGCGATTCGAGCAGCCATATGATTAGCGGCATGGAAAACCAATCGGAAGCAGTCCGCCACCTGCACAGCATCGCCCGCTCCCTTGCAGACCTCACTGAAAATCTGAATCAACTTGTGACGACGCTTAAGGAAAAAAAAGACTAGAAGGAAAGCAGCCCGCGGGCTGCTTTTTTGCATATGTAAGTCGGCGGCAGACATTCGGAAAAACAGGCCATCCAGTCCGGAAATCAAGGAAATGAAACTAAACTAAACTAAAGGAACCGGTGTCTAAATTCCACATTCAATTCCACCCTTTCCGCCCATCCAAACTGCTTATTTGCAGCAAACGGATTGACATCTCCACTTAACCTCTATACAATACAATTAACAAAATGTTAATTAAAAGATGGTGATTGGTTGAACGAGTTGAATAAAGAAGCAGTTGAGCAATATGATTCGTCGGTGTACCGGACACCGGATGGCTACACCTCGGATATAGCGGTGTTTACGATTCATTCAGAGAAGCGGGAACATAAGCCGCCGGTTGTGAATCTAATGCTGATGCTGATCCGGCGTGCAGAGCAAACAGCTGAGGGGACACCGAATATAGAGGCTGGAAAATGGGCGCTTCCGGGAGGATTTGTGCAGCCGGATGAGACGGCACTCGAGGCAGCCCACAGAGAGCTTGAAGAAGAAACAGGGGTTAAAGGAATTCACATGAAGCATTACGGAATGTATGACCGGCCAGGCCGTGATCCGCGGGGGTGGATTTTATCTAATGCCCACTATGCGATCGTGCCGGAGGATCTGCTCGTAAGCCGGAAGGCGAGCGATGACGCGGAGGATGTTCAGCTTTTCAGGCTGGAAGAACTAAAGACCATTCCTCTGGCATTTGATCATGCAGAGCTGATCGCGGATGCCATTCGCGAAATCCGGTCCGATCTGCTGCAGACCACAGCCGCGAAAAATTTCCTTCCCTCGGAATTCACCTATTCTGAGCTGCAGGCCGTACTGCTGACCGTTACCGATGATCCTGCGATTAAAAGTGAGCAGGCTTTTGCGAGGAAAATTAAAACACTTCCGTTCATTGCTGAAGCAGAGGGGAAAACGACAGCCCGCACTTCTAAGAAGCCTGCAAAACTGTATAAATTTAAAGAAATGGATGTTATTAAGCCGATTTACACGGCACGATATTAATACAAGGGGGAACCGGGATGAAACGGGCGTTGCTTGTGATTGATTACACAAATGATTTTATTGCTGATGAAGGTGCACTGACATGCGGGAAGCCGGGGCAGGAGATAGAAACTGCTTTGGCCGGGATTGCAGAGGAATTTATCCAAAACGGAGACCTGACGGTTTTTGCGGTGGATTTCCATAAAGCCGGAGACCCTCATCATCCTGAAACAGCTCTTTATCCGCCTCATAATGTTGAAGGCACATCCGGGAGAGAGCTCTATGGAAAGCTTCGGGACATTTACAGGCAAAACAAAGATCACGGGCACGTCCTCTGGATGGATAAAACCCGCTACAGTGCATTCGCAGGCACGAATTTGGAAATCCTTCTCAGAGAGCGGGGCATCAGCGAATTGCATCTGACGGGTGTGTGCACCGATATTTGTGTGCTTCATACAGCAGTGGATGCTTATAATAAAGGCTTCAAACTGGTTGTTCATGAAAAAGCGGCTGCGAGCTTTGATCAGGAGGGGCACAGCTGGGCTCTGAGACACTTTAAAGGCAGCTTGAACGCGGAAATAAACTAGCTCTGGATGGAGAGGAGAAAAAGAGATGCACTACAATTATGAGGATGACAGTCTGGCCCTTCACACGGACCTTTATCAGATCAACATGGCAAAAACGTACTGGGAGGACGGAGTGCATAACCGAAATGCCGTTTTTGAACTGTTTTTCAGGAGGCTTCCTTTTGGAAACGGCTACGCAGTTTTTGCAGGCCTTGAGAGGGTGGTGCAATATCTGGAAAACTTCCGTTTTTCAGACAGTGATTTGAAATTCCTGAAAGAACTCGGCTATGAAGAGGAATTTCTCAATTACTTAAAAGGTCTGAGTTTTACAGGATCGGTCCGTTCGATGGAAGAAGGAGAGCTTGTATTCGGCGGAGAGCCGATGATCCGTGTTGAAGCACCGCTCGCAGAAGCGCAGCTGGTCGAAACAGCACTTTTAAATATTGTAAACTTCCAGACCTTGATCGCAACAAAGGCATGCCGCATCAAACAGGCCGTTGGCGATCAGATCGTGATGGAGTTCGGTTCCCGGCGTGCGCATGAAATGGATGCAGCCCTTTGGGGAACCAGGGCAGCCTTTATCGGCGGACTTGAGGCAACGTCCAATGTGCGTGCTGCAAAGCTCTTTGGAATCCCTGCAGCCGGTACGCATGCCCATGCTCTCGTTCAGGCCTACCGTGATGAGTACACGGCTTTTCTAAAATATGCCCAAAGCCACCGGGACTGCGTTTTTCTGGTCGATACATATGATACGCTGAAATCCGGCGTGCCAAACGCAATAAGAGTGGCACAGGAGCTTGGAGACAAAATAAATTTCATCGGCATCCGCCTCGACAGCGGGGATATGGCCTATCTCTCTAAAAAAGCAAGGAAAATGCTGGATGATGCAGGCTTTACGAAAACGCGAATCATCGCTTCCAATGATCTGGATGAAGATACGATTATGAACCTGAAATCCCAGGGCGCGCGGATCGATACATGGGGGATCGGCACGAAGCTGATTACCGCTTATGATCAGCCGGCTCTCGGCGCTGTTTACAAGCTGGTCAGCATTGAAGATGGGGAAGGCGTCATGCAGGATACGATTAAAATCAGCGGAAATCCGGAAAAGGTAACGACGCCCGGCCTAAAAAGAGTTTATCGAATCATCAATACGAACAACCACAAATCAGAAGGGGATTACATCGCTTTGGAAGACGAGCACCCTAATGAAGAAGAGCGGATTAAAATGTTCCACCCAGTCCACACTTATATCAGCAAATTTGTCACCGATTTTGAAGCACGGGATCTTCATCAGGACATTTTCTCGAACGGAAAGCTGATATACGAGCTGCCTGACATACGGGAGATTCAGGCAAAGGTGAAAAACAACCTGGAAGAGCTGTGGGACGAATACAGACGAAAGCTGAATCCAGAAGATTATCCTGTGGATTTAAGTGAAAAGTGCTGGGATAACAAAATGCGGAACATCCACGAGATTAAAGAGAAGGTCGAAAAAATCAGAAGAGGGTGAACGTGCATGGGGAAGATTGGGATTTACGGAAGTTCCTTTGATCCGGTAACGAATGTTCATCTCTGGACTGCGAGCACGGTGGCGCACCGCTGCAAGCTGGACAAAGTGATTTTTCTTCCATGTTCAAGCAAAAGAAAAGACAAACAGCTGAACACGACCGATGAGCACCGGATAGCGATGCTCAGGCTCGCCATGGAGGATAATGAGAAGTTCTTTCTGGATGATTATGAGATGAAACAGGAAAGCTGGAACATCTACACCCATCATACGATGCAGCATTTCCATTCCATCTATCCGGATGATGAAGTTTCTTTCATTATGGGGGCTGATCTGCTTGAAGACATCGCACTCGGAAAATGGAAATACTCCGATGAATTAATCTCCAATAACAAGTTTATCGTGATGGCCCGAAATGGTATAGATATGTTAAAGACCATTTCCAGGTCCCCCTTGCTGAGGAATTTTGATGACGGGACCCGCTTTCACTTGATTGATAAGGGATTGAATATGGAGATCAGCAGCACGTATATCCGGGACGAACTGGGGAAAGGCGGAGAGCCGCGGTATCTTCTCCCTGAAGCCTGCTACGATTATGTAAAAAAACACGGTCTTTACCAATAGCCTGAGGAGGGTTCCATGTTGAATATGCAGAGCCAGATTATGAAGGAATTGAATGTGCAGCAGGAAATCGATCCTGCTCGTGAAATCAGGAAGCGCGTCGAATTTTTAAAAGAGTACCTGAAAAAAACAGGTGCAAAAGGATACGTACTCGGAATCAGCCTTGGACAGGATTCCACTCTTGCCGGGAAACTGAACCAGATGGCCGTGGAGGAGCTGAGGGAAGAGGGATACGATGCCCAGTTCCTGGCCGTAAGACTTCCGTACAATGTTCAAAAGGACGAACATGACGCAAAGCTTGTCTTTGATTTTATTAATCCGGACCGTACGGTTACCTTTAATATTGCTTCTGCAGTGGATGGTTTTACCGATACGTACAACGGGTCCGATGACGAGAGACTCGCGGATTATCATAAAGGCAACGTGAAGGCGAGAATGAGAATGATTGCCCAGTATGCATACGGCGGCCAGCATGGGCTTCTCGTGACGGGAACAGACCATGCCGCTGAAGCGGTAACGGGATTTTTCACGAAGTATGGAGACGGCGGAGCCGATGTTCTTCCGCTGACCGGTTTGACTAAAAGACAAGGAAAGGCGCTGCTGAAGGAGCTTGGCTGTCCGGAAAGCCTGTATATGAAGGCGCCAACCGCCGATTTGCTAGATGACAAGCCCCAGCAGGCGGATGAAACAGAACTCGGCATCACCTATGACGAGCTCGATGATTACCTGGAAGGCAAAGAAGTCTCAAATGACGCAGCGGAGAAAATTGAAAAGCGCTACAAGCTGACGGAGCATAAACGCCAGCTCCCGGCTACGATGTTTGACGGATGGTGGAAGTAAGAAAAGAGGATCAGGAGCCCCCTGATCCTTTTTTTGTTAAGAAATCAATATCCAAGTCGGACTCCAGCGCCTGGCACAAAAGTCCATCAGCCTGTATGCAGTGTTTATTTAAGTGATTTTTACATAAAGAAAAAGCCGGGGTCAAAGGATTCCGGCTTTCGTTCTCTAAGGCTGATCCATTCTTACATCTGCCTGCCGCCAATCGGAACGGTTTCTTTCTTCTTTCTTACAGCCAGGTAGACCCCTGCCAAGATGACGATCAGCCCTATAATTGCATTACCGCTGATTTTTTCTTGTAGAAGCAGCGCTCCCCACAGCAGGGCCGTTACCGGAATGAGAAAGGTGACAGATACCGCCGTTTCAGGTCCGCCCTTTTTCGTTATGTAGAAAAAGAGCAAATGGGCGATGCCTGACCCAAAACAGCCTAAGCCAATAATGGAGACGAGTATGGTTCCATTCGCCATTTCATCAAGGACAAAATAGGTTTCGGAAGCTATCATTCCTGCAAGCCCGACAGCCGATCCGATCAGGAGAGAAATGGTTGTCGTAAACAGCACACCAATGTTTCCGAGATATTTTCTGACGATTTGAGCCGATGTCCCGTAGCATAAGGTGGCAAGCAGCATCGTCCCGACACCGGTAAAATTCTCCTGAAAAAGAGCACCCGTATTGAAGTCAATGAAGATCAAGATACCGGTCATCCCCAAAAACAATCCGAGCCACTGCCTGCCGGAGAGGCTGACAGAGAAAAAAATCATGCCGATCAGGCCGGTCCAAAGCGGCGTCGCCGCGTTCAGGATAGAAGCCGAGCTGCTAGAAATGACGGTTTCACTTAATGCAATCAGCCCCCAGGGAAGCCCGGTGTTAATCATACCGACGATAATAAGCGGGACCCACGGGACTGACCGGGGGAGGCTTTTCCGTTTCAAAAAAAGAATGGGAAGCAGCGGCAAAGCTCCTGCTGCACATCTCAGAAACACCGTTCCCCACACGCCTGCAGGTTCCACAAGAAGTTTAATAAAAACAAATGAAATTCCCCAAATAAAGCTCAGGGAGAGTAAAGCTGCATACACACGAATCATACATGCACCTTCCTGTACTAAGGATGCTTCCTGACTGGACGCTCCCATAAATCTTATCACAGAAGCATCCTGAAAAATGGAACAAAAATTAGACAGCAAGAATTCAACAAATCGACAAAGATAAGCAGTCCGGAGCATGGTACGATAATGGAAAGAACGTAAGGGGAGATGAATGGCTTTGACAACCTCTTTTATTATCATTCTTGTGCTGATCAGTACGCTCAAGCTGGTGCTTGCCAGTCCGCCCACGTTTGTAGTTGAATGGTTTATCGGTAAATTTGAAGTCCACCAAAAGCTTACAGAGAACCCGCTCTCTCTTCGCTTTAACGGAAAGCCGTTAAATGAGAAGGACAGAGTCCGATTCCTGCAATTATTCAATGAGTCTGGCTATTTGGATAAATATGAATTTCCCCCTGAACAAACAGGTACTCCTGTCGTGGTTGAAACAAAGAAAAAAAAGCATGATGTAAAGCTGTATGTGTATATGTACAGCGGGAGAATGGATGTTGTGAAAAAGTTTAAAAAGAAAGAAGTGGTCTATACGCTGCTTTCTGATCAATTGGAGGAAGGTTATCAGGTTTGTACAGAACACGCAGGGTAAAAAAACCCCCGATGCTAAAGAGGCATACCGGGGGTTTTTCTTCATTCTGCAGGAAACAGCTGATAAGCCAAAAGAAGGTCATTGGGGATTAGTCTTCATGTCACGAGTATGTATATTCTTCACTCATTAGTAAATTAATTGACCAATATCCTTCCGCAACCAAGCAGAAAGGGCTAAAAAGTGAAGGGTGGGAAAAAGGCCATGGTTTTTGGTGAAGCTTATCTTTCTGTACGTACACGTTTTGGATAAGGGTTTCGGATCAGATGGTAAGAAATTTGACCTGTTAGAAGAATTTGGTTCCATCTCTTCATTTTTCCTGGATTCATCCTATTGCTTCATTTCATTTGGTAGGATGTAGATGGTAAATACATGACGGAAGGGACCTAAACCATGATCTTGAATTTATCTTCCCAGCATTCCAACCGGTTAGTATTGGTAAAGAAAGCAGAAGTCAACTTCATTGATGTTGAATCCATCCTGTATATTGAGAAGCTTCAAAGAAAGACGTTCATTGTTACACCTTCCCGTTCTTTCACCACCACAACATCCCTTAAAGAAATAACCAGTCTGCTCCCGGCAAGGCTTTTCTTCCGCTCCCATAAGTCCTACCTCGTGAACATCCTTAAAATTAAAGATATTGAGCTGTATTCCAGTGCGTCGTACACGATTAAGTTTTTCGATTATAAAGACCGGGCCATGATGACGAGGGACAAGCTGAATGCCCTGATTGACATGCTGAACAATAGAGATGCATCAGGAAACCATCGATCAGCCACCTAGATGATGCCCCGCCGGTTTCATCTTCCTGTTCCCTCGCTGAACGCTTTGTGCAGCACTGCAGAGAGTGAGGAATTTACGAATCCTCCAAGCAGGGCGATGAGCAGCAGTCCCAGTCCAAAATGAAGCAGATGGCCGCCTTCAGCCATTGCTTCATAGCGGAAAACAGTCAGACCGAGAGGCCTCCAGGAAAAAGAGCCGAAATTGTTCATATCAGAGTATACACCGAGTCCCATTAAAGCGATGACGCTTCCAATTAAAATCAGCACAAAGCCTGCCGTAAAACTGATCACCATTTTTTTCACGCTTTTTCCTCCTTTACTGAAATCAATTTTCTGCCCGTCTTCCAAGCCTGAATCATTCGCTTCCCGTCTTCTGCAAAAGGAAGGAGCGAGATGAGATGGACGAGATTGACGGCTATGATGAGCACCGCAGTGGAAAACGGAAGGACCGGTGTCAATACGAACACTGCAGCAGTCAGTACAGCTGTCAGGAAAGGGATTCCGGGTCCAGCCAGCGAAGTGAGCCATTCGGTTTTGGGATCGGCGAGCGGCCGGACAATTTGAATCCCGCCTCTTCTCGCGGCGATAAAGATGCGGTATAGGCTTCCCGTCTTTTTTTGAAACACCGCATAATGGCCGAATTCATGCAGTGTAAAACTGATAAGAAAAGCGGCGGCCGTCACGGCTCCGTCATATACGGTCAGGAAAGGCAAAACGAAGGACGCCGCTGTAACGAGCAGTCCAAAACCCGCTGCAAAGTGGCCGAAAACGGACACCACGGCTGTCAGGAATAACAGAAGTGTTTTTAAAACAGGGGCACCAGCGGGAATATGGGTCCGCTTCTTTTTTTCCCATCTTACGCCCTGCAGCGTTTTAAAAAAGTACAGAACGGCAATGATGCTGTCTTTTACGATCAAGTCCGGTTTAAGAGGGGTTTTGATGTTCACTAAGTAATTCTGGTTCAGGGAAGCAAGCAGCTCCATAAAATCCCCGAGCACCTCACGGCTGTCCCAGCCACACTCCGCGGATACCTCGTCCGAAATGCGCTCTACAGACTTTTTCCCATCCACTTTCTTCAGCAGTTCAAACGCTGCCCCGCTGATTGGATGGCGGCTGTGCATGCCGCTGTCACAAATTTCAGTTTCCGACATGTCCACCCCAAACGGCCAAACAGGAATCGTTTCAGGTCTGATCATCGTTTTACTCCTTTCGTTTCAAGCGGGATGAGCAGCATAAGGCCCGCGGCAAGATACAGTCCCGCATATGCACCCGGAAACGGTTCATAAGGCTGCCCGAGCATACCCGCCAGACTGACCGCCCCGGCTGCAAAATAGAACAGCAGCATATTCATAAGCTGGCTGCCTGGATTGCTCCGGTTCATCGGCAGAACGGTTCCGATCAGATAGGCAGTAAGAAAAAGGATTTGGGCATTTAAAAAGAATGTGCCAGTGGATGGAGAGATCCCGGTAAGGAAGAGGCAGAGCCGGTATAAACCGAACGTTACGAGCGGCAGGAGGACGAGATGAACAGCGGCCTTGCTGACAGCGTACTCCCATTTGCGGATGCCCGAAGCGTTCAAGTATGGCCACAAACCCTGGTCCCGGCCTCTTGACAGCAGGGAGAAGAGGCAAAAGACGAAGGGAAGTCCATAGCTGATCACTGCTTCGTAAACCGGACCGTACACGAGGAGATTGTATTTTCTTAAACCAAGGCCAAGCCCGGCTAACACGACAAAGGCGAGTGCGCAATAAAATTGAGTTTCATAGTCGCGGGACAGCCGTTTGCCTTCAGTGATGATCAGGCTCAGGATGCGGTTTCGGGAAAAAGGCAGGAACCGGAGCGGCAGAGAGCCCTCCGTTTCATCCGGTCTCCATTCCGATTCAAAACGGAACAATAGTAAAATAGCAGCGCAAAGAATCATACTTGAGCACACCAGCATGGCCGCAAAAAGGAAGGCTCCGGAACTTCCTTCATGAAGCTTTCTGACCGTTTCTCCGAAAAGTGCTCCGGGAAGGAGGGAATCCAGTCCCCATTCTTGTTGTGCAGAAAAGTAAAACAGTCCTCCTGCCAAAATGGCTGAAAGGAAAAAAAGAATTTGATGCAGTGCGAGATGATGAGTCTCAGAACCCCTCCCGGCCCATCTTTTCGTCAGCAGGTGGATCAGCTGCTGCCACAATAACGCGGCAAGAATAGAATGGCCGATTAAAAGAAAGTATAAAAGGATAACGCCGATCTTTTCATATACCGGGAATTGAAGATTGTTTGCGAGCACAAGCAGCATGGGCATAAGTCCAAGAAGCGCAAACAGCCACATGATCAGCAGGACGGGAAGGAGCTGGCCGATCGTCCACGTGCTTTTGCGGACCGGAAGTGTTTCAAGAAGTCTTTTGCCGGCTTTTCCCCGCACTCCCCATTGCCAAAGAGTGACGACTCCGAACAGGGCAAGGAAATAGCTGAATTGAGCATAATTTGACGTATATTCATAGGTTCTGCCCAGATCCAGATTCGCACCGCCTGCAAAAAGCTGGTCCTCTACAAGCCCGTACAGCCGGTACATGCCAAATCCCGCTCCAAAAATGATCAGCAGGGGAACGATGGCAAGTAGCGGATAATCCTTTATCATCTCTAGAAAACGGTTTTTCCAGGTCAGAACGATGACTTTACCAATCTTCCATGAGTCCATGAACGCGCATCCTCTCTGCACCTAAATGATTCATTTTCGTATAGGCTTCCTCAAGTGTCCTCGACTGGCTTGCCTTCAGGAACGGTACAACTTCTGTTTCCTGAACGAGAATGCTGCCTTTATTGATAAAAGCAATCCGGTCACACAGCGTTTCCGCAAAGCCCAGATGATGTGTGGTCACGAGAATCGTTGTGCCTTTTTCCTTCAGCTGCGCCAAAATCTCCTTAACAAGAATAATCATATCCGGATCAAGCCCATTGGTCGGTTCATCAAAAATGAATATCTTTGGCCGGTGCAGGAGAGCGGAGATCAGCTGCACTTTTTTCCGCATTCCGTGCGAATACGATTTCAGCAGCTGGTTGCGGCTTTTCCATATATCAAACAGCTGCAGCCATTCTTTAATCCTGTACATGTAATGGAATTTAGGGATTTTCCGGAGGGATGCGGTAAACTCCAAAAACTCCATCGCGGTTAAATCGTCAACGAGCTCATCTGAATCCGGCACGATCCCTACATTCAGCTTGTAGAGAATGGACGTTCCGGATACCGCCTCATTTAAAATTCTCATGTCGCCCGCTTCACTCCGGATTGAGCCGGTGAGGAGCGAAAGAAGAGTAGTCTTACCCGATCCATTCGGTCCGAGCAACCCGAAAATCTCACCCTTTTTAAGAGAAAGAGATACGTCATGCAGCACTCGATGTTTTCCGAACGACTTGGATACGTGCACAATCTCTATCGTGTGTTCCATTTTCCAGCCACCTTGTTGGACGGTTTACTAATCGTACCCAGCCTGTCCAGCTATGAATTAAGGGATAATCTCACGTGAGTGGTTTATGGATAGATGCAGCCGATTGCTACGCTCTTATCATCTACGTTGTAGCTGCCTTGGAAATTTGCACCGTTTGCCGTACACCAAGCTGCATATCCGCCTGCAGCGATAACAGCTGCAAGAGCTACAACAGTCCAGGTAATTGCTTCGTTCACAGTATGTTCCGCATTGATTGAAACAGCAGGTTTTACGTAATTCATGATTTTGCACCATCCATTCTCAATTTTTATTTCGTTCCTTCAGGCTGGGCACATGTTTACTGTACCAAAATGGAAGATTCTTTCTATGAAGATGGTCTAAAACCGCTTTTTACTTGTCTGAAATAAAGTTTTGAAGACCTGTGGAAGTGGTAAGGAAAGCAGCCGTTTTCACTTAAAATGCCGCTCCTGCATACGCTAAACTAAACGTGGTTTAGAAACGGAGGATGCGATGTGCCGGTATCTGTTGTATTTAACCAAATCAATGTAGTAAGCATGGCTGCTAATGCCATTATCGGTTCCGGGCAGAACAGCCAGCCCGACTGGAATGCCCAAGGGAAATTTAACGCAGGCAACGGAAATTATGTGAACTCATGTGCGATCGGATGCACAAACATCATCAACGACCAGGATCTGTTTGATATGGCGATTTCCCAGCCTGAAGCAATCAATCCGCAGCCGGTTTCCCAGCTGTAAAGAGCCGTAATGAAAAACCTGGCGATTCACTTCAACAGCATCAACATTACGACTCTGTCTGCGAACTCAGGGGTTTTTACCGGCACGAACTCTCAATATGACTGGACTTCCAGTATAAAAAGCAATTACGGGTTCGGAAAAGTAATCGGAATGGATAACCTATCGATCGGAAATATAAATGTGGTGCAGGACGATGACATCATGGACTCAGACTTCACCCAAAATCAGGGCTCTAATGACCAGCCTGTTTATCAAAGCTAGCGAAAGCCATTCTCACCGGATGGTTTTTTCTAATCTTTTTTTGCATACGGTCCCCGTTATTTCTATATATTTGTACTAATAAAGAAGGGAAGTCCGTGGACAAGCCTATCAGGAAGGGTGGATGGCATGGCGAACATCTCGTTCAAGTCGATTTATGTAAATGTTATTCAAAACAGCTCGGGCGTGTTTTACGGTGAAAACCTTCAGTTGAAGTGGAAAAACCGTACGAAGCTGCAAGAAGGATTCGGAAAAATCAGCGGGAATGGCAATCTCATATCAAACAATCTGACGGCATCAGAAATTGCACGGATTAAAGCGAAGAAAAGTCAGCTGTCCTGATTCAGCGGATGCTCATGGAGGACAAGGTGGACATTGTTTTTCACTGTGTTTCTTTTTCCGGTCAAAACGCCAAACCCCGAATGGCTGCCCTCGGTGGCTGCAGTCCACTGCACCTGCCGGTTTTTGCCTATGAAAATTCCTGATTGGCTGGCGATCTCAAGCACGTTCAGATTTTCAAACGAGATACTCGACACATCTAATCTCAACGTTCTTCCCCCTTTTTTAACCTGCAGGCTATTTACGCTATGCACATGCAAGGGGGAACGTGCAAAAGGAATGAAGCGGGATGCAAGAGCGCGAATTACTGCTCATACTGAAGCTTATGGAAAAACGGCTTGATGCTCTGGAACGCCTGCTGAAAACACAGGCCGGTGCAGGACAGACCTTTCATATAGAAAATGTTGAAACGATGAACATCAAGGAGCTCGTTTACCGGCTCGAAAAAGTCGATGTCAAACAGCTGAGTGGAACGATGAACATAGGAAACACCTTTCATCAGGCAGAACAAAGGACGCCACCTGCCGAAAACCTGTCCATCCAGATAAACGGAAAAAACATTCCCTATCAAATGGCCAGAAAACCGAGCCCTCCCCAGCCAGCACCGGATTCCTCAAGCTTCGCCATAGGTGACATCCACATCGGCACAATAGAAGATGCATCCGCAGTGAACTTCGGCAACAACTTCCCCGCCCATTTCTCCAGCAGCAAAAAGCATAACCAAGGCTTCGGCAACATCCTCGGGGACAGCAACGATATCCGTGATATCCTCTCACACCAGGAAGAAAACGACGCAGTCGAACTATTCAGCGAGCAACCTGACAACCCGGAATTGCTGAAATGGCTGAAGGAGAAAGACGAAGAAGGGGATGACGAGGACTCAAACGGAGAGGTGGGAACTCAGCAGCTGCAGGATCAGAGTAAACCGACCGGCGGGGAGTGAGTGCTGTGCGGTGGGATTGGCGGGGGAGTCAGGTGAGGGGTCAATATGTGGTGGGGAAGTCAACTAGTAAGGTGAGGGGGGCAGCGATGGTGGCAGAAAGTCAGCTAGTAAGGTTGAGGGGGCAGCGATGGTGGCAGGAAGTCAGCTAGTAAGGTTGAGGGGTCAGCGATGGTGGCAGGAAGTCAGCTAGTAAGGTGAGGGGGCAGCAAGTGGGAGGGAGTCAGCATTTAATGGTAAAAAGTCAGCAATTGTTGAGAGGAAGTCAGCAATTCACGTGTGAAGGTAAGCAATTGTTGGGGGAAAGTCAGCTAGTAAGGTGGGGGTCAGCGATTGGAGTGGGAAGTCCGCAATTATAGGTGAAAAGTCAGCAATTGTTGAGAGGAAGTCAGCAATTCACGTGTGAAAGTCAGCAATTGTTAGGGAAAAGTCAGCAATTATCGCCAGAAGTCAGCAATTAAGTTACCTGAACCCCTGTTTCAGCTTGAGAAATGCTGCTGCACCAGATCCTGAGGTCAAATTTTCAGCAAAAATTTCGGAATTTCAGCATAAGCGGGTAAAATTTCAGTAAAACTTCGAAAATTTCAGCATAAGTCCTCTAAAAGGCAGCATAAATCATTGGAGCGGCAGTGAAAATGGGGCAGCCGTGCTTCCCAGCTCGGAAATTTGCCTCTCAAAATAAGGATAGCGACGATATTTAGGATATATCGGTCAAAATGAAAATATATCGGTCAAAATCGCTCTAAATTGTCTTTTCGGCAAAATTCGCCGAAAGCCACCGGATGAAAGTGTAGAACCCCCCTCCAAACCAGTCTCCCCACTCACCAAACCTGCCTTCAGCAGCATCCAAGCCAACCAAAAACAGGCCCCTTCCAAAGGGGCCTGTTCAAATATTTCCTACAAATCATCAAATCCATTATCCACATTGTTCACTTTCGTATACTGCCTTGATTTCTGTTCAAAGAAATCAGATTTGCCGAGGTCGACGTCTTCGTACGCTTTGATCCATTTCAGCGGATTGGTGCGGCAGCCTTCGAACGGCCGGCTGAATCCGAGCTGATTGGAGCGGACGTTGGCATAAAATTTAATGTATTCTTCCACGTCTTTCATAATGAGACCTTCCATCTGATCGCCAAGAATGTGGCGGCCCCATTCAATTTCCAGATGGGCTGCTTCGACGATTGTGTTTTCAACAAACGTCTTCAGCTCAGGTGTGTCATACTCTGGATATTGAGTCAGCACCTCTTTGAAAATTTTCACAAACAAGTCGACATGAATCTGTTCATCCCGGTTGATGTAATTGATCATCGTACTCGTAGCGACCATTTTCTGATTGCGTGCCAGGTTATAGAAGAATGCGAAGCCGGAGTAGAAAAACAGGCCTTCGAGAATCACATCGTATACGATGGATTTCAGCAGGTTCTCCACATTCGCATTTTCGGCAAAGGCTTTGTAGCCGTTCGTTACAAAGTCATTGCGTTTCCGCAATATTTCTTCGCTCCGCCAATATTCGAACACCTCATCCTGCTTGCTTTTTGAAACGATGCTGGACAGGACGTAAGAGTAGGAATGATTGTGGATGACTTCCTGCTGGGCAAGCATGATCATCAGTGCATTGATGCTTGAGTCTGTGATGTAGTCGGCTACTTTCCCGGCATAGTCTGTCTGGATGCTGTCGAGCAGAGCAAGCAGGCCGATGATTTTTAGGAATGCTTCCTGTTCATGGTCCTCCAGGTCATTAAACTGTTTTACATCCTGGGACATATTGATTTCAAATGGCGTCCAGAAGTTGGAGAGCATTTTTTTATATTTAGCGTATGCCCACGGATAGGCGACATCGTCCCAGTTCAGAATGTTGGAGCTCCGCCCGTTGATCAGGGCGGTTGAACGGTTGGGTGCATCGGCATCCATCATGGTCCGGGTATTTAAAGCGATATCAGTCATAACAGCTTCCTCCTAGCTCGCACAGGAATCACAGTCTTCAATCAGGCTTGAGGTGGAGCGGATATAGTACGTTGTTTTCAGTCCGGCATTCCAGGCGCTCATATGAAGATCAAGCAGTTCCTTCGCTTTGATCGTATTCAATACATAAAAGTTAAATGAAACCGACTGGTCGATATGGCGCTGTCTCGCTGCATTCTGTTCAATGCTCCAGTGCTGGTCGGTGAAGTAGGCTGATTTATAGTACCAGGTGGTTTCGGGACTCAAGTCAGGTGCTGTGACCGGAATCTTGTAATCCTTCTTTTCCTCTGAATACACCTTTTGGAAAATTGGATCGATGCTTGCGGTGCTTCCGGCGATGATGGAGGTTGAGGCATTGGGAGCGACAGCCATCAAATAGCCGTTGCGCATTCCGTTTTCCGCCACCTGCTCCTGAAGCTCTTTCCATTGCTCTGAGTCATAGCCGCGTGCTTCAAAATAAGTGCCCGTTTCCCAGGCCGATCCTTCAAAAGCCGGGTAAGCCCCTTTCTCCTTTGCGAGCCCTGAGCTTGCCTGAATCGTTAAAAAGGAGATCTTTTCATATAATTTATCCGCATATTGGACAGCTTCTTCGCTTTCCCACTTGATTCCTTCAAGAGCGAGCAGGTGATGCCATCCGAACGTTCCAAGGCCGATCGCCCGGTATTTATGATTTGTCAGCTTCGCTTGCAGAACCGGAATCTTATTTAAATCGATGACATTATCAAGCATGCGGACCTGGATCGGAATCAGCCGTTCAAGCACATTCTCCGTTACCGCCTTTGCCAGGCTGATCGAGGAAAGGTTGCATACGACAAAGTCGCCAGGTGTTTTTACCGTAATGATTTTTCCGTCTTCCGTATATTGTTCATCCATCGTGGTCGCGCTCTGGTTCTGGGTGATTTCGGTGCAGAGATTTGTGCAGTACACCATTCCGGCGTGGCTGTTGGCGTTCATCCGGTTCACCTCATCCCGGTAAAACATGAACGGTGTACCGGACTCAAGCTGGCTGATCATGATCCGTTTCATGATATCAATGGCCGGAACCTTTTCTTTCGGCAGATCGGGGTGGTTGACGCATTCCCAATATTTCTCCCGGAAGCTGCCGCGTCCTTTTTTCTCGTCAAAATAGTCTTCAATGCTGTAGCCCATGATTTTCCGGACTTCATGAGGATCAAACAGGTACCAGTCCGCGCGTTCCTCCACCTGTTCCATAAACAGATCCGGCAGACACACGCCTGTGAACAGGTCGTGGGTGCGGAGCCGCTCATCCCCATTGTTCAGCTTGGAATCAAGGAAAGAAAAGATATCCTTATGCCAGACGTCAAGGTAGACCGCGATCGCGCCTTTTCTCTGGCCGAGCTGGTCGACGCTGACAGCTGTGTTGTTCAGCTGTTTCATCCATGGCAGGACTCCGGAAGAAACTCCTTTAAAGCCGCGGATATCGCTGCCGCGGCTGCGGATTTTTCCAAGATACACGCCGATTCCGCCGCCGCTTTTGGAAAGGTTGGCGATGTCGGTGTTGCTGTCGAAGATGCCCTGCAGGCTGTCATCGATCGTATCAATGAAGCAGCTGGACAGCTGGCCGACTGATTTGCCGGCATTGGATAATGTCGGGGTGGCAACCGTCATATACAGGCTGCTCAATGCCCAGTATGCTTCTTTTACAAGCTGAAGACGGTGTTCCGCAGGCTCTTTTGCCATCAGCGTCATCGCGATGATCATAAAGCGCTCCTGCGGCAGCTCCATCGTCTGTTTCGTGTAATCACGGGCAATATAGCGGTCGGCCAGTGTCCGCAATCCGATATAAGTAAAAAGAAGGTCGCGCTCCGGTTTAATCTCATCCCCGAGCTCGGCGATTTCTTTTGGAGAGTACACCGACGGGATCAGGTCGCCATATATGCCGATGCCGTGAAGACGGTCAACCAGTTCCAGAAAAGAGCCGTATTTGGCTTCTTTCGCATACCCGCGGTTTCGGGCTGCTTCAGTATAAAGCTGGTCAAGGTAGAGTCTTGCGCAGAAATAGGTCCAGTCCGGCTCATGCTCGGAAATATTGGAGAGTGCCTCCAGTATGCTGAGATTGCGGATTTGCTTCTCTGTATATGTATCTCTTGAAGTAATGGAACTTACAGCTCTCTCCGTAAAAGTTCCTAGGTCAAGTGCAGGGAAATCGGCTCCGGCCTTGCGGATCCATTGTGTGAACATCTCTTCATCAAACGGCTTTTTCAGGCCTTTCTCATCTGTAATGGTTGTGATGGTTTTCGTTGTCATAGCCATCCTCCTCCAAGGGAAAATAAAAATCCGCTCTTGGCAATTGAGCGGATCAAACGATAGAATAAAAGAGGATCTTTTACTTCCACCGTTTCATCTTCCCAATCCCCGGGAAAAGCGAAACATATCCAGCATCGGCAGGTCTCCTGACTTGTGCTTCTTCCTACTGTGGACCCTTCCCGTACAAAAATGTACAGTGGCATGTCCAGTTCGTCGCACTTACAGTTGCGGGGACAGTTCCGGCATTTCACCGGATTCCCTTTTAAGCTTTGCTAAGCACCGATTGCTGTGGAATATAAACTATATATAGTAGTATGTTAGATGATTGTTTTCTATATATTGTGTTTGTTATAGATACATATTAAAGGACAAGGATTGTAATTTCAACTCTTTCCCCTCGAAAATATTCTTTTTTATTTAATCCGATGTGCTTGACAAAAATCTGCACATCCATTTGTAATAGAAAGAACAAGTCTGATTTCAGAGGTGCTGTCCGTGAAAATCCTGATGAATACTGAACTGGTCAGCCGGAGCGATGCGAAGGTTGATATTGAAGACAGAGGCTATCAATTCGGTGACGGAATCTATGAGGTAATCCGAGTATATGACGGTGAGATCTTTACCCTCGATGAGCATATGGAGCGGCTGGAGAGAAGCGCGAAGGAAATAAAGATTACCCTTCCATGCAGTTTAAGCGAACTTAAGGAACGCGTAAAAGAACTGGTGTCTGTGAATGCCGTTCACGACGGCGGAATCTATATGCAGGTGACGAGAGGAGTCAGCGCCAGGAATCATTTGTTTCCGGGTGCGGATGTAAAAGCACAGCTGATCGCTTACCCGGTCCCTTCCAAGCGGCCGGAGGAGCTCCAGAAATCCGGGGTGGAAGCGATGACGCTTGAAGACATCCGATGGAAACGCTGTGACATCAAAAGCCTGAATTTGCTTGGGAATATCCTGGCTAAACAGGAAGCTTCAGAAGCAGATAAGTTTGAAGCGGTCATGATCAGGGATGGCATTGTGACAGAAGGCAGTTCCACTAACTTTTATGCGGTAAAGGACGGGACCGTATACACCCATCCTGCGAACCACTATATTCTGAACGGCATTACGAGGATGAAAATTATTGAAGCGTGCGGACATGCCGGAATTCCATTTGAAGAAAAAGGAATCCGGGCAGAGGACCTTCATCAATACGACGAGGTGTTTATCTCCTCCACCACGATCGAAGTGATGCCGGTCATCAGACTGGACAATCTCGAATACAGCGGGGGCAGACCAGGACCGGTAACGCAATCCCTGCAGAAAGCTTTCCGAAATCTTCTGCCTGGCGGAAATGTTTATACCCAATAAAAGCATACGAACAGCAAACCCGGGCTTACTTATAAATAGCCCGGGTTTTATTTGTTTGAGAAAACACGAAAAACAAGAAAAAATATCCAATGTAATGTTGACCTTACATTATAGATGCCATCATATTGGCTGCTTTCAAGACCAAATTTAAAATCGGTTCACAAATGTGATGAGGAACCGATTTTCCCATGATAAATCTGCTTTTCCTGACGCTATCCCTAATGACTAGATCAATGACAAAGTCGTATATAGTTAGAGTGCGCTTTACTCTTTCTGCAGTTGCTCAACTGCTATTTTTGCAGCTTTGGCGATCAGTTCGTCATCATAATCCGCATCCGCATTTTCACGGCTGGAGAGTATCGCAAGAATGATTGGATCATCATCTGGCGGCCATATGACAGCAATATCATTTCGAGTTCCATATGAGCCTGATCCGGTTTTGTCTCCGACTACCCAATCCTCCGGTACACCTGCCCGAATCAAATTGTCTCCCGTAGTGTTTCGTTTCAGCCAGTCATTCAGCAGTTCCTGTTTCTCACCAGAGAGAACGTCACCGAGTGTAAAAGCCTGCAGACTTTCAGCAAGTGCTTTCGGCGTGCTCGTATCCCTCGTTTCCCCAGGGTTCACATCGTTAAGATCCGGCTCGATACGCTCTGGATTGGTCACATCATCACCTATTTCTCTAAGTGCTTCCTTAAATCCTTCAGGTCCTCCGATTGCATCAAAGATGAGATTGGCAGCTGTGTTATCACTGTAACGGATCGATGCATCACTCAACTCCTTTAAAGTCATTCCCTCATTGACATATTTTTCAGTTACGGGATTATAGTTCACTAAATCATCCTCTGTAAAATGGATCTTCTCTTCAAGCTCACCGATCGATTTTTGCTTCAAAAGTGTTCCTACAGCCAGCGCCTTGTGTGCAGAGGCATAAGCAAAGCGTTCATCTGCATTGTAGGAAACAGATTTGCTGCTTCCCGTATTGAGTGCATAAACTCCGAGCTTTGCCTGATACTCCTTTTCCAGCTCCTCAAAACCGCTGCTTTCTTCCGGTTCCTCACTTGAAGCCGGTTCATTTTGATTACCTGAACAACCTGTAATAAACAGAGCCCCCAAAATGAATGCTGTACCTGCAAATTTCCTTATAAAAATTTTTTTCATGCGAACCCTCCATTACATAATCATCCATTTATATCAACCCAGTAATTTGACTTTGTTTGGGTAATCTTAAAAAACCACTTTTTGCTATTGGCTTATACTTATATTGGAAACGGGGTTAGCCTCAATATATCATAGACAGAATGCCTGAATACAGATAAAGACCTTTTCAGCCCAGAGTGTCCAAATAAGCTTTCTTCCTCAATTAAAGGTAAAATGTAAAGTACTATACAATCGAATTTTGCAAAGGATGGTTGCCCGGAAATGAGAAGTGTAAAGATCATAACAGTGCTTTCCCTTGCAGCTTGCCTGCTGTGGGCAGGAAGCCTGGTCTATGCTGTTAACAGCCAGTTGTTTGGAGGGGAAGGACCCCCTCCGGTCAAACCGCCTGCCGGGGACATCGCTGAACCGTTGAGTAAAGAAGGAGAATATAAAGTGGTCGGTCTCGGAGATTCATTAACGAAGGGAATCGGAGACGAAGATGGTAAAGGGTACGCAGGCTATGCGCTGGATGAACTGAAAAAGAAAACCGAACAGGAGATTCAGTTCACAAACCTGGCTGTAGGAGGGTTCACTTCAGCCCAGCTCGAGGAGCAGCTGCAGCAGCCAGAGATCCGGCGGCAGGTCAGCCAGGCAGATTCGATTATCATGACGATCGGCGGCAATGATCTATTTGCCGGGGGAGAGGTGATGAATAATTTGTCTGCTGATGCAGTGAAAGAAACCCGAACCGGCTTTCTCAGCCGCCTGGGGAATATATTTAAGCAGATTCAGGCCGTTAACCCGGAGGCGCAGGTATTTTATGTGGGCTTGTACAACCCGTTCAACGACCTGTCGAGCAGCAAAGTAACGTCCGGGATCGTTCGTGAATGGAACTTTTTTGCCGCGGAAGAAGCAGCCAAATACAAGAATACAGTCTCTGTGCCAACCTATGATTTGTTTGAACAAAATGTAAACGACTACTTGTATGATGATAAATTTCATCCAAACGCGGAGGGGTACAAGCTGATCGGTGAGCGGCTGTCTTCTCTTATCACGTTTAGCAGGGAGGGGGATCAACAATGACAGACAGCCAAGTGACCCTTTCTGTCAGCCGTCTTGAGAAAAAAATCAGGAAGAAACAGATCATCAAAGGAATCAGCTTTGAACTCCGTAAAGGGGAAGTGTTCGGTTTTCTCGGTCCGAACGGAGCAGGAAAAACAACGACCATCCGGATGCTGGTCGGTTTGATCAAACCGACTGCAGGCTCGATCTCGATTTGCGGGCATGATCTCGCCCGGGACTATACGAAAGCGATTCAGAATATCGGCTGCATTGTGGAAAATCCGGAATTGTACACGTATTTAAGCGGTCGGGAGAACCTGGATTATTTCAGGAGGATGATACCCGGAGTATCCAAAGCACGGATTGATGAGGTGGTGCACCTTGTCCGGCTTGAACACCGGATCCATGACCGTGTCAGCACGTATTCCCTCGGAATGAGGCAGAGGCTCGGGATCGCCCAGGCACTTCTGAGCAATCCAAAGGTTCTGATCCTGGACGAACCTACGAATGGACTCGATCCGATGGGAATCAGGGAAATGCGTGAATTCATCCGCTTCCTTGCCGAAAAAGAAGGACTGACCGTTCTCGTCTCGTCTCATTTACTAAGCGAGATTCAGCTCATGTGTGACCGGGTGGCGATCATGTCGAAAGGCAGCATCCTGAAGACCGGGGCCGTTTCAGAACTTTTGACAGAAAAGGAGAGGGTGATCTGGCACGCCGAACCGATCTCAAAAGCAAGGGAACTCTTGTCCCGGGAAACGGAGATCCTTGCAGAAAGTAAAACGGCGGTCATTACAGCGAATAATCCGGACCAGATTAGCCGATGGAATGAGACACTTGTGAGAGAGGGAGTCGCAGTTAAGGGGATCGAAGTCAAGCTGCCTGCACTTGAGGACCTTTTCATCGAGCTGACAGAAGGTGAAGCCATTGATTAACCTGATTTATAATGAAATGATTAAAATTGTCCGTAAAAAAAGATTGTTTATTATTATGGGGATCATTGCGGCGCTTGCAGCACTGTTCACGTATGCCCAGGTAAAAGAGCATCAGGAATCTGTTAAAGAGGCAGGCACTGAGGACTGGCGAACCCAGGTGCAGCAGGAGATCATCAATATGCAGAACAGGCTGAACTCCGGCGGAATATCCGGTGAGTGGAAGGAAATTTTACAGATCCGGGTTAAGCAGCAGCAATACTATCTGGTTCATGATATTAACCCTTCAGCACCCGGTGCCCCGACCTTCATGAAAACCTTTGCCGAGAACTCGATCGATTTGCTGCTGCCGCTTATGGTGATGGTGATCGCGAGCGATCTCGTATCTTCCGAGTACACGAACGGCACAGTGAAGCTTCTGCTGACAAGGCCTGTGAAACGGTGGAAGATCCTTATGAGCAAATACATCACTCTTTTGCTGGCGGTTTCATTTATTGTGCTTGCGACGGGGGTGTTAACTTACGGTGTTTCCGGGATTGCCCTCGGGTATTCAGGCTGGACACTTCCGGTGCTGACCGGCTTCTCGGCTGAAGGGGGACAGCTCGACACGAGTGCAGTACAAATGATGAGTCTTTGGCAGTACATCCTGATGGATTACGGTCTCGTATGGTTTGTGGCAGTCATCGTCGGAACGCTTACGTTTGCCCTTTCTTCTCTAATGAAGAGTACAGCATCTGTCATGGGTGTGATGCTTGCTTCCCTGATCGCCGGAGCGATTTTAGCTAATATGGTTTCGGCATGGGATTCGGCTAAGTACCTCTTCATGGTCAACTTAAACCTGACAGACTATCTGACTGGCATGTCCCCGCCAATTGAGGGAATGTCGCTCGGTTTCTCGATGACCGTCCTGCTCGTGTGGGCGGCAGCCGGACTTGCCGCTTCGTTTTTCTTTTTTACGAGGAAGGATGTTTATTAAATAGGCTTTGTTAAAACATGGTGTTGATTTTTCACACCTGTTGATTGGAGCGGAAGGCGTGAGACTCCGAGCTAAGAGCAGCGGGACAGGTGAGACCCCGCAGTCGCGAAGCGAGGAGGAGGCTCACCGCCCGCCCCTGGATGAGCGAACACCTGCTAGCTGCAATCAACAGCCAAGTTTAACAGAGCTATTAAATAAAAAAACCCGGATTGCTTCTTACCAAGCAATCCGGGTTTTTTCTTTTAAGCTGCGATTTCAGGTGTACCCTTTTTCTTCTCTGGCAAGTATCCATACAGGATGGTTAAGACAGGTGAAAGGTAGAGGAAGAACGCGAACGGCAGGTAGTGGATCACATCCACACCAAGGGACTGGGCGAAAAAGGCGCCGCTCACTCCCCATGGAATCAGCGGATTCACAAGTGTACCCGCATCTTCAAGCGTTCTGGAAAGAAACGTATTCGGAACCTTGCGTTCACTGTAAAGAGGCTTCAATGACTGCCCGGGGATCAGAATGGACATGTATTGTTCTCCGGTTGCCAGGTTCACACTGATGGACGAGGCTGCAGTTGAAGCGACAAGCTGTCCGCGGTTTTTTACTTTTTGAATGAGTCCGTTCATGAGGGATTGAATGATTCCGAGCTTTTCCATCAATCCGCCGAGAGCAAAAGCGATCATGATGAGGGAAATGGACCACATCATCGATTGCAGACCGCCGCGGTTCAAGATTGATGCGGCCTGTTCATTCGCGATTTCAAATTTAGTACCGTTTTGCAGTACGCTCATATACGATCCAAAATCTCCGTTACCGGCGAGTATTCCGGTGACACCCGCTGTCGCGATCCCTGCAATAAGAGTAGGAATAATCGGTTTCCTGAAAACAGCGAGAGCGACGACCAGCACCGGAGACAAAAGGGTAAACCAGCCAGTATTCACTGTGTCCCCAATGGCTTTCATGATCTCCTGCACCTGTCCTGAGCTTGCAGGGTCAATCGAGAGAGAGCGTCCCATGATAAAAAAGATAATAGCTGTCATAATGATGGCAGGAATGGTGGTTTTCGTCATATGCCGGATATGTTCGACGATGGAAACCTCGGCTACCCCTGCTGCGAAGTTTGTTGTATCAGACATTGGCGACATTTTATCTCCGAAGCATGCCCCGCAAATCACAGCTCCAGCGGCCCATTCCAATGGAATTCCGGCTGCAGCGGCAATCCCCATCAATGCAACTCCAACCGTGCTGACTGTTGTGAAGCTGCTTCCTACCAGCATGGACACGAACATACAGCTGATAAGCCCTGTAATCAGCAGGTACTGCGGGTGGATGACAGAAAGTGAAAAATGAATAACGGTTGGAATGGTGCCGCTGAACATCCAGGCTGCAATCAGCATCCCGATCAAGGCAAGGACTAGAATGGGCTGGATCCCATTCTGAATTCCGGCTACTATTCCTTTCTCCAGACTGCTCCACTTCTTTCCTTTAATGATTCCGAAAAGGGCGAGCAGGATGACACACAACAGGAGCGGCAGATGAGGCTCTGTTTTTATTAAGAAGAGACAGGAAAAAATCGTCCCAAGCATGGCCAGCAAAATAATCAATGAAGTTCTAAAACGGATAAAATCGGATTCCATGCAGATCACCTTTCTTTTTTACTTAAACGCTTTTACGCATAAAAGTATTATAGCAGGCCATCATTCATTGTCAATGGAAAGAAAGGGCATGAAAAAAAAGCCGCCTGGCACAGCGGCTTCTCTGATGTTTATTTGGCAATCAATACCGGTATGACGGATTCTTTTGTAACCTTATCACTCACACTGCTGGACACCAGCTTCTTGAAGCCGGAAACTCCGCGGTGTCCGACGATGATCATATCTGCTCCGACTTCTTCTGCATAGGAAAGGATTGAGTCGGAAGGATTTCCTCCCATCACCTTTACCTCGCCGTGGATTTTATTATCACGGAGAATGGATTCAGCTTCAGCTGCCGCATGATTTGTTTCCCTGTCAGCATACTGTTCGCCCGCTGCTTCGTCAATCCTCGTTTCATTCCTCGGATCACTGACCGGCGGCATTGGATAATTCGTTAATCCATCGCCGCTCAGGCGGTTAGCAAAAAAAGGCTGGGCAGAGGATGCTGTAAGTGCCTGGCCGCCCTCATTTTCATTTTCGTAAACATGAAGCACAGATAAATGTGCGTTTAGCTGCTTGCTGAGACTGATTCCTGCAGAAAGCGCTTCCCTGCTGTCGTCTGTACCATTGAACGCTACCAGCAAATGCCGAATCATATTCAATCTTCCCACATCCTTTTTAAGTTTTACCATCTTTCCTTGTATTTACCCTGTTTTTCCAATATTTAATCAACTCCCGGACTACCCCTAGTAATTCCGGTGATGTACCGTATGATTTATCGTTATGTTTAGAAGGGTATTGTTTAAGAGGCTGAAAAGAAGCCCAACTTCCATGAGATTGCGGGGATACTATGAGAAAAAAATTAATCGTTAAAATATCAGCAATTGTCATTCTGATTTCGGTTCTTGCAGGACTGATTGTCCATCAGGCGATGATTGCACGGGCTGATGTGAGCAAGCTTGAAAAATCCATCTACCAGCCTACGGCTATTTATGATCGAGACGGGAAGCTTGCAAGCAAGCTGTCATCCTCGAAAGTAGAATGGATGGATTATGAGGAGATGCCGAAGAATTTTGAACAGGCTCTTATCGCAACAGAAGACAGAGATTATTATGAGCATAACGGCATTGATTACCTCGGGATTGCGAGGGCTGCCTATAAAAATGTAACAGCAGGAGGCGTGGTGGAAGGTGGAAGCACCATTACACAGCAGCTTGCGAAAAATACTTTTTTAAGCCAGGATCAAACCTTTACGCGTAAATTCGATGAGTATTTCCTTGCAAAAAAAATCGAGCAGAAGTATTCAAAAGAAAACATTTTGGAGCTATATGCCAACCAGGTTTATTTTGGCGAAGGGGCATGGGGCCTTAAAAGCGCCGCCCAAACGTATTTTTCCAAAAAACCGGAGGATCTGACAGTTAGTGAATCCGCCGTACTGGTCGGTTTGATTAAAGCACCTTCCAATTATTCTCCTGTGAAGAACTACGATAAATCCATCGAACGCAGGAATGTAGTAATCGGATTGATGGAAGATCAGAAGCTGATCACGAAGGCTGAAGCAGAAAAAGCCAGAGGGGAGGAACTTGCTCTGAAAGAATCTTCCGGTGATCCCCTGAAGGGCAAATACCCTTCCTATGTTGATCAGATCATTGCAGAAGCAAGCAAGCGTTATGGCATTTCCCAGGAAAAGCTTCTGGCAGGCGGCTATAAAATTTACACAGAATTAAATCAGGACATGCAAACCGGCCTTGAAGAAATATTTAAAGATGACAGTCTTTTCCCGGAGAGTAAAACTGATCAGCCAGTGCAGGCAGGATCTGTGCTGATAGATCCCGGGTCTGGTGGAATTCAGGCCCTGATCGGCGGCAGGGGAGAGCATTCGTTCAGGCAGTTCAACCGGGCTACACAACTGAAACGGCAGCCAGGCTCCATATTAAAACCAATCGCAGCTTACACACCGGCAATTGAAAAGGGCTATACCCTTGATGATTCTCTGAAGGATGAAAAGATGGACTTCGGCAGCTATTCACCGTCTAATATTGACGGCCAGTACCGCGGCACAGTCTCTCTTTATGAAGCATTTACAGAAAGCTACAATGTACCGGCTGTTTATGCGTTAAGCAAGGTTGGGATCGACGCAGGTCTGGATGCAGCGAAACGGTTCGGCATTCCTACTACGGAGAATGACCGCCAGTACGGCCTCGCACTCGGAGGCTTACATGAAGGAGTTTCTCCGCTTCAAATGGCTGAAGCCTTTTCTGCTTTTCCAAACAAAGGGGTGCGGAATGAGGCACACTCTATAACAAAAATTGTGGATTCAGAAGGAAAAACAGCAGGTGAATGGGATGGCGCCAAATCAAAGGCAACCAGTGAGTACACTGCAAGAAAAATGACCCAGCTCATGCTTGGAACAGTTAATGAAGGTACAGGGGAAAATGCAAAGATTGACGGCTGGGAGCTTGCAGGCAAAACCGGCTCCACCCAGGATCCGAACGGCGGAGATGGCACGAAAGATCAATGGTTCGCAGGCTATACCCCGAATCTGGCCGGAGCTCTGTGGATCGGCTACGACAAGACCGACGCCGATAACATCCTGGACACAACAAGCAGCCAGACAGCAGCACCTCTATATAAAAAGATTATGGAGCGGGCACTGAAAAACGAAGAAATGGAAAGCTTCAACATCCCGCTTTACAAAGAACCTGAACCCGTTCGACCTGCAGCTGAAAAAGAGAAGGACGAATCGTCAAAAGATCAAGAAAAGCCTTCGGATAAAGAGGACAGCAGGAAAAAAGAACAAAAACCCGAGCAGCAGAAGAAGGATTTAGAAAAGAAGATAAAAGATAAAGTAAAAGAAGAGAAGAAGAAATGGGAAGAGCAATTTAAGAACGGTTAAGCTCAAAAAACCCCCCGCATTGGTATGCGGGGGGTTTTTGGCACGGATTATACCGGCCGCAGAACCCGTTTGCAGTTGTGACCGCCAAAAAGCGGGCGGAACGGACAAATAAAAAAACCTGCTCTTGAGCAGGTTTTACAGCATATTTACGATCCAGGCGATTACAACAATTGCACCAATAACCATAAGAATTGTACGCAGCATAGTAGTTTCTCCTTTGCATTTTTTTTTAGTGTTAGCATTGCAGCGGCTATTATTCAGAATTAGTGAAGCTGCGGAGCCAGATTAACGTCTGAAGGGGAGAAAAGGGTACCCAATTTTTCGCTAACCTTGTCGTAATTCTCTTTATCACAGACGATTTGAAGCTCCTGGTCGCCGGTTAGTGTCAGCAAAAATGCGACAAGAGATGGGAGTTTTGATACATCGACCTTGGACCCTTCGTCTGCATTGATATGTATATCCATATTTAATGATTTAGCAAGCTGATTCAGTTCGATCGCCTGTTCCATACTTAGTGAGGAACCTATGAAATATGTAGCTTTTTCCATATTAGCTCAACCTCCTTTAAAAATTCTAACGAAAAGTAATTGTTATCTATCTAATACCTTAATCAATCATCGTTGAAACTGAAAAACCGAAAAATAGGTCCTTAGACCCCTGGTGTGTAATACCATAGTGTTTTCTGCTTCCTCAAAATTTAAAAAATTTCAAATTGACAAAAAGCTGTCACAAATGGTATCTTTACAAAAGATGTTTACACAAAAATTGGAAAGGAGGGACGCGTTATGGAAAAAGTGGTATGCAGGAAGCCTGTTTCTGATCGCCCAGCATGCGCGGCCCTCCTTATCGTATAGACAGATGATACTCAAGCTGTTCTACATAAGGCATGGTTCTGCGTTTTATAACAGAACCATGCCTTTTCTGATGGAAAAGGCATATCCTCCAAGGTGTGTCTTTTTTTGCTTTCTAAGGCCATAAGGTCTTTTAAAGATAAAGCTGTGTTAAAGCATGCTGTTGATTCTGCTGGAGCGGAAGGCGAATGCCTGCACCGCAGTAAATCAGCCATTTAACAGAGCAAAAGATAAAAAACAAAGGAGGAAGAAAACATGATTCAAAAGAAAATTTCCAGGCTGCTGAATGAGGGAGATCCAGAAAGCGGCTAGTTGGCAACTGAAATAGAAGGGAGCTGAACACATGTTTTCAGTTTTGGGAAAATTAAAATGGTTTTTTAAGAAATACTGGCTGAGGTACACCATTGCGATCGTGCTTCTTCAGCTTGTGAACTTTTTGGAAGTGGTTCCGCCGAAGCTGCTTGGAAACGTTATTGATGAAATAAAAGCAGGAACGTTTTCTGCCGGTTCGCTTACATTTTATGTGCTGCTTTTTCTAGGGCTCGGCGTTGTAACGTACACGATGACTTATTTTTGGATGTACAATTTGTTCGGTGGAGCTCAGCTGATTGAAAGAATTCTCCGTTCGAAATTAATGGGGCATCTGATGAAGATGACGCCCCGGTTTTATGAACAGAACCGGACAGGCGACTTGATGGCCAGAGCGACAAACGACTTGAAAGCCGTGTCACTTACGACCGGTTTCGGGATTCTTACTCTTGTTGATTCAAGTCTTTATATGCTGACGATTCTTTTTTCCATGGTCATCCTGATCAGCTGGAAGCTTACCCTGGCGGCTGTCCTTCCTCTGCCTGTCATGGCATTTGCGATCAGTCTTTATGGCAGGAAGATCCACGAACGGTTTACTCTGGCCCAGGATTCCTTCGGCGATTTAAATGATAAAGTACTGGAATCCGTCCAGGGTGTGCGGGTGCTAAGAGCTTTCGTCCAGGAAAAAGAAGATGTTCAAAGGTTTCAAAACATGACAGATGATGTTTACAGAAAAAATGTGGCCGTGGCCAAAATCGATGCTCTTTTTGATCCGACGGTCAAACTGCTTGTGGGCATGAGTTACTTGATCGGACTCGGCTACGGGGCTTATCTCGTGTTTAATCAGGAGCTGACTCTCGGGGAACTCGTTTCCTTTAATGTGTACCTCGGAATGATGATTTGGCCGATGTTCGCGATCGGTGAACTGATCAATATTATGCAGCGGGGAAATGCTTCACTGGACCGTGTAAATGAGACCCTTGCGTATGAAGCGGATGTGAAAGATCATGAGCATCCCATTTCAATGGACGCGCCGGATGGAATTGAATTCCGGGGTGTTACTTTCCAGTATCCGTCTTCTGCAGCAGAGAATCTGAAGGACCTGTCTTTCCGGGTGGAAAGCGGGGCTACAATCGGCATCGTCGGGAAAACCGGAAGCGGAAAAACAACCATCATCCGGCAGCTGCTTAGACAGTATCCTGCAGGAAGAGGGGAGATCCTGATCGGAGGGGTTCCCATTCAGCGGATTCCGATGGAGACTCTGCATAAATGGATCGGCTATGTACCGCAGGATCACATCCTGTTCTCCAGGACTGTCCGGGAGAACATCTTGTTCGGGAAAAAAGATGGAACCGAAAAGGACGTTCAGCAGGCCATTGATTCTGCTTTTTTCCGAAAGGATGCAGAGCTGCTGCCTGAAGGGCTGAAAACACTTGTTGGAGAAAAAGGGGTAGCCCTTTCCGGAGGCCAGAAGCAGCGGATCTCCATTGCAAGGGCGCTCATCGCCAATCCGGAAATTCTGATTCTTGATGACTCGCTTTCGGCAGTCGATGCCAAAACCGAGACCGCCATCATCGAAAACATCCGGACAGAACGGGCCGGCAAAACGACCTTCATTACTACACACCGTTTGTCAGCAGTCGAGCACGCAGATCAAATTCTCGTCCTTGATGATGGGAAAATCATTGAGCGGGGCACACATAAAGAGTTGATGAAGGAAAACGGATGGTACAAAACCCAGTATGAGCGCCAGCAGGTTGAAGAGCAAAACGAAGGCGGGGTGGGCGCATGAAGACCGGGAACCGATTAGTCCAATATGCACTCTATTATAAAAAGACACTGATTGCCGCACTGCTTATGCTGACGGTAGCCGTGGGGGCAGAGCTTACGGGTCCGATTATTGCCAAGAAAATGATTGATGATCATATCATTGGCATTGAAAAACCATGGTATGAGACATCCGCAGGCGGGAAAGACACAGTCACCTACAACGGAACAAGGTACAAGAGAGAAGACCGCTTTACTGAGGGTGAATCGAAGGGCAGCGAAGTCCGCATTCTCCAGACTGAACTGGATTATTATTTTATTCCGGAAGGTGTAAAACAGGACGGGGAACGAAAAGCGGAAAACGGCCAATTTGTCATCTCAAACCGGGACGGGGAAACCTCCTACCCGGCTGTGAAATTGAGCAAGGATGAATTAATGAAATTTTATGAGCCGGAGGTAAGCGGAATCATCTTCCTGATGACCCTTTATTTCGGCCTCCTGGTACTCGCTTCCTTTTTCAACTACGGCCAGCGCTTCTTCCTTCAGGTCACATCCAACCGGATCATTCAGCGGATGAGGATGGATATCTTTGAACATATCCAGAGGCTGCCGATCAAGTATTTTGATAATCTTCCGGCAGGGAAAGTAGTTGCCCGTGTAACCAATGATACGGAAGCGATCAGGGAATTATATGTAGCGGTGCTCGCGACCTTCTTTACAAGTGCCATTTACATTACAGGGATCTTCATCGCTCTGTTCCTGCTTGAGGTCAAACTTGCACTGATTTGTCTAGCAATTATCCCGATTCTGGTCCTCTGGACCATCGCATACCGGAAATTTTCATCAAACTATAATGAGAAAATCAGGACTCTTGTGAGCGATATCAATGCCATGGTGAATGAGTCCATACAGGGGATGACGATCATCCAGGCATTCCGCCGCCAAAAAGAGATGACGGCAGAGTTCGAACAGCTGAATGAGGCGCATTATACGTATCAAAATAAGCTCCTCAGCATCAATTCACTGCTGTCCCATAATATGGTCGGTTTCATACGGAATGTGGCATTTGTTGCGCTCATCTGGTATTTCGGGGGGGCCTCGCTTGCACCCGGCTCTATGGTTTCACTCGGCGTGCTGTATGCCTTTGTCGATTACTTGAACCGATTGTTCCAGCCGATTTCAGGCATCGTTAATCAGTTTGCCCAGCTTGAGCAGGCACGTGTCGCCTCTAACCGGGTGTTCAGTCTTCTTGATGAGAAGGGGATTGAAGTGGAAGCCGCGGAGAACCCCCGCTATAAAGGAAATGTCTCGTTTGACCATGTTTATTTTGGTTATACAGAAGGGCATGATGTACTGAAAGATATTCACTTTGAGGCGAAACAGGGAGAAACGGTTGCGCTCGTAGGTCATACAGGTTCGGGGAAAAGCTCAATCATGAATCTCCTGTTCCGTTTTTATGATGTGGACCGCGGCAGTATCTCCATTGATGGCGTGAACATTAAAGAAATGTCCAGACAGGAGATCCGGAAGCATATGGGAATCGTCCTTCAGGATCCGTTCCTGTTTACAGGAACGATTGCTTCCAATGTAAGCCTTGAGAATGAGCAAATCCCGAGAGAACAGATTGAAAAAGCCTTAAAGGATGTAGGGGCGGAGCATTTGCTGAAAAGCCTGCCGAAGGGATTCGATGAACCGGTTATCGAAAAGGGAAGCACCCTTTCCTCCGGACAGCGCCAGCTGATCTCTTTTGCAAGAGCACTAGCGTATGATCCTGCCATCCTCATCCTGGATGAGGCGACGGCAAGCATAGATACCGAAACAGAGTTGGCCATCCAGGAAGCACTTGAAGTATTGAAAAAAGGCCGGACCACATTTATCATTGCCCACCGTCTTTCGACGATTAAGAATGCGGACCAGATTCTCGTGCTGGATCGCGGCGAAATCGCAGAAAAAGGCAGCCATGACGAACTGATGAAAGCAGAAGGGAACTATTATCAAATGTATAAGCTGCAGCAGGGAAAGCAAAGCGCAGGCAGCAGTCTCGCAGGATAGTAAAAAGGCCGGTCCGAAGTCTGATGACTTACGGACCGGCCTTTTTTAATAAGCAATACCTGCTCTTTTGAATAGGAAATTCTCCTTTTTCCATTCTTCATAAACAAAGTGCGCCGTATCCTGGACAGAAATTGATGTACCTCCTTCAGGCAGGAAATCTGCTTCCGTCCGGTACGTTTTCGTTAGTTGACCATCCGGAAGATAAGTTGGACACACAATGGTCCACTTCAATCCTGAATTCCGGAGCATGCCGAACACCTTTGCATGTTCTTCTGCGGCCCTGGTTAAACGCCTTTTGGACTCGTCTGACTGAAAGCGGAATAGTGCAGGGTTGCTCCGTGCCTGGAGAATCCCCGCGGTACCAACCGTTACAATGCGCTGTACATCCCATTTTTCAGCAGCCTGAATGATATGACGCATTCCCACTGACAGAGAATCATCGCCATCAGTATTCAGACAGCTGATAATGGAACTGCAGCCTTTAATTGCATCCTCCGTATCTGTTTGGTTCCTGACATTCCCTTTTAAAACAGCTGCATCCAATAGCCCCGGCAGTTTTTCCGGTGACCGCACAAGCAGCTTGAGCGCATGTCCATTTTGATTCATTAAGGAGACCAGTTCACGACCGACTCTCCCTGTACCCCCGAAAACAGCAGTCTGCATTCCCTTCACTTCCTTTACCCGCATCATACCATTTTACCGCTTTTTAAACAGCAAATAACGATACGGCAGGTCTGTTTCCTGCAGAAGAAACAGTAAAACAAAACCGGCAAGTCCCCAATCCAGATGGGCAGACATCACAGTTCACCCCACCCCTCCATGTTTTACTCTATTGTATGAACAAGAGGAGGAGAGGGCTTCTGAAAAAATGTAAAAGTAAGAATAGAGGCGAGGAACCGGTTTCCAGGTCATATCTGGGGATAGTCGTTTTGAATGATGGAATAAGCTGTAGGTGATGGAAAAAGGGCTCGATGTGATGGAAATAGGGCTGTAGGTGTTGGAATCCGGGGTTGCGCTAATGGAATTCAGGATAAATTCAAATCCTCGGATAGACTCCGGCACATGCATCCGGTTCATAAAAACAGCCATATTAAAAAGAGATGCCCGAGAGCATCTCCTTTTTTATCCATGGTATTTAATTAGCGAGCTCCGCCGAAAGACTGCTGAGCCATAGTTACAAGACGTTTAGTGATTTCTCCGCCTACAGAACCGTTAGCACGTGCAGTAGTTTCTGCTCCAAGGTTTACTCCAAACTCAGAAGCGATCTCATATTTCATTTGATCGATAGCTTGTTGTGCACCAGGTACTACTAGTTGGTTTGAGCTGTTGTTGTTGTTTGCCATGTTTTTCAACTCCTTAGCGAAATTTTTTTGGTTGGGTCAGCTGGACCTGCACCAGCCGGAATATCAACGAGGTGATGCTCCTGCTCTGTTCGCTTGACCCATCGCGCTTGCTACAGTAAGTATTATGTTTCGCGGTCTCATTTTTCATCCGCTGATACAATTGGTAAATTATTGAATGGTATTTTTGTTTCATCAGGTGAAAAATACAGGTAAGAACGTGAAGGGATCTGGTTTTATGGAAGTGTGTCCGCTCTGCAACGGATTTGAAGAGAAGGAAATACGTTGTCCAAACTGCGGGATCATGATGACGGATGAAGGAAAAACAACCGATTATCTCGATGAATACAGTGCATATATGGAGATCGATACGATGAAGCTGTTTGACGGGGCGCTGCAGTCGCTTGAACATAAACAGTGTGTGCATCAATTCCATTGCCCCGGCTGTTCACACCGGGAGGAAGCGGTCATTGAATGAATCAGTCTGATGAAAACCGCAAAAAACCCCCGAAACGTTCCATTTCGGGGGTTTTACAATTCTTCTTGATTTATCCTTATGCAAGCACTGCTTTTGCTTCCGTAGCTGGACGGATGCGCAATTCATTGTCTTTATCAAAGAAATGAACCTTGTTCATGTCGAATGCTAATTGAAGGATCTGGCCTGGATCAATATCTGTACGTGAATCAACACGTGCGATAAACTCTTGTCCGGCTACCTGGGAATAAAGCATGGTCTCAGCACCCATCAGCTCGGCAACTTCGATTTTCGCTTCAATTTTAGACCCGATGGAAGCATCGACGAATACTGGCTCGTCATGGATATCTTCAGGACGGATTCCCATGATGATGTCTTTGCCGACATAGCCTTGCTCACGAAGGAACTTCAGCTTTCCTTCAGGAACCGCCACTTTCTCACCATTCATTTCGAAGAAGCCGTCTGTCAGTTTTCCTGTCAGGAAGTTCATGGCAGGAGATCCGATGAAACCGCCGACGAAGACGTTCTCCGGTTTTTCGTATACTTCTTTAGGAGCTCCAACCTGCTGGATCAGACCGTCTTTCATAACGACAAGGCGTGTCGCCATTGTCATGGCTTCTGTCTGGTCATGGGTTACATAGATGGTAGTCGTTTGCAGACGCTGGTGAAGCTTGGAAATCTCAGCACGCATCTGAACGCGGAGCTTTGCATCAAGGTTTGAGAGCGGCTCATCCATCAGGAAGACTTTTGCGTCGCGCACGATGGCACGGCCAAGGGCAACACGCTGGCGCTGACCGCCGGAAAGTGCCTTAGGCTTACGGTCAAGGTATTGTTCAAGTCCGAGGATGCGCGCTGCATCTTTAACGCGGCGGTCGATTTCATCTTTCGGGAACTTACGGAGCTTCAGTCCGAAAGCCATATTGTCATATACGTTCATATGAGGGTAAAGCGCATAGTTCTGGAACACCATCGCGATATCGCGGTCTTTCGGCGCTACATCATTCATGCGTTTTCCATCAATGGAAAAATCACCTTTTGAAATTTCTTCAAGACCTGCGATCATACGGAGAGTCGTAGATTTTCCGCAGCCTGAAGGGCCTACGAATACGATGAATTCTTTATCCTGAATGTGAAGGTTGAAATCGTTGACTGCCGTTACTTTGTTGTCGTAAATTTTATGAATGGAATCCAATACTAATTCTGCCATGTGTCTCTTCCTCCTGTTAGTGCGGATTATTGAAAGCGTTTTATCTATGCTTTCATTCTAGGAGAAGCAGGAGAAGCAGTAAATAGACAAGTTGCACAAAAAAATGAAAGGGCTTTCGTGCACGTTGCCTACTTTTCGAGTTCCTTCTGCAAAATCAGCAGGTACACAGCCAGGGCATTCGTGAAAAATTTAATATCGATGCCGGTGCGCTCGATAAAGCGGTCAATCCGATACTGCAGGCTGTTGCGGTGCATAAAGAGTGCTTTTGCTGCGGATGACACATTTAAATTGCAAAGGAAAAACACTCTCAGTGTTTCGATTAATTCTTTATCTTCCAGTGTCTCAGACAGCCGTTCAGAGACAGCGGTTTTGACTTCGTGAAAGCTGTGTTCTGCTGCCAGCAGCACAGGACAGGCCTCATAAAAAGTCAAAATGCCTGTTTTGGGAGGCTTGAGCGGATACGCACGGAAAAGCTGCTGTTCGGCATGAAATTTCTTGCGCAGGGCGGCGGTACTTTCATGAATCTGCCCGGCAAAAAAGGCCGGTTCAATGAAAAAATCACTTAAAAGAGTGGATGTGAGGGCCGTCATTGCTTCTATGTCAGGCAGGCCGGCAGCATTCTGCTCAATCAGAACAAATGCATCTTCTGAGAGCCAGATAACCACAGCCTCTTCCATAAACCCCCCGGCAGCCTCCATAAAGGAGGCTGCGTCTTCCAGTTTTCCGCTGAACCTGCCGTGAATAAAACGGACAGGCTCCGTTCCAGGCGGTTCCGGATCTTCCCCAAGCAAATAGGAATGCCAGCTTTTTTCCGTATCGTTCAGCCCTAATAAAACAGGACTCATTTCCTGAACGGCAAACAAATTTTGAAGCAATGCTTCTTCACTGTCCGACAGACGGGATTTAGAGATTCCGAAACTTTCCCCGGACTCTGTCAGGAACCAACTATATTCATCCAGCCGGCGCGGAGTACCGGTAAGTAAATCCCGCTGATAATGGTTGATCAATTGCTGGAGCATCCTGCTTTTCTCCTTTACCATGTTCTCACCTAATTATAACAGGTTCATGATTTAACGAAACCTGCGGATGGGGCGGGCCGTATAATGGAAAAGGGGAGGGAGAGTATGATAGAAGGATACCTGGTTTGTGCAGCGGTGGGCATCCTGCTGTTTGTTATGGCTTATCTCATATGGAAGAAAAAGCATCTTTACCTGATTGCAGGGTATTCAGAAGAGGCGTTCAAGGGAGACAAAGAGAAGCTTGCGAGAACGATGGGGCTGTTCTGTGCAGTCATCGGACTGCTGACGCTGTTCCTGCCGTTCGGGCTTGATTTTATCGGAGATGCTGCAGGAATTGCCTTCGGGGCAGTCGTGTACTTGTCCGCTGTCTTCTTGGTGATTTATGTTCAGTTGTTAAAGTAAGAGCCGTTCCTGTGAACAGCAAAAAAGGAGAGCCTCTAAAGCCCTCCCCAGCACCCCAGGATATCTGGATGGGCTGTTTTTTTGATTATTCATATACGTGAAACAGCATCAGCTCATGAATCTGGGAAAGCAGGTGTTCTTCTTCGTCCCCGGGCGGAATGGCAGTGCCCCATTCCACCTGGCCGTTTTTATGGTAAATGCCATCATAATGCGTTCCTTTAAAATAAAAGGATATACGCCAGCCCGGCAGATTTGCCTGTTTAAAGAGTGGTTTCCATTGAAAGTGCTGCACCATTTATTTCACTCCTTTTTCCTCTAGCTTCTTATAAGTATAAATACGGCAAAATAAGAAAAAATCCTTTTGCCATTAACTGGTCAAAAGGATCTCGTTTCTGCTATGTGGATAAATAAGCGCCCCAGAGCCGCAATTCGTGCGGATTCTATTTCAGGTTCATCGAATTTCATCGGCTTGGAGTTAATTTCATAAATATAGAGATTCCCGTTCAGGTCCAATCCGGCATCAACAGAAAATTCGCCGATCAGACCATAGCGGTCCATCAGGGCTTTGCCGGCTGTTTCGATAATAAAATGAAGCTGGTCCTTGCTGACCCGGTGCTCAATCAGATGAAAGGGGACAGCTTCTCCTCCGGCGGGCACATGTGTCGTAAGCTCCTGTTTTCTGGATACGCGGACTCCTGTACCAATTAATTTATGCGTGCATCCATTAAAAATTCCGAGCAGCCTGAGGTCATATTTTTTCCCGTTCAGAAGGTCGGAATCGATGGCTTGCTGAATGATGGCAGGGGAGCCGGCCAATTTTCGCCAAAGCTCAGACACGGTCATCCGGGAAGGGGGATGATCAAGCGTCTCAGCCATCAGGTTCTGCTGATCTTCCGCTGTTATCTTAACGATGCCCTTTCCTTTGCTTTGATTGACCGGCTTTATATAGGCCTGCCCGAGCCTGGCTGTATATTCCTTCAGATCCTCTTCACTTTCCAGCAAGGCGGTGATCGGCAGAAAGGGGCGAAGCAGGGGAACTTCTTGAAGCACGGTCCAGATCTCCCACTTCGTGAAAAAGGAAGGGTTGAACAGGATGATGCGCCGCTTTTTCAAATCTTCGAAAACTTCTTCTGCTTTAATCTCCGCATTTCTTGAAGGGATCCGGTTGTAAATCACATCGGGAAGGGGAGCCTTGATCATTCTCCACTGATGTTTCTCAGCGAAAAAACTGAATCCTTCTGCATATTTCTCCCTGATTCCTTCCGGAGTCAGAATATAACAGAGACCGCCGAGTCTGGAGACTTCGCCGATCAGTTTTTTAAAATAAAACTCACTTCCGGAAAAGGTTTTGCTTTTTTTTCCGGAAGCTGTGAGAATGGCAATTTTCGGCTGTCCGGCTGTCATTGAACAATATCCTCCGGTGACTGAACCGATTTTCTCATCAAAAACATGGCATAATCAAGAAACTGTCTTCTGGAGAGCAAATCCCCGTCCTTTAGCTTCGGATGGGAAAAGATCGACCTTCCAGGCTTTGAGTTCGCCTCAAAAAGCCATACTTTTCCGTTCTGGTCGAGTCCAAGGTCGAAGCCGATTTCACCTATGAGGCCTGGAACGCTGCTGTCTATCCTGCGGCTCAGCAGGATGGCTGCTCCGGTCAGACTGTGAAACACCCGTATCCGTTCCTGCGGATCTTCAAACAGCTCCTCAAGTGTTTTTACCATCCCCCCGCTGTTAACGTGAGTGGTGACACTTCCCCGGCCCGCAACTTTTGCCGCGATGGCGGTTACATTCCATTCTCCCTCCGCATCTTTGTTCGTATGGATCCGGAAGTCCACAGCCTGCTGACCGTGCCGGAGAAGCTCGATCCCCTGTTGTACAAGGTAGGCGTCCAGGAGTCTCCCTTCAAACGAATGCTTGAAAAAGTGCTCAAGAGAGGGGTACTTTCTCAGTTTGTTCTGGCCTGCATCATCCCTGTACTTGCAGATGTAGCATTCATTTTCAGCATTGTAGGAAAGCTGGTATACACCAAGGCCAAGGCTTCCATTTGCCGGCTTTAAATAAATGCTTTTATATCTCGAAAGCATTTCTTCAATTTTCCCGATGCCGGGGCTGAAATACGTCTCGGGTAAATAGGTGAGGGTCTCTGGCAGCTGAACGAGTGTCTGATGTATATCCCATTTGTTGAAAAATCCGGGATTAAACCATGGGATGCCGTACTCTTCAATAAGCCGGCGTTTAACAAGCTTCAGCGCTTTGTGATTTTCCGCTTTTCGGTTCGGAAGCCTGTCATACACAACATTTGGGATGGGCACCTCAAGCTCCTTCCATCCGTCCCGGCTGTATAAGTAGCCCTTGACCGTGCCATCCTCCCAATTGATATGATGGGCACCGAAAACAACTGTATACATCCCGGCTGTCTGATCCAGGCTCATAAATTTCGCGAAAAATAAGGACCGGTCTCCAATTGGCCGAAGAAGCGAATCCGTGAATCCGGCAGTGAAAATGCCGATCAGCGGTCCCAGGTAAAGAATGCCCTCATGAACGAGCACTCTTGTTTTTCCTGCAAAAGGGAGCTTTAACTTTTCTGCCATTACCGGGTGGATGCCAATCATGGATTCCTTTTCGCCGTTCATATCGGCTGTGCACGGAAGACAAAATGTTCCGAATGCCGCATGTGTGATTTCGCTGAAAAGGTTTTGACCGGCCGGGAATACAAATTCAGGTCCGTTTTCCTTTTTATCTAATAAATAGAGAGTGAAAAATTCCGGCATTGGCACTTCTGCTCCTTTCAATCCTGTATCTGATCCTGCTGCTTCAGCGCGGCTGCTTCCTGCTGTCTGATAAGATGCCTGCAATAAGCGAGCGGTGCTTCAAACAGAGCGTCCTTCAGCTCCGGCTTTGTCTGCATAATCAGCTGCCGTCCCGGCTTTGAGTTAATATCAAGAATCCAGATGGATCCGTCCCTTGAGTAGCCGATGTCGAGGCCCAGCTCAAATAAGGGAGAGAATTGCTCTTCCAGAATGACTGGGAGCTTCGCTATGACCGTAGAAAGGTCATCTTGGAACAAATAGGCCTGACGGCGGGACAGCCGGCTGAACCAGTCGTCATAAGACTGTCCTTCACCGCCGCTTCCGAGATTCGAAATATAGGATCCCTGATAGCCTTTGCGGATGCCGCGTCCCCGCTCCTGCCATTTTCCGTCCCCGTCTTTTTGGAGGAGGATCCGGATATCAAACGGATAGCGCGCCCGGTCAGTCAGAGTAAGAAGGGGCTGCATCAAATAGGCATCCCGGGACTGTTCCAAAAATTGATCCATCCATTCCTCGAATTCTTCAATCGCCGGGAAAACCTTTGTTTTTTTATGGACCCCGCTGTGATAGACGGCTTCGATTGTTTTTCCGCTAAGCGATAAGGCGATAATGCCGCGCCCCTGTGAACCCCGAACCGGCTTTAGCATGCACTGCCGTTCACGGAACAGAAGCGGAAAAATCTCTTTTGCAGAAGCGAGAAGAAGAGTGGAAGGCAAATAAAAGGAGAGAGTCGGGTCCTGTTTGATCGCTTGATAAACGGCCCATTTGTCGGGCAGTCCCTTGCCCAGGAATACGGTGTCCGGCCGGGTCTTCAGCCAATCGGCAATTGGCCTTGCTTTCGAAGTATGACTGCTCCTGCTGTAAAAACACCGGTCATAAATAAAAGAAGGGAGAGGCCGCATCGCTTTTTTCCATTCTTCCTTCTCAAACACCCTGCCGCTGATCAGTGTGGAGCCTGGCTGAATGCTTGCCGGGCTGAACTTAAAAAGGGCAAGACCGTATTTCCCGGCTCTCCTGGCTATTTCAGTGGAATACAAATTTTCCGCATCCTCGCGGAGTGTCATAAATCCTACTGTTTCATTCAATTTACTCACACCCCATTTACCATACTTAAATACATACCGTAATCCGCTACCGCCTTTGCAGATGGCCTGATTTTAGGACCATCCATCACATATTCACTGTTTTTGGAGGGCTTGGAATTGACCTCGATCAGCCAGATCCGCTCATCCTCATCTACAGTCAAATCGATGCCGAGCTCCCCGAAACAGCCTTTGCGGTCAATTGCCAGGCATACTTCTTCAGACAGCTCCGCGAGCATCTTGCGGATATGCCGGGCTTTTCTGTCACCGTACAATTCCGTCAGTACCTTTTTGACAGGATAGGCAGCCCCGCCCTGATAGAGGTTGGAAACAAAGGAATTCTCAGCAGAAACTCTTGCTGTCATGGAGGTAACGGTCCATCCCTCTTCTTTTTTATGGCATAAAATACGGAAATCCAGCGGCTTGCCGCGGTATTTCTGGATGCGGATTGTCTCCTGCAGCAGGTATGGCTCTTTTGTCAGACGGGGGTGCATATAAGTGAAAGCGTCTTCTGCCTCACGGAAAAGCAGCGGTCCTCCGGCTGAGGAGGTATCATCCAGCCAGTAGCCATCCTCTGTTTCGCGGAACCTGAAAATCTTTTTTCCCTGGCTTCCATAAACCGGCTTAATAAAAAAATCAGAATAAGACCGTGTATAGTTCTGGTAATCTCTTTTAGAGGTGAGCTTGGCAGAGGCAGGAAGATATGGGAGCAGAACCGGATCGTCCGAAAGCCACTCATGTACTTCCCACTTATTCAAAAAGCGGGAATTAAAAAATGGGATTCCCGCCTGCTTCATTTTTTCCTCCAGCGCTATGAAGTTCAGGCTTAGCTCACTTTTCCGCTGATGCACCCGGTTATGCACGGCATCCGGATACGGCATGGAGGCTTTCCTCCAGCTCCCGTCCCGGAGAATCCAGCCATTTACATAGCCGTCCTGCCAGTCTTTCAAAGAAAAAAGATAAAAAAGGCAACCGGCATTCCTGCAGTAATCCGCCAACTCCCTGCAATAGTCCTCCATGTTCGGAAGGGAAACCGATTCTTTAGAGGAACCAGAACCGATAAGGACCGCAAAAAGCGGACCGATGGCAATGGAATCCCTCCTTACTGAAACAAACAGGCTCCTGCCGCCCGCCATCTCATCAGGTACTGGCAAGGCAGACCTGGATACAGACAGGAAGGAACTGCTATCATTTATAATTACGAGCCGGGCTTTTACACTATTCCTGCCAATTCCAAGATTACACACCCGCGGAAAAGAAGACTTGCCGAACGCAGTCAGCAGGCCTGTGCTGATTTTAACGGAAGGTTCTGTGTCATCATGAAGAAAAAGATCAGTTTTTTTCCACTTCATCGCCATCCCTCATTTGCTAAAAAGCCATAAACAGCACTATAATTTGTTCTAGGCAGATGTTTTACCCGCAGTTTATGGAATAGACGAAAAGTATGTGAAGATATGGAGTGTTACAATGGGCGCAGTATGGACATTTATTTTTATGATTGGAATCGGGGCGGCAATAGGGGGAGTCACTAATCACCTTGCCATCCAGATGCTGTTCAGACCGTACAATCCGGTCTACGTGTTTGGCAAAAGGCTGCCGTTCACACCGGGACTCATCCCGAAACGAAGAGATCAGATGGCAGAGCAAATGGGGAAAATGGTGATTGAACACCTTTTAACTGCCGACAGCCTCAAAAAGAAAATGACCGAGTCCTCGTTCGGACAGGCCTTGGAAGCCTGGGCAGAGAAGCAGGTTTTCAGCTGGCTTGATAAGCAGTACACCGTTCTTGATGTTCTCGGACAGGCCGGAATGGAGAAAGCCGATGAAAAAACCGAGGCCATGATCCTGAGCTTCATCGACAGCAAATGGAAGAGGTTTGAAGAAGAGAACCGCAGCAAAACCCTGTCTGAGCTTATGCCGCCTTTGCTGGAAGAAAAACTGGACACAAAGGCAGGCGAAATCGCACGGTATATCGTTCAATCTGGAGTCAGCTATTTTGAGAGCTTCGAAGGCAGAAACCGCATCAAAAACATGATTGACGACTTCCTGGCTGAACGCGGACGCCTCGGAAGCATGATCCAAATGTTCACCGGCAATATGAACCTGTCTGAATTCATTCAGCCGGAACTGATCAAATTCCTGCGCAACGGGGAAACGGAAGCCTTCATCCAGGACTTGATCACAAACGAATGGAATAAAGCGAAGAAGATGACCTTCAGCGAACTTCAGGAAAAGCTGAACCTGAACGAAACAGCCGCAGACCTGAAAATTCGTGCCGTCCGTTCACTCCGTGTGAAAGAATGGTACAGCAAGCCCGTGAGCGAGCTGGCAGCACCTTACCGTACCGAGATCCGGGAAAAGCATATTCCAAACATCCTCAATCTCCTCATCAGCGGACTCACAAACAATATGGATCAGCTGATGAAACAGCTCAATATCGAGAAGATTGTCAAAGAACAGGTAGATACGTTTTCCACGCAGCGGCTCGAACAAATGGTTCTTTCCATTACAAGCAGCGAGCTGAAAATGATCACCTATCTCGGAGCATTCCTTGGCGGCCTGATCGGGATCATCCAGGCCTGTATTGCCGTTTTCCAGGGATAAACAGCCAGGCTATCCATGAAAAACCCGATCAATTCTGTTATAGTGGGTAGAGGTCCGGAAGAGAGGACCGTAATTCAAAGGAGGGCGAACACATGTCAAACCTATACGATGAGGCCAATGGTCTTGAAAAAGCACTGCGCGAAAGCACCGAATACAAAGAGCTGGTTGCACTTTACGAGCAAGTCAACGCAGACGAATCCGCAAAAAACATGTTTGATAACTTCCGCGACATTCAGCTGAAGCTGCAGCAAAAGCAGATGGCCGGACAGGAAATCACACAAGAGGAAGTCGACCACGCTCAAAAATCAGTGGCTCTCGTCCAGCAGCACGAAACAATCGCCCGACTGATGGAAGCAGAACAGCGCATGAGCATGATCATTGCCGAACTGAACAAAATTATCATGAAACCGCTCGAAGAACTCTACGGCGCGGTGGAATAATGCATATAGGAAAACCGCCTTTTAAAGGGCGGTTTTTTTATTTGAGATTGGGGGAGAGTGGGGCCAGGGATGGGCGCTGGGGAGAGCGGGATGGGCGGAGGCAGAGGAAAAGGAAAAGTGAAAGGGAAGAGGGAGTGTCTGACCCTCACTCTGCTAAAGGACTAAAGCTCCGTCACCACATCCGCGATCCCTTGCCGGGCAAGGCGTGAGCCGGATAGGTCTTAGTCCCCTGCTGCTGTGATGCAAGTGGGGACAGACCCAGTGCCTGTCCCCACGTTCTCTGCCGTACTAAAGCTCCGGCACCGATTCCTGGAACCCTTGCGGCCCAAGGGTGGAACGCGCCACTCCTCCTTCCCCCACTGCGGTGAAGCAGTTGGGGACAGACCCCGGTATAGAGTGACGGGTATGGAGAGCAGAACAGAATTGTGCTCTGTGCACTGACCCCACATTCGCTAAAGCACTAAACCTCCGTCCCCTGCTCCGGCTAGTCCTTTCATACCAAAGGCCCGGCGATTACATGCTTGTTCCCCTGCTCCTTTAAAGCAGTGGGGGTCAGAGCAACCAAGAGCAAACCCGCCAAGAACAGACTCAGCATTCTCATCTTTCCAGCTCATTTTTCACAAACTGCAGCATGTTTCTCTGCACGTGCTCGGTCATTTCATGCCCGGCAAAAGGATGGACGTCCAGTGTTTTTCTGGAGGAAATCCTGTTATACGCTGCAGCGATGCAGTCGGGCAGGCAAACCGTATCTTTTAATCCGATTTGCATATGGACCGGGATGGTGATTTGTTCTGAGTGGTTCAGCACATCAAAGTAGCTGAGGGAGCGGAGCACGGTATCCGTATGCTCCGGGTGCTTATGGATAAAGGCTGCGGCTTCGCTTAATGAGCCCGTTGATTTCATGATGCCAAGATCCATGTGGCACATTCCGGGAAGAGCGGCGGAAACAAATTTCAGCTTTGAATCTGTTAATGCGGCTGCTAGAAGTGCAAGGCCGCCGCCCTGACTAAGCCCCACTGCGAAAAGTTTCGCAGAATCAATATCGGGGTGGGAGTCCGCTGCGCTGATCGCGCGCAAGGCGTCCGATACAATCGAAGAGTAATAGCTGTTTGCGGGGTTCAAAATCCCCTGTGTCACCCATCCCGGAGAGGTTCCATAACTCGTTTTCAGCAGACTTCCAGTTTCGCCCCCCTGCCCGCGGACATCAGCGGCAAAAACAGCGATTCCCATAAGCAGCAGAGCGGCATGCTTTTCTTCAAACCCTTTGCTGTCCCCATAGCCGTGAAAAACGAGGGCACATGGCAGAGGTTTATTTTCAGAAAAGCGGGGAAGAGACAAGCGGGCCCGAATCGGTGTGCCATCGGCTCCATAGTACGTAACATGGTACGTTTCAATAGATGGGAAAATTGAATCTGCTCTTTCATAATGAACGTTCAGACTGTAACTGCCTTCTTGCTCATGCTGTTTCTGCCAGAAGGTTTTCAGACTCTCTCGATCAATAGTAGGTTCAGCTGAATAATTCTTCAGTTCTTCAATCCTTTTTTGAATCGCATTCAACCGGATCAACCCCCTCTACTCAAAGTTCTGGAAAAATAAGAATTTTCCTGCAAATAAAATAGTTTACTTGACTTATCGGAATTATCGACTTTAAAATTAAAACTATAGATTTTCAAACATGTCCTTTTGTGAAAACTCATATATTCTAATGTATAGAGATTACTAATGTGGATGGAAGGGGATTCATCATGAAGATATTCTGGTTTTTTCCAACAGCCGGCGACGGGCAATATTTAGGTACCCGTGCAGGTGAGAGAAAGGCCGACATCAGTTATTTGAAGCAAATTGCATCAGCTTTGGACAACCTTGGATATGAAGGGGCGCTCCTGCCAACCGGAGCAAATTGTGAAGATTCCTGGGTGACGGCTTCTTATCTGGCGTCCGTTACCAATCGGTTAAAATTTCTGATCGCGCTTCGGCCCGGTCTTATGTCACCAACTCTCTCAGCACGTATGTCTGCTACCTTTGACCATTTATCCAACGGCCGCCTGCTCCTGAATGTCGTCACCGGAGGAGATCCGAAAGAACAGGCAGGCTTTGGCAGCTACCACAACCATGATGAACGATATGAAGTCACCGACGAATTTCTGGATATTTGGAGAAAGGTGATGGAAGGCCAGCACGTTAACCATAAAGGCAAGCACCTCGAGGTAACAGGCGCCTACATACCGGAACCGCCTGTTCAAAAACCATACCCGCCGCTTTACTTCGGAGGCTCATCTCCGGCAGGAAAAGAAGTCGGAGCGAAGCACGCGGACGTGTACCTCCTATGGGGACAGCCGCCTGGTCAAATTAAAGAAAAGATTGATGAAATGAAGCAGCGTGCTGCTGCAGAAGGAAGAGAACTGACCTTTGGCATCCGCCTGCATGCAATTGTCAGAGAAACAGAAGAAGAAGCGTGGGAAGCAGCAGAAAGGCTGATCAGCCGCGTTGATGATGCGACGATAAAAGCCTTTGAGGAACGCCACGCCGCTTTTGACTCGACTGCCCAGAAAACACAATCCTCTTTGCACGGCGGATCGAGGCTTCGGGAGAATCTCGAGATTTCCCCCAACCTGTGGGCCGGAGTCGGACTTGCCCGTGAAGGAGCCGGCACCGCTTTAGTTGGAAGCCCGGACATTGTAACAGAAAGACTTCGTGAATACGAAGCCGCAGGCGTAGATACCTTTATCCTTTCCGGGTACCCTCATCTTGAGGAAGCCTACACGTTCGCGGAGCTCGTTTTCCCAAAGCTTAAGAAACAGCCTGCAATCCGGTAACACGCCCGGCCCATTCTGGAGAATGGGCCGGATTTTTTTAAGCAGCGGGGGACAGAGGTATGGAGCCGGGAACCGGTGGTGTACATGGGTTTAAAAGGACTGGTGCCGGAGCTTTCATACGGCAGAGAGAGTGGGGACTGGCACCGGGTCTGTCCCCGCTTGCTTCACCTCATCAGGGGACAGAGACATACATCTGCAAGTCCTTGTACCGCATGGGATAGCGAAGGCGGTGCCAGAGCTTTAGTCCTTTATCAGAGTGAGGGACAGACCCTGCCAAGCCGAGACAAAACCAATCTCCTCCCGCCAGTCTAATAAACATACTTCCCCGCTCCACCAAAAACTTATTGTCAAAAACAAGCAGCCTTGCCATAATGGTTGTAAGCACTTACATAACACCATATAAAATTAACTTAATTAACGAAGGGGGGAGTGGAACGTGACGAATCATATGGTTGGAAGCTTTCAGCTGATGAAATCGCTGAACCGGTCACTGATCTTAAACATCATCAGATCGGCAGGTATGATTTCGAGGGCTGATATTGCAAAGAAGACAAAGCTGACACCTCCAACGGTAACAAATATTACAGGGGGGCTGCTGAGCGAAGGGATCATTCTTGAAGGGCAGACGGGACCGTCCAGCGGAGGGCGTAAGCCGATCATGCTGAGAATTAATTCAAGAAACTTTTTCATTGCGGGTGTGGATGTCGGGGTGAAAAAAATCAGGTTCGGTCTGGCTGATTTAAATGCCGATCTTTCTTATCAAACCGTTGTCCCGATTAGTGAGCGGATGTCAGAGGCTGATCTGGTCCGTGTCATTACGGAGCAGGTTCAAAAGCTGATGAGAGAATCGGCTGTTCCGAAAGAAAAAATGATCGGCATTGGAATTGGCATGCATGGAGTGGTGGACGCAGAGCGGGGGATTTCTGTATTTGCTCCCGGGCTAAAGCTGAAAAACATCCCGCTGAAAACGATGCTGGAAGACGTTTTTCTGATCCCGGTCAAGGTCGAGAACGATGTGAGGGCAATGGCTCTTGGAGAGGCATGGTTCGGTGAGGGCAGGGGATTGGATGATTTAATCTGCATTAATGTCGGATATGGCATCGGGGCAGGCATTATTATGAATGGCCGGCTTTTTCGGGGAAGCCACGGGTTGGCGGGGGAGATCGGCCATACAGTGGCTGATTTGAATGGTCCGCGATGCACGTGTGGAAATTACGGCTGCCTGCAGACTCTTGCTGCCCATGACGGCTTAAAGAATGCAGCGCTGAAGGAGATCATTTTAGGCAGGCCCACCCTGATTTCAGAAATGGCTGATGGGAAACCGGATAAAATCAGCGGGATCGTGATCCATGAAGCAGCGAAGCTTGGGGATGAACTGGCGATTGAGATTCTGCGGGGAGCAGGCAGGTATTTGGGGGCAGCCGTTTCGAACCTGGTCCACATTCTGAATCCGCCAAAAATTATTGTTGGAGGCGGTATTTCGAAGGCTGGAGCCTTTATCCTGGATCCTCTCCGTGAAGTTGTCATGAAGCGTTCCATCAGCGAAGAAGCAAGGAAAACGGTGATTGTGGAATCCGGGCTTGGAGATTCGGCAGGATTGATTGGAGCCTGTACACTGGTTCTTAGCGATCTGTTTTCGCTAAACTATGAAAATACGAAACAAACTGTTTAGAAAACCCTTACATTTTTCAAAAAAATGTGCTATTTTAAAGTCAGTTCATTATATTATTTAATTAAGTAATGGGCTTTTTGTTCAGGGAGAAATGAAAGCGTATACATCCAAAGGGGGATTATGATGAAAAAGGTTTGGGGTATGCTTTTGGCAGCTGTTTTGACAGTTGGGATGCTGGCAGGATGCAGTTCTCAGGGATCCGGAGGAGATGCCGGTGAAGGGGGAGAGCCAAAAGGGGAGATTACAGTTTGGGGATGGAATGTGGCAGCCAGCTCAATGGAACTCGCTGTTGAAAAATTCAATGAAAAGTACCCGGATGTAAAAGTGAAGGTACAGGATATCGGCCGACTTGACTTATACGATAAACTGACCGTCGGACTTGCAGCAAACGGAGCAGGTCTTCCGGATGTGCTGATGGTCGAAAGTGACCGTCTTGATAACTATAAGAAGCAATTCCCTAACGGATTCATGGACTTATCCGCAAAAGGCTATGACAAATATGAAGACAAATTCGGGAAGTCTAAAATTGCCACTGCAAAAAATGAAGACGGAAAGTTTGTGGCGATGCCTTGGGACATCGGCCCGACTGGAGTTTTCTATCGTACTGATCTTTTTGAAAAAGCAGGGGTCGATCCAAAATCAATCGAAACGTGGGATGAATTCCTGGAAGCAGGAAAAGTCATTAAAGAAAAAACCGGTGCCGCTCTCGGCCCGATTGATATCGCTAAAGATGATGCTCTATACCGCATGATGCTCAATCAGCAGGGTGCCTTCTATTTTGATGAAGAAGGAAAAATCGATATGCAGTCGGACGAATCCGTTAAAGCGATGTCGATGATTCAAAAAATGCACCAAAATGAACTTGTAGCAAATGTGGACGGCTGGGATGGAACGGTCACAGCTACCGTGAACGGAACAGTCGCAACGGTTCCGTTCGGAGTGTGGTACACAGGTACAATCATGGAGCAGGCAAAGGATCTGGAAGGCAAGTGGGATGTTATGCCTCTGCCGGCATTTGAAAAAGGCGGAAACCGCAATGCAAACCTTGGCGGATCGGACATTGTCATTCCGGCTGCTTCCAAAAATAAAGATGCTGCCTATGCCTTTGCTGAATTCTTCACAACAGATAAAGCGGTTCAGGTGGAAGTGTTAAAAAAGTATGGCATCTTCCCGTCCCTGCTTGAGACGTATGAGGATTCCTATTTTGATGAGCCGGTGCCTTTCTTTAACAATCAGCCGATCTTCCGTATGTTTGCAGATGAAGTGGAGAACATTCCGGCTGCCAATTATACGAATGATTATCCGCGCGGCTTGAAGTACGCGGCCGACGCACAGGCTGCTGCCCTGCTTGATAAAAAAGACCCTGCAGAAGCGCTGAAGTCTGCGGCCGAGCAGCTGGCCAATGAATCGAAACGCGAGATTAATAAGTAACAGGAAAGAGAAAGGGCTGCTTTAAGGAGACAGCCCTTTTTTTTATCACGATTCTGAAAGGGGGAAGCAGTGATGGCAGAACTTCAGAAGGCCGCCGCGAAGCCGTCATTCCAGCCGGAGCACAGGAAAAGGAGCTGGATTACACCGAAGACCTTTCCCTATATTTTAATCGCTCCAACTGTCATTTTATTTTGTCTGTTTACCATTTATCCCGTCATCTCTTCATTTATCATGAGCTTTCAAAAAAGCGATGGTGCGGGGATGGCTTTCGTAGGCCTGGAAAATTACATCCGGCTTTTCAAGGATCCGCTCTTTTTGACAGCCTTGAAAAATACGTTTTTCATTTTGATCATTCAGGTGCCGATCCAGCTGTTTTTGGCCCTCATTTTGGCATCAGCCTTAAATTCCCGCCTGGTCCGGATGAAGGCGTTTTTCCGGATTTCCTATTTTATGCCGGCTATTACCGCTCTGGTGGCGTATTCCATTGTCTTTATGATCATGCTCGATGAGAACTACGGAATCATTAATTACTTTCTTTCGCTGCTTGGATTGGAAAAAATCGGCTGGCTGACGAGCACAACCTGGTCCAAGGTCGCGCTGATGATCGCGATCACGTGGCGTTGGACAGGCTATAACATGGTCATTTATCTCGCAGGCCTGCAGAATGTCTCTGAATCTCTATATGAAGCAGCAAGCATTGACGGGGCGGGGAAAGTCCGGCAGTTTTTCTATATCACCATACCGCAGCTGCGCCCGATTATCCTTTTTACTTTTGTACTCTCCACAATCGGCACTTTGCAGCTTTTTGACGAACCGTTCATTTTGACAGAAGGCGGGCCGAATAATTCAACACTTACCATCTCGCTGTACTTGTATCAAAATGGCTTTAAGTATTTCGACTTCGGCTATGCATCAGCGATTGCCTATGTATTGGTAATCATGATTGCATTCCTATCCTGGATTCAGATGAAAGTGGCAGGTGACCGGGACTGATGAAAACACAAAAGAATGTTTCGAAAGGACTGCTCTATGCCCTGCTGGTTCTTGGTGTGATCTGTTCGATCGGCCCCTTTTACTGGATGGTGATCGGTGCTTCCCATACGAGCGGGGAGATTTTCCGCGTTCCACCCAACTTCCTTCCGGGGGGAGAGATGCTGAATAATTTCAGGAACCTGAATGAATCGGTCGGAATAATGAAAGTGCTCGGCAACTCACTCATTATTACGCTGCTTTATACAGCTCTCGCGCTGATGATTTGCTCGGCATCGGGGTATGCGTTCGCCAAATTCAAATTTAAAGGGCGGGACACGATCTTTTTTATCCTCCTGCTCGCGATCATGATCCCGTATCATGTAACCCTCATTCCGCTGTTTAAAATGATGGCTGCCCTGAACTGGATCAACACGTATCATGCCGTGATTCTGCCCCATCTCGCCTATCCTTTTGCGATTTTCCTGATGAGGCAGAATATGAAAGCACTCCCGGATTCCCTGCTTGAAGCGTCAAGGGTGGACGGGGCAGGAGAGTTCAGGATTTTCTTTACGATCGTCCTCCCGGTAATGCGGCCATCACTTGCAGCCGTAGCGATTTTCCTGTTCATGTTTCAATGGAACAATTTCCTGTGGCCGCTCGTTATCTTAAATACACAGGATATGTACACACTCCCTGTGGCCTTATCAAGCCTCATCGGCTTGTCAAAAGTGGACTACGGCCAGCTGATGATGGGAACCGCCATCTCCACCCTGCCAATCATGATCTTCTTCCTGCTTCTGCAGCGCCAGTTTATTTCAGGGATGCTGGGGAGTTCTGTGAAGGAATAGGGGATAGCGGTGCTTGTTCCAACCTTTAGAAAAGCTCTGCAGAGAGAAATTCTCTGTGGGGCTTTTCTTTTTGGAGATCAGTCATTGGAAATGGGGACAGGAGACCCCTAATTGAGTTTACTAATTAAGGATTCCTGAGCAATAATTTGTGAAAAAGCTTAAGGATATTAAGAAAAAATAACCAAAGGAGTTCAAACAAGCTCAAGTAAAGCCAATAACAAGGGATAGTCGGCAAAGTGGATTCAATGGATATTTAAAAAATTAAAAATTTTGTATTGGAAAAAAGCTGGTGGAACAAACGATAGAAGGATTTTGGGACAAAGGCTTCTTTAATTGATCTAAGGCCGTTTTCCGTATATGGTTTATAATGTGTTTGGACCAAGGCAGACAGCGGTTTGAAGGATCTGGCTGGTGGAGGATTTCCCCTTTTTTGTAAAGAGGAAAGTTGAAATGTTTGGTTTTTATCTCAATCTTACAATCCCTACTTGCTAAATTTGAAAACGCTTGCCATAATACATGTAAGTGCTTTCGAAGAAACATAGTTAAATTAATTAATATTCTCGTATTTGCAGTTTGCAGCAGCGGGCAAGGAGGATGAGTGGATGGCGAGCCATCTCATAGGCAGCTTTCAATTAATGAAATCGCTTAACCGGACGCTGATTTTGAATATTATCCGGTCAACGGGAGGGATTTCCAGAGCAGATATTGCAAAAAGAACGAAGCTCACCCCGCCGACAGTGACCAATCTGGCTGCAGAACTGCTTAGTGAGGGAATTGTGGTAGAGGGGCAGCATGGTCCATCGAGCGGCGGGCGCAAGCCGATTTTACTGAAGATCAATTCCCGGCAATTTTACGTTGCAGGCATTGATGTCGGAATCAGCAAGATCCGGTTTGCACTGACGGATCTGGATGCCAGGGTTCTGATCAGAAAAACGATTCCCGTCCAGGATTCACCGAAAGAAGCAGACATTATGGATGTCCTCATTCAGGCGATCCGCAGCCTTTCCTCTGAAGTGCCGAAGGGCAAGCTCGTCGGGATTGGCATCGGAATGCATGGGATTGTCAACTCTGCCAAAGGAGTCGCTCTTTATGCTCCGAACTTTAACCTGAAAAACATTCCGCTTAAAGAAAAACTGGAGGAAGAGTTCGGCATTCCTGTGAGAGTAGAGAATGATGCCAGGGCGATGGCCCTCGGTGAGTCGTGGTTCGGCAACGGTGCCGGCGCCGCGGATATGATCTGCATCAATGTCGGGCATGGGATCGGTGCCGGAATTCTTATGGATCATAAGCTTTTCCGGGGAAGACATGGGCTGGCAGGTGAGATCGGCCATACGGTCGCAGATTTGAACGGGCCGCTGTGCACGTGCGGAAATTACGGCTGTCTTCAGGCGGTTGCTGCTCATGACGGGCTGAAACGAGCAGCCATGAGAGAGATATCCTTTGGCAGGAAGACACTGATCACGGATATGATCAGCGGAGACGAAAGCAAGCTGAACGGGGCACTGATTTATCAGGCGGCAATCGCCGGAGATGAATTGGCAGCCGATCTTTTCAGACAGGCAGGCCGCTATCTCGGGACAGCCGTCACCAATCTGATCCACGTCATGAATCCTTCTAAAATCATTATTGGCGGAGGAATATCGAAAGCAGGAGACCTGCTCCTTGATCCGGTCAGGGAGGTAGTCCGGCAGCGTGCGCTGGATCCTGAAGCAAAGAAGACGCCGATTGTGGCTTCCGGACTCGGAGATGAGGCAGCATTGATTGGAGCGGTCACGCTCATATTAGCTGAGATGTTCTCCGTACAATACAAACATCAGACAGAGTTGGTATAAGTTAGTTTCATAAATTAATTAAGTATGTGGAGGCGGATGAAATGAAAAAGTTGAGTTTGCTGCTATGCCTCGCAATGGGGGTCAGTCTTCTTGCCGGCTGCGGCCAGGGCGGGAAGGAAAACAAGAATGAGCTGACGGCCTGGGTCTGGAATGTAAACGTTCCCGTACTGGAAACGGCTGAAAAGAGATTTCAGGAGCAGCATCCTGAGTTTGACCTGAAGATTGTCGAGATGGGAACAAGCGATGTGTATCAAAAGCTGACGACCGGATTGCTTGCCGGCGGACAGGGACTTCCTGATATCGTGCTCGTGGAGGACGACCGGATCCAAGGCTACATCAACTCCTTTCCGGATGCTTTTCTAAACCTGACTGACCAGGGGTTTGATAAAGAAACGGAATCCATGTTTCCTGAGTTCAAAAGAGATCTTGTCTCAAAAGAAGGCGAAATGTATGCGTTCCCATTCGATGCGGGACCGACCGGCGTTTTCTACCGCACTGATATTTTCGATGAAGCAGGTGTAAAGGCTGAAGAAATTAAGACGTGGGATGATTACATTGAAGCAGGCGAAGTGATCAAATCAAAAACAGGCAAGGATCTGATCGGCCTTGATTTAAATGGGGATGACGGTCTGTACCGGATGATGCTCAATCAGCAGGGCACCTTTTATTTTGATGAACAGATGAAACCGAATCTGACTTCGGCAGAATCTGTTCAAGCAATGGAGGTTCACAAAAAGCTGAAAGAAGCAGACCTGGTTAAGAATACAGTGGGCTGGGATGCATGGATCAGCTCCATGGTTCAGGGAGACGTAGCAACAGCGCCATCAGGTGCGTGGCTTGCAGGCTCCATTACCCAGCAGGGCAAGGATTCTGCAGGGAAATGGGGAGTCATTCCGCTTCCGGCCTTTGAAGAGGGAGCAAACCGTGCTTCAAATCTCGGGGGAAGCAACTACACCATTATGAAGTCGTCTAAAAATCCTGAACTGGCCTATGACTTCCTTGAATATTTCTCTACTGATGAACAGACACAGCTTGAAGCGATGAAAGGCGGATTATTCCCGTCGCTCACGACCATTTACGATGAAGAACTTTTTACAGAAGGCGTAGATTTCTTCGGCGGACAGGCAGTATGGAAGACGCTGGCTGACCAGATGACAGATATTCCTTCCGTGAACTATACAGGTGATTTCCCATATGCGAAGGATGAAGCGGTAAAAGCGCAGTCTGAAGCGACGAGCGGAAAGAAATCGATTGAAGAGGCGTTTAAAGCAGCCCAGAAGAGGCTGAAGAACAGAATGCTTTAACAAATTACGATCCTAATGATAAAGGCGGGTTGGCATATGACAAAATCCAGGTTATTTCCATATTGGTTTCTGGCGCCTGCGCTAGTAATGTTTTTAATCTTCACCGTTTACCCGGTAGCAGCTTCTCTCATTCTAAGCTTTCAGAAATTTGAAGCAGGCTCCTATGTATTTAACGGGTTCAACAACTATATCCGCCTGTTCAATGATGAGATTTTCTGGACGGCACTGAAAAATACGTTCATCATCTTTATTTTCCAAGTGCCCCTTATGCTTTTGCTTGCGTTGGTGCTGGCGGGGGCGCTGAACAGCCAGCTTTTAAGGCTGAAAGGGTTCTTCCGGGTTTCTTTTTTCCTTCCGGCTGTAACGTCCCTTGTAGCGTATTCGATTCTTTTTTCCATCATGCTGCAGGAGGAAGGAATCATAAACAATGCACTCAGCTACCTTGGGATCGCGGCGATTCCATGGCTGTCCGACGGGTTTTGGGCGAAAGCATCGATTATCCTTGCGATGACGTGGAGATGGACAGGCTACAACATGGTCATCTTCCTGGCAGCCCTGCAGAATATTCCGGAGGAAATCTATGAAGCTGCTTCCCTTGATGGAGCGGGGAAAATCAGACAGTTCTTTTATATCACCATCCCTCAGCTGAAGCCGGTTATTCTCTTTGCCGGAACGCTGAGTACGATTGGGACGCTGCAGCTGTTCGATGAACCGTTCAACCTGACGAAAGGCGGACCGGCCGATGCAACGATGACGCTCGGACTTTATATTTATCAGAATGGATTTGAGTACTTCCAGTTTGGCTACGCATCAGCCATCGCTTATGTCGTTGTCGTGCTGGTTGCGATCTTGACATTTATCCAATTTAAAGTGGCAGGTGACCGATAATGGAAGCAGTGAAAAAGCGGGGGAATCTTCCCCAGAAAATAGGAATGTACGCATTGCTCGGAATTTTCCTGATCATTTCCATCTTCCCGTTCTACTGGATGTTCATCGGTTCGACGAATGAATCGGGAAAAATGTTTACGAATCCGCCTACGTTCCTTCCGGGGACGAAGCTGATTGAAAACTATCAGAATCTGAATGCAACGATTGACGTGACACGGGTATTGTTCAACTCTTTGTTTGTATCCCTGCTCTATGTAGTAGCGGCTCTGATCGTCTGTTCACTTGCAGCCTATGCTCTCGCTAAATTTGAATTTAAAGGGCGCAATCTCATCTTCACCGCTTTTCTGCTGTCGATGATGATCCCGTATCAGGCTACTTTGATTCCTTTGTTCCAGATGATGTCTTCAGCCGGCTGGCTCAATACGTATTTTGCCGTCATTGCACCGCAGATCTGCTATCCGTTTGCGATCTTCCTGCTGCGCCAGAATTTCCTGGCCTTCCCGACTGAGCTGATTGAAGCAGCAAGACTTGACGGGGCAGGAGAACTTAAAATTTTCGCGAAGGTAGTTATGCCGGCGATGAGGCCATCTCTTGCTGCTGCGTCAATCTTCCTGTTCATGACGCAATGGAACAATTTCCTCTGGCCGCTCGTCGTACTGAATGATGCATCGATGCACACGTTCCCGGTTGCGTTATCCAGTCTGCTCGGCTTGTCGTATATCGACTATGGCCAGGTCATGATGGGCGTGTCCATCGCGACAATCCCGATCATCATTTTCTTCCTCGTTCTCCAAAAGCAGTTCATCTCAGGAATGCTTGGAAGCGCGGTAAAATAAAGGAGGTACAACATGCTGACAGAAAAGAATGGAAGTTTTCAACTGAACGGAGAGCCTTTTCAGATCCTCTCAGGAAGCATCCACTATTTTCGGGTCGTACCGGAATACTGGGAGGACAGGCTAAGCAAGCTGAAGATGCTCGGGCTGAATACGGTGGAAACGTATATTCCATGGAATGTTCATGAACCCGTAAAAGGAGAATTCCAGTTTGAAGGCATGGCTGATTTAGAGCAGTTCATCAAGACTGCAGACGGGCTGGGGCTTCATGTGATCCTTCGCCCCGCCCCCTATATATGCGCGGAGTGGGAATTCGGCGGTCTGCCAGCCTGGCTGCTTAGACAGGATCTGGAGCTCCGCAGCTCCGATCCGGTTTTCTTGAAGCACCTGACCGATTATTTTAACGTGCTGCTGCCTAAGCTGGTGCCTTATTTAACGACAAACGGCGGTCCGGTGATTGCCGTGCAGATCGAAAATGAATACGGCGCCTACGGCAATGACCGGAGCTATTTGCAGCATGTGCATGAACTGTACAAAAAAGCAAGAATCGATGTGCTGCTGTTCACCTCAGACGGACCGGACTTTATCAGGCACGGATCCATTGATGAAGCGGTAACGACGCTCAACTTCGGCTCGAAAGCAGAGGAAGCGTTTGAGGAACTGGAAGCATTCAAGCCCGGTTCGCCGCTCATGTGTGCGGAATACTGGATTGGCTGGTTCGACCATTGGGGCGGAAAGCATCATACGAGAAGTGCAGAAGATGCAGCGGACGTTTACCGGACGATGCTGAAAAGAGGCGCTTCCGTAAACTTTTACATGTTCCATGGGGGAACGAATTTCGGCTTCATGAACGGAGCCAACCATTATGAGGAATACACACCGACGATCACCAGCTATGATTACGATGCGCTGCTGACCGAGTGGGGCGATCCGTCGGAAAAATACTTTGCAGTGAAAAATGTGCTTAAAGAATTTACTCAGGTTCCTGAGCAGGATCCTGAGCCTGTCTTAAAAAAATCTTACGGGAAGATTCAGCTTCAAGAGAATATGAGTTTGTTTGATTACATTCAAAATCAGAAGCCGATCAAAGCTCTCGCTCCGCGTTCGATGGAGGAATATGATCATCATTACGGGCTCATCCTCTACCGAACCACTGTAGAGAAACAGGGTGATTTGGAGCTGGATGTGACGCCGATCCGGGACAGAGCTTTTATTTATGTGAACGGAAAGCTTGAGAAAACCGTTTACCGCAATGATCTGGAAAAAACGATCACACTGCCGTTCAGTGAGCCGTCGAACCAGCTGGAGATCCTTGTTGAAAACATGGGACGCGTCAATTACGGGAAGCATCTGAAGGACCGGAAAGGGGTCCTTAAAAATCTATGGCTCGGAGCACAGTACTGGTTTGATTGGGAGATTGTCCCTGTTGAACTTGATCGAATCAATTGGACAGCCGGACCGGATACGAGGTATCCCCGCTTTTTCAGAGGGGAGCTGCAGGTTGAATCAACAGCTGACACATTTATCGATATGGCAGGCTGGACGAAAGGATACGTATGGATCAATGGATTTAATCTAGGCCGCTACTGGCCTGCTGAAGGACCGCAGACTAAGCTGTATATTCCGGGGCCGCTCCTTAAAGAAGGGGCAAACGAAGTGACCGTTCTTGAATTGGAAGGAACCGGAGAACCGGAAGTCTGGTTCTCCGATAAACCGGGATTAGGAGAAGGAGAGGAATAGCGCTATGCTAATTTTTGTAAATGAATCCAGCAAACAGTTCCACCTGACGAACGGCGAGATTAGCTATATTTTTCATGTGATGAAAAATGGAGAACTCGGCCAGCTTTATTATGGAAAAGCATTGAAGCATCAGGACGACTTCTCCCGCTTCCAAAATGCTTCCGTTCCTACTCCGGCGAGCTGCCATGTGGAAAAGGATGATCCGGCTTTTTCCCTTGAAACACTGAGGCAGGAATATCCGGGATATGGAACGACCGATTTCCGGGAGCCTGCTCTCTCCATCCGGAGAGAAAGCGGAAGCTCTGTCCACCGCTTTCAATATGAGCGTTATGAAAAGAGCAAAGGGAAGGGCCCCATTCCGGGAATGCCGGCAACCTTTGCGGAAGAGGATGAGGCAGAAACGCTTTCCATTATTCTTCTTGATCAGACAGCTGGCTTGAAGCTGACCCTCTGCTATACGATTTTTAAAAACGTTCCCGTTATTGCAAGAAGAACCATTTTGGAGAACACAGGAGACGAAACCGTTCAGCTTGAACGGATAATGAGTCTTTCTCTCGATTTGAATGATAAAGAGTATACGATGCTGCATCTGTCCGGAACATGGTCAAGGGAACGCCATTTGAAAGAACGCAAGCTTGAGGCGGGAATCCAGTCGGTTTCCAGTGCCAGAGGAGCAAGCTCCCATCATCATAATCCGTTTCTCGCCTTGAAGCGCCCTGAAACGACAGAAACTCTTGGCGAAGCCATTGGATTTCACTTTATTTACAGCGGGAATTTTCTGGCACAGGCAGAAGTGGACCATTATGAGACGACCAGGGTTTTAATGGGGATCAACCCCTTTCAGTTTAACTGGCGCTTGAGCCCCGGGGCTGTATTTTATTCTCCGGAAGCGGTCATGACCTATTCGGATAAAGGACTGAACGGACTGACCCAAAGTGTCCATGATTTGTTCCGGGATCATTTGATTTCCCGGAATTGGCGGAGCCGCATCCGTCCGGTGCTCATCAACAACTGGGAAGCGACCTATTTCGATTTTAATGCGGAAAAAATCACAGCCATCGCCCGGCAGGCAAAAGAGCTTGGGGTCGAGCTTTTTGTTCTCGATGATGGCTGGTTTGGCAAACGGAACGACGATACAACTTCACTTGGAGACTGGTATACAGATAAAGCGAAGCTGCCGGAAGGGCTTGATGCCCTGGCGGAGGCGATCCGCGATGAGGGCCTTGAATTCGGGCTGTGGTTTGAGCCTGAAATGATCAGTGAGGAAAGTGATTTGTTTGAAAGGCATCCTGACTGGGCCGTCCAGGATCCGGACCGTCCCAAATCCTACGGCCGCAACCAGTGGGTTCTGGATTACACCCGGAAAGAAGTTGTCAATTATTTGTATGAGCGCATGTCCTCTTTTATCCGCTCAGCTAAATTAAGCTATATTAAATGGGATATGAACCGGAATATCACAGAAGCCTACTCTGCAGCACTTGGCCGAGACAGACAGGGGGAGTTTTTCCACCGCTACATTCTCGGAGTGTATGACCTGTATGAGCGGCTGACTTCTGAATTCCCGGATGTTCTGTTTGAATCGTGTGCAGGAGGCGGCGGACGCTTTGACGCCGGCATGCTGTATTATGCTCCCCAGGCGTGGACAAGCGATGACACCGATGCAGCAGAAAGGCTGAAGATTCAATACGGGTCTTCATTTGTGTATCCGGTCTACAGCATGGGCTCGCACGTATCCGATATCCCGAATCACCAGACGCTCCGCAGCACCTCGCTTAAGATGCGCGGAGACACGGCCTATTTCGGGACATTCGGCTATGAACTGGATCCGAACAAGATGACGGATGAGGAAAAAGAAGAGGTAAAGCAGCAGATCCTTCAATATAAAAAGTACCGTGAACTGGTCAGGGATGGGGATTTTTACAGGCTCAGAAGTCCCTTTGACTCAAATGAGACGATTTGGATGATCACTGCAAAAGATCAGTCATCCGCACTTGCAGGGTGGTACAAGACGCTTGCTGTCCCGAATCCGAAAAAAGAACAGGTGATCAAGCTTGCAGGCCTTGATCCGGATGCTTTGTATTCAATTGAAGGGTATTCTGAACCTTACCGGGGCGATGAACTGATGAGGAGAGGGCTGAACCTGTCTCCGGAATTTAATGGAGCGAACGGAAAGCATGCCCTTAGAGGCGGCGATTTTCAATCTGAAATCTTTTTCCTGAAAAAAATATAGCGGCTTGGTCTGCCCCTCTTTCCCCCTGCATACGCTGATAGGGGAGCTGTATCAGACATCACGAGAGGGGGAGCCATTGTGGTTTACCGCATGCTTGCATTGAACATAGACGGAACGCTGCTTCGCTCTAATGGACGCCTGCACCAGGCGACAAAGGAAGCGATTGAATTTGTACAAAAAAAGGATGTATATGTAACCCTTGTTACGAACAGGCATTTCCAGTCGGCAAGGAAACTTGCCAGAGCACTGAAAATCGATGCCATCCTTGTCACGCACAGCGGAGCGTTTATCTCTGATAAAATTGATGAACCGCTTTTTGAAAGAAGATTGGGAGAGGAAATGACGTATAACCTCGTCCAAGTGCTGGAGAATTACGAATGCCATATCCGGATCATCCATGAACGGTATTGCATCGGGAACCGTGTGAAGGTAACACCTCACATGACAGGGAGTACAGTCATTCAGTCGTCCGAACCGCTGTTTTATCCGAATCAGTATGTCGAGTCTCTTGGCGATGCGCTAAGGGATGAACCGATAAATGCCCCGAAGCTTGAGGTGCTGTTCCAGAACAAACGGGAAAAAGAGGCAGCGTCGAATTTCCTAAAGGAATCTTTCCCGGAAATCACCTTATCAGACCGCAACAAACTCCGGTTTGATCTAACAGCAAAAGGGGTCTCCAAAGCATCCGGCCTGAGTCTGCTCTGCAGCCATCTCGGCATCCCGATGAGTGAAACGGTGGCCATCGGGGACGGTCCTGATGACCGTGATCTCATTCAAAATGCCGGCCTCGGGGTAGCGATGGGCCAGGCGCCGTTTGAAGTGAAACAGGCAGCGGACTGGATCACCCGTTCAAATGAGGAATCCGGTGTCGCCTACATGATTAAAGAGCATTTCAGAAAACAGCACCGTCTCGGATATATGGATAAAATGAAAATAGCGGATAAAAAAAGCTGACCAATTTGGTTAGCTTTTTTCCGTTCAGGAAACCGGTTTTACGCCCGGCTCCAAAATGGTAAACGTATTATTTTCTGTGTTGAGATTTGCACGTGTACCGATAGGTATCGCTGCTTTATAGGTCCCATGGGCAGTCGTGACGTTCGTCATTAAAGGTTTTCCGAGCGGAATGAAAAAATCGGTAATGAGGTCTTCAAACGTTTTTCCATAGGCTTCTCCGCATTTGGTGCACTCGCCGAGAACGATGCCGGCGCACTCTTCGAATTTCCCGGCAAGCTTCAGGTGGTTTACATACCGGTACACTTTATTGACCGGCTCTTCAATTTCCTCGAGGAATATGATCTTACCGGCAGTATCTATATCATAGATGGTCCCAATCGTGTCATCGAATGAAGTGATGTTCCCTCCAACGGTCTGCCCGGTTACATTGCCAGGTACACGGCTTACCTGGGGAATGCCGGGCGGGTTCGCGATCCTGCGCGGAGACTGCAAGGTGGCGACAGCTGCAAAAAACTGCTCGAAATTATAAGCTGGTGTTTCAGGGGTGAAATCGAGCAGCAGCAGGCTTTGAAAGGTAATCAAACCCGTGTATTGCAGCAGGACATTCTGAAGAACAGTGATGTCGCTGTACCCGCTTAAAATCTTAGGATTCTGCCGGATGACCGCATAGTCCAGATAAGGGAGGATGCCTGCAACGCCCACTCCCCCGCGCGAAGGAAGTATCATTTTCACATCCGGGTCGGCAAACATCTTCATTAAATCTCCTGCCCGCTGCTCATCGGAAGAGCTTAAATAACCCTCTTCTGAATACACATAATCTCCGAGCACGATGTTGAAGCCCATTTGGCGCAGTATGGAAATGCCCTGGTCAATTTTCGCGCGTTCCAGCGGACTCCCAAGCGTTACGATGCCTATTGTGTCACCCTGCAGCAGAATCGGCGGTCTCTCGGCCATGTTTAGCCCTCCTTATGCTCGCTTCGCTGAAATATGTATATGAGGAAGCAGGCCGAAAAAGAAGGGAGGGCCTGTTCCCAATTGACAGTGATTCATTGACCGCTGACTGATGCTCAGGTAGGATGGAGAGGTCAGACAATATAGGAGGGCTTACATGGATTTGCATGCCGAAATAAAAGGCAGCGGACGCCCCATCATTCTCATTCACGGTTCTGGAACAGACCTGCGTGAGTGGGTATTTATTGTTCCTTATCTTCAAAAAACATGCCGGGTTATCGCCTACGATATGCGCGGATCCGGCAAATCCCCCTCTCCGGCCGGGCCAATGGATCATGTGAAAGATTTACAGATGGTGATGGACGATCTTCATCTTACGAAAGCGATCATCGTCGGCCACTCCAGAGGAGGCCAGGTCGCTTGCGATTTTGCTCTGGCCGATCCATCAAGAATTGACAAGCTGATCCTGATTTCTCCCAATCTGACCGGTTATACCTATTCCTCTGAGTATGAAAATTGGCTCAGCAAGATCGTTTCAGCAAAGAACAATATCCCCCTGGTCACGGACTTAATCCTGCAAGGAAAACATCACACGGTCGTAGCTGCTTCGAGACACTATGCGTTCTTGAAGGAAATGGTCTTTCATTACGTAAAGAAAACGCTTACAGAGTGGAAGTCCTATGAAATGCATTGGCCTGAGCCGCCTGCCATCCTCCGTTTAAAAGAAATGAAGCCACCCACTTTATTTATTCAAGGTACAAGAGAATTTGAGGATATGTACCAGATCAAGGAGCATTATTCACAGATTCCTTCTATTGAAAGCATCCTGATTCCCAAAGCCGACAGCATGACAACCCTGACCCATCCGGAAGAAATAGCCGAAAACATTCTCGCTTTTATGCAGTAGGGTTCACCGCATTGTGTTTCATGCAGTCATCATGTAAACTAAGGACAGTTTTTAAATTTTTCTAAAAGGTGATTATGTTGCGTATTTTGATAAAAGGAATTCAGGACGAGCGTTTCCATCGTCCGCTCACGCTGATTTCCAATCTTTTTTTTGAAGAAACCGAGCTGGTATTTGATGAAGAAAGCAGCCTTTCTGTATCATTTGATATCAAAGACCGCGGTGATTCTGCTGCTATTACAGGCGTACTCTCAGCAGAAGGCAGGGAGTACAGAACCGGGCATTCAAAAAGCCTGGACCCATTAACATCAGATAAGGAACGCTTTAAACAAATAAAAAATACGTTAGCCCATGTCTACCTTATGCTTCTTCAGGAGCATACCGGCATCATCCAGCAGTGGGGCATTCTGACAGGTATGCGTCCGGTCAAACTGCTTCACAAAATGCTGCAGGAGGGAATGTCCAAGGAGGCAGCCCATACAAGGCTCCGTGATGAGTATTTAATTACGGATCAAAAGATCAGACTGATGCAGAGCATCGTCGACCGCCAGCTAAAAGTCATTCCTGATTTGTACGAACTGGGAAGAGAAATCAGCATCTATATCGGAATTCCATTCTGCCCGACCAAATGTGCCTATTGCACATTCCCTGCTTTTGCGATGAATGGAAAACAGGGCCGGGTAGATTCCTTCCTTGGAGGACTTCATTATGAAATGGAAGAGATCGGCAAGTATTTAAAAGAGAGCGGCATCAAAATTACTACAGTGTACTATGGCGGAGGCACTCCGACAAGCATCTCAGCAGAAGAGATGGATATGCTGTACGAACGCATGCTGGCAGTTTTTCCGGATGTGAAACAGATCCGGGAAATTACAGTAGAAGCCGGCCGGCCCGACACGATCACACCTGAAAAGCTGGATATCCTGAAAAAGTACAGCATTGACCGGATCAGCATCAACCCGCAATCCTATACCCAGGAGACATTAAAAGCAATCGGCCGCCATCATACTGTGGAAGAAACCATCGAGAAGTTTCACCTCGCCCGCAGGCATGGCATGAACAACATCAATATGGATCTTATCATCGGACTGCCTAACGAAGGAATCGAAGAGATGGCCCATTCACTGGCAGAAACGGAAAAGCTCATGCCTGAATCGCTCACTGTCCATACCCTCTCCTTCAAGCGCGCATCCGAAATGACACAAAACAAAAAGCGCTACAAAGTCGCGAGCCGCGAAGAAACAAGCAAGATGATGGACCTGGCTGTTGACTGGACAACCGAAAACGGCTATGAGCCGTATTATCTGTACCGCCAGAAAAACATCCTCGGCAACCTTGAAAACGTGGGCTACGCACTGGAAGGCCAGGATTCTCTCTACAACATCATGATTATGGAAGAACAGCAGACGATTCTCGGACTCGGCTGCGGCGCAGCGAGCAAATTCCGCCATCCCGAAACCGGCAAAATCGCGCACTTCAACAACCCAAAAGACCCGAAATCCTACAATGACGGGTACAAGCACTACACCGAAGAAAAGATCCGGATAATGAAGGAGCTTTTTGGGGTGAGAGAACAGGTGTAAAGGGGAAAGCCCGGGCGGCAGAGCCGGGCTTTTTTTGGCTTAATGTTCCCTGGAATCAACCTGGCTATTAACCTGTAACTTTACAGAAGTGGCCACGTCTCTTAAAATAAAGACTCTTGCTGCTTGCAAACAGGAGGCGTTAATATGTTTGAAATTAAACAGATTCAATCTGCGGAAGCAATCCTGCTCCGCCACAGGGTGATCTCACCTGACAGCCCGGTGGATGAGGCTCGCTATTCCGGCGATGACCTTACCGGGACCATTCACATAGGGGCATATGCAAAGGACCGGCTAGTCGGCACCGCCTCATTTTTTAAAGAACCGCATAAAAAGCTAAGCGGAGAAAACATGTACCGCCTAAGGGGACTCGCCATCGATCCCGCTCACCGGAATGAATTGAGAGGGCAGACACTGATCCTCTTCGGAGAAAACCTGCTCGCCCAAAACGGCATCGATCTTCTATGGTGCACAACAAAGATATCCAATCTGCCTTATTACCAGCATCTTGGATTTCAGGAAACCTCCTATACATTTAATGATGGAGAAAAAGGCATACAGGTACTGCTGCAAAAGCATATGTAAAACGTAGACAGAGGCAAGGTGTGATCGGTGAAAGATTCGCAGATTATGCTGCGGGGGAGCGGAACGGGGATCCGGTCAGGAGATTGAGAGGTACCCTAAAACGGTTAGATTCGCGGGAGTGCGGTGGACTGGAGAGCCGTTAATTGGGACCTCTTCCGCTCAGCCCCCGCGCTGGTTGAGAATGGAGGGAATTAGCGGTACTTGGATCCGGTCCGTCCCACTTCCGGTCTCCAGAGCCGCTATTTCCCTTAAGTAAGCCCTCTCAAATACGTTTTCGGTCCCAGACGCAACTAATCAGCACATTTCCCCTCGAATCCGGGCAATTCCCCCAAAATAGCGTCCCCTGAGACCGAACCGGCCGAAAATCGAGGATTTCTTCGCAAATAGCGTCCCCTGAGACCGAACCGGCCTGAAATCGAGGTTTCCCTCGCAAATAGCGTCCCCTGAGACCGAACCCGCCGAAAATCGAGGATTTCTTCGTAAATAGCGTCCCCTGAGACCGAACCCGCCGAAAATTGAGGATTTCTTCGCAAATAGCGTCCTCTGAGACCGAACCGGCCTGAAATCGAGGTTTCCCTCGCAAATAGCGTCCCCTGAGACCGAACCAATCCCAAAAATCTCTGGCTCCCCTGAAAATAATGTACCAGCAGCCGTTATCACCCAATAAATCCCATCGAATTTTTTCTCCCTCTCTAAAGAAGGATTTTGAGTGCCTGATAGAAAAGTATATAAAGGCAGAGTTGATTTTAATGCAAAAATGTAAGCGATTCCAATTTATCAGGGGGGATTCATTCGATGTATTCATCAATCGGAAAGCTTTTCGATTTGGCAGCGGAGAAAAACCGGGATAAGGAAGCACTCGCAGATGTTTCACGTGGTGTGAGGAGAACATTTAAGGAATGGCAGGGAGAAGTTAATCAATGTGCGAATGCATTGCTTGATGCAGGTGTTCGAAAAGGAGACCGTGTCTCAACGTTTCTTTTCAACTGCGCGGAGCTTGCAACGGTTTTCTTTGCCTGTGCTAAAATCGGGGCGGTTTTGAACCCGGTTAATTTCCGGTTAAAAGCAAAAGAAGCGGCCTTTATTTTAAACGATTGTTCACCCAAGCTCGTTCTTTTCGAAAAAGCGCTGCAACCGGAAATAGATGCACTGCATGAAGAATTCCCCCGTGTTCAATTTTGGTCCATCGATTCAGAGCCTCCTTCTTATGCCGGTTCTTATCAGGAAAAAATAAAAGCAGCTTCTGATTCTCCTGTTGAGATGGAGATTTCTGAAAACGACCTTTATGCCATCATGTATACGAGCGGAACAACTGGGCGGCCAAAGGGTGTCCTCCACCGTCACCGTGACATGATTGATCAGGCGATGGTCTGTTCAATTGCTCTCAGGCTCACTCCGAATGACTGCGGGCTAGTGGCTGCTCCAATGTTTCATTGTGCAGAACTGCATTGCTGTCTTCTCCCGAGAGTCCTTCTCGGTGCAAAGAATGTCATTCTTCATCACTTTGATCCAAAGCTTGTTCTCCAGACGATTAAAGAAGAAAAAGTTACGCTGATGTTCGGGGCACCGACGATGTGGAACATGCTTCTTCAGGAGGATTTGCAAACTGCTGATTTCAGCAGCATGAGAATCGGCCTTTATGGCGCTGCTCCCATGGCACCGGTTCTCGTGAAACAGCTGAAGGAACAGGCCGGGATTGAACTGATTCAGGCATACGGAATGACGGAAATGGGGCCGGCTGTCACCTTTCTTGCAGAGGACGAGCAGCTTTCAAAAGCGGGTTCTGCCGGAAGAGTGTGCTTCGGCCATGAGCTAATTATAGCCAGACCAAGAGAAGATGGTCCTGCTGATCCGGATGACCGCCTCGAGCCTTATGAAGTGGGTGAAATCCTTGTAAAGGGGCCGTCAGTTATGGCCGGTTACTACAAAAGGCCGGAAGCAAGTGAAAAAGCTCTGTATAAAGGCTGGTATCATTCAGGTGATCTCGGCTATCTGGACCGGGATGGATATTTGTTTGTCGCGGACCGGGTCGACGACATGATTATCAGTGGCGGCGAGAATGTATACCCTCGTGAAGTGGAAGATGCTCTTCATGCCCATTCAGGCGTTCTGGACGCAGCGGTATTAGGGGAGCCGGATGAAAAATGGGGAGAAAAAGTCGTTGCGTATATCGTGAAAAAAGATCCTTCTGTTACAGAGGATGAACTGGAGCAGTTCTGCAAAACCGGCAGCAGCCTGGCAGATTACAAAAGGCCGCGCAAGTATATTTTTACGGACCAGCTTCCGAGAAACGCGAGCGGCAAGATTCAGAAGTTTTTGCTGAGGGAGCAGCTTGCTAAGCAGCTTAATAGTTAATAGAAAGGAAGATGAAGATGACGGCGCCTGCTTTTATAAAAGAAGAACACGCGATATTCAGAAGCTCATTGAAAAAATTCCTGCAAAAAGAGGCGCTGCCCCATTACGCACAATGGGAAAAAGACAGGATCATCCCGAGAGAGTTCTGGAGAAAGGCAGGAAGGGAAGGGTATCTTTGCCCCTGGGTTGATGAAGAATACGGCGGATACAATGCCGACTTCGGGTATTCCGTCATTTTAAATGAAGAGATGGAGAAGATCGGATCGAGTCTGATCGGCTTTGGACTTCACAGTGATATTACGGTTCCTTATCTAAATGAATACGGAACGCCTGAACAGAAAAAACGGTGGCTCCCGGGCTGTGTGACCGGAGACATCATAACGGCGATTGCCATGACTGAGCCTGGAGCGGGTTCTGATCTGGCCGGGATCAAAACCACTGCCGTAAAAGAGAACGGGTATTACCGCCTGAACGGGCAAAAAACGTTCATTACGAACGGCATTCATGCTGACCTTGTCGTTGTCGTCTGCAAAACAGACCCTTCCGCCGAACCTGCCCATAAAGGGATCAGCCTGCTCGTCGTTGAAAAAGAAACGATCGGCTTTCATAAGGGGAAAAAGCTCGATAAAGTCGGTCTGCATGCCCAGGACACAGCAGAGCTATATTTTGAAGATGCGATGATTCCAGAGGGGAATTTGCTTGGGGAAGAGGGAAAAGGCTTTTACTGTTTAATGGAAATGCTGCAGCAGGAAAGGCTGCTGGTCGGGATTTGTGCCCAGGCTTCAGCTGAGCGGATCCTTGAGCTGACTTCAGCGTATGTCAGGGAACGGGAAGCTTTCGGAAAGCCAATCAGCAAGCTGCAGACCATCCAGTTCCGTCTTGCTGAAATGGCAACGGAAGTCCAAGTGGGCCGTTCGTTTTTAAACGATGCGATTCAGGAGCATATGGCCGGGAAGGATGCCGTTCAGAAAGTATCCATGGCTAAATGGTGGCTGACGGAGATGGCGAAGCGGGTTGCTTCTGAAGGGATGCAGTTGCATGGGGGATACGGCTATATGGAAGAATACGAGGTTGCGAGGCGCTACCGCGATATTCCAGTGATGGCGATCTATGCCGGTACCAATGAGATCATGAAATCAATCATTGCGAAAAAGATGGGATTATAGGGGGAGACAGCATGGGATTAACAAAAATCGCTGTAATCGGAGCAGGATTAATGGGAAGCGGGATTGCGCAGTCGCTCGCGATGGGGGGAAAGGAAGTTCTCCTCTATGATTCTTCCGGCAAAGCACTTGAAAAAGGGGGAGCTGCTATCCGGAAAAGCCTGGACCGTTTTGTGAAGAGCGGCTCTTTGACAGAAGCGGAGTCCGGGGAAGTGCTGCAGAGAATCAGGCCGGTACACGATGTATGGTCTACTGTGAAGGATGCCTGGCTTGTCATTGAAGCAGTGCCGGAGTCACTTTCCTTAAAGAAGCTTGTTTTCGAAGAGCTCGACCGGCTTGCCCCTGTAGAAGCCATCCTCGCCACCAATACGTCTGAATTGAGTGTGACAGCCATCGCTGCAGCTACGGAGAGGCCGGAAAAGGTACTAGGCATGCATTGGTTCAATCCGGCTCCGGTCATGAAGCTGATCGAGCTTGTAAAAGGGGAAGACACAGCTCAGGAAACCATCGAACGGGTACAGGACGTTTCCCGGGAAATCGGAAAGGAAACAGTCGTGGTGAAGGACCGGCAGGGATTTGTTACGACAAGGGCGATCGCTGCCCATATGCTTGAATGCATGAGAATGTATGAAGAGCAGGTAGCTGAACCGGAAGATATCGATAAAGCGATCCGGCTCGGTCTGAACTACCCGATGGGTCCTCTAGAACTGGCTGACCTGGTCGGACTTGATACGATGCTGTTCGTGTGTGAAGGAATGGCTGCTGCATACGGTGACCGTTTTCTCGCCCCGCAAAGTCTCCGGAAGCTCGTGGAGGCCGGTCACTATGGACGGAAAACCGGAAAAGGGTTCTACACATACGCCGGACAAAGGGAGACGAGTCCATCATGAGGGAAACGGTCATTATCGAAGCTGTGAGGACGCCGGCAGGGAAGCGGAAAGGAATGTTCCGTGAAACTCATCCCGTTCATCTTGCTTCAAGTGTGCTGAAGGAAGTTACACGGAGGGCGAATCTTGATCCCTCCTTCATCGAGGATGTTGTTATGGGATGCGTCAGTCCGATCGGCGAACAGGGGTTAAATATCGGCAGGCTTGCTGCGCTTGATGCCGGTTTTCCGGTAACCGTTCCCGCGGTGCAGCTGAACCGGATGTGCGGCTCCGGGCTGCAGGCCATCCAGTTTGCGAGTCAGGAGATTGCTTCGGGTGATATGGACATGACCATCGCAGCGGGTGTGGAGAGTATGACAAAGGTTCCGATCCTCAGTGACGGAAACGAAGCAACGATTCCATCCTCTTTAAAAGAGAAGTATGCGTTCGTCCATCAGGGAGTCTCAGCCGAGCTGATCGCTGAAAAGTACGGCTTGACGCGCGCAGAGCTTGATCAGTTTTCACTGCAGAGCCATCAAAAGGCAGTCGCGGCACGGGACGGGGGAAGGTTCGACCGGGAACTGTTCGCGGTTCAAGGTCTGGACAAGGAAGGGAACCAGTTTACAGCCGCTATGGATGAAGGCCCAAGAGAAGACACGTCCTTTGAAGCGCTTCAATCTCTTAAACCGGTATTTAAGGAAGATGGTGTCATAACTGCCGGCAACGCCAGCCAAATGAGCGACGGGGCAGCGGCTATTCTGCTCATGGAAAAAGAGAAAGCGCTAGAACTTGGTTTCAAGCCCCGGGCAAGAATTGTGGCGAATACAGTGGTTGGCTCCGATCCGATCCTGATGCTGGACGGAGTCATCCCGGCAACGAGAAAGGTATTGAATAAAGCCGGGCTGACGGTTCAAGACATTGACCTCTTTGAGATCAATGAAGCGTTTGCCCCGGTCGTATTAGCCTGGATGAAGGAATTAGGGCCGGATAAAGAGAATGTAAATGTAAACGGAGGGGCGATCGCTCTGGGCCATCCGCTGGGAGCGACAGGGGTTAAACTGATGACAACGCTGCTTCATGAGCTGGAACGAAGGAATGGGCGCTACGGCTGCCTGACCATCTGCATCGGCCATGGAATGGCAGTAGCAACGATCATTGAACGACTAAGCTAAAGGGGATGAAGCAATGAATACTGTAAATGTTGCGTATGAGGGAAGAATCGCCAGAGTGGAGATGAACAGACCGGATGTGCTGAATGCGATGGACACGGTCATGCTGAACGAACTTTTGGCTGCATTTAAAGAAGTAAGGGAAAGCAAAGCAGATGTTCTTGTCCTTTCGGGTGCCGGAAGAGGTTTTTCATCCGGAGGGGACATTAAATCTATGCTATCCAATATGGATGCATCCGCGTTTCCGGAAGTCATGAAGACCATTTCCAAAATGGTTCTGGAGCTGTATACGATGCCGAAGCTGACCATCAGTGCCATTCATGGAGCCGCGGCAGGACTGGGGTTCAGTCTGGCGCTCGCTTGTGACCATGTGATGGCACATGAGACCGCAATCGTCTCGATGAATTTTATCGGCATCGGACTGATCCCTGATGGAGGCGGGCACTTTTTTATGGAAAAGCGCCTGGGAGAAACAAAGGCGAAGCAAATGATCTGGGAAGGCAAAAGGCTTGGAGCAGAGGAAGCGCTCCGGCTCGGTCTGATCGATCAGATGGTACCGGGTGATCTCAGAGCCGCTGTTGAAGAAAAGGCATCGGAATGGCTCGAAAAACCGGTGGCGGCTATGATTGAAACAAAAGGGATTTATACGTCCAGAAGTGCTGGAATCCTTGAAGCCGTCTTGAGTATGGAAACCTCTTCCCAATACAAAATGCGCCAGACAGAGGATCACCAGGAAGGCATCTCTTCCTTTCTTGAGAAGAGGCAGCCGCAGTTCACCGGTAAATAATCTAAAAGAAAAAGTCCGGATTTCAAGGATCCGGACTTTTTCTTATCTCTCAAATAAAACCAGCTTTCCGCCTGCATCAACACAACGGTGCGTTTTTTTTGCGTAGTTTTTTTCTTCAAGCTTCCTGCTGCCGATTTCCTTCGCTTCCTGCTCATTGCCTGCTTCAAAGCTCTCATCAAGCAGTTTCTCTCCGTTTTTCTCAAACACTGTTAAGTAGTAAGTTCCCATTATGCTGAATCCCCTTTTCTGTGTAATCCTTTACTATTTCGCAGAGGGAAAGGGAAAATCCTTTTTTCTGCTTCATTAGAATTAAATGAAACTTATTTCCAGCTCTTTCGTAACTAGTAGCGGGAGGGATACATACATGGCATTGACACTTGAACATGTGACAAAAAGGTTTGGCAGCCACACCGCTGTAAACGATTTGAGTCTGGAGATACCTGAGAAAGAAATTTTCGGGTTTCTTGGAGCGAACGGAGCGGGAAAAACGACCACATTCAGGATGGTGCTCGGCCTCTTGAATCCGAGCGCCGGTGCAATAAACTGGAAAGGCAATCCCATCAACTACGGAGTGACCGATCAAATTGGCTATCTGCCTGAAGAAAGAGGACTGTACCCGAAGCTGAAGGTGAAAGATCAGCTGCAGTATTTGGCTAAGCTTAAGGGAATGGGCAAGCATGAATCGGAAAAAGAGCTCGGCCGCTGGCTGGACCGGTTTAAAGTTCCGGAATATTTGAACAAAAAGGTAGAAGAGCTTTCGAAGGGAAATCAGCAAAAAATCCAGTTTATATCGGCTGTTCTGCATAATCCAAAGCTTCTCATTCTGGATGAGCCCTTTTCAGGTCTTGATCCGGTAAATGTTGAGCTGCTGAAAGAAGCTGTTGAAGAACTGCGGCAGCAGGGAACATCGATTGTTTTTTCTAGCCACAGGATGGAGCATGTTGAGGAACTCTGCAATCATTTGTGCATCATGCAAAAAGGCTCCCCAGTCGTCCATGGAAGCCTTAAAGAAATCAAAAGGTCATTTGGGAAGAAGAACGTTAGTATCCATGCAGACTTTGACCTCGACTATCTGGGTGAAATTCCCGGTGTGCTCAAGCATAAAAAAACGTCAGAAGGCATCCGCCTTCAAGTGAGCGGAGAAGAAGTATCTCAGGATTTATTTTCAGCAATCCACCAAAAAGGATTTGTCCGTAAATTTGTGCTGGAAGAACCTTCACTGAATGATATTTTCATTGAAAAGGCAGGTGCTTCCTATGAGTAAGTTCTGGGTTGTCCTCTTTTATACGTATTCCAACAAAATAAAATCAAGATCTTTCCTTATTACGACAGCCATCACCCTCGTTTTGATTTTCGGTATCTCAAACCTGCAGAATATCATGGGCGCCTTCAACAAAGATGAGGCAGTAAAAGTTACTGTGATTGATGAAGAAGGCAGCCTGTATGAGCCATTTGCACAAAATGCAAAAACGCTCGACCCCGATCTTGAAATCAGTCAGACTAATGAAAAGGAAGACGCACTTACTCAGAAGGTGCTAGACGGCAGTCTGAATGCCTACGTCATTCTGAAAAATGATGCACAGGGACTTCCGGCAGGATCTTTTTATGCGGAATCGGTAGTAAATGCTGAAGTTTCCTTTACCCTTGACCAGGCCCTTCAGCAAACGAAAACGGCGGTCGGAACAGAAAGACTCGGGATCGACCCGGCACAGGTGAGTGAACTGCTTGCACCGGTTGAAATGGAAAAAACAGCCCTTCAGGAGAACGCAAAATCCGCTGAAGAACTGAATCAGGCCCGCGGACTCGTGTATGTGATGCTGTTTATCATTTACTTTTCGGTCATCACCTATGCGAGCATGATTGCGATGGAAGTGGCGACTGAAAAGTCTTCAAGGGTCATGGAAATCCTCATCTCCAGCATTTCTCCCATTCAGCAGATGTTTGCAAAAATTCTGGGGATCGCTTTTGTGAGCTTAACCCAGCTTGCCATCATGATTGGAGGAGGCTACCTTGCCGTTCGCGGCAAAATGGAGGAAATCGACGCTATAAGCGGCGGGGTGATGGGCATTTCCAGCACCTCTCCAGCCACAATCGTATACGGTGTCGTGTTTTTCCTTCTCGGCTATTTCCTGTTTGCCACCCTTGCAGCCTTCCTTGGCTCTCTTGTAAGCAGAATCGAAGACGTCCAGCAAATGATCACACCGATGATTTTTATCGTAGTCGCAGGATTCCTGATCGCGATGTTCAACCTTGGAAATCCGGACAATTCATTTGTCACTGTTACATCATTCATCCCGTTCTTCGCCCCGATGATCATGTTCCTCCGAGTCGGCATGCTTGATGTGCCGTTCTGGGAAGCAGGACTCTCCATCCTGATCCTGCTCGGCACGATTTTTATTCTGGCCTATTTCGGAGCCAGAGTATATAAAGGCGGAGTTCTCATGTATGGAAAATCCAACTCGCTGAAGGATATTAGAAAAGCAGCAAGTCTGGGGAAAGACAGCTGAAGGTAAACAGCCGGCAGGATGCGATCCTGCCGGCTGTTTTAGTATTCCGTTGTAGGCGAATTGCAGTTTTTCTGGAAAAACTCGAAAAGTCGATATATGCCACAAATGACCGATAAAATCCTGAAATGACCGATATATTCAAATTTTGACCGATATATCAAGATTTTGACCGATATAATAAAAATTTGACCGATATCTGAAATTAAAGCCTCTCAAAAGCAGTAAAGTACTGCCCGGCTCACTGCATCGGTTGAGCCCCCTAACTTTGGACACTCTCTTCCGAATTCTAATGTTTTCTCCGTTTTTCAAAGAGCGATCTTTC
>NZ_WMIB01000015.1 GCF_009711125.1 Metabacillus mangrovi | reverse complement strand
TTTTCTTAGCCCTTGGCACATAAGGGATTGCAGCGCTGTTCCTCTGTCCCCTGCTGCTTTAAAGGATGTGGGGACTGTCCCGGTGCCAGTCCCCGCTTTCTCTGCCATACTAAAGCTCTGGCACCACCTCTGTCCAACCCTTACATACCAAAGGATTGCGGATTTACTTCTCTGTCCCCCGCTGCGGTGAAGCACAGCGGGACTGACCCCGCCCGAATGTGGATGTTTACTTTTCCAAACATTCTGTCCCCAAACCCTCCCCTTCACCCTGCTCCCTTCTTCCGATACTGCTTCGGTGACTGGCCGGTGACCTTTCGGAAGACGCGGCTGAAGTAATTGGGGTCGCGGTAGCCGGCAGCGTAGGCGATTTGTTTCAGGCTTAGGTCCTGGTTGGCGAGAAGTTCTTTGGCGCGTTCCATTCTAAGACTGGTCAGGTAGTCAATAAAGGTTTGGCCGGTTTGTTCTTTGAATACTTTTGTGAAGTAGGTGGGGCTGAGTTTTGTTTGTTCGGCTGTTTCTTCAAGTGTGATGGGCTCGGTGAAGCGGGCTTTCATGTATTGAATGGCACGGGCAGCAACTTCCTGTTCACTTTGGGTCCATTGTACTTTTTCGCAAAGCATTCGGATTGTTTCCTTCAGGTCGTCTGCGTTCAGGACCGAAATGTGCTGTACGTCTATTCCCCTTTTTTCCAGGTCGTATTTAGCGGCGGACAGCCACTCCTTTATTAACAGTGGATCTTCTGATAAGCGGCTGTATAGGAGAAGGGCCTCTTCTGTGTTTCCGTTGAGAATGGATAGGCGCAGTTTTTCCTGGTCCTCTCCGGCAGGCGGGACAGCGGATTCCCGGAAAAAGCGGTAGGCTGCTGCACCGGGAGTAATGGATTCCCAAGCGCGATAGGCTTCCTGATAAGATTTTCCGAGCTTCGCCAAAGTTCCTGCCGGATATCCAACACCGGCCCGGCTTTCCTTCACGGCAAGTGTAATCGTCCGGGCCAGCCGGAGGGCCTCCGTTCTAACCGCTGATTCCTCCTGGTTTTCAGAAAGCAGGAGGACCGCAAAGCGGTTTTCGCTTTTCGGATAAAATACATACGGCATGGATGCATGGCGTTCAAGAAGCGGCTGCAGCTCGGCTGCGGTGCACCCGGAGAGGACGAGGAAGAAGCCTCCCTTTGCATTCGGAAAGAGCTGTTGAAAGTGTTCGAGTTCCTGCTGTGAGAGCTGGTTTTGGGCTGATTTTTCCGCCAGATGCTGCTTCATGAGGTTGGCGGCTTCTTCCTTACCGGCTGCTGCGCTCCGTTCGCCTTCGATTTCCTTTTTCAGCCGGTACAGTGCTTCGATGGTCTCTTCTTTTTTCCCAGGCTTTAAGATGTACTCTTTTACGCCTTCCTTCATGGCTTCCTTTGCATAATCGAAGGAATCGTACGCAGAAACCATAATAAAGCGGATGTCGGGCTGTATCTCGCGGATTTTCCGGATGGCTTCAAGTCCGTTCATGCCCGGCATTTTAATATCCATCAGCATGAGATCCGGTTTCAGCTCAGCGGCCATTTCTACGGCGAGCCGGCCGTTTGCTGCTTCACCGGCCACCTCGAAGCCGGTCATGCTTTCTTCCACAAATTTGCGCATCGCTTTTCTCTCGATCATTTCATCATCAACAATGACCAGTCTCATGCTGTTTCCCCCAATGTAATGCGGATGGTCGTTCCTTTTCCTTCAGCCGATTCAATCTGCATCACGTCCTTCCGTTTGTAGTAAAGCTCGAGTCGCCTGATCACATTTCTGAGCCCGATGCCGGTTGAATGTCCGCTGCTGATCTCATGCGTATGCTCGGGCTGCTGAAAAATCCGCTGTACCTGTTCTGCTGTCATCCCTTCTCCGTTATCGATGATCTCAATCACCGGCATCCCTTTTTCTGAATAAATCTTCAGAACGATTTCACCGCCGGATTCCCTGTTTTCAACGCCATGAATGAAGGCGTTTTCAACAAGAGGCTGAAGGGTGAGGCTTGGAATCAGACGGTCCAGGCAGTTTTCTTCAATTTCTGTTCGGAAGGTGATCCGGTCGGCAAACCGTGTCTTTTGGATATAAAAATATTCCTGAACGATGCTTGCTTCTTCAGACAAGGTGACTGTTTTATTTAAATCTCCAAGACTGTAGCGCAACAGGCGGGATACCGATTCGATCAGCCTTGATGTGACTGCCGCATCTTCCAGGTATGCCATCCTGGCAATCGTGTTCAATGTGTTAAATAAGAAATGAGGGTTGATCTGGTTCTGCAGATGCTTCAGTTCAAGCTCCTTCAGCAGCTGGTCGAGCTCGGACTTTTCCTCCATTTCTGCAATCAATCTTTTGAGATTATCCTTCATATGGTTGAAGGATTCACCGAGCACACTGATTTCGTCCTTTGATTTCACTCCGATGGCCGGACCCTCAAATCTGCCGGAGGCTATCTCCTTCGCGGCATCCGAAAGGCGGCGGATCGGCCGTGTAACTCCTGTCGAAAAGAAGAGGGCAAGCAACAGGGCAAGCAGCAAGGTGGACGTGAAAAGACTAATCGTGAACCACTGGAAGGCCTGGTTGCGTTTCTCCATATCCTGATAAAAAGCACGGTACTCCGTCAGTTCCATATTGAGCAGCGTTAATGTCGACTCCTGCAGATAAGAGGAAATATTCCGAACCTCCCTCAAATGCGATAGAGATTTCTCAATCTCATTTGATTTCACATCATCTGCTGTCTCATCGCTTTCTGTGATTAGGCTTTCCATCATATTTTTGTATTTATAAAGCTGCGTTTCCCCAACACCCTCTGGTTTTTCCTGCTGAAGACGCTCCTGGTTTTCCTGAAAATCCTTTCTCAAAATCTCATAATCCCTTACAAAACGGCCGTCTTTTTCTACAACGAACCCGTTCATTTTTTCATAAATGGAATTTGCCTGCTGTGATATTTCATTAAAAAGCAGGAATCCCTGAAAGCTTTGATGGTATTCAGAGACGATGCGGCTGCTGCTAAAGTAGATGGAAAACGTCACAATGTTGAACAGGGCGGCAAAGGCGGCAAAGTAGATGAGAAGCTTGCTGCGAATCGATTTCATTCGACTGCAGCTCCTTCCGGTTTAATGGGAATCAGCGGAAGATCCGTTTTCCGGATCACTTTTGTTCCGGTATGCTGAATCGCCTTCTGCTTCTCTCCTTTTTGCATATTCAGAAGGGTTTCCACTCCTTTCGCTCCCATCTCATACGGATATTGCACAATCGTTGCCCGGATGGTCCCCTTCTCGATGTAGCGGATGGTTTCAGGAAGTGTATCGAAACCGATAATGCAGACGTCCTTTTTCAAATACTCGGTGAGCTGGGCGATCCCGATCGCATCGAGGGCACTCGTTCCGTAAAAAGCTGTAATGTCCGGTACCTCCTGATAAAACTTCAGGGCAGCATTTACGGCTCCCGCTCTTGTAATATCCGACTCTTTCACAGAGGCTACGCGGATCCTGGATTCTCCTTTAATGGCATCCAAAAATCCCTGTACCCTGAGTTTTTGATTGGATGCTTCAAAACGGCCTGTAATGATGCCGACTGTCTGAGGACCCTTTGTATCACGGATCAATGCTTTTCCTGCCAGTTGTCCTGCATAATAATTATCCGTTCCGACATACACTTCCCGGTCGCTTTCCGGTGCATCTGTATCAATTGTAATAACGGGAATCCCCTTATCCACCGCCTTGTTCAGGAGTTTGGTGAATTCCTCGTTTTCGATCCCCTGAGTCATCAGTCCATCGACCTTTCCTGCAATCGCCATATCGATGGTCCGGAGGTGCTCCTCCACATTGGCCTGCTTCGGTCCGAGATACTCTAAAATGACTCCGTTGTGATCGGCCATCTCCATAGCGCCGTCCTTCACAAGCTCCCAGTAATCGTTATCGAGCTCCTCAGGAATCAGCACAAAATGGCTCTTCTTCTGCTCAGAAGGATCCGCTGCCGCCGAGGTCACATGAAACGTCTCTTTCCCAAAATAAACCGTCATTCCGGCCGTGATCAAAAAAATAAGAATAGCAGAAACATAGAGAATCCGTTTGAGGACCGCCATCGCTGAAATCTCCTTGTAAGCGTTTTATTTCTATTGTAGGAGATTTGGAGGAGGTTGGGAAGATGAAAATTAGGAGGATGGTCTTTTGGGAGGCTGGGGGGCTGCTCTGACCCCACATTCGCTAAAGCACTAAACCTCCGTCCCCCTGCTGCAGGAACGCTAAGCGGACAAGGGTTTGGAGGACCGCTGCTTGTTCCCCCGGTGCTTTAAAGCAGGAGGGGTCAGAGCAACAGCAATCTTCTTATATTCTTTATAAAGAACAAGAACCCCACACTTCTACACATCCGCCTTTTGAAGAGCGTCTGATTCGGAAACGATGTATTTTTTGCCTGTCCGGGCGACTTTATTCCAGCCGTCTTTTTTGCCGAAATAGGCGATGGTTCCGTAAATGGTGAAGAATAGCGTGAAGAACCGGTAGACGAGCAGGTCGGCAAGGATCGTCCATGCCAGGTAGCCCATGTCTCTGTTGGAAAATGCATTTCGATAGTGGGTCGATATTTTCAGTGAGATTAATGCATAAAGCAGGTTGCTTCCTGCTGCGCCGGAAAGGAAAAAGAGCAGGGCAGGATACGTGTGTTCAATCGGAAAGAAGAAAATCTGGGTGACCAGAAAGAATAGAGTGAAGAACGAGAGCAGCACTCCAGAGCATAGTGCATCAAATACAATAAAAAAGGACAGCTTCTTTTTAAAAACCGTAGGAAAAAGCGTTTTGCCGTAATACATCATGCAGTCTGTAAACGCCTTTTGCCAGCGGACCCTCTGTTTGAACAGGTCTTTGTAGGATTCGGGTACTTCTGTATAGCAAATGGCTTCCGGAATGAAGAGGACTTTTCTTCGTCTATGCTTTTTCCGGTATTGCTGCACTTTTAACGTGATATCCATGTCTTCTCCGACCGTTTTGCGAAAACCGTATAGATCAAGCAGCACATCTTTTTTGAAGATGCCGAATGCACCGGAAATGATGGATAGTGCATCGGATTTGGCAAGGGATGCCTTGTAGGTAAAAAAGCCGCGAATATATTCGAGCGTTTGAAATCGGACGATTTGCTTCATTTTTGAGAGGCGGACCGGCTGATCAGGCTGGGCCAGGTTCCTCCCTTGAAGAACATGCACCATCCCACCTGCTGCGATGACTTTTTTATCTTCGAATGCACCATTGATGATTTTTAATGAATCCGGTTTTAATAGACTGTCTGCATCAAGGGTGATAATAATGCTGTGTTCCGCGTAGGAGATGCCTGCATTTAAAGCATCCGCCTTTCCACCGTTCACTTTATCCAGCACCTTGATTTTGGTATTGGCTGCTTGGTAAAAGGCTTTAACCTGATTAAATTTCAGGACACCTGATGCGGCGAATGCAGCTGGTTTCAGCTTCAGATCTTCATGCAGCCGCTCCATTGTAAGATCACTCGAGCCATCATTGATAAAAAGTACCTCATAATTGCTGTAATCGAGGGCGAGCATTCCTTCAATAGCTGTTTGAATGATTGACTCTTCGTTGTAGCAGGGAACCAGGATGCTGATTCCCTTTTCTGCTGATGGAGGATTTTTCATATAGTACGGCGTTTTCCGTGATGATAGATAGGCGTTGAACATATGGTAGAAAGGAAACAGGACACAGAAGAAAGTGATGATGTACATATATAAAGGAATAGTCACTGCGGTTTGCCTCCTGTTTGAGTAATGGTTACATAATCGATTACGAATGCTGAAGGAAATGGGGTAGAGCTGTCCGGAGACCCCGGCCAGTCTCCTCCAACAGCTAAATTCAAGGTCAAGTACATTGGTTCATCCGGTATATTTTTATAGGATTCAAATCGTACCTTCCCGTCGATCTTCCAGGTCACTTTCTCTTCCGTCCACTCCAGGCGGTAGGTATGGAAGCTTTCAGGTTCGGAAAGGTTTAAAGAGTCATAGCGGCTCCTCAGCTCGTCTCCTTCACTCCAATGCTGAACCATAAAGACTTCCGGTTCGCCGATCGACTCCAGGATATCGATTTCAGGGAGTGGTTTATCTTCTGCAGGAAGCAGCCACACAGCCGGAAAAAAACCTTTACCGAGAGGAAGCTTTGCACGGAATTCAATCGTTCCATAATGGATGGACACTTTGCCCTTTGTATCGATTAAGCCCGAGCGATATCCTGTTCCATGCCTCTCTGCTGTTAAAGACAGCCTCCCATCTTCTGTATTTGCCTGACTCTTTGAATACGCCTGCAGCTCATTGTTGTAATTTTCCTCCCGGTTCACTGCATTCCAAAGATTTTCGTCCAGTTCTGTAAACGGATCGCTGATTGTCCAGTTCTCTTTTGAAAGCCAATAGTCCGGAGAGGTTTGCTTCTTTTCCACCTGAACGCTGCTTTTTTGTGCGTTCACCGGGATGCGTTCCTGTTTGGCACATCCAAGCAAAAAAGCAGCTGATAAGGCAATCAGGAAAATTTTCACGGATCCTCCCCTCCTTCTATTTGGAATTCTGCTCGATGAGATAGATAAAATCCTCCATTGAAGTGGTACTTTGTATGACATTGCGTGGAATTTCCATTAGCTTCTTACCAGGCACAGCTGTGCCGCTATTTACAGAAAAGCCAAGCTGAAAACCGGCTTTCCTTGCAGCGTGTACGGATTCCCTATCTTTTTCTCCATAAGGATATGCGAGCGCTTCTGCTCCTCCCAGCATGGCAATGCTGTAATTCAAATCTTCTACAATTTCTTTTTCTGTCCGGCTGACCAAAAATGCCGCATTCTGCTGATCCGTCTGGTGATAATCATGGGTATGGCTGGCATAATCAAAAACGTCTGCAGCTGTTTCAAGTTCAGGAGCGCTTGCAAATTGAACCTTTTCCGGGTAATACCCCTCCTTGCTTCTGCGAATCTCTGACGTTATTAAAAAAAGAGCGGCACGCTGTTCGTTTTTCCTCAGGATGGGATATGCATGGACCATGTTGTCCTTATGACCGTCGTCAAAAGTAATCAGCACGCTCTTCTCAGGCACTGGTTCACCTGAAATCATAAATGCTTTAAATTCAGACAGGGAAAGGGTTGTATAGTGATTGGCCTGAAGGTAATTCATCTGTTTCTTGAATTGATCTGCCGTGATCAAGGTGCTGGACAACGTACCGTCTGCCCCATAATGAGTTGGTGCCAGTTCATGGCTTGCCAGTATTCTGTGATAGAGGAGGACCGGGACACTCTTTGCACGATCGTCCCCTTTCAGATGGAAATTCCTCGGTGGTGCAAGCTGTGCAATATCATGGATCGTGTCTCCGGACTCACTGGTTAAAACCGGCTCCTGCTCCAACGCTGCTTTCACATGTTCATAGCAGTATGGCAGCAGAAAGAGAATCACAGCAAGACACGATCCGAGAACAAATAATACCTTCTGCATATCACACCTCAATTCATTATAAAGAACAATATAGGCAAAAAAATTAGCCTTAACTGGTAATTATCATAATTATAACACCATTTTACCTGAAACGTTCTATATTGAGAATACCCTATTCAAAAAAAAAGAAGAGCCCTGTGCTCTCCTTCCATCAGCCGCGCGCTGCTGTTCTGCCGATTTTCGCAATGAAATACGTTGTAACAGCTGCAGAAACGGCGCAGGCAAAGCCCGCATAAACATATTGAAAATTTGAAGAACCGCTTTGAAGCTGCAGTACGAGGAAGTAGCCGAAAAACACGGCCAGTCCAAGGAACGAAACGGTACGGATTAGCTTTAAATAGGAAATAAAATCGGTACGGTCAAAATTAAACATAGTCTTTTCTACCCTTCTAAAGGAACTGTAGAAGGAATTATACCCGTTTCTTCAAACTTTAAACCTATTTCCTCTTATTCTTCCAGCGATTTAGAACAATATATACGATCAGAAAGTAAATTCCGCTGGCAATCAGAAGCGTATTCGTGTCATTCCCAAAAAATCGATAGAGGATGGGACCTCCGCATACAGCTGCAATCAGGTACCACATCCAAAAGGAAAGATTGAACATAAAAGTGTGCCTCCAAGATGGTTTTCTTCTATTATACGGATTATCAGACTTTGAAACCATATCTGCCCCTATTTCGTAAAACCTATATTGAAAATAAGTTTTTCCGGGTATAGGTAAATAATTGAAAAGGGAGGGCACAAACCATGGTCCAGACCAATGAAGAAATCCAGTGGAGTGAAGTACTCTCAAGGCTGCAGACACAGCTTAGTGCGCTGAATGAGGAGTTCAACCGGAAGTTTATCATGCCGAACATTGTACTGTCGGGGAAAACTGGTGTCGGAAAAAGCACGCTGATCAATGCGATTTTCGGATTTGATGAAGCGGAAACCGGGGTCGGAAAGCCGGTATCACAGGCGTTGACCGAGTACCGCATTCCGGAAGCCCCCGTCCATTTGTTTGACACGAAAGGGATGGAGATGGACCTTGAACAGCGGGAAATTTCACGTCAGCAGATCGTGGATGAGATTCAGGAAAGGGCCTCCTCAGAGAACGCAGCCGATCATCTCCACATCATGTGGTATTGCATTTCAAACGAAAGCAGACGGCTTGAAGATACGGAGATCGAGTGGATCCGCAGTTTTTCCGAATATATGCCCGTCGTAATTGTACTGACGCAAACATTCGATTTAAACGAATCCTTTTATCACTTTATTAAAAAAGAACTCCCCCAACTCCCAATCTGCCGGGTGCTGGCGAAAGAAAAGGTGATGCTCGGTGAGGTGAGGATTCCTCCACACGGGCTGACAGACGTTATCGACAAGACATTGGAGATGATTCCGGAAGCGACGAAGCGTGCCTTTACCGCCGCCCAGAAAATTGAAGTAGAACGGAAAATTGAATCGGCAAAAAAGCTGATTCAGGAGCGGCTCGATTCCAGCAGCCCTGTAAGCTACAAAAATCTCGCCCATGCCGCTGAAGCTTTCCCAATCGGAATGGATGTCATGGGCCGCAGCGCGGTTTACCTGTACATGGCACGTGACATCATGACCGTCATGGGCATACCGGTCAACCGGAACTTCCTCAAATTCACGAAGGAAGCAAGGCCGCTCCTGCAATCGATTCTGCTTCCTTTCTTTGCAGCGGAAGGCAGCCGCGCTCTTGGAAAAGCAGCACTTAAATACAGCACAAAACAGGCAACGAAGGAAGGTGCCTCCACCCTTGCAAAGCTCGCCGGAAAATCCATCGGCAAAGCGAACCTCCTCGTCTCCCCTGTCATCGGACTCATCGCCGGCTCCTTCAACCGCAAAGTCACCGAAGCAATCGCCAGCGCCTTCATCAACACATGCGCCGAATTCCTGCGCCAGGAAATCCGCTACAAAGACTACTCCACGACCGAAATCATGGATAAGCTTTCAGCCGGAATGAAAGTGCGGATGCGGAAGGAGAAAGATGAGATCGAGGAGCTCGCGGTGAAACAGTAGGTATGGCCGGTCTATTGACCGGTTTTTTTTACATTTCTCCAGGATGCAATTGCGGGTGCAAGAAAATGGGAATATTCGTTTTAGTTCCTGATACATTTTCAGCTGTATTTATTTATTAAGAGTATGTAATAAGCAGTTCTTTATACCCTTAAGTTCTCCACTTTCCCGGCTTTCGCAAAATTTGTCGAACGATATTTGTCGAATTTGTTCTTTTTATCGCTAAACTTCATTCGTTATATGATATTATCGAACTATAGAAGGGAATGAAGCAAATGATTGGAGAAAAAATCAGGCACTATCGCATACAGCGGAATCTTTCCATTACGGAACTGGCAAATAGAGCGGGAGTAGCAAAATCGTATTTAAGTTCGATCGAACGAAATCTTCAATCCAATCCATCTGTTTTGTTTCTGGAAAAGATCTCTGCTGTTTTAGGCCAGCCGGTTAATACGTTAATGGATTTAGAGGACGACACGGAATCAGACAATCTGGACAGAGAATGGGCATCACTTGTAAACGAAGCCATGAATTCCGGAGTTACGAAGGATCAGTTCCGCGAATTTCTGGAATTTAATAAATGGAAAAATAAAAACGTACAATAGAAAAAACAGTCTGCTGCACATAAGCGAGACTGTTTTTTCTTTAAAAAGGAAGCACCAGTAATACCTCTCCTTTTACCCGTTCCCCTTAGGAAGACGGCTGTCGAGGTTATTTCGCGGAAATTGCCACCACAATAAAGTAATGACCCGCGGGATGCCGTTACGATTCGTTCACCAGTTTTTCCATCTCATTCAGTGTTTCTTCAAATACTTTCATGGCCTGATCAACCGGCTCTGAAGAAGACATATCCACGCCTGCGTTTTTTAAAATGCTGATGGGATCAGAGGATCCGCCAGCGGAGAGGAGGTTGTCTTTAATCCGCTTCACAGCCGGTGCTCCTTCGTCAGCAATCTGCTTTGAGAGTGCTGTTGATGCGGCGAAGCTTGTCGCGTACTGGTAGACATAAAAGTTATAGTTATAGAAGTGGGGAATCCGTGCCCATTCCAGTGGAATTTCTTTATCTGCTGCCATCACTTTTCCGTAATACTTCTGATTGATCTCCCCATACACCTTATTATAGGTTTCCGCTGTCAGCGCTTCGCCTTTTTGATCGAGCTCATGGATTTTCTTTTCAAATTCGGCAAACTGCGTCTGGCGGAAGAGTGTCGTCCGGAAGTTTTCGAGACGCTGATTTAGTAAATACAGTTTCTCTTTCTTTGTCCCCGCTTTTTTGTACTCGCTGTTCCAAAGAAGGGCTTCGTTTAATGTGGAAGCTACTTCTGCAGTGAAAATCGCATAATGGGCATTCAGGTAGTTTTGTTTTTTGCCCGACATGTAATTGTGGGCTGCATGACCAAGCTCATGAGCAATCGTTGCTACATCGCCTTTTGTCCCCTGATAATTCAGCAGCACGAACGGATGGTTTCCATATGAACCCCATTGATAGGCACCGGTTGCTTTATCTTCTGTGGAGTACACATCAATCCAGCGTTTTTTAAATGCCTCGTTCATAATGCTCAGATAGTCATCCCCCATTGGCTTAAGTCCATCCATCACCATTTTTTTGGCGTCCTCGTAAGGGATGTATGCACGGTCTGCTTCTACAATCGGCGTGTACATATCATACATATGCAGTTCATCTACACCCAGCAGCTTTTTCTTAAGCTCCATGTAGCGGTGCAGGAGGGGAAGACCTTTGTTCACAGAGGAAATCAGCTGATCATACACCTTCGCCGGCACATCGTTCGGAACAACGGCTGCTTCCAGTGCTGATTTGTAATTCCGGAGCCCTGCGTGGATCGTATGGCTCTTCACCTGTGCGGTCAGAGCCTGGGCAAAAGAATCCTGAAATTTACCGAGTGTCCGGTAGTACGCCTCATAAGCCCCCTTCCTTACGAGGCGGTCCCCGCTCTCCACATACGAGATGTAATTCGAACGGGTCAGCTGTATTTCTTTTCCTTTTGAATCTTTGATTTTCGGGAATTTTACATCCTTGGCGAGCATGCCATACACATTTGTTCCCGTGTCGGACAATGGCGAAAGCCTTGCCAGCACTTCTTCCTCCTGCTTCGTCAGTGTATGGGATTTGGTCCGGAGCATATCCTGAAGTACATATTTATACGGAGCCAGCTTTTTATCGCGCAAAATCTTTTTCATCGTCCCGGTTTTGATGCTCACGATTTCAGGGTTCAGCCAGGAAGTGTCCGCCGCAATTTTTGCAGCCATCTTCTCTGCACGGTTCAATAAAGCCTGTTTCTTTGGATTGGATTGGTTTACATCAAATGAAAGATTCGCATACCCATAAGCTTTACTCGAAAGCTCAGAAAGAGTTGAATAATCCTGTAATGCTCCGACTATCTGATCAACCGATTGATCGAGCTTCCCCTGGTACTTTGCTGTTATCTCCGCTGACAGCTCTTCCGCTTTTTTTACATCTGCTTCCCACGCTGCTTTAGACTTGTACAGGTCGTGGAGATTCCATTTGTCTTTCTCTGGAATTTGGGCACGGTTCTGATAATTTGGTTTGGCTGCCTTCTCCTGAGCAGATGCAGCGGGAACCGAAAGGACATTGCAGGGAGCAGCAGCAATTCCCCCAAATAGAACAGCAGAAATAATTGCGGCAATTGGTTTCTTCATGTGAAAACCTCCAGTTTATGTATGAATAGGGTTTGCTGTAGATGGGGGGATTATTCGTTGGCAGGGTTGTGCTCGGTTGTGCTCTGACCCCACTTTCGCTAAAGCACTAAACCTCCGTCCCCCTTCCAGATTAACTCTCTACTGCCAAGGGTTTAACTGTTCTCTGCTTGTTCCCCTGTTGCTTTAAAGCATGTGGGGTCAGTGCAACGCTCTGACCCCACTTTCGCTAAAGCACTAAACCTCCGTCCCCCTTCCAGATTAATTCTCTACTGCCAAGGGTTTAACCGTTCTCTGCTTGTTCCCCCGTTGCTTTAAAGCATGTGGGGTCAGTGCAGCGCTCTGTGCATAGGGCAAGAATTACCCAACCATACCCCTCCTTCCATTTGACCTCTCCGCGGAATACAGGTACCTTATTATAGAAAGAAAAATTACTGCAGATAGGTGAATACAATGGCAATTAATCGTAACGCTCCGTGTCCGTGCGGGAGCGGGAAAAAATATAAGAAGTGCTGCATGGGTAAGCAGGATACCATTCTGGCTGGAGAGGCGAAGCTTGAGCGCTTCTATAAGCAGCGGGCTGTGCTTGTTCAGATGTTAACGGATTTTATCCATAAGAAAGTTCGGTTTATGGAATGGCAGGAGAAAGTGCGTGAGCTGAAGCAAAAACATGCGTCCATTCCGGCTGATGCGGTCGATGGATTACTGACGTACTCTCTCTTTTTCCTTCAGCGTCAAGAAAATGGCCTGACAGGTGCAGAGTGGTTTTTAAATGAAGAAGGCAGCCGTCTGAATGAGGAGCAGCAAACTATGCTCAAGACTTGGACAGAGATGGAGCCCCGGCTCGTTCAGGCAACGGATTATACAGAGGATACATGCAGGTTTACAGACTTAATCAGTGGGGAGCAGTTTGATGTTCCCCGCTCTGAGGAAAACATTTCGAAGATCTTGCCTTGGTATGGAACAGTTGGAATGCTTGAACCGTTTAATGGCCAGCATCTGTTTCACGGGGTGAGGTTTTTCTCAGGGCCTGCTAAGATCGACCGTGCGTATCAGAAGGTGCAGGAGCTGATGGCTGAGCATCATCAGGAGGGTGCAGAAGTTCTTAGAAGTCATTACTTTGAGATTGTTGAAGCTCAGCTTCGGGATTCTGAGAAGCCCGGGGATCAGACACACGTCATCGAACATTTTGAATTAACGTATCAGATTCAAAATGAGGACGGTCTTCTCAGCTATCTGAAAAGCCATCCGGAGTTCGTATTTGATAGTTGGAATGAGCATGAGAAAGTAGTTTCCTGGACTGGGGACTGGCATGTTTACCGGGACAGTGAGATGGAAGGCATCGGGCATACCGGAGTTGTTTACGGGGAGTTCAAGGTTGGGGGTCAAGTTCTGACTTACACGTGTATCGGGAAGGAAAATGCTGAAGGGTTTAAGGAGCATATGAAAAAGACAGGTGCTTCCCTTGCCTTTATTGGGGAACAGCAGAATGATATTACGGTTCCTTATCAAGCAGAAGCTGTCAATACAGTGTTTGTCCCGGAAGTGGATGGCAATGAAGCATTCGGTCCGTTCGCCCAGGCCGTTCAGGGAACGACAGCTGATCTGAAAATCCCGAAGCTCGGCAATAAGTCTTTAAGGGAGCTTTGTGAAGATGGGGAGCAGGAAAAAGCGGATGTTTGGCTGAAAGAAGCAGAGTATCAGTATTACAGTAATTTCAGTACCGAAGGCCGGACCGCTGATTTCAATACGCTCCGCCGCGAGCTCGGACTGCCCTTTTCTCCGTTCGTTGCGGGAGGCAAGGACCGGGTTACATCACTGGAGCGTTCAGACGGACCGCCGGCTGAGGCAGATCCTCATTATACTCAAGAAGAAATTACCCTGTATCAGCTGCTTGGCTTCCGCCCTGATACTGTAGAGAATTTCTACGCGAAGGATATGATGACCTTCTTCAAAGAGAAAATTGAAGGAAAGTCTGAAAACACGATGAGAAAATACCGGAATAACCTTTTTGATCTGCGGGATATTCTGGAAAGCAAGTCCTTGACCAGCTGGAGCGAACTGGACGAAGCGTTCTGGAGCAAGGTTTTCACTACGGAACTGTTCTCATTTTACGAAACCACATCAAAGACCCAGCTGAAGGATTTTGCCAGCACGATGAAGATGCTGGTAAAGTGGCTGGATGGCCGGTACAAAACGGATCTGGCCGGTCAAGTAAATGCAGCGATAAAAGAGACCGGGTTTATTTAAGCCAAAAATCTTGGGGGATCTCCCCAAGATTTTTTTAATTGTAGTCGATAAAAAAAGGATAGCTGAATTCGGTTCTGTACTGGATGATTACCTCAATGGGCTCTTCTTCATTCCCCTTCGAACTCAGTGCCTCTTCCCGCTTCACCGAGCCTTCATACCAGATTTGATTATCGCGGTTCTTTTTCCGTTCCTCTGTCCCTTCAAAATAGATTTCAAAGGAATTCGTGCTGTAGTGAGTGTAAATCTCTTTTTCGCTCAAGGCAGTTAATAGTTTCTGATATGCAGCTACAGTTGGATACCCGCCGCTGCCCCATGGTCCCCCTCCGTAAAATACCCCGTATTCAAAATTCTGCTCGATGACTTTTGTTTTTTCAGGTACCTTATAGTCCAAGAGCCGGTCGGCATAGTTTTTCGCATAGACGTATTCCTGGCCGGCGAAAATATAAAACAAACCAAGTACACCCAGGATGAGTATCCCGAAAAAAGTGATCATCATGATCTTTAGTATCCTTTTTTTCAAAACAGCCCTCCTGCATAAGTGAATTTACTGAAAAGCAGAACGCTTTTTAGCCGCTAATTCCGTCATTGTACAGGCGGTTATTCCCATCGCATACGCGATCAGATCGCTCCAGAGAAACCCATACCCCAACACCAATCCGCCGGCCGTTGTTTCCCGTACCTCATTGATCCACGCCGCCTGATAAAGCTGGCTGCATTCGGTCAGAATACAGTACAGACCGGCTGCAGCAGCGATTACGGCTGTATTCCTCCGGTTGAAGAGGAAGGCAAATCCGGTAAAGATCATGGCAGCCCATAATGCATCACCTAAATATGTATTTACACCGTCGGGAAGCCAGAATGAAAGCCTCCGCGAGAGAAGTCCGAGGCCGATCACGAGGATCAGAAGCAGTCCATAAAACGGCCGGGAGCGCTTCATTCTGCCGTCTCTTTCACGTACAGGACATAGGTAAGCCTGTCCTGATCCATTTCGGCGCTCACCCGTTCGTATTCCTTCCCTCTTAAAGTGAGATAGGTGCTGTCCAGCCGGGAGAAGACCTCAATATGGTCGAAGCAGGAGACATACATAAATTCCTTGCTTTCCGAGTATTCTTCATAAAGACGGATCTCGATTCCTAGCGGCCGGTCAAGAGGCGCACTTTTAAAGGGCTGTTCCCCCTCATCCTTCTTCAGGTAAATGACAAACCGGTCCCGTTCAAGGGCCGTGCTCGTGACTTCGTATACCTTTCCTTCCAGGACAAAGTAGTCGCAGCTTCGCCTGCAGAAAATCTGGATCGGATCCAGATCCGTAAAATGATAGATGGCCGGGTACCCGTTCAGCGGGTCATTCAGCCGGTATTCCAATACAGGATACATGTCCGCACATCCTTTCAACTATAGTATATGGGAAAATTCCGTTTTTTTGAAAAAAATGTGATAAACTTTTTATGGAACGTTTTTGACAAGGAGGTTTACTGTGAACAAGACAGAACGAATGATGAAAAATGTGCTGATGACAGCAACAGCTTCTGTACTGGCGTTTGGCATGTCAGGCTGTTCATCCGATGACAGGCCGCCCAAGCCGAAGGATGACTCATGTGACGACTGGGAGTGGGATAACGATACGGAAGCCTGGCAGTGTGATGACGACTCCAGTCCCCGCTTCGGTTATTTCTTCTGGGGCGGAGCTTATTACGCGACAGCTAATGCGCTGAAGAAGAACTCTTCTTATAAATCCTACATAAACAAAGCGAAGTCAGGCATCGGGAGCGGATCCAAGGGCGGCTTCGGCGGCTGATGGCGGCACGGAGCCGATTGCCTGAGCACGAGAAAGCGCGCCAGGCCTTTTACCGGACCATCCCGCGCTTCTGGCATGATCTTTTTCAGGAGCCATATGCTCTTTATGATGCCAACATTCTATCAGACTTGGAAGCACAGAACATCCGTCAGGCAGCGGAGAGAATAACAGCGATCTATGACAAGGCTGCCCCCCTGCTCCGTTCGCTTCCGGATGAAACCCTGCTCGAACTCGGATACCCGGAACAGACCCTTCCCTTCCTCCGGCTGAAACCGCTGGATACAGAGGGTGTGATCCGCCGGGTGGATCTCGTCAAAACAGAGCAGGGCTATAAGCATTATGAATTAAATGCGGACACCCCGACGTTTATATACGAACTGTTTCGCGTAAACGGGATCGCAGCACGCCATTTTGGACTGAAGGACGTAAATGAGGGCTGCGAGGAAAACCTTCAGAACGCCATTCGAACGGCGGTCCGTAAGCTGTGGCCGCATCATAAGGCTCCGAAGGTCGTGTTTACCGCTCATCATGATCATGAAGAGGATTGGAATACAGCCTTCTATCTAGGCGAATTGTTCGGGTATCCGCATGAGATCATTCCGCTTCAAGAGCTGAAGCTGATTGAAGATGACGGGCTTTACACCCCTGCTGGCACCCGGATTGACGTGCTGTACCGCCAGACGTATCCGATCGAGCATCTCGTGGATGACAAAGATGAGGATGGGACGGCGGTCGGTGTGGAGCTTTTGAAGCTTGTCGCCGACGGAAAACTTGCAATGCTGCAGCCGATGTCCGCCTTCCTGCTGCAGTCAAAGGCTGTGCAGGCGCTCATTTGGGGCCTTCATACGGAAAAGCACGATTACTTTACAGCGGAAGAGCACCGCTGGATCGAAGATCATTTTCTCCCGACGTACCTGGACCGCGAACCTTTTTTAAATGGAAGCCTGCCCTTTGTCGAAAAGCCTGCATTTGGCCGGGAAGGAGATACGATCACGATTTTCCATTCTGACGGCACCCCATTAAAAGAAAACAGTCTGAGAACGTATGGGGACTCTCTTAAAATCTATCAGGCCTATCAGGAGCTGCCTTCTGCAGCCATCCAAACGCCTTATGGCCAAGAGGAAGCCCACCTGCTCATCGGTGCTTTCGTCATCGGCCGCCACGCGGAAGCCTTCGGAATCCGCGCCGGCAGCGCCATCACCGGCAACGAAGCCTATTTCCTTCCGGCCGGATTACAACCATAACTTGAAAAGGAGCCAACACAATGGAAGCCTTATTGCATACTTTAACTTACCTCGGAATCGGCCTCGCGTTTCTTATAGCAGGCGCATTCCTGTTCAGCATCACAACGAAAATGAGCGAGCGCAAGCAGATCCTGGAACAGGCCAACACCGCGGCTGCCATCAAGCTCGGCGGGAAAATTCTCGGCCTTGCCATCGTTATCTGGGCCGCCGCTCAATACTCCTTGAACCTCATTGATTACTGCCTGTGGAGCCTGTTCGGTCTCGCCGCCCAGATCCTTTCCTACTGGATTGTGGAGCATTTGATTTTCCCTAAGGTCTCACTTGCCAAAAAAGTCGAAGAAGGAAACACCGCTGTTGCCATCCTGCTGTTCTTAATTTCTATTTCAGTTGGATTGATCATTGCAGGATCGCTTTCTTATGATGCGGTTTATGAGATGCTGAAGGATCAGTGAGATGAAAGCGCCTTTAGTGGTGCTTTTTTTGTTTGGAGTGGCGGGGTCTGTGCAGCTTTACTGAGTGACGGTTGATGGCGGAGTCTGTGCAGCTTTACTGAGAGGCGGTTGATTGGCGGAGTCTGTGCAGCTTTACTGAGAGGCGGTTGATTGGCGGGGTCTGTGCAGCTTTACTGAGAGGCGGTTGCTGTTGGTGGGGTCAGTCCCGCGTTGCTTTAACGCATGTGGGGACAGAGACTCAGTGCCGGGATCCGTTGAGGCAGAAGGGGTTGGAGAGGCGGTGCCGGAGCTTTAGTACGGCAGCCAATGTGGGGACTGGCACGGTGCCAGTCCCCTGCTGCTTTAACGCACCAGGGGACAGAGGATAGCAGTTGCAACCCCTTGTCGCGCAAGGGGTTTCCTGTTCAGGTGCCAGAGCTTTAGTGCTTTAGCAAAGTGCGGGACTGACCCCTGTATGCGGAACCCCGCCCAGGCAGCAGCCGGGCTCAGGTCTTCCCCCGCCCAACCCTCTCCCTCATTTGTTATGATGGAACTATCATTTTTAGGAGGATCTGCGATGACTCACTATCAATCACTCTTTCTCGATATAGATGGAACCATTGTTACACCGGAGGATACGATTGAGGATTCAACAGTATCTGCAGTCAGCGCGGTGCAGGAACAGGGAATACTAGCGGTCCTTGCGACCGGCAGGCCAATCCATGAGATTTCCCATATTGCTGAGAAGCTTTCCATTCAATCTTTTATCGGATACAACGGGGCGTACGGCATTCATGAGGAGCAGGACGTTTTTAAGTTTCCGATGAGCCGCGAGTCGGTGAAGTACTTTATCGTTACAGCGCAGGAGAAGAATCACGAAATCATCCTGTACACCCATGAATACAACCTCTATACATCTCCCGAATCGGAGCGGACGAAAATGTTTAAGAAAAAACTCCATTTAACCAAAAATAAAAAGATGGAAGCCGGAGATTTAGATTCTATTCTGGGGATGACGGTCATTACGGACAGTCCAGAGGGATCTGTCCATTATCAGGCAGAGGGGATCCACCTTCCACAGGTGAATGTGGATGGTCTCAGGCATTGCTTTGATGTGATCCGCGAGGATGTAAACAAGGGGGCGGGACTGCGTCAATTTCTTAAGCACCTCGGATTGCCTGCGGAAACCGCGATTGCCTTTGGAGACGGGATGAATGACAAGGAAATGCTTGCTTCAGCGGGTGAAGGGTTTGCGATGGGAAATGCACATCCGGATTTGTTTCCGTATGCGAAGCACCGGACTGCGGACGTGAGTTCTTCTGGAATTTATAAGGGACTGCAGTCTCTCGGCCTGGTTAAATAAACATTTGTTTAAGTGGTTTCACCCCCTTCTCTCATGGGAATATATAGGTGTTTCTAATTTTTGGGAGGGGTAAAGGATGCAGGCAGGTTTTTGGAAAAGAGCTGGAGCATACATGATTGATGGGATAATAGTGGGGGTTCTTACGTTCCTATTTTTGCTGCTGATCGGTGCAGCAGGGATGGCTCTGGATTCGGCGGGAATACAGAAGGAATCCTTCGAGTCGATAGTAGGAGTTTTAGGGGTAGCGGTCTACCTCTCGATCCCGTGGCTGTACACTTCATTTTTCCATTCTTCCCGTTTACAGGCTACACCCGGAAAAATGGCAGTCAGTATCATCGTAGTCAGTGAGAAGGGGCTCGATCGTATCTCGTTCTGGAAAGCAACTGTACGTTATCTATCCAGCATTCTTTCAGGACTCATTTTCTTTTTCGGTTACATAATGGCCGGACTCACAAAACATAAGCAGGCGCTGCATGATCTACTGGCGGATACGTATGTGGTGGAGAAGGGATCGGTCAGCCGGGTGGAGCGGGAGGCGGTTTGATTTTTCCAGGTGCTCTGACCCCACTTTCGCTAAAGCACTAAACCTCCGTCCCCCGCCTCCAGAAAGACTGGCAGGAGAAGGGGTGCGAGAGCTGCTGCTTGTTCCCCTCTTCCTTTAACGCAGTGAGGGTCAGAGCTCGGCTCTGACCCCACTTTCGCTAAAGCAGTAAACCTCCTCCCCTGTTTCCAAAAAGACTGACAGGAGAAGGAGCGTAAGTGTTGCTGCTTGTTCCCCGCTTCCTTTAAAGCATGTGGGGTCAGTGCACCGCAAAGGCCAGCTTGTTCCCCACTTCCATTAAATACGTAGGATGATCAGTGCACCGCACAGGCCTGCTTGTTCCCCACTTCCTTTAAAGCCCTTAGAATCAGTGCACCGCACAGGCCAAATTACATCACTGCTTCCACTGCCTGCTGTTCAAGGTATATTTCCAAGTCCTCCGGAGAAACCGGCCGGCTGAAATAGTATCCTTGGGCTTCGTGGCATTCCTTTTTTTGAAGGAATTCCAGCTGTTCCAGGGTTTCAACGCCTTCTGCGATCACCTTTAGGCCGAGGTTATGGGCCATGTTGATGATGGTATCGACGAGTGAGGCATCTTTGGGATCTGTGTAGATGTTGCGGGTGAAGGCCTGATCGATTTTCAGCGTATTGATCGGGAAGGTTTTTAAATAGCTTAAGGAGGAATAGCCGGTCCCAAAATCATCGATGGATAGATGGATTCCCATCTCCCTTAGCTGGTGCATCTTCTCGATCGCATGCTGTGAATCCTGAATGATGCTTTCAGTCAGTTCGAGTTCCAGATAGTGTGGCTCGAGCTCTGTTCGGAGGAGTGTTTCCCGGACTTTTTCCACCAGGTTGCTCTGCCGGAACTGGCGGGACGAAATGTTAACAGCTACCCTCATCGGCGGATGGCCTGCATTTTGCCAGGCTTTGTTCTGAAGACAGGCCTGATGGAGCACCCATTCTCCGATCGGCAAAATCAAGCCGGTCTCTTCTGCAATCGGAATGAATTCCGCTGGGGATACAGTCCCGCACCCCGGATTGGTCCAGCGCAGCAGTGCCTCGGTTCCGATCAGCCTGCCTGAGTGAACCTCAACCTGGGGCTGGTAGACGACCTTAAATTCATTTCGTTCCAATGCTTTGCGCAGACCGATTTCGATCTGCATTTTTTTCGAAACGGATTCGTTCATGCTCGGGTCGTAGAACTGAAAGCTGTTTTTGCCCTGCTCCTTCACCCTGTACATGGCGGTGTCCGCATTTTTGATCAGTGTCTCCAGATCCCGTCCGTCTGCAGGATAAACAGCGATCCCGATAGAGGGGGTGATGACGAGCTCCAGGTTCTTGATTAGAACCGATTCACTGAACACTTCCAGGAGCCGCTGGGCTTTTTTTGTCAATTCACCCGAGGCTGCATCCGGCAGCAGCAGGATGAACTCGTCTCCCCCCTGCCGGCTGACTGTATCCGTTTTGCCAACAGCTGCTTTTATCCGCTTTGCAACTTCAATCAGCAGCTCGTCCCCTGCATCATGTCCGAGAGTGTCATTGATGTTTTTGAAGCGGTCCAGGTCAATAAACATTACACCGACCGGCTGCTTGCTGTTCTCAGCCTGGTGAAGAGCGGTCAAAAGGCGGTCATTGAACAGGAGCCGGTTCGGAAGTCCGGTTAAAGAATCCCGGTAGACCATCTCGTTGATCTTCTGCTCATTCTGTTTCCGTTCGGTGATATCACGGATGATGCTGCTGAAATAAACCTCACCTTCCTCACTCCAGGAAGCAAGAGACAGCTCGATTGGGAATACTCTTCCTTCCTTATGCAGACCCTCGAGTTCAGCGGTTTTTCCGATTTCAGCTTTTTGGTGACTGTCCTTAAAACGGTCTGTTATCATCAGCAGCAGGTCTTCTCCAAGCACTTCTGCTTCCCTGTAGCCGAAGATGCGCTCCGCCCCTCTGTTCCAGGAAATGATTTTCCCTTCCTTATCAGACAAAACGATCGCATCATTCGCTGACTCGATGACAGAGCGGAATTTCCGTTCTGATTTTATAAACTGATGCTCAAAACGGCGGTCGATGAACATGCTAAGAAAAACAATCGCAAACAAAATAAGCATGCCGATTGCAATGGAATACGCGAGAAAGGTACTGTTAAAAGCAGAAGTTGAAGGATGAATGTGATCGGAATGAGAATGAAAGGTGGCAGCTGCCATCCCTGTATAATGCATGCCTGATACCGCAAAGCCCATCCCGACCGCACTTCCCGCTTTGATCCAGCCGATCCCGGGCCTGTCCGGATGATTGCTAACATATTGAAGCAGGTACAGCGCAGCCAGTGAGGCAGCAAACGCCACAACGGCAGACAGCGTCCAGAGGACCGGATCATACTGGATCTCCGCAGCCATCATCATGGCTTCCATCCCTGTGTAATGCATTGATACAATTCCAATGGCCATAAATAAGGCTCCATGCAAATTCTGTTTCAGCCCGATTCCCTTCCGGCTGATGATAAACAGTGCAATAGCGGAAGCTGCAAGCGCCGGTAATATGGAAATCACCACCATCGCCACATCGTACGTGACCGGTACCGACAAATGGAAGGCGAGCATCGCGATAAAATGCATCGCCCAAATCCCAAGCCCCATCGCAACCGAACCGGAAGCAAGCCAAATGTATCGTGCCTGCCTCTTCGCCTTTGTCATTCTGATACTGAGATCGAGTGCAGTGAAAGAAGCAATGATGGCGATGAGAATGGATAAAACAACTAGTGGTATATTGTAAGTGTTAGAGAGCATGTGAGAGTCCCCTTTAAGAATTCAGTCAGGTAGGATTTATATCGGATGATGGGGGAAAATTTTAATGGCCTGGCTCTCCGGCAAGGAAAAAAATGCGGTATTTATATAGGTATAGACAACCGGAGGCCAGTAACGTTCCGAATGTTGGTCTTCTCTTGGTATACTTCATTAAAAAGACTGGAGCCAGCCATGTTCGCAGCAGAAATCGTAAAAAACGCCATTCTTATGCTCTCGATTATTCAGTGTACATTTGCAGCCTGTCTTATATTAATGGGCGATACTCTATATGATCAGTTTGATCATGGAGTATTCTCTAATCCGCAGAGTTTTTTACAAAATCATGGAATTTCATCGCGTATGCTTTGTCTGGCATAGGCCCTCTCATTTATAAAAAACTTCCTTATACTTGGATGTTGATTTCCGTTGCAGGTGTTCGCTTTCCGCGGGGCGGGCGGTGAGCCTCCTCTTCGCTTCGCGACTGCGGGGTCTCACCTCTCCCACTGCTCCCGCTGGAGTCTCACACCTTCCGCTTCAATCAACAAGTTTCATAATATCAACTTGCTTGCTTTACATAGCTTCATAAAGAGAAGAAAGCCCGGCACCGGCATTAGTTTGTGAAGAGGGTAATCATGGCTTTATGGGTTTCTTCGATGATTCTTCTTGCAGCGGCCATCAACCTTCTTGTAAGCTGGCTGACTGCTTTTCTATGGTGATTTCCAAAAAGAGCCAGCCTAAGCTACGCTCAGACTGGCTCTTTCTCTTATCCAATTTTTTGATCAGCCTTTTTTTCCGTCTCTTTCGTGTCTTCTCCTTTGGATGAAGACACTAAGTCTTTTGTGGCGTTCTTGAATTCTTTCAGGGTGTTTCCGGCGGCTCTTCCGATTTCAGGGAGCTTGGATGGGCCGAAGATGATGAGCGCGATGACGAGGATCATGATCAGACCCGGGATTCCAATGTTTCCGAATGGCATAATGATTTCCTCCTTTTCTTTATTGCGTTACTTTTTCTTTGCGGCTTTCGTTTTGTTTTTTATGGGCTTTCAGGTGGGCACCCATCCGATCGTCTTCCACTTCATCGGATTTTTGGATTCCTTCCGGCACTTGGCTGGATGCTACTTTCAGCAGACCGTTCTGGTCTTTTTGGTAGACCAACGAGGCCCGGGTGGAGACGGCTGCGCCCGGTGAAGTGACGAACGGGACAATGCGGTAATCGGACTGCCAGCTTTCAGGAGTAACGGTACAGCGTACATAGCCGCGGTAGTCGTTGAAGAATTGGATATGAGGGTTCTGTTTCAGGATCGTATCCGTATCCGCCCGCTTGTCTGCCCCGTTCCCGCCGGATGTGATGGAGGTGCCGACGAATTCTGCTCCGAAGATTTTGGCATCTGGATTGTCATAGTCGGTTGTTAAATTGGAGGCCCAGCTTGCGTGGACATCTCCCGTCAATACGACGATATTGTTTAAGTTCTGACCCGCAATAAAATCAGTGATCCGCTTCCGGGAAGCAGGATACCCGTCCCATGCATCCATGTTGAACTTAGGGGATTCCGGGGTTCCGTAGTTTTGCTGGGCGAAAAAGACCTGCTGGGCGAGCACGTTCCAGCTTGTTTTGGATTTGGCCAGGTTTTTCATCAGCCACTTTTCCTGCTTGTTTCCGGTAAGTGTGCGTTTCGGATTCAGTGACTCATCTGATTGAGGCTTTCCACCGTCCCCGTTGGCCTGGTCATCCCGGTACTGACGGGTATCCATCACATTGAAGAAGGCGAGGTCTCCATAGGAGAAGTCCCGGTAGAGTTTCATATCAGCGCCGTTTGGCAGAGATGTCTTCCGAAGCGGCATGTGCTCATAGTAGGCTTGATAACCGGCTGCTCTCCGTTTGACAAAGGCTTCTACAGACTGATCATTTTCAGGGATGAGATTCGCATAATTGTTTTCCACTTCATGGTCATCCCAAGTGACAATCCACGGGAATGCAGCATGGGCAGCTTTCAGATTTGCATCTGACCGGTACTGCGCATAACGATTGCGGTAGTCGAGCAGGTTCATGATCTCCGGACCGCTGTGGGTGCGGACATTTCCTGACTTGGATACATATTCGTTTGGCCCGTACTCATAAATGTAATCGCCGAGATGGATGACAAAATCAAGGTTTTCCTCCGCCATGTGCTGGAATGCGGTGTAATAGCCGTGTTCATATTGCTGGCAGGATGCGAAGGCAAACGTCATGCTTGAAACGGCTGTTCCCGCTTTCGGAATCGTCTTCGTTTTGCCGATCGGGCTCAGTTCATGCCCGGATTTAAAACGGTAATAGTACTCTGTATTCGGTTTAAGGCCGGTGGCCTCTGCATGAACGGAGTGGCCGAGTTCCGGTGTGGCAAGCTCCTCGCCGCGCTGGATGATCTTTTTAAAGTGCTCATCCTTAGCCAGCTCCCATTTGACCGGAATGGCTTTTCGCTCCATTCCTCCTCCATTAAGGGGGTCAGGGGCGAGCCTTGTCCATAAAATGACGCTGTCTGATAGAGGATCGCCCGATGCTACACCGAGCGTAAAAGGATAATTTGAAAACTTAGGGGCTGCCTGTACCGGCTGGAAGCCAGCCATCGACTGAGCAATGGTAGCGCCAAGCGTCAAGCCGGCAATCTTCCCTGCTCCTTCGAAAAACTTCTTCCGGTTGAATTTGTTCTCCTGGAAACTGACTTCTTTTAATTTTTCCATCCATTCATCTAAAGGCTGTTTCTCTTTCATGTATTCCTCACCCTTTCCAGAATTTTGGCGGAACAAGGCTTATTATATAAATGGATTGTAAAGAGAGGATTTGTGCGGATTGAGAAGCTAAGCCTATCTGCGCAGGACCTTTACGGGAGGATGTATAAATGAGGGTTTAGAAACCAGTCATACTGGAAGAGAGGGACTTATTAACTCCGTTCAAATATGAAGATTTTTCCTTAAAAAGGACCAGATTAAATTAATTGAATCTTTAGAAATATAGAATACTTCTACTCTGCCGGGAAATGGAAGGGAATCCGGTCCCCGCAAGAGATCAAGCTGGTCTTTTAGGAAATTGGAACGCCCTTCTAGAAGTGAATATTTGGTAGAAACGTCCTTTTCTGGCTGATTCGAACCATTTACATAACGGTAATGTCCTCTTAACAACGTTCCGATATGATGGAGCCATCTGCGCAGAGAGGAGTTTGAATGCAATGGAAGATCGGGAATTATCACTCGTTGGGCATTTAGAGGAGTTAAGAAAACGAATCATCTTAGTGCTGATTTCATTTTTGGTATTTATGGCAGCCGCTTTTTTCTATGTAGAAACCATCTATGAATTTTTAATAAAGGACTTGGACGGAAAATTGGCGATACTCGGCCCATCTGATGTACTGTGGGTGTACTTCATGATCAGCGGGACGGCAGCGGTCGCTCTAACGATTCCGATTGCCGCCTACCAGGCTTGGAGATTTGTACTGCCTGCCCTCGGACCTGTTGAGCGGAAAGCAGCCCTTGCCCTGATCCCTGCTTTATTTCTCCTGTTTCTGACCGGAATCGCTTTTGGCTATCTCATCGTCTTTCCCATCCTGCTCAACTTCATGCAGCAGCTGTCCGCCGGTCACTTTCAAATGTTCTATACAACCGAAAAATACTTCCGCTTCATGATGAACTCCACGCTCCCGTTCGGCGTTTTGTTTGAAATGCCGGCCGTCATCCTGTTTCTGACGAGCATCGGCCTCATCAATCCGAACCGGCTGGTCAAAGCCCGGAAAATCTCCTATTTTGCCCTGATTGTCGTCTCAGTCCTCATCACCCCTCCGGACTTCATCTCGGATCTGCTCGTGATGGTCCCTCTTATTTTGCTTTATGAATTCAGTGTGAGTCTTTCCAAGGTCGTGTACAGGAGAAAGCTGAAGGTGCAGGAGGCTGGAGTTTAGTTTTTCCTTAGGTTTGAGGGGGTTACTCTGCGTGGGCGTGGTCAATGCATGCTGTAAAGGTAGACGAGCGAGCGGGGTCAGTCCCCTGCTGCTTCACCGCAAGTGGGGACAGAGGCAACCTTCCGCAAACCGTTGCGGCACAAGGGCTACGAGAGTCGGTGCCGGAGCTTTAGTACGGTAGAGAATGTGGGGACTGGCACGATGCCAGTCCCCTGCTGCTTCACCGCAAGTGGGGACAGAGGCAGCCTTCCGCAAACCGTTGCGGCACAAGGGCTACAAGAATTGGTGCCGGAGCTTTAGTACGGTAGAGAAGTGCGGGTCAGAGCACTTGGCAGAGTACCGCCATCAAAGACATGCTGTTTAAGGTCTCACAAACGTAAAAAAGCCGCCCAATAAAGGCGGCTTTTTCATTACAGTTCCTTCACACTCATCAAGGTATCGATTTTGTACCCTTCGTCTGTGTCCTTTACATAAAACTTGGAGTGGTACGTTTTATCTTTGGAGGATCCATCCGCGCTGATGATGCGGAAGCTGTCCCTTGTTTGGACATAGTAGCCTTCCGGCGCTTCATCTACCTGAATGACTTCTGCACCGAGATACTCTTCTGTGATTCCCTTTTTCTCAAGGTATCCAATGTAATCGGAGGATTCCTTGTAGGCTTTGCTTCCAGGCGTAAAATACTCGGCAGCGAGAGAAAAATCCCGGGCGTTAATGGCATAGGTCGCTTGAGAAAAGTAGGCATCGAAGAACATTTGGAAATCTTCTTTGCTGGCAGGTTCAGCATCTGCGAAGAAATCGGTTCCCTCCGTTGCAAATACATCTTCAGATGGTTCTTCGATATCAAATGATAAGTCGATTTCGGAGTCATCTGTGATTTTGACTACATCACTTTTTACGGTTTTGCCATCGTTTTTTAAAGTGGCATAGGTGCTTACTGAGCCATCCATAGCTACCGGCCCAATTGAGTCGACCTCGTCAATGGTTTTTCCAGTGGCTTTTCCGTTAATATACAGCTTGGCATCGTATTCATCAGAATAGACGGACACATAGCCGGCATTCATTTCAAGGGATACTTGCAGTATGTTTTCAGATGCGTCTAGGAAATCAGCTTCTGTTTCCTCTTCAAAGCTTGAGTATTCCCCTTTGTGCTTCCCTTTTATTTTAAGGGTGCCCGGCATATAGGAGCCCAGGCTGACTGCTTCATCCGCCTGTTTGCCTGTTTTTACTTCTTTGCCTTCCACATAAAAGACGGTCTTTTCCAAATCAGAGCTTGCTGTTACTTCAATTGGATAGAAGACCAGATTGAAGTTGTCATAAAACACCCATTTCTTAGGACCGCGGGCCAGCTTCATCAGTTCATTCCCGGCACTGTCCGTCAGCGGGTCAACCCGCTCAAAACTTAAAAGCTTAAAGCTCTGCTCTCTCAGCTGGCTGGAAAGGTCACTGAAATCCTCTTCCTTCGTCAGAAATTGGATGTATTCAGATGCATCCTTTTCTGTGATCTTAATCCGCTTCTGGCCTTCATTCACGATGCTCGCTACCGTTTTGCTGTCATTTGAAAGCACGGCTTTTTCAAAACGGTCAATCGCCGCAGCTGGAGTAAACCGGCTTGATAAGAAAAGATGTGTACCGATCAGTGCTACAAATAAAACCGCAGCAGAAATCAGGATGACTTTTACTTTTGCCGGGAGCTTTTTCCCACCGGAACGCTGCTGCGATTCTGTATGCTGACTTGGTTCAGGAGTATGAGAGCTTCCGCAATTTTTACAGAAAGCCTGGTCACGTCCGATCTCATTTCCGCATGTATTACAATAATTCACGTTCGTTCCTCCTTACTGCGCACTTTTCCACTGAGCCAGGTAACGGCCAAGGAACGCGCAGGCGAATGCAATGATAAAGCTTGAAAAGAATAGGGCCAGACTGTTGACACCGAGTATGAAAAATTCATTCGCCGGACCGTCATAGTAGCTGCCGTTAAAGGTGGTCCGGACGGAATACGCTGAGACATTGGCAAGGATGGCCATCAACGCAGCATATACAAGACTGAAGACAGATACATTCAAAAGGCTGCTTCCGGTGCTCCGTGCCATGCTGTAACCTCCCCAAACAAGGAACAGAATGGGAATGATGATACATAGCCGAAGGAAAAATGGTCCGTTGTTCATTTCTAAAAACGTATTGATTCCGGCAGCATCCATTACACTTGAGCCCTGTTCTGCATAAAATCCAGTGTAAAGAGAGTACCCAAGTTCAAATTTCTCTCCATCTCCTTCCCCCGAGAAGGACAGCGGGACGAAATGGATCATTCCTAAAACGAAAGAACCAAATTGAAAGCCGACTGAAGCGGCAAAGAAAGCTGCATTCTCAAGGAGTTTCCATAGAGGCTCATAAAGGGAAAGCATACCTGCACTATCCTTCAGCTCTTGAATTTTAATAGCCGCATAAATGGTGAACAGCAGGGCAAAAACCGCAAAGATGCGGATAAACGCTGAAAAACCATGGTGCAGAGAGCTGCCGAACGGGATTCTCCCCTGAAGATGACCGGTAAATTTTCGGTGTTCCAAGCTGAAAAGGGTCCCGATAAACGCAAGCAGTCCTCCTGCAATCAGTCCTGTAAACAGGAGCTGGAAAAACGGATAAGCGGCATCCATTGAAATAGTAAACCCTTCAGTCGTCACTTTATAGGAGAAGCCGCTGAAAAGAGAGAGTACACTGATCAAAATTCCATAGATGGCACCGATGCAGAGCGCCCCGCGAAATCTTTCTGCAAGGCTGTCTGTCTGTTCTCCTCTCCCGAACAGGTAGCCTGCCAGCATAAAGGCAGCTGCAGGAATGAGGAACAAGAAGATTGGAAGAAAGTTCACCCCTGCTGATCCTTTTGCCATATCCATATACTCAGAGGCTCCCTGGAAATGAAATACCGGGGAGGCAAGGTGAGCCGACATTACGGTATCGGTGTAGCCATATAGATCACCGGGCTCTGGAAGATCATTGTCACTTCCAATCTCCTCTAGGATCTCGAATGATTCGTTGTTCAAGGATTCGATAAACCAGGAATTAAGGGTATCTTTAATCGGCAGGTAGGCTCCAATGCTGGCAATCAGCATGAAAGCAAATGCAATAATAGCTGGAATGAGTGCTTTTTTTAGAAGGGATAAACTAAAGCCGCTGAACAGGCCTTTTACAGAAGTGCTGTTCATTTTTGCAGCAGGTACTGCGGGATGATTGATCACTGTTTCTGCTGCCGGCTGGTAGGCGGTTTGGGAAGTACCGCAGGCCATGCAGTAGTTTACAGAATCCCCTGCTTCTTTCCCGCAATTGGAACAGAAGTGAGATTTGCTTTTTTGAAAACCGAGAGTTGCTGTTTTTTTATTTTTCGGTAAAACAGCCCCGTCCTGAAGGCAATAATTGGCGTGATCCAGGTTGGCTGTACCGCAGATTTTACAATACATGAATGTACTCCCCCCTTACCCTGCTGTATGAATGCCGCAGCATGTACAGAATCGGGCTTCTTCCGGAATCATTTCTTCGCAGGAAGGGCAAGGCTTCATTTCCTGAGCTGGTTGCTGTTCAGGGATTTCCACTCTAGCTCCGCAGGATCCGCAGAACTTGTCCTGTTCGGTTACAGCTGTGCCGCACGCGGAACATATATGCTGTTCTGAACTTTTAGCGCTTAGAAGAGCGATGGCTTGCTGGGCCTGGAACATTTTCTGGTCCAAAACCATGATGGGCTGCTGGTATTTTTTAAATTCGTCATGCTGCAGCTCGCCGTTCCGCACCATCTGGTAAACGGATTCCCCAAGCTTAAGCAGAAGCTCGCCTCTCTCTGTGCCTGCTTCATACAGGGCTTTTTTGTATTGGCTGACTTCCTGTGCTGTCTGGATTTTTTGTTTGCCCTGCTGCAGACTGCCCTGGATTTTGTTCAGGCCGCTGCCGAGCGTGGATTGCAAATCACTCATCTTTTTTCACCTCAAAGGTTTTTTTGTACAGCCATAAAAATACCATAACTAGGACCTTTTTAATATACCTTTTTATCTATTTTTACAATAATTTAGCAAAAGTATGATTGTAGACGGGAGACTTATGGATTACTATATGAGAAGAATAGGAATTGATAGAGGAGAGGAACGTTTTTGAATAATTGCCATCAATGCCATGCAGAGTTGGAAAAGGGGAAGCCGTTCTGCACGAACTGTGGAGCTGAAGTTCAAGGGAAGAAGCAGAGAAGCAACAAAAAGAAGCGCGCAGCATGGCTGCTCGGGGGATCCGGCATTTTACTTTTGATTGTATTGGCCGGCGGCTACTGGTACGGGAAAGAACGAAACAATCCTGTAAAACTCGCAAAACAATTCGAACAAGCTGTTTCTTCTAAAGACTCAGAGGATGTCGCTTCCATTTTAAAGGTGACTGAAAAACAAGCCAAATGGATGCTAAATGAAGAGACTCAGGGGCTGGACTTTATGAAGGAAGAGATGGATCAGCTCATGCAACAGGCAGATGATGCAGATGCCGGCAATCCTTCCTATCAGGAGCAGGCTTTTTCAATAAAAGCATCTGGAAAAGAATGGTTTCTTTTCGATACGTATACGATTAAGGCTGAACCCGTTTATATCAGAGTTTCTGCAAACAAAGACATTCAAGTTGCAATCAACGGAGAAAAACAGGGTACTCTGAAAGAAGAAGAGGAAAAAACATTCGGCCCATTCCTTCCAGGGAGCCATACCATTCAGGCAATCTACAAGGGAGCTTATGCAGAGCTGAAAGAAGAACAAAAACTGAATTCTTTTGAAGCAAAAGAGGAAACGTTGTCAGCCGAGTTTGATATGACAGGCAATCAAGTATATCTTTCTTCCAACAACGAGGATGCAGAGCTTTACCTCAACGGAAAAAATACGGGACTGAAAATTTCCCAGGCCTCTCCGTTCGGACCGGTGGCAGTGGACGGTTCTGCAAAGCTTCAAGCGGTATCCGGCAGCCAGAAGTCAAACATCGAGACGGTCACTGCAGCGGAGGAAGACATTGAACTTCTGTTTGATGAAGATAAAATGGCTGTCGGCAGCGCTGACGCAGAAAAGATGGTCATCAGAAACACGGTAGAAAATCATTATTCTTTGATTTCAAAAGGGCATTATCAGGCTGCTTACGATCTGCTGAGTTCGGCACGGCAAACAAAAAACAAGTTCGCAAATTGGTCAGCCGGTCTTAAAAACAATTTTAAAAACGAAATCACTTATATGGAGATTACCGAAGTTTCTCCTGAGAAAGCGGTTGTCAGCTTTACCCTCGATTCTTACGATACGCAAGAGGATGGGTTTACAAAGGTTCAAACCTGGGGCGGAAAATGGCACTTATTATTTGAAGGAGGCTGGAAACTGGATAATCCGGAGATTAAGAAGCTCGGGTCCAGAATAGAATGATGAATCGAAAAAAGAGTTGGATCGTTTTTATTGTCTGTCTTTCTGCTGCATTGCTTATCAGCCTGCTGGTAATAAATCAGCAAAGCAGCAGCGGCGATGTCCCTGCTGAAGAACATGTGAAGACCGAGAAGGTGCCGGCAGATAAAAATATGCCTGTCTCTAAAGAAACACCTGCTGTGGATCCCTCCACTCCGAAATCATCGGGCGCTGAAAACGCAAAAGAACTTCTTGCCGATATGACGATTGAGGAAAAAGTCGGCCAGCTGATGATGGTTGGCTTCCATGGTACGGAGAAAAACAAAAATGCGGCAGAGTTCATTGAAAATAGGAAAGTCGGAGGGATCATATACTTTGACCGGAATATGTCTTCTCCCGGACAGGTCGCCAAGCTGAGCAATTCTCTTCAGCTTTCTGCAAAAAGCAGCGGGCACACCTTGCCGCTCATGATCGCAGTGGATCAGGAAGGCGGATCTGTTACGAGAATGAAGGACCAGGTGTCTCCACTCCCCTCCCAGCAGGAGCTAGGTAAAATCGGGTCCTCTCAGGCCGTAAGGGAAACTGCGCGGATCAATGGAAGAGAGTTAAAGGCGATGGGGATCAATGTGAACTTCGCGCCTGTACTGGATCTGTCTTCCACAAACAGCCGGTCACTCGGAACCGACCCTGAGAAGACCTATCAGCTAAGCAAGGAAGCGGTAGCAGGGCTGAATGTATCAAATATAACAGGAGCACTTAAACATTTTCCCGGACATGGACGAAGCAAGGTCGATCCGCACAAAGATACCTCTTCTGTCCAAGCTGGACAGTCTGAACTTGAAGGCTCTGATCTGTATCCATTCAAAGAGATGATTCAAAACAGTCCATCCTCCCAGTATTTTGTTATGGTGACCCATATTAAATATCCTGCCTACGATCAGGATAAGCCGGCAAGCCTCTCGAAGCCGATCATCACTGATCTTCTTCGTCAAAAGCTTGGATATAACGGGATTGTCGTTACGGATGATATGGAAATGGGCGCTGTGAATAAATATTATTCCTATAGCGACATGGGTGTTGAAGCGATCAAAGCAGGTGTCGACCTCCTTCTCGTCTGCCATGATTACAAAAATCAAACCGAGATGTACGACCGCCTGGTGAAAGCGGTAAAGACAGGAGAGATCTCTGAAGAAAGAATCGATAAGTCTGTGCTGAGGATCATCAGCCATAAGCTGGCACATACAAAGCCTGCTCAGGCCGATCCGCAAGAAGCTGAGAAGGTTGTAGGAAGCAAAGAAAGCTCAGATGCCATTGAACAATATATAAAGAAATAAGCAAAAAGGAATCTGCCTTCGGACGGATTCCTTTTTGGTTTTAAGGCATAACATCTTATACCTTTCCAAAATCTTCTATCACAATACCACCAATCCCCTATCCCTTTCCATCAAACTGTATTATCCTTCAAATAGATTATGCTTTTTTGTGGAGGATGAATCATATGCCAGCTCCAATCCAAAAAACAAAAAAAGCCCCATCCATCAAGCGGAAAGCCACTGCTGCATTCGCTTTTTTCCTTGTATTAGCGGCTTACTTTTACATACAAAACAATGGGGTGACCGTTACCCAGATTGAGGTCAGCTCCCGGAAGATTCCCGAAGCATTCAGCGGCTATAAAATTCTGCAGGTTTCTGATCTGCATAACAAATCATTTAGCGAAGATCAGGTGAACCTGACTGAAAAAATGACACGGATTAAGCCGGATGTCATCGTTTTTACCGGAGATCTGGTGGACAGCAAACGCTATAGCGAAGATGAAGCGGTTACTCTCGCCAGGAAAAGCAGGAGCATTGCCCCTGTTTATTTTGTGACGGGCAACCACGAGTGGCTGTCGGGGAAATACAGCAGCTTGGAGAAGAAATTGAAGAAAGCAGGAGTCATCGTTTTACGGAATGAAGCGGTGGAGTTATCGAAAGGGCCTGACTCTGTTCGCCTGATGGGAATCGATGATCCCGCAGCAGAGAGCGGAGGCTATAATGAACCAGCTGTGGCTGAGAAAGGAATCAGGCTTGCCGGCGGAGAGGAGAAATCGGATTACACGATTTTGCTTTCGCACCGCCCTGAGCTGCTGCAGGTTTATGCAAAGTACAATGTTGATTTAGTGTTCTCCGGCCACGCCCACGGCGGGCAGGTACGGCTCCCCTTCATCGGCGGGCTCATCGCTCCAAATCAAGGGCTGCTGCCGAAGCTGACAGTCGGAAAGCATACTTCAAAGGATACCACGATGGTCATCAGCAGAGGGCTCGGCAACAGTGTGATCCCGGTCCGTGCCGGAAATCAGCCGGAATTGGTGGTGGTATCACTGCGGAAGAATGGGCAGGATTGATGGGAGTTTTCTTCCCATTTAATTTAGGAGCCTTTCTCAGCCCCTACTCCACAACTGACGAATCAAACCCCTCCTCCGTCACATACCCCTCCATCTCCCAGATCCCTCTCTTTGCAAGCTTCGCCTCTGCTTCGGCTTTACGGAATTCGGTTTCATATTTTGGATTTCGCTCAGATGGCACCATCCTTGCATATCCGCTGCTTAGAAGGAGTTTATTGAAGTTTACCGGATCCGATTGTTTCAGCCAGATGTAACCGAGTGTTGGTTTTTGGCCTTCAATGTATCCCTCGCCGCGTTCCAGGAAAACCATCTGTCCATCGATCGACATTTTGGTGAAGGCAGCAGCCTGATAGCCGAACATGCTGTCCTGTGATGGATCAGAGGGTGTGTCTGCCAGCAGCAGCCTTACGGTTTCCTTCCCCTTCTCCCCGAGCACTTCCACCGTATCCCCGCTGATGACCCGGACCACCATCACTTCTTCGGCACCGGGAGGCAATTTTTTCACATCTGCCTCACTCCAGTCTGATTCAGGCTCTGTTTCAATCGGCTGCTCATTCTCGCCATTCTGAAGCTCGACTTCATCCGGCACGTTTTCGACCGATTCCGGATTTTTGGCCTCGCTCTGTTCAGTTTTCAGCGCTGCATCATCAGGCTGTTGCTTTTTCGTACTGTCTTCCTCCAGCTTTGAATTCTCTTTCTTGGACTCATTTTTCGCAGGTGTTTCCTTGCCCGCTTTTTCCTCTGTCTCCTTCTCCCCGGAATGAACCGATGCTTCGCTCGCGGGCTTATCACTGCATCCGGTTAGCAGAACGGTTAATCCTATGGAAAAAATGAATCCGGACAAATATTGTATTTTCACAGAATGTGCCCCCTTTAAAACCCTTTTCCATAATTATACTTATTCTTCATTCTATTTACATAGATTAACAGAAGGTCAGACCTCATTATTTGGTCAAAAAAGAAAAAGAGATTCCCTGCTTTATATAGTAAAATAAGGAAAAGGAGAGATCACCGTGTTTACAAAAGAACAATATATGCCAGAAGTTGAGGGCAAGTTTATTAACAGAAGGCTCCATCCGGAGCATCCGCATATCGTCATCCTTAACTATACCGATCATGCTACATACGAAAAACGCTGGAATGAGGTTACGTTGCAATGCAGAGGGTTAATTTTGGATGAGTCAACAGGCGAAGTACTGGCAAGGCCGTTCCCGAAGTTTTTTAACCATGGAGAGATGCCGGAATTAGAGGCTGCGATTCCATTTTCAGAAATGCCGGAATTCACTATTAAACATGATGGTTCTTTAGGCATTTGCTACCGAATCAACGGTAAATTGTACTGGTCCACGAGGGGTTCCTTTGAATCCGAGCAGGCGAAAGCGGCTCAAGTGATCTGGGATCAAAACTATTCTCACGTGCAGGTCCCAAATGAAATCACGCTTTTAGTAGAAATTATCCACTCCTCTACAAGGGTGGTTGTCAATTACAACGGCATGTCGGATTTGATTATCATTGGGGCCATTAACCGGTTCACCGGCCATGACTACAGCCATACCGAGCTGCAGGAGCTCGGGAAAGAACTCGGGATGCAGGTCACCGAACAGATCAAGCTGACGGTAGAAGAAGCAATCAAATTGAAAGACACCATTGATCATAACAGCGAAGGCTGGGTTCTTAGATGGCCGAATGGCATGAGGCTGAAAATTAAAGGCAGCAGCTATCTGGACATCCACAAAATCGCGTATGGGTTATCAGACAAATTGAAAACAGAGTACTGGGCGAGCGGAAAAATAGAAGAATTGATCCTTAAAATGCCTGAGGAATTCCGTGAAGAAATAGAAGGATTCAAGACGAGGCTTGATGGCCATTCGAAGGACTTAACGGCCGTGGTCACGCATCATTTTTCAGCGGCGGATGAGCATTCTTCCGACCGGAAATCGTTCGCCCTGTATGTTAATCAGAATGTGCCGAACGAATTAAAATATTTAGTATACAAAAAAGCAGATGGAAAATTAAAAGACGATGCCGTAAGAGAGCATATCTACAAAAATTACGTACAGTACATCGGGGAGGTGGAATGATGCCCTCCTTTAATATGATGATCGGTCTGCCCGGCAGCGGGAAATCGACCTATGCCGAAAAGCTGGCAAAAGAAATCGATGCGGTGGTCTTCTCGTCCGACCTGCTTAGAGAAGAACTGCTCGGGGATGTCCAGGATCAGAGCAGAAACGATTTCATTTTCGAAGAATTGCACAAAAGGATCAACCTGCACTTGGCGGATGGCGGGAATGTCATCTATGACGCCACCAACACAAACCGCAAGCGCCGGAAACACCTGATCAACCATGTAATTAAATGCGAAGTGAAACATGCTTACTACGTGAATGAGCACTATGAGACCGTGCTGCAGCGCAATAATCAGCGCGAAAGAAAAGTGTCCAAGACCGTTATTGATAAAATGTACAAAGCGATGCAGATTCCTTTCGTGAATGAGGGCTGGAACGAGGTCATCATGGTTTCAAGTGAAACGAACACGGCGGACTCCAGAGAAAGCCTGTTAAATCTCATCACTGCCGACCGGGAGCATGATCTGCTTTTCAGCGAACTGCAAATCCATATTCCAGACTTTCAATCCATCTTCAATGTGCCTCAGGACTCGTCCTACCACAGCTTCTCCATCAGCAGGCACACCTTTCACGTCTGGAAAAAGATCCTGGATGAATACGAAGGCGCAGACAAACTGCAAATGCTGTGGGCCGCCCTGTTTCATGATCTCGGAAAAGGCTTCTGCAAGTCTTTTATCAACTTCAAAGGCGAACCAACCAGATACGCAAGCTTCATCGGCCATGAATACGTCTCCTCCCAGCTGGCCGTCTACTGGCTCACAAAACTCGGATACGGCCAGCCATTCATCCACCTGACAACCGGCCTCATCCAAATGCACATGATCCCCATGAACGCCTCCGAAAAGAAAATGAAAGAAGTCAGACAGCTGATGGGAGAAGACGCATTTGAGAAGCTTTTGATTCTTCATGAGGCGGATATGGAGGGGAAGTGACAAGGAAGAAGGAATCGTATCTATTGCTTTCTAATTAGCATCAACTGGTATTCCCCCTATCGCATTGATCTCTTAATCATTTATCAAGCTCCGCAGATTTTCCCTTTGGGGAGCTTTTTTACACTATGGATTTCAAACCAATCTGCAGTTTATACTCGCTCAGCTAAAATTCCTTTACTGATAACCGATAACCAAGCCTTCTCATGATCGGCAGTAAAAATTTTAAGGTGCAGCAATCCTTGCTGTTTATATCTTGTCACCCATTCACTATTCTTTAACAGTCTATAATGCTGGATTGTATACCAGCTCATACTGTATGCCTGTTTTTCTTCTTCGGGAACAGTCAATAAGTTACTCGTTACCGAGAAAACGGCTTTTATACAGTCGGTAAATGTTAGTTTTATCAGCTCTTCTTCCTCATCAGTGAAATAGTAATCAGGGTCAAAACTAAATCTAACAAATGGTTTTCCCAGCTGATAGATTCTCCCTGAATAATGAAATCAAACGGAAGACAATTATCATCAGGTGACAACAGGTTTTTAAAGATAAAAAAAGATGCGATGTTCGGTTCATCGCACCAGAAAAAAAAACTAAAAAAATTAAAAACATAAAATCTGAAGAAATTCGATTAAGTAAATAGTAGCATACGATTTTCTCTACTTCAATCATTTATTTGGGAGAAAAAGTATAAAGAAAAGAATAGTGCTTTTGCCAAGCTTTTATATATGTTGGTTCAGCGTCGTTTCAATCTTCTATACACTAATCAAAAGGAGAAGAGTATGGAAAAAAATACGAAGATAGCTTGTTTGAAAACATCTTCAAGTATTCTACAGAATCCATTAAATCTTTCTGTGAGGCTTCTGCTCTCCGTCACTCCAATGCAGTAAAGAACAACATTCTCGATTTGATCATTCACAATGTTGAACTTTCATCCGACCGGTTAGAAACAGTTACGCATTCTGTAAGGGTAATCATTCAAGCTTACTCCAAAAAGAGTTAGGGTAACTCTTTAATTTCCAAGTACGTATTGAGGAATTAGCCCCCTCCCTTTTCCTGTACATGCTATAATTCCCTTATTATAGTAAATTTAAAGGAGTGATTACTATGGCAAGCTATCTTATTTCCTATGTGGATCCGAAGAAGAATGATGGAGAAGAAGATCCACTGTTCTCCGAGTTTACGTTTGGGGATAAAGGAGTAAATGGGAGAAAACTGCTACAGTATGTAAAGAAGGGGGATTATTTGTTTTTTCATACAAGCATCCGACATAAGCGGTACATAACGGCTTTTTATGAAATAGAAACCGTCATGCCAATTGGCGAAGCCATAAGCAACCCGCTCATTAAAAGCAAATACCATAATCCCCATTTGCAGCGCAGACAGCAGAGCCCCGATGAAGCTATTGCCTTTGGTCATCCCATTCATTCTTTTGTGCTCGTTAATCCCCTGGAGTTGAATGAATCATTGTTGAAAAAACTTGCAATTCCCTTTAATCCGTACTCCAATCCAACTGTTTCCGGTTCTCTCGCTTCCAGGTTCCGTAGCTGGTTCCTACTCAGCGAACAGCAGATAGATACTCTGAAGGAGATTATTTTCTCTGCTCCCCAAACACGCTTCAGCAATCCGAAAAAGCAGTTAGCCAGCGAAGAAATTCCTTTGCTGCTGGAGAATGATATAGAAGAATTAATTTATAACAACCCATCGCTTCTTGGTGAAAACCTTGTTGTAAAAGAACGGCAATATGTCTTTGAAAAAAGCGGCAGACGCCTTGATTTGCTTATGGAAGACATAAAAACGAAAGAACTCGCCATCGTCGAAATAAAGAAAGGACCCATTGACCTTAAAGTGATTTCACAACTGAAATCGTATATCGAAGAATATAAAGAGGAACATAACGTCCCTCACCTGCATGGGATTTTGGTCGGAAATGGCATCTTGCCGCATTTTGAAGGCCAGATTCTTCAGAAACTCCAGGAATATCAATGGAATATGTATAACTACGGTTGGCAGTTCTCCCTTGAAAATATATCACCTGCTTTTGCTGGCAACACTCCTCGTCCAGCTGCCAGCGGTAAGGACATTCAGGTCATCATTACTGAACAGGAATACAAATCAACTTCGGATGAGGGATACGAGCTTAATCTGAATCGTCTGCCTAAGGAAACAGGGACGGTGTATGTCACTTACTATGGAATGATGAGCGAAGATGGGTACGTTCATTCCATTCCAAGGACATCCCTTGTCATTTCCAACACTTCGGACAGCGCATTTGTTGATTCTCTGTCAGCCGCAGATCTGGATTACGTCATGGAGTATGAAATCAGTTATGTGAGTGCTGAACAAATTATTTATACGTATCATTTTAAAAATGAAAAACTGAGAAATACACAAATATTCAATTCTCCTTCATCTCTATGTAAGGGTTGGGAAATCCCAGTCATAGCTGAAACATCTACACCATTGAGTGACGTCCTTCAAGTCATTTTTCAAAACGCCTATGTGATGGAAGTGCCATTAGATGATCGCCTATATAAAAGATTAATCCATAGCCATCCGGCATTGGAAGGCATTTTTCTCGAATTTTACCGTCTCGCTAATGAATACTATAAGGGCGAACAGGCAGACAACGGCCTTCTCTATACCCTTGCCGACAACCTGGTCCAATACCAAGGAATCCAATTTGAACAGTCGGAAGGCACTAATCTTCTCCTCGCTCATTGCGCATCCTGCTTTTCTTGCTTGAGCATGACGTATGAGCAGATAGGAGAAACTTTGAAAAAACATCTTGGTTAGACGTACCGTCATTTCCCTTACACGTTGGAATGTTTTTCGAAAAATGATGAGTTATAACTTAATGGAGATAGTTAATTTTCCAATTAGATGGAATCCATGTGGAACTAAAGCTTCCAAGTCAAATCAGAATAGCATCTATAGGGAGAGATTGATTGTGGACGCAGGTTACAAAAACGAAATTATTGAAGTTAAATACAATAAAAAAATGCGAATTTTTGGATTCATTGCGACTGTAGGGTCATTTATAGTCTTTGCAGCCATTTTCTTAAATGCCATCAAATTTGATTCGGCATACTCCATATTGGGGGTTACCGGATCTTTAATAGGAATGCTTTTTAATTTCTATGGATTTTTGCATATCTCTCCAGGGTTATTCAAAAAGGGCAGAGTTTTGTTTACCATCCACCCGGGCCCAGAAGGCAAAATTCAATCCTCCAAAAAATCAGTAGCAATCAGAAATATTAAAGACCTTAAAGTAGAACGCTATGGTTATACCATCCGATCTTTGTTCTTTACGGATCTGGTTATCTATACACTTAACGATAAAAAGGTAAGAATTCCTACATATAATCTTCTCGACGTCGAACAATTTAACCAGGAAGTAAGAGCCTACATACTTCCAAATATGACTCCTGAGGCTCAGGAACATTGGAATCGAAAATTGAACGGATAATCAAAAAGGTGAAACCCTCCATATGGAGGGTTCTTTAGATGATGCAAAATCGGAGCGAAAGGTTCAAATTCTCGAATGGGACAGGCTCTATTTTATATGACCAGATCAACCAAATAATACCCAAGCACAATAAACTGAATAGGGATCATGGCTAATGTGAAGCAGCCATTCGTGCAGCTGCAGCTGTCCAGGCAGCCACCTTTCAAGTCGCTTATACAGCCTTCTCCTTTTTCGTCCCGCTTTTTCTGTTTATGATTTGAATTCTTATCATCTTGCAGGGCCGTTCACACCTCTCCCGACAATATGTATTAAGGCTGGATTCTGCCATTTGTAAACTTCCTGAACCATGCCTCCTGAGCTTGCGGATGCATGTGGGGAATGACATATTTCTCTATGTGCTGCTTTACATCAAGTGGTTTTAATGTGTTGAAGGTGTGAAACCGGATTACCCGGTTTTCAAAAGTGGTGACAATTAATTCCTGATAAAAAAGTCCTTGAAGGCTAGGCCTAAATAGATTCAAACGAATATCCCGTATATCCTTGAAAACAGCTTTCCTTTTTCCGTCTGTGATATAGCCATCTTTCCCTTCGTAGATAGAATACAAAGTGGTGCCTCTTTTCAAAAACGACGGAACCCAGAGGATCGTTGTGAGCATTGAAAAAGGAAGCGTCACTATTCCAACAAATATGTATATTAGTGAATAAGATGATGTAAATTGGAGGCCGCTCCTAACTAAAAAAATGCTTACGGCAATCCCCCCGATTGTCACCATAAATAGCCAGACAAAAAAGAAAGGATTCATTTTTATTTTTACTGGGTAATTTTGCGAATATGCTCTATTCAAGGGATCCTCCTGCACCATTTAGTAAGATAAATTAAAATAAGAAACCTCAACACCTTACTTTTTATTCCATTTAATACCCAGTTCTATAGACGGAAAAACCTATTAATATTGCACTCATTACTCCGCTCTCGTTCTCAAAAAGGAACAAATACCTAGATATCCTATGAAAACGAACGAAATAAGGAGATATACACTCTTTTTATCCTTTAAAAAGAACAAAATAGCCGTTTTTGGGTCTTTAGGATCTATGATAAAAGGGTTATTATAGACCTAGGTTCTTCATAAAGAACAAAAACATAACAGGGGGATTTATAAATGGGTTTTATTACAGGTAAGGTTTTCGCAGGGATTGTAGCAGGGACGTTAACGGTTTCAGCAGTAGGATACACAGGAGCTGTATTCATGGACGAAATTAAGATGAATGTTGACAAGCTTCAAGACCGGATCATGCTGACAGCTGATGAAGCAGCAACAAAAATCGGCACGGCAAACAGCACAATTGACCTGAAAAACCAAGAAATTGACCGTTTAGAGGGTGAGATTGACCGCTTGAATACCCAAGTGAATAACGCAAATGCAGAAGTGGCAAAAGGTAACAGTGAGGTAACGAAAGCAAACACGGACATTACTAAAGCAAATACGGATATGGAAAGCGTAAAATCCCTTACAGCAGCTGCGGTGAATGCATCAGATAAAGATGTAATAAGCGGAACCATCGTGGACCACAGTGATGTTAAAGTAACTGGAAACGATCTTGGCTTTACCATTGTTACAAACCAAGATGAAGAGAAAACTGGTGAAAATGAAAGAACAATCCGTCTAACGAATCCTAATGGCGTGCCAGTAAACGCAGTAATCACAAGCACGACTAGAGGTGAAGTCTTCAACGAAACAATTGCTGCAGGAGATGTCCAGTATTTTAAAAAGAATAATTCCGGAGAAATGCTTAAGCTTACTTATCAAGTGCCTGGAACTGGGGTAAGCAAATCCAGTCTGAAATAAGAGATCAGCAGAAACAATTAGTTCACACTTACCTCTTACTATTACCTAAATCATAAACAGTTAAGAAAAGAGAACAGGCTTTAAGCTTGTTCTCTTTTAAGTATATACTTTTAAAAAACGTATTCTTCTGGATTATTTAGTTTAGTTCCTTTCCTACCTTTATATTTATTTTAAAAGATTTTTTGTATGATCATTTACGCTAGTAGTACCGCCCTCCCTTAGAGTGTGGAACCGTCCGCATGCATCCTCATGATAGAAGATGAAGCAGCGTCACCTTCAACTGATAAATTATTTCACTTGTAAGTGACGCAACGTCATCTTTTATACTTAAAAAGAGGAGGAGATCCGAAGATGAAAAAGGAAGATCTAGTGATTTACGGTTGTGTCATCGCCGGTGCAGGAATTGGGCTCGTATTCGATGCCGCGATTCCAGGTGTCCTGGCAGGACTGGGATTGGGATACATACTGAAGGCTGGGAAGGCATCGAAAGAAGGGAAGGAAGGATGAAATACCTGCATATCCATGAAGTTAAGAAAATGAGCGGGGTGTCGGTACGAACGCTTCGCTATTACGAGCAAATAGGTCTGCTGATCCCAGTGGGTAAGACTGACGGCGGCCATCGGTTATATACGTCAGCGGAACTGAAGAAGCTTCAGCAGATCCAGTTTCTTAAGTCGATCGGCTTTCAACTTGCCGAGATCGGGGAAATTCTGTCGTCAAGGGAGTGGGACTGGGCGGAGAGTCTGAAGAAGCAATTGTCTTATGTTCTGAATGAAAAAGATCGACTGTCCGATATTGAATCGTCCCTGCGCGAGCTCATGAACGGCCTCGCGATTGACGGGGAGGAATTTCAAATTTCGAAAATCATGAGCCTTTACAACCGGGGAAAGAAGGAATCTCTCCTGAAGCCCCAAGACGACTGGGACGTGCATGACGAATCCGTCCTTGAGCGCGTGCCGAATATGAACAGCATGGACCCTGATTCTGTCGAGTGGATTGCCCTTCTCGGCCAGCTCAAGAGGTATATGAATCTCGGGCCGACCCATCCACGGATTCAGAGCATCATCCGTCGGATGGACGAGAAACGGGCCCTCGATTTCGATGGGGAAGACGCGTTCCTTGACCAGCTCTGGGAGATTCGCATGTGTCCCGAAAAATCCGAGGAGCATCGTTTATATCCTGTCGACCAGGACGTCCTCGAACTGATGGCAAAAGCTTACACCCACTATACGGTGAAAACGCATGGGGACTGAACTTCTCCTTTACCTCGGCAGCCTGGCTCTCCTCGACACTCTGAGTCCAACCATCATCGGGGTCACGCTATTTCTGCTATTAAGAAATAAATCAGGGATCGCATCGCGCCTATTCACCTACCTGCTAACGGTGGCTACCCTGTACGCGGCCCTCGGGATCGGCCTGATGCTCAGCTTCACCTTCATCCTCGATGCGTTCAGCTCCCTAACCGAGCATGTGATTGTAACCAGGACCCTATTCGGAATCGGCGTGATTTTATTCACGTTAAGCTTCTTCATTCCCGCAAGCAAGAAGCGCTATATCCCCGTCCCAAAGACGGAAAGCCTCCTCTCCATCATCCTGATTGGGCTCACCACCTTCCTCATTGAAGCCGGCACCGCCTTCCCATACTTCGCGGCCATCGGACTCATGACATCGGAAGAACTGCCCATGTATCAGTGGCTCCCGGCCCTCATCGTTTATACGCTGGTTATGGTCTTGCCAGCTGTGCTGCTTTTCATTGGATATCGCCTGTTGCGAAAATGGCTGGAAGGACCTCTGGAGAGACTCCGGATGAAGCTCACGGAGCAATCCAATTCAGTATTGAGCTGGGTGATGTGTATTGTCGGGATCTTGTTGATTCTAAATACGATTTGACCGTTGAAACACAGGGATAGATACATCGTCCTAAAAATCCAGTATTCAATCAGTTAAGTTTAAAGGTAATAAAAAGCGTCATTTCTTGAGCAAAAAGGGGATAATGGGCCTTTCTAAGATTCCTGTTTTTTCTTAAGTACCTCCGTTTACCAAATTAGTGCTGCCTAAATATAATTAGGCTGTTGAAGGCGCCCAACAGGCGTGCCAGCTAAAGAAGGGACAAGGTTCCAGTCCCCTTGACCCTAGCTTTAAAATATTTTTTAGTGGTTCATTCATTTTCTTATGGAAACTTGCTTATCAAAACAAGCTTTGTCATTCTCATATGTAAATTTTTATCGAGTAGTAAGTGTGGTAGTTGTATCTCACTGCAACCAACCTTCAGCGGCAGGATATCCTTGATCCCTGATAGGATCTTGTCCGGCGTCTCCTTTTGGTCAACGACCATCTCTCTGGACTTTTCGATTCCGTCCCTGACTTCCCCTTCCACGAACTCCTCCCGGATGAAGGTCTTCTCTGAGAGGTTGTGGTCGGCTATTTCACCTGGTATGCTGTTGATAATGCTTTGTTAACATTCTAGAATTTTTGAAAATAATAAAAAAAGCTCCATAGATATTAATCTATCGAGCCCATTGATATTTGTATGCTTCCTGCCGTCATGTACAATCTGAATTTTATTCTATATCAATATAATAATTGTCATTTTCCATCATTTTTTTTAGAAACTCTTCTAATGAATTTGCAATCTTTATATCATCATAATAGATTGAATTATCTTTCCCTTCACCCATTTCAATTAGCAGAAGAGCACTTTCACTGGCTTCAAAAAAAATCAATTTTGTTTCTTCCAAATCTTCGTAAGCATCAATATCCGGATAAAATTCAAAATCATTTACTTTCAGTCTTGCATCTCTAAGTGAATAAGGTCCCATCAATCGATTAATATTATTTTCACTTTCCCCAAGAAAACCATAACCAACTTCAATAAATAAATCCCTTAATTCTGAGGGCAATTTTAACCCTAAAGCCTCCTCTACTTCTTCAATCTCAGAAAGTTCAACAGGGAAAAACTCACTACCTTTATTATTTTTTATAAATTCATATCTCATTGTTTTTTACCTCCTTTAAATAATTCATTGGCAGGGGATCCCGACCCATGAATACCAGATTGGTGCTCACTAGGGTATTTAGCCGGGTGAATGTTCCACCATTCATGTTCTCCCCCGTAACTATTTTCAATTATATGATGAGCATCATACTTATCGCCTTTTCTTCTTAAAGGTTCACCAGTGGTTTTAGAAATAACGTCTTCTTTGTAGGTTGGCCATTTTTGATTTGTTTTTTCTTCCCATTCCACTATAAGCTTGTTCTTAACTTTATTAAAATCTCTACGGTTTTTTCTCGTTTCTACAGGAGACAATTTTTCATATTCTTTATTCCTTAGTGCTTCTTTTAATTCTTCTATTTGAGATTTGGGTATTTTTCTATTAGTCCGCATCTCAACATCTTTAACATATTTTTTTATTAGATGAGGACTAATTCTTAATCCGGTTGTCTTATTTTTATCAAAATTCTTATTACTCTTAATATCATTTATTGAATTAACCCTAAACGAACTCGACAATCCAGCCGGACTCATTGCATTATAGGGAATATCCTCCAAAAAAGGCATCTTCCTCTTTACCGCATCCGCTCCATCTGATACCTTGTCCCCTATCTTTGAAGCTTCCAGACTTTTTTTGGCGGCGCTGCCGATTCCTTTTGTACCTATTATAGATAAAAATTCTGATGTGAACCAGCGGGATCTGGAGACCGTATCGCCTTCAAGGACGTCACGGGTGTATGAAGTCTTTACATCGTCAACCATGATATTTAAGGTTCCCATCGGGTCTTTAATAGCTTGTCCTAAACCTTGCGCACTCTCACCCAAGTTTAGGACTGAATCTAAAGCTTCTGATGCCGTTTCGGAGATTCCCTGGGTAACTCCCCTTCCAAAATCTGCTTTGTTTTTTGCATTTACATACGCTCTATAAACTGCCTGCTGCTCACTTGTCAGCTCATCATACCCGATTTCTTTACCTATCTCTAAGAATTCGGCTTGAGAAAGTTTATGATAATTCTCGAGTTTCTTTTTAAGCTCCTCAACCCTTCGGACTCGTAGTTCCTCGTTCTTTTCCTTTACATACTCCACCGCATTCTCATCCACAGCCTCTATGTCCTTATAAAACTCCCGCTTGCGGAAGTCCTCTGTGCTGAACATGATCTGGTTTACATTTTTGGAGCCATTGGTGGCTTGATTGAGCTCGGTGTAGTATTGCTTGATGAACTGCTGGTTCATTTTGGAGGTGCCGTAGTCTTCGGTTAGGGCGATGTCTGCTTTGTGCATGTTTTGTACGGATTTCGTGGCTCTTTTGGATGTTTTACGCATATTGGTTTCGAATGCTTCACTTGAGAAGACCTCCAGAGGCAGGATATCTTTGATCCCTGATAGGATCTTGTCCAGCGTCTCCTTCTGGTCAACGACCATCTCTCTGGACTTTTCGATTCCGTCTCTGACTTCTCCTTCCACGAATTCTTCCCGGATGAAGGTCTTCTCTGAGAGGTTGTGGTCGGTTATTTCGCCTGGGATGCTGTTGATGAAGGCGATTTGCATGTAGCAGAAGCCAATCCATTTTCCGATCAGGATGGTGTGCTCTGTGTAAAAATTCTTGATAGCGTCGGCGCCTTTCCCTTGAAACTCTTCATCCTGAATTATGGCCATGTACTTTTTATTCAGTGACTGCAGCTGGGAGACGAGCTGGGTGTATTGTTCCTTTCGCTTGTTAGTCGCCAGGAGCAGAGCTTCTGAGTCGTACGTTCTTGGCATCCTGCTCCTCCTTACCGGACCGGTCCAAACTGATAGGTTATGGACTCATCCTGCTCTCTTAGAAAATCAATGTTCGCATGGGTATCCCAACATTTTTCCGTACCACTTTTTTTGTATTCTTCCAACATCTGACAGACTTCCCGCTCTCTTTTGAGCCATTCTTTTGTCAGCCGCAAATCATTCTCTCCCCATGACTCTTCACTTGGGGAAGGAAGCACGACACTCTCCAGCAAGTTAGTGATCTCATTCAGATGCCCCGTCACATCCGCATGCTTCAGCTTCACTACACTATCCACTCATTCCACTCCTCACGGACAAATTTCCAGATTTATCTACAAAAACTTTATCATTTATTTCCAGTTAGTAATACCGGTAAAAAGTCTTTTTCTTTGAATCCAGTGTTTGTTTCATGGACCAAATGAACTGAATTCCATTAGCAGATTTAGAACTCTATTTAATTCAGACTACTTAACTTCTTATGAAAATATGTAATTTTTTGGTTCAACACACTGCTTTATTACCACTTTCTATTTGTTGGGAAACCTTAAGTTTTTATCATAAAAAATTCCACAGAGTTTACTCTGCGGAAATCAGTTAAGAACTAGCTAAAAATCAATTCATATTGCTGCCTGTTCTTTTCACCCAATATTTTTGCATATTCTAGTCCCTTTTCAAAAATGACTAATGTCGGTATGCTTTCTATTCCAAACCGTTCCCAACCTTCTGGATTCTGACTTACATCAAAAGAGTAGATTTTCTCTCCAGTGCTTTCATCTGCAGCTATAATTCCAGTTAAAGAAACAGCACTTGCAGGGGAACCGCGCGAATAATGAAATAGATACCATTCCATTCTATGGGAACATTATAAATTAATAAGGCCTTGCTATGATTGGAAGGGAACGAGGCTTTTGACCTTTATTTTAGACCTTATCCTTTCTCATTTTGTGAGAAAAAGACATAATGAACCAAATAGTAGCTGGAAAGGCTATGGCTCCGATCACCATATAAACCAGCATGCGGACGGCACGGATATCGAAAAGCAATAGGCCAAGAACAGCTATCAATAAAACAAGGATTGGCAGTAGGTATGACACATAAACAAACGTTTTTTTATTGTTTGCCTTCCATCTGTTCCTGGCTGCTGCGAGGGCCGTCCAGGCTGCCGGAATGGCTATTACACTTAAGACAATCGCCGCTACAGTAAGGAATATGTTTAAGAAACCATAGCTTACCATAGCTCCAACCCATAAGAGTACGGTTGCTAAAACTAGGGGGACCGCTAGCTTGTTGATGGGCCTTGCTGAATTTTCATATTTCTCAACGGTTGTTTCGCGATCCGTGTATATTGGTTTTGTACCGGGGTTTGCCCGAAATAGATGTACGTCTCCTTCTGAGGCGATATGCGCCCAGCCAGATGATGAAAAAAATTCAGCATATTCCTCTTCTTCCTCCTCTTTAATTGGACGATAATCTACACTGTAAATGCAATCTAATTTTTCCCCTTTTTCGAGGACATAGCCCATGAACTTAAAACCGCTAACATGCCAGCCCTTCAAGGAAAACCGCCGTAATTTTTCCATGTCCTTATCCTCAGAGAACGCCAGTCCGCCTGACATTATATATTTGGTGCGTCTCATTCTTCCTCCTCCAATCCAGCTTCCGCTAATGCAATCATCCGTTTTCTTAGCTTTACATCTTCATTTAATACGTGTCTGCCTTTTTCAGTAAGCAAATAGGTTTTTCGCCTTGAGTCCGATCCATCGAACAAATAAATCCACTCTTGTTTTAACAGCTTTTTAATAATGGTGTACATCGAAGCGGGACCTATTGTCATCGCCCCTTTTGTTGTCTCTTCAATCAGGTTCATAATTGCATAACCATGCCTTGGCCTAGTCAATGCAGCCATAATATAAAACATCGAATCTGTTAATTGCTCCGTTTTGGCCAATTGATCACCTCATTTATCACTTATGGATATATCATAATGTGACACATCTGTCTAATTTCAATATATCACTTTATGATATAAGTGTCCACATTTATTTCCTTGGAACAGAGGGACCGGTTCATCGTCCTGCCCATGTATCTGCTTGTCGATATGTATCGTCAGTTAATTTTCGTGTACTAAAGACAAAAAAAAGAAGCATGGTAACTGCCCATGCCTCTGCTTCCTTTACTCCTATTTCAACACACTAATCCTTCCCTCTACCCCCACATCAATTACCTCTAACTCTTTCGCGTACTCGATTAACACTTCCGCATCTGTTCGGGCGTTTGCTTCGTCAACGTGGAGTGTGCTGTTCTTGAACATGCTGTATCCGTCTCCACCGTTAAAGACATAATTCAGCATGGCTGTTTTGTATGTTTTTTGCATATCCAGTGGTTGGTTGTTGACTGTAATGTCTTCTACCCTGGATCCAACTGGTTTGGCAGGATTATAAGAGTAGTTCATGCCTGAGACTTGCATGAATCCTCCGCCTAAGCTTTCGACTCTTGATACTCCGTTTTCAAGTGCGGCTTTGATGGTTTCTCCTTTTACGTCTGCAAGGATAACTTTGTTTTGAAAAGGAAGAATGGCGTAGGCGTCACGCAGGGTGAATTCCCCGGATGGGACGCTGGTCCGGATTCCGCCGCCGTTCATCATGCCGATGTCTGCGTTGTAAAATGAGCGATAGCTGTCGGCTACGAAATTCCCAATATTCGTTTCCTGAACTCTCGTTTCGTGGTTGTCACCATAATTGAGAGGGGTCTCCAATGTGGCGATTGGGTTACCGAGCTCTTCCTCCAGCTTATTTTGATAATAATCTGCGAGCTTTTTTAGTTCCGGATCTTCAGGAACTGTGTGATCGACCTCGATTACGGACGGCTTCAGCTTGGTGTCTTTTCCTTCTTTACTAATATCCAACCGGATCATCGAGCCGAGGTTTCCTTCCGGTGCAGCTATGTAGCGGTTATCTTCGTATTCATGGATAAAAGATCGGTCCTCCGCTTGTTCTTCTGTAAACACCATATCGATTCCAGGGACTGCTGCTAATAGTTGTTCGTCTTTTTTTAGCGATTCCTGGGTCAACGCAATAATCGCGTCTACCTTTTTTGTTCTCTTGACTTTCTCAACTGCATCTTTAGCCGACTGTATCAGATCCTGCTGGACGACCTGGCCATCTAAAGACGTCGTACTCATATCATCCGTAAGACTAATCACGCCAATTTTGATTCCCTTTTTGTTGATAATCTTGTAGGTGGGAACATCGGCAAACGGTTTTCCCTCAACATCTGTAAGGTTAGAAGACATCCACTTAAAATTGGATTTCTCGACCAGTTCTTTCGTAACTTCTGACCCAAAATCGAAATCATGCTGACCGAAGTTAGCCACATCAACACCAATTTTATTAAAGGCTTCTACCATAGGAAACCCCTGGTACACAGCTCCAAACAGGGTACCTCCGCCCAAGTCTCCACCAAACGCCACGGCCGTATGTTTATTCTCATCTTTAACTCGATCAATAGCAGTCTTAAGCCTGGCAACGCCGCCCCGATCTCCAAAATCATTCACAACCGGACTAATTTCATGAGCATCGTTAAAGTAAAGCACCGTTGCTGTGCGTGGTTTCCCCTTGGCTTCCGCGGCCATATAACTCGGCAGCAAAGAGCCTATACACACTAAAATACTCATCAGGGTAAGAAAAAAGCGGTTCATAAACACTCTCCTTTATTATATTTAATAGGATCGTTCCCATTAAATGTACATGGGAGGTGTGAAGGTGATATTAAGGGGGTGTTAAGTTGGGGATTTTAATGGGGGAACGGCTGTAATAAGTATTGCCAACAGTAAACTCTCATGAACAATTCAACTCTTTTATTATTCTTAATACTATTCTTTTAAAAAAGGTAAAGAAGCACGAGAACCATCCCGTTGCTTCTTTGTCCTTTTTATTAACGACTTATTATGGATAAAATTTCAGTTAAAGAACTGATTGTCTATTTAGATTAAATATATCTATGTCTTCTTTTTCAAACAAATCCTCCAAAGCTTCCGTTCCTTCTTTTTTAGCAAATAACAACTCTTCTGTTGATATTGGAACTGCCAGTAACCATGTAACTTTTTTATCTGGAAAATCTATGTTATCTAGATTTTCCCATATGAAAGGTGATGTAAATAATACATGCTTCATCTCGCTTTCTGAATCATACATTTTTATAACGTCTTTAAATACTTCACCATGTGAAACATGCATCTTTGTATTTATTATATTGAAAGCACATGCAGATAAAACATTTGCAAAATACTCGAATTCCGAGCCACAAGCTCCTGCAATTTCTATTCGCAGTGGTTTTTCATCAATTGAATATTCGATTGGATATTCAGATAAACCAATAGTGGAAATTGATGTAACTCCATCAAAAGGTTTATTTAAAACTGATAACAAATCAATATTACTATCGTTATTTTCATCCCAATATCTAGATACGCTAGGTTTCCCACCGAATGCTTCTAAAGCAGATTTAGCAATCATTTTGTTTTCTTTAGTGATGGACATCTTACACCTCCTAAAATTTTTCTGACATGCTCATATAATAAATATCCTCCAGCAGGTAATTTTTCAAAAAACCTTGAATGGCAATAAGCCAATTAAGGTAGTAATTTGTAAAGGTAATTTAAATATTTTTGGTGTCTATGTTTGTCACATCACATTTCCCAAAATGAATCTCATAATTTTTTTCTTCTAAAAAAATTTGGGCAATACTTCCCGTGGATTTATCAGCTAATATGATATCACGATTTTCTGATGTCTCCCAAAGTTCTGCAATTGCATTTGTACTATCCAACACTTTAACGTTAGCCCATACGGGAAATTGAGAATTCGGCACTAGAATAAACCACTCTTTTTTTCCCTTTAAAAATTTCAAAGAGTTTTCAAACCAGGATATGTCACCAATACTACCTTCAACAGGCTTAGAAAATGTTGGTTCAGAATTTAATCTGCGAAATTGTTTTAATGGTAGCTCGATTAACTCCAACCACATAGAATCATATTCTTCAAAATCAATAAGCTCTAAATAAGATAATTGATTTACTGTTTTTTTAGCATTCATTAATGCTATTTTTTTTTGTATCTTTTCATTTTGATATGGCATCTTTATTCCCTCTTTATCTATTGTAGTAAATGTGATGATCCCCATTCGGACCATAAATATTAGAGTATCTTCCTTTCTTAAAATCATATTCAAATGGGTTAGCACCACCCTTTGATTCCGAGAGAGACTACCAATCCCCTTAACAACCTTCTTCCCAACCTTCAATATCAGCCCGCCAACAATCCCTGCTGCAGCCAAGCCCTGATCGATCCCACTCAGTTTTTCAAAAGTAACTGCGTTATGACCGGTTATCCCTTCAATCCCACTTTTCGCATTTCCCAGAATTGGGATAAAGTCTACGACATCCGAAACCCCCTGGCCCCATTGATCTTGATCATAAACCGATTTTACTCCGCCAACACGGTTTGGTGGGATGCTGCTTACTAATCGCTTTCCTTCTACATAATAGATTTGACCGTTCTCAAAGCGCTTGTAGGTTCCATTCCACTCACTGTATTCATCAATTACCCTTACTGATTCTGTTTCTTTGTGGCCCATCGCATTGACTAGCACACCGTTCTCCATGTATATATTTTTCCGCTTCCACTCTGCCACAGCCATTGGATTTTGCTCGATGGCGGAATTATAAGAGGAGGCTTATTGTTCATCTGTTCACCCTGTTCACCACAAGTGGCTTATTCTTTCTGTAATAGTCTACTTACTAATAACAGCTCACAGCTCTTATTAGCAAGTAGACGCTATAATTGCTTAATAAACTAAAAAAAGAAGCACTAGAACCGTCCGAACCGTCCCGATGCTTCAATCACTTTTTCGTTCTCTATTATTCAAGACTTTACTGGGTACTTTCTCAGCATCCTCTCTATCGTTAAAAGCAGAAGAGCCACTCCTTTCAACCTTAATTACATTATCCTTTAAATGTTTCCGGTATCTTTTCTTTCCATATTAATAATAACTCTATAAATTGATCAGTTTCTATTTGGTTTATATACGGCTCCTCTATTCGATAACTATTTTTAACTGTTGAAAAATTTTCCTTTATAACTATACTTGTAGCATTTAATTCAATTTCAAAATCTTCCAAATCACCTGTTAATACCTTATTAGCATATCCTATATATTCATCTGCTTGATCTTCTGTAGCTACATTTTCAATAAAATCTGAGAAAAGACTAATTTCCTCTGGCAAAACGATTCCTAAATCACCAAATGGATCTTTTACAAATTCATAGGGGTATTTCATATCTTCTATCACCTAATTTTTATTTTTTGTATAGCGGGTATGCAGTTGCTATTGAACCATCTTTATTTAAGTACATTTCTATTTTAACCCCTGAAGAAGTCACTCCTCTATACTTATTAGAACCCAACTTTTGCTTAGTTTTGTAGGCTTGTTCAATAGATTTCAATACTTTTACACGGTTCCATTCCTTAGGAAAGAAACTTGAATCAGCGACTTTTCTAACACCATCGATTTCAACTTCAGCCATATATACACCATTTTTATCGGGCAATTTTTCGGATCCTGGAATAACTCTGCCCCCCATCATACTCTCATGATGATATCCAACTGCTTTCCCACGTTTATTAATTTCCCCGTGGTATATGTGTTTCATTGAATTAGTATTATACTTAGCGGATTCCTTATTAGAAAGGGTAAACGTCCCCGTCTTCCCATCCACCGTCCCCACCACATCATCCGCTTTCCGGACAAATTGTTTCGGCAAGGTTTTAACTGCTTTAATCCCGGGTTTAATTGGCCGAGTGAAGGTTCCGCCTACAAGTGTGAGGGCAGCTGCGGCTTTATCAAAACCAGAGAGTTTTTCTCTAGAAATGGTATTTATGCCTGAATCGAGTTCTACTGCTGATGTAATGTTCGAGAAAATGGGACGTTCACCCTACACCAATACTGATAGATTTTAAACGTCAAGCAACATAATGTCCGCTTAGAAAATTTAATGAACCTGCACTTAATTCTGAGACAAGGTTTATACATACTTCCTTATCCCCTTTATTTTTTATGATATGGAAATTGCGAATGTCTACTAGGATTGTTCAGATTAAAAAATACTCTGTGCTGTCCCGTTGGAGTATCTGGAGTGCTAATATTCTTACATAAGTTAATTAAAAAACCTTGAAAGGCTCCTCTCCCCTTCAAGGTTTTATTTGTTGCTACTATGATTCAAAAGCTGTTTTTGCCGGAAATATACCATCTTCTCTTACTAGGCAAACTGCCAATCTTTGAGCAGCTCGATCAAAATAAAACTTAGTGGGAAAATTTTGATTCGGTAAACTTTCTAACTCTGTAAACTTCCTGGTTGTTTTATTCAACTCAATTTTACCCATAATCTCTTCATTAGGTCCAAATTTATAAACTACAGTATCATCATCTTCATATTCCTTTAATAATAATACATACGAAGCCAATTTTACTCCTCCTCTGGTGGATACCAAGGACGCCCAGATTCAACTGTTTTATCATGTGCAGACCTGTAATCCGTTTTGAATATCCCTTCGAATTTTGATTCAAAAAGTTCATGATTCAATAAATCAATATCATTCTTGTTATAAGTACCTTTTTGAAGCCTATCCCAAGCTTGCGCAATTTGATAATCTGATTCAAATCGTCCAATTCCATGTTCTTTTATATGCTCATTGATAAATAGATGCTCCTTGATTCTTTGTATTCTCTGTTTAGTCATTCCAGTATTATTAGCAATAGATTGGACATCAGTTTTGGATTTTCTAAAGGACTCATACATTTCTTCTGCATTATCAAGCCGCTTTAGATATTCATCAATTGAAAGTTCCCTGCCCCCAGTTTGAACATTTCCCGTACCCTTATTTAAAGCCTCAAACGCCCCCGTCTTCCCATCAACCTTCCCCACCACATCATCCGCTTTCCGGACAAATTGTTTCGGTATGGTTTTAACTGCTCTGATCCCGGGTTTGATTGGCCGAGTGAAGGTTCCGCCTACAATTGTGAGGGCGGCTGCGGCTTTATCAAAACCAGAGAGTTTTTCTCCAGAAATGGGATTTACGCCTGAGTCGAGTTCTACTGCTGATTTAATGTTTGAGACAATGGGGATTCCGTCTACCCATGCTGAGGTTGATTGCTTTCTTTCTGAATTTGATATTTTTTTGAAAGTAAGAAGGTCATAACCGGTCAGCATTTTTACCTGATCTTGTAATCCCATTGTAGTTGGGTTCATGTTCAAAGACATTTCTGCAGATTGTCTGAAATGCTCTCCCCAATCAAACTTTTTCTTTACGAGTTTTGCTCTGGGGACCACTTTTGCAATTCTTTTTCTTTCTGCTTTTACAAATTTATTCATTGATTCCTTCATATTTGGTTTTGGTGGATCTTTGTACCCCATAGGATTTACCAAGACGCCATTTTCCATATGAATATTCTTTCTTTTCCATTCAATGATAGCCATAGGGTTGTCTTTGATTGATTTCGGTATGCTCCATTCATTTTCGTCGTAAATGGCGGCGTAATTTTTGTCTGTTCCGAGCATCAGCTCCCTCGCTACAAACACCTTCTGATGCCCATGATCAATCGTCTCCAGGTACGTTTCAAGCTGTTTCACTAATTTCATTTTAGCATTTTCGATCGCCTCGGTGGTAGCGTAGGAGGAGGCTCCGGTGATCATGGTTTGACCTTCCTGTGCCATTTGAATGGACTCGCCAATTTTCTTGGCGAGTTCCAGCAGCTCCGATGGTTTGATTTGGATATCGGTCATAGGGAGTTTAGCTCCTGCTGGAGGCGGCTGATTTCCTGATTGATGGCATCGATGGTTTCCGATCCTGAGAACTCCATTTGCAAGTTCAGGCTATTGAGATCTTCTGCCAGCTCCTTGTATGCCGTTCCGCCTTTCCCTGTCCATTGTCCGAGGTAGGTCTCGTGAGCGGCTTTAAGATTTTGCTTGTTTCTCCGGAGTTCATCCATTCCATCTCCCAGATCCATCTGATACTTTTGCAGGGACTCGATTTTTTTCATAATTGCAATCTGTTTGGCTGCACGGGCAGCCCTTGCTTCCATTTCAATGATATCCGGCAAAAAACCACTCCTTTCCAAATGCTCGATACTCCAATGGTAAAATAATACATAACTTCTTTCTATCACCCAAAAGTCCTCTTCTTCTCCTTTCGACAGATTCCATCATACTAGATCATCTATTCAAGTTACTTTGATGCAGGACTTTTCACTCTAAGAATAAAGCCCGGTGAAGGTTCTCATACAGCTTCCTTTGTGTCCCCCCATTTAGGTCTTATACTCTTGCGATCAGCGATTTCTTCGTCCCATAAAAACACAAATAAGCCCGGCAGAGAATGCACTCTTTGCCGGGCTTTTATTATAATCATGAATTACCTTACATCGCTTTTTTACAGCGGCTTACCAATAGATAAACAGCCAGTCCGAAGACTCCAGCCGCTGCATGCACCATAACATCCTCAATCATCGGACTCCGTCTCTATTCGATACCTATTTTCAACTGGCGCAAGTTGTTCCTTTATAACTACGCTTGTAGCATTTAATTCAATCTCAAAATCTCTTAATTCACCTGTTAGTACCTTATTAGGATATCCTATACATTCATCTGCTTGATCTTCTGTAGCTAATTTTCAATAAAATTTGAGAAAAGACTAATTTCCTCTGGCAAAACGATTCCTAAATCATCAAATGGTTCTTCACTAAATCTATAGGGTATTTCATATTTTCTATTACCTAATTTTTTTATATAGCGGTTATGCAGCTGCTATCGAACCATCTTTATTCAAGTACATTTATATTTTAATCCCTGAAGACGTCACTCTTCTATACTTATTCGAACCCAAATTTTTCTTAGCTTTATAGAATTTGCAGCTTATTCTGTATTAATGGCTATTCCGATCTCGATTCTATTCTTCCTTTTGCAAAAGTACTTTGTTGCTGGATTAACTGCTGGCGGGACAAAAGGGTGATTTTTATTTAAGAGCATATATATCAGAATAGCTCTGCGTTGAATTTCATCAGCATAGCTTTTTGCTTATAAATATTTAAGGTTTCCGATTAAGTAATCTCATGAAGCAATAACTCACAGCTGCTCCGCTTTAACAATCAGCCTTTTGGTGGGCTGATCAACTGGGTGGCAGGTTACGAGGGTAAGCAGCCGGACTGACCCTTCTTTGTCCAGAACTTGGACCTGTTCAGGAGTGACGATCCATTTTTTCGTGACCCGGTAGGAAAAGGTGCCTTCGGCTGTGGCTACCTGTATCACATCTCCGGTTTCCAGTTCATTGAGCCGGTTAAATTTTCTCCCAAACTGCCTGCTTCGATGGCCGGCTATGGCAGCATTGCCCACCTTTCCGATTTGAGAAGTACCTGTAATATGGGCAGATGCCGAATGTAGATTTGCTTCGGTGGCACCTTCTACAATCGGCATTTCCAAACCAATTTTAGGGATGGTCAGCTGACCAAGAAGATTTTCTTCTGTTTTTTTTCCTTCAGCTCTCTCGTCCCATAGATCCATTTCTTTGAACTCCTGCTCTTTCCATTTATCAAGAAGGTGCCGCTGTTCCATATCGCTGTATGTGGAAGCAGCCTGAGGAAAGAATGCCATTGACAATCCAGCCATAATTAGAATCAGGCTGATTGCCTTTCTCATAAGAAATGCTGTTCTCGGGCAGGTTTTTTATAAAGCAACACCCCTGCGACTGCCAATAGGATACCTGTGAGGATCATGACAATCGGGTTCTCTTCACCTGTTTTAGGCAGAACATCAGAGGGAAGGGTGTTTTCATTCCCTTCATTTACAATTTCATTCTGATTGGTTCCGCCTCCGGGTAAAGCTGCCTCTGCTGTAAAAGAAATCAGCACCTTTGTTTGCAGTCCCTGAAATTCATTCCCAAGCTCTGCCGGAAACCGCACCACAATTTGAAGTTGTTCCTCTTCATAGCTTTTCAAAGGTCTTGGACTACTCAAGTTGGCATTTGCTAATCTTCCTTTAAAAAGAAGCTCGTTCCCGTTCCTTATTTCAGTCTCCAGTGCGTTATATAGTTTATCCGAACCCGAAATCATTTCCGAATAGGCCCGATAGGCAAAATCTTCACGGCCCCTGTTCGTCACTTTCACGGTCCTTTCCGCCCAATCGCCTGGTTTGAAATTTTCTATTCCAAACAAGGTCTCTTTTGCATCAATTACTAGGTCCAATGGGATGATTTCTGCTTTCGTATTAGAATAAGGAAAAATGAGGCATACCAATAAACAAACCATCAGCATCTTATAGAAATAAGAAATGAAATGCATAGTAATCCCCCTTATCGTTCTTAATAAAGAACCTTAAGGTAATTATATGCTGTTATGAGGGGAATGAAAAGCTATTTCGTATCTTGATTTTAAAATTAGCCAGCAAATTGCAAATTTTCCATGGGGAGATTATGAAAAACTCAGCTCCTTTTTCCTTTAATATTTTGAATATAGGTAAATAAGCCCCACTGGATTTTAGCGAGGCTACATATTGTCAAAGCGGTGCTCTTTACCTGGGATTTCAGTGCTCCAATGTATAATTCTTCTGTTAAAACTATTTAAAGAAAAAAGAAAGGATTTCTGCTGCTGTTATGAAGCTAAAGAAAACCAGTGTTACCTTTTGATTCGATTTAAGCTGAGTCTGTTGCTTCTCAAAATGTTCTATAAGCTGATTATTTTTAATTTCTAAACTTTTTGCCACTGAATTCATTTGTTTATTTTGCTCAATTTTTGTTTCAGTAATATATTCTCTTAATTGGTTTATACTTTTTACGTGATCATTTCTTAAATCCAATTGACTTTGATGATGCTGATCCATTACTTTTTCTAAGTGGACAATTTCGGATGATACTTTCTTATTAGCTGTTTCAAAAAATCCCCTATTGGTCTCTGTCAAATGTTTAACTTCTTCCAGTTCTTCTATAAATCGCGCACTAGTGTTCTTTGTTGCTTTTAAAAAGGTACGATTAATCTCATTAAGGATTTCTATGCTTTGTTCAGTATTACTCTGAAATGAAGCTAATATAACCTTCAATTTGGTGTTTTCTTTGGTAAATGACTCATTAAATGAATGGTGCCATTCATGAAACTGATCCAAGCCTTTGTAGTTCTCTTGAACAGAGTCCTTAATATCTTCTAGGAGTTTGTCGTGGTTTTTACTTGCTGTGGATAAGGTGTCATTTAATTTAGCATTTAAATAATTGACAAGCTCTTCAAGATAAGTTTGAATCTGACTATCCTGTTCCTCTAGATTATTATTAATGTTCTCTGTGAACTCATTTACTCTGTTATTTACTATGGATGTACTGGCACTGGTAAATTGAATTTCTTTTTTTAATTGCTGCTGCAGCTCCGTTAAATCAATAGATATTGTTGCAGCAAACTGAGTTAGTTGTTCATTTAAATCGTTTATAAATATCTCTTGATTTAGTTCTTTTAATGATTTCATGGCATTTTCGTACAGTTCTTCTTCGTTTTCTTTACCTTTTGATTTAAAGAATCTGCTCATTTTCAAACTCCAATGTATGAATGATTTTTGAAGCATCTTTCCCTAAGGTATATAAGTGTAAGCCCGCTAAATATCGCTCCTCTAAATTGTCTGATTCTGCCATCCTCAGTAAATAATTCTTTTGCTGGAGGAAGTGTTTAATAATATAGTTTCGGTATTTGGAAGCATGGTCCAGATCTTGTTTCCATTGTTCTATGATTTGTTCTAATGAGTCTTTTAAACTTTCTCTATGTTCATAAATTTGCTGATAGTGCTTATTTGTCTTATCAACCTTTACTTTGTATACATTTTCTAACCTCTTTTTTGAAAAAAGCACATTGCTTTTTAAGGAATGGCATCTATTTTTTATGTTTTGATAATTTTCACCAACAGATCTACAAGCTGCAGTTATATCGTCTAAAAGCAATTCTAACATTTCTTCTTTCTTAGCTTTAAAGCTCCCTTTTGAAAAATATTGATCCATTATTGAGTAATCCCAATTATAGAATGCAATATGCGGTTCTGTCTCCATTCTCAACACGTCATTCCCATACAATTCAAAAGCATCATTGATTTCATTAAAAAGATTATTCATTTCATTTAAATGAAGAATCATATCATCTTGAATAGTAAGAACAGTGTTTGAAGCCAGGTGGTTCAGCTTACTTGCTTTCCATACCAACATCCCTTCCTCTGAAACATGATCATAAATTGATAATGCTTTTTCCTCAAAGCAGTCTGATTTAAAGGTGTTATAATAAATAAAATCAGCTCGATTGATCCTTTTATTAAGTATTGATAGCCGATATGTATAATCGTCTATCATCTTTGATGTTTCATGTTGAAATCTTTCTTTTTGTTTCTGAATTTGATCTAATTCTTCTTGCTTTGCAGCTATTTGATCTTTATGGTATTTTATTTCGCGTTCACTTTGTACGACTATCTCCTGGTAATAGCCTGTCAGAAACCGAAAGGATATATCCTGAATATCAAGCTTCTCAATTCGCTCTTTTAATGCTGAAAAGATACTATTTGCGAGTATTTGTTCCTTCTCAGATAAAAACTTGATACTCCCTCCAATTTCTATTGGATAAATGGTGCCAATTTTCTCCTTTAGTATGTCTTCTATTTCACGCCTGTAATACGAGATAACATCTTTAGTTTCAACAATCTCATTACTTTGAATTCTGCGTTGGACTGATTCAGGGGAAAAAGCGCGTGTTAATACGATAAAATAATTATCAGGGAGTTTATACCACCTTTGCAGATTTGACATTGGAATGTCCCTTAGAAAGGTTAAATCTGCTGCTCCATTTACGATCAAACAGATATGAGAGTTAGGTACCCAAAATTCCACACATCGTGCAACATGTCTCTGCTCTTTCAATTCAGCTGACTCAATACCTGGTAAATCAAGCAACTCTATTTGACGTACTTGCTCCTTACATTTTGATTTGGGAACTGCAATATTAACGGGCTCTATGCTTTGAATGGATCCTGTTTCCACCAGGTTCCTTAGATGTGCCATCTGTTCCTCAAATTCATGAACAGACTTAATTATTCTTTCTTGATGATCCGGTACTTTTACAATAAAGTCTTCAGTAGGGGAAATTTGATATTTTGTAACTGTGGCAGTAGCAGATTCACCAAGCTTTCTCTTTCCTCTCAAAAACTCCGATATTTCGTCTAAATACTGCTCTTTTACTCCCATCAGGGTTAGAATGAGCGATGTTTTTCCTACTTGAGTGGGGCCATAAACTGAAATAATTAATTTTCTATCTTCCTGCTTATTCTCTGTTGCCTTAAAAATTCGAAATTGGTTTAAGAAATCATCTTTTGCTTCAAATGCCCAATCCATCCGATGTTTTTGGAATTCAATTAATAAATGCTGCATTTCTATATGCCACTTCATTTAATTTTCCACAGTCATTATTTAAACGCCCAATTCTTATTGCAATTTCCTCATAAATTGGAATATTAACTTTTGATTGAAGTCGTGCCTGATGAACCATTACCAATTGGTCCTCCATTTCTTCCATCACTTCATTTACTAAATTAACGATTGACTCTACCTGGTAATCTCCAGCTGCTTTTAGTACATGATGGGCATAATCCTGACGCTCAAATTTATATCTTTCTAACTTCTCTGCCCCTTTTTTCATTGCAAATGCGACTGTTAGAGCAGCAAATGAGCCAGCAGTTATCCCTGTTGCTATGGAGCCGGTTATTCCAAGTGCTTTCAATGCGCTGAGTGCAGCTCCAAAGCTATTAAATTCCCCATCGATTGCATCAATGCCGAAAAATACAGCCGTTCCTGCTACCATATGTTTCATGTCTATTGCCAGATTGTTTACCTCTTCCTTAAATAAATCTACATCTCCCGCTTTTTCTTTTAATGTCTGATAGTCATTCATTTCTTTTTCAGTAATCCCATTTAGTTCAAGGACACTCTTTGAAGTTATAATATGCTGTGAAATCGCACCGGCTATTATTGGCATATAACGTAAATTTTGATCTGTAAGCGTACGATATGACTCTTGAGGATTTAAATAACTTTCAATCTCTTTTAACGTATTCACAATCTCTTTATTAATAAAGGATTCATCATCATTACCAGATGGACGGTCACTATTCTTAGAATTTCTATTCATAAAACTCAGACTCATTTTAGCATCAGTTCCTTCATGCTTTTCAAGTGAGTTTATAGACTTAATCCCTAGTTTTTCATATTTTCTAGCTTTCTTTTTTGTAACACCATCAATAGATTGCAGAACGATTTGATTAAGTTTATCTGGTTCAGGTGTTGAATAAATGTTTTTTACCCAGTCCAAGATTTCCTGTTTCTCATTAAAGGTTAAGTCGCTTTTAAAAGCAGTACTTATTTTTTTATACCACCTGTTTTCTTCGTTTCTTAAATCCCGAATTACTTCCTGATCACATTTCTTGAGATGCTGATCCATGGCAAGTCTTAAATCTTTTTTTAAATCGCTGCTGTATTGTTCCCTGTATTTATTAAATTCACGCTGCATAATCCTGATTTCATTCGCATTTTCATTAGCAGTATATTTAGCATTAACCACACTTTCTATTTCACTTAATACATTCGACAGCGTTTGTCCGACTTCTAACAATTTTTTGTAATGAAGACCTAAAGAATCATACGTGAAACGGCTATTTTGTTTAATTAACCGTTCGATATCCCCAGGTACACTCTCAATTGATTTATCGGCATAAACGATTTGGTCCTGATTCATAATGGTAAATTTACTTGCCAGGTTATCAACAAGGGATTTTCTATTTTCTTCAGAAAGTTCGTTGGCATGTGTCAAAACAAAACCTGGTTCTTTATCTCTATATATGTCTGATACCTTTTTCAATAGGAGTTCCTGATCCCGTTGGGCAAGGCGCATATGGTTAAGTACTAAAATCATCCCAGAAGAGCAGTTTAAAAAGAGATCTAAAAATCTCTGAGAATCAGATTCACCCTTCCGTTCAAACCCAGGAAGCAATGCTAAAGTTAAATGACCAAGCTGTTTACCATCAGGCAGCACTATTTCAAACCACAGCATATCGCTACTGGGATTTTGGACATTTTTGTTTAACTCATCTTTAGTTATAGGGGACTTTACCACGTCCATACTGCCCGATTCATTCCGTATGGATTTTGAAGAAAAGAACTGCATTTCATGAATATCATCCCTAGAAGAAATAAGGACCGGCCGTTTTTCTCCAACTCCTACCTCAGATAGAAGTAAGTCTTCAGGCAACCCTAAAGCCCGCTTTATTAAATACGTCTTCCCTACGCTCTGTAAACCAGTAACTGAAACGATTTGACGATCACTGAATAAGCTGAGAGCATTTAAGTTGCTGTAAATTGGTTCTAACTTTTCAGTATTAATGCCCACCCGATGTAACTTTGCTATTAATTCATGTAAATCTTTTCTCATTTTATCCACTGTAAGATCTGATAAAAACTCCATCCTCTGCATAGTAATCCTCCCTGATGTTGTATTTTGGCCGTAATCATACACGTTCCAGCAACTGTTCAAGAAAATCTTACTTAAAGAGAAATAACCATTTATTCCTTTCCCTATTTTCACGGTAATTACCTGAACTCTTCCAGATACTAAAAACTCAGTTCTATTTGACCATAATTCTTTGTTGAACACATAAATAGAACTAAATATATTTGAGCTTTACTTAGAATCAATTAACCTATCTCATTTCTCACACAAAAAAACCCTGCAGATTTCTTCTGCAGAGCTTTTCCCGAACAGGCGCTATATTAAAAGACCAAATCAACTAAATAATACCCCAGCACAATAAATTGAATAGGAATCATGGCTAATGTGAAACAGCCGTTGGTGCAGCTGCAACTGTCCAGACAGCCACCTTTCAAGTCGCTTATACAGCCTTCTCCCTTTTCATCCCGCTTTTTCTGTTTATAGTTTGAATTTTTATAATCTTGCAGGGTGGTTCACACCTCTCGGGATAATATGTATTAAGGCTGGATCCTGCCATTTGTAAACTTCCTGAACCAGGCTTCCTGGGCATGTGGATGCATGTAGGGAATGACATATTTCTCTATGTGCTGCTTAACATCAAGTGGTTTTAATGTATTGAAGGTGTGAAACCTGACTACCCGATTATCAAAAGTTGATACAATTAATTCCTGATAAAAAAGCCCTTGAAGGCTAGGCCTGTATAGATTCAAACGGATATCTTGTATATCCTTGAAAGCAACTTGTCTTTTTCCGTCTGTAATGTATCCATTTTCTCCTTCGTATATTTTATATAGGGTGGTGCCTCTTTTAAAAAATGAAGGCACCCATAAGATGGTCGTCAGCATTGAAAATGGAAGAGTTACTATTCCTACAAATATTGATATTAAGGAATATGATGACTTAAACTGAAACCCGTATCCAATTAAAAAGATACTCAATGCAATACCGCCGACCGTCACCATAAACAGCCATACAAAGAAGAACGGATTCATTTTTATTTTTATCGGGCGATTTTGTAAAAGTGTTGTATTCAAGATGTCCTCCTGTAAACATTAAATAGACAGCGTAGTGTTCTTTCTAAAAACTAAAGAATGGAGCAAATCTGAATTATAGCTCTTTAGCTGGAATTGATTCATAATCGTTCCATCTATGAACCAATGCCTCCTTGCCCCTTTCAGAACAAAAATCAAATCAAAAATATTAGGTATGTTTCCTGTTGAATATTCAAAAAAAGCCAGACTGTCTACTTTTCCCTTTTTTATTTTCAGATCCTGTAAAAATTCATTAAAAAGGTCATCTGTGTGATCTAATTCAAATTTCCCCTCTGTTTCATTGCTTGCTATCTTCAGAAGCTTTTCAAATTCATCTTTATTACCCAATATTCTGGAATAGTCCAATTCAACTGTACTGTCAATGTCCATAAAGTGCTTCATATCTGTAAGAATTTCCTCTTCTGTTTCAAACAGAGTGAGTTTATTTACAAGCTGATCATAGATCATCTCATGGGAATGAACAGATTCATTGCCGAAATTATAGGAAATACCAAGGTCTTCTGTCTCCGTTACTTTAGATGCTCTTATAGAATAATTGGCATGACTTACGGTCCGAATATAGGAAGAGTATTCCTTCTTTAATGTATATTTGTTCCCGCTGTAATTCAATAGGTCTTTAGCCAGCAATGAACGGCAGGTAACTTTCAGCATTAAATCAAAATCTTCGTCTTCAAGATTTGGAAAATAGATGTTTTTAAAGTTTTGGCCCTGTTCGAAATCCCCTTCGCTGAATAAACAAAACAAGAGTTCATCTACACTTAGATTAATGGTATTCACTCTTCTCAACTCCTATCCGAATAATGGTTTACTAAAGAAATTACCGGCGTCCTTAATTAGAGAGGAAGCTGTATCTGAAACCTTCTTTAACCCCTTGTCGATTGCTTTTTTCCCCTCATTAATCACTTCGTTTCCTTTTTCAATGGCGTCGTCAACTTTAGCTGCAACCTTTCCTACCTTTTCCATCGTGCCTCTGAACCGCTCAACACCCGTATGGATCTGATCTTTAAAGACTAATGCGACATCTTCCGCAATCCACTGAGTACTTTCCGCTACAACTTCTCCAATAATCCCTCCGGCAGTTGCCCCAAGAGCTCCCACAACAATGGTGCCTCCTGGTCCAAGGAACGTACCTGCGGCGCCGCCTAGAGCAGCCCCGGCAACTGAGAATCCAGTCACAACTCCGGTTTTATAAACGGCTCTTCCTACTGCTTTTGCATTTTCCCGTTTTAACACCTCAGTGTTATTTCCGTATTTTTCATAGTTCCCGGCAATACTCAGACCCATGCCGGTAAGTTCTGTTCCTGCGGTAATTATTGCTGTCAAAGGGGCAGAGGTTTTAGCAAATTTCCAGCCAGTTTTCATTACTTGGCCAAAGGTGACCTTTTCCCCAGCTTCATTTAATGCTCCTTTTATAAACCCTTGAAAGGAATTTGTATAATTTACAACATCCTGCGGAAGATATTTGGCATATTTCATATGCACTAAATCCGCAAGAGAGTTATTCATGAATTGCTTTCTCAAGTAATTTGGATTTAAAGCCCCCCTTGCTAAGTTCCTATATTTGGACGCATCTATTTTCTCTGCAAGTGCTGCAAATGGTCCATAATGCTTAAATCTCCATAGCCCGTCTGCCCCTAATGTATAATCCGTCAAACCTGTCAGCAAGTACTTCATTTGATTGGCTGCTACAGCCGTCATCCCTGCAACCGTTCCATAATTGTCATATAGCCCGTATAAAAATTGGAGGGTATTATCGGCTTCAGATATTTTCCCAGAAACCTCCCTAAGATCTTTATCGATGTCATCCATTTTGTCAATCAGCTGATCACCGGCGCTGCCATAAGCATCAACGCCTGAAAAGCAGTGGGCAAACTGCGGATCGGCATTTAATATAGTACGGGAAAGTGCATCTTTTAAATCTGTATTGATTTCTTCAATGAGTGCCAGCTCAATCACAATAGAATTTGCCAGACTTTCCAGTTTATCAGGTTCAATTGAAATTTTTTCAGCCATTTTCCGATTTCATCTCCTGTTAAGCAGTAGTAGGTTTCTGGCAGGAAAGGTTTGAAGATGCCAGTTCCTTTGCAAGCTTTTCTGCTGCTAGTTCAGCATTTTTCTGGTCAATAAGAGATGCTGCTTTTTGGAGCTGCCCGCTTGTTTCCAACAGCTCCTGAGAGAACCAGCTGTACTTTGTCAGCATATTCTGGAACTCCTGGTCGAATTGTTCCCTTGCCTTTCCCGACCAGCCTGTCATCTCGTTCATTGCCGCATTCCTTAAAACAAACTCTGAATCTTTCACTTTCTCGGAAGCCTCTGCATATTTCTTTGCCAAATCCGAAACGTGGCTTGAATCCATTACCTTCACCTCTTTAGTATTCATTTCATATCATTCAGGAATTGGATTTATTTGAATATTATTAAGTTCTTAGACATATTACCCCTTCCATTTACTTCCCATAATAATAGGTTATAAAACCTATTTTATTGTAAAATATGAAACAAAATCCATTATAAGGAATATAAGCATAAATCAGTAGTTCTAAAAGACTCAAATCCAGTTTCAACCTATAAGGTACAAAGTTTCAGATGATGTTCAAAACCTTATTGAAACTCAGCTTCAGTCAATATTTTAAAACAAAATTTATCTATAGCAATGTAAAATTACCGAATGTTACTACTTCATTCGTTTTTCGCCTATTGGGAGCGAACCTTTAGAAAAAAAAAGCACGATGAGCAGATAGATCCGCTCATCGTGCTTTATGTTCTGTATTGAGCTTTGTTTTACTTTGTAACAGGCGTTGTTATCGGTGAAGGCATAGTGCCACCATCTGCAGAACCTTGAACACCGTTGTTGACTGCTCCATTACCATTGGACGAATCAACTTTTACACCATCCCATTGTGTTGCTTCGAAGTTAAAGGAAAAGTGAACCTTATCTCCTTGGTATTTGTTTTGTACATATTTATTGTCGGCTGATTTCGTAAGATCATTTTTAAACGTGATTTGGATAAAGACTTCATCTTTGTCTGCCGGTGTGACAGGAATACCTCTATACTGTTGATCTTTCACTGTCAGTGGTGCTAAGTTTATCTTACCGCCAGCACCTAAAAATTCTTCTTTTACTTTAGTTTGATAGCTGCCATTAACTAAATCAGCTAATGTAAGTGTCTCGCCATTTTTCGTTACTTTCTCTCTAGGCTCCCACTTATCAGACTCACCATCAACTTGCATAAAATCAATTTCAAATTGAGAAAGATAGTCGGCTTGTGACGATGGAAGGGTACCATCGACAAAACTTGTTACTGTAGTGTCCAGCAGCACTTCTTTGATTGCTATAGAGCCTGCATTTCTTAACTCAAATATTCTCTGTACATTATCGCCTGGCTTCATGTTGCTCAAGTCGAAGTTGATTGGTTTATTCCCGCTTTTACCTACTTCCAAATCCAGCGTTCCAGATGCAAACTGATTGGTAACAGTTGCTGTGTCATTAAATGCTGCCCATGTTCCTCCGCCTACTAAAGATAATCCCAACGCCGCTGAAGCTACCCCTGAACCAATTTTCCTTTTAATTGACATGTTCTTTCCTCCCCGTTTCCCCTCATTATTTGAGGTATGTACTTTTTATATTGAATCCCTATTAAATAAGGAGATCAATCAGACTGCTCTTTCTGAATCCGAACCAATCTGTCTTTTATCCACTTCTCTTAAGGCCACTGTGATTGTATAAGCTGAGTAGATCAGTAATAAGATTCCTGGAACGATTAGCAGAAAAGCAGTGCCCATATTCGATTTTGCAAAGTCTATGAAATATCCCATATATGGAATTGTTAAGCCCGTATATACACCAATAATATTTTGTGACAGGACTGGCTGTGAATCAGCATCTTTGTTGTTATCTCCCTTTGTCTGATACATAGTCTGGTCACCGTTTTTAATTATGTCGGTTATTCTGTGAGTCACAATCGTGTTATCACTTTGCATAAAAGTAATAACATCACCACTTTTAAGTGCAGCAGCATTTTCCGCTGGCTGGACTGCAATGATGGATCCCGTATTAAATGCAGGTTCCATCGAACCGGAAAGGACGGTTTTCAATTGGTATCCGAATATCTCCGGCTCACCTCCTGATGATTTTGAGGAAATAACCACTATGGTCATCAAGATGAGCAATGAAAACAGAACAAACGTAATGATGTTGCTGATCAGTTTTTTAATAGTAACTTTCACCATTCTACACCGCCTTTTTTCATTTTGTTTTAGTTCCCATTTACATCTTCTAGTTCTTCCTGTTCAGCTGTTTGTTCAGCTACTTGGTCAGCTGATTGACCTTTGTCTTTTCCTTCATCTGAATTACTGATGTTTTCTGCAATCGGTTCCTGCACTTCACCAGCTTCTTGCCTATTATCGGCTATGGCTTCGATAGGTGTTTCGAATTGTTTAACCTCTTCTTCACTAGTCTGTTCTGACATCTCAGCATTTGGATTTTGGTTTTCCTCAACTTTTTCTTTATCTTCATTTACCGTATGACTGCCGCATGCTTGAACTACAAATTCAGTTGAAATCTTGCTGCCTGTTTCCTGAAAAACAACTAATTTATAATGTCCTTCCTTATCAGGACTGAACATAATTTTTTCAGAGGTGCCAGCTGAACGTTCACCTTCAATTTTTCCCTCTTCAACAATTTCATTATTTGAGTTAGCAATCTCGTATAAGACTGGTTCAGTAACATCTACGGAATAATCTTTATTTTCGGCTACGATCTTGTCACATGAACTTACTAAGATGTTTATTTTTGATGAATCTAAACTTTTGTTCTCATTATTCTCTTCCCAATTTGCATGAATAGAATTTGCAATCGTTTCAACATCGTTATAGGTTGCAGCAGTGTTAGATGTAAGATATGTAGCAGAGATTATTATGCAATACCAGATTGCAGTTATTTGGAGGGCAAGGAAAAGCGATTTAGTCTTTTTTCTAAATTTACGAATTCTTGTAAACCTTCTAATTGTAATCACCACCCGTTTTGTTCTTTTTAACGAATAATTAAGATAAGTATAGCCTATAGGTCACATTTACCAAAATACGAAATACGTCCATTTATCCCTTATTAAGAACTGATTACTTTGAAAATCTCATCATTTCTAGTTTATTCTAACTATTTTGTGCTTGAAAAAGAACATTACAATTTACAAAATAAAAATTTGTCTAGTGGTCCTTTTGTAACTAATGGGGCACCATCAACGGAATCAGGTCTTCCTCCTTGTAACACGCTGACTCCTTTAAAGATGTTCTTTTTGAACAGGGAACTCGTTCGGTGCTTCATTCTTAAATTACAGAGAACGATCTTAAAGATGTCGGGCCTTTAGAACTTCCAAATTCATTGAAGGACGCGCTAAAAAGCCCCGCAAAGGATTCACCCTTTGCAGGACTTGTATTCGAAGCATGAGAACCGTTCCCGTGAACTCCTTATTCACTTTTACTCGTTTAACTCTTCGTCCTTTTTTAACGTGTCCTTAAATTCTTTATTGTACGTATACAAAGTAGTATGAATAACTCCTTCTCCCAGTTGGATTTCAACTTCTCCAGGATTTCCCCAGCCCTCATCTTCGTATTTTATCCTTGCCTGATTGTTTACAAATTTAACAACATGCTCTCCCGTATCACCGATTTGAGTGCAGCTGTCAGTAAAACAAAAGCTATACGTTACCGACGCGGAATTATTCTTATAATTGGTTATATTAAGAAATGATGTCCCAGATGCATCCGCCCAGTACCCATTCCAGTCTCCTTCTCCCGTTTTTACTGGCACATCTTTCTGATCTGGCACATCTTTAGACTCCGGCTCATTTATAATAGCCTCTTCCTCAGGTTCCTCTTCAACTTTATTGTATTCTTCAGGTAATGTAATCAACCCATTGTCGGTATTAATTTCAAGATGTTCTGCACCTGCAAACATCTGCTCCTTACTATTACTTAGCACTTTAAACACAAAAGATAAAGGTCCCGCATCTGTTTTTTCTTTAATCTTTTCAATTTCCATCCCTTTGTACTTCGCATATTTCACTGCCTCATCCCATGTTAATTTAAGCGGGAACCCCTTTTTAACTTCCTCTACAATCAGGTCATCCAATACCCAGTTTCCTTGTTCTTCATTGTATAAAGCTGTCAATGTAATGTGTCTGCCATGCTTATAAGCCTCATCAGCCATTTCAATGGTTTTAATCGTTACTTTTTCCTTGCTATCTTCTAAAATCTCAAGACGTACCTCCGGCAGCAGTTCATCTGGCAGTCTTTCTTCACCACTCGAAATTTCTTCAAGCTTCATAAAGGGTTCTACATCCTTTATGAAATTTGAACTTAGAAGTGTGGTTTCGGTCAGTTTTGCGGATGAATTGTAAGTTTCAATCATTTCCAAAGGAGTGATTTTTTTAATTGCTAAAGGTTTTTCTTCTGCTACTTCTTTCGATTGCTCTGTTTCGTTTTGTACAATCGCTTCTCTTTCATCTTTTTGTTCGGCCTGGATTTCACCATTTGTTTCTTGAGTACAAGCAGTAAGCAGGAAAAAGGAAAACAAAAGCGTTAATGACCCAAGTTTTTGCATAAATTCCTCCATTATGTATTTTATTGTTTGTTTTTTAATAATTCGACTTAAGAGTGTAGTTCGTTTGTCCAATCTTCTAGAGGGCTACTATTGATTTGCTGAAGTGCTCCTTTTATTGGATATTTATGTTAAAAAAACCTTTTAAAAGTTAGAGCAGTTTAGTTGTATGAAATTTAAGTTAAATCCAAGTTATTTAAGACACTTTAGTTTAAACAAACTCCAATTTAACTACATACATTAACAACAAAACAAAAACCCCTAAAAAGTATAGGAGCTTATGTACTTTTTATAAGATTATATGAAATTAAGAATGAAATGTATTAGATTCAATACTCTTTAATCTATCATTTTGTTTTGATAAAAGGGAATTTTGTTCCAATTGTGCGTCCAGTTGCCTTTCCTTCAAATGTAGTACTTGGTCCCGATGTAATTCGGTATCCACTAATGCATAGCATTCTTTGAAAGTATCTGCTCTTGCTGTTAAAAAAAACTTCTCCATTTTTTCTAGAATAGGGACTCTGCAATATTCATAAAATATACTGGTCTTTTTTGTAAACTCGTTCAATACTTCATCCATTTGTTGTTCAACTTTAATAGCCTTTCTCATTCTTGCTGCAAAATAATAAATTTTCCCATAAACATTAGGAAGCCACAAAAATCCACCAAGTATTTGTACATAAAGTATAAAAGAAAAAAAACCATAACTAATCGGGTAAAAAAAAGTTGAATTTACCCAAAACATGGTGAGGTAAATGAAGAACCCAATTCTTTTTGTCTTCTTAAGTCTGTTTAGTTTATTCTCAAGCTTTTGGTACTTTTCGGCAAACGGATATCCGTCCTGCACCCTCGATATTAATTCTTCTCTACTCGCTTCCATTGCTCCACCTTCTTCTCAATTATTGGTAAAATTAACGTTATAAAGTATTATATCCCACAAGGGCCAAAAGTCGAATATGGAATTCTCATCAAATTCCGACAACCTGGTCGTCATTTTAATGGTAAAAATTATATACCTAAGCCTTTTAGCCTAACTCAAAAAAAAACCAAACAAAGGGGGCAAATCTATAATGTGACAGCATACTTATTCGGAGTATGAGTGATTGTTGCTCTGGCAAGATTTGTATCGGAATTGGCTCTTTCGATGAAAAATAATGCATTCAGCTTCTTAATTAATTCTCCTTTAATTGAAGCATGTCAAGTAGAATTTTCCTTAAAGGGGGATATTGATTTCCAGAGAAATGGCCATTGCCTCTAAGATGGAAATCGTTTGGACGCTGATCTGTTGATCATTTATTTATAGATAATTGGTAGATGTAAACGCAGCCGTCTATTGGAGTGTGGAACAAATTAGAGAGAAATTTGAACAGAAGTGAATGAATGATGGGATAGAACTAGAAGAAGAGATACGAAACCTAATCGATGGTACTGGCCTTGGAAACGCCACCCCACTATCCCCAATTATTCATAACCCGACTAATTTCATGGGCATTATTAAAGTACAGCACCGTTGTTATGGAGGGATTTCTTTTTGGCATCCGTGCGTTCATGGCTTATCAGCAAAGTGTCAACAGATACTACAATAACCTACAGGGTAAAATAAAACCATTCTTGTACATTTGATGGAATTGTCCCTATCAAATGTACAAGAATGGTATGAAGCGGATCTTAAGGTTTTGTTAAGTTGAGGGTAAATTTAGTTAAACGGGGGTAGTTGTAAATAATACCACCTAGGAAAATTGTTACCGGAGGTAAATGGAACTTTAGCAGAAAGCCTGTTCTTGGAAAACCAGAGAAGCCGTATGTAGCTTAATGCGAATTCACAGGCGGAATTCATTCTAGTATGAATATTCAAACATACAGTTATTGTGTATGTAAAAGTGAAGTGTTATAATTCTGCTACTACCTTTATTGCCATTTAGGTAGTCCAATTAGTGTAGGAGTCGTGATCTTTTGGTCACGGCTTTCTTTATTATCAAGAGATTAACTTAATGATTAATATTTTTTTGTTCTTTAAAAAAACTCTTGTAATAGTAATACGTTCGTTATAAAATACATATTGTGGAAAGGAAATCCACCAAATACACTAATTAGGAGATGGGTAGAATGGCATTTTTCACATCTAAAGTTTTGGCAGCTATATTAGCTGGAGGTACTGTATCACTTGGAGCGCTTGGTCTAGCTTACTCTGGAGGAGTAACACTTGATGGAGCAGAAAAGACAGTACAGGATCTAGGTCAAAAGATTGCTAAATTTGATGATAACGAACAAGCGCTAGTTGCAAAAATTAGTGAAGTTAAATTGGCAGCTGAAACAAAGCTTACTGAAGCTAACACAAACATCTCCACCCTGAATAACAAAGTTTCTAACTTAAACACTCAAATTACTACACTATCCAATGATAAAGCTGTGCTTACTGCTAAGGTTGCCGAGTTGGAAGAAGATGTAAATAGCTTGAGTAGAGAGATTGCTTCTTTAAAAGAAACTTTAAAAGCTGAACAAGGTAATCACGCTAAAACACAAGCTGCACTTGATGCAAAAACTACAGAATACAACACTAAAGTTGCTGAGCTAAATACTGCTAATGGAAAGCTAAATGAAGCTAATGCAAAAATTGCATCCTATGAGGCACTTGCCCGTGAAGCTGTAGAGAGAGCTAAAGTTGCTGATAAAAAGGTAACTGAACTTGAAGGCGAAATTAATAAAGCTAATGCAGATGTAGCGGCTCATGGAGCAGCAGTAAATGAAGTTAAAGAAGATACTGCTGAAGATGTTCCTATGACCGAGGCTGATCTTGCTGATGTTGATACATCGATTGATGTAGAAGTAACGCCAGTAGCAGAAAATAAATAAGAAAAGATGATGCTGCAACATCACCCTTTCCTGAAAACATTCAAATTCATTTGAGAAAGAACAGCACGTGAAGGTGCTGTTCTTTCTTATTGTAAAGTGTATTGCTGAGTTGTCAACTTGAGAATCCTTTCCTAATCTGCCTTAAAGAACCTTAACAATTCTACTTTTAATCTTATTAGAGGATCTTGAGCATACAACTTTAAGACGGATCCTTTCTTCTGAGCTTTGATTTTAACTTTAGAATTCCATTTGGTATCAACAGTGCCTTGCCCAATTTTTTCGCTACCGCCTTTACTAGTGACCGTTTCTTTCTTAGTTGTAACTTTATTAATCGTCGGATTGCCTGGAGTGGTTTTATTCAGGACTTTACTTGTCTTTTCAGGACTTATATTTAACGTAGAATCGAAAGCATACAAAGTAATAGCTGTTCATGCTTTTTGTTTTGGAATTTTAATTGAATAAGAGCCATTTTTTGATATTGCTTCTCCAATTTCCTTATATCCTATCGATGTTCGGATCATAGCATATACTGTTGCATTTGATTCTGCTTTACCTATAATGACTGTTGCGTTGTCATGAATAGGATTAACTGTTGGAATACTTGGGGTGGTTCCATTATTTTGAGACTAAAGTTTCCTTCCATATCAACAGCATACAATAAATAGTATGCTTGCATTTTGCTTCGTAATCTTAATGGTGTATACACACCATTCTTTGCAATTGATCCGCCTAATTTCTTTTTCCATTCATTGCATACACTTTTGCATTTGCTTCTGCTTCTTTAATTGAAATTGAACTGTCATTTAATGCCGATACAGAAATTTGGGATATGGACAAATCCAATACGATTACTTCCTTTCCCTTACTGATGTTACCTCCTTTATCCGTTGCTATAATGAATAACTTTATTCCACCTTTTAACTCTAGTGGATTAAAGGTATAAGGTCCAATGTAAGAGGCCTTTGTAGTAGCTAATACTGTGGATCCTTCTTTAATAGTAACTGAGGAATTTTTTTCTGTTTTTCCACTTACCTATGGTCTTACAACCGAAGTTATCCTTGAATCTATTGTACCAACTGCTTCTAGTTCTCAAAAAATCTCAATACGATTATGGTTAACCTTTATAGAGTAACTTCAAGCTATATGTGAACTGGGAAAGGTGAAGAAGAGAGCGTATGATGATTCTCCTAGTCTTTATTGTAAAATGATACACTTACAACGGAGGTGTTAAATAAATGGGATTGGGTTTTCGAAAGAGCTTTAAAAATTGCACCCGGGGTAAGAGTGTATTTAGGACGGAAGAGCGTTGGAATCAGTGCTGGAGTGCAAAGTCTTCGGCATAGTGTAAATTCCAGGTCAGGTAGCCGGACAACGGCTGGAATTCCGAGAAGTGGCCTGTCTTATTCTGTTCAGCATGGGAAAGGGAAGAAAACTGTAGCGTTTCAAAGGCAGAGGGAATTGGCAGCACGGCAGAAGGAAATAGACCTTCAAAATTAGCTTGAGCGGCAAGGCTGCAAGTCGAGTTGCATCATAACAAGTTAGAGCTCATTCATTCTATACATAAAGAAGCAGATGTGCCTGTAAATTGGCGACAATTTATCATTCACCCTCTCCATATCCATCTCATGAAATGGACCGGCCGAAAGTAAAGCCATGCCTCTGCTAATTCAATACAAACCAGGAACTATGTCCAAAATGTTTAACCAGCAAGAAAAAGACACTCAGCAATTAAGGGAACGTGCGGCAAAGGCTAAAAGAGAAGATGAGTTAGATTATCGTTCCTGGGAGCGGGATGTTCACCTTGCTGACCGAATTCTTCAAGGTGATTTATTGCTTATCATATAAATTTGATTTAATAATAATGATAGGCTTTGAGGTAAAGAATGAACGTACAGCTAGATTTGATGATGGATAGGATGATCATAAATCTACCAAATTATTAAAAATATTACAAAGACAAAATAATTTGATATTCCCTGTTTCTTCGTTCATTAAAGCCTACCAAATATAACGACAACCATAAGGTGGCTCATGAGGATTCAAGTTAATTCTGAAAAATTTTAAAGAAATAGTTAAAAACCCCTTCAGTTCGAGGACATAATCAGGACATTACAGGACGTCATTAACTTTCTGCAAATAAGAGCTCTTACGAGCAATTTAATTCCACTAAATGAAAAAGAAGCACAAGGACCGTCCCGGTGCTTCTCCTCATCGGAGTATTCGATGACACACAAGTCATCGGTTGACCAAAGTCCAAATAGGTTGTAATAACGACACTAAAACCTTCTCTTCTGGCCGAACCTCCAAATCCAAGTATCGTGCATAATTTAAATCAGGGAGATACGTGCTAGGAATTTCACCCTCTTTCGTGCAAAGTGGATGTATACGAGTAGAAGCCGGAAAGGAAAGTTTCGATAACGCTTGCATTGAATCGTTTCACGGTGTCTTTAAGCGTGGGCTGATCTCTATAAAATTCGTTCGAAACAAAGGAACATGTGATACAGAAGATTTTTGAGTACTTCGTGCATTTTTATAATGCGAAACGCATTCGCTCCGCCTCTAATTACTTGTCGTCTTTTGAGTATGAACTGTAGTATTACAGAGAAGTGAGAGGGCCTTATCAGTCAGTTTAATAGACTTTCAGAGCCCATTGGACTTGGAGTCCTATCGAATTTCCGCCAAGTATATGCAAAAAAGAAGCCATTACCTTTTATTAATTTTATGTGTTTACTTAATTGACAGAGTATCACTATTACGTAAACAAAAAAGAGGGCATAAAATCCTCTAGTTCTAGAACAAAACAAAAGTAGGTAGATATTAAAGAATAAGCCTCAAAAATAAAAGTCGGAAAATTGTTTATTGGAACCGCTGCTCTTATAAAGTATAACCTCCTATTTTACTTTCTCAATGTGAATTAAAGACTTAATAAATAAGATCAGCTCTTGAACAAATAATATCTTCAACATTTGGACATAATTATACAGCATTAACGCACTTACAAATTAGTTTCGTGAACCATTTAGTTCTTCAATTACTCTATATTATGTAAAAAAGAAGCATGAATACCGGCACGACTTTTTTTCGATGCTTCCCAATGGCAAACTTACCTCTTTAAGCCTGCCAAAATTAGAGTTATTTATTTTTAGTCACTTTCAAAACACCCAATATCCAGGTGCATTTTTATTTCAAAATATACTGTTCATCAAAATATTTTTGATACTCACCGCTTATGATTTGCTCCCACCATTCTTTGTTATCAAGATACCATTGAATAGTTTGAGCGATACCTGCTTCAAACGTATACATTGGTTTCCAACCTAACTTTTCTAATTTAGTAGGATCAATAGCATACCGTTTATCATGCCCTAGACGGTCTTCAACAAACTCAATCAAATCCTGTGATTTACCTAAAGCATTAATAATCGTTTTAACGACTTCTAAATTTGGTTTTTCATTATGACCACCAACATTATATACTTCTCCATTCACTCCCTGATGCATCACTAAATCAATAGCCGCACAATGATCAATGACATGTAACCAATCACGAATATTTTTACCATCACCGTATACAGGAACTTTTTGGTCATTTAATATTCTGGAGATCGTTAATGGAATTAACTTTTCTGGAAAATGATAAGGTCCGTAATTATTTGAACAGCGGGTGATGTTGATTGGTAATCCATATGTTTCATGGTATGCTCGGACTAATAAGTCAGAAGAAGCTTTGCTCGCACTATAAGGGCTATTCGGTTGTAACGGTGTTTCTTCAGTGAAAAATGTTGCTGGATTAAAATCCAATTCTCCATACACTTCATCCGTTGATACATGTACAAATTTTGTAATACCTACTTGTTTAGCCGCATCTAAAAGAACTTGTGTACCCAGTACATTTGTCCGAACAAAAACACTTGGATCAGTGATTGAACGATCTACATGGCTTTCGGCCGCAAAATGAACTACATAATCAAACTTTTCTTTTTCAAAAAGCGGAATGATTGTTTCCCGATCTTCAATATCCGCTTTTATAAAATGATAGTTTTCTGTTGTTTCAATATTACGATGCTTAGTTAGATCTCCTGCATAGGTTAAAAAATCCAAATTATAAATATCATAGTTAGCATAATTATTTATCATGTACTGAACAAAATTCCCACCAATAAAACCTGCACCACCAGTTACAAGGACTTTCTTCTTGATCATTATTTCAACTCTCCTAATAATTGCATTAATTTTCTCATTATAATATACAATATACAAATATCCAATTACATGTTACATTTTTACATTTATTCTCTTTTTCTCTTCAGAATCAGCAATTTCTTTTAAATACTGTCCATACTCAGTTTTAAGTAATGGCTCGGCTAAAATACGTAATTGTTTAAGATTAATATATCCTTTACGAAAAGCAATCTCCTCAATACAGGCAATATAAAGACCTTGACGCTTTTGTACAGCCTCAACAAAGTTTGAAGCTTCAAGTAGAGATTCATGTGTACCTGTATCCAACCAAGCTAAACCACGCCCAGCAAGTTCAACATTTAACATTTCTACTTCAAGATAATGGTTTATAACTGATGTAATTTCCTTCTCACCTCTTGTAGATGGTTCTACCATTTTAGCCACTTTTATTACATTATTGTCAAAGAAATATAAACCCGGAACAGCAAAAGAAGATTTTGGATCCTCAGGCTTTTCTTCAATTGAAATAGCCTTGAAATTCTCATCAACTTCGACAACTCCATACGCTCGTGGATCTTTTACAAAACAGCCAAAGATAGTAGCACCTTTTTCTAGTTTAGCAACATCCATAAGTCGATTTCCAAAATTCGATCCATAAAAAATATTGTCCCCCAAAATAAGTGCCACAGAAGAATCACCAATAAACTCTTCACCAATAATAAACGCCTCAGCTAAGCCATTAGGTTGGTCTTGCACAGCATATTCAAAAGACATACCAATATATTTACCATTACCAAGTAATTCTTTAAAAACCCCAATGTCTCTAGGGGTGGAGATTATTAATACTTCTCTTATCCCTGCTAACATTAAAACTGAAATTGGATAATAGATCATAGGTTTATCATAAATAGGTAAAATTTGTTTTGATACAGCCTTCGTTAGTGGATATAGACGTGTCCCAGACCCACCTGCTAATATAATACCTTTCATTAAATGTAACCCCCTTAAATAATTAAAAAAAGCACTCTTTTATATAAGAGGCTTAGACGTATTCATACAAAACTTTGGCTTATAATTTTTTACGAAATTCCCTTGAAAATTGGATTTCCTTAGTTAATATTAATTGAACAATAATAAAAGATATAATGTAGCTCGCAATATTTACTAGTGCGTATAATGTGATAGTCTGAATATCTGTAAATTGCAAAAATTTCGAAATGATAAAAGTAAGAATAATTACCACCAAACGAAATAAATTAATTACTAAACCTATGTTTTGTTTCTCAATTACTTCTAGTATACGACCAACAGGTAATATTACAAAATGCACATAAACAATAAATGCCAATACACGAGCATATTTACCTGCATCATACCAATGATGGCCAAAAGCAACACTAAATATCCAAGGGCCAAATAATACGAATACTAATAGAGGTAAAAGTCCAATTAAAGCTAATTTACCAGAAAGTTCCAACGACAGTGACTTTATTTTTTGGGGATTGCTCTTTCCAATACTAGCCGTTTCCGAATAGAAGACTTGCGAAATTGACATTGCTAATAAACTTATAGGTAAACTAACAATTGAATTTGCTAAACCATATAATCCAGCCACAGTAGTTCCATATAAAGAGGTTAATATTATGAGTGGAACTTCATTACCTGCTGTGTAAATATAGTTGCTGGGAGCAGAGAACAATGGAAATTTGATATATCGAGTTAACTGTTTGCGTATCTCGCTCCATTTTATGACGTTTATTATTTCCCTTCTCTTCTCTATTAGCGGAAATGAAAGTCTAGCAATCCCTCCACTTTGCCCGATAATCTGGCCTAAAATTAAGCCTAGAGAACCTAATCCCATTAAACCTAAACCGATTTTGCTTAAGTTAGATGCAATACTCTGAGTAACAGTTGTTCTTGTAATTACTCGAAAATCTTTAATGCGTAAAGACCAGTGTAGCATAATATTATATACACCTATAAATAAAACACCTATCGCTATTAAATACATATAGTCTATTAAAACTTCACTATTTAATAAATTAAAGACCTGTTCTCCCCAAAAAGCAAAAACAGTTATTAATGTCACACAAAAGCTTATTAATATTAAGAATGCACCTACAATTAAATTATAAGCAGATTGGTCATCATCTGCAATTGGAACTGCTTTTTGAAAATCTAAAGAAGCACCTATACTAATAAGGGATAACAGTGACACAAAAACTGATAAAACCCCATATTCTTCTGGCGGATATATTCTTGTAATAATGGGAGACATAGCTATACTTAGTATTTGAGCAAAGGCTGTGCCACTTGCCACCAATACAATATTCTTAAAAAACCTATTTTCCGACAACATATTTATTCTCTTCACGTTTCCCCTTATTTTTACAGTAATACCATTTTGTTTATATCATTAGTTCTTTCGTTATTCATTTTATAGAACTTTTTAATATGTGATATTACAGTACATACAGATTCAGGATCAATCCCATAATACAATGGTAACCTAACCAAACGTTTACTTTCTTTTGTGGTGTACCTATCTTTTCCAGAAAACTCTCCGTACTTCATTCCAGCTTTAGACGAATGCAGAGGAATATAATGAAATACTGTCTGAATATTACTCTCTTCCATGAATTTAATAAGCTTAGTTCTTTCTTCAATATCACGGCACTTAATATAAAACATATGCGCATTATGATTACAATTTTCCGGAATAACCGGTAATTGAATATAACCTTTTTCTTCAAGCTCTCTCAAACCATTATAGTAAATTTCCCAAGTTTTTAAACGGTTATTATTTATTTTAGCAGCTTCCTCCAACTGAGCAAACAAGTATGCTGCATTTAATTCGCTAGGAAGATATGAACTTCCAATGTCTATCCATGTATATTTGTCTACTTGTCCACGAATGAACCTACTACGATTTGTTCCTTTTTCACGGATAAACTCTGCGCGCTCCATAAATTCTTTATTTTGAATAAGAAGTGCCCCTCCTTCTCCCATAGAATAATTTTTTGTCTCATGAAAACTATAGCAGCCCAGATCACTAATCGTCCCAAGCATCTTCCCTTTATAAGTTGCCATTACTCCCTGTGCCGCATCTTCTACTACAAATAGTTTGTGATGATTAGCAATTTCCATAATCCTATCCATCTCACAAGCTACTCCTGCATAATGAACAGGAATGATTGCTTTCGTTTTATTTGTAATCGCTGCTTCAATTAGGGTTTCATCAATATTCATAGTATCTGGACGAATGTCAACAAATACTATTTTTGCACCACGTAAAACAAAAGCATTTACTGTTGACACAAAAGTATATGAAGGAGCAATCACTTCATCACCTGGTTTAATATTAATCAAAAGGGCAGCCATCTCTAGAGCATGAGTACATGAAGTTGTTAGTAAAGCTTTGGGAGTATTAAAGTGCTCTTCAAACCAGGAATTACACTTTTTAGTAAAGGGACCATCTCCACAAAGTTTTTGATTTTTTTTAATAGCTTGTCCGATATAAGCTTCTTCATTTCCCACAAGAGGCGGTACATTAAATACTATCATGTCTTAATCCTCCATGTTAGTTACTTTTAACACTTCTGATAGTAACTCTTTATTAGTGGTCTCTAGAATAAAATAACCATTTCTAGAAGAACTATCATATACGTTGTTCATTTCTTTTTTAATGTAATATTCTTTGATAATGGTTGGGTACATCTTTTTTAAAAATTCAAACTTCCCTTTATCAAAATCATTAAAAATGAAACTTACCATAGAATTTTTTTCTATAGGATTAAAATCGTCTAATTTTATTGGTTCTCCAACAGCTACTCTTATTACGCTTTCTAGAAAGTCGAAACCTGTAGATAAGTAAACCATATCAGATCCAATAAAGTCTCCACCCATTCTTGCAGCAATTTCGATTATTTTTATTTTACCATCTGGTGTTATTTTTACTTCAGAATGAGATGCCCCATTCTCAACTTTTAATACACTCAAAGACTTTTCAACTATGTTAATAATTTCTTGCTTTTTTTCATTAGACAATCTAGCTGGTGATAGATGTCCCTTTTCTATAAAATTAGGTGCACCAGTTGTAAACTTCTCTGTTATTTGTAAAAATATATGTCTACCATTTTGCGTAATATGTTCAACGCTATATTCTTTTCCATCTATATATTCTTCAACCAAGACTCTATCTTCACTAGAGACCGTTTTGGCATTTTCAATCGCGTTATCAATTTCATCAATATATTCTACTCTTCGAATCCCCCTACTGCCAGACCTATCAATGGGTTTAATAATCACAGGGAATTTTATTCCTTCAAAATCTATAGAGTTGCTATCCTTCACTAAATAAAAGTTAGGGCAAGGTAAGTTTTCTTCACTCAAAGCTTTCCTCATTTTAAACTTATTTGTTGTTAATTCGGTGGACTCTAGCGAATTTCCTATTAAACCTAATTTTTTTGCAATATAATTAACTGTAGGCATTGCCATATCAGATGCTACAGAGCATATACCATCAGGATTTATTTGACTTACAAATTTAAAAATACTTTCTTTATCTGTAATACTAATAGGATAAAAAAAATCTGCTATTTCCTTGGCAACTGCTCCCTCTTCCCACGCAAAGACATGAGTTTCATAACCTAGTTCATTTGCTCTTACAACTAACTTCTTTTGAAATTCGTTTGCACCTATTACAACTAGCTTTTTAATATAAATCGCTCCTTTTATAAGACGAAAAAACTCATAGTAATTCAAAAAGGTATTTGAAGTTATGGAGTAGGGGTAATCATTCTATTTGTAAACCATTTTTAAAATGCTCTCTTATTTTCCTTGCAGGTGTCCCATAATAAACACTATAGTTTTCTGGAGATTTTATCACTAAACTGTTTGCTCCAATTAGCACTTCCCTTTCCACACTAATGTTATCTTTAATGATAGAATTAAACCCTAAAAAATTATTCTCTAATATTTTAGAAAAACCACCCACAACAGAATTAGCTGCTATAAAATTATGATTTCCAATAACACTATCATGACAAATTGTAGAATTGCTCCATATTATATTGTTATCTCTGACAACTGAAAATGGCTCTATTGTAACATTAGGTAGTATAATATTTCCTTCACCTTTTATATCGCCATAGACTGTTGCACTCGGACTTATATAATTAATAAAATCAAAGCCTTTTTCTTTAATCATATCAAAAATTATTTTTCTCATTTTCAAATTCTTGTACCCTACACCTAAGATAAACTTATATTCTTTATTAGATAGAAATCCTAAACAATCTTCAAAAGTAATTACTTCTTTCCCTAAATACTTACTTTCACTGAAAAAAGATTTATTCACACAAAAATATTCCAGCTCATACTTTTCCTCTCTACTAATATAGTAGTAAAGTTGTTTAGCAAGGTCTCCTACACCAAATATAATAATTTTCATAACAGCGCCCCTATGAAAAGAGTTTATTCAGATCTTCTATTAGCTTCTCTTCTGAGAACATACTTTTTACATTATTAACATTTTCCCTACTGCTGTAATTGTCCATTTTCACAAACAAATCATCTAAATTACCATTTGCATTAAATACTTTTAGTCCATGCTCTCTACAAAAATCCCAAGTTGTAATGTCATTTCTAATGTAGACCTTTTTACCTAACCCAAGTAAAGTGGTTATATTTCCGACTGCCTGCTGCCTTTTATGATTAAAAATCGCAATATCGACTTTTGATAATAAACTAACATACTCGTTAAAAGGAAGAAACTCTACAATAGGATTAAATTTATCACCAAATATACTTCTACCGGTTTCTATAACTTTGTCTCTGTAGTTAGGATTAGATTCATGTGCATATGAAAGGGGGCAAATTATTTCTATCGCTTCCTCTTTATATATCTTTAATTTATTAAATATCTCTATGTGTTCATTAGTATCTAATGCAGAATTTCCAACTTGTATATAAATTTTATTATCCTTTTTTACATGAATATCATCATGCTTCTTATGTAAATTACTCAAGTACATAAATGAATAATAATACTTCCCTTTTGCTCCATACCACTTTTTGGCTAATTCGTAATCACCTTTAATATGGGTTATTAATCCACCAATATTTTTAAAAATGAATCTCCTAGGCATTTCGCGTATTTTATTTCTAATACTTTCATTTTGTGATTTATAGAGATATAAATCTCCACCCCAAATTATCCAAAAACTTTTTTTTAACAATAAAGGTTGAAAAAAAAGGGCGGCATCTATATATTTGTTGTTGCTAAACCCATGAAAAAAAATTCTTTTTGACTTTATCATATACTGGGAAATTAATAGAATGCTGTTTAAATTATATGGCAATATCTTTAAATTAGGTGCGTTTGAAATATAGGTTTTAGTCTCTTTCCCATTACTCAATAAAAAAACATGATCTTTCGAATTAAAATTACTATTAACAAACTCTATAAATGACTTTGAAAATTTTTCATTTTCATCAGTGGAAAAAACATGTAAATACTTCAATGTTTACCTCCTTCTTATCTTCCCTATAAACTATACCTTCTTTTTGATGTTGATTTCGAGATACAGTTCATTTTTTGTCCGCCTTATTAAAACCACTATTGTTTCCAATTATTTTTAGTTCTAAATGTTTCTTGTTCAGAATTATAAATTAATTGCTCTTTTAGGTAATCATTACTACAATTCTTCTTATATATTTAAACAGCGATCTCATCGGTTATTGGTAAATAATATTTTAACATTAAAAACTTTTTTTCTCTCAAAAACAGCACTAAATATAACATTTCAATTCTTCTAACGCTGCCTTTATTAAATTTAAGATATTTTTTGTCCATCTTTGAAATTTTAAGATATTTTGCTCTTCATAAGATAGCAACTAAGCAATGCAATAACTACCGGATAAGGTATACCTTGTTATTCCTCTCGATATTTTCTTTCTAGTTGTTTAACAATTACATTAATATCGAAATAATCTATTTTATCAATAGGGGTTCCTTTAATTTCATTATTTAATACGGTATTACACCATTCACGAGCAGGAGTATTCAAACTTACGGGAACTGTATCAATATTAAGAACAATTCTTCTATCGATTAGATCTGAAATCACACATCTCACACCTGCTACTTGGGCTTCTATTAAGGTAATTGGAAATCCTTCGTGTAAAGATGGAAACAAAAAAACATCTAAAGTTTTTATTATTTCAGGAATATCTTTTCTTAAACCTAGGAATTTCACTTTCCCTATTAAACCTAATTTTTTAACTTTCTCTTCAATGTAACATCGTAATTCTCCATCTCCAACTAACAGTAACAAAGAATTTTCCTTAACCTTTACTACTTCCGCGAAGATGTTAATTAAAAAATCATGATTTTTTTGGTCCATAAACCTACCAACATGACCAATTATAAATGAATCTGTAGGAAGACCTAGTTTTTTTCTCAAATCCTCTTTACTGTGTTTAAGACTAATAAATTTTTTAAAATCTATTCCATTATTTACAACAATTGCATTATTTATGCCGTAGTATTCGTTTGCTTTTTCTGCTAACTCTTCCGAAAGAGTGATAGGTGTACATTTTAAATATTTAAAACTAAACTTATTAGCTAATTTGTCCATACCATATGCATCTTTTTCCGGCTCATTATGAATAGTATGAAATAATTTTACTTTTCCTTTACTAAAAATTAAATACTTCATTGTATTCATATGGCTGTGGATAACATCAGGTTCAAACTCTTTAATAATTTTATTAATTTTTATAAACATGCTTAAATCTAAGCCTGGTTTTTTATCTAAATATACGACATCTAATCCTTTTTCTCTTATAAATTCATCATTTATAGTATTTTGATTCTCGAACATAGAAATTGCTTTGATTTCGACTGTCTCATTATCAAAGAAATATAGATAATCTAAAACTAATTTCTCCGCTCCACCAACGCCAAAACTTGGTATAATCTGCAGCACCTTTATTTTCTTCATGCTTCTCCTACCTTATAAATGCGATTGAAAATAACTTATTCCTATATGAGGAAACTATAACCATTTGTGTACCATTGTATAAATCCATATATTGTTAAAAAAATAATAAAGAATATTTTAGTTTCTTTTTGATCTTTTAATACTGCACATAAAATTAAAGGAATAATATTTTCTAATATTCTTGCCCCAAAATCCAAAAAGAAATAAGAAACTAGATAAAACATTATTCCATAACAAGCAATAACATTTATTTTATCCTTTTTTATAGTTAGAATGAATATACTACCAGCTACAGCCCATAATAAAAAACCTAAGCCACTCGCACTTTGCGCTATTGAAAAGTCATAGTCAGCTGCTCTTCTATCTCCAAATAAACGCGCCAATTCGGGCACAAGAAAAACGAAAAAAGTCAAGAATATAGTGGAAGTTACTAATCTTAACGCAAAATTAAATTTAATTTTTTTGAGGAAACTTTCTAAAATTTCAAAAAGTATTAGAAATGCAAAACTACTGTGAATAAAAACTGCAGAAACTTTTAAGTATCTACTAAATTTATTATTAAGAGTTAAACCTATTAGGTAAAAACTTAATCCTAAACCTTGCCTTAAATGAATTATATGATTTTTTACTATTTGCGGTATAAAGAGGAATAATATAATAATCCAGAAGCTATAGTTTGTTACCTTCCCCAAAGCGTATAAAACACCTAAAGTAGATATAAAAATTATTATTCTCACTATTTGTTCTGGAGGAAACATGGCCAACAAAATTATATTTATTACCAAGAACAATGGTTCATTTGAAAAAATTGATAAAATGCCGGTAGAAAGATAGCGTTGTATAATTATTGAACTTGATTCAGCGTAAGTTAAATAATTTAAACGATCTCTTGCCCAAGTAATGTCTTCAGGTAATGCAAATAAAAAAGCTATGATTACCGAAATTAATAAATAAATGCCTTTTTTCAGTTTAAGTTTATTACTTACATCTAGTAAATCATTTTTCAAAATGTATTCACTCCTAATCGCAGAGATGGACTATAGTAACTATTAAAAAACTCTACAAAGTGAATTATAAATTTCTGTATAGTTGCACAAGTTTTTCCACTGTATTCCTAAGGTCATATGTTCTTGATCTTGTAATACACCTTTCTGATACTTCTTTATAAAAAATTCTATCAGATAGTAATTTATTTATTAATAAACAAAGGCCCTTAACATCACCTTGACGGAACAATAATCCATATCCACCAACAATTTCTTCTAGACCCTGTACTTTAGTTGCTATGAAGGGTTTTCCGCATGCCATCCCCTCTATGGAAAATAAACTAAGTCCTTCCCAATAGGAAGACAATATTACGATATCTACAGTCTTAAGCACATTAGGAATATCATTTCTAAACCCTAAAAAGTGCACTCTGTTTGAAACCCCAAGTTCTTTAGCTAAACTCATATTGTTTCCTTTTAATGCCCCTTCCCCTACAAGCAATAAATGAATTTCCGAAGAAAGTACTTTCATTGCTCTAATAAGAGTTGCCTGGTCCTTTGCCTTTTCAAACCTTCCTACCATACATATCAATTTTGTTTGTTCCGAGAACTCCTCCTTTATTTTATTTTTACTATATGGAGCAGCATTAATGAATTTATCTATGTTAATACCATTTTCAATCACTTTATATCTGTTAAGTTCACGATCTTTTGGCTTAATCCAGTTAACTAGATTTTTTCTTGTATTATCCGTAATTGAAATGACAGAATCATATTTAGAATAAATATACTTATCCATTAATCTAAAATATGGTTTATTCCTTCTTCTATTATTTGTACTGTGTTCAGTTGTAACGTATTTCACCTTTTTACTGTTGGAAAATATTCTAGATAATCCAACCCAATATTGCGTTGGGAACAAATGGGAATGAACTATATCATAATTCCCTTTATTAATGTAGGTGTTTATTTTCAAAATGTGAAGTGGACTATAAATACTTTGAGACCTAATTATGTCTACTTTTATTCCTTTTGAACTTAAGGAATCATAATATATATTGTTATCTTTAGATAATACCAGGATGTCTAAACTTGTTCCTGCCAAATTATTAATTGCTGGTGATAATTCTTCTATTAATTTTTCTGCCCCACCTGGGCCTAGATTGTTTATTATGTGAAGTATTCTCAAAGCTCGTCTCTCCTAGATATACGACTTTCAACAGAATAGAATAGAATAATAGCCAGTTCTCATATTGTTCCTTAAATATAATAAGTACTCACTTTATAGGATAAATTAACACATTAATCACCTTGAGAATACATATTCTTGTAAATTCCAATCAATAAAGTAGGGAATAATTCAAGCTTTATCTTCAAAATTTATAATTCAAGCTAGCTGTTTAGTCATAGGCATGTATTTTATATTAGGTCAAAATATTTGACAACGCTCTGTATTTAATCACACTGTTGTTCAATTAAAGGAACATGCACATCCTAAATTATTAACCATTTAATTTTAAAATTGTAACATTTTCCTCTCCATTAAATGAAAATTAATAGATGAACGACTCTTTTCTATCTAACTTCCCTTTAATTATTGTATATTTTTTTTATTTTTTCATTTATTAATCTTATATCGCAGTTTACTATTTTTTCTTTATTATACTCGCCCATTTCGATACATAACCTTTTATCACTAATTAACTTACTTATTGCACTTGCAAACATATCAGTATTAGATGGGGTAACTAAGTATCCACCTCTTCTATCTTTAACTAAATCATTATTTCCACGGATATTTGAGCACACTATTGGTAAACCACAAGCCATTGCTTCCATTAGGGCTACAGAAAGCCCCTCCCGAAAAGAAGGAAAAACAAAAATATCTGAGACCTTAGCTATTTCTACAATATCTGTTCGGTAACCTAATAACATTATTTGTTTTTCCATTCCTAATTCTTTTATTATTTTTCTTAAATGATTATCAAGTGGACCTTTTCCACATATAACATAATATATATTAGAATTATTTATTTTTGATAAAGCTCTAACTACCGTTTCGTGGTTTTTATTCTTATTTATCTCACCAACAGAAAGTAAAATTAACCCGTTGTTGTTAATTCCTAATTCATTACGTTTTTCTACTCTATTTACAGACTTAAGTTCAATTTTCTTAGTATCGAGTCCAATACCAGGAACATACTGAATACTTTTTGAATTGAAAGAACCATATGCCCTCCTAAAGTCTTCTTTATTAATTGTAATTAATATATCAGTAAATTTTGAGAGATAGCGCTCTACAGGATAGTACATTAGCCAATTTTTTAAAGGAGCTCCTTTAAAAAAATGAAAACCATGCGCAGTATATATTACATTAGTCCCATACTTCCTCAAATTTCTGCAAGCCATTCTAGCAATAACTCCACCAATCGGGGAATGACAATGAACAATTTGATAGTTATGTTCTGCGCATAATTTTTTCATGTAGTTATAAGATCTTACGATATTTTTAATTGCAGACATACTTCGTGGTACAGGAATATGGAAGGTTTTTATTCCATTATTTTCAAGATCCGTGCGGAATTTATCTACTCGTTCTTGACTTGTTATACTTCCGTATTCAAAATTGCAAGCTACATGAACTTCAAATCCCATATCTCGAAGGATTTTTATATTATCCATATTAAATAGATCGATCATGGAGGCTACTGATGCCATCATTAATGCTTTTTTCATTGGTACACCTCTGTTCCATGTATAAACTAAGTTAATTAATAATCTAACTCTGACAATTTAATTGACTCTTTAAAATTCCTAATCCTATATTCCACTTCATGATTACTCATTGACTGTTCATATACCAAATTTCCAAACAATTTATTAATCAAGCTAATCTTAAATGCTAATATTCTCAAAGGGCTATTAAACATCTTGGTTAACATCATATTCTTCCCATGTACTGCTGCTATAAGACTAACCATCTCACTCGTCTTAACATACTCCTTATTCTGTGGATAGAAAAGTCCACAATCTTGATTATCAATGATAATTTTTAAGAACTCACAAAGATTATCAATATGGAGCATGCTACGCTGGTTATCTATATCAGGAAATAAAGGTAATTTTCGAGCCAGCTTTGCAAGTCTGGAATAATTCCCTTTGGACCCTTTCCCATAAATCATTGGGGGTCTAATTATAGCGACCTTAAAGTTTTCATTTTCTAAAGGTTTGATACCCTGCTCAGCCTGCAATTTACTATTCCCATAAAAATTACTCGGTGTAGGGGTTGTATTTTTGTCGATTACTCTTCTATTGCTACTACTATCCCCATATACAATAATACTGCTCATAAAAATAAACTGCTTAACTCCTTCTGTTTTGGCCTTTTCAGCAGACTCTATTGTAAGATCTCGGTTCACTTTATAATACATATCTTCCATTTTAGGATCGGACGAAACATGTGCTATCCCAGCTACATGAACTACAACATCATATTCTGAAAAGTCTTTCTCCTTCCACGAATCGTCTCTTAAACTAATTGAATCTATCAAGTATCTATCAGGATAGTTTCCTAGCCATTTCTCCAGGCTCGTACCCACATAGCTGTTCTTACCAGTTATCAGTATTTTTTTCATTTAGAAATACTCTCCTTACTACTCGCGATTTCTTTCTTCGTTGTAGTTCCAGTCCCACCTTCAACAACACCGTCACTTTTTAAAACACTAACGACGGTACCAAAGAAGCACTTTACATCCATCCAGAAACTTATTCTTTCAACATACTCCCCGTCCAACTTGGACTTGATTTCAATAGGAAGCTCATCACGCCCATTAATCTGAGCCCAGCCAGTTAGCCCTGGCGGAACATCATTTGCTCCATACTTATCACGTTCAGCGATTAAATCATATTGATTCCACAATGCAGGTCTAGGTCCAATGATACTCATCTGACCGACAAAGATGTTCCAAATCTGCGGTAGCTCATCAAGTGAAGTCTTTCTCAAAAACTTACCCATTCTAGTGATATACTGTTCTGGATTTTCCAGCAAATGTGTGGGCGTGTCCTTAGGTGTATCTATTCTCATAGTGCGGAACTTCAGGATATTGAAATGTGTCTTATTTATGCCAATACGTTTTTGTTTAAACAATACAGAGCCTTTTGACTCGAGCTTTATAGCTATTACAAAAATTAAAATAAACGGTGATAATAATATTAGCCCAGTTAAAGAAAGAATAATATCTAGTAACCTTTTAATCTTCATATACACTTGCTGAACTCCTCCGTGTCTTTATGTTTTAGCAAAATGGTAAAAGGATCCACAATTTATATCAAAGAGTGGATCCTTCTACCGCTAAATATTATTTAACATATTTTTAAACCTTAGGTTCGCACAAGACAAATTACTTTGAACTTACAATTTCATTTGACCAATTGAATAAACTATTTTTATTAATTTTCCTACATAATTAACTTAAGACGACCTAAACAGCAGTCGTTACATTTATCCGATTATTAGCCATATCCAACAATCTATCTCTAATCTCGCCTTCTTCCAATACATAGAAGTCTTTCATGAAATCAAGTAAGATTTCTTCATTGATTAATGCAGCCTTCCCAATATGAATTTTAGGAAATATTTGCTTTGAATGGACTTCATTTTCGTTGAGAAGCTCTTCATACATCTTTTCTCCAGGACGTAGTCCTGAAAAATTCATACCTATTTCTTTAGTTGTATAACCAGACAATTTGATCAAATTTTCTGCAAGATCAACTATTTTAACCGGTTCTCCCATATCTAGAACAAAGATTTCTCCACCCCGTGCTAATGACCCCGCTTGAATGACGAGTCGTGAGGCCTCCGGAATTGTCATGAAATACCTTGTCATTTCTGGATGGGTTACAGTAACCGGGCCACCTGATTGGATTTGCTTTTTAAATAAAGGAATGACACTTCCTCTGCTGCCCAAAACGTTACCGAAACGAACGGCTACGAACTTTGTCGAGCTTTTTTGGGACAGATGCTGAATCATCATTTCTGCGAATCTTTTCGTAGCACCCATCACATTCGGCGGGTTAACGGCTTTGTCAGATGAAATTAATACGAATGTGTTTACGCCAAATGTATCCGCTGCTTCTGCCACATTTTTAGTACCGAAAATGTTATTCTTCACTGCTTCTCTCGGGTTGTACTCCATTAAGGGCACGTGCTTATGAGCCGCCGCATGGTATACCACATATGGCTTGTACTCCTGCATGATTTCAAAGATTCGGTTCCGGTCTTGTATATCGGCTATAACAGGGATAATTTCTATTTCATTCTGTAATTTGCTGCGGAGTTCCATGTCGATTTGATAGATACTGTTCTCTCCATGGCCTAATAAGATAATTTTTGATGGGCTGAATCTGCAGATCTGCCTGCAGATTTCAGAGCCAATCGAACCTCCGGCTCCAGTTACTAAAATCGTTTTTTCCGAAATGGTTTCTGTAATTCCTTCTATATCCAGTTCAACAGGTTCTCTACCGAGTAAATCTTCCACTTTTACATCTCTGAATTCATTTGAAGATACCTTGCCAAGCATGATATCTTCCATCTTTGGGATCGTTAACACCTTAACGTTTATTTTCTCACAATTGCTATAAATTGTATTTAGTGCCATTTTATCCAATGAAGGAATGGCTAGAATAATCGTTTCGATTGATAGTTTGCTGCAAGCTTCTTCTATCGCTTCAATTCCTCCGGCAACAGCCAACCCAAAAATCTGCAGATTCTGCTTTTTCTTATCATCATCCAGAAATGCGACAGGAAGCAGGTTTGTGTTACGATTGTTCATCAGCTGCCTTGCTACCATCGTACCTGTCATTCCGGCCCCGATTATTAATGTCCTCTTTTTGTCAGAAGCATTTCTATAATAGACATCTCTGAAGATTCTCCAGCAAAACCTTGTCCCACATATTAACACCATATGAATTAACCACGTAATGAGTAGTATGCGTACATAGACATCCTGGTAAGCCACCTGCTGAAAAACTCCGGTTGTGAACGCTGAAAAGGATACTGCATAAAAAATAGCCAGCAGTTCTTTTATGCTGGCGTATTCCCACGCCTTTACATACAGCTTGTAAAGAGAAGCAAAAATGTGATGCGCTGCCAGCAGCACGACTGAACTGATTATGATTGCAGGATTGAGAAGCTCTTTGGCAGGATTGATCATGAAATAACTGAGATAAATAGCAGCAACGACGGTAAACGAATCCAAAAAAACCAAGAATGCCAGTCTTTTTCCGAACGTCATTAGACCACTCTCCTTTATGTGTTTTACAAGAACAGATCTAATGAAAGAACAAACTCGTGTTCGCTCATTAGATCGTTCTTTTATGTATAAATATAAATGGGCATTCAACCCACCCTCACACCGCACTATTGACGACAGGCGTCTAAGGTTTGCACCCACAGTGCGGCCGAGTGTCTCCGTTGATAGAGGTCAGGAGGCATCACCTTTTTGTTTCTTTTAAAATATGCCGAGGAATTTCTTTTTCTTGATCCGGCTTGGTTCCTTGGCAAATACAGTCTGACCGCTGATCAGCAGCTCGGCGTTTTCTCTATAGTAGTACGCTGCCTGACTTCCGAATTCTTTTTCAAGAACGTTTATTCCATTTAAAAGCTGGAAGCCTCTTGAAGTCGTGTTATGCGCATCTGATGCAATAAAGTGTGTGAGCTGTGCTTCGACAAGGTCCAGCGAGAAGTTGCGGATTTTTTTTCCGAATTGGCCAGTCAGGCTGGCCGCTGTTACTTGGGTTAAGGCCCCTTTTTTGACAAAAGTATAAAGAAGATCGGGATTCTCATTGATTTCCCGGTTGCGCTCGGGATGGACGATAATAGGGGTAATCCCTTTCAGTTGAAGATCAAACAGCATCTTCTCTGCGTATCTTGGTACGTGTCCGGATGGGAATTCAATTAACAGGCAGCTGGTTCCGTGAATGGGAAGGATTTCATCGTTCTCAATTCCTTGCAGAAGTTCACCGTGGATTCGTACTTCTTGACCGGGTATGATCGTGAGCGGAATATGAAGGGCGTCTAGCTCTTTATTCAAGCGTTCTGTGTGATCAACGATTTCATCCTTCTGGTTGTCGTATGTTCCATTTTGATGATGGGGTGTAGCCACAATTTTCGTAATCCCTTCCTCTACTGCAGCCCTGGCCATAGCGATGGAATCTGTCAGATGCTGTGATCCGTCATCGAGACCCGGAAGAATGTGACAGTGTATGTCAATCACACAGAACACCTCCTTTATATTTTTGCGTTATTTTTAAATCTTTCGACCTATTTTTATGTTTTTCTACACTATTTTAATCCTATCATTATCCTTAATCTGCTTAAAGGGGTAAATTTTGTCGAATTATGACTTTTTTACTCCATAATAATAATAGAGGCTGTCTTCTTGTTTTTTATTGTTAAGAACGACACCAAGAATTTTGGCACTTGCATTAAAAAGCTGTTCTTTTGCCTTTTGAGCACGTTCAATCTCTGTTTTGCCCGAGCTAACAACGAGAACAACTCCATCTACCTGGTTGGCCAGCACCTGGGCATCTGTTACGGCAAGAACTGGCGGTGTGTCGAAAATAATTAAATCGTATAATTTTCTTGCTTCATCCAGCAGACTCCGCATATTGCCGGATGCAAGCAGTTCTGAAGGGTTCGGCGGAATTGGACCGCTTGTTAAAAGATGCAGGTTTGTCTGATCAGTAAGCTGGACCGTGTTCTGAAGAGACATTTGTCGAGTCAGTACATTTGTAAGTCCTACGGAATTATCCATTTTAAAAGTGAAGTGAGCTGTCGGCTTTCTCAGATCTCCGTCGATGAGCAGCACCTTTTTCCCTTGCTGGGCAAATACAACGGCCATATTGGCGGATGTCGTAGATTTTCCTTCACCCGGCCCTGAGGATGTGATAAGCATTGTAGTCAGATTGCCTTCTACTTGTGAAAATTCGATATTAGTCCGAATCGTCCTGTATTGCTCAGCAACCGGAGATTTTGGATTATTCATGGAAATCAGGCTGCGGTTCTGAATCTGAAAAATTTGTTTGCGGTCTTTACGCGCCATACGTTTCACCTCTTGCCTTGGTGTAGGATTGCTTTTGGGATGGTCCTGCTGCTTCCATATCTTCTGTAATTGTTGTAATCGCTCCTAAAATCGGCAGCTCGAGCAGTTTTTCAATATCTTGTTCTGTCTTGATCGTGTTATCCAGGTATTCAAGCAGGAACGCGATCCCGACACCAGCCATTAAACCTACTACAAGGGCAATCGCCATATTCAGAACAGGCTGCGGCTTCACCGGAGACGGATCTTCGCCTGAAGTTGCCTTTGACAGAATGCTGACGTTGTCGATCTTCATGATGTTTTTGATTTCACTCTGGAATACATTCGCAGTTGCATTAGCGATTTTAACAGCCTGAGCCGGGTTTTCATCTTCAACGGTCACCGTAAACACCTGAGAGTCCTTTTCACTTGCGACCGTGATCGCATCCTCTGATAATTCCGTTTTCAGCTGTGCTTCCACTTTGTCCATAATGGCCGGACTTTTCATGATGACGCTATACGTATTGATCAGCTGAATATTTGTTTGAATCTCATTGAATTGGTAAGCCTGCTGCTCGTTTTTGGATTGGTTGACAAGAATCTGTGTGGACGCTTGATAGATCGGGGTTAGAAAAAAGTAGCTGACCACACCGCTTGCTGCGGTTGCCAGGGCAGTAATCATAAAAATAAGGGCGAGACGTTTCTTGAGTGTCTGAAAGAGCTCTTTCAGACTGATAGTTTCTTCCATAGTTGCCTCCATCTGTTATTGAGTAGGAATACTTGCAATTATAGTTCCCAAGATAGGAATTTACCACATAAAACAGGAAATTGATACAAAAAATTTACAAAGAAACTCTATTTTTAACTAATTTTGAACTAGTGACAAAAGACCTAAAAAGCACAGGCTCCTACAAGCCTGTGCTTTTCTATCAGTTTGTAAGTATGGTTAGCAGCGCGCCGAGTACAATGGTTGCTATCGGAATAGAAATCATGATAAAACGCTGCTTGCGCTGTTTTTTTAATTCCGCTTGTTCGGGGGTCATCCATTGGTGGGACATGTTGGTCTCTCCTTTGATTTGGTCGAATGATGTCGATTATGATTGCTTCATTTACCTTATCGTGTAAGAGCAATGGAGTTTTTGTAGGTATTTAGAATCATAAAATTTCAAAAACCCGCAAAAAATTATTTGCGGGTTTTGCGGAATGTTATCGAAAAAGAGCCCGGCGGGGAGTCCGGACTCTCTTTTCATGTATGGGCGATCCACTCAGGATGCATAGACTTTTTTCATTTGCGTTATGATTTCTTCGAGCATCTCTTTTGTCGTTACGTTTCTCTGCTCGCCAGTGCGGTAGGCGTGCATCAGGATTTGCAGAAACTCCTCTTGTTTCATCTGCTTAGTGTCCATTGTACATTGTTCCCTCTCACTTTTACAATTTTATACAGCATGTACGAAGAATAGTATAATAAGAGATTACAAAATTTGCAAGCCTCTTCTTATACGATTCGAGTCGTTCTGACAATTAAGTCCCCGCATTTTCCTTTTTCGAAACCTTTTAACGAAACATTTTTCTACGTTATAATAAAGGAATGGATACAGTCTTTGGAAGTGCCTATCGTGCTAGGACTTCTGAAGTTTCGACAAGCGGGCCGAATGCAGCCCGAAAGGAGAGATCAGTTTGCTGATGCGAGATCTTGAAAAAGAGCGCGTTCTGCTTACAGCGGAGCGGCTTCGGACGATATTGGATCCGGGCAGTGAGGATGACCGGGCGGTTGTAAAAAAGGGGCTGCTGCTGTACCGGCAGGGAAGTGTCTATAATGTGAACGTTTCCGCTGAGCGGATTCGTGCGAAGGTGCAGGATGTGTCTCCGGTTTCGATTATTCTGGATCTGGATTTTGTCCAGGCGAGTGAATGCTCCTGTCCCGCCCGCGGTTTTTGCCGGCATTTGATGGCCGCTTTTTTATATGTATATGCAAGCGTCGAGCGCGTCGGAACGTTTGTGGACGCCTGGAAGGACGATCGCGACGCCCAACTTTTAAAGCAGATGCAGCGCGCCAGTGCCCTTCTGAGACAGGAGCCCACTTTTAAGGAGGACTCGCTCGAGAGCTGGCATAGCTATTTTGAAAAAGAATACCAGTCCCTCCAAGTGAAAACGATGCAGGGGCTTTACCATCAGTATTTTTTCAAGCTGAAGCAGAAGGCGCCGAAAAAGCTTGAGCTGAAGCGTTTGTTCGTCATTCACCTGGCCGTTGTGACGATCATGAGGATGGTGGAGTCCTACAGTAGAACGAAGGCAAAGGATCCGTCGCTTCAGAACATGGCGAAGGTGTATGTGACGCATATGAGCAATGCGGTGGAGCAGGAGCTCGATGAGATGTCCCGCTATGCCGCTCCCTTCGCGCTTGATCCGCTGCTTGAGCAGAGCGGTGCGTATTTTAGGAGGCTGCTCGAAGCGCGGGATGCGCTGTTTCCGCCGGCATTTGAACTGTATAAGATCCTGTGGGAGGAGCTGCTGAACCGGCCGAAGTGGCTGGAGGCGGAGTATAAGGCTCTCGTTGAAAAAGAAAAGGAAGGCGCAACAGATACGAGATATTTGTACGCGTACCTGCATATTCTTTTTCTATTGAAGCGAGACGATGAGCTGCTGCAAATCCTGGAGGATGCAGGCGGACTCTTTTTTACTGCCTCTTTAAACTGGGCTCGCACTCTCGCGGCAGCGAAAAATATGCGGAGACTGGAAAAGTGGATCCCGTATTTAGAGAAGCACCGGAAGGATTTTATTGATGGAGACTACAGCAGCAGCGAAAAGCGGATTGGAACGGACCATCTGTTGTATATCATGAGGTCCTATTCGGACGAAAAGGATAGTGACCGTACCTTCGAGGAGGCATGCCGGGATATGCTGCCGTTCAGCTACAAGGCCTTTGAAAACCAGCTGGGCATGGATGAGCGGTTTTACGAATGGGCGGAGCTGAATCTGCTTCTTGGGTTTCCGATCTATGAGCTGGATGAGGATTTTTTGCACGAGGCGGAGGCCCGGGAGCCGGAATCAGTGCTCGGTCTTTACAAGCAGACAATTTTCATGGAAATGGAAAACCGGAACCGGGAAAGCTACCGGCGGGCGGTCCGTTTGATGAAAAAAGTAAAGAAGCTGTATAAAAAGCTGAAAAACGAAGAGGATTGGGAAGACTATCTGGATGTGATGCAGGAACGGTATAAGCGCCTCCGCGCATTCAAGGAAGAATTGGTGAAGGGAAAGTTGATTGATGGATAACTATGAACTTCATATTGAACAGACGGAGGATTTTCAATTTACCGTTTGGGCGAAAAAAAATGAGGATGAGCCGGTCAGCCTGAAAGAAATGAGACGGGTATTTTTCACTTGGCATGAATCCTCCTATTACGGAACGGCCCTTGAGGATATCAGCTTTATCGGAACGCCGGCCTTCTTGCTCTCCCCTTGGATGACAGCCGAGCTGCTCGGGCAGAACGCGTTCAATTCGATGGCTGAGATCCAGGTGATGCAGCCTGCGCTTCAGGATGCCGCAAGAGTGATCTATAAACTGGCCGCCTATGGGCAGTTCAAACCGGACTTCCAGGCATGGCAGGTCGGCCAGATCGGCTGGAAGCCCGAGTCGGAGGAGCTTGAAGGGTTTACCGCGGAATGGTTCAGTGCGGCGGTTTCGGATTTGATCACCTTGAACAAGACCCTGCGAATGGCGTGGATGGAGATCCGCGATGCCCATCCGGTGATGGCGAACTTTACCGGGTACTTTCTCGATGAGCAGGACTGGCTTGAGCGGATTGGCTGGTATATTGATGAAAAGCCGTTCACGATCGGCCTTCGCCTGAATGAGCCGGAATACGATGGCGGCGAATGGCGTCTTGAGGTGATTCTCCGCAGCAAGAAGCGCGAGGATGATCTGCACGTGTATGAGGGTGTATCCTCCCTGCCGCGCGGCTGGAAGGGCTTTGCGGATGACGTGGAACGGGAGCTTGACCGCTTTCAGCAGATCGTGCCTTTTCTGAGCTTTAGCGGTGGTGTCACATTGGTGAGCGAAGATGAGGCGTGGATGTTTTTGACGGACGCGAGCGAGACGCTCGTGAACATGGGTGTCGAGATCCTGCTGCCATCTTGGTGGCAGGTGGTGAAGGAATCACAGATGATGGTGAAGGCGAAGCTCTCCTCCACCCCGAGAGGACAGTCGTTTGTCGGGATGAACACACTCGTTGATTTTAACTGGCGCTTTGCGACGAACGGGATCGAGATGTCGGAGGAGGATTTCAACCGGCTCGTGAACGACCAGCGGAAGCTTGTCAATTTCCGCGGTCAGTGGATCAAGCTTGACCCCGCTTTTATCCAGCAAGTGAAGACGCTGCTGCAAAAGGCGGAGAAGGAAGGATTGCACGTGTCGGATGTGCTGCACCAGGAGCTGGCCCGGGAAGACGGCGAGGAGAACGATGAGGCGCAGGGCGCTTTTGCAGGAATTGAGATTGAGCTCACGAAGCAGATGCGCGGGATGATGAAGAGGCTGACGACACTGAACCATGATTCCACCTATGAGGTACCGGCTGATTTCCTGGGAAATTTGCGGCCTTACCAGCAGCAAGGCGTGGATTGGCTGCTTGGTCTGCGTGAGAACCGGTTCGGGGCCTGCCTCGCGGATGACATGGGCCTCGGTAAAACGATTCAGATGATCGCCTACTTTACGTATGTGAAGGCGGTGGAAAAGCCTGATACTCCGGCATTAATTGTCGCGCCGACGTCTGTATTGGGGAATTGGCAGAAGGAAATTGAGAAGTTCGCGCCTCACTTGAAGGTGAGGCTACATTACGGTCCGACGAGGCCTCGAGGCGAGGCGTTTGGCGCGAGTATTCTCGATCAGGATATCGTGCTGACGTCGTATGGGCTCGCGCAGGCAGACGTTGAGGATCTGGAAGCGGTGACCTGGAGTACAATTTGCATCGATGAAGCGCAGAATATAAAAAATGCCCATACGAAGCAGTCGCGGGCGATCCGCAAGCTGAGCGGTTTGCAGCATATCGCGCTGACTGGGACGCCGATGGAGAACCGGCTGACCGAGCTGTGGTCGATTTTTGATTTTATCAATCACGGGTATTTGGGCAGTCTGCATTCTTTTCATAAAAAGTTCGTCCTGCCGATCGAGAAGGAACGCGACACCGTTCTCGTTGAAAAACTGCGCCGCTACATCCGGCCGTTTTTGCTGAGAAGGACGAAGCGCGATGAACAGGTCGCCCTGAACCTGCCGGAGAAGCTCGAGCAGAAGGAATACATCCCGCTTACGGTCGAGCAGGCGTCGATGTATGAGCAGCTCGTGAAGGATACGTTCGAGCAGGTCTCGCAGCTTGCGGGAATGCAGCGGAAGGCATTGATTTTGAAAATGCTCGGCAAGCTGAAGCAGATCTGTGATCACCCGGCGCTTTATTTGAAGGAAGCGGTGCCGAGTGATGTGGTGGCTCGCTCGAATAAGATGGAGAAGCTGATCGAACTTGTGACCGCGATCCGCGAGCAGGAGGAAAGCTGTTTGATTTTCACCCAGTATATCGGCATGGGGGAAATGATGAAGAAGCTGCTGCAGGGTGCGTTCGGTGAGGATGTGCTGTTCCTGAACGGAAGTGTGTCGAAAACGGACCGCGACCGGATGGTGGAAAAATTCCAGAGCCGGGAAGTGCCGTTTTTGATATTGTCGTTGAAGGCTGGCGGAACGGGGCTGAATTTGACGGCTGCGAACCATGTGATTCATTTTGATAGATGGTGGAATCCGGCGGTCGAGAACCAGGCAACGGACCGGGCATACCGGATCGGGCAGGAGCGTTTTGTGCACGTCCATAAGCTGATCACGACCGGGACGATCGAGGAGAAGATTGATGGGATGCTGGAGAAGAAGCAATCGCTGAACGATGAAATTTTGCAGAGTGAGCAGTGGATTACGGAGTTGAGCACGGATGAGTTGGAGGAATTGTTTACGTTGACGGTTTAGGGTGCTGGTGGCTGGACGATGCATGGCGGCGGGGCGGGGTCAGTCCCGCTCCGCTTTAACGCATGTGGGGACAGAGACTTGCAGCTGCGAACCCTTGCACAGCAAGGGGTTGTGGAGTTGGTGCAGGAGCTTTAGTTCGGTAGAGAATGTGGGGACTGGCACGGTGCCAGTCCCCTTCTGCTTTAACGCATCGGGGGACGGAGACTTGCGGCTGCGAGGCTTTGTGTACCAAAGGACCGCAGAGTCGGTGCCGGAGCTTTAGCTCGCTAATGGGGTGCGGGTCAGACACCTCCTTTTCTCCACTCTTTTAAAATATTAATTTCCCTCTTCTTCCTCATCAGCAAAATTCTATTTTCCGTAACCTGATTATGTTAGTAAACAAATTCCCCCTTAATCTGACGTGGCAGATTGAAGTTTTTTACATTCGACATACATATGGCGGGGTCAGTCCCATTAGCGATGCACGTCTTACAAAAAATGTATGGATACACCGCAGTTAACTCCTAATCATAGGAATTTTGGTTTC